>CAVXIJ010000018.1:0-181953 GCA_963761765.1 uncultured Actinomycetota bacterium
TCTTGTTTGTTTCTTCGGCGTGTCCGGCGTTAGCTGTCGTGAACGCAGTGCCGGTCCCGCAGCCCCCGGCCCCGGTTCCCGGGACACATACGGGTCCTTTCATTCTGAGGAGAGTCATGTTCCTTGCTCACACGGCGAACAGCCGCCGCTGGGCCCTCGTCGCGGGCGCCGCTGTCACCGCGGGCGCTCTGCTGACCGGCTGTTCCGGCGGCGGCACCTCGTCGTCCGCCGCCGGCTCTTCGGACACCATCAATTACGCGCTGCCGGCCAACTTCACGCCGAACTGGATCCTCCCGGTCGGCACCGCCGCGCACCTGAACACCAACAACTCCTCCATATCCCAGTCCCTCTGGGAGCCGCTGGTCGCCTACGACGGCTCCACCGGCAAGGTCGGCTGGAACAAGGACGACTCGCTCGCCACCGCCGCCGACTTCGCCAAGGACAGCAAGAGCGTCACGATCACCCTCGGCGACCGGCACTGGAGCGACGGCAAGCAGATCACCTCCCGCGACGTGGAGTTCTGGTTCAACCTGGTCAAGGCCAACAAGGCCGAGTGGGCCAGCTACAGCCCGGGCAAGGCGCCGGACAACTGGACCTCGCTGAAGATCGCTGACGACACGCACTTCACCATCACGTTCGACAAGGCGTACAACCAGCAGTGGATGCTCGCCAACGAGCTGAGCATGATCCGCCCGATGCCGCAGCACGTCTGGGACAAGACCAGCGACTCGGGCAACGTGTCGGACCTCGACCGCACCCCCGCCGGCGCCAAGAAGGTCTGGGCGTACCTGAACAACGCCGCCAAGAAGATCTCCGGCTACGCCACCGACCCGCTGTGGAAGACGGTCAGCGGCCCGTACGCCATCAAGTCGTTCTCCACCGCCGGCAAGGTAGAGCTGGCCGCCAACGCCAAGTACGACGGCGGCGGCAAGGCCCACATCAAGAACGTGAACCTGCTGCCGTTCACCACCACCGACGCCGAGGAGAACGCGCTGCGCGCCGGCACGGTCGACTACGGCTACATCAACGCCACCGACCTCAAGCAGAAGTCGTCCTTCGCGGCCAAGGGCTACACGGTGCAGCCGTGGTCCGGCTGGGCCATCACCTACCTGCCCTACAACTTCAACAACCCCGCCATGGGCGCCGTCTTCAAGCAGCTCTACGCCCGCCAGGCGATCCAGATGTCGGTCGACCAGGCCACCCTGTCCAAGGTCGTCTTCAACGGCACCGCCGTCTCCACCTACGGCCCGATCCCGCAGGGCCAGAGCTCGTCCTTCGTCTCGTCGGAGCAGAAGAACAACCCGTACCCGTTCTCCACCGCCAAGGCGAAGAAGCTGCTGACCAGCCACGGCTGGAGCGAGCAGGGCGGCATCATGGTGTGCGCGAGCCCGGGCACCGGCGACGACCAGTGCGGCGCCGGCGTCGCCAAGGGCACCAAGTTCAAGATGCAGGTGCTCTCGCAGTCCGGTTCGACCGTGACCGACAACATGATGAGCGCCCTGCAGTCGTCGTTCGCCAAGACTGGCATCGACTTCGCCATCAAGACCGCGCCGGTCAACTCGGTGCTCTCGCAGGCCAGCGCAGTGCACGGCCGGCCAGTCCGGCTGCAAGTGGCAGCTGTCGTTCTTCGGCACCGCCGGCAGCTGGTACTTCCCGGCCTACCCGACCGGCGACTCTCTCTTCGCCACCGGCGGCGGCTCCAACTTCGGCAACTACTCCAACCCCGCCGTCGACAAGCTGATCACCCAGACCACCACCTCCTCCTCCGACGAGGCGGTGCAGAAGTACAGCGCCGCCCTGGCCAAGGACCTGCCCGGTCGTCTGGCTGCCGGAGCCCGACTACCAGGTCTCGGTGGTCAAGAACGGCCTCGGCGGCTTCGCCCAGGACTCGCTCGCCAACTTCCACCCCGCCAGTGGAAGTGGACCACCAAGTGAGTCCGGCCGGTGACCACGCGGACCACTGAGCCGAAGCGACCGGAAAACACATGAGCACTCCCTCGTACCTGATCAGACGGGTCCTCCAGGCCGTCGTGGTGATCCTCATCGTGACGATCGTGGTCTTCAGTCTGCTGCACGCCCTGCCCGGGGGTCCCGCTCGCGGGATCCTCGGCCCGCAGGCCACGGCACAGCAGATCGCGTCCTTCAACCACGAGCAGGGCCTCGACAAGCCACTGCCCGTGCAGTACCTCTACTACCTGAACCAGCTGCTGCACGGCGACCTCGGCATCCTCCTACACCCTCAACGAGCCGGTCTCCCAGCTCATCGCCGAGCGGCTGCCCAAGACCCTGGTCCTCACCGTCCTGTCGGCGATCGTCGGCCTTGCTGCTGGCCGTCCCGCTGGGCATGTGGCAGGCCGTGCGGCGCAACAAGCCCGTCGACTACGTCATCACCACGCTGAGCTTCATCGCCTACTCCACGCCCGTGTACTTCCTCGGGCTGATCCTGGTGCTGGTGTTCAGCCAGGTGCTGCCGTGGTTCCCGTCCCAGGCCCCGCAGGGGGACACACTCGCCCAGGTGTTCTCGCAGCCCGCAGGCGCTGGTGCTGCCGGTCGTCGCCGGCGCCGCCTCGATGATCGCGGTGTTCAGCCGCTACATGCGGGCGGCCACCCTGGAGAACCTCTCCGAGGACTACGTCCGGACGGCGCGGGCCGGCGGTTCCCGCTCCCGCGCCATCCTGTGGCGGCATGTGTTCCGCAACTCGCTGACCCCGGTGTCGCCATGCTCGGCTACTACGTGCCGGTGCTCTTCGGCGGCGCCCTCGTCGTCGAGCAGCTCTTCAACTACCCCGGCATGGGCCTGCTGTTCTGGACCGCGGCGCAGTCCTCCGACTACCCGGTGCTGCTGGGCTGCGTCCTGGTCATCTCGGTCGCGACCGTGGTCGGCACGCTGCTCGCCGACATCGTCCAGCGGATCATCGACCCCCGAGTGAAGGCAGGTCGGGCATGAGCGCCGTCATCGCAGCCGGGCCAGGCGCCCGGCACGGCCAGGCCGCCGCGCCGGCTGCGGCGTCCGGCTCCCGGCTCGCCGTCCGCCGCTTCCTGCGCAACCGGCTCGCCGTGGTCGGGACTCGGCCGTGGTCGTCTTCTTCTTCCTGTTCTGCTTCGTCGGTCCGCTGGTGTACTCCACCGACCAGACCCACACGATGCTCCAGCAGGTCAACCTCGCCCCCGGCGCAGCGCACTGGCTCGGCACCGACGCGGTCGGCCACGACGAGCTGGGCCGGCTGATGTACGGCGGCAAGGTGTCGCTGATCGTCGGCCTCGCCGCGGGCGTCCTGGCCACCGTGCATCGGCACCCTGTGGGGCGCCGCCGCCGGCTACGCGGGCGGCTGGATCGACGCGGTCATGATGCGGGTCGTCGACGCGGGGATCGCGATCCCGGCGCTCTTCATCCTGCTGGTGGTCTCGGCCATCACCACCCCGGGCCTGTCGGGACTGATCGTCATCCTCGGGCTGCGTCTCCTGGCTGGTGCCGTCCCGGCTGGTCCGGGCCGAGACGCTGACCCTGAAGAACCGCGACTACGTACTGACCCTGCGGGCCATCGGCGGCACCCACGCCCGGGCGATCATCCGGCACATCCTGCCGAACTCGGTCTCCACCATCGTCGTCGCCGCCACCTTCCAGGTGGCCGACGCCATCCTGCTGGTCGCCTACGTCTCCTACCTGGGCCTGGGCGTCCAGCCGCCGGCCACCGACTGGGGCGGCATGCTCTCGGCCGGTCTCACCGCCGCCTACTCGGGCTGCTGGTGGCTGATCCTGCCGCCGGGCCTGGCCATCATCCTGGTGGTGTGGGCGTTCAACGCGATCGGCGACGGACTCCGCGACGCATTCGACGTGAGGGGACGCGGATGACCGCCACCCAGGGCTCCGCCGCCCCGCCGGCCGGGCCGATCCTCGAACTCGACGACCTCGGCGTCATCTTCACCACCGAGACCGGCGAGGTGCCCGCCGTCCGCGGCGTCTCGCTGCACGTCAGCGCCGGGCGAGACGCTCGCCCTGGTCGGCGAGTCGGGCTCCGGCAAGTCCACCATCGCGCTGGCCGCGATGGGCCTGCTGCCCGGCAACGCCCGGGCCACCGGCAGCGCCACCATCGCCGGCACCGAGGTCGTCGGCGCCGCGCGAGGCCGAACTGGCGGCGCTGCGCGGCCGGACCGTCTCCATGGTCTTCCAGGAGCCGGCCACCGCGCTGGACCCGCTGACCCGGATCGGCAAGCAGATCGCCGAGGTGATCCGCAACCACCGCCAGGTCGTCCGCCAAGGACGCCGCCGCCGAGGCCGTCGAACTGCTCGCGCAAGGTCGGCATACCCGAGCCGGAGCGACGGGCCGCGGCCTACCCCTTCCAGCTCTCCGGCGGACAGCGCCAGCGGGTGGTCATCGCCATGGCCATCGCCAACGAGCCCGCCCTGCTCATCGCCGACGAGCCGACCACCGCGCTCGACGTCACGGTGCAGGCCGAGATCCTCGACCTGCTGCGCCGGCTCGCCGTCGAGACCGGCACCGGCGTCCTGCTGGTCACCCACAACATGGGCGTCGTCGCAGACTTCGCCGACCGCGTCGCCGTCATGTACCACGGCGAGATCGTGGAGACCGGCCCTGTCGAGGACGTGCTGCTGCCGCCCGTCCCACGACTACACCAAGCGGCTGCTGGCCGCGGTGCCCCGGCTCGACGGTCGCCGAGCCGGGCCAGCCGCCGGCGCCGGCCGCCGTCCCCCGTACGGACGCCGAGCCCGCCGTCGAACTCCACGACATCTCCGTGCGTGTTCGGCCGCGGCAAGCGGCGCCGTGCGGGCGCTGGACGGGGTCTGCCTCGACCGTCCACGCCGGACAGACCCTGGGTCTGGTGGGCGAGTCGGGCTCCGGCAAGTCCACCGCGGCCCGGGTCGCGCTCGGTCTGATCCCGCCGACTTCCGGCACCGTCCGACTCTTCGGCACCGACCTGGCCCGCACCCGCTCCGGGGCCCGCCGGGCGCTGCGGGCCGGTATCGGCGTGGTCCTCCAGGACCCGGTGGCCTCGCTGGACGCCCGGATGACGGTCGGCGAGTGCATCGCCGAGCCGCTCAGGGTGCACCGCCGCGCTCTGACCGCCAAGGACCGCCAGAGCAAGGTCGCCGCCGTCCTCGACCGGGTCCGACTGCCGCGCGAACTCGCCCGGCGCGCCCCCAGGGAGCTGTCCGGCGGTCAGCGCCAGCGGGTCAGCCTGGCCCGCGCCCTGGTCCTGGAGCCCCGGCTGCTGGTCGCCGACGAGCCCACCAGCGCGCTCGACGTGAGCGTGCAGGAGGCGGTGCTCGAAGTGATCTCCGAACTCCAGGACGAGCTGGGCTTCGCCTGTCTCTTCGTCTCCCACGACCTGGCCGTCGTCCAGCACTTCGCCCAGCGCGTCGTGGTGATGCGGGCCGGCCGGATCGAGGAGCAGGGCGCCACCGGCGCGACCCTGCTGCACCCGGAGACCGACTACACCCGCCGGCTGCTGGCCGCCGTGCCGGTGCCCGACCCGGTGGTCCAGCGCAGCCGCAGAGCCGAACGCCTGGCCACTCTCGCGGCCGGCCGGACGGAGGTCCAGGCGTGAGATCCGGTGACCGTACGCTCTTCGCCGGTGTGGACATCGGCGGCACCACCACCCAGGTGGTGCTCTGCGCCGAGGACCTGACCGTGCTGGACCGCGCCGAGGTGGCGACCCCGGCGACCGACGGCGGCCGGGCCATGATCGGCGCGGCCCTCGGCGCGCTGGCCCCGCTGCTGGCGCGCACCCCCGGCCACCTCCTCGGCGCCGGCGTCGGCGCGGCCGGTGTGGTGGACTCCGCCACCGGCCGCATCCTGGTGGCCAGCGACTCCTTCACCGGCTGGGCCGGCTTCGCGGTGACGGACGCCGTCGAGGAGGCGCTGAACGTCCCGGCCTTCCTGGACAACGACGTGAACGCCTTCCTCTACGGGGAGGTGTCGGGCGGCGCCGTGCGCGGCGAGTCGGACGTCCTCGGGATGACCCTGGGCACCGGCGTCGGCGGCGCGCTGTGGACCAACGGCGCGCTGTTCGCCGGGCCGCACGGCGCGGCCGGCGAGATCGGGCACATCCCCGGCTTCGGCGAACTGCCCTGCTCGTGCGGCGGCCGGGGCCATCTGGAGACCTTGGCCTCCGGCCGTTCCATCGGCGCCCGTTACGCGGACCGCACCGGCCGCCGGCTGACCGCCCGCGAGGTCGCCGAGGCCGCCGGCCACGGTGACCAGGACGCCCTCGCGGTGTACCGGGCCGCCGGCGTGGGGATCGCCCGGGCGATCGTGATGACGGCGGGCGTCGTGGACATCACCACGGTGGTGGTCGGCGGCGGAGTCAGCCGCGCCTGGCCCCTGCTGGAACCTCTCATCCTGGCGTCGCTGGCCGCCGACCCGCCGGTCAGCGGTCACCCGGTCCGGCTGGTCAGGGCAGCCCTGGCCGCCGACGCGGTACCGGTCGGCGCCGCGGCCCGGGCCCGACGGGAACTGGCGGCGAGGGTCGGGGTCTGAGGAAGCCCGGCCGCAGACGCCACGCGCCGCACACCGAGTACATCCGCCGAGGAGGCCGCTCCTCGCCGTTCACAGCCTGACCGAGTCGGCCACCGGATATCCGGTGGCCGATACCGCGGTGTTCGGCCAGGCTGCCGGCGTGACCCTCATCTATCTGGTGCAGCACGCAGAGAAGGAACGTCATCCGGGTGATCCGGGCCTGACCGATCTCGGACGGCGACAGGCTGCCAGGACGGCCGAGTGGTTACGGCAGTTCGGTCTGCGGGCAGTGTCCAGCAGTCCTTTGCGGCGGGCCCGTGAAACCGCGGGTTTCATCGCCGCGCGGACCGGGCTGTCTGTTCAGCGAGACGACCGTCTCCGCGAGCGGATGAACTGGGACGGCGCCCGCCCCAAGGAGGAATTCCTGAGGGACTGGATGACCACGGTGGCGGATCGGGATTTCATTCCGCCCTGCGGCGATTCCTCCCGAGCCGCCGCCGAACGGTTGCGCGCCTGCTTGATCGACGTGAAAAATCCGGGCCCTGCCGTCCTGGTGACGCATGGCGGGGTCACCGTGGACCTGTTGCGCACCCTGATCGGTGACCGTGCAGTACCGATCGAGCTGCTGCGACAGGGCGTCCCCTCCTGCGCGGTCACCACACTGGAGCACCTGTCCGACCATTTTGACCTGTCCGTCGTGGGCGTCGCTTCAGTGGCGCACCTGGAGTGAACGAGGTCTCTTCTCCCGCGATTCGCAGCCCAGTACCGCAGGACCGGCAAGCCTGTCATCGTCAGGATCCGGACGTTCGCCGGATGCTGTTCGGCGCGACGCGGCGCGTTCGTCGTCGGTGAGTGGGACGTCGGCCGGCGTCTCCTACAGGTTCTCCTTCGCCTCCGGTAGTCGGCTCTCGCTGGAGTCATTCGGGGTGCAGAAGTCGCAGCGTTTGCACGCATTGCCTTTCTCTCCTGGGCCTGCCGCGGAGCAATCGGGCTCGCTCATCGAGTGCAGCCGGGCGAACTCGTCAGCGAGTATGCCCATCATGACGAGATCACGGTGTCGGCCAGCAAGAAACACGTGATCGCGGAGGCGACCCTCTTCGATGAAACCGAGCCGACGGTGAAGTATCAGCGATGCTTCATTGTGGGCGAAAATTCGCGCTTCGCACTTGTGATAGCGCCGCTCGGCGAACATAAAACGCAGCAGCATCACCACAGCTTCTGCCGCGTAACCGCTACGCCGATGATCAGCGCCGATCGTGACGCCGTACTCGAACCAGCCCGCACGCGGGTCAGCCTGGTGTGAGCCGACAGCACCGACTATTTCTCCTGTGCCGACGGCTTCGATCGCCAACCCGAAGCAGTCGCCGTCCGACTTGGCGGCGCCATGTTCTTTCGCCCAGGCACGGAAGCTCTCGGCGGAACGGGGCGGGGTCAGCAGGTCCCCCATCCGCTCTTCGTCCTCGGCGAAGCGCATGAACGCGGTCCAGTCGTCAGGTTCGATACCGCGCAGACGTATCCGCTTGCCGCTCCAGAACGATGTCATCCCCTATTCGATCACGCCACAGCGCGCGAAGTGTAGACCTTTCTTCAACGTCGGGAAATCCTGTGACCTGGCACTTCAAGGTCGCTGAACGCTTACTCCGGTGCGCTTCCAGGACGACCTATCGAAGTTCAAGACGCGCCGCGCAACATGGATGCCTGGTAAGTCCTGCGCAACCAGTCGTCGAGAGTGATGAAGTCCGATTCGGTGAGGCCCAGACGGGGGTCGACGCGGTGGAGCAGAGAATGTCCTGAATGGTGCGTGGATACCCAGGCGCGATCGGTGTCAGTGATCTCGTCGTCGACCCAAGTGAATGAGCGTCCGGCAGCCCAGTCGACGAGAGTGCGGGTTTCCCAGTGCAGTCCGTCTCGCTCGTCCTGCTCTTCTTGCTCGGATGATTTCGGCCACATCACCACTGCCAACTGCGGCAGGCCGATCCGCGGGGCTATGTGTTCATTCGCATCCGCCATCCATGTCGTGGCCCAGACCAGATCGCACGGCAGCGCCGCCAACCGGGGCCCGTGCGCCGGATTGATCCTGGCCAGCAACGGATTCGCGTTGGCCCTCTGTGGTTCGGGGACCGGATAGGTCGGATAGCCGTTTGGGTAGTGCTGCGGCGTTGCTCCGAAGGGAATGAGAGGGCCGTCGACATCGAGGAAGAGCAATGGAGGCTCTGTAGAACCGGTCACTGCCGCACGATAGCGGCTCGACCTGATAGTCCTGACTTGATGAGCGGGTTCGCCAAGCGACTGCGGGCCCGATCTTTGCGAGCCGAAGGTCGGACTCCGCGGATCGGGGTTGCCCGGCCGTCGTCGATCCGCTCGCCCAGGGCCCCTGGGGCTCGGCTCGGCGAAGTCGAAGGCTCAAGGCATCGCGAGCGTCGCGGCCTGAAGGGCGCGGGGCTGCTGGAGCAGGTCGGTGCTGTCCGCCCACTGGTCCACGCTTCCCACCAGCGGCAACGTGCGAAGGTCCGGGTCCGTGACGGTTTGCGCGAGCGCCTGTGCGAAGCGTTCGGCGTGCAGGACCAGGAAGGGGCGCGCGTGGTAAGGCCGGCACTTCGGCTCCACCGGCGTGGTGAGTCCGGAGGCGTTCTGCAGCGTGGCCACGGACTCGTACGCGTCGCAGAGGTGCGCTTCCCGGCTCGGACAGTCCGTCGCCGCCAGTACACCGTGCAGCGTCGAGGTGAGCGACTTGGCTACCGGCAGCCGACTGAACGCGCTGCCGAGCCATTTGCTGTACGGGGCGTAATGGCGCTCAAGCAGCAGGCACAGACGCATCAGATCCCGCACCAGCCGGGCGGCCACGACGGCTGAGCCGATGCCGTCCCCGACCTCCGCGCAGCGCCCTACGAACGCCTCCTCCTGCGAGATGCGCTGCCACTGGCACGCCAACAGGTACCGCCACACCTGCTCCGGGTACCACCGCAGCCTGCGCCGGATCCCGGTGAGAGTGCCGAGCGCATCGTGGAAAACCGTGCCACCGGTGGTCTCGGCGAGCCGCTGCTGCGGCATCGCCAGCCATTGGCCAACGCTGACCTGTGCATCGGCCGCACACAGTCCGAGCCGTTCGGTGAGCCATCCGTCCAGGTCGTAGCAGGTCACTCGGTGGTTGACCGGGCCATCGGCCGGCTGCATGCGACCGACCGGGTCCAGCGGATCGCCACTCTCCTGGAAGTGCGTGGGCCAGCCCCGTACCTGCTTCGGCAGCCGCTCGGCCAGGAGGTGACGGACGTCCGCGCTGTACTGAGCGTGGTCCTCGGCGGTCAGGAAGACCTCCAGCCGTGGACCCCACTCGTGATCCGCGGACCGCGGTGTGTCGAAGCCCAGGACCTCGGAGCCGCTGCCGACCCGGGCGGCCGCGTACCGCATTCCCGGAAACGCCTCCCGGAGGATCGGTTGTACCGACTCCTCGTAGAGGACCTTGGACAGCTCGATGCCGGGCATGAACCTGGCGTCAGAGATCGTCATGACCTCACAGTGCTGGACGCCCTCGGCATGCGGCCATCGGCTATCCGCACCGACTCAGTCAGTTCGCCGACCGCCGCGGCCCGGTCTTGCGACGCCGACCGCGGCCCGCTGCGGCTCGCCGGGAGAAAAGAGGTGGCGCGTGGATGATGCGGGCGGTTACCGTCTCTCTTGTCCGTGTGGTGGCCGCAGGCCGCCGTGACCGTTCGTGTGTGTTCTGGGAGGTGTTGACCGATGAGTGTCTTTGCGCTGGGCGCTGCCCGCATCCGAAAGCTCATCAAGTCCACTTCCGTGGCCGCCGGCTGACCTCACGCGTTCTCCTTTGCCGGGGCCTCCCTTGTGAAGGGTCACCCCTTGTCTTCCTCTTCCCTT
Source organism: uncultured Actinomycetota bacterium (assembly GCA_963761765.1). Classification (GTDB taxonomy): domain Bacteria; phylum Actinomycetota; class Actinomycetes; order Streptomycetales; family Streptomycetaceae; genus Streptomyces. Next base: position 10,356 of record CAVXIJ010000018.1, read on the forward strand.
TTGGGTTCCTCCTCTTCTTCCTCGGATTCCTCGCACCCGCTGACCTCATACGGCTGGGACGCGGACTGGGAGGCTGACTTCGCCCCGTACGCCGCGCAGGGCCTGGTGCCCGGCCGTGTCGTACGCGTCGATCGTGGTCTGTGCGACGTCATCACCGCCGAAGGCACCATGCGCGCCGACACCGAGTTCGTCGTTCCCCGTGACCCGATGAAGGTCGTGTGCACGGGGGACTGGGTCGCCGTCGATCCCGACGGCGCTGACCCGCGGTACGTACGGACACTGCTGCCCCGGCGTACTGCCTTCGTACGGTCGACGTCGTCGAAGCGTTCCGACGGCCAGGTGTTGGCCACGAACATTGACCACATCATCATCTGTGTGTCGCTCGCCGCCGAGCTGGATCTCGGTCGGATCGAGCGGTTCCTCTCGCTCGCCATGTCGAGTTCGAGCGGCGAGGCACTGCTGCGCGAGCCGGCACTCTCCTGGGGCTCTGACCCGCAGCCCGTGGTGGCCCTCACCAAGGCCGACCTCGTACCGGATCCGGCGACGCGGGCGCATCTCGTGCGGGACGTCGAGCAGACGGCGCCCGGCGTGCAGGTGCTGCTGCTCAGCGCGACGACCGGCGAGGCCGTCGACGTGCTCGCGGCGCTGGTCGCGGACGGGACGAGCGTGCTGCTCGGGCAGTCCGGGGCGGGCAAGTCCACCCTCGCCAACGCGCTCGTCGGCGAGGACGTGATGGACGTCCAGGCCGCCCGTGACGTCGACGGCAAGGGACGGCACACCACCACGACCCGCAACATGATGGTCCTGCCCGGTGGCGGTGTCCTCATCGACACGCCAGGGGTGCGCGGTGTCGGGCTCTGGGACGCGGAGACGGGGGTGGGCCAGGTCTTCTCCGAAATCGAGGAACTGGCCGAGCACTGCCGCTTCCACGACTGCGCCCACATCGCGGAGCCCGGCTGCGCGGTCCTCGTCGCCCTGGACGAGGGCACCCTGCCCCAGCGCCGCCTCGACAGCTACCGCAAACTCCTGCGGGAGAACGAGCGCATCGTCGCCAAGACGGATGTCCGGGTCCGGGCGGAGCTGCGCCGCCAGTGGAAACTCCGCGGAGCCCAGGGGCGGGCGGCCATGCAGGCGAAACGGGGTCATCTGGACTGACATACACCGGCCGTTCGGTGGCGGTCCGGGTCCGCGTTCCGGGGCGACTGAGCTCCGGGGGCGGGCCCGTGCACCGGGCAGGCCGAGGGCGGTCGTACGGTCTTTCGGACGTACGACCGCCGCAAGGCGCCGCCCGGCCTGTTGGCGCGCCACCGGGCCGGAGCGTCAACTCCAGATCACTGCGCCCAGCCAGGCAGCCATGATCAGCAGGCCGGCGAAGAGTTCGATGAGCACGCTCCAGCCGCCCGACCGCATCGCCGTTCTGGTCGCCGTGACGGCCTCGCCCCGGCCGCCGAGACGCAGCCGCTCGGCCAGGTAGATCCCGCAGAGGAAGCCCGGTACCGCCCCGATCACCGGCAGAACGCAGAACCCGATGAGAGCCCCCGCCCCGGCACGTACCGCCAGCCGGTGTGTGATGCCGCCGTTCTTCCGCCGGCGCCGTGGCGGCAGTTGCCAGCGCACCGCCTGAGCGGCCAGCAGGACGACGGTGGCGCCGGCGAGCACCACGCCGGCCAGGTCACTGCGGTCCTGGAGCGCCCACCACAGCACCGCCGCCCACACCAGCAACGATCCCGGCACACCAGGAGCCAGCACGCCGCCCAGACCGAGCAGCATGACCAGGCCGACCAGCAGGAGCTCCGACACCCCCATCTGACCAGAGTGCCAAAGACCGCGCGGGAACGCAGATCCGCCGTCGCCTGCCGTACATATATCCGATAACTCATATATGGCGGAAAACTGCCGTGGTAGCCCCTGTTCGGCTCGGTCGGCGCGGCTCTGGGCCGGGCTCGCGTGGACGTGCCGCGGTGTACTCGACGACCATGCGGAACGCAGGAAGTCGGGGCCGACGGCGTCACCCGTTCGGGGGAATGCGCGGATGCGAGCGGAGCTGGCGCGGCCCAGACCGCGACCCGGGTCCGGTCGACAGGACACGCCGCAGGCCCAGGTCACACCGGCGACCGCCGGGCCGCTCTCCCGCGGGAGGTGGGGGCGCCGGGCGGTCTTTCGCGTCGCTGAATCGGAGTCTGCACGGGATTTTCGTGTCGGCTCCGTTTTTTGGCAGCCCGAGCGGTGGACAATAAGGGCATGAGTCAGCAGGGGGAGAGGTATTCGAGCCACGAGGACGACTGGTGGAGGCAGTTGTACGACGGCGCTACCGACGACGCGGGACCCGCCCGTGTCGAGGACACCATCGACGACCGGTTCGCCTCGGCCCGCACCACGCTGGCGGACACGCCGCTGGTGCCGCCTCGTGCTCCCGAGCCGCCCCGTACGTCCCGCACCACCACGCCGCCACGCATCCCTGAGCGGCGCGACGGCTCGGTGACGCCTTCCGAGTCAGGACCGCCGCCCTTCTCAGAGCCGCCCACCACCTTCCCGGACCGCGCCACCCCCGGCCCACCCGACACCCCGGAGTCCGACGCCTCAGCCGGCTACGAGTCCAAGGCCCTGCGCCGTTACGACGACGGCGCACCTGGCATCGTCGATGACGAGGCACCCGAAACCTACGAGGACGGGCTGCCCGACGTCTCCGGAGCGGCACCGTCCGCCACTCCGTCGGCGTCCGCACCCGCACCCGTCCCGGATCCCGAACTGGCCGTGCCGGATCCGGCCGACACGCTCTGGGACCTGTCGCTCCGGTCATGGAAGCAGCCCGCCGCATCCGAGCCCGAGCCCGCACCCGAGCCCACCGGCCTGACCCCCGAGCCCGACCTCGGAGCCGCTTCCACGTCCGACGAGCCCCCGGCCCCCCGTGCCCCGTCCGACGCCCCCGCGAAACCGGCCGCCTCCGACGCCTGGCAGCCCACCGACTGGCAGCCGCCGACCTGGCAGCCGTCCCACTGGCAACCGCCCGAGTGGCGGCCTTCCGGCGGCGCCGCCGAGGGTTGGTTCGGCCCCGACCCCCGGCAGTCCACTCCGCAGGACCCCGAAGCGAGCCCCGAAGCCGGTTCCGGTGCAACGCCTGACGCAGTAGACCCCGCCACACCACCCGAAGCCGCATACGAGATGCCCGCCAGCGCCGCCCACGAAGCGCCGCCCGACGCCTCGCTCCAGCCCACGGCCCCTCGCTCTCCGGCCCCGCTCGACCCCGAGGTGCCGCCCGACCCGGGGACGGCGCCCGACCCCGCCTACGACCCAGCCCCGGACACCACATACGGCACGGCACCCGAGGCCCCCTACGACCTGGCCTCCGACACCCGCTACGAGGCGCCCTCCGACGTCCTCTTCGGGCCGGCGCCGGCGTCCAGCACTTCGTACGGGACGGTGCCCGACGCCACGTACGGCCCGCCAGCCGGCACCCCTTACGAGGCGACGCCCGACCCCGGCTACGCGTCAGCACCTGACCTCGGCTACGGAACAGAGCCCGACATCTCCAACGAGGCGACACCCGCGCCTTTCGCCTCCGTCCCCGCTCGCGTGCGCCACGTCGGTGACCGGCCGCCCACCTATGAAGCGGAGCCGACCGCGCTGCCGCAGGCCGATCCGGACGGGCTCGGTGAGCTTGTCGCCGACACCGTGCTGGACGGTGCCTGCTACGGCACCAGCACCTTGCGCGCGGCCTCCGTTCGCGGCGACTCGGCCAGGTACCGCGGCGAGCCGCGCCGTGACTCCCTGCTCACCGCCCGCTTCGGCACCGGCGATCAGGCGCTGGTGCTGGTGGCGATGGCCACCGGCGCCCGGGCCACGGCGGGGGCGCACCGTGCGGCGGCTGAGGCGTGCCAGGAGATCGGCAGGTTTGTCGGCCGCCACCACAGCAGTCTCGCGGAGGACATGCGCGCCGGGCTGCGCGGCCCGCTCAAAGCAGGGCTGCACCGGCTGACCGACCGCAGTCTCGGCAGGCTGCGCGCCCATGCCCAGGAGATGGGCGTCGGCGCCGAGGAGTACACGGCCACCTTGCGCTGTCTGCTGCTGCCCGCTGATCCCGACTGCCGACTGCGGATCTTCTTCGGGGTGGGGCCCGGCGGCCTCTTCCGAATCCGCGGCGGCACATGGCAGGACATCGAGCCGTACCCGTCCGAAGCGGCACCCGACGCGCTGCCCGGCTACGGTCCGCTGTCGACCGAGGGCCCCGAAGGCGACCGGCTGACCATGAACCTCGGCATCCCGACGCCGCCGAGCTCCTGGGGGTACCTCCCGGACCTGCAAGGCGGCGCTGGAGGACCGCCCGCGCCCACGCCGCCCCAGGCTGCCTTCCGTTTCCGTTTCCGCGCCGTGTCCGCGACCGGCGGCGACACCCTGCTGCTGTGCAGTCCCGGCCTCGCCGAGCCCTTGCTCGGCGCACCGGCCCTGACCGCCCACCTCGCCGCCCGCTGGACGCAGGGTGACCCTCCGGGCCTGGCCGAGTTCCTCGCGGACGCCCAGGTCAGGGTGAAGGGATACGCGGACGACCGCACGCTCGCCGCGGTCTGGGAGGCCTGAAGGAGGCCGCCGGCGTTCCGACGGCGGCCTCCGCGGTCTGCGTAGACATCGGCGCGGCTGTCCCGCCGCGGGAGGCATAAAACCCGGCCCTGTGCCTACCTGGACAGGAGACGTCAGCCGGTGCCGCCGCCGGAACGCTTCAGGACCGCCGAGGGAAGTGCCGAAGCCATGGCCAAGCAGAACGTCGCCGAGCAGTTCGTCGACATCCTCGTACGCGCCGGGGTCAAGCGGCTGTACGGAGTCGTCGGCGACAGTCTCAATCCCGTCGTGGACGCCGTCCGCCGGCATGCCGGCATCGACTGGATCCACGTCAGGCACGAGGAGACCGCGGCGTTCGCGGCCGGGGCGGAAGCCCAGGTCACCGGCCACCTCACGGCCTGCGCCGGATCCTGTGGGCCCGGCAATCTGCACCTCGTCAACGGCCTGTACGACGCCCACCGCTCGATGGCCCCGGTGCTCGCCCTCGCCTCGCACATCCCGTCCAGCGAGATCGGCCTGAACTACTTCCAGGAGACGCATCCGGACCAGTTGTTCCGCGAGTGCAGCCACTACAGCGAGCTGATCTCCAACCCGCGGCAGATGCCACGGCTGCTCCAGACGGCCATCCAGCACGCGGTCGGGCAGTCCGGGGTGAGCGTGGTCTCGTTGCCCGGTGACATCGCCGACGAGCCCGCACCCGAACGCGCCGCCGAACACGCCCTCGTCACCTCGCGTCCCACCGTGCGCCCGGGCGACGCGGAGATCGACCAGCTGGCCGCGATGATCGACGCCGCGGACCGGGTCACCCTCTTCTGCGGTAGCGGCACGGCCGGGGCGCACGCCGAGGTCATGCAGTTCGCGGAGAAGATCAAGTCACCGGTGGGACACGCGCTGCGCGGTAAGGAATTCATCCAGTACGACAATCCGTACGACGTGGGCATGAGTGGTCTGCTCGGCTACGGCGCCGCCTATGAGGCCACCCACGAGTGCGATCTGCTGATCCTGCTGGGCACCGACTTCCCGTACAACGCCTTCCTGCCCGACGATGTGCAGATCGCTCAGGTCGACGTCCGCCCCGAACACCTCGGCCGCCGCACCAAGCTGGACCTGGCCGTCTGGGGCGATGTGCGCGAGACGCTGCGCTGTCTGATCCCGAAGGTCACGCCGAAGCCCAGCCGCAGGTTCCTCGACAAGATGCTGAGGAAGCACGCGGACGCACTGGAAGGCGTGGTGAAGGCCTACACCCGCAAGGTCGAGAAGCACGTTCCGATCCACCCGGAGTACGTGGCGTCCGTGCTGGACGAGCTCGCCGCGGACGACGCCGTGTTCACCGTGGACACCGGCATGTGCAATGTCTGGGCGGCGCGTTACCTGACGCCCAACGGCAGGCGCCGCATCATCGGCTCCTTCTCGCACGGCTCGATGGCGAACGCGCTACCGCAGGCGATCGGCGCCCAGTTCACCGACCGCGGTCGGCAGGTCGTGGCCATGTCGGGGGACGGCGGGTTCTCGATGCTGATGGGCGACTTTCTGACGCTCGTCCAGTACGGGCTGCCGGTGAAGATCGTCCTGTTCGACAACTCCTCGCTGAGCATGGTGGAACTGGAGATGCTGGTCGCCGGCCTGCCCGCGCACGGCACGGCCCTGCACAACCCCGACTTCGCCGCGGTGGCACGGGCCTGCGGGGCATTCGGGGTGCGGGTGGAGAAGCCGAAACAGCTCGCGGGCGCGCTCAAGGAAGCCTTCGCGCACAAAGGTCCCGCTCTCGTCGACGTCGTCACCGACCCGAACGCGCTTTCCATCCCGCCGCGGATCAGTGCCGACATGGTCACCGGCTTCGCGCTCTCCGCGTCGAGAATGGTGCTGGACGGCGGCGTCGGCCGGATGGTGCAGATGGCCCGCTCCAACCTGCGGAACGTACCGCGACCCTGAGGAGCGTGTCCCGGGCACGTCCCGCCGTTCGCGGTCGGCAGGAATGGCGGCCGGTCCGCCGTGGTGGCCGGGACGTTGTGCCGGGCGCCTGTGACACGTTCGTGCCGATGAGCGGCGCGGGTGTTTCTTTCACGGCGGCGGAGCAGTCCTGCGTGCTTCCCGACGGCTTCCTGCGGTCCGCGTCGCGGCCCCTGACCTCGCAGGTCGCGGCCCGGTGCCGCCCCGCGGCTCGCTTTCCAAGGCGGGCGCATGCCGTCCTGACTTATGACGCAGTCATGACCCTTTATGACCTGGTCATGACCTCGTCATGACGCAGCGGGTGTCCCATGAAAGGACATGAGTGCGGCAGGGTGGGTGGGGCATGCATCTCGTGTACCTGTTCGAGGGGGAATCCGAGGAGGAAGGAACGGTCGCGACGTGTGGACGGGGGACATGGCGAGGCGAGCACGGGATACCGAGCGGACGAGATTCCGGCGCAGGCTCGGCCGCAGAGATCTCCGGGCGGTTCCGGAGACACGGCACGCACTGCGCACACTGCTGGAGCATTGGGGGAAGCCGGGGCGGTCCGAGACGGCCGAGCTGCTCACCACCGAGCTCGTCACCAACGCACTGCTGCATACCGACGGTGACGCCGTACTGACCGCCATCGTGGATCCGTACAGCCTGCATGTGGAGGTCAGGGACTTCACGACGCACGTCCCGAGGCCGCGCTCACCCAGCCCGGACAGCAGCACGCACGGCCGGGGGCTGATGCTCGTCCAGTCCCTCGCGGACGCCTGGGGGGTACAGGCCCAGGGCGGGGAGCAGGACGAAGGGAGCGGCAAGGTCGTGTGGTTCGAACTGGAGGCGGGCGGTCAGTGACCGGCACCGGCCACCGCATCCGGTGGAGCAGGCGTCACCTGCGGGAATGGCGTTCGTACGCAACCGGCCTCGGCGTTCGCGGGCCTGCGGGCGGCGCTGCCGCGCACGCGGCGGCAGCGCCGTCCGTCCGGACGCCACACCGGTCGGTGACCGAGCCGGTGACCGGCGTCCGGCCGCTGCTGTGCGGCCTCGGGCTGAGCCCGTCCCCGGGGTCGGCCCCGGCCTCAGCCGAACTGCTGCTCAAGATCCTTGAGCTTGCGCTCCAGGGAGTCCAGACGCGGCAAAGTCTGGGTGTCGTCCTCCGCGGTGAGGTCGACGGCGATCGGATCGCTGTAGCGGAAGGCGTCGAAGGACGCTTCGGTGTGCTTGACGGCCTCCAGGCTCGGCCGGGTGCGCATCGGCAGCTGCTCGGGCCGGGACAGGGCGGACTCCGTACCGCTCTCCCCTGAAGTCAGCGCGGGCGCCGAACCGCTGGGCCCGGCGGTCACGGCCGGTGCCTCGATCTGCCGGCCGCCGCGCGTGGGCCACCTGCCCGAACCCTGGGTCAGTGCCTTCAGACGGGCGCGCTCGCGGCGCTCCTGAGTGCGCCTCAGATGCTGGTTGTGCTCCTTTTGTCGACGGTCCTCGCGTACCTCCTCGACGGCCTCCTCCAGGGTGCGGATACCTTCCAGCAGCATGAGCGACCACGCGGCGTACGTCTCGCGCGGCGCACGCAGCCAGCGGACGATGCGGATCTGCGGCAGCGGCCGGGGCACCAGGCCCTGCTCGCGCAGTGCGGCCCGGCGGGTCTGCTTCAGTGCGCGGTCGAACAGGATGGCGGCGGACATCGACATGCCGGCGAAGAAGTGCGGGGCGCCCGCGTGTCCCAGGCCGCGCGGTGCGTGCACCCAGTTGAACCAGGCCGACGCCCCGGCGAACAGCCACACCAGCAGGCGTGAGCCGAGCGCGGCGTCACCGTGGCTGGCCTCCCGCACCGCGAGCACGGAGCAGAACATCGCCGCACCGTCGAGTCCGAACGGAACCAGATATTCCCAGCCGCCCGACAGGCCAAGGTTTTGCTGTCCGAAACCGACCAGACCGTGGAACGAGAGCGCAGCGGCGACCGCCGCACAGCAGAAGAGCAGCGCGTACGACGCGCTGGCGTACACGGCCTCCTTGCGGCGCCTGCGTTCCTCGCTGCGCTCCCACGAGTCCTCGCTGGAGCTCTTCTCCCCGGCTCGCCGCATGCGTGCCAGGACCGCAACCACCGCACCCATGCCCAGGAGCAATATGGCGCTCACCAGCAACCAGTCCAGCGATATATCGGTAAGTCTCATCTGGGTCCCTTGCATCGGGTTCGGGCGTTTCGGGCGCCATGGTGGCTCAGTTCCGGTGACCGGCCGGGGGTTTCGGGGCAAGAGGACGCCAAAGGGGCGCCCGGATGCAGCGGGCGGTGGCGTTCGCTCGAACTCCCGCGGGAATCATGTCAGTTGCGTTCGACTGACGAGAACGACGGCCCCATACCGGAGGGTTGGAAGAATAGCGCCGTGCGGCAGCCTCAGATGCCGCGGTGTCCACTCAAGCGCGCGATGCGGTCCGCGTCGCAGGTGCGCGGGCAGGTCACGCAGGTGTCCTCGGGGCGCAGCGTGTAGTAGAGACAGCAGCTCGCGCGGTCGCGAGTGGCGAGCTCCTGGCCGTCCGGGGCGCTCAGCGTGCGAAACGCGGCGCTCGTAGGGTACGGCGCGGTGCCGCCCGGCAGTAGCAGCCCGAGTTCCCGCTTCGCCCGCTGCTCCTCGTCCTCGCCGAGCAGATGGCCGACGTACCAGAGCCCTTCGGCGATCTCGTCGGTCGCCATGCCCCACAGCGCGCGGCTGCGGCGGCGCATCCGCGGCCCGAAGGCGGCGAGGACCGGTGCCAGGTGCTCCGCGACCGCGTCCCGCACCTCGGCGCGCAGGGCCTGGTCGTCCGCGACCACCCGCGCCCCGGGCAGCGTGGCCGCCGGATCTCCGGGCAGGCAGGCGAAGGTGCCGGTGCGCACCGCCATCCGGCCCAGCGTGCGTTGGTACGAGACGTGCTGCACGGGATAGCGCGGCACCCGGCGGTGCAGGAACCACGGGACGGTGATCAGCAGGCAGGCGGGCCACGCGTACCGGTGCAGCGCGAAGGTCGCGACGACATCGGGGCGCGCTCGGCGGCCGTGGTCGCGCAGCACCTGCGCGTCGTCCCAGGCCAGGAAGGCGTCGAGGGCGCTGCCGCCCGCCGCGAGCTGGTCGGCCGTGACCCAGCCCTCGCCTGTCGGGGCCGGTTCGTCTGCGCCCAGCTCGCTCACCCGCAGGTCGGGGAAGACCGCGGCCAGCCGGGCGTAGGCGTCCGCCATGGCGGAGACTGCCGGTGCGTCCGCGGCGCCCTGGTGCACGGCGCCGCGCCGCACAGCGCGGCCGACCATGGCGGGAGCTGGCATGCGAAAATCACCGAACCTCGATCATTTACAGGTAAGCCTTACCTTACCCGACAAGATCGAGGTTTCAACAGGGGCGTCGTCGCCCTATCGTGCTGCTCGGAATGAGCACATCGCCCGCTACGGTGCAACCGGCGCGAAGGTGTGCACGACGGGGAAAAGGAGCACGGCAGTGGAGCACCCGAGTACGCGGGATGCCGTACCCGGTACCGCAGGGTTGCGCGCGGCAGTGGACTCTGGGCCTTCGGACGGCGTCGGGCAACCGGATCCGCCCCTTCGGCCGGGTTCACCGGATCGACCGGGGCCGCCGGAGCAGCCGAGTGCGCCGGACCAGCCTCACCGGATCGTTTGGGCGACCCGCCCCGAGCCCCTGGGACCGTCGGACGGCCGGGACCAATCGGGGGGCCTCGTGCTGCCGGACCAGCGCCTGTCTCCGCAGGCCGCACCGGACCGGCAGGCGTACCCCAAAGACGCCCGGCGTCCTGGGCACACGCCCGGCGCCGGCGAGCGCAGCAGGCCCGACAGGGCCCCGTGGCCCGCGCACGACCAGAGGCCGCAGCCGAGGCTGCCGTCGGAACTGCTGTCCGCACAGTTTCCGGCCGATGTCCCGGGGCGCAACCCCGAGCCCGGGCAGCGGGTGCAGGTGCGCCGGGTGTCCGTGCGCGGTCAGATCCTGGACGCCCTGCGTGCCGCCCTGGTGGAGGGCGAACTGGCGCCGGGGGAGGTCTACTCGGCGCCGGTGCTGGGGGAGCGTTTCGGAGTGTCCGCGACGCCGGTGCGCGAGGCGATGCAGCAGCTGGCGGGCGAGGGTGCCGTGGAGGTGGTGCCCAACCGCGGCTTCCGGGTGATCTGCCACAGCGCCCGCGAACTGGCCGAACTCGCCGAGGTCAGGGCCCTGATCGAGGTTCCCGTCGTGCTGCGTCTGGCCGGCAGCATTCCCGCCGGGCGGTGGGCGGAGCTGAGTGCGCTGGCCGAGGCGACCGCGCTGCCGGCGGGCTGCGCGGATCGCGTGGGCTACGCGGTGTCGGACCGGGCCTTCCACCGGGCGCTGCTTGGCCTCGGCGGTAACCAGCAGCTGGTTCGGACCGTTGACGAACTGCACCGGCGCGCGCAGTGGCCCCGCCTGAGCGGCCACCCGTCCTGCCACCGCGCCGCCCTGCTTGCGCACGCCGCCCAGCACACCGTCCTGCTGGACGCGCTGAGCGCGCGTGACCTGCCGCTGGTCGAATCCCTCGTACGCGACCACTTCACCGAGGCGGCGCAGGACTGAACAGCCCGGGCCGCCGGGCGCGCGGCGCAGATGGTCACCAGCACGGGAACCCGCTGGGCTCCCTGCCCTGGTGAACCACTGCGCCGCCAGACCCTGCGCGCCGCCGGAACGCCGCTACGCGGCCGAAGGCTCCAGTTGGGCCGCCAGCCAGGTCGGGAGGCCGCCCAGGAGCCTGAAGAGGCGGCTCGCCTCGGCGCGCAGCCGGCCCGCCTCGGGTTCCACCTCGGCGTCGGCGAGCGAGACGAGCGCCGGTGCCGTACCGACGAGGTAACCGAGTTCCTCGCGGATCCGCAGGGACTCCGTGAAGCCGTGCCGGGCTTCGGTGAGTTCGCCGTCGCGCAGCGCGAGACCCGCCAGGTGGCGCCAGGTGAACGAGAGCAGCAGCGCATCGCCGTGCGCCGTGGCGCCCGCGTGGGCCCTGCGGTACGCGGCACGCGCGGCCTGCGTGGAGTGGGCCAGGTTCTCGGCGATCAGACCGCGCCGGAAGTCGAGCAGCGCACGTCCCGCCGCGCCCGGTGCGATGAGCGCCGCCGCGCGGCCCAGCGCGGCCCGTGCCTCGTCGGCCCGGTCGCGCACCTTGAGCAGGGTGGCCGCGTACGCCAGATGGCCGCGCTCGCACGCGGCGGCGCCCCGCTCGTCGTCGCTCTGTGCCAGCGCCTCCGCGGTACGCAGCGCGTCCTCGGCCTCCGCCCAGCCCTGCTCCGTGTAGAGACAGCGCTCGACGAGCAGCGTGACGCGCTGCAGCGCCGCCGATGCGTCGTCGGCCGCCGGCTTTTCCAGGAGAGCAGCCGCGTCGGCCCAGCAGGCGCGCGAGCGCAACCGCCATACCGCGGTCTGGAGTGGATCGTTTCCTGCGGTCGTTCCGGTACCAGACATGGCGGTACGCGCCACGTTCCCTCCCCGAGCACACCTTTGTGATGTTGAGTCGTGGCCGCATCTCAGCACGGAAGAACAGGCCCGGCCAAGAGGGCGTGAGTGAATGATTTCACAAAGTCGGGCCGTGGTGGAAACCAGGTGGCCATCCGGCGGTGCGCCGGGCCCGGCCGTCCTGCGGCGGTGTCAGCTCATCCGCAGGGCCAGGAAGAAATCCAGCTTGTCTTCCAGCCGCGAAAGGTCACGGCCCGTCAACTGTTCGATCCGGCCTACGCGGTAGCGCAACGTGTTGACATGCAGATGCAGCCGCGCGGCACACCGGGTCCAGGAGCCGTCGCTGTCGAGGAACGCCTCCAGGGTCTCGATCAGCTCCGCCCGGTGCTGCCGGTCGTAGTCGCGCAACGGGTCGAGCAGCCGGGCCGTGAAGGCGTGCCGTACGTCGTCGGGCACGAACGGCAACAGCAGGACGTGCGAGGCCAGTTCCCGGTGGCCCGCGGCGCAGACCCGGCCGGTGCGGGCGGCGGCGACCCGACGGGCGTGCCTGGCCTCCTCCAGGGCGCCGTGCAGGGCCTCGGCCGACCGTACGGGGGCACTGAAGCCGAGGGTGAGCCGGCCGTCGTCGCCGAGCCCCGCGCAGAGCGGTTCACGCACCGTTGCCAGCAGCTCCTCGGCGCGCAGGTCCGCGGCCTCCTCGTGGTCCGCAGCGGCCGGGGGCAGCGCGACCAGCGCGATCGCCTCGTCACCCGAGAGGGCCACGGCGATGGAGGTGCCGCCGGCCGAGTCCCAGCGAGCCGGCGGCGAAACGGACGGCTCGGTGCCGCTCGCGTGCGGGCCGGCGAGAATCTCCTCCAGCAGCGCCTGCGCGACAGGCCCCGCCGCTCCTCGCGTGCCCGCTGCGGAACCGACCTGCGCGGCCTCACCGTCCGTCACCGCCCCGCCGCGTGCGGCGTCTCGTACCGCGTACTCGGCCGCGTACGCGCCGCTGTCCGCCGCACCGGGCCGCTCGGCGCGGCGGGCGTACGGTGCGGGCGGGGACGGCCGGGCCGCCCAGGTGGGCACCTCGCAGCGTGCCACCACCAACTGCCAGTGCGGCGCGGCGACGAGCCCCGGCAGCAGGACCGGCGCGGCGGCCCTGAGCCGGGCGGCGATCTCGGCGGACGCCGCTCCCGTGCGCACCAGCTCCAGGACCTCCTGGGCGAGCCGGCGGCGCACCGCACGGGCCGCGTCACGCCGGTCGCGCTCGACCGCGATCAACTGGGTGACGCCGTGCAGCAGATCGAGCCGCCGCTCGGGCCAGTCCGCTGCGTCGGTCTCGACCGCCAGCAGCCAGTCCGACAGCGCCGCCGTACCGGCGTCGTCGCCCGCGAGGGCTTCGGGGCCCGGGGCGAGGCGGTGCGCTCCTGAGCTGCGGATGGCGAAGAGCGAGTACATGGTGGGGCCGATCGCCACCCGGTGCGGTCCGCGGCGGCCGGTGCGGACCGCGGCCAGATGGGCGGTGGCGAGCTGTATGGCCACGTCGGCGGGGAGCGCGGCGCCAGCCAGGCGGGAGCCCGCGACGGGCCGCCCGGTCGGGGAGAGCACCCAGGCCCGCAGGTCCAGGTCGGAGCCGAGCAGGTCGAGCACGGCGTCGGGACCGCCGCCCGCCGGGCCCGGGGTCATCAGCCGCCGGTGCCGGTCCACCACGGCCGCCAGGTCCGCCGCGCGCTCCGCGGAGACCTGGCGCACGATGTGCTCGGTGATACCGGCGAAGGCGACCGACTCGTGGACGGCGAAGAGCGGCAGCCGGTGCCGGGCGCAGGCCTGAACCAGGTCCTCGGGGATGGCGCCGAGTTCGGCTTCCCCGGCCGCGAGCCCCGCCACGCCCGCCTCGGCGAGCAGGGCGACGAAGCGCTCCGAGTCGGCGGGCGCGTGCCGCCAGGCCAGACCGGTGAGCACCAGTTCCCCGCCGGACAGATAGCGGCTCGGATCCCGCAGATCCGTGGTCATCACCCCTCGCACCACGCGGTCGAGGTCGTCCTCGCCGCCGAGCAGGCTGAGACCCAGCGCGTCGGTCTCCAGCAGTGCGCGCAGCCGCATCTCGTTGCCGCCGATCTGTTGTGGGAGTGGCCGGGCAGCCGACACCCCGGCATGCACCCGGATCATACGAATCTACAAAGCCCACCGTCCGGCCAGCCGATGCCTTCAGAGTTTCGGTGACTGACCCTGCCCGCGCGCGACGCGGTGTACTGGTAGGCACGACGAGAAGGTGCGCACGGTCCCGTACGACGGACAGTGGACCGTCCGGGCGCCGGCGCCCTGGACAACCGGGCAGGCGGCGCCCGGGCGCGCGCGAGTCGGCAGACCGGATGGGAGCGTCACCACAACGGAGCGCACCGCACAGCAGCTCGACCGGAAATGAACCGAAACGCCGACAGCCGGTGAACCGACCCTCAGCTGTCCGGACCGCACACTGGACCGGACGACCAGACGAAGAAGAGAACCGCTCATGGACTTCCTTCGCCCCGCCCGCTGGGAAGATGCGCTCGCCGCCAAGGCCGAGCATCCGGCGTCCGTGCCGATCGCGGGCGGCACGGACGTGATGGTCGAGATCAACTTCGATCACCGACGGCCGGGCCACCTCCTGGACCTGAACCGCATCAGCGAGCTGTCCACCTGGGAGACCGACCAGCGGACCGTGCGCCTCGGAGCGTGTGTCACATACACGGACATCATGCACCACCTCCGTCCCGAGCTGCCCGGACTCGCCTTGGCCGCACACACGGTGGCCTCCCCGCAGATCCGCAACCGCGGCGGCGTCGGCGGCAATCTGGGCACCGCGTCGCCCGCGGGCGACGCCCATCCCGCGCTGCTGGCCGCGGGCGCCGAGGTCGAGGCGGAGTCGGTGCGCGGCACCCGGCTCATCCCGATCGACTCCTTCTACACCGGCGTCAAGCGCAACGCCCTCGCACCGGACGAGCTCATCAGAGCGGTGCACATCAAGAAGGCCGACGGGCCGCAGCAGTTCTCGAAGGTCGGCACGCGCAACGCCATGGTCATCGCCGTGTGCGCCTTCGGGCTCGCACTGCATCCGTCGACGCGGACCGTGCGCACCGGCATCGGCTCGGCCGCGCCGACCCCGATCCGGGCTGCCACGGCCGAGGAGTTCCTGAACGCGGCTCTGGAAGAGGAGCGGCTGTGGGACAGCGGCGCGGACATCAGGACCTCGCTGGCGGCACAGTTCGCCGAGCTGTGCGCCGCCGCCTGCAAACCCATCGACGATGTGCGCGGTACCGCGGCCTACCGCAGACACGCCGTCGGTGTCCTGGCCCGCCGCACCCTCACCTGGACCTGGCAGGCGTACCGCGCCGCTCGCGCCGAGACCCGCTACGAAGGAGGAGCCGCGTAATGCGCGTGTGCTTCACGGTCAACGGCCGTCAGCAGGAAGCCGACGACGTGTGGGAGGGCGAGAGCCTGCTGTACGTCCTGCGCGAGCGCATCGGCCTGCCCGGCTCCAAGAACGCCTGCGAACAGGGCGAGTGCGGTTCGTGCACGGTACGCCTCGACGGCGTGCCGGTCTGCGCCTGCCTGGTCGCCGCGGGGCAGGTCGAGGGCCGCGAGGTGGTGACGGTCGAAGGCCTCGCCGACTACGCCAGGCAGCGCACCGAACGCCACGGACCCGCCCTGGCCGGCCGGCTGGCCGCGGAGGTGGACGAGGCGCCGGCGGTCGCCGGACTCTCACCCGTCCAACAGGCCTTCATCGACGCGGGCGCCGTGCAGTGCGGCTTTTGCACCCCGGGGCTGCTGGTCGCCGCCGACGAGATGCTGGAGCGCAACCCCAGCCCGTCCGACGAGGACATCCGTGAGGGCCTGTCGGGCAACCTCTGCCGCTGCACGGGCTACGAGAAGATCATGGACGCGGTCCGCCTGGCCGCCGCCCGCCAGGGGGAGGCACCCTGATGAACACACCGAACACACTGAACACACCGAGCACCGTGCCCGCACCGAGCACACCGAGCACACCGAACACACCGAGCACACCGAACACACCGAGCGCATCCGTGCCGCGCCCGCAGTCGCCGTCCGGCGCGGTCCGGGCCCGCACGTCCGGCACGGCGGGGACGCCCACCGGTCTCACGCAGCAGTCACCGGCCAGGGGCGGGGTGGGCGAGTCCACGCTGCGCCCTGACGGGATGCTGAAGGTGACGGGCGAGTTCGCGTACTCCTCGGACATGTGGCACGAGGACATGCTGTGGGGCCACATCCTGCGCTCTCCCGTCGCGCACGCCGAGATCGTCTCCATCGACACCGCGGCGGCCCTCGCCCAGCCCGGTGTGTACGCCGTCATGACCTACGACGACCTGCCGACCGGCGTACGGCACTACGGCCTGGAGATCCAGGACACCCCGGTCCTCGCCCACGACCGCGTCCGCCACCACGGCGAACCGGTCGCGATGGTGGCCGCCGACCACCCGGAGACCGCGCGCCGCGCCGCCGCCAAGATCAAGGTCGAGTACCGAGCACTGCCCGTCGTCACCGACGAGCCCTCCGCACTCGCGCCCGGTGCGCCGTTGCTCCACGCGGGCCGCGACGACCACCACGCCGCGCATGTGGCGCACCCGAACATCGTGCACCGCCAGCCCATCGTCCGCGGTGACGCCGCGGCGGCGGCCCGGCGCGCCGATGTCGTCGTCACCGGCGAGTACACCTTCGGCATGCAGGACCAGGCGTTCCTCGGGCCCGAATCGGGGCTGGCGGTGCCCGGCGAGGACGGCGGGGTCGACCTGTACATCGCCACTCAGTGGCTGCACTCCGACCGCGCCCAGATCGCCCCCGTGCTCGGCCTGCCCGAGGAGAAGGTGCGCATGACGCTCTCGGGGGTCGGCGGTGCGTTCGGCGGGCGCGAGGACCTGTCGATGCAGATCCACGCCTGTCTGCTGGCGCTGCGCACCGGCCGCCCCGTCAAGATCGTCTACGACCGCTTCGAGTCCTTCTTCGGCCATGTCCACCGCCACCCGGCGAAGCTCCGCTTCGAACACGGGGCCACGAAGGACGGCAGGCTCACCCACGTGAAGGCCCGGATCGTGCTGGACGGCGGTGCCTACGCGTCCTCGTCGCCGGCCGTCGTCGGCAACGCCGCCTCGCTCTGCGTCGGACCGTACGTCGTCGACCACGTCGACATCGAGGCCCTGGCGCTTTACACCAACAACCCACCCTGCGGCGCCATGCGCGGCTTCGGCGCGGTCCAGGCGTGCTTCGGCTACGAGGCGCAGATGGACCGACTCGCGGCCCGGCTCGGCCTGGACCCGGTGGAGTTCCGGCAGCGCAACGCCATGACACAGGGCGCCCTCATGCCGACAGGACAGCCTGTCGACTCGCCCGCGCCGGTCGCCGAGCTGCTGCGCCGCGTCAAGGCAAGACCGCTGCCGCCGCAGCGCCAGTGGGATACCTCCGAGGGCCCCGACCTGCGCCAACTGCCCGGCGGCCTGTCCAACACCACGCACGGCGAGGGCGTCGTACGGGGCATCGGCTACGCCGTCGGCATCAAGAACGTCGGCTACTCGGAGGGTTTCGACGACTACTCGACGGCCAGGGTGCGCCTGGAGGTCATCGGCGGCGAACCGGTCGCCACCGTGCACACCGCAATGGCGGAGGTCGGCCAGGGCGGTATCACCGTCCACGCCCAGATCGCCCGTACCGAGCTGGGCGTGGCCCAGGTGACCATCCAGCCGGCCGACACCCGCGTCGGCTCGGCCGGTTCGACCTCCGCGTCCCGCCAGACGTACGTCACGGGCGGCGCGGTACGCAACACCTGCGCGCAGGTGCGCGCCGAGGTCCTTCAGCGGGGCCGCAGCAGGTTCGGCTCGTACCACCCGGCGTGGGCCACCGCGGAGCTCCTGCTGGAGAACGGCAAGGTGGTCACCGATGGCGGCGAGGTGCTGGCCGACCTGGCGGACGTGCTCGGCGACGAGCCCGTGGAGCATGAGCACGAGTGGCACCACCGCCCCACCCAGCCCTTCGACCGGCGCACCGGGCAGGGCAACGGCCATGTCCAGTACGCCTTCGCCGCGCACCGCGCCGTCGTCGAGGTGGACACCGAGCTCGGCATGGTGAAGGTCATCGAGCTGGCCTGCGCCCAGGACGTCGGCAAGGCGATGAACCCGCTGTCCGTCGCGGGTCAGATCCAGGGCGGCAGCGTCCAGGGGCTCGGTATCGCGGTCATGGAGGAGATCCGCGTCGACCCGGTGACCGCGAAGGTGTTGAACCCGTCGTTCACCGACTATCTGATCCCGACCATCCTCGACACCCCCGCCATCCCCGTCGACATCCTCGAACTCGCCGACCCGCACGCCCCCTACGGCCTGCGGGGCGCGGGCGAGGCCCCCACCCTGTCGTCCACCCCTGCCATCCTGGCGGCCATCCGTGACGCCACAGGCCTTGAGCTCACCCATGCGCCGGTGCGGCCGGAGCATCTGACGCGGACGGGGTGAGTACGGTACGTCCGTGGCGGGTGATCACGCCGTGCGCGTACGCCGTGCTGGACGGGCCCGGTTCGGTGCGCCGGCGGCGGTATGCGCACAAGGGCTAAGGATCACCGGCAACGACCCCGACAGGAGGCCGACATGCTGGACATCGCCGAGGAACTGCACCGGTGGGCCGCGCAGGGGCGCGCGTTCGCGGTCGCCACGGTGGTGGCCGTGAGCGGCAGCGCGCCGCGGCAGCCGGGCGCCGCGCTCGCCGTCGACAGTGAGGGCACTGCGCTCGGCTCGGTCTCCGGCGGGTGCGTGGAGGGCGCGGTCTACGAGCTGTGCCGGCAGGCGCTCGACGACGGCAGGTCCGTCGTCGAACGCTTCGGCTACAGCGACGAGGACGCCTTCGCCGCCGGGCTGACCTGTGGCGGCGTCATCGACGTGCTCGTCACACCGGTGCGCGTCGGCGCGCCGTCGGGGCCCGCCGTCACCGCTGTCACCGCCGCGCTGTCCGCCGTCGCGTCGGGCCGCGCGACGGCGCTCGCCCGCGTGGTCGCGGGGCCCGAGGAACTGCTGGGGCGCGCCTTGTGCGTCCACCAGGACGGCTCGTACGAAGGCGGGCTCGGCGTGGACGAGGACGCGCCCGGAGCGTACGAAGGCGTGCGCGTCACCGGCGCCGAGCACGCCGGTGACGGACTCCCCGGTGCCGGTCTAGCCGGCGACGGTCTCGACCGCGTGGCGGCGGCCGAGGCGCGTGCACTGCTCGACGTGGGCCGCACCGGGACGGTGCAGCTGCGGTCCGTCGGCGGCGCGGCCGCCGACTGCGATGCGCCGCTCACCCTCTTCGTCGAGTCGGCCGCCCCGCCGCCGCGCATGATCGTCTTCGGCGCGGTCGACTTCGCCGCCGCCCTGGTGCGCGTCGGGGCCTTCCTGGGCTATCGCGTGACGGTCTGCGACGCCCGGCCCGTCTTCGCGACACGCGCCCGGTTCCCGGGCGCCGACGAGGTGGTCGTCGAGTGGCCGCACCGGTATCTGGCACGTACCGAGGTCGACGCGCGTACCGTGCTGTGCGTGCTCACGCATGACGTGAAGTTCGATGTGCCGCTGCTGCGTCTGGCGCTCACGCTGCCGGTCGCCTATGTCGGTGCGATGGGGTCCCGCCGTACGCACGAGGACCGTCTCCGGCGGCTGCGCGACGAAGGCGTCTCCGATCGCGAACTTGCCTGGCTGCGCTCGCCGATCGGCCTCGACCTGGGCGCCCGCACTCCCGAGGAGACGGCCGTGTCCATCGCCGCGGAGATCATCGCCCACCGGCGCGGCGGCAGCGGCGCCCCGCTCACCGGCGCGGGCGTGCCGATCCACCATGACGCGGGAGCCGCCGTGCCCGCGTAGGCCGCTAGGACCGGACCGGACCGGACCGGACCGGACCGGACCGCCCGGCCACCGTGCGCAGTGCGGACCGTGACCGTCTGCCGCCCGTAGCCGCTTCTCAGGCGATACAGCCCTGTTGGGGAGGTTTTCCTGCGGATGTCTTG
This sequence comes from uncultured Actinomycetota bacterium, assembly GCA_963761765.1. Classification (GTDB taxonomy): domain Bacteria; phylum Actinomycetota; class Actinomycetes; order Streptomycetales; family Streptomycetaceae; genus Streptomyces. Next base: position 30,264 of record CAVXIJ010000018.1, read on the forward strand.
ACGTGTCTCCGTTGTTCGTGCACCTTCTGTGGGAGCGCTCCCGTACGATCTTCACCATTTCTGGCGGGGGCGTAGGCCGCGTCAGCGGACGGGACAACCGCCGCCGGGCGAGGGCTGGAACGATGACGCCCGGCGGCGGTCTGTTCTGACGATGCGTCCGCACGCCTGCACGTCTGACCACACGTCAGCGCCGGCGCGCGTCCGTCGACGCATTTCGCGCGCGTCCGTCACGATCCGTGCACCGGTGCGCCATCCGCGCTGTGCGAGGCCGGAGGTCCGCCCGGCCGCACGCACCTCATGCGCCTCAGGTATCTCACATCGATTGTGTGAGGAGTGGGCGGACCCACTCAACTGCACCATTCTCGCAGGTCAGAGTGGAAGTGCCGGATAGCGTCATGGATTTCGCGGCCAGGTCAGCTGCCAAGTCGTAACACGACACAGTGTTCTCTTCTCGTTCACCTTGTTGATATTCCTAGTGCCGGGACTGCGCCCGGCTTGGGCGCCGTACGGTCATAGGGAAGGACACCGCTGTCTTGACCACCGACGTGAAGCAGGACGGCAGCGCCGCCCCGCCGGGCCCGGCGATCGCCGGCGCGGCCGGGCAGCGGCTGCGTGCCAGGCGACGACGGCGCGACTATCTGCTCTTCGCCGCCTTCGCCGCCCCGAACTTCTTCTTCCTGCTGGTCTTCGCCTACTGGCCGGTGATCTACAACGCCTATCTGAGCCTCACAGACTGGGACATGATCTCCCCGTCGTGGCACATGATCGGCCTGGACAACTACGCCTCCTTGTTCGCCGACCCGGATTTCCGCGGCAGCCTGTGGACCACGGTGCTCTTCGTGGTCGGCGTCGTCGCGGGCGGTCTTATCCTGGGTCTGGCCACCGCGCTGCTGCTCAACCAGCGGCTGCGCGGCCGGGATGTCGTCAGGACCCTGACCTTCGCGCCGTATGTGCTCTCCGGCGCCGCGGTCGGCACCCTGTGGCTGTTCCTCTTCGACCCCAACTTCGGTCTGATACGCCCGCTGCTCGCCCCGCTCGGCCTGACCGCACCGGCGATGATGACCGACTCGAAGTGGGCTCTGGTCGGGCTGGTGCTCGTCTACCTCTGGAAGAACACCGGGTTCGTCGCGGTCGTCTACCTCGCCGGACTCCAGGGGCTGCCCAGGGACGTGTTCGAGGCCGCCTCGCTGGACGGCGCGGGCGCGTGGACGCGGCTGCGCAGGATCACCATGCCGCTGCTCTCACCGGTCACCTTCTTCCTCCTGGTGACCTGCACCATCACCACCTTCCAGGCCTTCGACGTGATCGCCGTGATGACCAGCGGCGGCCCCGGCACCACCACCTCGATCCTCAGCTGGTTCATCTACGACCAGGGCTTCCGCACCTTCGACGCGGGCCGTGCCTCGGCCGCCGCGATGATCATGTTCGTGGTGCTGCTGCTGATCACCGGATTCCAGGCGCGCTTCCTTGAGCGAAAGGTGCACTACCAGTGACCGCCGTCGACTCCCTGCCGGACGTGCCGGATGCCCGCCCCGTCAGCACCGACGCCCGGCCGCGCTCCGCCACCCGCCGCGCCCAGCGCCTCGGTCTGTACGTGCTGCTGGTCCTGGTCGCCCTCATCGCGGGCGGCCCGCTGTACTGGCTGGTCTCCTCGGCGCTCAAGACCAACCCGGAGATCTACAGCTATCCGCCGCACTGGATCCCCATCCACCTGCGCTGGTCCAACTTCTCCGACGCCTGGACCGCCGCGCCCTTCGGCCGGTTCTTCCTCAACTCCCTCATCGTGTCGGTGGTCGGCACGGTGATCGAGCTGTGCGCCGCGCTGCTGTGCGCCTACGCCTTCGTCTTCCTGCCGTTCCCGGGCAAGAAGGGGCTCTTCCTCTTCCTGCTCGGCGCGATGATGGTGCCCGGCCATGTCACGCTGCTGCCGAACTTCCTGACGATCGCGCAGCTCGGTTGGGTCAACTCCTACCAGGGCCTGATCGCACCCGGCCTCGGCTCGGTCTTCGGCACCTTCCTGCTGCGCCAGCACATGCTGACGCTGCCGCAGGAGGTGACCGACGCCGCGAAGGTCGACGGCGCGGGCCATCTGCGCACCCTCTTCCGGGTCGTGCTGCCGATGTCGCGCCCGATGGTCATCACCGTCGCCCTCGTCGTCATGGTCGGCAAGTGGAACGACTTCATCTGGCCGCTGATCATCACCAGCAGCTCCGACATGCGCACCCTGCCCATCGGGCTGCTCTTCCTCAAGAACACGGAGACCTTCGCCAACTGGGGAGCGATCCTGGCCGGTGCCGTCATGGTGATCGTGCCCGTCCTCGTCGTCTTCTTCTTCGCCCAGCGCTACATCATCGCCGGGCTGACCCAGGGAGCCGGAAAATGACGCGTCCTTCGCTGCGGGAGCTCGCGGGCCCGGCGCTCGGCAGGCGCCGGCTGCTCGGTGCGGGCGCAGGACTGGGCCTCGCCGCGGCGTTGAGCGCCTGCGGCCAGACCACGGGAGAGGTCTCCCAGCCCGGCGGTTCGGTGCCCGACGAGTTCCGCGGACGCACCAGAGTGGTGATGTGGTCCACCTTCGCGGACCCCGTGGGGCCGGCCCTGCAAAAGCTCGTCGACGCCTTCAACCGCGAGCAGCGCGACGTCTACGTGGAGGTGCAGTTCCAGGGCAGCTACGACGAGTGCGCCCAGAAGGCCGTCATCAGCCTGCTCGGCGCGCAGGCGCCTGACCTGTGCGTGCTCTCCGACGTGAAGTGGTTCAAGTTCTACTTCGGTGACGCTCTGGAGCCCTGGGACAGTTACTTCAAGCCAGGTGAGCTGGCCCGTACGTACAACCCGAAGCTGCTCAGCGAGGGCGTCCTCAAGGAGCACACCTGGTGGCTGCCGCTGGCCCGCTCCACACCGCTCTTCTACTACAACAAGACCCTCTTCAAGAAGGCCGGTGTGCCGGTGCGCGCCCCGGAGAGCTACGACGAGCTCTACGACTGGTCGCACCGCATCACCAAGCAGCAGGTGAACGGCACACCGGTGGCCCTGGAGGCCTACCAGAAGATCGACGGGGACTGGCAGTTCCAGTGCAGTGCCTGGCAGTTCGGCGGTGCGTACTCCAGGGGCCTGGACGTCACCATTGACCAGGGCGGCGCCGTCGAGGCGGGGGAGTGGCAGCGCAAGCTGATCTTCAAGGACAAGATCGCCCATATGGCGGACGATCCCGCCACCGAGATGGGCAACCAGCTCATCGCCACCCTCGTCACCTCCACCGGTGGTCTGCAGAAGATCAAGGGTCTCGCGGAGGCGAACGGCTGGCAGATGGGCACCGGATTCCTGCCCAAGAAGAAGAAGTTCGCGGTCAACACGGGCGGCGGCGGCCTCGGCATGTTCAAGCGCGTCCCGCGGGAACGCAAGGAGGCCGCGGCCGAGTTCGTGCGCTTTCTCGCCCGCCCCGAGAATTCGGCCCAGTGGGCCGTGGAGACCGGCTACCTGCCCGTGGTGCCCGCCGCGGTCAAGGAGCCGGTACTCGCCAAGCTGATGAAGGACGACCCGAACTACACCACGGCCGTCAAGCAGCTGGAACTGACCCGCCACGGCGACCAGGTCCGCATGATGATCCCCAACGCCAACGTCCGTATCTATATCGCGCTACAGCGCATATGGTCGGGAAACACCCCCGCACAGGATGCCTTCTCGGCGGTCGCCGACCAACTGCGCAAGGGGGTCGACCGTTACGGCCCCATGATCAAGGAGCATTTGTGAACCACCCCGTGCGTCGACCCCTGGTGTACGCACACCGCGGAGCCAGGGCCGACGAACCGGAGAACACTCTGCGTTCCTACCGGCGGGCCCTCGCTCAGGGCGCCGACGGCATCGAACTCGACATCCGCCTCAGCGCGGACGGCCACCTCGTGGTGATCCACGACAAGACCGTGGACCGCACCACCGACGGCAGCGGTCCCGTCGACAGCTTCAGCCTCGCCGAGATCCAGGCCCTGGACGCCGGGAAGGGAGAGCGCATCCCGACCTTCGACGAGGCCATGGAGGTCTGCGGCGACCTCGTCCAGATCGAGATCAAGGCACTGGAAGCGGTCCAGGTGCTCGCCGAGCGCGAGCGCCGCACTCCGCTGCCGGATCAGGTGGTGCTGACCTCCTTCAGCAAGACCGCGGTCCAGGAGGCGGCACGGCTGCTGCCGCACATCGCACGCGGTCTGATCACCCATCACCCCGGTGACGAGATGATCAAGGAGGCGCTCGACCTCAAGGCCACCTGGGTCTGCCCGGAACTGAAGCCGGAGCTCACCCGCGACCTGGTGGACCGGTGCCACGAGGCCGGCATCCAGGTCGACGCCTGGCCCACCAAGGAGCGTGCCCATGTCCAGCAGTATGTGGAGCTGGGCGCGGACGCGGTGACGACGGACTATCCGGGACGGATCGAGGAGTGGCTGACGCCTCAGGGCGCGTGAGGTGACGGGGCCGGCGGCGGGCAGCGCGCTCGCTGCTCCGTCCGGGGCCGGGGCCGTGGCGGGATGTACTCCTCCAGGGCCCTGAAGACCCGGCACGCGCCCCCACTCGGTGTGGCGCCCTTGCCGCGGGCCGTCCGGTGAACGCCGGACGGTACCGGTCTCCCTTGCTGCCCTTGCTGCCCTTGCTGACCTTGCTGCCGTGCGGGCCTGGGAGGCACTTCCAGCGGGCCTGTGCTGCCGCCGTCCGGCACGGACGGCGACCGCGAACACCCCGTAGGATCAACGGTTATGGTTGATTTCTACCCTCCGACCAGTCCCTACGATCATGGATTCCTCGACACCGGAGACGGCAACCGGATCTACTACGAGCAGCTCGGCAACCCCGAAGGCAAACCTGCCCTGCTCGTCCACGGCGGCCCGGGGTCGGGCGCACCGCAGCGGCCGACAAGGGCCTGGGATCCCGAGTACTACCGCCTCATCCGCTTCGACCAGCGCAACTGCGGTCGCAGTACTCCGCACGCCAGCGACCCGGCGGCGGACATGAGTCTGAACACCACGCAGCACTTGATCGACGACATGGAGCGGCTGCGCGAGCACCTCGGCATCGAGAAGTGGTTGCTGAGCGGCGCCTCCTGGGGGACGACGCTCATCCTGGCCTACGCGCAACAACACCCCGAGCGGGTCAGCGAGATCGTCATCCAGGCGGTGACGACGACCCGCCGCACCGAGATCGACTGGCTCTACCGGGGCGCGGGGCGGTTCCACCCCGAGGCGTGGGACCGGTTTCGCGACGGCGTCCCCGAGGGCGAGCGGGACGGCGACCTGCTCGGCGGCCTACGCGCGGCTGATGGAGAACCCTGACCGGGCGATCCGGGAGAAGGCCGCCGCCGACTGGCTCGCTTGGGAGGACGCGGTCATCTCCGAACGAGCCCAACGGCGTGCCCGGCATGTACAGCAACCGCGAGGTCGACGCGCAGATCGCGTTCGTACGGATCTGCGCGCCACTTCTTCAGCAACGGCGCGTGGCTGGAGGAGGGCCAACTGCTGCGCGACGCCCACCGGCTGGCCGGCATCCCCGGGGTGCTGATCCACGGCCGGCACGACATGGGCTGCCCGGTGCAGACGGTGTGGGAGCTGGCGAAGGTGTGGCCCAACGCGCGACTGCACATCATCGAGGACTCCGGGCACGCCGGGAGCGACGCGGCGCACCAGGCGGCCCGGACAGCCATCGAGGAGTTCAAGAAGCGGTGATCCGCAGGGCACGCGGCGGAGCTCGGACCTGACCTTCGGATGCCACGCCGCGCGGCCGGCGCGCCCGGCCGCCGGTAGCCGGTCGGCCCATGGCTTCCCATCGCCGACCCGCTGCCCAGCGTGAGCACAGCCCACGGCGCATGGTGCGTTCATGGGCTCAGAGCGGACCTTGCGGCGGTCAGGCAGTCCAACCGTGCCGGGCCACCGCCAGGGCCGTGCGGTACGCCGCGTACCCGTTCTCGTACACCTCGCGTGTCCCGGGCCGCGGGTCCACCACCCGGAAGCGGTCGGTGTCCGTGCCGCCGGCCCCGGTGTCCGGGGCGCCGAGGGCGCGGCGTGCCACCATGACCGCGCCGAGCGCGCCGACTTCAGGCTCCCGCGGTATGCGCACCGGCCTGCCCAGGATGTCCGCGAAGAGCTGCGCCCAGGTGAGCGAGCGCACTCCGCCGCCGCAGGCGGCCAGGGTGCCGGACAGACCGGCGGTCTCCAGACAGTGCCGCGCCGCGTAGCCGATGCTCTCGCACATCGCGCGCACCGCGTCCGCGCGGGTGTGCGCGAGGGTCAGACCGTCGAGCCTGCCGCGCGCGGCCGGTTCGACGAAGGGTGCGCGTTCGCCCGCGTCGGACAGGAACGGCAGGGCCCTCGCGCCATGGGCGCCCGGCGGGCTGGCGGCGAGGAGTCCATCGAGGTCGGCGGTGCCGGCGCCGGTGAGCGCGAGGATCCATTCGAGGGCGGCGGTGCCCACCATGGCGGGCATCGCCCGCAGCCAGCGGCCCGGCTGCGGCAGACAGATCCACATACCGGCCGGCTCGGCGGCCGGATCGATCTCGGCACGGTCGGTGAGCACCTGGCAGGCGAGCGTGGTGCCGACGATGAGAACGCCGTCGCCCACGTCGCGCACCCCGCTGCCGATGGCGCAGGCGGGCAGGTCGTACGGGCCCGCGGTCAGCGGCAGTCCCGCAGGCAGGCCCAGCAGGTCCGCGCCCGCCGCGTCCAGGGCGAGCACCGTGCCGGGCGGCGCGGGCGCGGGCAGCAGCCGGGCCTGGCCGGATAGGCCGCAGGCCGCCAGCGCTTCGGAGGAATAGGTGCGGCGCACCGGGTCGAGGAACGGCAGGGTGGCGTCCGAGGCGTCGACGCAGACCTGCCCGGTGAGCCGTTGGGCGATCGCGTCGACGCAGTAACCGGCGGTGGCCGCACGCCGCAGGGTGTCCGGCTCGTGCTGCTGCAACCAGGCCAGCAGCGGGGCGTGGCAGCCGGGGAACATTCCGGAGCCGGTGTGCGCGTAGACCTCGCGTACGGTGCCGTCGGCCAGCCAGTCGGTGACGATGTCGGACGCCCTGCCGTCCATCCACGAGATCGCCGGGCGCACCGGACGGCCGTCGGCGGCACGCAGCCACAGGCCGTCGCCCTGTCCGGTGAGGGCCAGCGCGGCAGGCGGCACCGGCAGCCGGGCCGCGGTCTCGCGCACCACCTCGGCGACCGTGCGCAGCACGTCCTGAAAGTCCTGTTCGACCCGCCCGCCCGGCAGCCGGTCGAGCCTGCTGGCACGGGACGCCGAGGCGAGCGGGGTGTCGTCGGGGCCGTAGGCCACGGCTTTGGTGACGGAGGTGCCGATGTCCACCCCGATGTACGGGGCGTCGGCGGCCGGGGTGCCGGGCACGGGGGTGCTCATGGCGAAACTCCTCAGGCCTCGGGAGTGGCGGGCTCGACCTCGGGATTGGCGGGATGGGCGAGCGGTTCGCCGCGCAGGAAACGGCCGACCTCGGCCGCGGTGATGGCTGCCGCGCGGTGGGCGGTCTGCCGGGTGGCGCCCGCCAGGTGCGGGGCGGTGACGACGTTCGGCGCGGAGTGCAGCGGCCAGTCGGCGGGCGGCGGCTCGATGTCGTACACGTCGAGCGCGAGCGCCCGCAGCCGGCCGCTCTTGAGCAGCCCGGGCAGCGGGGCATGGTCGAGCAGGGCGCCGCGCGCGGAGTTCACCAGCACCGCACCCTCGGGGAGCAGGGCGAGCCGTTCGGCGTTGATGAGGTGGCGGGTCTCGGTGGTGAGCCGGGCGTGCAGGCTGACGACGCTGCTGCGGCGCAACAGGTCGTCGAGCTCGACGGGTTCCACGCCGTCCGCGCGTACCGCGTCCGGGTCGGCGTACGGGTCGGCGGCGAGCACCTGGGCGCCGAAGGCGGTCAGCACGCGGGCTACGCGGCGGCCGATGGCGCCGTAGCCGACAAGGCCGACGGTGGCGCCGTCGAGTTCGCTGCCGCTCTCGTCGTAGGCGTAGAAGTCCCCGCGCCAGCGGCCCGCCTTCAGCTCGGCGTCCGCGGTGGGGATGCGGCGCAGCGCGGCGAGCATCAGACCGACGGCGAACTCGGCCGCCGCGGGGGCGTTGCGGCCCGGCGCGAAGCTGACGGCGACCCCGTGCCGGGTGGCGGCGGCCAGGTCCACGTTGACCGGGCCGCCCCGGCAGACCGCGACCATCCGCAGGCCGGGCCGGGCGTCGAAGACCCGGGCGGTGAACGGTGCCATCTGCGTGACGCAGGCCGCGGCGCCGTCCAGCGCCTCGATCAGGCGCTCCTCGGTGCCGCTGGCCTCCAGCACCCCGCCGACCGGCCCGAACGGCTCATGCGGCCAGGGCAGGACCAGATCCGTGACGTCTGTGTCGAGGCCGTCCTCGGCCAGCTCTCTGCCGAGCGCGGCACGGATCAGGTCCGGGCGGACGAAGTGGTCACCGGCGGCGAGAATACGCATGTACGAAACGCCTTCTTAGGGGTCGCGGGACGGGTCACCGGGCGGTGGCGGCGAAGCGCTCACGCGAGGCGCCGCCTTCCCCCAACACGGTCCTTGGTAGATTTAACAGCCGTCACGTGAAGAATCAATGTACCGGCGGGCTGGTTCTGCACACCCAGGGATCCACGATCCCCTTGACCAGCAACGAACCCCAGCCCCGGACCGTCGTCAAGGAGGCACCACCATGCCGACGCCGCAGGAGAAGCCGGCCCGGTTGCTGCTGGTGCGGCACGGCGAGACCGTGTGGCACGCCGAGAACCGCTACGCGGGCGTCTCGGACGTCGCCCTGACGGACCGCGGGCGGCGCCAGGCCATCGACCTGGCGCGATGGGCGCGCACCCGTGGCGTCGATGCCGTCGCCTGCTCCCCGCTGAGCCGTGCCCGGCACACCGCACAGCCCGCCGCCGACCTGCTCGGCCACCCGCTGGAGGTGGTTGAGCAGTTGTACGAGGTGGACTTCGGCTGGGGAGAGGGCCGCACCATCGAGGAGATGGCGGCCGAGGACGCCGAGGCGGTCCGCCGCTTTCGCGCGGACGCCGAGCACGGCGCCCTCCCCGGCTCCGAGCCCCCGTCGGCCGCCGCCGCACGCGCCACCGCCGCGCTGCGCTCGCTGGCCGCCCGGCACCCGGGCGACACCGTCCTAGTGGTGGCGCACAACACGCTGCTGCGCATCGCCCTGTGCGGTCTGCTCGGCATCGCGGTGGGCCGCTACCGCCTGGTGCTGCCCCGCCTGGACAACGCGGCCGTGACCGAGATCGAGGTGGCCGGCACGCACACCGCGCTGCGTTCACTGAATGTGCCCACCGGCCCCGCGCCCGACGTACCCCCCGGCCCCGCGCCCGACCTGCCGGCCGGTGCCGCCGCGTCGGCCGCGAACCGGGCCGGGACGGGCGCCCGCGAGGGGACGGCGCGGGCCCATGAGACAGACTTGCGGCCATGACGACGACCGGCACCTCGGGCGGCCTGGCCCGCCCCCAGGACGCCCGCAGACAGCAGATCACCGAGTACGTGCTGGCGCACGGCACCTCCACGGTCGCCGAACTCTCCGAGCTCACCGGCGTGAGCGTCATGACCGTCCACCGAGACCTGGACGAACTGGCCAGACGGGGCGTGCTGCGGCGGTTCCGCGGCGGGGTGTCCGCGCTGCCGTCCACCGTCTTCGAGAGCAACCTCGACTATCGGCTCGGCGTGAACGTCGCCGAGAAGGAGGCCATCGCCAAGGCCGCCGCCGACCTCGTCGAACCGGGCATGTCGGTGCTGCTCGACGACTCCACGACGGCGCTCGCCCTGGCCCGGCTGCTGGTGGACCAGACACCGTTGACGGTGGTGACCAACGCCCGCCGGGTCGTCGACGTCTTCGCGGGCCGTGAAGAGATCCGGCTGATCGCGCTCGGCGGCGAGTATTCGCACACCCACGACTCGTTCCTCGGCGTGCCGTGCGTGGAGGCCGTCGACGCGCTCTCGGTGGACATGGTGCTGGTCTCCACCTCGGCCATGGACGCGCGGATGACCTACCACCAGGAACAGGACGTGGTCCTCGTCAAGCGCGCGATGCTCGCCTCCGGCACCCGCAAGGCCCTCCTCATGGACCGCACCAAACTGGCGCGAACGGCACTGCACCGGCTCGCGCCGGTCACCGAATTCGACCACCTGGTGGTGGACGCGGGAGTGGACGGCCAACTCGTCGCGGAACTGCGGGAGCGCACCGACGTACGCGTGGCCGACAGGGCGTGAGATTTTTTCACGCCCGGCATGTTAATTTCACAGGCATGATGTTCCATACGGCCGCGTCGCGGCGGCGTACGAGCGTCTGGGGGACGGTTTCCTTCGGGGCGGCTGACTCGCGGGTGGCCGCGGGCCGTTGCTCTGGTGAGCGGACGCGCCGTGCCACGCCGTGCGCCGGCCGTGCTGCCGCGGTTCGGGCGGAAGCGGTCGGAAGGGGCAAGATATGAGCGCCGGGACCCGTGCGATGGCCGGCTCGGGCGCTCCGGTGCGCCGTCCCGTGCCCGTGGTGGCCGGGATCGACGTGGCCACCGCCGCGGTGCGGGTGCTGTGCGCCGATGCCCGCGGGCGGGTGCTGGCCGAGGGCCGGGCCCGGCTGCCGGAGCCGGTGCGCGGGCCCGGCGGGCGCAGTGAGCAGGACGCCGGAGCCTGGTGGCCCGCGACCGCCGCGGCGCTGCGGCAGGCCACTTCGGCGCTGCCGGGCCGCGGACGCGAGGTCGTCGCCGTCGCCGTGTCCGCCACCTCCGGCACCCTCGTGCCCGCCGACGCTGACGGCCTCCCGCTCGGCCCCGCCCTGATGTACGACGACCGGCGCGCCGCGGAACTCAACGCCCTCGCACAGGAACTGGGCGCCCCTCGCTGGCGCGCCCTCGGCCTGACCGTGGGCCCCACCGCCGCGCTCGGCCGCCTCGTGTGGAGCGTGCGCGCCCATCCCGGCGCCCGGTATGTCCTGCACACCCCCGAGGTGCTGGGCCGCTGGCTCACCGGCGGGCCGGTGGCGGCCGACTGGAGCCACACCCTGAAGACCGGCTACGACCCGCTGACGGGCGGCTGGGCGGTCGAGGTGTTCGACGCGCTCGGCGTACCGGACCGGGTGCTGCCCCGCGTGCAGGCGCCCGGTACGCAGGCGGGCACGGTGTGCGCGGTGGCCGCCGCCGAGACCGGGCTGCCCGCGGGGTGCCGTGTCCGGCTCGGGATGACCGACGGATGTGCGGGGCAGCTGGCGACGGGAGCGGTGCGGCCCGGGCAGTTCGTGGGCGTCCTCGGCACCACCTACGTCCTCAAGGGCGTCGCCCGTGACTTGGTCACCGACCCGGCCGGCGCGCTCTACAGCCACCGCCACCCCGACGGCTGGTGGCTGCCGGGCGGCGCGTCGAACACGGGCGGCGAGGCCCTTGCGCCCGCTGCCGGCGACGCGGACGCCGGTGAGGGCGCCGCGAAACCGGCGGTGCCGGCCGCTGCCGCCGCCTCCGGTGGACTCGCCGCCCTGGACGCGGCAGCCGAGGCGCGCGGGCCCGCGTCCCATGTGTGCTATCCGCTGCGGCGCGAGGGCGAGCGGTTCCCGTTCGTGGCCGGTGCCGCCCGTGGCTTTGTGACGGCGACGCCCGAGGACGCGGCTGACCGGCACCGCGGCGTGCTGGAGGGCGTGGCGTTCGTCGAACGGCTCGCTCTCGACCGGGTCGCCGCGCTGGGCGCCGAGGTGACGGGAGAGCTGCACGCCGCGGGCGGCGGCAGCCGCAGCCCGCTGTGGAACCGTATCCGCGCCACCGTGCTCGGCCGTCCGCTGCGCGTCGCCGACCACGCGGAGACCGCCTTCGGCGCCGCGCTGCTGGCCGCGTCCGGCACCCTCCATCCGGACCTCACCACCAGCGCCCGCGCGATGACGGGCAAGGGCCGCCTCGTCGAACCGGTGGCGGCCGAACGCGCGGCGCTGGAGGACGCGTACGGCCACTTCCGCGCACAACTCGCCCTGCGGGGCTGGCTGCCGTCCGACTGACCAGGCCACCCGGCCCCGGTGAGCCTGCTGCCGCGCCCACCTCCGCCGTAGCGGACCGGAACTGTCCGCCATGCCCGCTACGGTGCGCGCCATGAAGTCCTCGACGAAACCTACGGCCGCCGCCCCGATGCTCGGCAAGCGCGCGCTGAACCGTGCCACCCTGGCCCGGCAACTGCTGCTTGACAGGGCCGACCTGTCCGCACGGGACGCCGTGGCGCAGCTCGTCGGCTTGCAGGCCCAGAGCGTCGCACCGCCTTACTGGGCACTGGCGGCCCGGCTCGACGGCTTCGCTCCGGCGGAGCTCTCGGCGCTGCTGGAGAGCCGTGCGGCGGTGCGCATCGTCACCATGCGTTCCACCATCCACCTGCACACCGCGGACGACGCCCGCGCCCTGACGCCGTATCTGCAGCCTGCCCGCGAGCGGGAGCTGACGATCTTCCGCGACGGGCTTGCGGGCGTCGACCTCGACCGGCTGACGGAGCTGAGCCGCGGGCTCGTCGAGGAGCGGCCGCGCACCTTGCGGGAACTGCGCGAGGCACTGCTCGTGACGTGGCCGAACGCCGATCCGCGCGCCCTGTCCATCGCCGCCCGCGGCCGCCTGCCCCTCGTCCAGGTCACTCCGCGCGGTCTGTGGCGGCGCAGCGGTCAGGTCGCGCTGACCACCCTGGAGCACTGGCTGGGCAAGGACGCACCCGCCGTGCCGGGCACCGACACGCCGGCCGTGGTGCGCCGCTATCTCGCCGCCTTTGGCCCCGCCTCCGTCAAGGACATGCAGACCTGGGCGGGCCTGACCCGGCTGCGGGACGCCTTCGACGGGCTGCGTCCCGAACTGGCGGTCTTCCGCGACGAACACGGCACCGAACTCTTCGACCTGCCGGACGCCTCCCGCCCGGACCCGGACACTCCGGCCCCGGCGCGCCTGCTGCCCGAGTTCGACAATGTGCTGCTGTCCCACGCGGACCGCACCCGGGTCATCCCACCCGCTTACTGGGGCCGCAACTGGCACCGCAACCAGGCCTACCGCACGCTCCTCGTCGACGGCTTCCTCGCGGGCGTGTGGCGGCTGACGGAGCCGGGCGGCGGCGGGCGCGCGAACCAGGGGCTGCTGACCATCGAGACCTTCCATGCCCTGACCCGCGCCCAGCGGGACGAGGTGACGCGGGAGGCGGACCGGCTGCTCGGTGTCCTGGGCGGGCCCGGGGCCTCGTATGACATTCGGTTCGGGACGGTGGTGGGCCAGGGGTGATGGCGGCTGAACGGTTCGAGCAGCCTCACCGGCCTGATCAGCGGGCATCTCACGGCGCACGGGACACGGTCGCGCCTCGGCCGCTGTCCGGGCGTGCGCCGCTGCGGACCGCGCCCGATGTGCTGCCCTGCGCCGCGCCCGATGTGCCGCCCGAGGACGCAGACGGCTTCCGCTGGGCGTCAACCTCCGTTCATAGTGCAGGTGGTTCGCCCGGGGACAGTCGGCCAAGTCGTCTTGGCGGGCTCAGGCCCGGGACAAGATCACGCAGCGGGAGGTACAGGCATGCATCATGAGGCATCCGAAGGCGTCACCCGGCGCAGATTCCTCGGCACCGCGGGTGCCGCGACCGCCGGCGCCGCCAGCTTCACCCTGTTGCCCGGCTCCGTACGCAAGGCGATGGCCGCGGAGCCGCAGCCACTGCGCTCCCTCGACCAGATCGAGCACTTCATCTTCCTGATGCAGGAGAACCGCTCCTTCGACCACTACTTCGGCACACTGCCGGGGGTCGCGGGCTTCGACGACCCGCACGCCATGCGGCTGCCTAACGGCCACTCCGTCTTCCGGCAGCCCGACGCCGTCCACCCGGACGGCTACGTACTGCCGTTCCGGCTCGACACCACGACCACGTCGTCCGCGGCCGTGCCCTCCACGACGCACGCCTGGGCCCCGCAACATCAGTCCTGGAACAACGGCCGGATGGACAACTGGATGCCCGCGCACCGCACCGCCGACGGCGATGTGGTCGGGCCGCTGGCCATGGGCTACTACACCCGCGAGGACCTGCCCTTCCATTACGCCCTCGCGGACGCCTTCACCGTCTGTGACCACTACTTCTGCTCGGTGTTCGGCCCGACGCATCCCAACCGGGTGATGTCCATCAGCGGCACCATCGACCCGGACGGCCGGCACGGCGGCCCGGTCGTCAACAACGCCTTCTCGGCCGCGGCGCCGTACACCTGGACCACCTACCCGGAGCGCCTGCAGGCGGCCGGGGTCAGCTGGAAGTACTACACGGCGAACCCGCTCGACACCAACCTCGGCTGGTTCAAGCAGTTCCGCGACGCCGAGCCCGGCTCCGACCTGTACGTCAACGCGATGACCCCGCACCCGCCGTCCGACTTCGCCGACGATGTCATGCACGACCGGCTGCCGTCGGTGGTCTGGCTCGACTCGCAGTACCTCCCCGCGGTGTACGGACTGCCCGAGGCGAACGAACACGCTCCCGCGCTGCCCGCCGCCGGCGCCGCGTACATCTACAACGCTCTGGAGGCCCTGGCCTCCCGTCCCGACATCTGGGCGAAGTCCGTCTTCATCGTCACCTACGACGAGAACGACGGCTTCTTCGACCACATCGCCCCGCCCACTCCGCCGCCCGGCACGCCCGGCGAGTGGGTCACCGCGCCGCTGCCCGCCGACGCCGCGGGGATCGCCGGGCCTGTCGGCCTCGGCTACCGGGTGCCGACGCTGGTGGTCTCGCCGTTCAGCCAGGGCGGCTGGGTGTGCAGCGATGTCTTCGACCACACCTCGATGCTGAAGCTGATGGAGCGGCGCTTCGGTGTCCATGAACCCAACATCAGCAGCTGGCGCCGCAGGACGGTCGGCGATCTGACCTCGGCGCTGCGCCTGGGCCACCCGCATGCGCCCTTCCCGAAGCTGCCCGACCCGGCGCCGCTCTACGAGCGCGAACTGGAAGAGGTCGCCACCCTGCCGTCGCCCACCGTGCCCACCGTCCAGACCGTGCCCCACCAGGAACGCGGCCACCGCCCGCACACTCCCTGAGCCACGCGCTGAGCGGACCGGACGCTCCGGCAGCGCCACGAGGACGCTGCCGGAGCACGGGCACTGCGCGGTTTCGACGGCCGGTCACGCTCACGTTCACGGCCGCTGATGTACATGCCGGCCACGCTGATGACCAACCGGCCGGCCCACCGCCATTTCACGATCCGGCGCAGTGGTCCATCAGCTCGTCATGGTTGGCCTTGTACTGGTCGTAGTTCGCCGCGTTGTCGACTTTCAGCGCTGTCTCGTCGTTGGTGCGCAGCGCGCCGTAGGCGTAGTTGTGGCTGCCGACGGGCAGCTGACGGTGACGTGATTCGTACGGATTCGTTGTACGGGTGCATCGTGTCGGTTTGCCGGAGTGGTGGGGGAAGGAACGGCAAATGCACCGTAGTACAGGTAATTCGAAGAAGATCACGTCCTGGCAGGTCATCGGCTCCCTGGCCGCCCACTTCCGCAAGGTGGCCCGCCTGACGCAGGAGCAGCTCGCGGAGGCGCTAAACATCAGCGCGGACACGATCGGCTCCGTCGAGCAGGGGCGGCGCCCGCTGAAGCCCGATCTCGCGGAGCGTATGGACGAGGCCCTGGAGACCAAGGGCGCGCTGGCCATCGCCGTGGAGAGGGTTCCCGAGCGGGAGCGGTTTCCGGCGTTCGCGCAGGATTTCGTGGAGCATGAGCGGGAGGCGGTGGGGATCTCGTCGTACGAGACGCAGGTGGTGCCCGGACTGCTTCAGACTCCCGCCTACGCGCGTGCCGTGTTCAGCTGCCTGCACCCTCCGGTGCATGGAGACACGGCGGAGGACTGGGTCGCCGCCCGCATGGACCGGCAGGGGCTTTGGGAGCGCGATGTGCCTCCGCCTCCGGTGGCCGACTTCATTCTGGAGGAGTCCATCCTGCATCGTTCGATGGGCGACCCCGAGGTCATGCGCGAGCAGTTGGAGCGGCTACGGCGTTCTGCTGACCTGCCGTACATCAGCATCCAGATCGTCCCGACGTCCACCTTCCCGCACGCGGGCCTGACCGGCCCCTTAGTGCTGCTGAAGACCCCGGATCACGAGGATGTGGCCTATGTGGAAGCTCACTTGGTGAGCTTCATGCCGGAAGAAGCAGATCAGATCAGCATCCTTCAGCAGAAATATGGAATGCTGCGCTCCCAGGCGCTCTCCCCTGCGGCGAGCGTGAGCCTGTTGGACGAACTCCTGGGAGGGTCATGAGCAACGCAGCACAGTCGGAGCCGACCACCTCCGCCGGCCTGACGTGGTTCAAGTCCAGCTACAGCACCGACCAGGGCGGCAACTGCATCGAAGTCGCCTACGACTGGCACAAGTCCAGCTACAGCACCGACCAGGGCGGCGCCTGCCTGGAAGTCGCCCGCCACCCCGCCGCCGTCCACATCCGTGACTCCAAGGTGCCCGCCGGCCCCATGCTTACCGTCGGCCGTGCCACCTGGCAGGCGTTCGTGGCGGCTGTCGCCTGACGGAACCGGCCACGGTCGGGCGCCTCGGGCACCGGCCGCGGTGGGACGGCTGCAGGGCTGCACGACCTCGTCGGGGCCTGTGTGCGTGGAGCGCACTGCGCCGGGTGCCGTGGACGACTCTGTGCGAAGCTTGCCTCTCGGGCCTGGACATGAGGGGGCTGGTGCTCCGGGCCCCGGCCAGGCCGTCGCCCCGGCATCCGGGCAGAGCAAAAGAGCCGAAAGACCGGAACCGGAAGAGCCCAGGGGGAGGCAACACCTTCATGCGACCCATGAAGATTTCCATCAGTGTCGAGTCCGAGGGAGATGATCTCCACGAGACGGACGCCCTGACCCGTGGGTTGGAGGAAGAACTGCTGCTGCTCGACACGGCCGAATCCGTCGCACGGCCGGAGGATGACACTGCCCCGGCCGGGGCCAAGGGCGGGGCGGTTGCCGTGGTGGGCACGCTGATCGTCACCGGCGTGTTCTCGAAGCCGGCCCTCAACGCGTTGGTCGCTCTGGTCGGTGAGTGGCGCCAGCGTGCTCAGGCGCGGAGGGTGGAACTCGTCGAGGGCGACGACTCGTTGATGGTGGAGGGCCTTTCGGAAGGCGATCAGAAAGCGCTCATAGAGGCATGGCTGCAACGACGGTCCGACAACCGACAGTCCTGAGCCGAGGAGAGGGAGGGCTTCTTGAGCCGCGTCGCCCTGCTTGTCGCCACCACCGACTACATGGACTCCGGCCTCAGCCGACTCCGCTCTCCTGCCTCCGACGCACGGGACCTCGGGGCGCTGCTGGAAGACGGGTCGGTGGGCTACTTCGACCGTGTCGTGCTCTTGGTGAACGAATCCAAGGTGGAGATCGAGGAGCACGTCGAGCGCGTTCTGCGGGACCTCCTGCCGGACGACACACTGCTGCTCTACGTGTCCTGCCACGGCATCAAGGACAGGCATGGTCGGCTCTTCTTCACGACTGCGCGCACCAAGCGGGATCTGCCCGAGTCGACCGCGATATCCGCGCGATTCGTCGAGGAGCAGATGAGCCGGTGCCGGGCCCGTGCCAAAGTGCTGCTGCTCGATTGCTGCTTCGGCGGCGCCTACGTCCAGGGTATGACCCCCTTCGGCCCGGAAGACGGTGCGCTTTCCGCTCAGGCGGCAGGCAAGGGCACATACGTCATGACCGCCTCGGACGTCCTCCAGTTCGCCTTCGAGGGCGACACGGTGAAGAACGACAAGGGGATCTCCCGTTCCGTCTTCACCGAAGCGATCATCGACGGACTGAGCACCGGGCGGGCGGACATCGACAATGACGGTGTCATCACAGCCCACGAACTGTTCCAGCACATCGAACGGCATGTCCAGGCCAGCGGAGTCCCCCAGAAACCGACCGAATTCCGTTCCGGCGTGCAGGGGAACATTCCCATAGCCAAGGCCGCGCTCTGGCACCAGGGGCGGTCCGAGGGAGTGGATTCCTTCTCCTCCGACAGCCTTCGGCTGGGCGAACTACTGCCTGCACTTGCGGAGCACTCCGGTCGCGGTCTCTGCGCGCCGGACTGGCCACCGAACGGGAAGCTCGCGGTGCCGCTGGGCAGGATGTACGACTCGGCGCGTGGTCTTCAGGAGACGCTGACCCTCGATCTCTCCGGTGGCGCGCCGCACGTCGGCATCGTGGGCGGGCGGTGGAGCGGCAAGACATCGGTCCTGCTGACCCTCGCGTGTTCTCTTGCGCTGACCCACACGCCGGAGGAACTGCAGATCTACGCCCTGCACGGTGAGCCGGACGGTATGACACGGCTGTCGACGCTGCCGCATGTCGGAAAGGTGGCCGACTATGCCGAGGACGACGAGGTGGCACTGATCGTCGACGGCGTCATGGCCACCTTGCGGCGGCGCGAACACCTGTCCGGTGCCCTGAAGATCCGGTCTCCCAGGATTTTCCGTGCGAAGCGGACGCAGGGAGCACTGCCGGGCGAGAGCAACGGCGAGGTGTTTCTCTTCATCGACTCCTGGCAGGACTTCGAGACCCGTTACCCGGACGCCGCCCGGCAGCTGCTCAACGTCGCGCAGAACGGTGTCTACTACGGTATCCACCTCGCCGTCTCCGCCGACCGCTGGAACGACATCCCCACAGACCTCTCCCTGCACTTCGGCACCTGGATCGAACTCTCCCTTGCCGATCCGCGGGAGTCACGGATCGACAGCGATCTCGCCGGGGACATTCCGCCCGGGCAGCCCGGATTCGGCCTGACGCGCGGGCGGCGTTACGTCCGGGTGGCGGTGCCCGCACTGGCCCGTTCGAGAACGGCACCGGACGAGGGCGAGGCCCTGGACGCGCCGCCCGGTGACGAGGGCGAGGAGCTGGACAGCCTGGTGAAGGCCGTGGCCGACGCATGGCGAGGGAACACAGCCCGGCCGCTGGAGATCTCGACGGACAGTGAGGACCTCGATTCCCGGCCGGTGGAGCTGCTTAACCTGCTACCGGAAGGGTGGGCGGCCGACCCCGAGTCGGCCTGGTCCTCGGAGCCGGGCCGGAAACTCATCGCGCCGTTGGGCATCGACCCCGCTGGAAGCCCGGTGATGCTGAATCTCACAGAGGCCGCGCCGGGCAGCCCGGGCTTGCACGGGCTGTGCGTGGGCGCCACGGGCTCCGGCCGAGCGGAACTCCTGCGCAGCCTGGTCCTCGGCCTGACCGTGGCGTATTCACCGGAAACGGTCAACTTCATGCTGGTCGATGCCCGAGCCGGTACCGCCTTCGCGCAGCTCGACCGGCTGCCGCATGTTTCCGCCGTGATCGCCAACATCCTGGCCGAGCCGGCTCTGATCGACCGTTTGACCCAGTCCCTCCAGGGCGAACTCAACCGTCGCCAGGAGCTGTTCCGGGACAGTGGCAACTACGCCGGCGTACGTGAGTACGACAGAGCGCGTGAAGCGGGCGCACCGCTCCAGCCGATTCCATTGCTCGTCCTCGTGATCGACGAATTCACCGAGCTGCTCGACGAGAAACCCGACTTCGTCGAGGTGCTCGTGCAGATCTGCCGCCTCGGCCGAGCACTCGGCGTGCATCTCCTGCTGGCGTCGCAGAGCCTTGAGGAGGGCCGACTGCGCGGCCTGGACACATATCTCATGTACCGGATCGCCCTGCGGACGGCCTCGGCCGAGGACTCCCGCGCCACGCTGGGCGTGGCGGATGCCTACCACCTGCCTCCCACCCCCGGTCTCGGCTACCTGAAGTCCGGCAGGGGCCAGGTGGTCGGCTTCCGGGCCGCTGCTTCCGGCGTGACCGAGCAGGAGGGAAGCACTGCGGGACACACGTCGGCGAGTGATCTGATCCTGGACCGCCTGGCGGGCCGTGGCCCCGGGGCCCACCAGATCTGGCTGCCCCCCCTCGAACCCGCCCTGCCTATGGACTTCCTGTTCGAGCAGCTCGGGGTCGTCGAGGGCCGCGGCCTCACTCATTCCGGTCACGACGGTGCCGGTCGTCTTGCCGCGCCGGTGGGCCTGGTGGACAACCCGTACGAGCAGCGACGCGAGCTGCTGTGGCTGGACTTCGCAGGTCTGGCCGGAAACATGTTGATCACCGGTGATCAACAGTCCGGCAAGTCGACCCTGCTGCGCACTCTGATCTCGTCGCTCGCGCTCACCCACACCCCCCACGAGGTGCAGTTCTACTGCATCGATCTCGGCGGCGGCGGTATGACGCACCTCTCCGGTCTGCCGCATGTGGGGGGCGTTGCCACCCGGCTCGAAGCGGACTTGGTGCGGCGCACGCTCTTCAAGGTGCACGACATTCTTACGCGGCGTGAGGAGTACTTCCGCTCGGCCGGGATCTCCTCCGTCACCGACTACCGGGCCCGTCGGGCAAGTGGTGACATCTCCGTCACCGATCAGCCATGGGGCGATGTCTTCCTTGTGATCGACGACTGGGGAAACTTCCGTACCGAGTACGAAGCGCTGGAGCCGACTGTCCGTGAGATCGCCGAGCGCGGCCTGGGACACGGAATTCACCTGGTTCTCACCGCGTCACGTTCGGTGCATGTCCTCAGCGTGAAGGAACGCCTGGCGAATCGCCTGGAGCTGCGGCTCGCCGATCCGCTCGAATCGGACCTCGACCGGAAGACCGCCATGGACATTCCCGCTCGCATGCCGGGCCGTGGCCAGACACCTCAGCGACAGCACTTCATGGCGGCCCTGCCGCGTATCGACAGCCGGGCCTCCGATGTCGGCCTGGCCGATGCCACTGTCGCGTTCGCCGCCGAGGTGGCCCGGCACTGGCACGGCCCGCGTGCACCTGAAGTACGGCTCCTACCCGCCGCGTTCCCGGCGTCCGAACTGCCCCCCGGCGACCGTTTCCCCGAGCGCGGCGTCGCTTTCGCCCTCGACGAGAACAACATCGAACCGGTCTTTGTCGACTTTGAGCAGGATCCGTTTCTGCTGGTCTACGGCGAGAGCGAGTCGGGCAAGTCGAACCTGCTGCGGTTGCTGGTCAAGCAGTTGACGGAGCGGTACTCGGGCGACGAGTGCAAGTTCATGGTCGTCGACAACCGCCGCGCCCTGCTGGATGTGGTGCCGCAATCGCACCTGGCCGAGTACGTCCCGATGTCGAACGCGATGGACCACCATGTGCGGGCGCTGGTGGACATGTTGCAGCGGCGCGTGCCCACTGCCGAGGTCACCGTCCAGCAGCTGAGGGACCGAAGCTGGTGGCAGGGCCCGACGGTGTATGTGGTGGTTGATGACTACGAGTTGGTGTCGACGTCGAGCGGCAATCCGCTGTCGGATCTGACGGAGCTGCTGCCGTTCGCCCGGGACGTCGGTGTCCGGTTCATCGTGGCCCGCAACTCCGCGGGCGCCGGGCGGGCGAGCTATGAGCCGTTCATCCAGCGCCTCACGGAACTCGGTGCACAAGGACTGATCCTCGCGGGGGATCCGGGTGAGGGCGACCTTCTTGGCGTCCGGCCGCGCTCCTGGCCCCCGGGCCGGGGCATGTTTGTCTCCCGCCGCGGTAAGACATTGGTCCAGACGGCACTTATGCCGACGGAGTGACCCCCCACCACAGAAGAAGGCGGGGGGCAGGTCCACCTGCTGCCTCCTTACGACCCGGCGCAGTAGTCCATCAGCTCGTCGTGGTTGGCTTTGTACTGGTCGTAGACGGCCGCGTCGTCGACCTTCAGCAGCGTCTCGTCGTTGGCGCGCAGCGCCCCGTATGTGTAGTTGTGACTGCCGGTGAAGACGATCTTGCGGTTGGCCGTGCCGTCGTACGTGCCCTGGATCAGCAGGTACTTGGAGTGCACGCCGATCCCGGTGGGTCCGTCGTCGCACTCGACGCGCTGGGCGAGTTTGCCGGAGACGATGCTCTCGACGCTCGGCGGCAGATGCGGTGTGCCGTCCGGATCGCTGTGCCCGTCGAAGGCGAGCGTGACCGTGCAGCCCGCCGCCTGGAGGTCCACCAGCTTCTGCGCCACCTGCGTGCGGGTGAACGCATACATGGCCACCCGTATCTGTGTGCCGCCGGTGCAGCTGACGTTGTCCAGGATGAGCTTGATGGTGTCGGTGCTCGGATCGGTGTTGAACGTGGTGCCGGACTTCTCGTGGCGCGGGAAGAAGTAGGTCTTGTACGGGCCACTGGTGGTGGTCGTGTAGTAGTCCGTGAGGCCCGTGGACTTGGCGCCGTAGGTTTCCAGGTCGCCGAAGTACGTCTTGTAGCTGGTGTAGATGCCCGCGTCGGTCAGCGTCACCGCGTTGTTGAACAGGTCCTGGCGCTGAGTGGTGGTCATATTGGCCGAGGTCTGGACGACCACATTGCTCGCGCCGTCGACCTGCGAGAACAGGAAGAACTTGTTGTGGTCGATGCCGCCGGTGCTGCCGGACAGCACGCGGTCCGCGATGCAGGCGCGGTTCGCGGGGCAGGCAAGGACCCAGGAAGCCGCCGACCGGTCGGTGCCGAGCCCCGTTTCGAGCGTGGGGTACTCGGTGCCGTCCAGGCCGAGCGTGTAGTTGTCGACGATCACCTTGACCGCGACGCCGCGCTTGGCGGCGTTCACCAGCGCGGCGGAGACCGAGTTGTCGGTGAATCCGTACATCGACACCCTGATCTCGGCGCCCGCCGCGGTGTCGTTGATGAGGCCGAGGACGTAGTCGCGTATCCGGTCCTGCTCGGTGGCGGTGCCGGCCGGATCGTTGAAGACGGTGCTGGTGATGGCCGTGGCGGCACTCGCGGTGGTGGGCTGCGCCAGCAGCGCGGCGGGCACTAGGACTGCGGCGAGTGCGAGTCGCCAGGCCGCGGATATGGCCCGGGCCCTTACGGCACCGGGGGAGGGTCTGCGTACCAAGGTGCTCCCTTCACGGGTCCAGCTCGTCCAAAGGGCCGTGCGGACGCGGTGAGTGTGACCGGCCGTCAGCAGCGACCTCTCAGATGTCTGAACGAGGCATGACAACGGAGTGTCTCAGGTGACACACGTGACTGACAGTCGGACCGGGCATCGTAAGGGTTTGCCCGACAGCCGCGGGCGGAGAAAGAGAGCGGTGCAGGCAGGGCCGGACCATGCCCGCGCATCGCTGCTGATCGCCGCGGAACGAGTCCGTTAAGGTCGTACTCCATCGGAGGACTGAGAGAACGTGCAGGTCGGAGCGATACCGTGGGGGCACAGTGCGATTGACAGTGGAGTTCACGACCGAGCCCTTCGACCTGGACGAGGTACCGCCGCACGCGCTGGCCGCCCGCGAGGTCATCCAGGAGGCCGGCCTCGACGCCGTGGACGTCGGCCCGTTCGGCAACACCGCAGAGGGGGACGCGGCGGCGGTGCTCGAAACCATAGGCACGCTGCTGCGGCGCACTCTTGAGGCGGGCGCGACCCGGATCTCGTTCCAGGTCAACGTGGGCACCGAAGGCGGCCACTGATGGCCTCTCGCGCGGACCACCCTTTCGCCAGAGCCGTACAGCCGCTGGTGGACGCCATGGGCGGCGAGATGCTGCCGCCCGCGGAGGCGGGCCCCGACGATGTGGTGCTCGCCTGGCGGGGTGAGGACGTCGTCGCCGTGCGCCTGCCGCAGCTCGCCGACTCCCTCGACCGCATGCTGGCCTCGATGGAACGCGAACACGGCCACCCGCTCGCCGAACTCGACCGCAAGGCGAAGCAGCAGGCCGTACAGGTCCTGGAGGCGCGCGGCGCGTTCGCGGTGCGGCACGGCGTCGAGACGGTGGCAAGCGCTCTCGGTGTCAGCCGTTTCACCGTGTACAACTACCTCAACTACGCCAACGAGCAGCGTGCGAAGGCCCGAGGCGACGACGGGCGGTCGCCGCGGGGCGACTGACCCTGGGCGGCACGCCAGGGCGGTGTTGACGGTCGAGGAGACGGTGCCGGCCTGGCCGTTCTGGCGTGGTGGGCAGGTGCCGCGCAGCGGCTTTCGCCGCACGGTCGCCATGGCCTGCGGGACGGTTGAGGCGGCGCGGGCCGGGCTGTGCCCGCTTGCCGACCTTGCCGAACTTCACCTCGCTGAGCTGCGTAAACGTGCTGGCCACGCGAATGGTCATGAGGATCGGCCCCGGTGTCGCGGAGGTCGTGGACCGCCTGCTGTGCACCGGCTGAGCCGACCCTGCACGTCAAGAAGCCGGCCTGGGGCCGACGGTTACCGGGCGTGGGTGGCGGCTGAACGGATGCGCCGTCGCCCGCCGGAAACCTTCCTGTGAATTCTGCTTCTTTGATTCCCACTTATTGACGTGCTCATGGCACTCCTTTAGCTTAGCAAGCGCTTTCTATCGTGCGGAGCACCGCACTGCCATGCCTGTCGCGCAGGCGACCATGAAGAAGGACGAGGATCCGCCATGAAAACGAAACCCACGCTGTCTTTACTGGCATGTGCCGCTCTGACGGTCGGTGCCTTCGCGGCGCTGCCCGGCGTCACGGCGACGGCCACGCCGGCCAGTCACACGGCCCAGGGCGCGTCGCTGGCCGCCACGGCGCTGTATGTGGAGCCGGGCGGCAGCGACAGCGCGGCCGGCACTGAGTCGAGCCCGACGACGCTCACCTCGGCCATCAGTCGCGTCACCGCTGGTGGAACGATCTACATGCGCGGCGGGACCTACAACTTCTCGCAGACGGTCACCATCCCGGAGGGCAACAACGGCACCTCAAGTGCCCGCAAGACACTGTCCGCCTACCCGGGTGAGACTCCGGTCCTGAACTTCTCGGCCCAGAGCGAGGACTCGGCGAACCGCGGGCTTGCCGCTGAACGGCTCGTACTGGCACGTCTACGGCCTCGTCGTCGAGCACGCCGGCGACAACGGCATCTTCGTCGGCGGCAGCAACAACATCATCGAGCGCACGGTGACGCGCCTTCAACCGCGACACCGGGCTGCAGATCTCACGGATCGCCTCCGACACCCCCGACAGCCAGTGGCCGGCCAACAACCTGATCGTCGAGCTCGGAGTCGCACGACAACTCCGACTCCGACGGTGAGAACGCCGACGGCTTCGCCGCCAAGCTCACCTCCGGCACCGGCAACGTGTTCCGCTACGACGTGTCGCACAACAACATCGACGACGGCTGGGACCTCTACACCAAGACCGACACGGGCCCGATCGGCCCGGTGACCATCGAGCACTCGCTTCTCCTACAACAACGGCACGCTCACCGACGGCACCCAGGCCGCCAACGGCGACCGCAACGGCTTCAAGCTCGGCGGCGACGACATCGCGGTCAACCACATCGTCCGCGGCAACATCGCCTACAACAACGGCCACCACGGGTTCACCTACAACAGCAACCCCGGCTCGATGACGATCTCGAACAACGTCAGCATCGACAACACCGAGCGCAACTTCTCGTTCGACGAGGGCACTTCGGTGTTCCGGAACAACACCTCATGCCGCAGCGGCGACGGGTCGAACGACAAGACCATCGGTGACGCCGACAGCTCGAACCAGTTCTGGACCGGCACGAACGGGTCCCGGTGCTCCGCCTACAGCGGCGCCCCGGGCTGGTCCTTCGCCTCGGACGGCCACCTCGTCGTGACCTTCAGCTGACGCCGTAACCGCTGGGGCGCCAGCGTCCGCCCCGCCCCGGCCCAGCCGCCCGTCCACCCTCTCCGCTCCGTCCGGCTCATCCGGCCGGTCCGGACAGGCCCAAGAGGCCCGGAGGGGGTGGACGGGAAGCCGGGCCGCGCCACATCGGCCCGCCCCGTTCACCTTCACCGCAGAGCGCCATGGCGTCTGCCGGCGTGACATCGGCGGACCGCATTCAACAAAGTGTTGACGATCGCCGGTCCAGGGTATTGGCTGAGCGCAGCCATCCAGGACCAGGCCACGGAGGTTCCGTGACGTCGACCACCGAGCACGTGCCGGGGGCGGACCCCGGCCTTTTGGCGGGTCTGGTCCGGTTCAACTCCCTTTCACCGGACGCCGCAGCCGCCGCGCTGCGCGACGTGTGCGCCAGCGCGGCCTGGACCGGCGCTCTGCTCGCCGGCCGTCCCTACGCCGGTGTCCGGCACCTGCGTGCCGCGAGCGATGCCGCGCTGGCCGCACTGAGCGAAGCGGACCTGGCGGAGGCGATGGCGGGGCATCCGCCGATCGGGCGCCCGACGCCGTCAGACGCCGTCTCGGCCCGTGAACAGCGAGGCATGACCGGTGCCCCGGCCGAACTCAGGCGGAGATGCTCGAACTGAACCTGCGGTACCAGGACACGTTTGGCCATGTCTTCCTGATCTGCGCGAGCGGCCTCACCGGCGAGGGCATGCGCGACGCACTCAAGAACCGGCTCGGCAATACGCCCGAGCGGGAGCGTGCGATCGTCCGCGTCGAACTGGGCAAGATCAACCACATCCGTCTGACCCGGCTCGTGCACCTCGCGGAAGAGGAGACCGGATGACCGAGGACCCGACCGGACGCCCGGCACCCACCCGACGCCCACCGAGCCCGAGCAGCAGGTCACCGACCCTGCCGTGCCGGGCACCCCCGCCTCCGTGTCGACGCACATCCTGGACACCAGCGCCGGGCGCCCCGCCGCCCATGTCGCCGTCTCGCTCGCCGCGCGGACGGGCCGCGGCGCGGCCTGGGCGGCACTCGGCGTGGCACGGACCGACGCGGACGGACGCTGCAAAGACCTCCCGGCCCTCCCGCCCGCCACCACCCAGGTACGGCTCGACTTCGACACCGAGGCGTACTTCACCGGCCCGACCGCCGGGGCACCGCAGGATGCCCGCCGCGCGGGAGGCAGCGGCCCGTTCTTCCCGGAGGTGACGGTCGCGTTCGCCGTCGAGCCGGGACAGCACTACCACGTGCCGCTGCTGCTCAGCCCGTACGGCTACTCCGTATACCGAGGGAGCTAGCAGAGCCGATGACCGCCGACGCAGACGCCCGGACCCGCGCCGCCCAGCCCGGTACCGTCCCCCAGCAGTCCGCAGGATCCCGGCCGGTGCTGCTCGGCCAGAACCAGTACGGCAAGGCGGAGAACCGCGTCGTACGGATCACGCGGGACGGCGCCACCCACCACATCAAGGACCTGAACGTGTCCGTCGCCCTGTCCGGCGATATGACGGACGTGCACTACTCGGGATCCAACGCGAACGTCCTGCCGACCGACACCGCCAAGAACACCGTGTTCGCCTTCGCCAAGGAGCACGGCATCGAATCCGCCGAGCAGTTCGCTCTCCACCTGGCGCGGCACTTCGTGACCTCGCAGGAGGCGATCCACCGGGCGCGGATCCGTATCGAGGAGTACGCCTGGGAGCGCATCGGCCTGCCCGGACCCGAAGCCGCAGCCGCGAACGGCGCGGCGCGCACCGTGCCCGCCCCGCACTCCTTCGTGCGCAAGGGACAGGAGACCCGCACCACTCAGGTCACCTTCGACGGCGAGCGGTGGGAGGTGGTCTCGGGGCTGCGCGATCTCGTCGTGCTGAACTCCACCGACTCGGAGTTCTGGGGCTACACCAAGGACAAGTACACGACGCTGAAAGAGGCGTACGACCGCATACTCGCCACCCGTGTCACCGGCTGCTGGCGGTTCGGCTGGAGCGGCGGTGACCAGCCCGTGCCGTCCTGGAACGAGTCGTACGACGCGGTCCGCCGGCACCTGCTGGAGGCGTTCGCCCAGACGTACTCCCTCTCGCTCCAGCAGACTCTCTACCAGATGGGCGCGCGGATCATCGAGCACCGCTCGGAGATCGACGAGGTCCGTTTCTCGCTGCCGAACCAGCACCACTTCAGCGTCGACCTTGAACCGTTCGGCCTGGAGAACGAGAACGAGGTCTACCTTGCCGCGGACCGGCCGTACGGCCTCATCGAGGGCACGGTGCTGCGCGAGGGCCGCGACGCGCGCATCCCCGCGGACCTGACCAACCTCTGACCCGACCACCGCTGCCCGGCCACCTCCGGCAGGGCCGTCGCCCCGGCGCCCGCACGCCGTCACCCGAGCCGCGCCGTACGTCGCGTCAGAAGCCGAGAAGTGAGGACCAGGCCCATGGCAGTCACCGCAGTCACCGCAGCCACGATGATTCGCCGCCTCGTCATCGAGAACTGCGCGATCGCGACCGTCGACGCCCAGGACACCGAGTACACCTCGGGGCATGTCGTGATCGTCGGGGACACCATCGAGGCCGTCGGGCCCGGCCGCGCCCCGGAGGGTCCTGGCGAGGTGTCCCGCCGCATCGACGCCAGCGGGCACCTGCTCACGCCGGGCCTGGTCAACACCCACCACCACTTCTACCAGTGGCTCACCCGGGGTCTGGCCACCGACCACAACCTCTTCGACTGGCTGGTCGCGCTCTATCCGGTCTGGGGGCGCATCGACGAGCAGATGACGTACACGGCCGCGCAGGCTTCGCTGGCCATGATGGCGCGCGGCGGTGTCACGACCGCGATGGACCACCACTACGTCTACCCGCGCGGCTCCGGCGACCTGACCGGCGCGATCGTCCGGGCCGCCGCCGAGACCGGCGTCCGCCTCACGCTCGCCCGCGGTTCCATGGACCTCGGCACCTCCCAGGGCGGACTGCCGCCTGACTTCGCCGTCGAGACCCTTCAGGGCGCGCTCACCGCCACCGAGGAAGCCATCGACACCCACCACGACCCGGCGCCGGACGCCATGACGCAGATCGCCGTCGCGCCCTGCTCGCCGTTCTCCGTCTCCACCGAGCTGCTGCGGCAGGGCGCACAGCTGGCCCGCCGCAAGGGCGTGCGGCTGCACACGCATGGCTCGGAGACCGTGGAGGAGGAGAAGTTCTGCCACGAGCGGTTCGGCATGGGCCCCACGGACTACTTCGAGACCACCGGGTGGCTCGGCGACGACGTCTGGATGGCGCACTGCGTCCACATGAACGACGCCGACATCGCGGCCTTCGCCCGCACCGGCACCGGTGTTGCACACTGCCCGTCGTCCAACGCGCGCCTTGGCGCGGGCATCGCCCGGGTGCCCGACCTGCTGGCCGCAGGCGTCCCGGTCGGCCTGGGTGTCGACGGCACTGCTTCGAACGAGTCCGGCGAACTCCACACCGAACTGCGCAACGCCCTCCTCGTCAACCGCCTCGGCCCGCACCGCGAACGCGCCCTGAACGCCCGTCAGGCCCTGCGTCTAGCCACCCACGGCGGCGCGCGGGTCCTGGGACGCGCCGACAGACTCGGCTCCCTGGAGCCCGGCAAGCTCGCCGACCTGGTGCTCTGGAAGATGGACACCCTCGCCCATGCGTCGATGGCCGACCCGGTGGCCGCACTGGTCTTCGGCGCCCCGGCACCGGTCACGCTCTCGCTGGTGGGCGGCGCCCCCGTCACCGAGCACGGCCGCCTGGTCCATGTCGACGAGGACGCCGTCGCCCGCGTCACCCGCGACGAGGCGCGGCGCCTGGCCCGGCTCGCAGCACAGGGCTGAGGTCCGGATGCCCGGCCCGCGGATCGCCGCGGGGCTCGTGGGAACGGTGTGTGCGGGGTCCCGCGCGGCGCCGACGTGCAGCGTCGTGGGGGATCGGCGCCGAGGGGGGATGCGCGCGAGGGACCCCGCACACCGTCCTGGGGACGGGATGGGCCGGTCAGCTGATGTGGTACGGGTCTCCGTAGACATGCCAGTTGAGCGGCGGGTCCAGGTTCAGGTTGTCCGCGTCCAGGAAGACCCGCTGCTCGGTGTCGACCCGGCTGGTGTCCGAGTGGGCCTCCTCCTGCTCCATCGCCCAGACCCGGGCGTCCAGGAACGCGTTCAGGTACGTGACCTCGTCACCGCCGTCCGCGGGTGTGTCGGCCTGGTCGAGGGCCCGTTGGCGGATCGCGCCGAAGCTGGTGTCGTCGTCGCCGTCGCCGTGCATCACGATGGCGTCGTAGTACGCGAACTGGCCGAGCACGCCGAGCTCGTCCTCCTTGCCCTGGCTGACGGCCGGGTTGAAGTAGACCCGGTCCCGCTCGTCGTTCTGGGCCTGCTGGAACGCCTCGTCCTCGGCCGCCTCCTGCCAGGCATCGGTGAAACCCGGGTCGAGACCGTCGTGCGAGTCGGTGCCGTCCACCTCGCGCAGGGCGGGCAGATACGAGGCGAGCGGGTTGTCGGGCACGCGGTCGGTGTACAGCTCGACGAGCTCCAGCATGTCGTGGGTGCCGGAGCAGAAACCTATGATCCCGGCGGTGTACCCGCGCCCGTCGTCTATGTCTTCGATGTAGCCGTACTGAGCCTTCCAGTCCAGCGAGGAGTTCTCCGCGCTGCACACCAGCTCCATGGCGATTTCCTTCTTCTCCGGGTCGTCGAGCCCACTCGCGGCGCGGAGTCCCGCGGTGCGGGGCGCGGCACTCGCGGACGGGCTGAGCAGGACGGGTCCGGCGAGCACGGAAGCACCCATGAGCGCGAGCAGGGCGCGGCGACGCGGACCGGTGGTGTGGGGGGAGCGCACGTGACCTCCAGCGTGGGGATTCGGGAATCGGTTCGACACTGTTAGGAAACTTTCCTACCAGAGTCGCGCCGTGTCGACTACCCATCGGGGGAAGGGAGTTGGGTGGATGCGGGGTTCCGATGATCCGTCCGAAGGTGCTCGGCGCTCCCGGGGTGTTACGTGTCTATGCGCGTAGAAAGGCGCCTACGTGCGGCCGCATTCGGCAAGCGTGCGGCGACCGCGCGGATGTGTGCGGCGACCGTGCGGACGGGCTTGCGTTGCCCGGCAGGCACTAGAAGGTCGGTGGGCCCTGTTCGATGCGGTGCAGCACCGGTGCCAGCCGGTCGAGTTGGTCCGTCTCCTGGAGCTGGCGTTCGTCCCACCAGGTGGCGCCGGCGTCGAGCAGCGGGCCGATCAGGTCGCGCGCCCTGGCGGCGTTCCCTGGGCTCACGCCGCCGACGACGAACTCGAACGGCGCGTCGGCGGAGGTATCGGCGGTGGGCAGGGCGGCGCGCTGCTGCTGGACATAGGCGACCAGGTCGCGGAACTCGTCGACGGGCGGCAGATGGCCGTGCCGGGCGGAGGCGAACAACGGGGCCGCGCCGTCCCAGCGGGCGGCCCGGCGCATCGGCGGGCGGTTCGGCCAGAATCCGGCGATCCAGATCGGCGGGCGGGGGCGCTGGACGGTGGCGGGCGGCAAGGCCACGTCTCGGACCTGGTAGTGCCGTCCGCTGTGGCTGACCCGCTCGCCCGACCAGAAGCGCGCCAGCAGGTCGAGGCCCTCGTCCAGGCGCTCGGCGAGCACGACCGGGTCAGTCGTGTCGCCGAAGCTGCCGTACTCGTCCTCGATCGGTCCGCCCAGCCCCGCACCGAAGATCACACGTCCGCCGCTGAGGCCGTCCAGAGTGGTCACCTGGCGGGCGAGCTGCTGCGGGCGGCGCCGGGCGACCGGGGTGACCAGCGTGCCCAGGCGGATCCGGGAGGTCGCGAGCGCCGCGGCGGTCAGCAGCATCCAGGGATCTCCGAAGGGCCGCTGATGGCGTCCGTGCACGACGTGATCCCAGACGAACAGCGCATCCCAGCCCGCCTGCTCCGCCGCTACGGCCGCCTTCGCCACTGCTCTGGGATCGGCGAAGTCCCCGAAGTTGGGAACGTTGATGGAAAAGCGCATTCCGGTATCCTGCCGCGGTGCGTCGGGCGCTGGCAATGGGACGTGCCGGCCGGTCACATGCCGTACGCGTCCGGGTCTGTGGAGAGCTTGCGCAGGAAGCCGTGCGGGTCCTTGATCAGCCGTCGCTCCGTCAGGTCGAGCAGTCCGCCGACCGCCGTCACCTTCGCGGCGACCGTGCCGTCCGCCTTGGTGAGCGTCTGCCTGATCTCGAAGGTCTTGCCGGTGCCCCAGACGAACTCGCAGGTCATCTCGGTCTCGTCACCCGCGTGCAGCTCCCGCAGGTAGCGGATCGTCGTCTCCAGTGCCACGGGACCCACGCCGTGGCTCACCAGCTCCTGCTGTCCGATGCCCGCTGCCTGGAGCAGCGACCAGCGAGCGTGCTCGGCGTACTGGAGGTACACGCTCTGGTTGAGGTGGCCCTGGGTGTCCGTCTCATAGCCGCGGACGGTGATCGGGACGGAGAAAAGCTTGGCGGGCACCGCAGAGGGCTCCGAAGTCTCCTGGGGCGCGGAGTCCTGGGATGGGGCTTCGGCTTCGGGCTCGGACATGGGCGTTCCTTCTGGTTGGGCTGGCTGGACTGGACAGGGGCACGGGAGTGCGTCGGGGGCTTGGGTGGTGTGCTCGGGGGTGGTTTCTGAGCGCTTGCTCATCCTAGGCAACTTCTGGCCAAGGCTGCGCATTCCCTGCCTCTGCCCCACACCGGCACCCACGTCGGCCGTTGATCGACTGCCGTCGCTCCGCAGCGCGCGAGCCCGGCCGCGGATCGCGGCAGACCCGGCCCCGACCTGCCCACGTGCGCCACGCCGCAGCCGGCCCTCTCACGTCCGCCGCGGCGAAGCCAACAGATACCGCGCACCGGTCCTGCGATCCCGGTGCTCACCGGGCTGCCAGCCCGCGCGCTCCAGTGCGGTGGCGCAGGCGCGCAGCTCCGCGGGGGTCGGCGCGTGCACGGCGACGGCTTCCGGCTGGGGTGTGCAGGTCACGCGGTATCCGCCGGACCCGGCTACGCCTGGCCGGCAGCCGTCCGCCTCCAGCGCGAGCGCGGCGGCCCGTACGAGGTGTGCGCGCTCCCAGGAACACGGCCGGTCGGTGGCCGCGTCCGGGCGCGTCATCCTGCGCAGCTCGATCAGCCCCTGCCAGGCGCTGCGCACCTGACGCGCCCGTCCGGGACCGTCGTCAGCGTGCGGCTCGTCGCCGGTGCGTGCGGCGAAGACGCCGTGGGCCGGGTCCGGTGCCGTCTGCGCGTGCGGTGTGGAACCGGCCCCGGACGCCGGCGCGGCCCCGGCACCGCCCTCCCGCAGGGCTTGCGGCTCCGGTGCGAGCGGCAAGGCCCGCGACCGGTGGCCCTGCGGTGTCAGGAAGAAGTCATGCGGCGGCCGGGGGTGCCGGAAGGCGAGCCCGAGACGCATCAGTGCCGTGAGCTGCGCCGCCGGGCCCCGGAGCCGGCCTGTCACCGGATCCGCGGCCTCGATGATCCGCCGCTGGGCGGCGGTCGGCGCTGCTGGTGTCACATCCGAAGGCTACGGCCGGGGTCTGACATTCCAGCCCGCGAGCACCGGCCGCTCGTGCTCCGTGCTGAGCCGTGCCACCGTCCCGGTTGCCATCTGGAACAGCGCCCCGCTGGACGGCGGCAGCCCGAGATACCGTGCCGTGAGCACCCGCAGGAAGTGCCCATGGGCGATCAGCGCGACGTCGCCCTCTTTCTCCGCGAGCGCCGCCTTGGCCTTGGCCAGCATCCGGTCGGCCCGCGCTGCCACTTCCACAGGGGTCTCTCCGGGGTGCTCCGGCGGCCCTGGCGCGACCCCGTCCGTGAACAGGAACCAGCCCGGCCTGACGCGCTGGATCTCCGCCGTGGTGATCCCCTCGTAGCCGCCGTAGTCCCATTCGTGCAGATCGGGATCGACGCGTGCGTCGCCGAGCCCGATCAGTTCCGCGGTCTCGCGCGCCCGCCGCAGCGGGCTGGTGAAAGCCGCGGCGACGGGGCTTGAGGCGAGCAGCGGGGCGAGCGCGCGGGCGCGTGCCCTGCCGTGGTCGGTGAGCGGCAGGTCGGTCCAACTGGTGTGCTGTCCGGACAGGGACCACTCGGTCTCGCCGTGCCGCACGAGCAGCAGGTCACCCATGTTCGTCTGCCATGTGCCGTGCTTCCGTTTCTGTCGGTGTCCGCCGGTGTCCGCCGGTGTCGGCGTGTGCCGCAGTGCGCGGATCAAGGGCATGCTCCAGACTGCCATCCGCGGTGGCCGATCACCGTTCAGGGGACATGAGACGCGCCCAGCCGCCGCAAGGCGGAAGGGAATCCGAGGACAGGCCCTAGAGTTGGGGTGTGACCGGGGACACGCACAACACCGTGGGCGGCGGGGCCCACATCGAGAACCTGACGCAGGCTCACACCATCGAGAACTACACGCAGATCACCATTGCCGCCCGCGAATCCGCCGCACCGGTGTCGGTGGTGCCGCGCCAGCTGGCACAGCCCCCCAGGCGCTGGTTCGGGCGTGAGCACGAGGAGCGCGCGGTCGTGAATCCGCTGCGCGCCCGGTCGGGCGAAGGACAGGGGGACCGGGGCGGACGGTGCGACATCGTCAGTCTCGTCGGCCCGTGGGGCGCGGGCCGCACCGCGCTCGCCCACCGGGCCGCCGCGCAACTGGCCGCGGACGACCGGAACACCGCCGTGGTCTGTTTCGACCTGGACCGTGGACGCAGCGGAGGCGTCTGCGACCGGGAACGCGCGCTCGAACACCTGCTGGGATCGTTCGGTGTGACCCGTGAGTGGCTTCCGGTGACCGTGGAGGAGCGTGCCGGACTGTTCCGGGAGATCACGGAGCACCGCAGGCTGATCCTGCTCCTCGACAACGTCCGTTACGGCTCCGAGATTCACCCTCTCCTCCCGGGGGTCGGCGACGGCGTCGTCATGACGGTCAGTCAGGTGCGTCTGCATGACCTGGCGGGTGGACCGCCGGACATCCGGGTGCAGGTGAAGCCACTGTCCGAGACAGCGGCTCTGCAGATGCTCGCGGGCCTGCTCGACGCCGAGGACACACGCCTGGCCGACGAACCCGAGGCCGCACGGCGGCTGGTGCGGTTGTGCGACCGGCTGCCTGCGCTGATCCAGACGGCCGCTTTCTGCCTGGGCACGCACCACCGGCACACCGTGGCCCAACTGGTCGACCGCCTCACGAGGCAATGGACGGAGGACGGATTGCCCGAGGCGAACCCCGTCTGGGACGAGGGCTACGCGGCCCTGGGAGTCCCAGCCAGCAAGCTGTACCGGCTGCTGGCCGTGACCCCCGCACTCGAACTCCCCCAGGAAGCCGTCCTTGCCCTGTTCGGCGAGGACGCCGAGACGGGCCTGGCCGCGCTGGAGAAACTGGAGAACGCGGGCCTCACCGAACTGGGCAGTGGCGGCCGGGTCCGCCTCCACGACCATCTGCGCAGGCACGCCCTGCGCAGGGCCCGCACCGACGCCGAGCAGGACGGCACGCCAGGTCTGGCAGCGTTGCGCGAGGAGGCGAAGGCCGGGCGGTGCCGTCTGGTCGGCTGGTACCTCAGACAGGCCCAGCGCGCCTCCCAGCAGGCCGGCGGGCCACGCCTGACCATCGCACCGCCGCGGAAAGCACACCCCGGCCACATCGATGTGCACTTCGAGACGGACGCCGCCGCACGCGCCTGGCTCGCCGCAGAGCGGCAGATCCTGCATGCCTGTGTGAAGATGGCCGGCGAGGACGGGGCCTTCGAGGCGGCGGCGTCCGCCGAGCCACAGCACGGGCAGACGCGGTACGGCTCGGACGGGGACGCCTGGGCGCTGTGCGAACCGCTCTTCGCCGACCACCTCGACCACCCGCACGCGACCGGCACCGCGGATGCCTTCCGGCACGGTCTGGCCGCTGCGCTGCGCCGCCAGAACCTGCCGGCGGTGGTGCGGCTGCGCTGCATTTTGGCACGTGTGCTCTGGGACCACGAGGAGTTCGCCACCGCGGCGGACGAGGCGAACGCCGCGGTCGCCGCCGCCGAGCTGATCACCTCCG
The DNA here is from genome assembly GCA_963761765.1 of uncultured Actinomycetota bacterium. GTDB lineage: Bacteria > Actinomycetota > Actinomycetes > Streptomycetales > Streptomycetaceae > Streptomyces. The sequence continues at coordinate 65,750 of CAVXIJ010000018.1, forward strand.
GTGACGCCGGGCCCACCGGCCAAGACGCCGAGGAGCGACGGCGACTGCACGCCTCGGCACTGGAGTTCCGTGGCCGGGCCCAGGCGGTCCAGGGCCGCTGGGAGCAGGCGGTGCCCGACTACCAGGAGTCCCTGCGCATCCACCAGGAGATCGACAACCCCTACGGTGCGATGCTGCTGACGTACCTCCTCGGTGAGGCCGCCTGGGGCCTGGGCCGTGTGGAGCAGGCCGACACGCTGCTGACCGCGGCGCATACGGCGGCCAAGGGGCAGAAGAATCGGGAGCGGATGACGGCACGCACCGGTTTCGCGCTCGCCCACGTGAAACGGGCCGCCGGCCTCTTCGACGCAGCGGAGGAGCTCTACGAGGCGTCGCTGGCCGCCGCCCGGGCCCGTGCCTCGACCTTCGACGAGGTGCGTGTGCTCGACGCCCTGGCCGCGCTGGCGGATGACCGTGGCGCCACGGACGCGGCACGCGCGCACCGCACGCAGGCCGAGGCGATCCGGCGGCGCGAGACCGGGGTCATGACGGACACGGGGGACGGGTCCGAGTCGAGGGGCGCGCGGGACGCGAGCCGGGCCGACGGGGCGTAGCAGGGCAGGGATCCGGCGTCAGCGGGCCGGGCCGCCGTGGGCCGTGCGGTCCTCCCGTGTCTGCGGTGTCAGTTCGGCCGTGCTCTCCTCGGCGGTCGCCGGGGTGAGCAGGACGCGGTACGTGCGGCCCGCGACACGGCAGTCGAGGACCGTGCGGACGGCGGGCCGCGGGTCCGGCGGCAGGGCGTGCACGGCCGACAGGATCGCCGCGGGGTCCGGGCGCAGCACCCGGCCGTCGTCGAGCACTGGAGCGATCAGGACGGCCAGCAGTTCGGTGTGGCCGCGCCGTCTGACCACACAGCGTTCCGCCGAGAGGATCACCGCGGCGGTCCTGCACGGCGGATATGCGGCAAGCGCGTGGGCGGTCCAACCGGCGGCCGTCCATGCGGAGGTACCGGTCGGGGCGGCGGATACCGGGCCGGGCCGGGCGGTTGCCCTGCGGTACAGCAGCCCTGCGCTCTCCACCTGGCGGCTGGGTGCGGTGTCCTCCTCCGCGGCCAGATGGTGCGAGGGTGTGTCGGTGGACGGCAGACGGCGCTCGACGGTCAGGTCCATCACGGGTTCACCGGCAGCGGCACCGGGCGCCGACGGCTGATTGGGGTCGGCGGGTTGGGGCGGTGCGCCCGTCGCGGGCGGGGCGTGGGCGGCTTCGCCGGGTGCCTCGTCCGTGCCGGTGACGAGGACCCGTACGGCGTGCGCAGTGGGTATGGGGCTGCGGTGGCGCGGAGTGGGCAGCAGCCGGGGCTCGGCCGGTGGAGTCGCCGGTGGTGTGAGATCGAGCTGCCGGTAGAGCACGGTACGCAGACGGGACAGGGCGCGGCCCTGTTCCGCGAAGGCGTCGTCCGCCGCTGTACGCAGCATCTCCGGCCGGTAGACGGCCAGCAGCCGTGGCAGGTGGGACGGGTGGGTGAGCTTTGGTACGGCGGCCAGCAGCCGGGCCATCGGGGTGCCGGGAAGCAGTTCTGGACCGCCGTCGCAAGCGGCCAGCACGGGACGGCCGAGGGCGGCCCCGTAGAGGGCGGCGGAACCGTGGTCGGTGATCAGTGCGTCCGCCGCCACCAGCAGGGCGGCCCATTCCTCATGGGGGTCGGCGAGGTGCACGCCGGGAGGCAGTTGCTCCAGCAGGTTGAGGGTGCCGGGGGCGCTGTGCGCGTTGGGGTGGGCGACGACGGCGATCTGGTAGGAGTCGACGGGGAGTTCGGTGGCGAGCAGGGCGGGGAGTTCCGGGCGGGCCGCAAGCAGCGACCACGGGCCCCAGGTGGAGGTGAGCACGATCAGGCGGCGCTCGCCCGTGCCGATCGAGGTGCGATAACGCTCGCGCAGGGTGCGAGAGTCCAGCAGGCGGTCGAGGGTGGGATCGCCGACGACGGTGGCGCGGGCGGCGGCGGGCGGGCAGTGCGCGGCGAGCCGATCGCGTTGGCCGGGGTGGGCGAGGGCGTGCACGGCAGCCAGGGGGCTGCCGTGGCGCATGAGGTACGCGGGATCAAGCCCGGAGGCCGTGCAGCGGTCGCCGTCGCAGGCGAGGGTCTTGTTGAATCCGGCGCCGTGCGGCAGCAGGCAGACGGCGCCGTCGAGCTGGTCCAGTTCGCCTTTGGGGCTGGCGGCGAGGATCAGGTCGTATGACGTCTTCAGGGCCTCGGACCAGGGGACGGTGAGGGCACCGGTGCGATCGAGTGCGGCGAGCGCGCCGACGCCGAAGTCCGAGCCGGGGACGAAGGTGAAGTGCCGGATGATTCGCCCGTCGCCGGCGAAAACGGGCAGAATATCGAGGAGTCGGTACAGAGCTGCCGCCGACCGCGCCGCGAACAGCACACTGCGCTGCCTGCTGCCTGCTGCCTGCTGCCTGCTGCCTGCTGCCTGCTGCCTGCTGCCTGCTGCCTGCTGCCTGCTGCCTGCTGCCCGCCGTGTAATGGTTCATCGTATCGGGCCATGGTAGGGCCGGTGTGGTGGTCGGTGGTGGCGGGTGCGGTCGGCGGGGCTGTCGCTCGGTGCGGTACTGCGGCCCCGGGCGCGAGGTGTGCGGCGCGGCATGCCGGTGATCGTACGCGCAGGGCCGTCAGCAGGCGTGAGAAGTTTGGGGCTCTGGGTCTGCCGTGACCGCGGGCGGTGTGGGCTGCTGCGCCCGCGGTCGTGGCCCGCTCATTGCCGGTAGCTCTCCAGGAATCGCCCGATCCTGCTGATGGCCGCGTCCAGGGTGTCGGCGTGCGGGAGGGTGAGGATGCGGAAGTGGTCGGGGCGCGGCCAGTTGAAGCCGGTGCCCTGGACGACCTGGATCTTCTCGCGCAGCAGTAGATCGAGGACGAATTTCTCGTCGTCGTGGATGGCGTGCACCTTCGGGTCGAGCCGCGGGAAGGCGTACAGGGCGCCGCGCGGTTTGACGCAGGAGACGCCGGGGATCTCGTTCAGCTTCTGCCAGGCGCGGTCGCGTTGTTCGTGCAGTCTGCCGCCGGGCGCGGTCAGCTCCCGGATGGACTGGCGTCCGCCGAGCGCGGCCTGGATGGCGTACTGGGCGGGGGCGTTGGGGCACAGTCGCATGGAGGCCAGCATCGTCAGGCCCTCCAGGTAGTTCTTGGCGTGCTGCCGGGGCCCGGTGATGACCAGCCAGCCGGAGCGGAAGCCCGCCACCCGATAGGTCTTCGACAGGCCGCAGAAGGTGAGCACCACCAGGTCCGGGGCGAGTGCGGCGGCGGAGTGGTGCACGGCGTCGTCGTAGAGGATCTGGTCGTAGATCTCGTCGGCGAAGACCATCAGGCCGTGGCGGCGCGCTAGGTCCAGGATGCCTTCGACGATCTCCTTCGGGTAGACGGCGCCGGTCGGGTTGTTCGGGTTGATGATCACGACGGCCTTCGTGCGGTCGGTGATCTTCGATTCCATGTCGTCGAGGTCCGGGTACCAGTCGGCTTGTTCGTCGCAGAGGTAATGCACCGCGGTGCCGCCGGCGAGCGTCGTCACCGCCGTCCAGAGCGGGAAGTCGGGTGCCGGGACGAGGACTTCGTCGCCGTCTTCCAGGAGCGCCGTGACGGCCATGGAGACCAGCTCGGAGACGCCGTTGCCGAGGAACACGTCGTCGACGTCCACGTCCAGCCCCAGGTCCTGGTAGCGCTGGGCGACGGCGCGCCGGGCGGAGAGGATGCCGCGCGAGTCCGTGTAGCCGTGCGCCCGGGGCAGCATCCGGATCATGTCCTGGACGATCTCGTCGGGGGCTTCGAAGCCGAAGAGCGCGGGGTTGCCGGTGTTCAGGCGCAGCACGCTGTGCCCGGCTTCCTCCAGGGCGTCGGCGTGCTCGATGACGGGACCCCGGATCTCGTAACAGACCTCGCTGAGCTTGCTCGACTGCCGGAACTCCATGGACCGCCTCCAGACCTCTCGCCTCGGCACCTGAGTGCCCTTCTCGCTTCGGCACCCGCGTGCCTGTGTGGCACGCACGGGTGGTGCGCGGTACGGCACACGGCCTTGCGTTCGCCGTGCGGCCTCGCGTCCAACTTGGTTTTACCAAGTACACGCTTGGAAAGTCCAACAACATGTCTAGACTGCGACGCATGCCACGCCAGCCTCGTCAGCCGGATCAGCCGGATCAGCCGGATCAGCCGGATCAGCCGGATCAGCCGGATCAGCCGGATCAGCCGGATCAGCTCGGACCGTCGGATCAGCCGGGGCGGTCGGCCCGGCCGGCCCGGGCCCGTCCTTCCGCCGCGCCGGGCCGCCGCAGTTACGACCACTACTGCGGCGCGGCCCGTGCCCTGGACGCCGTCGGCGACCGCTGGACCCTGCTGATCGTCCGCGAACTCCTCGCCGGCCCGCGGCGCTACACGGACCTGCACGCGGACCTCCCCGGTGTCAGCACCGACGTGCTCGCCTCCCGCCTGAAGGACATGGAGCAGAGCGGCATCGCCACCCGCCGCCGCCTGCCCCCGCCCGCCGCCGCCGCGGTCTACGAACTCACCGCCCGAGGCCGCCGCCTGCTCCCCGTGCTCCAGGCGCTCTACGTCTGGGGCGCCGACGACCTGGCCGAACGCCGCCCCACTGATGCGGTGCGGGCCCACTGGTTCGCGCTGCCGCTGCGTGGGCGGCTGCAGCGTCTCGGAGGCAGCGGGGTGGCCGAGGTCCACCTCGGCGACGGAGTGTTCCACCTGTATGTGGGCGACGCTCCGGACGAGCCCTGCTACGGCCACGGGCCCGCCCCCGAAGCACCCGACGCCTGTCTGCGGCTCGACACGGACACCTGCACGGCCCTGACGATCGGCACGTTGACCGTGCTCGACGCGGTGCGAACGGGCCGGCTTGAGGTCATCGGGGACGGTCCGCTGGCGAAGGCGATCCGGGGGGAGGTGTAGCGAGCGGATGGTGCCGGCCGCGGCTGGGGCTGGCCGTCGGACTCCTGTCTGCTTCGCGACGCCTGCACGCACGCTCGCCGCACCGGGCGGAGAGGCGCGCATACAGCGGGCCGCCGCCCCGCACCCGGCGGGACGGCGGCCCTTGTGCAGTGCTCAGACCTGGGGCGGCACCCGGTACCGCGGCCCGCGCCCGCGCGTCAGGGCGTATCCGCCGACACCCGCGAGCGCGGCGAGCACACCTCCCACTCCGGTCCAGATCCACCGGTCGCTCCACCACCCGGACGACCAGCCGTCGTCCGGCTCCCCCTTCGACAGCGTCACCGACTCGTCCCCGGAACCGGAGGAAGAGTCATCGCCGGAAGCGGAATCCGCGTCAGTTCCGGAGCCGGACTGCGCGGTCATGGAGATTCCCGGCACCAGCGGCTTGCCGAGCGATCCGCCCACCGCGTACGCCCCGCTCACCCCGTGCGACACGGCCTCGACCGACACCTGAACGGGCTGTCCCACATCAGCCGGGCTGAGGCCGACGGCCGTCAACCGGATGTAGTACGTGCCCGGCAGCGGATCGTTGGCCCATGGTTCGGCCGAGGCTCGGACCGGCCGCAGTGTGCACGCCAGCCGTACCGATCCGGCATCCGGGGCGGCCGACCGCGTCTGGGTTCCGTACATGCAAGCCTGCCTGCGCCGCAGTCCGTCGTACACGTCGACCTGCCAGATCGAGGTGGCGTGCAGGGCGGGCGAGGACGGCAGGTCCACGACGGCCTTGACGGTGGGGCGCTGCCCCGAGTCCGCGGGGAACGACCAGTACAGGTAGTCACCGGTGGACGCGCTCGCCGTGGCCTGCTGGTCCTGCTTCATGGCCGCGGCGGTGCGGAACGAGGTGCCCGCCTCCTTGGGCGCGTCGTCGTCGGACGGACTCGCCGTACTTCCCGTGCTGTCCGACGGCGACGGCGACGGTGCCGCGTCGTCCGCGAGCACCGGCAGGGCGGCGGGCCCGAGCAGGACACCGAGCCCCAGCAGCGCGGCGGCCAGCAGGCCGGTGCCACGGACGGTGCGGGTTCCTCGGGTCATGCTGGTTCTGTGTGCCGTACGCATCAGTTGGTCCTCCAGATCGCGACCCGCCAGCGAGAGATCCAGCCCCACAGCAGACCACCCACAAAACCGGTCACCACCAGCGCGCCGAGCAGCCACCAGCCGCGGCCCAGCCCGAACGCGGCCACGTCCCCGGCGGTGTCGGGCCCATCCACCACGTCGACGGTGAGCTCGATGGGCAGACCCGGGGTCGTCTTGACCGAAGGAGAAGCCGCATACGAGTTGCTGACCTGCAGACACACCGTTTCCGCCGTGCCACTCGCGGTGTCGTCCCCGGCGTCGTCGTCCTGGTCCGGTTTCGGGTACCGCAGGCCGGTGGAGATCACGTCCGTGCGGCCGTTGCCGGCCTCCGAGCCGCGTACGATCTCCCGTCCGCTCTGGGTGACCGCCCGTAGCAGCACGCCGTAGTCCTCGTTGACGGTGCGGTCGGCCGCCACGCTCACCGAGGCGCGCAGTTCCTGACCCGGCTGGACCGACACCTGGTACCAGCGGTGTTCGCTGAACTCCTCGCGGTCGTTGTAGAGGCCGGGCTTCAACTGCGGTGCGTCGCCGCAGTCCGCCGTGCCCTTGACGGCCACCGGCGTCACCACCGGGTCGGCGGTCCTGTCCACCAACTGGCCCACCCGGTTGGAGAGCTGATCCGTGTGCTGGACGGAGGTGTACGTGCCGCCGGTGGCCTCCGCGATGCACAGCAGCTGGTCACGGGTCTTTGCGTCCGGGACGAGGCCCAGGGTGTCGATGGTGAGGTGGATGCCCTGCGCCGCTATGGACCGGGCTACCTCGCATGGGTCGAGCGGCTGGCAGGTGTCCTCGCCGTCACTGATGAGGACGATACGGCGCGACCCGTTGCCTCCTTCGAGGTCGCCGGCGGCCTTTTGGAGGGCGGGCCCGATCGGCGTCCATCCCGTGGGGGCGAGCGTCGCCACGGCGGTCTTGGCCTCGGTGCGGTCCAGCGGTCCGACCGGGTAGAGCTGCGCGGTGTCCTTGCAGCCGACCTTCCGGTCGTCGCCCGGGTAGTTGGCGCCGAGTGTGCGGATGCCCAGCTGCACTTCCTTGGGCGTCGCGTCCAGCACCTCGTTGAACGCCTGCTTGGCCGCGGCCATCCGCGAGTTCCCGTCGATGTCCCGTGCCCGCATCGAACCGCTGACGTCCAGGACGAGGTCCACCTTGGGCGCGTCCTGCTCCGACGGCACACCGTCCGCGGCGAGCGCGGGCCCGGCCGTCGGAAGGCCGAGCGTCAGAGTGGCGAACAGTGCGCAGAGCACGGCCGCCGCCCGTTGTCTTGTGATCATCGAAGGATCCTATTGATCCCGGGGGGTCGCACTCAAATAAGTGGTGACAACCCGTCAGTTATTACTTGCGGCGGCAGTCAAGTGCCATATAAGAACTCGTTGTCGCCCACGAATTCCAGTGGCCTCCGACCGACCGACCGACCGGGCCGGCTCGGCTCCGGCGCGCGCCGTGGTTCCCGGTGGTGGCCGATCACCAGGGGGTTCACATGAACATCGATGCGGCCGGAAAGGGGTTCCTGAAAACCGTGGCCCCGTGCCCAGCAGCTACGCTGCTTCCTGATATCAGGTCAGCAAAATAGGAGGTCGCCGCCGGTGACGCAGGAACCTTGGGCGGGTTTATCCGAAGCCATCAGTGCGATCCGGGGCGAGTTGGAACAGGCCATGGACGATGGTCGCGAGCACTCGATCCACTTCCGTACCGGGCCGGTGGAGATGGAGTTCGCCGTGGACGTCAAGAAGGACGGCCAGGCCGGGGCGAAGGTGTCCATCCTGCCCTGGAGCGCCAGCGCCGAGGCGAAGGCCGGTTACGCGGCCGGCACCACGTCCCGCCTGAAGATCACGCTGCAGCCGGTCGACGAGCACGGTCAGGACCAGCAGATCGGCGCCCGTACCCACCAGCGCCCTCAGTAGCGCCTACCAGCGCACCCGCTTGGTGAGGTTCGCAGAACGGGGGTCAGTGAGTGGACGTGCAACGGGTGGTGGAGGTCTGGGACCCGGCAGGCCGTATGGCCGGTACCGGCTATCACGTCACGGACCGCTTGGTCCTGACTGCCTACCACAACATTCGACACGCCGGATCTGCCCCTCGTCGCGCGGTGGAGGTCCGGCGGCTCGCCCTGCACGGGGAACCGTCTGCTGTGTGGGTGACGGCAGAGGTGGTGTGGCCGGAGCAACCGCCCGACATCGAGCAGGACCCGCACACCGATGCCGCCCTCCTGCTCATCACTGATACGACCTGGCAGCCTTCCGCTTCAGACGCACGAGTGCGTTGGGGACGGCTGCCCGCGCCTTCACCTCACTCCGTCGGGGAACGGGTGGGGTGTGTCGCGGTGGGGTTCCCGAAGGCCGAGGAACGGGACGGTAGGCGGGACACCAAGCAGATCAGCGGGCACATCGAGACTCTGAGCGGTCTGAAGTCCGGCTTGATCACCGCGCACATCGACCAGGTCGCCACCCCTGGCCAGGCCGGGACGTCCTTATGGTCCGGGGCGTCCGGAGCCGCGTTGTTCTGTGGAAACCTGCTAGTCGGTGTGCTGACCACGGACCGCGTCGCGAGCTATCACGGCAACCAACTCACCGCTGTTCCCTTAGCCTCTCTCGCCGCCCGTCCCGGCTTCGCGACCACCGTGAATGGTGGCGACAACCCTCTGCTACTCGAAGACATCACCGTCTCCGCCAGCGGCAAGCACCCACCGGCCGGTCCCTACGACGTTCAAGCGCCGCCGGGCCTGCACAACCTTCCCGACCTGCCCCCCAGAGTCTTCGTCGGCCGTGAGGAAGCCCTCACCGCCCTCGCGGCTGCCATGACGCGAGGCTCAAAAGCGATCACTCAGACCGTCCAGGGACTCGGCGGTGTCGGTAAGACCACCCTCGCCCTCCGCTACGCCCACGCTCACCGGCTCGTCTACCGGCTGGTGTGGTGGATTCGCGCCGACACCCAAGAACAGATCACGACCGACCTTGCCAGTCTCGCCATCAGAATCGACGGCAAAACCGCTGCCGCCCGCACCACCACCACCGAAGATGCGGAGCGAGCCATCCGATGGCTCCAGACCAACCCCGGCTGGCTCCTCATCCTCGACAACGCCGAGCACCCCAGCACCGTCAGCCGTCTGCTGGGCCAGCTGCACGACGCCGGACGCCTCCTGATCACCAGCCGCTTCGCCAACGGCTGGCCCACAGCCACCACCGCCCTGCCCCTCCTCACGTCCGGCGCCTCACTCGACCTGCTCACCCAGCTCACCGGGCTCACCGACCCCGACAACCAACATCACGCCCGCCTCCTGGTCGACGACCTCGGACACCTCCCTCTCGCCCTCGAACAAGCCGGCGCCTTCATCTCCGAGAGCCGCATGGCCATCAGCGACTACCGGAACCTGTTCCACCAACACCCCGGCAAAATCGCCAGCACCGCTCCCACCGTCGGCGACCCAAAGCGCACCATGGCCCGCATCTGGCGCATCACCCTCGACGCCCTCCACCGCACCACCCCGCTGGCCGTCGACATCCTGCGCACCGCCGCCTGGTACGCCCCCGACGCCATCCCCCGCACCCTGCTCACCCCCTGACTGACGATCCGATCAGCTATGCCCAGGCCCTGGCGCAGCTCGCCGCCTACAACATGATCAAGTTGGACGCCGACACCCTCAGCGTTCATCGCCTCGTCCAGACCGTCGCCCGCACTCCAGACGACGCCACAAGGCACGACGCCGACCCCCACCGCAGCTCCGACGTCATCACCACCGCCCACCACCGCGCCACCGCGCTCTTGCGCACCACGCTGCCGGGCGAGCAGGAAACGAACGTGGCCGGCTGGCCTACCTGGCGCACCCTCCTCCCGCATGCTGAAGCCCTCCTCACTGCCACCGCCCCTGCTCACGACACCGTAGACACCGCCTTCCTCCTCACCGTCGTCGCCATCTACCTAGAGGGCCAAGGTCAGATCGCTCAGGCCATCGCCTACCAGAGGCGCTCCATGAACGCGTCCATCTGCCTTCACGGCCCCGACCACCCATCCACGCTCAGCTCTCGCAACAACCTTGCGTACGCCTACGAGTCGGCGGGTGACCTCGGTCGGGCGATCCCGCTGTACGAGCAGACCTGACCGATTGCCTACGAGTCTTGGGCGAGGACCACCCCACTACCCGCACTGTCAGCGCCAACCTCGCCCGTGCAAAATCGACCAGCGATTAGTTACGGCGGTCCGTACGCGTCAGGTAGGCAGCCGATGTGCGAAGGCAGAGGGTGAAGCAGCACCGTTCCGACTGGAAGGCGTAGAAGGCGCGGGTCCGGCCGTAACGTGGCCGAGTGTCTGGGCCTCATCGGCACCGGCGACCAGGTCTTCGTAGACAACAGCCCGTCGGCCTGGCAGCGCAAGCGATGATTGTTCGATGTCGGTACAGGTCACGGACGCAGGTGGGCCAGCAGATCGCCTGTGCCCGGGTAGGGGTGCTCCTGCGGCAGTAGTCGGGTCGCGGAGTCGACGTCGCCGTTGGCCACGCGTGTGTGGATCTCGTGGGCGAGCGGGGTCACGTCACGGATGGTGGTGATCCACTCGTCCGCGTATCGTCGTACGGCCTCACCGGAGAGACCCAGTTGCAGAGAGCGGAACGGCAAGGGTCGCAGGTGCAGGTTCCGCTCGGGATCCCACTGGATACGAGCAGGTGCACGCTTCAGTAGCTGCTGCCAGGTGGCCTGGTCGGGATGCACCCCGGGCGCGTAACTCGACAGGCATGCGTGGCGCACCGCCCACTCGAAGCCGTCACGGGTGATCTCGATCGCCAGCACGGTCTCCTGACCTGCCTTCGCGCCCCAGCCGCAGCGGTACATCATCCACAGAAAAGACGGCTTTATCCATGTCATCCGGTTTCGATTCCATAGGGCGGGAAAACGGCCCTCTCTAACGGCGGGCAAGCCGATTTCCGGGGAGTACGCCTGGTAGACGGTGATCGTGGATGCCGTGTACAGCGCGCGGATCTCGCGTTGCGGTTGTTCCATGACGTACAGCGTGGGACTGCCCGAGAGGGGTGGCCACTGATTTTCGACTGCCGTTCGCTGCGGTGGAGAACTGCCGACCGTGGCCGCCGTGGCCGTTGAGTTGCCTGTGCCTGTGCCTGTGCCTGTGCCTGTGCCTGTGCCTTGGCCGCCCGCCTCGGGCAGGTACGGCCCGGCAGGCCAGAAGGATGTGACCAGGGGGACCCGGACCGGTCGGTAGGCCTTGAGCCGCTGCCGCGCAGGGCGATTCAGGTGGGGCTCTCCGGTGAGGCGGTCCGGCGGTATGTAGACGAGTGGATCGTCGGCATATCCGATGTCGCCCGGCTGGCAGAGTCGATTGGCTCGGACATCCGCGAGCGAAATGTCCCGTCTTACGCCGACCGCTCCCATCTCACCCAAGCTGATCCGATCCGGGCCTGCGTCTCACTGAACCTGCTCTGCGACGGGCCACCGTGAGCTGAGGGCGGGAAATGTCCTTGCTGCTCAGCATCGGGGCTCAGTAACGTGCGGCAGGTGGCTTGATCTCCTGTGCCGTCGGCCTGACCGGCGGCCGAAGCATTCACTCCGCCGCCGTCGGTAGCCGACCGCGGCTCGTTTGACTGCCCAGGAGATCTCTCATGCCCCAGAGCAACATGTCTGACCGAGTTGATGCGCGCACAGCCCAGGCCGTGCTGAGCGAGGCCAACCACAAGCATGACACCCAGTTCCGGCTCCATCACCGATTCGATGACGGGGTCCAGTCAGGAGTCTGGCTCCTGACTGACGAAGCCGGCCGTCGAGCGGTTCTGAAATGGAGTCCCACCCGCACCTGGGCTCACCAGATCGAGCACGACGCTGAGGGAGTCGCAAAGATTCGCGCTGCTGGGTATCCGACGCCGGCATGGCTCGCCGTCGGCACGAGCACGGATGGTTTCGGGTACCAGGTTCAGGAATTCGTAACCGGACACAGCCCAATTCAAGTGACGGTAAACGAGGCCTGGTTGCTGATTGACCTCCTGGAGACACACGCCGGCCTCGATCCCGACCCTCAGAGGTGCTGGTCGCAGTTCGTGACCGCCCGTATGGCCGACCGGCGTGAAGACCTACGTCAACAGGCGGCCGAGACAGGCCCAACCGGACGGAGACTCGTCAACGCCTGCGAACGGCTTCTCGCCGCCCACGGACCGGTCACACTGCCTACCGGAGATCTGGTCCACGGTGACTTCCGTCCCGGCAACATCCTCGTGCACGCTGATCGTGTCAGCGGTGTTATTGACATCGAAGCTCTGGGCAGCGGCACAAGGGCCTTTGATTATGCAACGCTCCTGAGCGCCCACGACATCGCTCCTGATGCGGTGCAGATGCTTTGCACCGCCGGCGAGCAGGTCGCCGGCCCCGGCGTTCTGGCCTACTGCTTCGCGCAAGTCGCCCTCGACCTGACCGTCTTCGTCTACCGCAGAGACCTTAAGCCAGGCATTCAGAACGTGGGCAAGCTCCTTGATCGTGTAGTAATCCTCGTCAACCGTGCGGATGGTGTCTAGTGCCGCGACAGGCAACGTTCGCCCCGTCGCGACGCCCGGCACGCTCCCCCAAGTTCTCGACTCCTCCCCCACTCTCAGCTTCGTTCGAGCGGGGGGACCCCCATGAACAGGGGGTACCCCCATCGCCGCACCGGCCGAAAGTCCACGTACTCCCCCAGGCCCCAGGGGCCTGGGAGGTGCCCCCATGCGTACGAGGACTTCCGGCCGGCACTCCCCCAAGCTCTTCGAGCAGGGGGTACCCCCAGAGCACGCACCGAACGCCGCTCCTTAACGGGCAAACGTTGCCTGCCGCGGCACTAGGAGACGCTTCGGCAGCTACCGGCCGAGCGCGCTCGGGGCGCGCGCATACGGGTTCTGCGCCCTGCACCGCTCGTGCCATGAGCCCTGACAAGGCCGGCCTGGGCGGACCGCAGCGAAGGATGGAGCAACTTGCCCCGACCCGCTAGCGTAAGCAGTCGCTTAGGTAAGCACTTGCTTACCTGTGACGTGGCAGGCACAGGAGGATGAGGGGTGAGCGCCGTGCTGGTCTCGCAAGCTCGACAGCGTCTGCTGGACGCGGCGGTCGAAGCGTTCTCCGAGAATGGGTTCGGCGGTACCAGTACACGCGACATCGCGTCACGCGCCGGACGAAGTCCGGCCGCCGTCTACATTCACCACGAGTCGAAGGAAGATCTGCTCTACGAGATCAGTCTGCAAGGGCACCAAGAGGCGCTCACGGTTCTTGAAGCGGCTGCGCAAATCGACGGCGAGCACGACGCGCGCGTCTGGAACATGGTGTACGCGTTCAGTCTCTGGCATATGGAGAACGCGAGACTGGCCCGGGTCGTCCAGTACGAGCTGCACGCGCTTTCGGAGGAACACCGCACGGAGGTCATGGACCTGCGGCGCCGGTTTCATCGTGTGACGGCCGAGGCTCTTCAGTGCGGTGTCGACGCGCACGCGTTTTATATCGATGACATCGACGCGGCGACGCGTGCGCTGCTCTCGCTGTGTATTGACTTCGTCAGGTGGTTCGACCCCGAAGTCATGACGAACGCCGACAAGTTCGCCCGGGCAACCGCCGATCTGGGTATCCGCATGCTGAATCCGTGACGACGACTCGGTGTACGAAAACAGAGGAATCATGAAGCGAGACATCTACAACGAAGATCACGATGTTTTTCGTGATTCGGTGCGTACCTTCCTGCAGCGATCGGTCGTTGCCCACGTGGAGGAATACGCAGTAAACAAGGGGGTGTCGCGCGAGTTCTGGACCGAGGCCGGGAAGCAGGGATTCCTGGGGCTGGAGATTCCTGAACTCTTCGGCGGAAGCGACGCCTGCGACTACCGGTTCAACGCCGTTCTCGGCGAGGAGCTCGCGAAGGTGAACGCGGCCCTGGTCTCCTGTTGGGGAATCCACGCCGACATCGTCGCTCCCTATATCGTGCGTCTCGCGAGCGAGGAGCAGAAGCGGCGTTGGCTGCCCGGCATCGCGAGCGGAGAGATCGTCGGCGCCATCGCCATGACTGAGCCCTCCGGTGGTTCCGACCTGGCCGCCCTGCGGACGACGGCCGTTCGTGACGGTGCGCAGTGGGTGATCAACGGCTCCAAGACCTTCATCACCAACGGCTACTCCGCCGACCTCGTCATCGTCGCCGCCCGCACTGATCCTAAGAAAGGCGCGAAGGGCATCACTCTGTTCGGAGTGGAGGCGGCTACCGAAGGGTTCACTCGCGGTCGCAAGCTCGACAAGGTGGGGCAGGACGAATCCGACACGGCCGAACTCTTCTTCGACAATGTCCGGCTCACCGACGCGGAGATCGTCGGCGAGCTCGACATGGGGTTCATCCACATGATGCAGAACCTGCCGCAGGAGCGTCTCGGAGCGGCGGTCTCCAACCTCGCGCACGCGAAGCAGATCCTGGTCGAGACGCTGCAGTACGCCAAAGACCGGAAGGCCTTCGGGCAATCGATCGGCCAGTTCCAGCACAACAAATTCCTGCTCGCCGAGCTGTTCACCCAGATCGAGGTGACCGAGACCTTCGTCGACAAGTGCGTGCTCGCTCATGCCAACGGCGAGCTGGGGCCGGTGGACGCGGCGAAGGCCAAGCTGTGGTCATCCCAGGTCCAGGGCCAGGTACTCGACCACTGCGTTCAGCTCTACGGCGGCTACGGCTTTATGAACGAATACCGCGTGGCACGCGCCTGGCGCGATGCCCGGGTCACCAGGATCTGGGCGGGCTCCAACGAGATCATGAAGGAGCTCATCGGCCGAGACCTCGGTCTGTAGTCCCGGCCGCGGTGCTCCCAGGCGACAGGCGAGCGGCACCGTCGAACCATGAGGATGGTGCGCGTCGATCGCCGCCCGCCGCGATGCGCTCATGACCGGAGCGGCGCCGACTTCCCCGTTCTCGCCAACGTGACGCGCCCAAGGCAGACCCCGCACTCGATCTCTTCCTGCCTGCGGCGATGCAGGTCCGCCGGGCGTGCGACCTGGGCATTCCTGTCGGCAAAATCTTGACTGCATAGTCAAAACTTGTTGTAATCGTCATGTTGTTGCCTGCCCCGACCGGGACCGTCGCTCCTGGTCGGCCGCGCCGCAGATGTGGCTGCCTCCGGCCGGGGTGCTACGAGAAAGGCGCTGAACGCGGCCCGGATTCGCCAGTTCCAGGCGGAGTGCGTCCAGGTCCTCGACGAGTCCTCCGCGACGCCGAGCAGACAGCATAAGAAGTCCGGCCGCGCGCGGAGATCGCGACGCGCACACCGAGACGCGCACACCGAGGAGACGAGGCCACCATGACGAACCCGGAGGACCCACGCCGTGACGCCCGCCTGTGCAACACCTGCCTGGCGGGCGGGCACTGCAGGATCGGGATCGACGACCTCAGGTTCGTAGCCGGGGCCACCTACGGTGAAATGGCCGTGCCGGACGGCGTGGAGGGTCATGTGGTCGCCCATGGCGGTTGGACCGCCTGGGTCTTCGACGAGTTCCTCGGCACCGTGCCGCAGGCGAACGGAGTGTGGGCGGTCACGACCGAGTTGTCGATCCGATACCTGCGCCCGGTCCCGATCGGCGCCCGGGTGAGCGTGCGGGCCTGGACGGAGAGCACGGCCGGAGCCAGATGGCGGTTGCGCGGCGAGATGCGGTTGCTGAGCCCCGACACCCTGCTGGCCTCCGCGGCAGGCGAATGGGCGGTCCTGCCCGACGCGGATGCGTTCTACGCGCGGGCGCGCGCCTGGAGCCAGGAGGTCGTGCCGTCATGAGTGGCGCTCCCTACGTTCCCCGGATCGACGGCGGCACCGCTCTCCTCGTGGGCGGGACGTCCGGCGTCGGACTGGCGGCGGCCGAGATCCTTGCCGAGCGCGGACTGCGTTCGGTCGTTCTGGTCGGCCGGGACCCCGACCGTGGACAGGCCGCGATCGACCATCTCGGGGGCTCCGTGCGGGCGCGGTTCGTCCGGGCAGATGCGGTCGACGGCCAGGAGGCGCTGCGCGCGGTGGCTGAGGCGACCGACGCCGTCGGCCCGCTCGACTTCGTCATTACCAGCACGGTGCCGACAACCATCACCCTCGACCTCATCCACCGCACGCCCATCGAGACGTTCGCCGCGACCCTGACCGACTTCGCGCTACCGCCCCTGCAGATCACGCGGGCCGCCCTCGCCCAGATGCGTGAGCGTGGCGGCGGTGCCATCGTCAACGTCGCCTCCGACGCCGCCAAGGTGCCGACGCCGGGGGAGTCGGTCATCGGAGCGGCCATGGCCGCCATCGTCATGTTCAGCCGCGTGGCGGCACTTGAGGGCAAGCGGGACGGCGTCAGGGTCAACGCCGTGACCCCGTCACTCATCTCCGAAACGCCGACCACCGACCGGGTGACCGCCGAAGGGTTCAGCTCCGACCTGTTCGCCAAGGCCGCACGAGCCGCGAGCTTGGGCGTCGCGAGCCCGCGCGACGTGGCGCAGGCGGCGGTCTTCCTGTGCGACCCGTGCTCGGCGCGTACGACGGGACAAGTCATCAGCGTCAACGGTGGCATCTCGATCGCCTGACCGGGGCGCACCCGGCAACGCCGGAGGCAACGAGCGCTGCCTGCCCGGCTACGACATGCGCGAAGAGCTTGAGGCGAACGCCGCCAAGCACCGCGCTGGCCTTTCAAGGAGTGTGAGTCATGGAGTCACCGACCATCGAGGTAGCCGAGGACGGAGCGCCTGTTCCCGAACCGGACGCCGACAGTGCCCTGTTCTGGCAGGCGCTCGGTGAGCGGAAACTCGTGTTCCAGCGCTGCGGACCCTGCGGCCGCATCCGCTACCCGGCCATGGCGCACTGCCCCTACTGCGCCGCGCGGGAGCACACCTGGCAGCAGTCGTCGGGGCGAGGAGTCGTCTACTCCTGGATCGTGGTCAGACAGGCGTTCTGGCCGGAGTTCGCCGGCGAGATCCCCTACGCCCTGGCGACCGTGGACCTGGACGAGGGCGTGCGCGTCGTCGGCCGGATGGACGATGTCGACGCACCGACATTCGGCCTGCCTGTCCAGGCGAGCTACGTCGCACACCCCCGGTGGATGGAACTCCGCTTCGTCGGGAGCCGGTCATGAGCGTCGGTGTCACCTCACACACGGGCACCGCGGGCCGGTTCGCCGGGCGCGTCGCGATCGTCACGGGCTCCAGCCGCGGCATCGGCCTGGCAACCGCCCGCCGGTTCGTCGACGGTGGCGGACGTGCCTGCCTGACCGGCCGCAAGGCCGAACCGCTCGCGCTCGCGGCCCAGGAGCTCGGCGGACCGGAGGTCGCCCTGTGGGTCGCGGGCTCGGCCGACGACCCCGACCACCAGACCCACACGGTCGATACCGTGCGCGATCGATTCGGGCCGATCGACATCCTGGTGAACAACACCGGCGTCAACCCGTCCTTCAGCCGGATCGACGAGATATCACCGGACGTCGCAGCCGCCATCCTCAAGACCAACGTCGTATCCGCGATCGGCTGGACGCAACGCGTGCTCGCCGCCGGACTCGCGGACCGCGGCGGAGCGATCGTCAACGTCGCATCAGTCGCCGGACTCAAGCCCGCCGGCCGGATCGGCGTCTACGGCTCCAGCAAGGCCGCCCTGATCCACCTGACGGAGCAGTTGGCGCTCGAACTCGCGCCTCGCGTGCGGGTCAACGCGGTGGCTCCCGCCGTGGTCAGGACCCGGTTCGCCGCTCCTCTCTACCAAGACGGCGACCAGGAACTCGCCGCGACCTATCCGCTCGGGCGACTCGGCGAACCGGACGACGTCGCGGCGGCGATCGCCTTCCTCGTCTCCGACGAGTCGGCCTGGATCACCGGCCACACCCTCACCGTCGACGGCGGGCTGACGCTGACCGGCGGCGTCTGAACAGAAGAGGCGCACCGCCGTCACCGGCGGGCTGGGCTCCCGGCCGCTCATGAGACACGGCCCGTGCGCCGCTTTGGTCGCCTGGACAGTTAAACTTTGACTGCGACCCGAGAACATGAATGCACAGACGAGCCGGGAGTTACCGCCCATGTCCACCACTGACGACCGTGCCACCCCGTTTCGCCGACAGGAACTGCGATGACCGAGTCGCGAGTCGAGCGCAAGCGCGGACAGCGGGTGGGCCGGATCCTGGACGCCACGGCTGATGTGCTCGGTCGCCAGGGGATCTCGCGCTTCTCTCTCGAAGAAGTCGCCGAGCGGCTCGACGTCACAAAGGGCTCCCTGTACCACTACTTCCCGTCGAAGGAAGAACTGGTCATCTCCGGTATCGAGACCCTCGCGCGGCGCATCATGGTCGACCTCCGTGCCGAGATCGAGGGTGCCTTCGACACCACCACGGACAAGCTCCGCACCCTGCTGACCAAGCAGATCTCGGTGGTCGTCTGGGACTATCCGGCCTCCGTCGAGCTGTTCACGATCCGAGAGCCCGCGGACGTCGGCCGCAGAGTCAAGGCGCTGCTCGCGGAACACCATGTGCTGTTCCGCGGTGTGATCGATGAGGGACTGGCTTCGGGCGAGTTCCGGCTCACCTCGAAGCCGGCTTCGCTCCAGTGCATCTACTCCTCCATCAACATGGCACCGCTGTGGATCGGTCGCAGCAGTCGCAGCGTCGCGCGCCGCCAGATCAACGAACTGGTCGACACACTGCTGATGCTCGTGGGCGTGCTTCGAGCGGATACGCCGTAGCGCACGGCCACCGCAGTGCTGCCGAGCGAACCGAAGACGCGATGGAAGCCGCCCGCCGCGCGGTGACCTCCGCGCCATGCCCCGGGATGGTTCGACGCCGTCGCGCGCGCAGCTTGATCCACACGATTCAGCCTCGCGCGTGCACACCGTCCAGGTCGAGTACGGCGCGCGACGCACGAAAGTGCCTGTCCTTCTGGACGATCGGGACTTTCCGAAGGTCCGAATCGTTCCGAGCGGACGGCACTTGGTGGGCCGGGCGCAACCGGACACGGCCGGCCGGCGGTGCTGATGCGGTCAGGCCGCCGTATCGAGGTCAGGCCGGCGGCGCCGCGGCACACCTCACGATGCCGGCGCCGGCTCCGTCGGGCTCGACGCGCACCGTCACGGCGTCACCAGGTGCGAGCGGGTCCGCGCCGTCGGATATGTCCACCCGGCAGACGATCCTGACCTGCGGCGCATCGTCGAGACAGACGAGCGCGATGCCATAAGGCGTCTGGCCCCGGGTGGCCGCGGTGAAGGCACGCCGGACCGTCGTGGCGCTGAACACCTTTCCCCGCACGCCGACCGGCGTCCACTCGACCCGCTCGCTCAGGCAGTGCGGGCATCGCTCCATCGGGTACCAGTGGAAGGCCAGGCAGCTCAGACAACGGGGGAGCGGGACCGTCTCGTCTGTCGCGTTCTCGTAGAAGAACGTGGGCGTGCAGGCTGCATTCTCGACGTCACTCACAGGCATGTCGGCCTCCTCTAGTTGCTCAACATCAGCAGGGCGTAGTCAGGTACGGACAGGCCGGTGACCAGCCCGGTTGCGGCACCTTCGACCTGGTTCGGTCCGGCGTCGCCACGCAGTTGTCGGACCGCCTCGACGACATGCTCCGCGCCGAGCAGATAGCTGTGCGAGAGGAGCCCGCCGTGGGTGTTGACCGGAAGCCGCCCACCGAGTCTGGTCTCGCCCGCCAGCGCGAACTTTCCGGCGGTCCCGCGGTCGCACAGTCCGAGATCCTCCAGCTGCAGAAGGCAGGAGATCGTGAAACAGTCGTAGACCTCGGCGAAGTCCACCTCGCCGAGAGACAGCGACGCATCCCGCTCGACCGCTTCCCGGGCCGGCGCCGTGCCCGGAAAGCTGAGGTAGTCGGCCCGCTGGGTGAAGATGTCATCGCCCGAGGTCGCCTCGGAGCCGAAGCCGACCCCGCGGACGTGCACCGGTCGGTGTGGCGCGTCAACGGCGCGTTCCTCCAAGGTAAGGACATAGGCGACGGCGCCGTCGCTGATCACGCAGCAGTCCTCATACCGCAACGGGTCCGAGATCATGGGCGTGTCGAGGTACTGCCGCAGCGACAGGGGCTTCGTCTTCTGCCCGGTCCCGGCACGCACCGCGTACTCGCGCTGAGCGACCGCGATGGCGCCGAGCTCCTCCGGCGCCAGGCCGTACTCATAGGCGTACCGGGCCGCCAGCAGGGCGAAGTATTCGGGCTGGGCGTCGAAGCCCAGCGGCTTCTCGTAGTGGCGCTTGGCGGGATAGATGTCATGGAACCCGTATGGACCGCTGGGGCGCGATCCCCAATCGACGCCGAAGTAGACGAGCACGTTGGTGCACAGGCGCCGTTCAAGTCCCATGCCCGCCAGCAGGGGCGCGCCCACGGTTCCGGCTCCACCATACGAAAGTGACGCGTCGAAACCGCGCACGATGCCGAGTTGGGCGGCGAGCCAGTCGCGTGGCACGGAGGACGGCATGATCACCGAATCGGAGACCATTCCGTCGATGTCGCTCGGTTGCAGACCGGCGTCCTCGATCGCGGCCAGCGCCGCGTCGACCACGAGACGCCGCACACTCCGCTGTGACCTGCGCGCGGGAGGGGTCTCGCTCACTCCGGTGATGCATACATTCCTGGTGGTGCTCATCGGCTCTCTTCCTTGACCATGCGGTGTCACAGCATTTCTTCGAGGCGTTCTCTGATGATCTTCCCGGTGACGTTTCTGGGGAATGCGTCGAGCGGGAGGCCGCGGATGTCCTTGGGGATCTTGTAGCCGGCCAGTTGCCGCCGGCACTCCGCCTCAAGGGCGGCGCTGTCGAACGGCAGCTCCGTCGCGACGAACGCGACCGGCGTCTCGCCCCAGTGCGGATCGCGCTTGCCGATGACCGCGGCTTCGAGCACTCCTGGGCAGCTCAGGAGCACTCGTTCGATCTCGGCGGGGTAGATGTTCTCGCCACCGCTCTTGATGAGGTATTTGGAACGGCCGACGAAGTGGAGCCGTCCTTCCGTGTCGGCCCGGAGCAGGTCGCCGCTGTGGAACCAGCCATCGGCGAAGGCCTCGGCGGTGGCAGCTGGATCGCGCAGATAACAGGTGAAGAGGGTGGGTCCTGCGACCCACAGTTCACCTGGTTCACCCGGCGCGGCATCGCTGCCGTCAGGTGCGGCGAGCCGGTGGTTCGCCAGTGCCGTGAACTTCTTTCCGAGGTTCTCAGGGAAGGCCCCCGGTGATATCACCCCGTTGGTCAAAGGCCCGGCTTCGGTCATCCCGTACGAGTTGAAGTACGGGGCCGAGAGCAGCTCGGTGAGCTCGGCCAGTTGTGCCAGCGGGACAAGATCGGCCATGGCGCCGACCAGCTTGATCGGCTTGACGTCGCGGTGGTCCTCCTGCAGCCGCGTGATCAGGGACTCCAGGATCCCCGGCATCAGCACCAGCCATCCGAGCTGGACCTCGTGCACGTAGTCGTTGATCACGTCGGCGTCGAAGCCGTCGACGACGATGTACCGGCTGGCGAGCACGGCGCAGATGAAGATGTAGTCGGCGGAGACGAGGTGGTACATCGGAGCCCATGCGAGATGGGCGTCATCAGCGGTCAGCCGCATCTCCGTCGCGGCGAAGGCGGCACGCGCGATCAGTGCCCGCTGAGAGACGGCGGCGGCCTTCGGTCTTCCGGTGGTACCGCTGGTGTAGAGGATCGTGACGATGTCCTCGGGATCCACCTGGACGCCGGTGGGCTGCGTGTCGAAAGGGTCGACGAAGCGGCCGTAGAACTCACGGCACTGCGGTGTGTCGAGCGTGACGACCGGGTGGCCGTCGGCTCGGACCACATGCGCGTAGTCCGTCTGGACGAAGACGACGCGTGGTTGCGCCAAGTCGATGGCGGACGCGATCTCATCCTCGCTCTGACGCCAGTTCACGATCGCCAGGCTGGCCCCGAGCTGCGCGGCGGCGTGCTGGAGCAGGACGAGCTCGACCGAGTTCCTCCCGACGATGGCCAACGTGTCGCCGCGGTCCACGCCGAACTGATGCAAGCCGTTGGCGAGTCGACTCGTTGTCGCGTGGAGTTGCGCGTAGGTGAAGGAACGGCTGGCGTCGGTGAGCGCGATGCGGTCCGGGTTCGTCTTGGCCTGATTCGCCAGCACATCGGCCAGCGTCAGCCGGAACGGGCCGACATCGTGGATCGGTGTGCTTTCGGCAGGAGTGGCCCTCATGTGTTCACGTCCTCGGTTGCTGAGCGCTCCGAACGGAGTGAGCGCTCAGCAACCGAGGAGGCGGTGTACATGCTGTCAATCGAGTCACTTATGCGCTCACAAATCAAAAAGTAGCTTGCGGAGCGAAGATTGACTAGAGCGTCAATCGAAGGGTACTGCTGGAGCACAGGCTCTTCGACGTGGGATGAGGTCAACGCTGATGCGCGAGGTCGCGATTGCCGGGGTCGGATACACCGACTTCAGCCGTGAGTCGGGGCGATCGGTCCTGGAGTTGGCGACGGACGCCGCGCTGGCCGCGTGCGCCGACGCCGGTCTTTCGCCATCCGCCGTCGACGGCATCGCCAGCTATATGGTCAGCAACGACTCCGAGAACTGCCAGGCGCTGGCCACGGCACTTGCCCTTCCTGGGCTGCGCTACGTGATGGACTGCAACGGCGCAGGACAGTCCCCGTGCCGCCTGGTGGGAAACGCGACGATGGCCATCGCCACCGGTGCCGCCGACGCGGTCCTCGTCTTTCGCTCCCTCAACGGCCGGTCAGGCGTCCGGGTAGGAGCCTCGAAGTTCGCCGGGAAGTCGGCGTCCTACCGGTATCCCATCGGCTACAACGCGTACATGATGTACATCGCGATGTGGGCACGCCGGTTCCTCTACGAGACCGGGCAGAGCGACGAAGACCTCGCCGCGGTCGCCATCGCCCAGCGGGCATACGCGCGGGACAACGAGCGCGCGATCCTGCGCAACCCGCTGACCCTTGACGACTACTACGACGCGCGCAAGGTCGTGGACCCCTTCCGTGTGCCCGACTGCACGACGGAAGTCGACGGCGCCTGCGCCGTACTCCTCACCAGTCTCGACCGCGCGCGGGACCTCAAGCAGCCCCCGGCCGTCGTCGCGGCGCATGCCTACCGTGCCGGCGGGCGTCCGGGCCTCGACATCGGCCACCACACCCTGATCGACGACTACACCCGGAACTTCACGGCGCTGCTCCGTGACGACCTCTACCGGCAGGCGAAGATCGAGGCCACGGACGTCGACTTCGCACAGATCTACGACTGCTTCACCAGCACCGTGCTCATGGGACTGGAGGGACTGGGGCTGTGCGAGCGCGGCGAGTCGGGCGGCTTCGTACGAGCCGGTGAGACGGGTCTCGATGGATCCCTGCCGGTCAATACCAACGGCGGTCTGCTCAGCGAGGGATACGTCCACGGCATGAACACCGTCGCGGAGGCGGTGCTCCAGATCCAGGGGCGCGGCGCGGAGCGCCAGTCGCCGCGCCATGAGATCGGTGTCGTGACCTCGGGTGCGCTCATCGACGGATCGGCGCTCATCCTCACCGCCGACAGGTGAGCCGATCAAGCTCCGGACTCGCTCCGCGGCCGTGCCGGTGTGCCGCTCCGGCCGGCCGGCCACCACAACTCTGCATCGCAGTCGGCACATCACTCGACGTCATCACTCGGCAGATCACTCGCACCTGACCCGGCACGGGTCGCTGGCGCGTCCTCGCTCGCCGGTCGGGCGCGGGCAGAGCGCCGTTGTGAGTTCATTCTTATCCATCAAATAACAACCGCAGACTCAATAATTGACGGTCGATTCAATTCGCTGCCAGACTCCTGGCTGTTGCGTCGATCGCATAGCGGAAGGAAGTACGTGGACGCGTTCGCAGGCCGGGCGGCTATCGCCGGGGCCGGCATGACCGAACTGACTCGCTCGTCCGGACGCAGCGTGCTTGCGCTGGCGCGGGAAGCCGCCACGGAGGCTTGCGCCTCGGCTGGTGTCGATCCCGCATCCGTCGACGGCGTCGTGCAGTTCAGCATGTACGAAGACTCTGTTCCCGCCGAGGCTCTTGGGGCCGCGATCGGGGCCCACGAGTTGAGCTATGTTCTCGACTTCGCGCAGGGCGGGCAGTCGGCATCTCACATGGTCACCCACGCCGCGATGGCGGTGGCCGCCGGGTTCGCGAAGAATGTGGTCGTGTTCCGCGCGATGAACGGCCGATCCGGCGTCCGGATCGGCCAGCGGTCGGCGGTCGGCGGCGGTACCGAGTTCCGCTACCCGCTGGGCTTCGTCGCCTATCCGCAGGTCGCTGCGATGTGGGCGCGCCGGTACATGATCGAAACGGGCGCCTCGGAGCGCGACTTCGCGGCGATCGCGATCGCTCAGCGGAGATGGGCCGAGAAGAACCCGCGCGCCATCCTCAAAAGCCCGCTGTCCGAAGAGGACTACTTCCGGTCACGTTGGGTGGCAGAACCGTTTCGCCTCCCTGATTGCACCACTGAGGTCGATGGCGCCGCGGCGGTCCTCGTGACATCGCTCGACCATGCGCGTGATCTTCGCCAGACTCCCGCGGTCATCACCAGCGCCGCCTGGGCGACCCACGGATTCGACCTTGATATGGGAAGTTCGCTGCGCTACGACGATTACGTCCGCAACTATGCGTCGCATTTGGCGGGGCCGTTGTGGCAGCGGGCGGGCCTGGGTCCGCAAGACGTCGACTTTGCCGAGGTGTACGACTGCTTCACCGGTGCGCTCGCCATCAATATGGAGGGCCTCGGGCTGTGCGATGTCGGTGGTGCCGGAGCGTTCGCGCGCGCGGGCCACACCTCGCCTGGCGGCAAACTGCCCACCAATACCCACGGTGGACTGCTGTCGGAAGGTTATGTGCACGGAATGAACACCGTCACCGAGGCCGTCTGGCAGATCCAGGGTCTCGGCGGCGAACGTCAAGTCCCCAAGGCCGATGTCGCTGTTGTGTCTTCGGGCGCGTACGTGTCCGGATCGGCCCTCGTTCTCACGAAGGACAGGTGACAATGGAAAACTCATTCCCGGCACCGTCGCCGACGCCCGACAGTGAGCCGTTCTGGAATGCGCTGCGGAACCACCAGCTGCGACTTCCGTATTGCTCCTCGTGTGAAAGTCACTTCTTCCCGCCGATGCCCGGCTGTCCCACCTGCGGTGCAGGAGAAGACAGCATCGGCATGCGGCCGGTATCCGGAAAAGGGCACGTCTATTCCTGGTTCGTGGCGCACCATGCGTTCCATCCGGGCTTCGAAGCCGACATTCCCTATGCAGTGCTCGACGTCGACCTCGTGGAAGGACCGCGCGTGAACGGGCGGTTGACAGGATGCGCGACGGACGCGATCGTACCTGGGATGGCCGTCCAGGCGTGCTTTGAGGACTTTCCAGAATTCACCCGCCTGGCGTTCACACCGAGCGCCGCTCTGGAAGAGGCGCAGCAGTGACCATGCCGTACCCACTGGTGCCTCACCACGTACTTGAGAGACTGGTCGACGAGAATCCGGGCCACGTCCTGGTCGACTTCACCGACGACCGCGCGTACACCGCCGTTGAGCTCTATGACCAGGCCAAGACCGTGGCAGCCGGTCTGCAGCGGGCAGGTCATGCACCAGGTGAACGCGTGGCGTTGATGATCGGAAATCGGATCGAGTTCCTGGCATGGTGGCTGGGTGCGGCCATGGCCGGGCTTGTGTCCGTGCCCTTGAACACGGCCATGCGCGGCAACGTTCTGCGTCACATGCTGGCTCTGTCGAATCCGGCCGTGCTGGTCGTGGAGCCGGACTACCTGGGCGATGTGGTCGAGGCCGTAGCGGGTGTGGAACGGGCTCCTGAGGTACTGCGCGTATCCCGCCGGAGTGCTGCCGGGTCCACGTTCGACTTCCTGGCCGGTGCGGGAGAGCCGGTGATGGAAGAAGTCCATCCGTGGAACTTTGCCAGCATCATGTTCACCTCGGGGACGACGGGCCCATCCAAAGGCGTCATGTGGACCCATCGAATGAGTATGGGCAAGGCGGAAAGCGCGATGGCCGTCATGGGCTATGACGCGTCCGATGTCCTTTTCACCTGTCTGCCGCTCTTCCATGCCAACGGGCTCTGCACTTCTTTCCTGCCGACGCTCATCACACGGGCCCGATTGGTGGTGGCGCCGCGCTTCAGCGCCTCCGGGTTCTGGCCGGCGGTCAACGCGGCCGGAGCCACGGTGACGAATATGCTTGGGTCGATGGGTGCACTGCTCTGGAAGCGTGAGCAGAGTCCACAGGAGCGCAGTCATCGCCTGCGCAAAGCTCTCGTCATTCCGCCGCCGATCGGGTACGTCGACGAGTTCGAGGCCAGATTCAAGTTCCAGTGCACCCAGCTCTACGGATCCACCGACGTCGGTATTCCGCTGGGCGTTCCCGATGGCGAAAGACGGCCGGAGTCGTGTGGCCGCCCGCTGCCGGGCTGGGAGTGCCAGGTCGTCGATCTGTGGGATCAGCCTGTCGCGGACGGGCAGCCCGGTGAGCTGGTGGTCCGACCGCTCCGGCCGTTCCTCAGCCAACTGGGCTACTACGGAATGGCCGACGTCGCGATATCGGTATGGCGGAATCTCTGGCTGCACACCGGCGACGTGGTGCAGCGTGACTCCGAGGGTTGGTTCTACTTCCTGGACCGTGCGAAGGACTCGATGCGGCGATCCGGAGAGAACATCTCGTCCTACGAAGTGGAACAGGTGGTCCTTGCTCACGACGCCGTCGAGGACGTGGCTGCGTACGGGGTGCCGTCGGAGCTGGGCGAGGACGAAGTGATGGTCTCGGTCGTGCTGCGTCAGGACCGCCGGGACACCTCGCCCGCCGACCTCGTCGACTGGTGCCGGGAGCGATTGCCGTACTTCGCGGTCCCGCGCTACGTCGAACTGACGGAGAAACTGCCGCGGACACCGACGGCGAAGATCCAGAAGAACTCGCTGCGAGCACGCGGTGTCACCGACGCGACCTATGACGCCGGCCCGACCCGCAGGCCAGCCGCCGTCCGGTCCGGGCCCGCGTCCACCGGGTGACGCAGGGGCAGGGGCGAGGAAGTGCCTTGTGACCTGCGACGTCCTCATCCTGAACGAAGCCCATGCCCGACGCACCAGAATCCTCGGCAGCCTCATCAACCAGTACAGATATGCTGCCTGACCTGCAGCGACGACTTTTCGAGCGACACAAGATCGAACCGGAACGGGCCTGACCGCGGCCGAGAAGACCGCGGTCAGGCCGGAAGCAGTGTCCAAAGCCGGTCAGGCGGAACCGGTCAGGACGGCAGCCCCCAGCTCTGGGCAGCGCTGGTGTTGCAGGTGTAGATCTGCAGCCGGGTGCCGTTGGTGGTACCGGAGTTGGGGTCGTCCAGGCACTTGCCGGACTCCGGGTTCACCAGCGAGCCGTTGCTCCCGGCGGTCCACTTCTGCGCGCCGGAGCCGTTGCAGCCATACAGCTGGACCACGGTGCCGTCGGCGGTGCCGCTGTTGGAGACGTCCAGGCACTTGCCGAGCGAGCGTACGGTCTGGTCGCCGGCAATCGTCCAGTCCTGCGCGTACGTGCTGTCGCAGCCCCACAGCTGCACCGCGGTGCCGTCCGCGGTGCCCGACTGGGCGACGTCGACGCACAGGTCCGTGCCGACACCCGCGGTGATCGGTCCGACCTTCGGCTTCGCCGGGGCGGTCAGGCTGCCGCCGTAGGACGGCGGAGCGGCGGACGCGGCCGTGGCCCACGAGGTGTTCGCGGCCGTCCCCAGGGTGAAGTCGAGGGTGCCGCCGGAGGTGATGGCGGCGGTGGGTGCGTAGGCGTTGTTCCATGCGGCGCCGTTCCAGGCCGCCGACTGCACGTACGGGGCGTTGTCCGCCGCGCCGCCGCCGTTGATCGTCAGCGTCTTGCCGGACGGCAGCGTCACGACGGCCTGGGTGAACACCGGCGAGCCGAGTGCCAGGTCGGAGGTGCCCGGGCTCATCGGGAACATGCCGAGCGCGGACCACACGTACCAGGCGCTCATCGCGCCGAGGTCGTCGTTGCCGTCGGCCAGGCCGGTCGGCTTGTTCGCCCAGATGCTGTCCTGGATCGACCGCACGGTGCCCTGTGTCTTGTAGGGCTCACCGGTGTAGTCGTACTCCCACGGCAGTTCGATGCTGGGCTCGTTGCCGACCCAGGCGTAGCCGTTGGCGCCGGTGTAGCTGCGCAGCACGGTGTCCAGGTAGTCGTTCATCGGACCGTTGCCGCCCTTGGCCTGGGCGAGGCCGGCCACGTCGAACGGGACCATGCCGGTGTAGATCCACGAGTCGGCCTCGACCATGTCGTTGCCGCTGGTGGGGTCGAAACCGTTGACCCAACTGCCGTCCGCGTTGCGCGGCTGCACGAAACCGGAGGCCGGGTTCAAGACGTTGCGCCAGTCCTGCGCGCGGTCGGCGTACTTCTTCTGGTTCGTGGTGTCGCCGAGGGCGCCGGCCAGCGCCGAGAGCGCGAAGTCGGCGGTGTTGTACTCCAGCGTGGTGGCCACCGGGCCGTAGAAGTTGCAGCAGCCGTAGCTGCCGTCGTGCGGCATGTAGCCCGGCGTGGTCAGGTAGTTCAGGCCCGGCCGGTCGTTGTTGGTCGTGCTGGCCTGCTTGACCATGTCGGCCAGCGCGGTGGAGGTGTCGAAGTTCTTCGCGCCGAAGGCGTAGTAGTCGGCGAGGATGGCGTCGGCCGGGTCACCGACCATGACGTACGACTCGCCGTTGTCCTCCGACCACTTGGGGAAGATCCCGGTCTGGGCGTAGTCGTCGACCATCGACTGGGCGGTGTCGGAGGCGACCTGCGGATCGACCAGGGCCTCCAGCTGGGCCTGGGAACGGTAGATGTCCCAGCCCGAGTAGTTGGCGTACGCCGCGCTGTGGCCGGAGTCGACGGTGTGGGTCTTGCCGTCGAAGCCGTAGTACTGGCCGTTGGTGTCGCTGATGATGTTCGGGTGCAGCAGCGAGTGGTACAGCGCGGTGTAGAACTCCGTCTGCTGGTCGGCGGTGCCGCCACCGATCTGGACCTTGCCGAGCACGGAGTTCCAGGAGTTCTGGGCGGCGGTGCGGGTGGTGTCGAAGTCCCAGCCGCTGTTCTCCGCCGTGCGGTTGCCGGTCGCGTTGGCGATCGAGACGTACGAGACGCCCACCTTCGCCTGCACCACGTGGTTGGTGGTGGTGTCGAAAGTGACGTGCGCGGAGGAGGCGGCGGTGTGCGGGGTGACGGTGCTTGACGAGGCGGCCTTCGGCATCGTGCCGTGCAGCCGCGGCTTGTTGGGCTTCTCCGCGGCGTTCTTCGACGCGAGCTTGGTCGGTATTCGGCGCGGTGGTTCCCGACGCCTTGGCGACGTTGGTGCCCTGCCCGGTGAAGGGCTGGTCGAAGACCATGTCGAAGTAGACGGTGTACGTGTTCCCGGCGCCGCAGAACTTGCCGCTGGTGACCTGGCCGCTCACCTCGGTGCTGGAAACCACGTTGAACTGGGTGTTGCTGCCGCCGTTCTGACTGCCACTCAGTTTGAAGATCAGGTTGGACTGGGTGCTGGAGGGGAAGGTGAAGCGCGCCATGCCGCTGCGGGCGGTGGCCGTCAGCTCGGTGGTCACCTGGTTGTCCGAGCGCGACCTTGTACGAACCGGCCGACGCGGACTCGTTGCGCGTGCGAGAAAGCTGTCGGTGGCCGAGTTGTTGACCGCGCCCACGGTGGGCAGCACGGGCACGTCACCGGCCGCGCCGCAGCCGGGTCCGGCGATGTGGGTGAGGCTGAACCCGGTGATCGAGGAGTCGTTGTACTCGTAGCCGCCGCCCGAGGGGCGCGACGGGGTGTCAGGGCTCCACTGCACCATGCCGAACGGCGCGTCGGCACCGGGGAAGTCGTCGGCCTGGTTGGACGTTCCGATGAACGGGTTCACCAGCGTGGCCGGCGATGTGACCAGGGCCGCCGGCCTCTGCGCCGAGCCGTGTCCGATGGCTGGGGCGGCCTGCGCGGACGTCGCGAACGTTCCGATCAACGCCATGCCGACGCCGGCTCCGAGCACCGCGGTGAGCTGCCGGGCGAACGGACGCTTGTCGCGTGGGTTGCGTCTTAACCTGCTGGTGGATGGGGATTTCATGGATCCGCCTCCTGGTGGGATCGGTGGGGCGCTGGAGGTCTCTTGCGGCTCAACGCCGGGAAGCGGTCATGATGGCAACGTTGTCATCGTGACCGCTTTCAACGTTGGACATGCGGGAGCGGGATGTGATGCGCGCGGTCCCGGTCCGGGGGGCGGATCCGAGGACGGCGTTGTGGCGAAGGTAGCCATGCGGCATGCGCACGTCAATGACACGGAAGGGCCTGATTCGGGCGGATGTGCCTGCCGCTGGCCGGGTGTCCGGACGTGTCGCGTGTGAAAATCCTCGATCGGGGCCGTGACCAGGGCGTTTCGCTGGGCTGATCAGGCTGCGTGTCGGTACTCGCTGATGAGGCCGCCGAGGCGTTGAGTGCGGCGGATGCGTCCCTCGGTCGCGGTCGCCGGGTCTGTCTCGTCGGCCGCTGTGTCCTGCGGGTCGCTCGCCTTCAGCTTCGGCCGACTCACCTGGCGCTGCACCACGACGAGCTGGTGCCGCAACACCAGCAGCCCAACGTCCTCCGCCGAGCTACTCAACAACCGCAGGCCCGCGAGTTCCAACGAACTCCGTGTCAGGAGATAGATCCACGACCACCGGATGGACTCCAACCATGCTTGCCCAGCCTCGCTCCGGCAGGGAAACAGCCC
Source organism: uncultured Actinomycetota bacterium (assembly GCA_963761765.1). Taxonomy (GTDB): domain Bacteria; phylum Actinomycetota; class Actinomycetes; order Streptomycetales; family Streptomycetaceae; genus Streptomyces. Next base: position 96,461 of record CAVXIJ010000018.1, read on the forward strand.
AGGTCAGCCAGCCGAACCGGAGTTTCCACGAACCGGTGGATGTGCGGTACCCCGGGACGTACCCGGAACCACGACACCCCTGCCATTCGAACCCCTTGGCCAGTGCCGCCGCGACCACCTTCGCGTGCGCCACATACCCCGCTCGTCCGTCTCGGGCTCCGCCCGGGGATGCAGGGTCACGGTGCGGCCCGCCCAGCAGCGCAGTGCGATCTGCTGGGCCATGGCGCTGGTGGGGAAGAAGACGGCGGCGCCTCCATACCCAGGGTGCGGGCGGTGCGCCGCTCCAGCTCCCCGACGATGCCGTCGCTGTACACGTCGACCCGGTCGTCCAGGTCGTACACGCTGCCCGCGTAAGCGGCGAGGCCGGCCAGCCGGTCGCTGATCCGGTGCTCGGCGGCGATGCGGGAGAGCACCCACGTCACATCGCGCCAGGCCGTCGGTCTGCGGTGTCGTCGGTCCGTGCCAGGGCCGTCGATCATCCGCCGATGATCGTGTACGGAGCCGGGTGGGTCACCGGGTTTTCCTACGCCCTGGGCGACCTCGCATAGGGACCACGAGCCGCGATCCGTAGAGGAACACGTGTCAGTTGATTACGCGAGGTTGCCAGGTCTGGCCCTCGTACGGGCCAAGGTTTGCTTCACGACCCACCCAGCCCGTACGGCCCTTCCCACGTCACGGGCCTGACCAGCCCGTATTGCTCCCGTTAGCAGAATGGCTGGCTCGGGTAGACCTCGACGTAGCCGTATTTGTCGCCCGCCCGCGTGTGTGCAGTGCCGACTGCCCACTCACTGTCGCCGGTGCTCTTCCAGACGTAGCGATCGATGGTCATCGTGTCACCGTTATAGAGGACCCCGATGGGTTGGGTGAGATCGGATGCCCGCACCCACGCGTCCGTGGCACAGAGCGACCGGACTTCCGTGGCCAGCGCAGGTGCGGCGGACACGGAACCCGGCGCCGCCTTGCTCGCTGTCGGTTGCTGAGAGGTACCGGGTGCAGCGGCGTTCGCGGGGACCGCAAGCACGCCGAGCGCCGCCATCGTCGCCAGGGCCGAGCCAAGAATCTTGATCGACATCATGTTCCTTTCGGTGGAAGTTAGGAGCTCACGTGCAGACGTAGCCGACCTTGAAGTAACCGTCGTAAGCCGCGCCACCGCCCGGCCGGCCGTAGCCGAGACCCCAGCCGGCCGGGATCGACGGATCGGAGGCGTTCGTCCGGTAGACGTGCACCGGATCGCCGGTGTGCAACTGCACGACCTGGCCACCGCCATCGTTGGGTACGTCACGAATCCAGAGACTGTCGATGTTGCAGAGGTAGCCGTCGTAGCCGACTCGCGGCGACATCACTGCCTGGACCGCCGTCGGCGCGAGGCTGAGCGATGGCGACGGGGTAGCCGCCACGGCGAAGGTCGGGGTGATCAGAGCGGAGGCCGCGGTGGCGACAACGGCGCCGGTGAGCCACCGGGTCACAGTCCGTCGCTTCTTGAGGATCTTCATGCCGTTGATCGTGCCATGCCAAATGGTCGCTGATAGCCTCCCTAGGACCGCTTAGGACAACGTGGGACACGGAGGGCGGCCATGTCCGACGATGATCCGGTACGTGTGTTAGGGCGCCGGCTCGACACGGCGCGCCGACAACGCGGCTGGACCTTTCGGGAGTTTGCCAAACATACTGGAATGTCGAAGAGCACGTTGCAGTACATGATCGGCTCGCGACGTACCGCGCCCGACTACTACGAATTGGTCGCGCTGGTGGCAAAGCTCGGCCAGCCGTGGACCGAGGAGTGGGAACGGCTGTGGTGGCACACGGTCGACGGCACGCTCTTAGCTGCCGGGGACGGTGCACCGTCCGGCGCGGATACGGTGCCCGCACAGTTGCCGGCCAACCCGGCCAGCTTCGTCGGACGCACCACGGAACTCGGCAGAACTCGACAAGGTACGGGCCGCGGGTGCGGCGATAGCCGTCCTGTGCGGCATGGCCGGGGTGGGCAAGACGGCGTTAGCGGTGCGCTGGGCACACCAGGCACGCCAGGCGTTCCCGGACGGGCAGCTGTACATCGACTTACGCGGCTACGATCCCGACCCTCCGGTGCCCGCCGCCGAAGCGCTGGCGAGCCTGCTGCGCGCGCTCGGCGTAGGCGGACACGGCCATACCCGCCGCGCTGGACGACCGCACCGCGCTCCTGCGCACCGTGATGGACGGGCGGCAGATACTTGTCGTACTCGACAACGCCGCCACGGTCGAACAGGTCAGGCCGCTACTGCCCGGTACCGCGGAATCGTTCATCATCGTGACCAGCCGGGACTGGCTCGCCGGGCTGGTGGCGCGGGAAGGCGCGGCCCGGGTGGAACTCGATCCGCTACCGGTGGCCAGCACCACCGGACTGCTCAGGGACCTGATCGGCAGCAGAGCGACCGGCCGACCCGGCCGCCGTGGCCTCGCTCGCGGAACAGTGCGCGCGGTTACCGCTGGCGTTGCGCGTCGCCGCGGAGTTCGTGGCCGGGCGTCCGGGTACGCCGCTGGCCAGCCTGGTCGCCCAGCTCGCCGACGAGCAGCGCCGCCTCGACGCGCTCGACGCGGGCGGCGACCGGCGTACCGCGATCCGCGGCGTGCTGTCGTGGTCGTACCGGCATCTGCCCGAGGCCACGGCCCGGGTGTTCCGGCTACTCAGCCTGCACGGCGCGGTCACGTTCTCGGTGGGCGCCGCGGCGGCGCTCGCCGGAGTGCCGGCCGGCGAGGCCGCGCCCCTGCTGGACCAGCTGCGCCAGGCCTACCTCATCCACCCGGCCGGCCCCGACCGGTACCAGATGCACGATCTGCTGCGGGCGTACGCGTCCGAGCTGGTGGGCACCGTCGAGAAGGGACCACAACGCCGCGCGGCCATCCGGCGGCTGCTCGAACTACTACCTGCACTCCGCGCACGCCGCGAATCTGCGCCTGGAACCGCACCGGCTGCCCATCACCCTGCCCCGTGCCCGCGCCGTGACACCGGAGCGGCTGCCTTCCTCCACAGCCGCGCTGACCTGGTTCACCGTCGAGCATCCTGCGCTGCTGGCGGCCGTCAACCTGGCGATCAAGTCCAGTCTCGACGCCTACACCTGGCGGCTGGCGTGGACGATGCTGACCTTCTTCGAACGGCGCGGCCACTGGCAGGACGCCGTGGACACCCAGCGTGCCGCACTGGCCGCCACCGAACGCCTCGGGGACCACGCGGGGCAGGCCCACACCCATCGCTGCCTCGCCCGCAGCTATGGCCGGCTCGGCCGCAACGACGAGGCCAGCACCCATCTGGGCCACGCCCTCGACCTGTACCGGGAGGCCGGCGACCTCGGCGGACAGGCACGCATCTGCCTGAACCTCAGCATGACCGCCGAACGCGACGGACGGTACCAGGACGCGATGCGTCATGACCGCGAGGCGTATGACCTCTACGTCACCGCGGGCGACCGGCACGGCCAGGGTCTGGCCCTCAATCAGATCGGCTGCGATCACCTTCTGCTCGGCGACCCGGAGCAGGCCCTGGTCGACTGCGGACGCGCACTCGCCGTCTTCGAGGAGTTCGGCGACGTGTCCTCGCAGGCGGCCGTCCTGGACAGCCTGGGCGCCGCACACCACGCGCTCAAGGCGACCACGCAGGCTGTCACCTGCTACGAACAGGCCCTCACGCACTACCGCCAGCTCGGCAACCGCTACCACGAGGCCGACTCCCTCATCAATCTCGGCGAGACCCACGATGCCTGCGGCGACCGTGACTCGGCACTGGTGCAGTGGAAGCTGGCCCTGGAGATCCTTGAAGAGCTGCAGCACGGACGGGCCGAGGAGGTACGGGCCCGGCTCGGGGAGTGACGGGGCGGGAGGGGTGGCCACAGCGGGGTGGGGACTCTCGGAGGTGGGGGACTCTCGGGCGTGGGGCCCTCAGGGGTGAGGGACGGTGGTTCGCGGTGGGTCTGGTTCCGCGGTGCCCGGGTCAGGCACCCGTATGCCGGGTTCTCCCGCGCCAGACGCGGGACCAGTTGGCGAGTAGTCAGCGTGTAATTTAGTTTCCTGTCATAGGAGTTGCTGCGTGCTCAGTCTGGATCTGCATCCGATCTTCCGGAACAACCGCGACATCGAGCTCGCCCTGCGCCAGTTCCTCTTCACGGCCGCCCAATCCGGGGAACCGGTCGCCGAAATCATTCCGGGAAAGGGGTCGGGGCAGCTCCACAGGCGCGTCCTGGCCTTCCTCGACCAGAAGCACATCAGGAAGCTGTACGCGCGCCGGGAGACCGATCCGGACAACACCGGACGCATACTCGTGCACTTCACGTAGCCGCGCCGACAAATCCTGCGCTTGATGGCTGAGCCCGCTGTTGCAGTGGCCTACGTATTCGGCAAGAACGCGTTCAGGTGGCGCCTGGCGGCGATGAGCATCCGATCGGTGCATTCGGCTCGCGCCGCTTTCAACGTCACAGTGTTGGTGCACAGCTAATTCTGCGACAGCTCATGAATTCATTGCTACGGATTCCAGTACAGCTGCTGTCTCCTTTGCGGTCCTTTCCCATGTGAAGGAAAGCGCATGGTGCCGCCCTCGGATTGCCAGTTCCGTCCGCAAACTCAGATCTGTTCCCAGTTGGTCCATCGCCCAGGCGATGTTCTTGGGATCGCGTGGCTCGAAATACACAGCAGCATGTTGCAGCACCTCAGGAATCGCGCCGCCCGTACTAGTGTCTCGTGATCCTGGTCGTGGAACCTGGGGCGCCTGTGATCGTTGATCCTGGTATGGATCTCTCTTCTGAACAGATGGCTGAGTTGCGGGAGTTGGCGGGTTCGCGTGATGTTCCGGCTGATGTGGCGTTGCGTGCACGGATCGTGTTGTGGTCCGGCGAGGGGCGGCGGCGCAAGGACATCGCGGAGCTTGCCGGTGTGGCGCCTTTGACGGTGGACCGTTGCAAGGCCCGTTATGCCGAACAGGGCCTGGCCGGGCTGGAAGAGAAACGCCGTGGTGGCGGGCGTGTTCAGGTGCCCCCGCAGACACGCGGGCGAGTGATTGCGCTGACGAGGATGTCTCCGCCGGTCGATTCCGGCCTGTCGCATTGGTCGACGCGGACGCTGGCCGACCACTTGAAGCGGCACGAGGGCATCTCGGTGTCCTGGCATTACATCGCCCGGGTCTGGCGGGAGGAGAATCTGAAGCCGCACCGCTCGGGCACCTTCAAGATTTCGAAGGACCCGGCGTTCGCGGAGAAGGTTGCCGATGTGGTCGGCCTGTACCTGGCCCCGCCCGGTGGCGCGGTGGTGCTATCGGTCGATGAAAAGACGCAGGTGCAGGCGCTGGACCGGACCCAGCCGATGCTGCCGGTGGCCTTTGCAGCAAGCGAGAAGCGCACCCACGACTATGTGCGGCACGGCACCACGAACCTGTTCGCCGCGCTGAACGTCACGACCGGTGAAGTGCTGGGCGAGTGCAGGCCGAACCGGAACGGCGCGACCTTCCTGGCGTTCCTGAAGAAGGCCGTCAAGCCGCATGCAGGGAAAGAGATTCATGTCGTCCTGGACAACCTGTCCACGCACACCACCCCGGAGGTGAAGGCATGGCTGGCGAAAAACCCGCACATCCACTTCCATTTCACAGCTGTCGGGTCCTCGTGGTTGAACCAGATCGAGATCTGGTTCGGAATCATCACCAGGCAGTCCATCCGCCGCGGCACGTTCGCAAGCGTCAACGTCCTGGTCAAACAGATCCGCGACTACATCAACTCCTGGAACGAGAACGCGAAAACCTTCACCTGGACTGCCACCGCCGACGAGATCCTCGCCAAGGTCCGACTCGTCCAGACCAGCGTGAAGAAACTCGTCAATAACAACTCGAAGTGACGCAATCAGGATCACGAGACACTAGCGGCGGTATGCCGAATCCTTCGAAAAGCGAGGCGTACACGAAGAAGTCGGCGGCGCGCAACCCCCTGGTCCAAGTCAGCTTCGAACTGCTCAACATGCCCCACGAGCCGCTCCGCCTCCCCGGGCTTGAGACCTCGTATTTCTGGAGTGAGCGGCTGAGCACCAAGCTGGGCACCCGGCTCGACCTGGAGATGTACCTGACGGAGGTACCAGAGCACACCGCGGTCGACGCCCCTGACGGCTTCCCCGACGGATTCGCAGGCGGGCTCTTCGGACAACTGGTCTACAGCCAGGACGTCTTCGAGACGCAGACCATCGACCGATTCCTCGGGCACTTCTCGCAGGTGCTCGACGCCGTGGTCACCGACCCTGGCATCGGCCTGTCCGACATCGGGCTGACGACCGCAGCCGAACGCACTTCGATGCTCGCCCTGTCCCGTGCGGACACCGTCTCCCTGCCGGAAGAGACCGTGGTGGACATGATCGTCCATCAGGCTCAGCGAACACCGGACGTGCCGGCCGTGGTGTGCGGTGACAACAGCCTGACCTACCGGGAACTCGACCAGCGGTCGAACCAGCTGGCCAACCGTCTGCACATCCTGGGCGTGGACACCGGCACGGTGGTGGCCGTCTGCCTCGAACGCGACGAGGAGGCGGTCGTGAGCATGCTGGCCGTCTGGAAGGCCGGCGGCGTCTACGCTCCCGTGGACCCTGCGTATCCCGCCGAGCGTCGCGCCTACATGATCACCGATGTCCGGGCGCGTGTCCTCGTCACCCGCGACCATCTGGCGTCCGGAACGGCGGACGCAGCCGCCGGGCTGCTCCTGCTGGACAAGGACGAGCTGGCGATCAGGCACTCGCCGGCTGACAACCCCCGGACACATGTCGGCCTGGACGACCTGGCGTATGTGATTTACACGTCCGGCTCCACCGGAGAGGCCAAGGGGGTGGAGGTAGAGCACCGCGGACTGGCCAACCTTGTGCACCATCAGGCCGCACAGTTCGGGGTCGAGCGTGGCACCCGGTGCACCCACGCGTTCGGCCTCGCCTTCGACGCCTCGGTGTCGGCCACTGTCCTGCCGCTCACCAAGGGCGCCACGTTCTTCCTGCAACAGCCGAAAGAATATCGGTACGGCCCTGAACTCGCCGAGCATCTGGAACGTCATCAGATCAACGTGCTGAATGCTCCGGTGCCGGTCGTCACCACACTGCCCACCACCGTCCCGGAATCCCTGCACTGCATCGGCACAGGCGCCGAAACCCTCCCGTCGTACCTGGCGGCGCGGTGGTCGGCCAGGGTTCGCATCTTCAACAACTACGGCCCCACAGAAGCCACCGTCGTCTCCACGATGGCGGTCTGCCGTCCCGGCGCGACGGACCGGCCGTCAGCGCCCATCGGACGTCCGATCCCCAACACCTCCGCCTATGTCCTCGACGGGGCGATGGGGTTGGTGCCGGTGGGTGTGGCGGGTGAGTTGTTTATTGGTGGGGTGGGGGTGGCTCGGGGGTATCGGGGTCGGCCGGGGGTGACGGCTGATCGTTTTGTGCCGGATCCGTTTGGTGGGGTGGCGGGTGGGCGGTTGTATCGGACGGGGGATCTGGTGCGGTGGTTGCCGGATGGGAATCTGGAGTTTGTGGGGCGTTTGGATCATCAGGTGAAGGTGCGGGGGTATCGGGTTGAGTTGGGTGAGGTGGAGGTGGCGTTGAGGGGGTGTGAGGGGGTGGTTGATGCGGTGGTGGTGGTGCGTGATGTGGGTGATGAGCGTCGGTTGGTGGCGTTTGTGGTGGTTGATGGTGTGGTGGATGTGGATGTGGTGGGGGTGCGGGCTTCGGTGCGTCGGGTGTTGCCGGAGTTCATGGTGCCTGCGGTGGTTCAGGTGGTGGAGGGTTTTCCGTTGACGGCGAATGGCAAGGTGGATCGGGCTGCTTTGTCGGTGGTGGATGTGGTGGTGGAGTCGGGGCGGCGGGGGTTTGTGGCGCCGCAGGGGCCGGTGCAGGAGATCGTGGCGGCGGTGTGGGAGGAATTGCTGGGAGTCGAACGTGTCAGTGCACACGACGACTTCTTCGACCTCGGTGGCGACTCCCTCTTCATCGTCCGGATGGTGCACGAGATCCAAGAGCGGCTGCACGTGGAACTTGAGCTCGGTGCGGTCTTCGACCATCCGACGGTCGCCGAGTTGTCCGCAGCGATCGATGCGGAGATGGCAACAGAGGAAATGACCACAGACGCAGGTGGCGACAGCCCAACGGCAGAGGACCCCACCGATGAATGACCTCGCCGCCGGATACCCGACCACCGAGGACATCGACCCGCTCACCGTCCTGCGCCGGTTCGGACAGGGAGCGCTCTCCGAGCTGCTCGGAACGGACCCGGAACTCGCCCGGTTGCTTGCCGAGGAACACTGCCGTCAGGCACGCACGCTCTCCCTCGTTGCTTCCTCCGGGCTGGCCTTTGCGTCGGTCCTCGCGGCGCTGGGACCGCCCACCGACAACTTGACCACCGAGGGATTCCCGGGGGCCAGGTACCACGCCGGAGCGGAGGTCGCCGACCAGATCGAGCGTCTCGCCGTTGCCAGAGCGCGACGTGCCTTCCACGCCTCCTTCGCCAACGTCCAGCCGCACAGCTGCACCACCGCCAACCAGGCCGTCCTGTTCAGCCTCCTCAAACCGGGCGACACTGTGCTCAGCCTCAGTCTGGACGCCGGCGGGCACCTGTCCCACGGGGCGCCAGTTGCGGCGGCGGGTCGCTACTTCCATGTCGTGCCCTACGGCGTCGGCCGCGACGGGCACCTGGACTTCGACGAGATCCACAGCCTCGCCAAACAGTGCCGGCCACAATTGATCATCGCGGGCACCAGTTCCTTCCCTCGCGCCATCGACTTCGCCCGCTTCCGGAGCATCGCCGACGATGTCGGCTGCTACCTGCTCGCCGACATCTCGCACATCGCCGGCCTGGTCGTCACCGGCCTCCACTCCAGTCCGATCGACCACGCGCACATTACGACGACGTCGACATACAAGCAGCTCGGCGGCCCGCACGGCGGCCTCATCCTGTCCGGCCGCGATGCCTTCCAGCCCGTCGGACCGGGCCGGACCACGCTGGCCGAGCACCTGCAGCGGGCGGTCTTCCCCTTCTTCCAGGGCACGCCATCGATCGGCACCATCGCGGCCAAAGCACGCGCCCTCGACGAGGTGACCAGTGAGTCTTTCCGCCGGACCGCCCAGAGGATGCTCGACAACGCCACCGCCCTCGCCAACGGGATGGCAGAGCGCGGCTTCGAACTGGTCACCGGGGGCACGGACACGCACCTGCTGCTGCTGCGCCTCCGCGACTCGCAGATGACCGGCCTCGCGGCCCAGGATGCACTGGAGAGGTGCGGCGTCATCGTCAACAAGAACCTGGTTCCGGGGGACACCCGCTCCGCGCTCACGACGAGTGGGTTGCGGCTGGGGACCAACACGGTCGCCTTCCAGGGCATGGAGCCGGCGCAGATGCAGGATGTGGCGGACATCCTCGACCGGGTCCTGTCCGCGCTCGAACAGCCTGAAGGCCGGGTTCCTTGCCGCATACGGGACCAGGTGCTGAGTGACGTGGCTGCATTGTGCGCCGCCTTCCCCCGGTACGGCTGGAGTGTGAACCACGACCGCCCGGTCCCTGTGAGCTCCCGGCAGCAGATGGAGTCGGCATGAACGATCAACCCCCGCAGTTTCCGCTGACGCCTCCGCAGATACGCCTGTGGCGGGCCGAGCAGGTGGAGAACAAGTCGTTGGCCGTGTTCTCGTTCGACAGAACGCTCCCCGTCGGCGGCGCCATGGCCCCGTGGGAGGTGGCGAGGTCGTTCATCGCCCGGCATGAGTCGTTGCGCAGCCGGATCGTCATGCGCGACGGGGTTCCGCATGTCGTGATCGATGGCCCGGAGCTGGCTGGCACCTATCTGCATGAGTCGGCACCTGACGTCGAACGACCGACGGCTTTCGATCTTCCGGGTCCGTTGGCCGCGGCCTTCGTCGAGGCAGGTCACGATGGGGTGCGTGTGGAGTTCAGGGTCCATCATCTGATGATTGACTTCCTGGGCTGCGGGATCCTGGCCCGAGACTTCGATGCCTTCGCCGATGGCGAGTCGAAGGAGGAGGTCCTTCAGCCCTCTCGGTACGCCACCGTGGAGGCGCTGGCGTCCTACGAGGAGAACCTGGTACGGGAACAGGAGGAGTTCTCCAAGAAGTTCGTTCCCGAGCGGACCGGGAAGGCCAGGACCGATCCGATCGACGGCGCCCGCTTCCGCGACGGACGGATGGCCCTCCTCGCCATTCCCGACTCTGCCGCGGAGGCCGTCGACGAGGTGAAGAAGCGATTCCGGGCCTCCGACTTCGTCGCCTGGCACGCCGCCATTGGACTGATGCTGTCGTGGCACCTGGGAATATCGAGCATTGCTGCCCACAGCGTCACGGTGAACAGGAACTCCGTCAAGGACATGCGGACCGTGGCATGCCGTGCGGGGGTGTCCGTGTTCGACATCTCGCTGCCCGATGACAAGACGGCCACTTCGTACATCAAGAAGATCCAGAGGGAGATGCTCCGGGTCTTCATGCGCTCCCCCTACGACGTCCGCCGATTGCTGGAGCATCTGGAGAAGTCGGCTCCCCCGCGAACCCATCCGTGTGCCGCCGGGACCAACCTGATGTATCCGCTCAGCAGGGCCGGACAGAGGTCCCAAGACCTGTACCCGAGGAAGGTCATGGAGATCGAAGTGATCGAAGCTCAGGACGGGCTGCCTCAGGGGGAGCACCTCAGCTTGACACTCGGGCGCAACCGTGGCGTGTTCGTCGCAAGAGTGGTGACGAGTTCCGCCCTCCCTGCGCCGGAAGCCACCATGCGTGACCTAATGGCGGCGATGCGGTTCCTCGCCGACGACCCTGTCGCCAGCCTGACCGACTTCACGCTCTGACGCACACAGGAAACCGGTGAACGTCCGCGACCGTGGTCGAGGTGACGGAGTGGTTGGCGTGGCGAGTTCGTGGACCCGCGCGATGGGTCCCATCACGCTGGCCGACTATATTGCGTTGCACTGGGCACCGGGCAGAGGAGATGTTTCCGAAGACTCAGGAGAACCAAGAACGGAGAGCACGCCTTCCTGTCGTTCCGCAGCTGGGCGAGCTCCCGCTCAGGAACATCTCGGCGGCGAAACTTCGCACGTACATTTCCACGTCGGAGGCGATAGTCTCCTCGGTCGACTACCGGCGCGGCATCCTGTCCGAGCTGTTCAGCGTTTTGGGGGTGGCCGTCGATGATAAGCGGCTGCCGAGGAACCTCATGCCGGCGTGATGGCCCGGGTACTCGTCCCCGACTGCCACGCTTGGTTATTATGCTCACTTCCTGCCGGCGGCCGGAAGTTAAGGGTCGCACCGCCGTCGACGGACGGCTGGGGAGACAGGGAGACGAGGATGCCGGTCGAAACTCCCGGGATTCTCCCCAGGGCTGCTGGGCGAGATTTCCCCGGGTTGCACCGCGTTGGATCTTGTCGTGGAATGTAAGGCAAACGAATTGTGGGGCCTTGGAAGATGTTGAGAGAGGTCACCGCAACCCGCTACCTCGCACCCTTGCACTCTGGCGGTTCCGTGCCCGGCGTCGTCGAGGCCGATGACCTGGGTACCTATGTCGTCAAGTTCACCGGCTCGGCGCAGGGCCGCAAGGCGCTGGTGGCCGAGATCATCGTGGGGGAACTGGGGCGGCGGCTCGGGCTTCGGATGCCGGAATTGGTGCGGGTGGCATTCGATCCCGCCGTGGCCGCCGAAGAACCGCATCAAGAAGTGCAGGATCTGCTGCGGGCCAGTGCGGGACTGAATCTCGGTATGGATTTCCTGCCGGGCGCTGTGGATTTCACCGCGGCCGACCCGGACGCGGTCGCCGTGCCGCCGCTCGAAGCCGGCCGCATCGTCTGGCTCGACGCGCTGACCGCCAACGTCGACCGCACCGTGCACAGCCCCAACCTGATGATCTGGCCCAGCTTCGGCATCCAGGAACCCCGGCTCTGGCTCATCGACCACGGCGCCGCACTTGTCTTCCACCACAAATGGGACACGGCTGCCGACTCCGTCGCCAAGGCGTACGACTTCCGGGCCCACGCCCTGGGCGGTTACGGCCCTGACACCACCGCCGCCGACACGGAGTTCGCGCCCCAGGTCACTGAGGCGCTGCTGCGTGAGATCGTCGCGCTCGTCCCAGACGCATGGCTGGCGGACGAGCCCGGATTCGCCGGCCCCGACGGCGTACGCGACGCCTACGTCTCGTATCTCACCGCCCGCGCGAAAACCTCCGCGACCTGGCTGCCTCGGGAATTCCACGGCCGCGACCAACTCGCCGCCGAGACCGCCCGCCGCGTCGCCAAAATCGAGGCCCGCCGCCCGCCCTGGCTCAAACACGTCCCGGACCTGCACGGCCGGCCTCAGACGCGCTAGGAGTGTGCTGAAGGTCTACGCCGGGCTCCTGGCGTAGATCTTCAGTGCGCTCCTAGCCGCGTTGTCCCGGACAACCGACAGGTCAGGCGTCGCGTCGCCGTCCTGCTCAGGGCCGATTCATGTGACGGTGCGTACAACCTTTGGGTAGAGATGTGCGTCGTGTGATGGAGGAGGGGTCCGTCTTCCATGCCAGCCATGTATGAGCGGGCCTCCAGGCCGCCGCAGGCGGCACGTTCCGCATCTTGATCCAGGAGTTTCGTTGCGCAGATCCATCGTGGCCTCCGTCGTGGTGACCGGAGTAGTCGCTCTCCCTCTTCTACCTGTTCCCTCGGCTGCCGCCGCACCGTACCGGGGCGCGAACACCGCCGCCGTCCAGGACGATTTCAACGGTGACGGCTATCGCGACCTGGCGGTCGGCGCGCCCGATGCCACCAACGGCAGCGTGGAAGCCGGTTCGGTCGTGGTGCTGTACGGGTCGGCCAACGCGGTGAGCACCACCCATCGCGGGGTCTTCAGCCAGGCCAGTACCGGGGTGCCCGGGGACCCGGAGGACGGGGACAGTTTCGGTGCCGCGGTGGCCAGTGCCGACCTGGACCGCGACGGGTACGCGGACCTGCTTGTCGGCGCCCCGGGCGAGGACGTCGGCTCCGTGAAGGAACGCGGTTCGGTGACCGTGCTCTGGGGCGGGCCGAACGGGCTGACCGGCGGCGCCAACATCTCCCCGCCCACGGGGTACGGCGCAGGCCAGACCTACTGCGGATTCGGTCTGGCGCTGGCCACGGGCGACATGAACAGCGACGGAGCCCTCGAAGTGAGCGTCAGCTCCCGCTGCGACGGCGCCGCCTACAGCGGACCGTTCACCCGGACCGGTCAGCCTGCCTCCCGCTACGACGAGCAGAGGCTCGGCGCGCCGCGCGGTGTGGTCATGGGCGATGTGAACGGTGACGGCCAAGCCGAGCGGTTCTGGCTGTCAGGACCGGCGGACGACGACCTCCGCGGGCCGGTGTTCATCGACAAAGGCCCCGAAATCCCCATCGACCCACAGGCCAACCAGCCGAGCGAACTGCCCTACGCCGACGGCTACACCGGGCAGATCGGCGACGTGAACGGCGACGGCTACGGAGACCTGATCACCGGCATCAGCAATGACGACTACCTGGCCGGCGCCAGCGGTGCCGCGCACCGCGGCGGCGAGGTCCAGGTCCTCTACGGCAGCGCGCAGGGCATCACCGCCGACCAGCACCCCCAGGTCTTCCACCAGGACACCGCCGGCATCCCGGGCAGCGGCGAGGACGGCGACCAGTTCGGCAGGGCCCTCAGCGTCGCCGACATCGACGCCGACGGATACGCCGACGTCCTCATCGGTGTTCCCGGGGAAGCGATCGGCTCACTCGAATCGGCCGGCAGCGTCCTCGTGCTGCACGGCTCGGCCACCGGCCTGACCACCACCGGCGCCACCGGCTACTCCCAGGACACCGCCGGCGTGCCCGGCAGCGCGGAAGCCGGTGACTTCCTCGGCGAGGCCGTCCACCTCGCCGACCTCAACAAGGACGGCAAGGCGGACCTCGTCGTCGGCGCGTCCGGCGAGAACACCGACGGCTGCGTGTGGGTCGCCCACGGCTCCACCGCAGGATTCGACCTCACCGGATCGGCCAACCTCTGCGGCAAGAGCTCCGGTATCACCGTCGGCGATGTCGACGGACGTTTCGGTGCGGCCCTGACCAGCCCGAACACCACCTTCTAGCGCTGCTTCACCCGGCCCGACGCCTGCGCTCGGGCCGGGCCGGCAGGTCCAGCGACGGGCGCGGCGTCGGCGCGGCGGCTGCCGCGGTCGGCTACCGGGCGAAGTGGGCCGTTACTCCTGCCCGACCAGCTCCCGATACGCCGGCAGTGTCAAGAACTCCGCGTAGTCCTCGTCCAGGGACACCTTCAGCACCAGGTCGTGTGCCTGCTGCCAGCGGCCCGCCGCGAAGGCCTCCTCGCCGAGTTCGGCACGGATCGCGGCGAGATCCTCCGCGGCCACCTTGCGCGCCAGCTCCGAAGTGGCCCGCTCGCCGTTCTCGAAGACCACACCGGCGTTGATCCACTGCCAGATCTGCGAGCGGGAGATCTCGGCAGTCGCCGCGTCCTCCATGAGGTTGAAGATGGCCACCGCACCCGAGCCGCGCAGCCACGCCTCGATGTAGCGGATCGCCACCTGGACGGCGTTGACCAGGCCCTGGTAGGTCGGCTTTGCGTCCAGTGAGTCGACGGCGGTCAGCTCGGCCGCGGCGACCGAGACGTCTTCGCGGAGGCGGTCCTTTTGGTGCGGGCGCTCGCCCAGCACCGCGTCGAAGGACTCCATGGCGATCGGCACCAGATCCGGATGGGCCACCCAGGAGCCGTCGAAGCCGTCGCCCGCCTCGCGGTCCTTGTCGGCGCGCACCTTCTCGAACGCCACCTTGTTGACCTCGGGGTCGCGCCGGGACGGGATGAACGCGGCCATGCCGCCGATGGCGTGCGCACCGCGCTTGTGGCAGGTGCGCACCAGCAGCTCGGTGTAGGCGCGCATGAACGGGGCGGTCATCGTGACCGCGTTGCGGTCCGGCAGGACGAAACGCGCGCCGCCGTCGCGGAAGTTCTTCACGATCGAGAAGAGGTAGTCCCAGCGTCCCGCGTTCAGCCCGGAGGCGTGCTCACGCAGCTCGTAGAGGATCTCCTCCATCTCGAACGCCGCCGTGATCGTCTCGATCAGCACGGTCGCCCGGATGGTGCCCTGCGCGATGCCCAGGTGCTCCTGAGCGAAGACGAAGACGTCGTTCCACAGGCGCGCCTCCAGATACGACTCCGTCTTCGGCAGGTAGAAGTAGGGGCCCTTGCCGAGGTCCAGCAGCCGCTGTGCGTTGTGGAAGAAGTAGAGGCCGAAATCGACCAGCGCGCCCGGCACCGGACGGGAGTCGACCTGGAGGTGGTGCTCGTCCAGGTGCCAGCCGCGCGGGCGGGTGACGACCGTGGCGAGCTGGTCGGCGTCCCGCAAGGCGTACGACTTGCCGGTGGCCTTGTCGGTGAAGTCGATGCGGCGCTCGTAGGCGTCCATCACATTGAGCTGGCCCAGGATGACGTTCTCCCAGGTGGGAGCCGAGGCGTCCTCGAAGTCGGCCAGCCAGATCCGCGCGCCTGAATTGAGCGCGTTGATGGTCATCTTGCGGTCGGTGGGGCCGGTGATCTCGACACGGCGGTCATTCAGCGCGGGCGGGCACGGGGCGACCCGCCAGGAGTCGTCGGCGCGCACCGCGGCCGTCTCTGGGAGGAAGTCGAGCGTCGCGGTACGGGCGATCTCGGCGCGGCGCTCGGCGCGGCGCGCGAGCAGTTCGTCGCGCCGCGGAGTGAAGCGCCGGTGCAACTCGCCCAGGAAGGCGAGGGCCTCCTCGGTGAGGACCTCGACCTGCCGGGGCAGGGGCTCCGCGTCGACGATGACCGGCACACAGGGCGCTGATGCGGACATGGACTCTCACTTCCTTCAGCGAGTCGCAGAGCTTTCCGCGGGCTGCACGGCTGTGGTGGGCACAGGGTGCCGGGACAGCTGGGTGCGGACCGGGAATGCCGTTGCGACGAGCGACCGCTTCTGATCTGTGGATACTAGTTTTCTCATGGTGGAACTTCAATGCCGTCTTGCTGTCGAGACGGCTGCCGTCACACCAGTCCGGCACACCGTGCCACTGTCCGGCGCGAGGCCCCGCAGGAAGCGCGGCCACCTGCGGTGTGCCCACATTCTGAGGCACCGTCACTCCAGCCGCGCCAGATCCGCCACGGTGTCGATGTCGTAAGCCTCGGCCACGTCCCCGCACTCGATCAGCGTGAGAGCGTCGTCATGCGCCGCCAGATAGGCGCGGGCACCGCGGTCGCCTTGGGCGCTCGCGGTGATCTGGGCCCAGTGGTCCGCCCCGAACAGCACGGGATGCCCGCGCTGTCCGTCATAGGCGGCAGCGGCGAGCGACGCGGGCGAGTCGTAGGTGGTCAGCAGCCGTGCCACTGCCGCGGCGCTCACGCCCGGCTGGTCGACGAGGAGGACCAGGGCGGCGCGCACCGCGGTGCTGGGGCCGCCGCCCGGCGTGGTCGCCCTCGCAGCGGCGAGTGAGGCGAGTCCGACGCGTAGCGACGAACCCATGCCCTCCTGCCATGCCGGGTTGTCGACCAGGACGCAGCCCGGCAGCGCGGCCTCCCGCCGTACGTGTGCGGCGCTCGCGCCCAGGACCACGTGTACTCGTGTACAGCCGCCCGCCCGCAACACCGCCACGGCGTGCTCCACCAGCGGGCGGCCCCGGTGCCGCAAAAGTGCCTTCGGGCGCCCGCCGAGGCGCCGCCCGCCGCCCGCGGCCAGCAGCAGCCCCGCGACCTCGCCCGCCGCTCCGCCGCCCGGTTCACCCGTACTCGTGTCCGACGCCATGTCTCCCGCCGTCTCCCGCTCTCGTGCCGCCATGCCCCGCCGCAGCCATCTTGACCCGTGGTCACCGGCTCTCCCGCTCATATGGCACTCCTCGCCTACTCCTTTCGCGGTCCTCTCCTGTCCCGCCGCGCTCCCTCGGGCGCCGCGGTGCCCGTCGGGCAGCGTGCGTCGCCCCGACAGGCGTTTGTGAACGGGCGCTCGTATGAGCTCCGTTGGTCGTTGAGCGAAATGGAACGGGGGCGCGAGTTGAGCGGGGGACAGCAGCAGGGCGGGGGTGAGGTCTTCCAGATGTTGGAGGACGGGGACCCGCGGGCGGTGGCCGGCTATCTGATCAGTGCCCGGCTCGGTGCCGGAGGCATGGGCAAGGTCTATCTGTCGTACACGCCGGGCGGACGGCCCGTCGCCATCAAGGTGATCCGGCCCGAGTTCAGCGAGGACGCCGAATTCCGGCGCCGGTTCCGGCAGGAGGCCGAGGCGGCGCAGCGGGTGCAGGGGCTGTACACCGCGCCTGTCATCGACTGCGACACCGAAGGCGCACAGCCCTGGCTCGCCACCGCCTACGTGCCGGGGCCCTCTCTCGCCGCCGCGGTCGCCGCACACGGCCCGCTGCCGGTGCCGACCGTGCTGCTGCTCGTCGCGGGCATCGCCGAGGCGCTGCACGTCATCCACGGCGCCGGGATCGTGCACCGCGACCTGAAGCCGTCGAACGTCCTGCTGGCCGCCGACGGCCCGCGCGTCATCGACTTCGGTATCGCACGAGCCGCGGACGCCACCTCGCTCACCGGCAGCGGCGTCACCATCGGCACGCCCGCCTTCATGGCCCCGGAACAGGCGGCGGGCCGATCGGTCACCGCGGCCACCGACATCTTCGCGCTCGGGCAGGTCGCCGCGTACGCAGCGCTCGCCAGCCCCGCCTTCGGCGAGGGCACCGGACACGGCGTGCTCTACCGGATCGTGCACGAGGAGCCCGAGCTCTTGGGACTTCCCAGCGCGCTACGGGAACTGGTCACCCGCTGTCTGGCCAAGAATCCGAGCGAACGGCCGTCGGTGACGGACGTCATCGGCCTGTGCCAGGCGGCCAACAGCGAGACGGTGCTGCGCCGCCCGGAGGACTGGCTGCCCCGCCCGGTGGCCGACGACATCACCGTACGCGCCGCGGCCCCCGCCCCCGCTCGCACGGTGCGCCCGCCGGAAGTGCCGCCCGCCGCGACGGCCGAGGCAGGCCAGCCGCCCACCCAGCCGCCGGCTTCCGCATCGGCACCGGGCTTCGGGCAGCCACTGGCCGCTCCGCCGTACCAGCCACCAGCGGTAGCGCCGTCCGTCGCTCCCGTACCCACGGTGTACGCCGCTCCCGCCACACCGCCCGGCTTCGGCCCGCCCACCCCACTGGCCGACTCGGGCCCGCAACCGCCCCTGCCGCAGCACGGCGCCCCGGGCGCCGGTCCGTACCAGCCGAGCGGGCCGCAGGCGCAGTTCCCGCAGCAGCCCGGCTCGTACGGATACCCGGCGCACACGGGATACCAGGGCGCCGCTGCCGCGCCGTTCGGGCAGACAGGCGTGGTCCCCGGCTCGCCGCAAGGCTCGGGAGCCCCGCAGGCGCCGGCCCCCGCGCGGAAGAAGAGCCGCACGCTTGCCGTGACGCTCGCCATCGCGCTGGTGTTCGGGGTCGTAGGCGCGGGCTCCGCCTATTTCGTCCTGCGGGGCGGCGACGGTACGACGGCCCAGCAGGACGACCAGCCGGAGAACAAGCACAAGCAATCCCAGTCCCCGGACAACTCGTCCTCGCCCTCGCCCGGCCCCTCGGGGAGCAAGGGCGGCAGCACCACGCCCATTGCCGACCCCACTCCGGCCGACTACCCGGGCATCAACCTGACCGCCGGCTACCACCTCGACCTCGGTGACGACCCGGTCAAGCCCCAGGAGGGCGAGGACGACAACTACGACTTCGTGTACAGCGTCAACGGATGGGTGGAGGCCAAGCGGGACGGCGGCAAACTGGTCCTGCTCGACCCCGGCGAGGAAGGATCGCTCGCCACCTGCCGGGACGAGACCCGGTTTACCACCAACATCGAACTGGACAAGCTCTCCAAGGGCTCCCAGATCTGTCTGCACCCCGGCACGGGAAACCTGGGCCTCATCACCGTGCAGGGAATGTCATCCGAGGACTCGCCGAGTACCTACCTGAAGATCGATCTCACGGTGTGGCGCAACGCCGTCCAGCCGGCGCCCGTCGATTGAGGAACTGACGCGGCGTCGGGCCGTCCTGCCGTGAAGCTGACGCGGCGTCCGATCGTCCCGAGTTGCAAGCTGACACGATGCCCGGCCGTCCAGCGATGGAGACGGCCGGGCATCAGCCGTTCCGTCGGCCGCGGCCCCGTCGGCGCGATCCCCGTTGGCCGGCCCCGGCGGTCGACCGACGACCTCTGGCAGGTCAACGCCCTTTCGCGCGGCCCCGATGCGCGTACCCTCTGAATGTACCGCTTGGTAATAAACGCCGCGGCATCCACACCGTGCCGTCGAACCATTTACTCCGTTTTATTCTTTCGCTTCCATTTATCACGGCCAGACGTCGAATTACGTCCATTCTGTGGCGCTCGGCCCGCAACGTGGCGTTTACTGTTCCGCACCTCCAGAGAATGGCTTGCTCTTCCAGAGGCCGGATCTGGGGTGCGCGATCACAACACCAGAATGCGATGGTCGGCGCACGACGGCGTGCAAGGGGGGAGAGCTGTGTTGCGGAGTGCGGGACACAGGACGATGAAGGGCAGTGCTGACCAAGATCCTCGGGTGGCGGACCTACGGGCCGTCGTCTTCCGATTGAGCCGCGAACTAGACGCTCATCCCGCGGAGTTCCCCGACCGGGGCATCGCCGAGGATGAGCTCGCGGAGCTGTCCGCGATGGCCCAGAGCGGCGCACCCGAGATCCGGCGGCTGCGCCGGTCACTGCTGCTGGTGGCCGGTTCCATCGGCTCGGTCAGCGCCCTCGCGCCGAGCCTCGCGAAGGTGCGGACCGCTGTGGAACTCTTCGGGGAACCGCAGCAGCCGCATAACTGACGGCCTGGCGAAGTGGCGAACTGAAAGATCGACGAGACGTGGGAACGCTCCCGATTCTTGGAGCCTTCTTGGTGTGTTCCTGACGTGTTGCCGAAGGTTTAGCGACAAGCATTCCTCGGACTTATTTTGACGGTGGCCAGACATTTCCCAGGGTGGTCCGTACCTTTCCGGGCCACCCTGGGAATCCGTGCACATTCCTCCGACGACTATTTCCGGTGCACCGGCCCGAAGGCGGAGTGTCTAACCTCGATTCTTCGGTGGGGTTTGGTCGTTGAGTGGCTTGGTGGTTCGCCCGTAATGTCCCTCGCCGTGTGAGGGCGGGCCGTCGCGTGTCGCTGCGGGGTGCGCCGGGTTCCACGGGCCCGGAGGCTGCTGGCCTTCCTCCTCTCGGTGTGTGTTGGGGCAGAGGCTGGTCGTCAGGTGGCGGCCGTCAGGTTGTTGATCCGCTTCCAGCTGGTCGTGAATGTCTGGGCCCAGGGCCAGGTCCGTTCGATGCGCAGGTGGTGGCGGCGTGCGTGGTGGGCGAGGCGGGCGGGCAGGTGGTAGAGGCGGAAGCGCATCGTGTCCGGCTCGGCGTCGGCGAGGTCCGCTTGGTCGTGGAGGGCCAGCAGCCGCAGCCAGGCGTCGAGATCGGCGGCGAGGTTCGCGGTGAGCATCCAGCTCGCGTTCGTTTGCCAGGACTTGGACGGCAGGTTCGCCAGCCCCATCGCCTTGTTGGTGCGCACGCGGTCTTCGACCTCGGCGTGATCGCGGTGAAGGACGTCGAGGAACTGCACCTGGTGGGTGCCGGCGATGTGGCTCATGTGCCGGATGTTTGTTGCGGTGATCGAGTAGCGCCAGCCGGTCTTCTGCTCGAACGCGGTCAGCTTCCCCAGGTGGCGGCGGGAGGGCTTGACGCGGCGGACGATCAGCCGCATGCCCTTGGGCCAGCCCTCACGAGTGCTCAGTCCGGTCAACTCGGCGACGAAGTAGCCCTCTTGGACCTCGCCGTCCTGTCGCAGGGAGGTTTCCCAGGCGGCTTCGGGGAGGCGGGCGATGGCGCGTTCGTCCTCGGGCGTGATCGTCCAGCCGACGGTGTAGCGGACCGTGCGCCGCGTGGTGTTCAGCGCCTGAAGGCGTTTGAGCAGGCCGTGTGTGGCACCGGCGCCGTCGACCCGCACCAGGATCTTGGCCTGGGAGGAGCAGGGTATCTGCGCGAGTGCGGCATCCAGCACCCGCAGGTGATCGGCGACGGTGTTCGCGCCGGCGTTGCCTTCCCTCAGTTCCATCGCCAGGCACTCGTCGGTGTTGGCCAGCCATGCGGCCAATGGGTGGAAGCCGAAGGTGCCCTTGAACGTGCCGGCGGCGCCCTGTTTCCTGGAGGCCGCGGTGATGACCGTGGCGTCCATGTCGAGCACGATCCAGCCCTTCAGATGCCGCCCCGCGACGGTCAGATACGGGAAGCCGCCGGGCCGCAGGTGCAGCAGCGTCCAGACGTGGCGACGCACCCGCTGTCGTACCTTCGCGATCTGTGCGCGCCTCGTCTCGTCCGTCGTGGACAGCAGCCGGTGCAACGTGGAGTCCGACACTGCCGGTCCGAACAGGAGGCCGTGGTGGAGCTGGAGTTGCTCGGCCTCCAGCAGATTCGTGGCGCCGAGCGCGATCGCGACGACGAGGCCGACGAGCGCGGTGGCCCGGTCCCGCCACGACGAGGTCGTGCCCGATGGAAGCACTCCCGCCAGTGCGTCGGTCAGGCCGACGCGGTCGGCGAGCCTGCGCAACAGCACCGCCCCGGCATGCCCGACCAGCCCTTTCCCGTCAGCCGTCACAGACAGACCGCGGTCCCACCCTGTACGCTCACTCACCAGAAAGGTGCCCTGACTCCTGTGCCGGATTCGATCTAGACACTCGCATCCTTGCAGGTCGGCGGCACCTTTCTGCTGTCAGGGCGTCAGATCGACCAATTCCGCTGAAGAGCCGGGGCTAACTCGCCGCCAGTGCCGCTGAGAGGTCCACGGCGACCTGCTGCAACACCGGGACGATCTTCTCCGTGGCGGCCTCGGTGACCCGGCCCGCGGGTCCCGAAATGGAGATGGCGGCGGCTGTGGGGGAGTCGGGCACCCAGACGGCCAGGCAGCGGACGCCGATCTCCTGCTCGTTGTCGTCGATCGCGTAGCCGAGGCGGCGCACCTCTTCGAGGGCGTCGAGGAAGCCCTCCGGAGTCGTGATCGTCTTGTCGGTTGCGGCCGGCATGCCCGTACGGGCCAGCAGGGCGCGCACGTCGTCCGTGGGGAGGTGCGCGAGCAGGGCCTTGCCGACGCCCGTCGAGTGCGGCAGCACGCGCCGGCCCACCTCGGTGAACATACGCATGGAGTGCTTCGACGGCACCTGCGCCACGTAGACGACCTCGTCGCCGTCGAGCAGGGCCATGTTGGCGGTCTCGCCGGTCTCCGTCACGAGACGGGCCAGATGCGGCCGGGCCCAGGTGCCCAGCAGCCGGGACGCGGATTCGCCGAGGCGGATGAGGCGCGGGCCAAGGGAGTAGCGGCGGTTGGGCTGCTGACGGACATAGCCGCAGACGACCAGCGTCCGCATCAGCCGGTGGATGGTGGGCAGCGGCAGCCCGCTGCTCGCGGACAGTTCGCTCAGGCCGACCTCGCCTCCCGCGTCCGCCATCCGCTCCAGCAGGTCGAAGGCGCGCTCAAGCGACTGGACACCGCCGGAGGGGCCGGTGGCGGCAGCGGATTTGGCGGCGTCGGTGGTGCTGGCGCTGGACGACGGCACGGCGCGTTCCTTTCGGGGCTCGGGAGCCGGACGGCCCCGCTGGGGGTGCCACCAGGTTCTCGGCTCTGGAGGAGCCTCGGCTGAGCATGGCGGACGGTGCGAACGAACGAGCCGTCAGCCTACCCGGCGGCAGGCGGGCGTCTCCCTGGCCAGACGGGTGTAGCGGAGGGCGGCAGGCGGTGTCGGGGGCGGGGTGCGGCGAGTCTTCGGGCGGGCTGTTGCGGGCGAGGGGAGAGGCTGGAGGGGAGGCGGATATTGGAAGGTTAATTTCATTATCCGAAATAATCTAGAAGGCCAGGCGGTCGGTGGGGCGCGGGGTGTTCGGCGGGGGCGCGGGCGCGGGTTTTGGCGGGGAGGGTGTGCTTGACGTGGCCGGTGGTGCGGGGAAAACTCCTTCAACAGAACGTTGAAGACTGCGCCGGACGTGGCCCCGTCGAGGCGGCGGAGCGCCGTGTGGCCGAGGACCACGGCAGCAGGAACCGCCGAGGCACAGCGCGAGAGGGCACGCCGCGGGTCGAGCGCGCCGCATGGCACAAGACGCCTGTCCTGCACCAGGGCAGCAGCCACCCGCACGGACAGCGACGGACTGCGGCAGAGCAGCAGAGCCGCCCACCGGAGAAGACAGCGATCGAGAACGAAGACAGCAGACAGCGGTAGAGCGCGACAGAGAGGGCCCGCGTGTCGATGGCCGAACCGTCCCCGTCCGATCCCCCACCGTCCACCGCAGGCCCGCACCCGTTGCGCCCGACCCGTGTCGTCCCGGCACGCTCCGGTACGGCCCGCTCGGACGCGGCCGGGTCCGACGTGCTCCTGCGCTCCACACGCGTCGTCACCCCGCAAGGGACGCGCCCCGCTTCGGTGGCCGTCGCCCGCGGCCGTATCGCTGCCGTACTGCCCCATGACACCGCGCCGCCACCCGGCGCCCAGGTCAGGGACTTCGGTGACGACGTCCTGCTGCCCGGCCTCGTCGACACCCATGTGCATGTGAACGACCCGGGCCGCACCGCCTGGGAGGGCTTTTGGACGGCCACCCGTGCGGCAGCCGCCGGAGGCGTCACCACGCTCGTCGACATGCCGCTCAACTCGCTGCCGCCGACGACGACGGTCGGTCATCTGCGCACCAAACAGGCCGTCGCCAAGGACGCCGCGCATATCGACGTCGGCTTCTGGGGCGGCGCGGTGCCCGCCAACCTCGGGGCGCTGCGGCCCCTGCACGACGCCGGAGTCTTCGGCTTCAAGTGCTTCCTGTCGCCGTCGGGCGTCGAGGAGTTCCCCGAACTGGACGGCGAGCAGCTGACCGAGGCCATGGCCCAGACCGCCGGCTTCGACGGGCTGCTGATCGTGCACGCCGAGGATCCGCGCCGGCTCGCCCGCGCCCCGCAGCGCGGCGGCCCCAAGTACGCCGACTTCCTGCGCTCACGGCCGCCCGGCAGCGAGGACGCGGCGATCGAATCGGTGATCACGGCGGCCCGGCAGTTATCCGCCCGTGTGCACATCCTGCATCTCTCGTCGGCGGGAGCGCTGCCGCTGATCGCCGCCGCCCGGCGTACAGGGGTCCGGCTGAGCGTCGAGACCTGCCCGCACTACCTCACCCTCACCGACCAGGACGTGCCCGACGCGGCGTCCGCGTTCAAGTGCTGTCCGCCCATCCGGGAGGCCGCCAACCAGGATCTGCTCTGGGCTGCGCTGGCCGACGGCACCATCGACTGCGTCGTCTCCGATCACTCGCCGTCCACCGCCGACCTCAAGACGCCCGACTTCGCCACCGCATGGGGCGGCATCTCCTCGCTGCAACTCGGCCTGCCCGCCGTGTGGACCGAGGCCAGACGGCGCGGCCACACCCTTGAGGACGTGGTGCGCTGGATGTCCGAGCGGACCGCGCGGCTCGCGGGCCTGGCCGAAAAGGGTGCCATAGAGGCCGGCCGCGACGCCGACTTCGCCGTCCTCGCGCCCGACGCGGCCTTCACGGTCGACCCCGCCGAGCTTCAGCACCGCAACCCGGTCACCGCCTACGCGGGCCGCACGCTCTACGGCGTCGTCACCTCCACCTGGCTGCGCGGCACCTGTGTCTACGAGCGCGCGGACGGTGCGGCCGGGCCCGTCTTCGCCGCACCCGCCGGCCGCCTGCTGGAGAGGCCGGCGGGCGGCTGACGGCCGAGGGCGGACGAGGGAGGACGAGTACGGAACCAGCCAGGAACGACCGAGGGCGGCCAGGATCGGCGTAGGGCGGCCGGGGACGAAAAGGTGAACGGCCGGCAACGGTCGTACAGGGACGAACTGATGGAAGGACGGACTGATCACCGTGACGGCGATTCCCCGGTTCACCGGTGCCGCGGGCCCCTACGGGGGCGGCGACCCGTATGCCGACTACCGCACCGCCGACCTCCCGTTCACTTCGTATCCGAATCTCGCCGATCGCGGGCTCGGCGCCGGAGTCATCGCCGCCAACGACGAGTTCTTCGCACCACGCGAGAGCCTCCTGCTGCCCGGGCGTGCCGTCTTCGAACCCGAACGCTTCGGGCCCAAGGGCAAGATCATGGACGGTTGGGAGACCCGCCGCCGCCGCGGCGTCTCGGCCAAGCGGCCCTGGCCTGAGGACGACGACCACGACTGGGCGCTGATCCGCCTAGGCGCCGTAGGGATGATCCACGGCATCATCGTCGACACCGCCCACTTCCGCGGCAACCATCCGCAGGCCGTCTCCGTCGAGGCGGTGTCCGCCGACGGCACTCCGTCCCCGGAGGAACTGCTCGCCGACGGTATGCCCTGGCAGCCGCTGGTGCCCCGTACGCCCGTCGGCGGGCACGCCGCCAACGGCTTCGCCGTCACCCTGCCGCGACGCTTCAGCCACCTGCGCGTCAACCAGCACCCTGACGGCGGGATCGCACGGCTGCGGGTCCACGGAGAGGTGCTGCCCGACCCGGCGTGGCTGGCGGCGCTCGGCACCTTCGACGTGGTGGCGCTGGAGAACGGCGGCCGAATCGAAGGCGCCTCCGACCTCTTCTACTCGCCCGCCGCCAACACCATCCGACCGGGCCGCTCCCAGCGGATGGACGACGGCTGGGAGACCCGCCGCCGCCGTGACCGCGGCCATGACTGGATCGGCTACCGGCTCGCCGCGCACGCCGAGATCCGCGCCGTGGAGATCGACACCGGCTACCTCAAGGGGAACGCGGCGGGCTGGGCGTCGGTGCGGGTGGGGGATATAGAACACATAGGAGGCACAGGGGGCACAGGGGGCACAGAAGGCACAGAGGGTGCAGGCGGCTGGGTCGAGGCGGTGCCGCGCACTCGTCTGGAGCCGGACAGTACGCACCGTTTCGTGCTTCCCGTCCCGGTCACCGGCACTCATGCCCGTATCGACATCCATCCCGACGGCGGCATCTCCCGGCTGCGACTGTTCGGCTCGCTCACCAGGCGCGGCGCGGCGGAGCTGGCGGCACGCCACCGGCTGCTGGCCGGGTGACCGTCATCACGGCTTCGCCAGGCCGGAACCGAACGGGGCGCCCCGCTCGTTGATCCAGCGGACCTGCCCCGGACCCGCCGGGCCGGTCCAGGATCCGGGAGCCCCCGCGATCTGCACCAAAAGCGCCGTGCGCGTCAAGGAGACCGCCGTGACCCTGCAGCAAGAGATCGTCGGCAATGCCATGCAGATGGCTGTCGTGAACCTCCAGCCCGGTCAGACCGTCTACTGCGAAGCAGGCAAGTTCCTCTTCAAGACGGCGAACGTGTCGATGGAGACCCGGCTCGGCGGCCCGTCCAGTGGCGGCCAGCGCCAGGGGCAGGGGCAGCAGGGCGGCGGCGGGATGGGCGGCATGCTCCGCCAGGCCATGGGCACCGCCATGCAGGTCGGCCAGCGCTACCTGGCGGGCGAATCGCTCGCGTTCCAGTACTTCACTTCACGGGGCGAGGGCACCGTCGGCTTCGCGGGCGTCCTGCCCGGCGAGATGCGTGCGCTCGAACTGACCGGGTCCCGCGCCTGGTTCGCCGAGAAGGACGCCTTCGTGGCCGCCGAGTCCACCGTCGAGTTCGGCATCGCCTTCCAGGGCGGCAGGACCGGCATGAGCGGCGGCGAGGGCTTCATCCTGGAGAAGTTCACCGGCCTCGGCACGGTCATCATCTGCGGCGCGGGCAATTTCATCGACCTCGACCCGGCCGACTTCGGCGGGCGCATCGAGGTCGACACCGGCTGTGTGGTCGCCTTCGAGGAGGGCATCCAGTACGGCATCGAGCGCGTCGGCGGCCTCAACCGCCAGGGGATCATGAACGCGGTCTTCGGCGGCGAGGGCCTGTCGCTCGCCACCCTGGAAGGACAGGGCCGGGTCATCCTCCAGTCCCTCACCATCGAAGGCCTGGCGAACGCACTCAAGAAGGCCCAGGGCGGCGACAAGCAGGGACCGACGGGCGGCCTGTTCTCCACCCATGCGGGCTGATTAGCCGTCAGGCAAAGATCCCGTCGCGTCGCCGCGTCGTTGTGCGCACCGGGCGTGCGGGAGGCGGGCAGGCATGCCGGCGGGCGCCGCCCTGCCCCGGTGGGCGCGGGGCGTTGCCACTCGTGGGTGAACGTTCTGGAAATTCCCGCCTTTGACATTGACACGACATGGTCTACGCGCGTCATGCTAAGAGGCATGCGAACCCCCACACGCATTCTCAGCATCTCTGCCCTGGCCGCCGCCCTCTTCGTCGGCGGCCCTGTCGTCGCCGCGAGCGCGGCCCCGACCCTCACCCACGCCACCGTCTCCACGGCGATCACGCAGATCACCTCCGTCGGAGACATCTGCTACTCCTCGCTGCCCGACCAGGCGTACGACACACTCGACCTGATCGACGAGGGCGGCCCGTTCCCGTATCCGGAGGACGGCGAGGTCTTCCAGAACCGCGAGGGCGTCCTGCCGCAGCAGTCGACCGGCTACTACCACGAGTACACCGTCGAGACCCCCGGCTCTTCCGACCGCGGCGCCCGTCGCGTCGTCACCGGCCAGGACTCCGACGAGGACTACTACACCTCCGACCACTACGTGACGTTCGACCTGATCGACTTCGACTGCTGAGGCACCGGCCGCTCTCTGCGGCGCACCACTGCCGCGAGTTCATCCGGGGCAGGTGAGCCCACACCCCGCAGGACGGTCGGCCCCGGCGTCCGTACGGCGCCCGGCGCCGGCCGTCAGCGTGCTGCCCGGCACGATCAGTGGTACCGCGCTCGCGCAGGTCTCGTAGCTGCCGAAGAAGGCAGGACAGCGCACGACCCGCCCAGCGCGGCGCCATGCCGACGACCGCGAGAACACGGCCGCCGGCTTTCGCGTCTTCCGTCCCGCGAGCACGGGCAGGCGAGCGACGATCGAGTCCGCCGGCTACCGGCAGCCGGGCCGGTGGTCAGTCCTCGCGGATCTCCGTCAGCCGCACGACCCGGCGCTCGCGCCGGGAGAGTTCGCAGGCCTCGGCGATGCGCAGGGCGTGCAGGGCCTCGCGGCCGTCGCACGGGTTGTCGCGGGTGCCGCGCGCCACGTCGATGAAGGCGGTGAGTTCGGCCTCGTAGGCGGGTGCGAAACGCTCCAGGAAACCAGGCCAGGGCTTGTTGGGCGCGGGCCGTCCGCCGGGCTCCGCGGAGGTGAGCGGTGCGCGATCGTCCAGGCCGACCGCGAGCTGGTCGCGCTCACCGGCGAGTTCCATGCGGACGTCGTATCCGGCGCCGTTGCACCGGGTCGCGGTGGCGGTGGCGAGCGTGCGGTCGTCGAGGGTGAGCAGTACCGCGGCCGTGTCCACGTCGCCCGCCTCGGCGAACACGGCCGGGCCCGCGTCGGACCCGGTGGCGTACACCTCGGTGACCTCACGGCCCGTCACCCAGCGCAGGATGTCGAAGTCATGGACCAGGCAGTCCCGGTACAGGCCGCCCGACAGCGGTAGATAGGCGGCGGGCGGTGGCGCCGGGTCCGAGGTCGTCGCACGCACCGTGTGCAGCCGCCCGAGCCGTCCGCTGCGCACGGCCTGCCGGGCGGCCGTGTAGCCCGCGTCGAAGCGGCGCTGGAAACCCAGCTGGAGCACGGTGCCCGCCTCCTCGACCTCCTTCAGCGCCGCGAGAGTGCCGTCCAGGTCGAGGGCGATGGGCTTCTCGCAGAAGACCGGCAGGCCGGCCCGTGCGGCCCCGCGGATGAGGTCCGCGTGCGCCGAGGTCGCCGCCGTGATCACCACGGCGTCCAGGCGCTGCGCGAAGATCTCGGCCACGTCGGGCGCCGCGCTCGCGCCCAGACGTTCCGCGAGGTCAGCGGCGCGCGCCGGATCGGCGTCGGCGACGACGAGCGAACCCACTTCGGGGTTACGGTGCAGGGCCGCGGCGTGGAAGGAGCCGATACGGCCCGTCCCGATGAGTCCGATGCGCATGTCTCCAAATTGGCCTGCGCTCTTCGCCCTGTCAACACTTTGTCCGGACAATCAGACTTCACAACTTCCCGTCATCATTTCCTGGGACTACGCTCGCTCCGTGCCCAAACCAGGAGTGGATCCGACCGTTCCCCTAGAACTCGGCGTCGACCGCACCAGCCCGGTCCCGCTGTACTTCCAGCTGTCCCAGCAGCTGGAGGCGGCGATCGAACGGGGCGCGCTCGACTCCGGGGACGTTGCTCGGCAACGAGATAGAGCTCGCGGCCGCCTCGGTCTTTCGCGGCCGACCGTGCGCCAGGCCATCCAGTCGCTGGTCGACAAAGGCCTGCTGGTGCGCCGCCGCGGCGTCGGCACCCAGGTCGTGCACAGCCAGATCAAACGCCCGCTGGAGCTCAGCAGCCTCTACGACGACCTGGCGGCGGCCGGCCAGCGCCCGACGACGAAGGTGCTGGCCAACGCGCTCGTCCCGGCGCCCGCCGAAGCCGCCGTCGCGCTCGGGAGTGGCGGAGGGCAGCGAGGTGCACCGCGTGGAGCGGCTGCGCCTCGCCCACGGCGAGCCCATGGCGTACCTCTGCAACCACCTGCCGGCCGGCCTGCTCGACCTCGACACCGGGCGGCTGGAGACGACCGGCCTGTACCGCCTGATGCGCGCCGCTGGCATCACCCTTCACAGCGCCCGCCAGTCCATCGGCGCGCGTGCCGCCACCGTGCCGGAGGCCATGCGGCTCACCGAGCCCGGCGGCGCCCCACTGCTGACCATGCAGCGCCTCACGTTCGACGACACGGGGCGCCCCGTCGAGTTCGGCACGCACGTCTACCGCGCCTCGCGCTACTCCTTCGAGTTCCAGCTGCTCGTCCGCCCCTGAGTCGCCAGGTCAGTGCGCCAGGGCGACTCGTGACCAGGCGTCAGAATGTTATGACAAACACGTTGACGGGCCCAAGGGTGCACGGCTAGAACTCCCTCGAAGCCGCACCGTGGCGGCCAAGGAGCACGATCGCCCTGATCAGCCCGGTCATCCGCGATCGGCACCCGGTGCACGGGCGCGGATGGCAGATACCGGATACTGGACGGCCGACCTCTATCGGTACGTCAGACGGACAGAAGGGCGCAGCCTCGTGGCTCGTTTTCGCAGCTGGGTAAGCATGGCGCTGGCAGGGGCGCTCGGCCTCACGCTCGCGGGATGCAGCAGCACCGGCGGCAAGGAGGCGGAGGACGCCACCAAGTCCGCCGCCTCGGGACGGGCCGCGGTGAACACTCCGCGCTGGACCTTCGCGATGGTCACCCACTCCGGTGACGGCGACACGTTCTGGGACATCGTGCAGAGCGGCGCCAAGCAGGCCGCCGCCAAGGACAACATCAAGTTCCTCTACTCCCACGACGACCAGGCCCAGCAGCAGGCCCAGCTTGTGCAGACGCGGCCGATCGACAAGAAGGTCGACGGTCTGATCGTCACCCTGGCCAAGCCGGACGCCATGAAGGCGGCCGTGGCCCGTGCCGAGAAGGCCGGCATACCGGTGATCACTGTGAACTCGGGCTCCGCCGAGTCGAAGAAGTTCGGCGCCCTCACCCACATCGGCCAGGACGAGACCATCGCCGGCCAGGCGGTCGGCGACGAGCTCAACAAGCGCGGTCGCAAGAAGGTCCTGTGCGTCATCCACGAGCAGGGCAACGTCGGCCTCGAACAGCGCTGCGCCGGCGCCAAGGACCACTTCAAGGGCTCGCTGAGCAACCTGTACGTGACGGGCACGAACATGCCCGACGTGCAGTCCGCCATGGAGGCCAAGCTCCAGGCCGACCCGTCCATCGACGCCGTCGTCACCCTCGGTGCCCCGTTCGCCGACACCGCCGTCAAGGCCAAGCAGGAAACGCGCAGCAAGGCCGAGATCGACACCTTCGACCTGAACGCCAAGGTCGCCCAGGGCCTGACCGCCGGCAGCCTCGGCTTCGCCGTCGACCAGCAGCCCTACCTGCAGGGATACGAGGCCGTGGACCTGCTGTGGCTCTACAAGTACAACGCCGACGCCCTCGGCGGCGGCCGTCCCGTCCTCACCGGACCGCAGATCGTCACCAAGGACAGTGCGAGCGCCCTCGCTGAATTACGCCAAGCGGGGCACCCGGTGACGGCGACCGCGCCCCCTTCTCCACCCGGTCACGACACGCTCAAAGCCATCGAGAACGGCTGATCAGAAGATCGCCGCTGCGCAAACTGCTCGGCCGACCCGAACTCGGGCTCGGTCGTCGGCGCCGTCGCCGTGTTCGTGTTCTTCGCCCTGGCCGCCGACGGCTTCCTGCGCACCGCCAGCCTCAGCACCGTGCTGTACGCCTCGTCCACCATCGGCATCATGGCGGTGCCGGTGGCGCTGCTGATGATCGGCGGCGAGTTCGACCTGTCCGCGGGCGTGATGGTGACCAGCTCCGCACTGCTCGCCTCGATGATCAGCTACCAGATGACCGTCAACGTCTGGATCGGCGTCCTGGTCTCCTTGCTGGTGACGCTCGCGATCGGCGCCTTCAACGGTCTGATGCTGACCCGCACCAAACTGCCGAGCTTCATCATCACCCTCGGTACGTATCTGATGCTGACCGGCATGAACCTCGGCTTCACCAAGCTGATCGACGGCACCGTCTCCACCAAGTCCATCTCCGACATGGACGGCTTCTCCTCCGCGAGGGCCGTCTTCGCGTCCATGCTGACCGTCGGCGGTGTCGACTTCCGGATCACCATCTTGTGGTGGCTGGTCCTGGTCGCCGTCGCCACCTGGATCCTGCTGCGCACCCGCGTCGGCAACTGGATCTTCGCTGCGGGCGGCGCCAAGGACGCGGCCCGCGCCGTCGGCGTCCCGGTGGCGTGGACCAAGGTCGGCCTCTACATGGGCGTCGGCCTTGGGCGCCTGGATCGCCGGCCAGCACCTGCTCTTCTCGTTCGACGCCGTGCAGTCCGGCGAGGGCGTCGGCAACGAACTGATCTACATCATCGCCGCGGTCATCGGCGGCTGCCTGATCACCGGCGGCTACGGCTCCGCGGTGGGCTCCGCGGTCGGTGCCCTGATCTTCGGCATGACCAGCAAGGGCATCGTGTTCGCCGAGTGGAACCCGGACTGGTTCAAGTTCTTCCTCGGGGCGATGCTGCTCCTCGCGACCCTGCTGAACGCCTGGGTCCGCAAGCGCGCGGAGGCGACGGCATGACGGGCAACGACGGTCTGACCAGCAAAGACGTTTCGACGGGCGGCGACAGCGCCCGGGACGCGGCGCCGGTGAGTGCGTCGGCGGCCTCCAAAGAGCGCGTGCCGCTCGTCGAACTGACCGGCGTCAGCAAGTACTACGGCAACATCCGCGCCCTCGAAGACGTCTCCCTGGAGGTGCACGCCGGAGAGATCACCTGTGTGCTCGGCGACAACGGCGCGGGCAAATCCACCCTGATCAAGATCATCTCAGGGCTGCACCGGCATGACGCGGGCAGCTTCCGCGTCGAGGGCGAGGAGAGCGCCCTCGCCTCGCCGCGCGAGGCCCTGGACCGCGGTATCGCCACGGTCTACCAGGACCTCGCCGTCGTCCCGCTGATGCCCGTCTGGCGGAACTTCTTCCTCGGCTCGGAGCCGACCAAGGGCAAGGGGCCCTTCAGGCGCCTCGACGTGCCGTTCATGCGTGCCACCACCTATGCGCAGCTGCTGCGCATGGGCATCGACCTGCGCGACGTCGACCAGCCCATCGGCACCCTGTCGGGCGGCGAGCGGCAGTGCGTGGCCATCGCCCGCGCGGTGTACTTCGGCGCCAAGGTCCTCGTCCTCGACGAGCCGACCGCGGCGCTCGGCGTCAAGCAGTCCGGCGTGGTCCTCAAGTACGTGGCCGCGGCGCGTGACGCCGGGACTCGGCGTGGTGCTGATCACCCACAACCCGCACCACGCCTACCTGGTCGGCGACCGTTTCGTGCTGCTCAAGCGCGGCGCGATGGCGGGCAGCCACACCCGTGAGGAGATCACCCTGGACGAGCTGACCCGCCAGATGGCGGGCGGCAGCGAGCTGGACGACCTGCGCCACGAACTGGAGCGTGCGCCCGAGCCGGCCGGCTCCGGCGGCGGTCCGGTCGGCAAGTCACCCGGCGCCCCAGCCTGATCGTCCATGATGCGACTACGATCCGGTCTCGACTGCGTGACGGTGTGCAATGATGCGGATGACTATGTCCTGGCTCAGAGGTCGGGTGCGCCATGCGGCCTTAGGGGCGCGTGAGGCACAATCGGCGCGATGAGCACCTACCGCGACCTCGCCCTCCCCCGAGCTCTCGGCTCCGCTCGTGCGAGAGCAGGGAGCACCCCGACCGGTTCCGCGCGGGCCACCGTCCTGCGCACCGTCGGCACCCGGGAGCGCCGGTCCCATCTGACGGCGCCCCGGGTGCCCACCGTCGGCATCGACATCGGCGGCACCAAGGTGATGGCGGGCGTCGTGGACGCCGACGGCAACATCCTGGAGACGGTGCGCGCCGAGACGCCGGACAAGTCCAAGAGCCCCAAGGTCGTCGAGGACACCATCGTCGAACTGGTCCTCGACCTGTCCGACCGGCACGACGTGCACGCGC
Source organism: uncultured Actinomycetota bacterium (assembly GCA_963761765.1). Taxonomy (GTDB): domain Bacteria; phylum Actinomycetota; class Actinomycetes; order Streptomycetales; family Streptomycetaceae; genus Streptomyces. Next base: position 129,986 of record CAVXIJ010000018.1, read on the forward strand.
GTCGGCATCGGCGCGGCCGGCTGGGTCGACGCCGACCGCAACCGGGTCCTCTTCGCCCCGCACCTGTCCTGGCGCAACGAACCGCTGCGCGACCGCCTCGCCGGCGGCCTCGCCGTCCCCGTCATGGTCGACAACGACGCCAACACCGCCGCCTGGGCGCGAGTGGCGCTTCGGCGCCGGGCCGCGGCGAGGACCACCTCGTCATGATCACGCTCGGCACCGGCATCGGCGGCGCGATCCTGGAGGACGGCCAGGTCAAGCGCGGCAAGTACGGCGTCGCCGGCGAATTCGGCCATATGCAGGTCGTGCCCGGCGGCCACCGCTGCCCGTGCGGCAACCGCGGCTGCTGGGAGCAGTACAGCTCCGGCAACGCCCTGGTGCGCGAGGCCCGCGAGCTGGCCGCCGCCGACTCCCCGGTCGCGTACGGGATCATCGAGCAGGTCGAAGGGCAGCATCGGCGACATCACCGGCCCGCTGATCACCGAGCTGGCCCGCGAGGGCGACGCGATGTGCATCGAGCTCCTCCAGGACATCGGCCAGTGGCTCGGCGTCGGCATCGCCAACCTCGCCGCCGCCCTCGACCCCTCCTGCTTCGTCATCGGCGGCGGCGTCAGCGCCGCCGACGACCTGCTGATCGGCCCGGCCCGGGACGCCTTCCGCCGGCACCTCACCGGCCGCGGCTACCGCCCCGAGGCCCGCATCGCCCGAGCCCAGCTCGGCCCCGAGGCCGGCATGGTCGGCGCCGCCGACCTGGCCCGGCTGGTCGCCCGCCGCTTCCGCCGCGCCAACCGCCGCCGCGTCGAGCGCTACGAGCGCTACGAGCGGTACGCCGAGGCCGCCGCATGCGCACCACGCAAGGAACCCAGTGACGGCCCCGCTGCACGGACCGAAGTGCCCCACCAGGCCCCGGCGCTCGCCGCCGCCGGTCGAGGACCGCCGCCACGCGATCCGCCGCCGGGCACTGACGCTGCTGATCATCGTGCTGCTCATCGGCATCCCGGCCGGCTATCTGGTCATCTCCGCCAACCAGAGCCGCGACAGCGGCAAGGACAAGGAGGCGAAGGTACTCGGCCACCGGCCTCACCGGGGGCTGCGCCCTCCAAGGTCCAGCGGCGGCTCTACAACGTGCCGGTCTGCCGGGCGAGCTCCACCGGCGGTCGCGTACTACGAGACCAACAACTGGAAGACCAGCCGCCTGTACGTCCAGTTCCGCACCACCAACGCGGGCCTGGAGCACCTTCCTCAGCGACATCGGCACCAGCCGGGGCGCGCTGAAGAAGGACAGCGTCCCCATCAGCGCCCGGGACCAGCAAGATCGTCGGCTGGGACTTCACCGGCCCCGGCCCCTGGCGCGGCCTCGTCCACCACCAGCAGAACCCCCACCCCAGCCAGCGCATCGTCGTGAACCTGTCCAATCCGCGGTACCCCATGGTGTACGTCGTCTCGTCCACGACGCCGTAAGGCGGCGCCACCGCGGCCGTCCGGTCCGTGGCACGCCCTCGCCCAGGCCGGGCAGCCTGTCCGCCGCCCGGACCGAGTCGCGCGAGCGCGCCCCCGCAGGTCGCTGAGATGAGCGGTTGGGCCAGGTACGTCCGCTCCGCGAGGCGTGTCCACCGGCGCGGGCGCACCGGTGCGGGACCCGTTGTCAGACCCCACCCCTAGAGTCGAAGACGTCAGGTCCGACGGCACGCGGCAGGAGGTGGTATCCGATGGCACACGGCATGGCCCCCGCGCCCGCCGGCGCCCGCCGCCGCGAGTCCGCGGCGCCCGCCCTTCCGGTCCACCACCCGGCCGTCTTCCTCCCCGCCGCCCTCCCCCGGGAGGGTCATCTCGCCTTCTGGGACCCCGACCGGTGCCTGGGACCCCGCCGCCTCCAGCGTGCCGTGTGCCGAGCCCACCCGGCTGACCGTGGTCCGCCGTGACGGCACCGGACCGGTGTGCACGGAGACCGTTCCCGCCCTCCGACTGCCCCTCGCCGAAGCCCTGCCGTTGCTCGCCGCGCCCGCCACGACCCCGCCGTGCATCCCGGCCACCGCCTGCTGGGGCGCCGCCGCCCTGCACGCCCTGCGGCTGGTCGCCCGCGGGCGACTGCTGCCGGGGCTCACCGCCGCAGGGCCATGACGCCTGGCGCGCCGGCCCTCTGGACGCGGACGACATCGCCCACTTGCGCGCCGTGGCCGCCGCCCTGCCCTGGCGAGGGCCACGCCGTCCCGCTGCCCGGCCGTACGCCCCTGGGCTGCCCGAACCCGAAGCGCTGGTGCGCTCCTTCCTGGACGCGGTCGCCGACACCCTGCCCCGTACCCCTGCCGCCCCGCACGTCCTCCGGCACGCCGTTCGCGGCATGGGCGCCGCAGCGGCTGCCCGGCGCCCGACGACTGGGCCGCCGAGGTCGCCGCGGGCATGGACGCGGGCGTGCGGATCTCGCTCCGCCTGGACCTGTCGGCGTACCAGCTCTTCGACGACGGCGAGGGCGCGCGCCGCGCGGGCGCCGCCGTCGTCCAGGTGCACAGCCTCGCCGACCCCACCCTGGTGGTGGACGCTGCGGCCCTGTGGGCAGGAGACGGCGGCACCCACGGGGCTTCGGGGCAGAGCGGGAGGCCCGTCGTTCGGGCCGCGCACCCGGGTCGACACGGCGCTCGCCGTGCGCCGCGCGGCCCGCGTCTGGCCGCCTCTCGACCGCCTCGCGGAGCGCGCCGTGCCGGACGTGCTGCCCCTGTCCGAGGACGAGCTCATCGGATCTGCTGGGCCCCGCGGCGAACCGGCTCGGCGCGGCGGGCGTCGCCGTGCACTGGCCGCGGGACCTCGCGCAGGACCTGACCGCGACCGCCGTACTGCGCACCGCGCCGGGCTCCGCCACCGACGGCACGCCGTTCTTCGAGAGCGAGCGAGTTGCTGCAGTTCCGCTGGCAGCTCGCGCTCGGCGGTGACCCGCTCAGCGAGGCCGAGATGGACGCCCTGGCCGAGGCGCACCGGCCCGTCGTGCGGCTGCGGGACCGCTGGGTGCTGGTCGATCCCGCCCTGGTCCGCAAGGCACGCAAACGCGAGCTCGGCCTGCTCGACCCGGTGGACGCGCTCTCCGTCGCCCTGACCGGCAGCGCGGAAGTGGACGGCCAGACCGTCGAGGCGGTGCCCGTGGGGGCGCTGGCGGCACTGCGCGACCGGCTCACCGCGGGTCTCGAACCAGCGAAGCCGCCTCCGGCGCTGCACGCCCGGCTGCGCGACTACCAGCTCCGCGGCCTCGCCTGGCTGGACCTGATGACCTCCCTCGGCCTCGGCGGCTGCCTCGCCGACGACATGGGCCTCGGTAAGACCGTCACCCTCATCGCGCTGCATCTGCAGCGGGCCAGGAGCGCGTCCACCCTGGTCATCTGCCCCACCTCGCTGCTGGGCAACTGGCAGCGGGAGATCGCCCGTTTCGCCCCCGGCACCCCGGTGCGCCGCTACCACGGCCAGGGCCGTAGCCTCGCGGACCTACCGGACGGCGGCTTCGTGCTGACCACCTACGGCACCATGCGCTCCGCCGCCGACCAGCTCGCCGCAGCGCCCTGGGGCATGGTCGTCGCCGACGAGGCCCAGCACGTCAAGAACCCGCACTCGGCCACCGCCAAGGCCCTGCGCACCATCCCCGCGCCCGCCCGGGTCGCCCTGACCGGCACTCCCGTCGAGAACAACCTCTCCGAGCTGTGGGCCCTGCTCGACTGGACCACGCCAGGCCTGCTCGGGCCGCTGACGTCGTTCCGCGCCCGGCATGCCCGGGCCGTGGAGGGCAGTGTCCTCGACGGCCAGGCCGCCCAGGCCGCCTCGGACGGTGCAGACACCGGAGCCACCGAGCGGCTGGCCCGTCTCATCCGGCCCTTCCTGCTGCGCCGCAGGAAGTCCGACCCGGGCATCGTCCCCGAGTTGCCGCCGAAGACCGAGACCGACCACCCGGTGCCGCTCACCCGTGAACAGGCCGCGCTGTACGAGGCGGTGGTCCGCGAGTCGATGGAGCTGATCGAGAGCGCCGAGGGCATGGCCCGACGCGGCCTGGTCCTCAAGCTCCTCACCTCCCTCAAGCAGATCTGCAACCACCCGGCGCAGTACCTGAAGGAGCCGCTGCCGCAGGCCGCGGCCCGGCTCGAAGGCCGCTCCGGCAAACTCGACCTGCTCGACGAGCTCGCTGGACACGCTCCTCGCCGCGGAGGGCTCGGCGCTCGTCTTCACCCAGTACGTCGGCATGGCCCGGCTGCTCGACGCCCATCTCGCCGCCCGCGCCGTCCCGGCCGGTCTGCTGCACGGCGGCACATCGGTCGCGGCGCGCGAGCGGCTCGTAGACCGTTTCCAGAGCGGTGCGACGCCCATCCTGGTGCTCTCCCTCAAGGCAGCGGGCACCGGCCTCAACCTCACCCGTGCGGGTCATGTCATCCACTACGACCGCTGGTGGAATCCGGCGGTCGAGGAGCAGGCCACCGACCGTGCCTACCGCATCGGCCAGACCCAGCCGGTCCAGGTGCACCGCCTCATCGCCGAGGGCACCGTGGAGGACCGCATCGCCGAGCTGCTGGAGGCCAAGCGTGCCCTGGCCGACGCGGTCCTCGGCACCGGCGAGGCGCCCCTCACCGAGCTGACGGACCGCGAGCTGGCGGACCTGGTGTCCCTGCGGAGGCCGTCATGACCGACCGCCACGACCTGGCCCCGCAGGAACCCGTCGCGCCGGCCGAGACCGGTCCGCCCAGGCAGCCGCGCCCCGCCGACGAGGCCCGGCGTGCCCTGCGCGCGGCCCGGCGGGCTCTTGCCGAGCGGCGTACTCCGGGCGCCCCGGAGGAGGCGCGCGCAGACGAGGAAGGGACCGGCCGAGCGCCTGCGCGTGCCGAGGCATCCAGGCGTGCCGAGGCATCCAGGCGTGCCGAGGCGTTCGCGCGTGCTGAGGCGTTCGCGCGAGCCGAGAGTCCCACCCGCGAACCTGTGCCTGACGAGGCCCCAGCTCCTACACCCGTGCCTGACGAGGCCCCAGCTCCTACACCCGTGCCTGCTGACGCTCCCACTCCCGAACCCGTGCCCGTCGAACCCGCCGTCTGCGCAGAGGACTTCGCCGCGACCTGGTGGGGCCGTGCCTGGATCGCGGCGCTGGAGGAAGGAGCGCTCGACGCGGCGCGGCTGGCGCGCGGCAGGGCGTACGCCCGGCGGGGGCAGGTGGGAGCGGTCAGCGTGACACCGGGGCGACTGACGGCATATGTGCAGGGCAGCCGCCCGCGTCCGTACCGTGCGCAGGTACACCTGCGGACGCTCTCCGACGACGAGTGGGACCGTTTCCTGGATGCCGCCGCCGAGCGGCCCGGCCATATCGCCGCCCTGCTCGACAAGGACCTGCCGCACACCTTGGCCGACCGCGGCGTCGGCCTGCTCCCGGGGCCTGGCGATCTCATCCCGCACTGCAGCTGCCCCGATTCGGGGCGGCCCTGCAAGCACGCCGCCGCCCTGTGCTACCGCACGGCACGGCTGCTCGACGAGGACCCGTTCGTGCTCCTGCTGCTGCGTGGCCGCGGCGAGCGCGAACTCGTCGACATGCTCTCCCGCCGCCACGCCACCAGGACGGCACGCGCCGCGCACGCGGCCCGGGCTCCGGAGCCCTTCCCTGGCGTGCCCGCCGAGGATGTGCTCTGCCTTCGCGCCGCAAGGGCCGAGGAGGAATCCGCACGGCCCGCGTCAGGACCGGGTCCGTTGCCCGCCCCGCTCCGCGCGCCCGCACATCCCGGGCAGCCACCGGCGTACCCCGCCGTCCCGGGCGGTCCCGACCCGCTGGCGCTCGACCAGCTGGCCACCGACGCGGCGGCCCGGGCGCATGCCCTGCTCACCACGGGGCGCGATCCCGTCGCCGAGCTGACGGTGTGGCAGGACGCCGTCCGGCTCGCCGCGGCCCGCCCCGGCTCCGGCCTGACGGCGGCAACCCGGAGCCTGTACGCGACACTTGCCGACGCCACCGGACGCACCTTTGCCGAGCTGGCCCGTGCGGTGGCCGCCTGGCGGCAGGGCGGCGGCGAAGGGCTCGCCGTCCTGGAGGAGCCGTGGGATCCGCCGGCCGGCCGTTTCGACCGGGCGCGCTCCGCGCTCCTCGCCGCCGACCTGCCCGCCTTCCGCCCCCGGCACAACCATCTCACCCACCCCCGCGGCCATCTCCAGCTCCGCTTCGGCCGCGACGGACTCTGGTACGGCTACGAGTCCGAGCCGGGCCGCGACGACTGGTGGCCTCGGGGCGTGCCCGACCTGGACCCGGTCGGCGCGCTCGCCGGCCTCGACACCGGCCCTGTCCCGGACGGCAACGACGGAGGCGGGCTGTGGCGCGCGGAACCCGGGGAGCCCGGGCCGCCATGACGAGTCGTTGCAGGCCAGAGAGACCAGGCAGTTTCGTTTGGATCAGTCGGTAGTTGGTCCGGGTGTGCCTTTGGTTGACGTGCAGTGGGCGCGGATCGAGCCGTTACTTCCAAACCGGAGGCCTCAGCGGGGTGGTCGTTGGCGTGACCACCGTGAGGTGATCGACGCGATCGCCTACAAGTTCCAGACCGGATCGCAGTGGGTCCATCTGCCCAAGAGGCACCGACGCCGACGAGTATCTGAACTGGGCTGTCTCTGTCGACTCCACGATCGTGCGGGCTCACCAGCACGCGGCTGGGGCTCGCGAAAGGGCCCCGGCCGGCGAGCTGCACGAGCATGCCATCGGCCCGTCCCACGGCGGACTGACCACGAAGGTTCACCTCGCCGTCGACGGCAACTGTCGGCCACTGGCCTTTGCTCTCACCGCCGGGCAGGCCGACGACGCGCCCGCCTTCACGGACGTGATGGCCCGCTTGCGCTTACCCCGGCACCGTGGACGACCCCGCACCAAGCCGGACATGGCCCTGGCGGACGAGGCATATACCTCCCGCGCGATCCGCCGCCACCTGCGTCGGCGCGGCATCGCCACCCGCTACGAGAAGACCGCGACCATCTACCGCGCCGGACTCCACATCGCAGGCATCTTCCTCTGGTCAGCCCGCTGATCCAAACGAAACTGCCTGGGCGGTGGCGGCAAACGGGGTATTGAGCTCCGCCAGGTACGTGGCGGCGATCTTACGGCTGTTGCGGTTCAGGGTGGTGTCGTGGGTCAGGGCGGTCAGGAGGCTGCCACCACGGGGGTCACCGAGCCGGGCCAGGGACGTGGCGGCCTGCACACGGTATTCACTGACAACGGCCACGTGGTCCTGGGGCCTTTCCTTGACTAGGGCGGACCAGAGGCCAGCGCCACGAGGGTCACCGAGCTTCGACAGAGACATGACGGCTGACTCACGGTGCTGAAAGCCCAGGGTGGTGTTCTGGGTCAGGGTGAACAGGAGGTCAGCGGCACGGGGGTCACCGAGTTGCGCGAGGGTCTTGGCGGCCTGCACACGGTAGTGGCTGTCCAGGGTGGTCTCGTACGCCAGGGCGAACAGGAGGTCGCCGGCACGGGGGTCGCCGAGGCTCGCCAGGGACTCGGCGGCCAGCACACGGTCGCGGGTGTCCCGGGTGGTGTTCTGGGCCAGACCATAAAGGAGGTCGGTGGCACCGGGTTCGCCAAGTTCCGCCAGAGACCGGGCGGCGTCCACGCGGTCGCCGGTCTCTACGAAAGTGCTTCGGGCGAGGCGATATAGGCGTTTGGCGGTGAAGTGCAGGATCTCGTCGGGGAGAGCGGTACCCAGCTCCTCAAGCTCGACGATGAAATCGCAGCCTTCGACTCCGGAGCGGGCCAGACGTCTGAGGTACCGGTGGCCTGCGCTGATGCCGCTGTGGGCTGCGGCGTCGAGGAGGAACCCGACGTAGGAGGGGTCTGCATCCGGGGTTTCCCAGTACCTGCTCCCCCACATCCGTGGCGCGGCACCGAGACCGCGGTCGGCGGGCCAGTATCGGAAAGGCTTATGAAAGACACGGCGGAGGACCTGAGCTCCGGTGCGCGGATCGTTCATCAGGTGGCGGGCGGCGAGATGTTCCTGGAGGGTCTGGTGGAGGAAAACAAGGTCACCGGCTTGCGCGGTGAGCTGTCCGCTGCCGCGCAGGGTGGTGCTGAGGAACACGTTCCAGTCGTCGGCGGGTACTCGGTCGGGGCGCTTGGCACTGGGGTGGGACTGCACGATGTCCACGGCGGGCCGTGTGCTGCGGGCCTGTTGACGTTCGGCTGCGAGGTGGCCGGTGATGTCGTGGAGGTGGTTCAGGGTGGTCTCGGCCTGCGCGGCGGCGGCGGGTCCGTAGCGGTCCACGCCTGCGAGCAGGCGGGAGGGACTGCCTGATGTGTTGGCGGCGTGCTGGTGTTGGTGCAGCAGTGTGGTGAAGCGGTCGTAGATTTCTCCACGTCCGGCGGGCAGGGGCTGGTCGGGTGCGGCGGTGTGGAGCTGGCAGAGCATCGCGGTCATCAGCGGTACCCGGGCGAGTGACGCAAGGCGGCTGCGGTCCAGTGCCAGGACGAAGTGCTCGGCGACGCCGTCAGGGTCCGGCAGGCCGGCGGCCCGGAACCAGCCGCTGGCAACCTCTGGCAGGTCGTCGTCGTCGAAGGGCTGCAGGTTGTAGTGGGGTACGTCGGCGCCGAGGACATCCAGGATGCGGTCCGGCAAAGGGCGGGTGGCGATCACGAACCGGTACAGGTCCTTGTCGTCGCCACCGCAGACGCTGGCCACCCTCGTCAGGACCCGGCGCCGCGCCGTCGGGTCGGTGACCTCGTCCAGCCCGTCGATGAGCACCAGCCATCGCATGCCCGGCTGCGGGGCGGCAGCGAAAAGCTCCGGAGGGACGGTATCGCTCAGGCCATGGTGGGTGAGACCGGCTGTCACGGCTTCTGCCAGTGCGCGACGCAGGGGCAGGTCGGTGGTCAGGGCGGCGGCGGGAACCAGGACCGGGAGCACCGCCTCGCCGGAGCCTTCGAGGAAACGCGCGGCGCCCTCGGTCATCCGGGAGCGCAGCAGGCTGGACTTGCCGCCTCCAGGACCGGCCACGACCACGCAGGTCGGCGGGTCGGCCAGGACATCGTTGGCTGCTGTTGCCCCTGTCGCGGCGCCGGCGGCATGGGCGTCGCGGTCGACTCCGGCTGCGTCGTGCCCCCGTCGGCGGACCTGCTGACTCAGATAGACCGAGGCCAGCGGGGGTGCGGTGCCGGGCAGGACACCGGCGTAGGGGTGCTCGGCGGCGGCGCGGTGCGCGGCGGTCAGGAAGTCCACCAGATGGCGCGCTGTCGGACTGGCGTGTTCCAGCCGCAGACCGACACCTTGCGCGGCCAGGGTGTCGCAAAAGCCCGGCAGGCCGGCCAGGGTTGTCACGGGGACCGCTCCCAGCACACTGGCGTCCTGCGCAACAGGGCGGTCGGTGGCCAGTACCCCGACGAGCAGGGACCCGCAGAAGATCGCCGTGCCCGAACTACCCGCCCAGCCCGACCCGCCGGCCAGGCGGCGGGGCACGATTCCCTCGTCGACGTGCACGGTCAGCATTCCCGATCTGCGCGCGTGCAGGGCATCCACATGGCCGCGCACTGGCATGGTGTCGCGCCGGCCGTCGGGACGCGCCTCCGCGTCGGGGAAACCCAGCCCCACGCAGGAGACCTTGTCCTGGCCGGTGATCCGACCGAAACGGACCGCCTCGGGCCACAGGCCTACCCCCGGGCCGTCGATCACCAGCAGCGCAGCATCATGGTCCGGCGCGCCGCTCAGGTTCACCGGCTCGTGCGGCCAGCACCGATCCGCTGCCAGCCACCCAGTGCGCTGCGGGACCTCCAGAGGCCGGACCTCGATCCGCTCGCCCGGTACCACGCTCTGCACCACGCTCTGCACCACGTGGTAGGACGTCAGCACCAGACGGTCGGTCAGCAAATACCCGGTACCCACCCGCCCGGCACCCCGCCGCCCAACGCCGGGAGCCCACACCTCAACCACCCGGGCCTGATCCATCCCTACCCCCTACCGTCAGCGAGCCCGATGGCCGCGGCACTCACAAGGGCCGCTGCACGGCCTCACCCTCACCCTCACCCACCCCTCTCAACCTGCCTCATAGCATTGCGGAGTTCATCCGTTTCTTCCAGGAGGCCCCAGGCTTTCTGGGACCGTTAGTTCGAGGTGGTCGACCTTCTCGCCGGCACTGAGAACGGCTACGAGGAGAACACCCGGCTCGTCATCCACCATGTGGAGAACTCCGAGCCCCACCGCTGATCGGCAGGAAGCGGGGGAATACGCGGTTCACCGGTGACGTTGACCAGGTCATGGCTTTGACTGGCGACTACGAACCAAGTGCCTGGGACTGGGTCCGCAAGCATGTCGAGCAGATCATGCGGACCGGTACCACCGACGGTGTCACGATCGGCGACACTCCCATCGTGCTGCTGACCTACCGGGGCGCCAAGAGCGGCAAGGTCCGCAAGACTCCGGTGATGCGTGTTGAGAGCGGGGGCCGTTACGCGGTCGTCGCATCGAATGGCGGCGAGCCGAAGAACCCGTCCTGGTACGGCAGCTTGGTCGCAGAGCCGCTCGTCGAACTGCAGGACGGCACGGTGAACAAGGAACACCGGGCGCGTGAGGTGTTCGGCGAGGAGAGGGCCGACTGGTTGCGCCGAGCGGTGGACGCCTTTCCACCCTATGCCGACTACCAGCGCAAGACGGACCGCCACATCCCGGTTTTCGTTCTCGAACCGGTCGGCGAGAGCTGATCACACATAGCTTCGGTGGGCCGTCGGTGAAACCTCTTCGCCGTCTTGCCGATGAACTCCGTGACAACGGCGCCGGGCACGCCCCGTGAGCCCGGCAAGATCCAAACGAGAGGCCCCAGGGCACCGCGCGCGGCCCGACCGCCGCGCGCCTTAATCACGCCATGCGCTCCTGTGGCCTGCCGCCGCACCGGCCCCTGAGTCCCCGACGGTCTGCCCACTCTTCGCGTCCCGGTCCGGTCGTGCCGGGACTGGGCATGCCCAGAATCGATCATCCTTCGCCGCAAGAGGCACACCGCACCCGTGTATTCGCACACGCAGACGCCATCGACAGGCGTGAAGGGCCACGCGGGAGCGGTATGCGGCACACCGCAATACGACGGAAAACGCACTGTCCGATGCGCCAGAGCCGGGTCAATACTGAGAATTCACAGTTTTCTGTATGAAGCAGCCATCGGAGTCCCCACCATGGGCACCAGTAACGGCCCGACCAGCGGTCCGGTCGCCCCGCAGCAGGCACCATCCCTCAGCACCCGGCTGCGTGGGCGCGCGGTACGCATCGGGAGATGGCTGCGGGCCCACAGCACCCATACCCTGGTGGTCGCGGTGCTGGCCGCGCTCATCCCGGTCCTGGCCAGCACGGCGATCGACCGGGCGTCGAACGACGCGCCGCCGTCCTGCCCGGGCGCCGGGTGTGACGGCAAGAGCCCCCTGAAGGCGGGCTGCTCGGCGGACCTGAAAAATTATGAGCCCATCGTGGAGAACCAGGCGCGGTTGCAGGTGCGGTACAGCAAACACTGTGGTGCGGTATGGGGACGGATCCTCACGGGTGAGGCTGGTGACCAGGTGACGCTGCGGGTGGCCGGCGGATCGTCGCAGACCGCTCTGGTGGAGTTCGGCACCGACCAGTTCACATCGATGGCGTCGGTCCACGCCACCTTCGTCGTCAGGGTCTGCGTCCAACCGACCGACCTGCCCAAGCGCGTGGCGCACTGGCCCGGTTACTGCATCCGCGCCGACGACACCGACTTCTAGAGGCGCGCACACCGGCGGGACGCATGCCTCGCCCGGCAGGACGTGCCGCGCCGCCCGTGCACCAGGCAGCCTCGTGGGGCGGCGCTTGGGTACGCGCAGTTCTGCCGCGCCGGGTACGGCCCGGGGTCTTCAAATGGCTCCGGGTGAAATGAGGAGATCCATGTAGCGCTGGGCCGCGAGGACAGCCGCGCCGGTGGGAATCGCCGTGGTCGTGAGCCGGCCGGGACGGATTTCCAGGCCCTGGTACGTCATGGGGGAGGTGCGGCGTTCGATGGTGTCACGGAGCCCGTCGACGACAGGGTCGGCGGCCGGCCCGAGGGCACTGTCGACCACGAGCAGGTCCGGGTTGAGCATGGTGACGAAGCCGGTGAGCGGCTGGGCCATGCTGCGGCCGAGGTCGGTCAGCCAACGGCGCACCGTCATGTCACCGTCTGCGGCCAGGGCGATGACCTCGTCGAGAGACAGGGTGCGGCCGAAGGCGGTGGCGATGTCGTCGGCCAGGCCGGGGCCGTTGCGGCGTGCCGTGGTGAAGCAGCCGCGGTTGCCGCATACACACAGGTCGCCGTCCTCACGGACACTGACGTGGGCGAGTTCTCCTGCGATGCCTCCCGCCCCCCGGAACAGCCGTCCGCCGATGACGATGCCCGCGCCGAATCCGGGCACCACGCTGAGGTACACGGCGGTGTGCGCACCGTGGGCCACACCATGGCCGGCTTCGCCGAGCGCAGCGAGGTTGATGTCGTTCTCGATCACGACGGGTATGCCCAGCGCCTCGGTCAGGGCGGCCGACGGGTCGGTGAGCAGCCAACTCGGCCGTGGAAACCGGGGCTGTGTGAACGGTGTTTCGCCGGGTGCGTACAGAGGGATCTGCGGTGCTCCGGTGCCCCGGCGAAACGGCATGGCGACGGAGACGACCACCGCACTGGGCCGGCCGGACGCGGACGACACTTCCTCGGTGACCTTGGCGAGGCCTACGGCCGTGGCCTCCAAGGACCGGGTCAGGTCGAGGTGGATGTCGGTGCTGTCGAGGACGTGCCCGTCGAAGCTCATGAGGGTGACCGACTGGCGGTCGCGGCCGAGTTCGACGACGGCGACGGTCTTGGTGGCCAGGTCGATGCGCACGGTCGGTGCGGGCCGGCCGACACGGCGGGCGACGGCCGGGTCGTCGTCGGACTCGGTGAGCAGTCCGTGGGCGATGAGCGAGGCGACCGTGGCGGTGACGGTGGTGCGCGGCAGTCCCGTCAGTTCGGCCAGCTCGCGGCGGTTCGCACCGCCGAGGTCGCGCAGCGCGGCGATGATGTGCCGTTCGCGGGGATGCAGCGCAGCAGACATGGAGCTGGTTTCCACCGTCCGAAGGGTAGCGGGGCGAGGGAGGCGGCCCTCCGGCCGCCTCCCTCCGTACTTCAGTTGGCTGCTACCGGCTGCTACTTGACGGTGATCTGGGTGCGCAGGGGCAGATGGGCAGAGGAGTTGCCGACGTAGATGCCGTAGGTGCCGGGGACCACGGTCCAGCCGGTGTTGGCGTTGATCCAGGCCGCGAAGGCATCGGCGGGCAGATCGAGCTGGACGGTGGTGGACTTGCCGGGGTCGAGGGTGACCTTGGCGAAGGCCTTGAGCTGCTTGGCCGGTTCCATGGCCGCCGTCGGAGACTTCACATAGAGCTGGACGACCTCCGAGCCGGTGCGCTGCCCGGTGTTGCGCACCTTCACGGTGGCCCGCACGGTGCCGTCCGAGGCGCGGCTGGTGCGCAGGTCGGTCAGCTCGAAGGTGGTGTAGGAGAGCCCGTACCCGAAGGGGAACAGCGGCTTCTCGCCCGACTTCTCGTACCAGCGGTAGCCGATGGCGAGACCCTCGTCGTAGTAGACCTGGACGCCGTCGCCGGGGAACTCGGCGGACGTCTTGGCCGGGCCCTGCTTGTTGTCGGCCGGGAAGGTCTCGGTGAGCCGGCCGCCGGGCTCTGCGTCGCCGAAGAGCATGTCGGCGACGGCGTTGCCCTGCTCCTGGCCGGAGTACCAGTTGGCGATGACGCCCTTCACCTCGGAGAGCCACGGCATCAGCACGGCGCCGGAGGTGTTGAGGATCACGACGGTCCGCGGGTTGGCCGCGGCGACGGCCGAGATGAGCTCGTTTTGGTCGGCGGGCAGCGCGAGGGTGGAGCGGTCCATGCCCTCGCTCGTGACGTCGGCGACGACGACCACGGCGATATCGGCCTTCTTCGCCGCGTCGGCGGCCTCGCTGATGAGCGTGTCGTAGCCGGCCTGAAGGCCCAGGTGCAGGCTGTGGCGGGGGGCGCGTCCGCCGGGGACCGGGGCCGGGGAGACGTAGGTGACGGTGATGTCGTGGGCGCCTGCGGTGAGTTCCGCGAAACCGTTCTGGACGGCTTCGGAACCGGGCTTGAAGGTGACGATGGTCGTGCCGTCGATGGACACCTCGGCCGTGCTGCCCGCGCTCAGGGAGAAGCGGAACCGGCCGGTGGTGGCGGCGGTGAACGTGCCGGTGTAGCGGGCGGACCAGCCGTTGGTCGCGTTCGCCACCGGACCGGGGGTGGCGCTGAAGTCCAGGTTGGGCAGGATCTCGGTGCCCAGCGGGTCGCCGGTGAAGTCGACGGTGGCGTAGTAGGTGGCGGTGAGCCCCGTACCGAAGACCGCGGCCGGTGCGATGGGCAGCGCGGCGATACCGAGCGTGCCGGGGGTGTACGTGACCGGCACGGAACCCGCGCGGGCCTTGATGCCCGCGAGTGCGGAGACGACGGTGCCGTTGGCGTTCACACTGCCGGAGCCGCCGCCGTGGGTCTGCGGGTGGGCGTCGGCGGCGTCACCGATGACCGCGATCGACTTGGGCTTCACCAGCGGCAGGATGCTCCCGCGGTTCTGCAGCAGCACACTGCCGCTGACCGAGATGCGGCGGGCCAGCGCGAGGTGGGCCGGCGTGCTCACCACCGTGTTCACCGCACTCGCGGGGTCCACCAGGGGGTGGTCGACCAGGCCGACGCGGAACATCGCGGTGAGCACGTGGGTGACCATCGTGTCGAGGGTGTCGGTGCTGACCGCGCCGCTGGTCACCGCGGCCTTGAGGGCGTCGCCGAGGTAGGTGCCGCCGGGCATTTCCATGTCGGAGCCGGCTTTGGCGGTCTGCACGGTGCTGTGCGTACCGCCCCAGTCGGACATCACGAGGCCGTCGAAGCCCCAGGTGTCACGCAGGGTGTCCTGAACGGTGCTGCGGTTCTCCGCCGCCCACGTTCCGTTGATCTTGTTGTACGAGGTCATGATCGCGCCGGTGCCGCCCTGCTGCACGGCGGCCTTGAAGCCCGGGAAGTACAGCTCCTCCAGGGCGCGTCGCGAGATGACCGCGTCGATGGAGTTGCGCAGCGTCTCCTGGTTGTTCGCCACGAAGTGCTTGACGGTGGCCATCACGTGGTTCGACTGGATGCCCTTGACCGTCGCGACCGCCAACTGGGCGTTCAGATACGGGTCTTCGGTGAACGTCTCGAAGGAGCGGCCCCAGTGCGGGAGCCGCAGGATGTTGATGCACGGGGCCAGCGCGATGTTGTGGCCCTTGGCCGCGTGCTCGTGGCCGTATGCGGTCCCGTACTCCTGGGCGACCGAGGTGTCCCAGGTGGCTGCCAGAGTCTTGGAGTCCGGCCACTGCGTGACGCCGACGGAGCCGTTGCCGACGCCGCTGGGGCCGTCGCCCAGCCGCAGGGCGGGGAGGTTCAGCCGGCTGTTGGCGGGGATCAGGCCGGTGTAGCCCTGCCCGGCGGGCACCCCGTGGCAGTACGCGATCTTCTCGTCGAGGGTCATCTGAGCGACGAGGGCTTTCGCCTTCTTCAGCGCCGCCGAAGAACCTGGCTGGGAGACGGGGGCTGAAAGCGCGGGGCCCGATACCACCGCGGTGCCGTCAGCGCTGGAGGCGGCTGCCATCGCCTGCGTCGGAACCACGGCAGCGACCCCGGCGGCAGCCACACCGCCGCCTGTCAATTTGAGCAGGGATCTACGTGAAACAGACATTTAAACCCTTTTCTTAGTGGTACTGCCGAGCGTTCGCGGTGGGATGTGGAACGACTAAGCGTTCTCGATCCGGACGCGGGTGGCTGCGAGGTGGTCGTAGGGGGACGTCAATGGGCCGGCGGCGGTCGGCGCTTCGCCTCATCCGGTTCTGCCCGGCACGCGGTGCGGGGCTGTCGGCGGTGCGGGGCGAGGAGACCACTGCGTCGCCTTTCTTTGGTATGCGGAACGACGACTCGCTTGCTGACGAGTGCTGAGCCCCTTCTCCATTCCCTGACCGGCACACCGGTGCCCTCGTGAGGCTTCAAGGGAGAGTGACTCCAGGAGCGTTGACTTCAATGCTTGTATGCACTCGCCATCAACGATGGCAGTTCTAGTCTCCTCGTAACCTCAGCGTCAATAGTTGTGACGACAACTCGCCGTCTCTGCCGCTGACCGGCGAATGACAGCCTTCGTGTGCGTGGCGGCAGTGCGCGCACTGCGACCGTCGCGCACGCTCTCGACTTTATTTAAAGTACGTGAAATGCCATCAGAAGGAATTAAACCTCTGTGGGTTTATTTAGAAGCTTCATCCGGCAATTCCGGCCGTCGCGCCTGATGGCCCGTTGAATTGCCCTCGCTCGGTGCCGCCTGGCTGGTCGCGCTCGCCGCGTTCGGCATCGGCATCGGCATCGGTGCGGGGCCCGCGCCGCGGCGCCGTGTGCGCACCGTTCGCCGCTGGTGACTGACGGCTGCTTCGGTGCTCTCCCGCCGTCCCGTCGCAGTGCAAGGGGTCGCCCGGACCTGGCAGGACCCGGGGCCGGCCGGTCGGTCGACCCAGCATGTGGGACGCCGTCCTATTGCCGCTGCACGCTTATTGACGCTGCATACCCGCGGTGATTCACTTCGTCCCTGAGAGCGCTCTCTCGCGGTTGAGGACCAGTTGAGAACCAGCCGCGGTTCCCCCCAACCACCACCCTCACCACATCCAGGGAGAGCCGTGTCCGTGATTCCCACGCGCCGTGCCATGCTCCGCGGGACCGCTGTCGCCGCCGCCGTGCCGCTGGCCGGCGGCATCTGCGCAGGATCGGCCTTCGCGTCGTCGTCCGCATCCGCCGCGTCCTCGCACGGTCACGGCGCCGCCGGTCTCGGTCCGAACGTCCTCATCTTCGAGCCGTCCATGGGCGATGCGGCGATCCAGGCCCAGGTCGACGCCGTGTTCGCCATCCAGCAGTCCAACCAGTTCGGCACCGAGCGATACGCCCTGGCCTTCCTGCCGGGCACCTACAAGGTCGACATCAACGTCGGGTTCTACACCCACGTCCTCGGGCTCGGCGCCAGCCCCGACGATGTCGTGATCAACGGTCATGTCACGGTCGACGCCCAATGGCTGGACGGCAACGGCACACAGAACTTCTGGCGGGCCGCCGAGAACCTGAGCATCGTGCCGCCGGACGGTCTTGAGCGCTGGGCGGTCGCCCAGGCCGGTCCGATGCGCCGCGTCCACGTCAAGGGAAACATGACCCTGATGCCGAGCCCGCCCGGCAACGGGTGGTCCAGCGGCGGATTCCTGGCCGACAGTGTGGTCGACGGCCAGGTGGACTCGGGCTCGCAGCAGCAGTGGCTGTCGCGCAACGACACCTTCGGCAGCTGGACCGGCGCCAACTGGAACATGGTCTTCGTCGGCGTCGAAGGCGCTCCCGCCCAGACCTTCCCCACGCCTCCCTACACCACCGTCGACCGGGCCCCTGTGGTGCGGGAGAAGCCGTTCCTGACCGTGGACCGCCACGGCTCCTACCAGGTCTTCGTGCCCGCGCTGCGCCGTGAGAGCACCGGCACCACCTGGGCGCACGGACGGTCCGAGGGCCACAGCATCCCGCTGTCCGACTTCCACGTGGCCCGGCCCGGCGACTCTGCCGCCACCATCAACGAGGCCCTCGCCCACGGCAAGCACCTCCTGATCACCCCCGGCGTCTACCCCATCTCCTCGCCCCTGCGCGTCACCCGCCCCGGCACCGTCGTCCTGGGCCTCGGCCTCGCCACGCTGCAGTCCACGCACGGCAACACCGTGCTGGAGGTCGCCGACGTCAGCGGTGTCACCGTCGCCGGTGTGCTCTTCGAGGCAGCCTCGGCCCACACTCCGGTGCTGCTGCGCGTCGGCGAAGGACCCAGCCGGCGTCGGCACACCGAGGACCCCACCGCGATCTTCGACGTCTTCGCCCGGATCGGTGGCGCGCTCGCGCGGCGGTATCGGCGTCAGCGTCCAGGTCGACAGCAACGACGTGATCTGCGACCACCTCTGGCTCTGGCGCGCCGACCACGGACTGGACGGCACGGTGGGCTGGGCGGTCAACCCGGCCGACACCGGCATCCTCGTCAACGGCGACCACGTCACCGCGTACGGGCTGTTCGTCGAGCACTACCAGAAGTACGAGGTGCTGTGGCAGGGCAACCACGGCAGCACCTACTTCTTCCAGAACGAGCACCCCTACGACGTCCCCACCCAGACCGCCTGGGTCCACGGCACCACCAAGGGCTACGCCGCCTACAAGGTCGCCGACCACGTCACCGACCACCACGCCTGGGGCCTCGGCAGCTACTGCTTCTTCAACCTCACCGCCGACATCTACACCGACCGCGCCTACGAGGTTCCCGACACCCCCGGCGTCGTCTTCACCGACCTGATGACCGTCTGCCTCAACGGCGCGGGCGGCGGCGGCATCCTGCACTGCATCAACGATGCTGGCGACCCCGTCCAGAACGGCTTCGGCACGTACAACATGAAGTCCTACACGACCGGCACCGGCACCGTCTGATTGCTCCCGGTCATCCACCGCATGCCGATCGGGCGGGTCCTCCGGGAACCGCCCGATCGGCATGCCGGTGGCTGGCGGTGTGCTGGCGGGTCCGTTTGTTCGATGCCCGCGCGTCATGCTTGACATATCCGGCGAACAAGGGCGTGCCGGGTCACATCCCGGCCCGGTGGACGGGGCGGGCGAAGGCCAACGACCAAGAAGTGGTAGGTCAGCCGGCCGCGGAAGACCTCCGCCGTGCGGCGCGCGCCAGGGGCGGTCCGGTGGGTGTTCCGACCCTCGCTGCCACGGCCAAGCGCCGCAGGGTACTCGGCGGACTGCTCAACGAGTACCACACCCTGCCACCCTGGCTCCCGCACCATCCACAGGCGACACCCAGCTCAGCAGCCTGATCGGAACATTGACACCCTTTAGAATCGACGGCTCAGTGGGTCTGTAGAGCATGAACGTTCCACCTCTTTTCCCGTGCACTCCCTGCCGACATGATTGGACACCGACAAGTCCAGGCGTGCGCGCGGGTGCGTGTGGCGTGCGAGGGCGCAGCTGGTAACCCAACTTCGGAGAGGAGGGGTCGATGTCGAATGGCCCCCTGTACACAGGCCGCCGCGGTGTCCTCAAGGCCGCGGCCGCCGTCGGGCTCGGGATCGGCGGCGGGCAGTTGCTCGGTGCACGTCCGGCGGGTGCGGTCACGCCGCTGAGCGGCGCCGACACCTCGTACATCATCGACTGCGCGGGCTGGAGCGCCCGACCGTCGTCCTCGCCCATCTCACTGTCGAACGGTACGACCAACAGGATCATCGTCCACCAGACGCAGTGGCCCAACACCACCGACTACTCCCGGAACCGGGCCATCGCGCTGGCGCAGGAGATCCAGGACTCGCACATGGACGGCAACGGCTGGATCGACACCGGCCAGCACTTCACCGTCAGCCGTGGCGGCTACGTGTCGGAGGGCCGTCACCGGAGCCTCGAAGGGCTGAACAGCGGCGGCTTCCAGCCGGTCAGCGCGCATGCCGTAGGCGAGAACACCCGGGCCATCGGTATCGAGAACGAGGGCACGTACTTCACCGAAACGCCCCCTCAGACGCTGTTGGACTCGCTCGTGCGGCTACTGACCGACATCTGTACGCAGTACGGGCTCGGCGCCCACCGGATCTTCGGGCACTGGGACTTCAACAACACCGACTGCCCCGGTTACGCCTTCTATCCCTTGTTCCCGCAGCTGCGGCTGCAGACGGCGCAGGCGCTGGCCCAGGATCCTGCCTCCATCCCGGCGCGCACCTGGCCGGACCCGTACTCCTCCAGCGCCGGGCCGATCATCGTTACGGTCCAGTACCTGCTCAACGCGCAGGGCTACCAATTGCAGACCGACGGTGTCATGGGCAACAACACCATGAAGGCCCTCTCCGAATTCCAGAAGGCGCACGGCCTGACGGTGTCCTCGGACGGCACCGTGACCCAACCGAGCTGGGAGGCGCTGGCCACGCCCATCGGCCCAAGCGCCACCGGCTCGACCGTGCTCGCAGCCCAGTCGATGCTCGCGAACAAGGGCTACAGCGTGACGGCCAACGGCACGTACGACGAGGCGACCATCTCTGCGGTGGCAGACATGCAGCAACTGCACGGGCTGCCGGAGACCGGGTCGTTGGACACGGCAAGCTGGTGCGCGACGGTCGGTGGCATCGTGGCGGAGGAGTTCAGCGCGCTCGGCGCGCGCTGATCAGGGTCGGAGACTGGCGCGGTGACTGGTGCGCCGTTTCCAGTCTCCGACCTTCAGACCGTGCGTGCAGTTCTCCCGCACACGGCTATGTGCCCTCGATGTTCTCGGGCAGGAGTTCGTGGCCGAGGGTTAGGCAGACGTCCTTGGCCCTCAGTGGTCTGGTCGCCTGGTTGACGTGTCGGGGATGCGGGCGTAGTTCGGATGCTCGGGCAGTTCCGGCGGACCCTGCTGGCCCGGCACCGTCGTCTGGTGCGCTGGAAGCGGCGTTAGAGGGCCGGGGGTACGTCAGGGTTCAAGGCCCTACGTCTTCTTCGTCATGACCACGCCCCACCACCCCGTTCGCTCCATCATCCGCAGAAAACGCCCAGCTCAGCAGCCTAAGCTTGAGATAAAACCTGCGGCGGTCAGGGGGCGGGGTGTTCGGTTCGCCGCTCTTCTGTTCGTTGACTGCCTTCGAGCAGGGCGTTGCCTACGTCGTAGACGGGGGTCTTCCGCTTGTTGCGGCGGCCGGGCGGGCGTCCCGGGCCGGGGCGAGAGGGTTTCGTGGGCTTTGTGAGAACAGGCAGTGACCTGCGGACTTGACGAAACCCTCGGCGTACCCGACCAGGAGTCATGCGTTCGACGGGCAGGGGGCGCTCCCATGGACGCTTGAGGTCCTCGGCGAGGGGCCGGGCGAGGCGCAGTTGGGTGTACACGGCCATGACGAGGACGGTCCAGCGGTCGGCGGCGGCCGCCTCGCGCAGGCGGGGCCGGGTCCAGCCGAGGTGTTGTTTCCAGTAGCGGAAGGTGTGTTCAAGATCGAATCTGCGGAGGAAGCACGACCAGATGGTGTCGGCGAGAGTGGCGTCGGTGTCGGTGCGTGACCACCACAGCCACAGGGGTTTCGGGCTGCCGCCGGAGGGCAGACGCTCGACGTCCAGACGGATCACGGTGCCGGGCACGAGGGGCAGCTCCGGCTCGGGGTGATGAGCCCAGACCGTCTGCCGGTTGAGTTTGACGTGCAGACGCTCGAAGCACCGGACCCGCATGTGACCGTACTTGTCGAGATCGTGCTCGGTCTCGTGCAGGGGATCTCCCCAGGTGTCCGGGGCGTGGAACTCGAATCTGCTGCCATGGCGTTGAGGCCGGCCGCCTTTGGGGCCCACACCGCCGTTCGCGGGTGGGTCGCGGTACAGGACGCGGTCGCCACGCATGCGTACGCACACCTCTACCGGCAGGTCGGCGAGCTGGTGGGCGAGGTAGGGGCCGTCGTATCCGCAGTCGGCCACGATCCGGATCGGCCCGTCGCCCTCTCGCCACCGTCCCAGGGCCACGAGCCTGGCGACGACCTCACGCAGCTGTTGGGCGGTGCACTGCTGAACCTGATCGCCGGGGCGCAAGCGGCGTGCGTCGAGTGGAGCGGTCCAGGAGGTGGGTCCGCTGGACAGGGCGGCGATGATCGAGTACGCCCAGCCGGGGATCATCTCGTGAGTGCCCTCGGCGCGTCCGTAGGTGTGGCAGAAGGTGCGCTGATTGCTGGTGTTCGCGTCGGGGCGTGGCCAGGGAGTCACGTCGACGGCGAGCACGATGCCGCCGCCGGGACCGCGCGGGAGGTCACGCAGCGCGAAGGACCAGTGCAGACGGTCGAAGTCGATCCGTCCGTCGTTCATGGCACGCTGCACGGAGCCGTGGGAGCGGGCGTGCTCGGGCACGAGGGTCAGCTCGGCGAGATTGCGCACAGGGCCCTCACTGCACAGCACGGCGTCGGTGATCTCGAAGAGCGCATCACCCCAGCGAGTGAGACAGGCACGCAAGTCGACACGGAACTCCTTGAGTTCACGCAGGGCCGCGTGGCGGCCGTCACCATCGGGCACACTGTGGGCGACGGCTGCGTCGCTCTTCGTTGGTGTCACAACCCGAGGATTACGACGTAGCCGTCGCCTTGTCTGGCATTTGCCCATGTGGGGGACTCGAACGCCTTCTTGGGAGAGCCCAGAGGTTTTATCTCAAGCTAAGAGCAATGGGTGCGGATCTTCTGAGGGTGCTGTCGATCAGGCGGTGAGTACGGCCTGATCGACAGCAGCGCGTCTGGCGGTTGCGGATGAACTCCTGCTGCTGGTGCCAGGCCCATTAGGTGTCGAAGTCGCCGTTGGCGGGCACAACCAGCCACATCCCGAACCTCTGCGAATCACGCCGACGAGGCACCCTCAGAAGATCTGCACCCAAGAGCAATTGTCAAAACTTGTGGATGTCAATCGCGCCAGGTGCCCGTCCAGTCGTAGAGCGGCGCCGAAGTCGCGTACTCCCGAAGGTAGGCGATCTTCTCCCCGTCGAGCCTGGCGATCGTCGCGCCTTCGAACGTGGCGGCCTTGCCCTGCCATGTGCAGGAGAAGATCCATTCTGCGATCAGGGTGACCCCCGCTGTCGCTTCCGAGGTGATCTTCCAGCCGTCGACCGAGCCGCCGGCACCGAGCCAGGCATGCATCCACTGTGCGACCCGTTGCTGTCCGCGGTAGACCGGCCCGTAGCACTCGATGATCATGCAGTCGTTGGTCAACGTGGCCAGCGCTCCGGCCACATCGTGGCGTCGCCAGGCGTCGATGTAGGCATGCAGTTGGTTCATCAGGCCCATTCCTTCCTCCGGACTGACACCAGTCCGCCGAGTTGGGGTAACCGTCAAGAGCAGTAGGTCAGTTGACCTGCCATCAGGCAGCAGCCTGCTCGGCGCGCTCGACGAGGACGCCGTTCGCCGTTCTCGAACTTCGCGCCGGAGCGGACCAGGGCGACGAGGGAGGCGCCGGTGATCGCGCGCCAGCGTTCCTGGGCGGACTCGACGAGCTTGAACACCATCGCCAGGGCGGCGGCCGGGCTGCCGGCGCCGCGGGTGACCTTGGTCCGCAGCTTGACGGTGGAGAACGTAGACTCGATGGGGTTCGTGGTCCGCAGGTGGATCCAGTGCTCGGCCGGGAAGTCGTAGAACGCCAGCAGTTCCTCGGCGTCGTCGGTGATCTTCGCGACGGCCTTGGGCCACTTCGCCCCGTAGGTCTTCGCGATCGCCTCGATCGCCTTCTCGGCATGGGCGCGGTCCTCGGCGTTGTAGATCTCCTGCATCGCCTTCGTCGCGCCGGGCTGTGCGGACTTCGGCAGGGCGTTCGTGATATTTCTGGCCTTGTGGACCCAGCACCGCTGGTGGCGGGCGGCGGGGAACACCTCAGCCAGGGCCTTCCAGAGCCCCATCGCGCCGTCGCCGACGACCAGTTCGGGGTCGCGCATGCCGCGTCGGCGACAGTCCCGCAGCAGGTCGGCCCACGACTCGGTCGACTCCCGCAACCCCTCCGCGAGGGCGATCAGCTCCTTCGTGCCGTCCAGCCGGACCCCGAGGAGGACCAGCACGCAGGAGTGCGCCTGCCCGAGCCGCACCTTGGGGTGCACCCCGTCGGCCCACACGTAGACGAAATCGCGGTCCGACAGATCGCGCTCCTGGAAGGCGGCGTGGTCGTCCTGCCACTGCCGGGTCAGCCGGGTCACGGTGGCCGGCGACAGCCCGGCCGTCGAGCCGAGGAACTGCTCCTGCGCCGGGACGAAGTCCCCGGAGGACAGTCCGTGCAGGTAGAGCAGCGGCAGGACCTCGGAGATCTTCGGGGACTTGCGGCACCACGGGGCCAGGATCTTCGAGGAGAATCGTTTGCGCTCGCCGGTGGCCTCGTCGGTGCGGCGGTCGTTCACCCGGGGCGCTCTCACCTCGACCGGGCCGGCGGCCGTGACCACGGTGCGGGGCCGGTGGTGGCCGTTGCGGACCACCAGGCGGTGCCCGTGTCCGTCCCGCTCGGCGGCCAACTCGACTATGTACTGGTTGACTTCGGCTTCCAGTGCGGCGGCCAGCATACGGCGGGCGCCCTCGCGGACGATCTCATCGATCAGGGAGCCGGACTCGGTGGAACCCTCGGCATTCACTACGCTGAGCACGGGCGTGCCTTCCCGACCCGCGCTGCGAACGCGGGCCTACTCGGTGACCTTACGGATCAATCGGGAAGGTACGCCCTCCGCATGCCCTCCCGGGACTGATCCACAAGTCCTGAGCATTGCTCGCAGCCTAACCGGGATATTGACACCCTTCAGCGATGTTCACAACGATGGGCAGCAGCCTGAACCGGGGCAGGCGCGTGGCGACGACACGGTCAATACCGACGGCCTGTCTCTGTAGCCGGCGCGCGTCGGCCTCGTCCGAACGAATGCAGGGGTGGGGAACATGGCTGTTCTGGTGCTGCTCGGCGTCTTGGCGCTCGCCGTCGGCGGGTGCGCATGTGTGGTGTGGGCGGAGCGCGGCGGGCCCCGCTGGGCCCGCGTCGTGGCGACCGTGATGCTCGCCGCGGGGGAGCTGCTGCGCCACTCCGAGAAAAACCGGCGCCGCCTGAACCGGACCACCGATGACGCTGACTAGGAAACTGCGCGAGGCGCCGACAGTTCGCCCTCCGTCGTCCTCACAGCCGCGCCCCACGCCGCTGTCCGTCACCGTGGACATCGGGATGTCGGCAGGCATGACGTCCGGCTGCGCGAGAGCACCGCTCAGGTAGTGCGCCAGGGTGGAGAACAGTCGATGCGGGCGGGCTCATGATGGGTGGCAAGGTGGGCGACGTGCCAGGCGGCGCCGGCGCCGAGGTCGCCGACGATGCGCCCGGATAAGTCGCCCAGGACTTCCGCACCGGGGCCGCCGTCCTGGCTCCGGATTCAGTGGAAGGCATCGGGCACGGCCCGGTTGCGCTCAGCGCGGGTGCGGCCGTAGTGATGCCATAGGTCGGTGTTGAAACTCACCCGCCCACCTTGGCTGGCGTGCCCCGACGCCGGGCCGGATCCGTGGGAATCTCACCCGGGCGTGCACCGGGCCCTGACTGGTGGTCCGTCGGGGCCCGGGGCTCTTCCTCGTAGCCCTGGCTGAGGACCCGGGCCGCCGTGATCGAGTCGTACGGGTAGTCCCGCCACAGGTCGGCCGGCAGGACCTCCCGCACGGAGCTGATCGGGTCGGCGGTGGCCATATGCGGGCAAGTCCACACCCGTGGGTGACGTCCTCGCACGCGGCAGGGGTCCGGCATCCGGATGGCGACGGACCACTTCTGTCGAAGCGCTGCCCTGTGCCGTACACCAAGCCACGTGCCGGATCTGTGTCAGCCGGATGGGGGGTTGAGGCTGCCGGGAGAGTGACCCGGCAGCCGGGTCGTGGTGAGCAGGGCCGCTGGAGGCCTTACATCTGTGGATGTGATGACGATTCGCATGTGCGCGGCGCTGGCCGCGGCGACAGCTTTGAGCCCGTTGTTGCTGACCGCTCCCGCCGCGGATGCTGCTGGTCATGGCCGCGATGGACGGGTGGCGGAGATCGGCTGCCCTGACGGCTACGTCTGCATCTATCCGGATATCAACTTCGGGGGGCAGCCGTGGGTGAGGCGGGCTGTCGACGGCAGTGTCAAAGACCTGCCCAGCGCGATCCGTGACCGCGGCAGTGCCATCCGGAACAATTCCGACCGGACTGCCCGCGTTTACGAGAAGCGTAACCACGCCGGCCGCTGGGTCTGCGTCACCCGCAGTGGAGGGTCCATTCATGACCTGCGCGGCTACAACCTCAACGACCAAACCCGCTCGCTGAAAATCAACCGCAACGACTGCGGCTGACCCGGCCCCCTGCCAGCTGCCGAGGGTCCGCACGAAGGCGCCGGACAGCCTGACGAACCCGCGCCGTCCGGACCGGCATCCGAACGGCACGTCACATCACCACGGGCAAAGGTTTTCTCAGGCTCTGCCCTGGCGGACTACTGGGTCGGCGACGTTCCGGTTGTCCACGATGACATCGGCGTGAGATCGAGGATCGGCCTCTGTGTCATACATCTGTTCGGCGGGGATGTAGTAACGGCGATAGTGCTCTGCTGCCGCTTGCGCGGAGTCCATCCAGGCAGAGTCTCGGGCGGTACCCCTGGCCAGCACCAGGTCGAAGTCGATCTCGACAAAGATCCGGAAGTCCCAAAGGTCGCGGAGTTCGGGGCGGAGCAGATAGGCGCCATCGGCGATCACGACCGCGTCAGCAGGCACGGACCGCGCTTCGACTGGGAACGGTGTCTGGTTCTGTTGGTCGAAGAATCTCAAGCGGATCTGCCGATCCCCATTCGGTCCAAGGGGTGACAGCAGGAGAGTGCGGATCGCGTTGAGATCGAACGCACCGCGGTAGAAGCCAGCCGGGCCTGGAGGTCGTTCGGTCCGTGGTCGCTTGAAGTCATCAAGATCGACCCGAAGGCATGTCCGGCCGTGCTCCACCATCGTGGCCGCCAGCTCATCGGCCAAAGTGGACTTACCGGATGCAGAGAAGCCGTCCACGCCAACTCGGACCGGATGCGGACGTTCGATCCCGGTGATCATCCGAGTCAGACGGTGAAGGACCGCCGTGCGTCGTCCCGTATCGGTCCCAGGTGTCGAACGCAGCTCGCCCACGCGACCAAGCCTAGGACAGTCGTGGCCGAACAGCTATGTGTGGTCGATAGGGCGAACGTTGCCGGATGCCCGTAGCGCTTCAAAACTGCTTCACTGCTGCTGACCAGGGCGTTGGCCCTTGCAGTCGGGCACGATCCGGAATCGTGCTCGTACGGACGATCTACCTGCTCGCCACGCGCATTCTTCGCGTAGCTCGCTCTGCTGTGCCGACCTACCGCGGCCAACGACGTTTGGCTGGAGGACGGCGTCGCCCGGCTCGCCCGCAACTGGCTCAAGCAGCTGGTGAAGGAGAGTGGGGAGACTCGCGTTCGGGGCCTAGCCCTGCCGTCGCTCGTCGACCGCCTGTCGAACTTCCCACGGTGTACGCGATCTACCAGCGGGCCGCCCTCCACTTGCTCCGGGTGAGCTGACCTGCTCCTACCCCGGGAGATGACCCAGGACCATGATCAGGACTGCCAGCACACCCAGAGCGCCGGCTCCTGCGCATCCCACCCGCAGGCCGCGGCGTGGCAGGAAGAGACCCACCACGGTGGCGAGGGTCGTGGCCGGGGTCACCCACTGAGCGAGGATGATGAGCACCTCGACATACGGAGGGTTGCGGACGCCGTCCTCACACGCCGTGCACGCGATTGTCGGCGTACACGTGAACGTACACAGCCGCGTACGGATGAACGTGCTCAGTTCTTGATGCGGTGAGGTCGGCGCCTCGGCAGTCTGCTCCTGTGTCTTCGGGGTGGCAGAGAGGCGGCTGACAGTGGTTCTGGACCCGCATCGCTGGCTGGAGTTGAGGCGTTTTCGCGGCCTCCACGAGTCCGGAGCGATGAGCCTGTCGGAGATCGCCAAGGCGACCGGGCTGAACCGTCGCACGGTCAGCAAGTACCTGTCGGGGCAGGCACCGATCGCGCCGCCGGAGCGGGCGCCGAACGGGAAGCCGAAGGCTCGGGTGGTGGACGAGGTCGCGCCGCTGATCGACGCGATGCTGCGGGCCGAGATCCTCATCAAAGGGGCGGTGGTCCACGAGCGCCTGGCCAAGGAGTACGGCTTCACCGGCAACTACCAGCGCGTGAAGATCTACCTGCAGGAAGCCCGGCCCCGGATCGCGGACGAACTGGGCATCAGCCCCGGCGAACTCGCCGGTCTGCACCGCCGGTTCGAGGTCGTCCCCGGTGCTCAGGCACAGGTCGACTGGGGCGACGAGGGCAAGATCCTCGCCCATGTCGGGATCCCGAAGGTCTACTCGTTCCACATGACCTTGTCCTACTCGCGCGACCCGTTCTGCTGCTTCACCACCAGCCAGGACCTGACGACGTTCTTCGACTGCCATCGCCGCGGGTTCGAACACTTCGGTGGAGTGCCGATGACGATCGTCTACGACCGCACCAAGACGGTTGTCCGTCGCCACGTCGCTCCTGGTGAGGCGGTTCCGCTGCATCCGGAAGCGGTGGCCTTCGCCGGGCACTACGACTTCGACATCGACGTCCTGGCCGCCTACCGCCCGACCGGGAAAGGACGGGTCGAGCGCCAAGTCCTGATCGTCCGCGACCATGTTCTGGCGGGCCGGGCGTTCTCTTCAATCGAGGAGATGGACGCCGCGTTCACCGCCTGGGTGCCGATGCGGCGGGCGAAGGTCCACGGCACCCACGGCGAGGTCATCGGGCACCGTGCCGTCCGTGACCACATGGCCTTGCGGCCGCTGCCCAGGACACCGTATGCGGTCGCTCAGCGGCATCTGCGGCACGTCGGCAAGGATTGCCTGGTCGCCTTCGACGCGAACCTCTACTCGGTGCCGGCCCGCAAGGTCCGCGCCCGTCAGCTGGTCGAGATCCGGGCCACAAAGTCGCAGATCAGCCTGCACTCCACCATCGCCGATGCCAACGGCGAGACCCTCCTGGCCGTCCACCCGCGGGCTGTTGGCCGCGGTGCCCGCATCGTCGACGACAGGCACTGGGACGGCCTGCCCAAGGGCGACAACCGGCGCGTCACCACCGGCGACGTGATGCCCCGGCCCCGCCACCGAGACGCCATGGGCGAGGAGGCCGGACCGCTCAAGGCCCTGCTGAACCGGTCCGCCGCCAGCCGCATCGAGGTCAGCCGGCGTCCGTTGTCGGTCTATGACGAGCTGACCGGCACCCGCCCCTTCACCACCAATTCGACGACGAGGGAAGCCCGTTGAGCCAGCTGGTCACCGCCCGCATCCGCAGCACGGCCGCCAAGCTCGGCCTGCCCCACCTGGCCGAGAGCCTGAACCAGTACGCCGAGCGGGCCGAGGAGGGCAAGCTCGGCTACCTCGACTTCCTTGACCTGGTCCTGGCTGAAGAGCTTGCGGTCCGCGATGACCGGCGTTTCCGGCAGGGCCTGCGACTGTCGAAGCTGCCGCACCACAAGACGCTGGACGACTACGATTTCTCCTTCCAGCCCGAACTCGACCCACGCAAGGTCAAGGACCTGGCCACCCTCTCGTTCATCGAGGCGAAGGCCAATGCAGCTCTTCTGGGCCCGCCTGGAGTAGGCAAGACACACCTTGCCGTCGCCCTGGCCGTCGCGGCCTGCCGGGCCGGGTTCTCGATCTACTTCACCACGCTCGACGACATGGTCCGTCAGCTGAAGACCGCCGAAGCCGCGGGCCGGCTGACCAGCAAGCTCCGTTCCTACCTGCGGCCCAGCGTTCTCGTCGTCGACGAGGTCGGCTACCAGCCCCTCGAACGCGCTGAGGCGAACCTGGTCTTCCAGGTGATCTCCAAGCGTTACGAGAAGGGCTCGATCATCCTGACCTCGAACAAGACCTTCAGTGAATGGGGCCAGGTCTTCGGCGACGAAGTCCTCGCCACCGCGATCCTCGACCGCCTCCTGCACCACTGCGATGTCATCGCGATCAACGGCCCCAGTTACCGGCTGAAGAACCGACTTGCCGCCATCGAGCGCGAGACCGAAGTTGCCTGAGAGCTGAGCACGTTTATCTGTACTTGGCTGAGCACTTCAGGGAGTACGCGGACAGCGATGGCTAAAAGCGGCACCAACGTGGTGACGAGCCCACCGAAGACCACGACCAGAAGCGCGAGGAAAGCACGCCATATCCAGTCAGCCCAGGTCAGGGACCGGCCGTCGTCATCGCTGGGCAGAGCGGGCAGCTCATTTCCTAACGGAGCATCGGTTTCCTTCATGCCGCCGACGGTATGAGTCCCAGGCGCGCCACCACATCCGCTGTTGTACTCAGTTCGGTCCTGGTACATACCGCCCCGCTCCACGGCCGGGCATTGCCTCGGCCGCCGTGTCCACGGCCACCACGGAAGACTTTCTCCGGTGCGGCTGGTGAAAATGCCCGGCTCCTGCGCGCCCTCTACGAGCGGCTGGGCTGTCTGCACCCTCGCCCCGCTAGCCTCCGCTCCGTGAGGTGCCGCGCCCCCGGACGCGACCGTCGGGTCGCGGCTATGTGGAGCACCACATGCGCGGAAACATGCAGCTCAGTCCCGCATGTGCCCCCCAGTTCTGCTGGGGGTGTGAGAAGGGCGCCCTATTGGTATCTGATGATTCACCATCGCAGCACCGGCGGGCTTCTACGCTGGACTCGACACGGCATCCGGCAACTCCGACGGCAGCCTGCGGTGGACGAACACCGCCAAGGACACCGGCACGGCGTCGTGGACGCCTGTCTTCTCCATCCGGCCGTGCTGATTTCCTGAGCACCCTGGCACTCCCGGTTGCTGCCGGGTACTTGCCTTCCCAACCGCCCCCCCGGCCGCGGGGCGGTCCCGCGTTCGCGTCCCCCCATGACCCGCGCGATCGGGCCCCGTCCGAACCTGACAACCCCGAAGGGTTTATCCACGGGCACGAGCCGGTGATCCGCCGCGTCCGTGGACCGGCAGGCAGCAGATGCACCCCGCAGTACGCGATTCGTTGCGACGACCACTAGAACGGAAGCCTGCTGGTCACGGGCCTTTCATGAAAGTAGCCCCGACGGTTCACAGCAGCAGATGGATGCTGGACGTGCCGCTGGTCATCAGATCCGTTTGCTCGCTGGACCGATCTGTCGTATGAGTTCCGGTTCGCGGTTCGCTTCGGGCGAGCGTGAGTTCTGCCGACGAGGCCAGCGGGGCCGCCAGGCTGGCCTGAACGTCAGTGCGCCGGATGCTCCTATAGACGTCAAGCGGCAGGAGCAAGGTCGTTTTGGGTGATTGATTCGGTTGGTGTGCTGGTCAGGGCGCGGTAGACCTCGCGGGCGACGAATCGCTTGAGGCAGCGCATGATGTCCTTCTTGGACAGTCCTTCCTTGGTGCGGCGTTCGACGTAGGCGCGGGTGCGTTCGTCGTAGCGCATGCGGACCAGGACGATGGTGTGCAGGGCGTTGTTCGCGGCGCGGTCGCCGCCGCGGTTGAGGCGGTGGCGGTGGGTGCGGCCGGAGGATGCCGGGATCGGGGCGACGCCGGCCAGGTGTGCGAAAGCGGCCTCGGAGCGCATCCGCTCGGGGTTGTCCCCGGCCGAGGCCAGTAGCTGGCCGGCGGTCTCGGGGCCGACGCCGAACAGCTCAAGCAGCGCGGGCGCGGCCTGCTTCACCAGCGGGCCGATCTCGGTGTCGAGCTCGGTGATCTCGGCGTCCAGCGCCTGGTGGCGGCGGGCCAGGCGCCGCAGGGCTGCCCGGGTGGCGGCCAGTGGGCGGGACAGGTCATCGCCGGGCCGCAGCCGGGCCAGGGTGCGTATCAGCGCGGCCCGCTCCAGCCCTGCGACCTGTTCGCGCAGCATCGCGGGTGCCGACACCAGCAGGCCGCGGATCTGGTTCATCGCCTGGGTGCGGGCCTTGACCGCGCTGCGGCGGGCGACGCCGCAGCACCCGCACCGCCTCGACCACACCGTCCCGGCTCTTGGGGATGCCGGTGGCCCGGCCCGGAGAGCACGGCCGTCGCGGCGGCGTAGGCGTCGATCGGGTCGGACTTGCCCTTCATCCGGCGGGTCTTGCGGTCCGGCCGGTCCACGTCGACGACCGTGACACCGGCCGCGGTCAGTACCCGGGCGAGTTCGGCTCCGTAGGCGCCGGTGCCCTCCACGCCGACCGCGGACAGACTGCCGTGGACACGCATCCAGTCCAGCAGGTCCCGGTAGCCACGGATCGTGGCGGGGAACTCCCGGTCGGCCAGGTGCCGGCCGATGGAGTCGATCACCGCGGCGTGGTGGGTCAGGCCGTGGGTGTCGACTCCGCCGGTGATCTCCGGGCCGTCGTGCGTCATGCTGGTCATGTCCGTCCTTGTGGCGTGTCCGTTCCGAGGGCGGCACGCGCCGGTCGGGCGGGTGGACAAGACAGTGACGGGGCCTCTGGCCAGGCTCCTATGAGGTCACAAGCGCCCGTCCGGCCGCGTGCGTGGTGACGCCCGGCGGGCCGACAAATCCCAAACAGGACAGTCGAGACGTCAGTCAGTCGATGGGTCAGACCCACCAGCGACATCACCACGAACATCATCACTGTCAGTCGATGCCTTCGATGATGCGGAAGTCGCGCTCGACGGCGTCGGAAAGGACGTCCAGCGCCTCCTGGTATGCCGCGCTCTCGCGTGCCGCGACCGCCTGTTCAAAGGTGTCGAACTCGATCAGGATGGTGCGCTCGGCGATTCCGGCGTCGTGGGCGACGACCCGAGCGCCGCGGGCGAGCACCCGCCCGCCCCCGGCCTGGACGGCCGGACCGGCCAGCTTGTTGTAGGCGGCTAGCTTCTCGGGGTCGGAAATGGTGCGGTAGACGCTGACCCAGTAGCCCTTGGCCATGGAAACCTCCTGTGTTCGGACAAGCGTGCCAGGCTTCGAGTCGACACTCAGATTGATCGGCCCCGGCGACGGATCACCGGGCATTTCAGAGGGCGGTTCGCAAGGGACTGGCTGATTGTGGTGTGCTGTTGAGATAAGGCGATGTCTCAGTTGGCGATGGAGCCCTGCCTGCAACTCGTACCAATCGCTCAGTTCACCAGGCATCCCTGTCTGGATGAAGTCGTGAACGATGTCCCGCCCAAGCCGTCCTCGCTCTACATCTGGCCAGCTCAGCGTGAAGTTGGAAAGGGCTCACTGCGCCGGGAACGGGGCGCCCCAAGGCTCTTCCTCCAGGAGGAGCCCGTTGGCCAGGTAGCTGATGGTTCGGTACCAGCCGGCCAGCACGAGGAACTCCAGGAGTTGGGCGTCTTCGTAGTGGACGCCCAGGGAATCCCAGGCGGGTTGTGAGAGTTGCGCTGTGTCGTGCAGTTCGTCGACGGCGTTGAGCAGTGCCGCATGACGAGGCAGCCACGCGGTGTTGGCTGCGACGTCGATGTCGGTGGTGGCCTGGACCTGTTCCTGACTCAGTCCGGCCTGCTGGGCGAGGGTCGCGGCGTGTGCCCCCATTCGTAGGCGCAGCCGGTGCGTGCGGTTACTCGGGCGATGATGATCTCGCGGTCGATGGGGGGAAGAAGTCCGTGGCCCAGCAGGCCGGCCCCCAGGACGAACATGCGTGAGGCCAGTTCCGGGTTGCGGTGCAGTACCCGGAACAGTGTGAGCGGCTCGTGTGTCACGCCGGGAGGCATCCATCGGCGCAGTGCCTGGTCGATGGGCGCGGGATATGGCGGGGTGAGCGGTTCGATGCGCGGCATGAACACCTCCTGCTTCGATTTTCGAATCACTATGATGCTTCGAAACCCGAAGCGCAAGGAGTAGGCGTGGAAGCCAGAACGCCTCGGCCGGGTTCACCGGTACGAGGGTCCGATTCAGGGCGCCCGGTCATGGCTGCACTCGATCTGCTCGGGCGGCGCTGGACGCTGCGCATCCTGTGGGAACTGAGCCAAGCCTCGGCAGGCTTCCGGGAGTTGCAGCGCGGTTGTGAACGCATGTCATCGAGCGTGCTCGGCACCCGGCTGGGCGAGCTGACCGGCGCCCGCGTGCTCACTCTGCATGGCGACGCCTATCACTTCACCTGGCTTGGTGAGGACCTAGGTGCCGGGCGGAGGTTCCGAGCGCGCCGTCAACCCAGGCCGCGCGGGCGTCAGCCGGCAGAACCCCTCTCGGGCGTCCCGTCGCCCACGGCGTCGGGGCGCGAGGTGTCGTCGGCGGGCCGCTCGCTGTTGCGGTGCGCCGGTTGCGGGTCGAGTGTCGCCGCCCAGCGCTCCGACCACTGGACGAGGGGGCCGAGTGCGAGGCAGGCATCCCGCCCCAGTGGTGTGAGCTCGTACTGGCTGTCGGGTAGTTGGTGAACCACGTGGGCATCCAGCAGTTCGGTCAGGCGCTGCCGCATCACGCTGGAGGACATGTCGTCGCACTGCTTCTGCAGGGGGCGGAACCCACGGGGGCCCTCGCGCAGCTCCCAAAGGATGCGCAGGCTCCACCGCCGTCCGAACAGGTCGAGTGTGGCCATGAGGGGGCGACCGGTGGTCGAACCACGAACTGGCTTGCCGGGTTTCGGGGTTGGCATGGCGTGGGGTCCAGCCTCCAAGGTTGATGCTTCGGATTCCGAAACGCTACCATCGGAGATCGCTTCGGAAAACGAAACGATAGGGGACCGTCGTGGCAACCACCCACCCGCGTCGCCCCGCACCGTGCGCTGCGGAATCCCACGATCACCGCCTGGGAGCACTACCTGCGCTGCAGCTGCGTCAGTGGTGGTGACCGCCAGGCTCAACGCCCGCTCGGAGATGGAGACCAGATGACCACGATGCAGTTTCCCTCGGCTGCGGGACGAACCGCCGTCGCCGCCGCCCTGGCCGAGGACGCCTCGGGGAACGACATCACCACCGCGTGGAGTGTTCCCGAAGACTTGGCGGCCACGGCCGAAGTCCGCACCCGGCAGAGCGGCATTGCCGCCGGCCTCCCCGCGGTCGCCGAGGTCTTCGCGCAGGTCGATCCCGAGGTCGAGATCGAGGCGAGAGTCGCCGACGGCGCCCGGCTGACCGACGGCGACGTCCTGTTGCGCCTGTCCGGTCCGGCGCGCAGCCTGATCACCGGCGAGCGCACGGCGCTGAACTTCCTGCAGCGCCTGTGCGGCATCGCGACACTGACCGACCGATACGTCCAGGCCGTGGCCGCGATCAAGACCCGCATTCTGGACACTCGCAAGACGGCACCGGGCCTGCGTGCCCTCGACAAGTACGCGGTGACCGTCGGCGGTGGCCGCAACCACCGGCTCGACCTAGCGGCGATGGTCCTGCTCAAAGAGAACCACATCGCCGCGGCGGGTGGGGTGACCGCAGCGATCGAGGCGGTCCGCCGCGGGATGGCGCGTACCGGGCAGACGGTGGAGGTCGATGTCGAAGTGCAGACCGTGGCAGAAGCTGCTGAGGCGCTCGATGCCGGGGCCCGCTGGATCATGCTCGACAACATGCCGTTGGCCGACATCGAGCAGGTGGTGAAGATCCGGGCCGGACGGGCCGACGCTCCCCGGATCCTGCTGGAGGCCTCGGGTACCGTCCGCCTGGACAGTGTCCGCGCCATCGCCGAAACGGGCGTCGACCTCATATCGGTCGGAGCGTTGACACACAGCGCGCCCGCACTCGACCTGACGATGCTGCTGACCACCGGCCCGGTGCCATGCCCGAGGTAGCGATCGTCGACGCGTGTCAGCGACAGCGCAGGGGTGGCAGCGCGACCGCCGTTCTGGACGACGCGCCGTTGGCCGACGAGGAACGATGCCGTGTTCCCACGGAGTTGGGAACGTCGCACGCCGTCTTCCTCCGCGCGACCGGAACCGAGGGTGCCCATCCGTCGTACACCCTCCGGTTCTTCACCGCCGCAGGCGAACTGCCCGCCTGCGGCCACGGCACCGTCGCCGCCCTCGCGCTGCTCGCCGAACGTGAGGGCGGCGACGAGTACTGCGCCGTCCTGCGGACGACGCACCGCAGCTTCGACGGCCGGGCCACCCGAAACGGTGACAGCCTGACAGCATCGTTCGATCCAGGCCCGGTCAGCCTGAGCGACGCCCAAGGGCCCGAACTGGAGGCGATCGCACACGGCCTCGGACTGCCCGAGGACGCAGTCGCCGGGGACGCCTGCGTGGCGTCGAACGGGCGGCCGAGGCTTCTGCTGCCCGTCCGGTCCCGCGCCGTGCTGGCCGAACTCACCCCGGACTTCACCCTGCTGCGCGCAGCCTGCGACCGCCACGGTCTGCTGGGCTGCTATGCCTACTCGCTCCCGGACCGGCACGGCCGGGCGGCAGCCCGGATGTTCGCGCCGTCGATCGGAGTCCCCGAGGACATCGCCAACGCCAACAGCACGGCCTGCCTGGCCGCGCACGCGGCCGGATCCGGTACGGACCGCCTCATCGTCGACATGGGCGACCACCTCGGCTGCCCGTCGACCATCACAGCAACCGTTCACCACGACGGCGTGGAGCACCGTATCCGGGTCGGCGGCCAAGCGACGATCGCGCGAACGGTCGTGCGCTGAGGCCTGCGGTACTCAGGGCCGGTCAGGCTGCATGCCGAGCAGAGCCGCCCACGGGCTGTCGGCCGGTGCGGCCAGGACGAAGCGTTCGTGAGGTGCGTCGGGCGGGAGCGGATGCCAGGCCATTCCCGCCTCGGCGCCGACGGTGTCCTGGGGCCGCAGCGCGACCAGGTTCGGGCTGCTCCGCAGGTGGCGGCAGTACAGGGCGTGATTGTGGCCGTCGACGATCCGCAGACGGGGCGTCCAGCCCCGTTCGGCCAGGTGTCCCAGGACATCCTCGGAGAAATTCGGATTGAGACTGCTCGGGAACCATAGAAGCTTCTGGTCCGCGAGATCCGCCCAGGACCAGACGCAGTGACCCGTCAGGGAATGGCCGGGGCGCAGCATCACGCCCAACGGTCGGTCGGCCAGAGTCCGCGCGGCCAGGCCGTCCTCGTCCCGGAACACACGCATCACCCCGAAGGAGAGGGCGCCGGTGCGCAGCAGGTCCAGCTGCTCAGGTGAGTCCGCTTCGTCGAATTCGATCTTCAGCCGCTGTTCCCGGCAAGGATCTCGTCGACCCGTGCCAGGAGATCCTCGGGCATCGTCACACAGACACCCACTCGCGCCGACAGCCGCGCGTCCCGCGCCATCACCAGCGATGCCCCGATCTCGGCAAGGGCACGGCCGGCTCCCGCGTACAGGATCCGGCCGCCCTCGGTCAGCTCCATCCCCTTGGGCCGCAGGCGGAGTACGCGAGACTCACGGACCAGCGCACCAACGGAACGTTGGTGCAGCCCAACAAGATCAGTTTGAACGAGTGGCTTGACCAGTGGCTCTCTCTGAGATCGGGGGACCTGGAGGAAAATACGCTCTACAACTATCGAATCACACTGGATAGAGTGCGTGGTCGGCTTGGCGGAATTCCTCTTCAGGAGCTCACCGAAGAGGAAGCGAGAGAACGGAGGGATTGGGCCCTGGCGAGTGGTCGAGTGCGAGGTGGTAAGGCTGGAAGCCCGCTTAGTGTCGCCAGTGTGGAAATGAGTCTTGCCCGGCTCAAGGAGGCGTTGAATCGAGCCGTAACACGTTGGCTGGTGGTCATTAATATGGCCGAGAATGTGACGATTCCCCTCAGGGCGCGAAAGGAAGAACGTAGACGGAAAGAAAACCTCATTCCCTGGGGCGTGCCAGAGGTCCAGCTGTTCGTGATCGGGATACAGGGGGACCGGTTGTGCGCGCCGTTGTCCTGTTGTCCATCATGGGGCTACGACCTGCAGAAGTCTGCGGCCTTCGATGGCAGGACGTCAATTTGGAAAGGGCCATCATAAAAATCGCCAACACTCGCACGATGATGGGTAAGCGATACGTGGTGGAGAAGGACACCAAGTCTCTGGCGGGGGAGCGGGAATTCCCGTTGCCCGCTCCGGTTGCCGAGGCGCTCAGAGTATTCAGATCGCTCCAGGCCAAGGAGAAGTTGGCCTTGGATGAGACGTACGTGAATTCCGGCTATGTTGTGGTGCACGAAAGCGGAGAAGCTTTCACGACCAAGCAGTTGCGTCGGCGTGCGTACCGGCTCATGGAAATCCTTGAACTTCGACGTGTCCGGCTTTACGACGCTCGTTCGTCGTGCCTTACCTTCTTGGCCAATCACGGAGTGCCTGACCACATCCTCGCGCGGTGGGCCGGCCACAAGAACGTGAGCACCACCAAGAGGTGGTACGCGAAGCCTGGCGTGGAGGACTTGCGCGCAGCTGCAGTCACGTGGGATGGGTTCCACGGGCCCCAGGCGGGGGGGTGCCCCTATCTGTTTCGTCAACCCTGGTGGGGCTGACTTGTAGGAGTTGATCCGGGTTTTCGGGGACGTCTTGCGAAGCGGGATGTCCCCGGTGGATCAGGTGCCTGCTGGGCAGCCTGGTGGGCGGCTCGGCTCGTGGCCGTGCCGGTGTGCGGGCGGGATGTGGTCGCCAAAGGCAGGGGCCGTCAGGCTGCGAGGCCGACGTCGCTGGGGGTGCGTGGTTCGTAGAGGGCGCCGGTGCGGATCATCGCGTGGATGACGTTCACGCGTTGGCGGGCGAGGCGGAGGATCGCCTGGGTGTGGGTCTTGCCGCGTGCGCGTTGGCGGTCGTAGTAGGTCCGGGAGGACGGGTCGGCTTTGCAGCCGATCGCGGCGAACGCGGCCTGGAACAGGGCGCGTTTGAGGAGGCGGTTGCCGCGGTGGGGTGCGTGCTCGCCGCGGATCGAGGTGCCCGAGGACTTCGTGGCCGGGGCGAGTCCGGCGTAGGAGGCGAGGTGTCCGGCGGTGGGGAAGCCGGTGCCGTCACCGATCGCGACGATCACGGCGGCCGTGGTCCTGACGCCCAGGCCGGGCAGAGACGTCAGGAGGTGGAAAAGAGGGAGGGCCTCCAGCAGGGCGGCGATCTCCTGCTCAGTGGCCCGGCGCTGGGTGTGGGCGGCGGCGAGCTGGGCGGCCAGGCCGGGCACGATCAGCGCGGATGCCTCGGTGCCGGGAACGACGAGGGTCTGCTCGGCGAGCGCGTCGAAGATCTCGGTGGTGAGGTGGTGGGCCTTGCGCGAGCCGTGTGCCTTGAGCAGGGCCTCGCAGCGGGCCCGGCCCAGTTTCTTCAGTCTCGCCGGGGAGCCGTGCCGTTGGAGGAGGGCCTGGATGTAGGGGTAGGCCAGGCGGGGGCCGAGGACGCGTTCGAGGGAGGGGTGGATCTGAGAGAGCAGGCCGCGCAGCCGGTTGGTGGTGCGGTTGACCTCGCCGGCCAGGTCGTTGTCGTAGCCGGTGAGCATGGTCAGCTCGGCCAGTACCTCGTCGTCGCGGTCCACCGCGCGCAGGGTGTGGGGCATGGTGCGGGCGGTCTCAGCGATCACGAACGCGTCGCGGGCGTCGGTCTTGGCCTCGCCCGGGTGCAGGTCGGCGGCCCGCCGCATCGACAGCCCGGGCAGGTAGGCCACTCGGCAGCCGGCCGCGCGGGCCACCGTCAGCGGGAGCGCGCCGATGTTGGCGACCTGGTCCACGATCACCAGGACGGTGCCGAACTTCGCCACCAGCCTGGTGAACAGCTCCAGCAGTTTCGGCTCGGTGTTGGGCAGCCGCTTGTCGTGCACGGTCCTGCCGTCCTGGGTCCGGCCGTGGGCGTGATGGAACTCCTTGCCCAGGTCCAGACCGAGGAAGAGATCTATCGCGGTCGTGTCGACCATGTGCGCGTGCCCTTCGCCTCTCGTCTCCTCAACTCCCGGCCGTCCCTGCGGCACCACACGCCGGCAGCCACGTTACGCAGACATCCCCACCCGCAAGCGGTCCGGCATTGCGCCGGACCAGGCGGTCGTCAGGCCCCTCATCAGCGGTCAAGCGGTGCCCCGAAGCCCGGCGGCAACACCCCCCAGGTCATCGACTTCGACAGGGGGCACACAGCCATACCGGACCCGGGGGCCAGGCGCCCCATTGCGGGGCCACGAAAAAGGTAACGGGGCACCGCGCTCGGACCCGCCTCCCAGATGAGGGGCCGGAGCCGGTAGGTTCGACCCGGCGCTGTGAGAGATTGTGAGAGATGAGAGGGTCAGGCAAGTGAGCGAGACATCACTGGACACCCTCCAATACCGCTTTGACGGGCCAAAAGACGCTCCGGTCCTCGTGCTCGGACCCTCCTTGGGTACCACATGGCACATGTCGTAGAAACCGTCCACGGGCGTCCAGTGGGTCCAGGGCGATCACGTAAGTCCAGGTCAGAGCCTCGTGGCGTGAGAGCGTCTACGGGGTTGGTGACACGCCTGTGATAGCTCGTGACGCGTGAGGACCCCCAGTCGGCTTGCTCCGACGGGGATCCAGCGTAGGCAAGGCCCTGATACGACGACGCTCCGTCGTCTAGTCCCGGCAGGGCGTCGTCGTGTAGGCGGTCAAGACGAATTAGGACTCGCACTGGAGGCTCCGTTGTACTCCGGCTCGCCGCTCTCGAGGACGCGGAGGAGCGAGGCGGTGACAACGCGGGCAGTGCGGCCTATCGGCAGCACGCGGCAGGGGAATTCCCCGCGGCGAACAAGGTCGTAGCTTTTCGATCTCGACAAGCCGAATGCCTGGGCGGCGTCCTCGACACTCGCCGTCCCACTCCAGGTGGCGCGGATGTGCTCGGGGCTGAACGGGCCGTGGGGCGATTCGCTGCT
Source organism: uncultured Actinomycetota bacterium (assembly GCA_963761765.1). Lineage (GTDB taxonomy): Bacteria > Actinomycetota > Actinomycetes > Streptomycetales > Streptomycetaceae > Streptomyces. The sequence goes on from CAVXIJ010000018.1 coordinate 170,180, forward strand.
CTGGCTGGGCATTCCTGTCAACAGTGCCTTTCGGTTTGGTTGCTTCCGGGGGTAGCGGGGAAGCGGGGAGACGCGGTGGACTGCCCATAGTCCGAAGAATCACCGGTTTCGGTAATCGGCCATTGCCGGATATCCTGCTCCGCTCAGCGTTAACCTCGATTCTTCGGTGGGGTTTGGTCGTTGAGTGGTCTGGTGGTTCGCCCGTAATGTCCCTCGCCGTGTGAGGGCGGGCCGTCGCGTGTCGCTGCGGGGTGCGCCGGGTTCCACGGGCCCGGAGGCTGCTGGCCTTCCTCCTCTCGGTGTGTGTTGGGGCAGAGGCTGGTCGTCAGGTGGCGGCCGTCAGGTTGTTGATCCGCTTCCAGCTGGTCGTGAATGTCTGGGCCCAGGGCCAGGTCCGTTCGATGCGCAGGTGGTGGCGGCGTGCGTGGTGGGCGAGGCGGGCGGGCAGGTGGTAGAGGCGGAAGCGCATCGTGTCCGGCTCGGCGTCGGCGAGGTCCGCTTGGTCGTGGAGGGTCAGCAGCCGCAGCCAGGCGTCGAGATCGGCGGCGAGGTTCGCGGTGAGCATCCAGCTCGCGTTCGTTTGCCAGGACTTGGACGGCAGGTTCGCCAGCCCCATCGCCTTGTTGGTGCGCACGCGGTCTTCGACCTCGGCGTGATCGCGGTGAAGGACGTCGAGGAACTGCACCTGGTGGGTGCCGGCGATGTGGCTCATGTGCCGGATGTTTGTTGCGGTGATCGAGTAGCGCCAGCCGGTCTTCTGCTCGAACGCGGTCAGCTTCCCCAGGTGGCGGCGGGAGGGCTTGACGCGGCGGACGATCAGCCGCATGCCCTTGGGCCAGCCCTCACGAGTGCTCAGTCCGGTCAACTCGGCGACGAAGTAGCCCTCTTGGACCTCGCCGTCCTGTCGCAGGGAGGTTTCCCAGGCGGCTTCGGGGAGGCGGGCGATGGCGCGTTCGTCCTCGGGCGTGATCGTCCAGCCGACGGTGTAGCGGACCGTGCGCCGCGTGGTGTTCAGCGCCTGAAGGCGTTTGAGCAGGCCGTGTGTGGCACCGGCGCCGTCGACCCGCACCAGGATCTTGGCCTGGGAGGAGCAGGGTATCTGCGCGAGTGCGGCATCCAGCACCCGCAGGTGATCGGCGACGGTGTTCGCGCCGGCGTTGCCTTCCCTCAGTTCCATCGCCAGGCACTCGTCGGTGTTGGCCAGCCATGCGGCCAATGGGTGGAAGCCGAAGGTGCCCTTGAACGTGCCGGCGGCGCCCTGTTTCCTGGAGGCCGCGGTGATGACCGTGGCGTCCATGTCGAGCACGATCCAGCCCTTCAGATGCCGCCCCGCGACGGTCAGATACGGGAAGCCGCCGGGCCGCAGGTGCAGCAGCGTCCAGACGTGGCGACGCACCCGCTGTCGTACCTTCGCGATCTGTGCGCGCCTCGTCTCGTCCGTCGTGGACAGCAGCCGGTGCAACGTGGAGTCCGACACTGCCGGTCCGAACAGGAGGCCGTGGTGGAGCTGGAGTTGCTCGGCCTCCAGCAGATTCGTGGCGCCGAGCGCGATCGCGACGACGAGGCCGACGAGCGCGGTGGCCCGGTCCCGCCACGACGAGGTCGTGCCCGATGGAAGCACTCCCGCCAGTGCGTCGGTCAGGCCGACGCGGTCGGCGAGCCTGCGCAACAGCACCGCCCCGGCATGCCCGACCAGCCCTTTCCCGTCAGCCGTCACAGACAGACCGCGGTCCCACCCTGTACGCTCACTCACCAGAAAGGTGCCCTGACTCCTGTGCCGGATTCGATCTAGACACTCGCATCCTTGCAGGTCGGCGGCACCTTTCTGCTGTCAGGGCGTCAGATCGACCAATTCCGCTGAAGAGCCGGGGTTAAGTGGCGTGACGACGGCACTGACCAGACCATTCACGACCTGTTGCGCTGGCAGGTGCGGGGGAAAGCCCGGCGGAAGGCGGATCCGAGTCTTGTGGTGCTTGACACCCAGAGCGTGCATGTGGCGGCCGGGGTGCCCGCAGAGTCGACGGGGTGTGATGCGGCAAAATAGGTACCGGGCGCAGGCGCGGCCTGGCCGTTGACGTGTTGGGCCTGGTGATTGCGGTGGTGGTGCTCGCCGCGTCCGTGCACGACAACGCCGTCGGCGTCGCCCTGCTGGACAAGGTCGCCGCCGACACCGACACCGTTCAGAAGGTCCTGGTCGACCAGGGCTTCAAGAACACCGTCGCCGCGCACGGACAGACGGTGAGCATCGAGGTGGAGATCGTCGACCGCAACCCGGGCCGGACCGGGTTCGTGCCGATCCCCAAACGGGAGCGGGATCTTGATGCTGCACCGTGTAGGTGCCGGAAATTATGTCACCAGGGTTGACCTGCTGCTTCGGATCTACCGACCTCAAGCGCAGCGAGTCGTTCTGAGGCAGCATGCTGGTCGTGGTGGTACGGCTGATCTACCTGCTTGCTTGTCAGACCTTCCGATGGCTTGCTTTGCTCGCCCGTTCGGATGCCTCGAAGGACACAGAGATCCTGTTGCTCCGGCATCAACTGGCCATCGCGCGGCGCACCCAGCCGCGGCTCCGCTTCTCCTGGAGCGACCGGGCTGTCATGGCGGCACTGCTCCGGCTCGTCAACAAGCAACGGCGATCGCAACTGGCCCTGCTCGTCTCCCCACGGTCCATCCTGCGCTGGCACGCACGGCTCATCGCCCGGAAGTGGACCTATCCACCCCGCCGGGCAGGCAGACCACCCAAACCACAGGCCCTGCGCCAACTGGTCCTGCGACTGGCTCGGGAGAACCCGGGATGGGGATACCGCCGCATCCACGGTGAGCTCCTCGGTCTGGGCCGCAAAGTCGCCGCCTCCACCGTGTGGATCATTCTGCAGCAAGCAGGGACCGACCCATCGCCGCAGCGTATGGACCGCTCCTGGACCACTTTCCTCAAAGCCCAGGCCTCCGGCATCGTGGCCACCGACCTCTTCCACATCGATACGGTCTTCCTGCGACGCTGGTTCGTCCTGTTCTTCATCCATCACGGCACCCGGCAGGTGCACATTGCTGGCATCACCCGACACCCGACCGGCCCCTGGATCACCCAGCAAGCACGCAACTACCTCATGAACCTCGGCGACCACGCCGAGTCGGTCAGATTCGTCATACGGGACCGCGGCACCTACTTCACCGACACCTTCGACGCCGTCTTCCAAGCAATCGGCGCGCGAGTCATACCGACATGCCGCAGGTGCCCCGAATGAACGCCACCGCAGAACGCTGGATCAGATCATGCCGACGCAAGGCCACCGACCGCATCCTGATCACCGGAGAGCGCCACCTACACCTCGTCGTCAGTGAGTACGCGGAGCACTACAACAGGCACCGGCCACACCGATCCCTCGGGCAACGTCCACCAGATCACTTCGCCGACCTCGATCCGCCCACCAGCGACAGCACTCGCATCTTTCGACGCGATCGACTCGGCGGCCTCATCCACGAATACACGCAGGTCGCATAGGGGTGACACAGTTTCCGGCACCCACAGGGCGCCCAGGTGGCCGCGGTTCTTTTGGCTGCGGCCACACCTTGGCCTTCCATACCTCGATCGCCTCCTCGTCGCGCTCCGGAGCCCGCCGCACGGGGATCTGGGCACTCCAGTGAAAACGGCTGGCATGCCGCTCGCGGCGTCGATGAAATGGTTTCGTCGGCTTCGGTGTCGGTGGCGGTGTGGCCCGGCTCCGGAATGTTCATCGAGCTCTCCATGAAGGTCACGTCTGACATCGGTGAGCAAGCGATCTTTCCGTCGTGGGCAATATTGCCGCGTGCGTCGCGGAGGGGCCTCGTGACGTCGTGTCGCCGGCAGGAGAAAAGTTCCGGCCATTCCTCCCGCTGCTCGCATTTCGAAACTGAACCGGGATGAGTCGTTTTGGGCTATATCTCGGCCCCTCGTATCCCTGAATTTACAATGACCTGTTCGGAGTGTTTCGGCTGCCCCTTGTTAGGGGAGAGTGAACAGGTGGCGGCACGGCCTCGGTAGGCTCCTCGGCATGTTTAAAACTGCGCCGCGTGCCACACCAGTTGACTGGTCGATCCGCTTAGATTCGGTGTCCAAAGTGTACGGCTCGGCAAAGAGTCCAGTGCAGGCTCTAGATGCTGTGAGCATCGAACTGCAACGCGGCACCTTCACCGCCGTAATGGGACCGTCCGGTTCCGGCAAGAGCACATTTCTCAACTGCGCGGCCGGCTTGGACCTGCCGACCTCGGGTTCGGTCTGGCTTGGCGACGTCGAACTGTCGAACCTCGACGAGATCCAGCTCACCGAGGTGCGACGGGAGCGGATCGGCTTCATCTTTCAGGCCTACAACCTGCTGAGCTCGCTGACGGTGGAGGAGAACGTCTCACTGCCGTTGCGACTCGCGGATCGAAAGACCGATCGCGGGTTCCTGCGCGAAGTACTCACCTCGGTCGGCCTCGGCGAACACATCAAGCGACGGCCGAGCGAGCTCTCCGGTGGTCAGCAGCAGCGCGTCGCGATCGCCCGCGCACTGATCACCCGGCCCGACGCTGTGGTCGCGGACGAGCCGACCGGAGCGCTGGACACCCGGTCCAGCAAGCAGGTCCTGGAACTGCTGCGACACGTAGTGGACGACATGGGGCAGACGGTGCTGATGGTCACCCACGATCCGGTCGCCGCCTCGTACGCCGACTCCGTCGTGTTCCTGGCCGACGGCAAGCTCGCGGGCGAGTTGTACCGACCCACCTCGGAGCAGGTAGCGTCGCGCATGACGCACCTGGGTGAGTGGTGATCCGCCGCATTCGACGACTGGTCCGCCTCGTGGTGCCGTACCGCAAGGACCTGTCGCTTGCGTGGAGCACGATCAAGGGGCGCAAGGGGGGATTCATCGGTTCCTTCGTCGCGATCGCCGCAGGCTCGGCGGTGATCACCGCTTGCGGGATTCTGCTGATGTCCGGGCTCAGCACCGGTGTGACACCCGAGCGTTACTCCGGTGCCGCGGTGGTCATCGGCGGGGAGCAGTCGTACTGGCTGGACGAGAGCTCCGAGGTCCGCTACAGCGAGCGCGTCACGCTGCCCGCCGACAAGGTCGGCGCCGTCGCCGCCGTGCCGGGTGTCAAGTCCGCTGTCGGCGACATCGACGTCGACGTCAGCGTGGTGACCCCGGACGGCGATGAGGTTGGCGGCCCGGACGGCTTCCCGGTGTTCGGGCACGGCTGGTCTAGCGCCTCCCTCGGGCCGTTCTCGGTACGCGAGGGCAGTGTGCCCGCCGCGTCCGACGAAGTCGTACTCGACGCGGACCTTGCCGGGCGCGCGGACCTGTCGGTCGGTTCGAAGGTACGGATCGTCGTCGGCTCGATCCCGTCGACCTACCGCGTGGTGGGCATCGCAGGTCCGCCGAAGGGCGGGTTGGACCGGCAGTCCGCGGTGTTCTTCACCGATGCCCGGGCGGCCGAACTGTCGGGCCGTCCGGGCCGGGTGGACGGCATTGGTGTGCGCGCCGAACCCGACGTCACCCCGAAAGTGTTGGCCAAGAGGATCACGGCCGCCGTGCCGCACGTAGTGGCACGCACCGGCGCGGAACGCGGCGACGTGGAATTCCTGGACGTGGGCGATGCCCGCAGCCTGGTGGTCGAGACGGCGGCGTCGTTTGGCGGCACCATGGTGCTGATCGTGGTGTTCGTGGTGGCGAGCACTCTCGCCCTGTCGGTGCAGCAGCGTAGACGCGAACTGGCTCTGCTGCGAGCCATCGGCGCGACGCCTAAGCAGATCCACTGGATGATCGGCGCTGAGATGACCCTGGTGTCGTTGGCGGGTGCTCTGGTCGGCGCGATCCCCGGTGTCGTACTCGCCTTCGTGATGCGCGGCGTGTTCATCCTCGCGGGCGCGATGCCCTCGGACTTCCAAATGCAGTTGGGGTGGCTGCCCTTCCTCGCCTCGCTGGTGCTGTGCATGGTCAGCGCTCGGCTCGGCGGCTGGTTGGTCGCGCGCCGAGTGGCCAAGACCAGCCCGGTCGAGGCGCTCGGAGACGCCGCCATCGAGCCCAAGAAGATCGGCTGGATCCGGCTGACCATCGGGTTCCTGCTCATCCCGCTCGGCCTGCTGCTGACCTTGAGTAATGTCGCGGCATCGGGCGACTCGGTAGCCGACACTGCGGCGTCAGCGGTTCTGTTGTTCGTCGTGGCGGTCGGGTGTATAGGCCCCTTGCTGCTCAGAGGCGCCATCGTGCTGTTCGGCTCGCGCCTGAACCGGCAGTCCAAGGCCCCCGGTTTCCTCGCCCATGCGAACGCGCGGGCCAACGTACGGCGGCTTAGTACGGCCACCACGCCGCTGGCCATGGGCGTGACGTTGGCTGCCGTGCAGGTGTTCGGCGCTTCCACGACGAGCGCGGCGTCGCACGAGCAGTTCGAGGGTGGCCTGCGGGCCGACCACGTGCTGACGGCGTCGTCCGGCGCTGGGGTGTCCCCGCAAGTCGTGAACGCCGTACGCAGCGTGCCCGGGGTCGCCGTGGTGACACCGGTGGCGCGGATGCAAGTGCTGCTGACGTTTCCGTCCGAGGACAGCACCGCGACCAAGGTCTTCGCCGCCCAGGGCGTCGTGCCCGAACAACTCTCCGAGACCATGGACCTCGAGGTGATCGAGGGCGACGTCGCGAAGCTGAAGGACGGGACGGTGGCGCTGAGCCGGACCGTCGCGGAGACCATCCATGCGCACCGCGGTGACAAGTTCGTCGTGCGGCTCGGCGACGGCACGGTGATCAAGTCACGGGTGGTGGCGATCTATGAGAGAGGCTTGGGCTTCGGTGACGTCACCCTCCCCAACGACCTCGTCGTCGCGCACACCACATCGCAGGTCGACAGCACGGTGCTGATCAAATCCAAGGACGGGACCGACTCCAAGACGCTCGAGGGCGCGCTGCGCAACGCCGTAAAGCCCTACCCCACAGTCGATGTTGGCGGCCGGGGGGCATTTCAGAACGCGCCCGCGGTCGGCGGCTCGGGCGATTGGGCGCTCAACCTCCTGTTCCAGACCCTCCTCCTTGGCTACATCGCCATCGCTGTGGTGAACACCCTGGTGATGGCGACGGCGGCGCGGGTTCGCGAGTTCGCCATGCTGCAACTCATCGGCGCTAGTAGGGATCAGGTCCGCGCGATGGTGAACGGCGAGGCCAGGGTTGTGGTCTTCTCAGCGCTGCTGTTCGGTCTGCTGGCGACGATTCCGCCGCTGGTCGGCATCAGCATGTCGCTGACGAAGTCGCCAGTTCCCAGCATTTCCCCCATCGGTCTCATCGCGATCGTGGCGATCGCCGTCGCGCTTTCCTGGGGTTCGATCACGGTGGCCACCAAGTACGCCATGCGGCCTGCGCCGGTTGACGCGATCGGCGGGCGCGAGTGATCCGCCAGACGGGCCGCTGATACCGCGGAAGTGAGCGATGGCGCCGCCGGGCTTCCGGCGGTGCCATTGGCTTTTCGGGGCAGGTCAAAACCCGGTCCCCGGCGTCAAATTTCCTGCTGACCGCCCTGTTTCGCCCTTCGGTCAAGTGCGTAGCTGTGGCGTTGTGGGTGCCGGAAAGCTCATCCAAGCTGGTCAGGCTGCATGGTGGTATTCGTGCAGGAGTCCGCCGAGGCGGTCGCGTCTGTGTATGTTCAGGTGGGTGATCTGGACCGGATCGATGACCGGTTCGGGGCGTGAGCGCAGTGGTGAAGCCTGACTGAGCGCACGATGCGGGCGATGGTTGTTGTAGTGCTCCTCAAACTCCTTGAGGGCGTAGAGGAGATGGTGCTGGTTCCAGATGAGTGTGCGGTCGAGTAGTTCGCGGCGGCAGGTGCGTACCCAGCGTTCCATGATCGCGTTCATTCGGGGCATGCGGATACCGGTGAGCACCACTTCGATCCCGGTATCCGCGAGGATCGTGTCGAACAGCTGGGGATACTTGCCGTCCCGGTCCCGGATCAGGAATCGCGTGCGATGACCGGCGTCCTCCAGGTCCATGACCAGGTTTCGTGCGGCTTGCGTCACCCAGTCGGCGGTGGGGTGTGCGGTGGCTCCCAGGATGCGGATCCGCCGGCTGGTGTGCTCGATCAGCGCGAGCACATGCAGCCGGGTACCGGTCAGGGTGACGGTCTCGAAGAAGTCGCATGCGAGGAGAGCTTCGGCTTGAGAGTGGAGGAAGTCGGCCCAGGTTGTGGTGGTGCGCTGCGGTGCAGGATCGATTCCGGCGGTGCGCAGGATTTCCCAGATGGTGGAGGCTGCGATTTTGATGTCGAGCATGGTGAGTTCGCCGTGGATCCGGCGGTAGCCCCAGTTCGGGTTCTCTTTCGCGAGCCGCAGGACCAGGAGCCGGATAGATCCTACGGTCCTTGGCCGACCGGTGCGGTTGGGGCGTGAGCGGGCGGCATGTCGACGTCTTATCAGGTCGCGGTGCCAGCGCAGGACGGTGTCCGGGTGAACCAGCAGTCGTAGCCTGCGCAGGGCTTGTTTGGGCAGGCGGTGGAGCAAGGCGGCGAGGAACGCACGGTCCTCGGGAGTGAACTTCGGTCGGGCTGTACCGAGCTGTCGTTCAAGGACTGAGAGCTGGTGCCGTAGAGCGAGGATTTCCACGTCCTTGTCCCGGTCGCTCATCGGCAGCAGCCGCAGCGCGGCGAAAGCGTTCGTGACCGCCAGGTAGGCCAAGCGTAGTAACACAATCGCTCATCATGCCGGAACTGAGCTGGAGGGAACCAGCGAACAACCCTCCAGGACCCGATCAACCCGCCAGGCCCTTCACCAGCACGGATGGACTTCTCGGCCCGCACAGGGGCGCGGAAGATCTGGCACCAACCTCCTAGGGCCTGTGTGGAGTTGTGATCTCGTGGGGCTCCCGGCCTGGATGGGTCGGGGCTTGGGGTAGAACGGTGGGGTGTCTCGACCTCAACTTTCGGATGCCGAGTGGGAGTTCATCTCCCCGTTTGTGCCGGTCGGCGAGTACGGGCCGTACCCGGAGAACCTGCGGGCGCACTTTGAGGGTGTCGTGTGGCGGTTCAGGAACGGGGCGAAATGGCGGGAGTTACCCGAGCGATTCGGGCACTGGTCCACCGTTTACGGCCGGTTTCGGCAGTGGCGGGATGCTGGGGTGTTCACCGCGGTGTTCCAGGGTGCGATCGCCGAGGCGGCGAAGCGGGGCCTGGTGGACTTGTCGCTGGTCAGCGTGGATTCGACCACAGTCCGGGCGCATCATGATGCTGCCGGAATGATCGTGGAGCCCGAGATCCTGGAGGCGTTGGAGAAGGCCGCCGCGGAAAAAGGGGCGCCGGCCAGGAACAAGACGGGCAACCGGACCCGGAGCGGGAAGAACGGCGACGCGTGAGGCGTCGCCGCAAGGCCCGGCTCGCCGCGGCTGACCTGGGACGTTCCCGCGGCGGACTGACCACGAAGACGCACCTGTCCTGTGTGCCGCAATGCCTGCCCCTCTCGCTGAAGATCACTGCGGGGCAGGCCGGGGACAGTCCGCAGTTCATCCCTGTCCTGAACAAGATCCGCGTCCCCGGCCCGGTGGGCCGGCCCCGCACCCGGCCCGACGCAGTGGCGGGCGACAAGGCGTACTCGTCTCGCCAGAACCGTTCCCACCTGCGCAAACGTGGGATCAAGACGGTCATCCCAGAGAAGAAGGATAAGTCCGCTCACCGCAAGAACCGCGGCTCACGCGGCGGACGGCCCGTCACCTGGGACAAGCAGCTGTACAAACTCCGTAACAGCGTCGAACGCACCATCAACAAGATCAAGGACTGGCGCGGCCTCGCTGTCCGCTACGACAAAAAGCCTGAAAGCTACCAGGCCGGACTCGAATTATGCGCCGGCCTCCTCTGGATCCGACACCTCGGATCACAGCCTTGATCACAACTCAATACGCGCCCTAGCCGCGCGGGCCGCGTTGCCGGGCACGCGGGCCTGATCGTAGTACTCAGACCGACAGCAACGTACCGCTCATGCCGATGAGCGAGCGTCAAGCGGCAATGAGTCGTACTCATCTGGCGCCTCCGTTGGTCATTCAAGGCAAATCAGCCGCCGCCGGGACTGGGTCTGCAGCGGCGAAGATCTTGAAATAGGCAGATCCGTTGCCCTTGACGTCCAGCACGGCCGAGCGCTGTCATGGGGAGTCGGAATGGCCGCAGGGCTACGGAGGTTGAAACCGGCTTGCGTTGTCGCCTGACGCTTGACCGGCCAGACCGGTCCCACTGATGAGTCAGACACATCATGAGCCACCAGCTCGTCCAGCTCCGGCCGGCGGGCGCCACAACGTAGTGGAGTAGCTAATGGCAGGCGACGGCTGTGTTCGGTGTGGCGGGATGGTGTCGGGGCCGCGGGCGTGTCGTGTCGCCGGCGGCGGCCCGTGTTCTGATGAGTACCTTCGCCGCCCCTGGCAGCCGCACCTCGGTCGCACCGATGACCCCGTGGCCCGACGGCCCCGCGGCCGGCCGGACCCTGCTCCCCGGCCGGCACAACGCCATCGCCGACCACGTTCCTTCCGGTGGCCATCAGGTCACCCCGTGGTCGGGTCACCTGGCGGGTCAAGGTTCCCTGAACGCTCGACCCCGACCGCCTGCCCCGTGCCGTGCGACGTCCCGGACTCCGACAACATCCTCATCGACCTCGGGCGTACACCTCGGCCAGGTCGCACCGCGAACAGCACGAAGAAAGCAGCGTGATCCCCCACCCTTCAACGAAGGAGTTCGCGTCATGCGACAACACATTCGGCTGCGGAGCCGTCGACGCTTCAGGCCGGTGACAGCGGCCGCCGCGGTGCTGCTCACCGCTGTAGTGGGCATGCACCCGGCCACGGCGGCAGGTCCGCGACCCACGGCGTCCACGGCGGCCGTCCCCGCCGCGTCGGCGGCGGACGTCAACGGCTTCACCGCGGGCAACGCCGCGATCGCCTCGGTCGACCTGGCCGGCACGTGGGGGTTCACCCCGGCGGGCCGGTCGGCGACGTCGATCACCGTGCCGGGCGGCGGCTGGTACAAGCAGGGCTTCACCGATGTGAACGAGGCGGTGTACTCCCGCACGATCACCGTGCCGGACTCCGGGCAGCCGCAGTCGACGTGGATCGAGTTCGGCGCGGTGAACCACCAGGCGACCCTGTCGGTCGACGGGCGGACGGTGGCGACCAGTACCACCGCCTTCACGCCGTCGAACTTCGACATCAGCGCGTACGCGGCACCGGGTACCACGCACACCATCACGGTCGATGTGAAGGGCAGGGGCGCCCTGAAGAACCCCGCGAATGGTAGGTACCTGGTTCCCGACGCGGCCGACTGGGCCAAGGCCGTGCCGCAGGGGATCTTCCGTTCGGCGTTCCTGCGCGTGAATCTGGTGGTGCACGTCAGCGACACGTTCGTCCGTACGTCCGTGGCCAATCAGACCCTCACCTACGACGCGTCGGTGACCAACACCTCCGGCGCCGCGCGGACGGTGACGCTGACCGGTTCGCTCGCCTCCGACAACGCCACGTCGTTCAACTACCCGGCGCTGCCGAGCAGCACGGTGACCGTGGCCGCCCACTCGACCGTCAAGGTGACGGTCGGGCCGGTGGCGTGGAACCTGGGCTCCCCCTCGTACTGGTGGCCCGAACGTCCCCGACCGGCAGGGGGTATCGCGCCCAACTGCACCGCCTGACGGTCCACGCGGCGACCCACGACGGCCGCACCAGCGACGCGACCTACCGCTTCGGATTCCGGGGGAGCAGCCAGAACGGCGAGTACTACTACCTCAACGGCGTGCGGGTGAACTTCCGCGGCGA
>CAVXIJ010000019.1:0-160306 GCA_963761765.1 uncultured Actinomycetota bacterium
CGACGCGCTGGCAGGGGCGAGACACCGTGGTCACCAGCGTCCGGCCGTCCTGGGCCAGCTGCCGGTCGCGGTCCACGAACGGGTTCTCCGACTTCTGCGACGGGTCCGTGAAGACATCGCTTGCCCGCTGGCCCAGCGCTCCGTACAGCGCCGCGCGTGCCTCGTCGGCGTGGGCGATGCGCCAGGCGGCGACGCTCAGCAGCAGCGCCGTGCGCGGATCGGAGGCCCGCAGGCTCTGCGCGGCCGAGGCCACCGTACGGGCCGTGGCCAGCGCCTGCTGCTCGGCGTTGGCGCGCTGCAACCGCCAGGCCACCGTGCCCGCCACCAGCGCCGTCACCAGCAGCAACCCCACGCCCAGCTGGAGTCTGCGGCGCTGCCGCAGCCGCCGGGCCCGAGTGCCGCGGCTCATGTCGAGGAACTCGCGCTCCAGCAGGTTAGGCCGCAGCGCGGGCGGCGCCGTGGCGGCCCAGCCGAGGGCGGCGCGCAGCACGTTGCCTTGCAGGAGATCGTCCGGGCTCCGGCCATCGCGCTGCCACGCGCCGGCGGCCTCACCCGTCCTGCGCGACAGGAGCAGCCCGTCGCGGTAGTGGTCCGCCAGGCCGCGCAGCCGTGGCCACGCCCGCAGCAGTGCGGCGCTGACCGGGCGCACCGACCCGTCGCTCTCCTGGAGCAGCACCTCGACCTGCACCAGCGCGTCCAGAGCCTGCCGAAACGCGGGACGCTCCACGATCGGGCGCCCCGCCATCAGCTCGTCCTGGTCCGCGGTGCGTACGGTGTCCTGCGACCCGTCCGCCGCACTTCCCGGCACGACCAGACGGAGCAGCAGTTCCTCCGCGGCGGCCTGCGCACCGGGCTCCAGAGCGACGAAGGCCTCCTCGGCGACCATGCCCAGCTCCGGCAGGGTGCCGGACACCTGAGTGGAGGGCCGCACCCTGGCCGCGGAGCGGGCCCCCGCCGCGAGCAGCTCCCCGGCCGCCGACCGGTCCGTGGCAGCCGTGGCAGAGCCCCGCAGCAGGTCGAGCAGTAACGCGGTCGAACTCGGTCGCTCGGCGGGTTCCTTGCGGAGCGCGGCGCCCACCAGGGGCCGCAGTTGTTCGGGGAGCGGACTGAGATCGGGATGGTGTTCGGTCACCCGCACGACGGTCTGCGCGAAGTTGTCGCCGTGGAACGGCGCCCGGCCGGTCGCCGCGAACAGCACCACCGCACCCCAGGCGAACACGTCGGCCCGGTCGTCCGCCCGCTGACCGCGCAGCACCTCGGGGGCCATATAGCCGAGCGTGCCCATCATCTTGCCGGTGGCGGTGAGCGACATGTCCTGGGTACGGGCGATACCGAAGTCGATGACCCGCGGCCCGTCCGGGCCGAGCAGGATATTGGCCGGTTTCAGATCGCGGTGCACCACCGCAACGCTGTGAATGGCCGTGAGCGCGGTGGCGATCCCGGTGGCCAGCCGGAGTAACTCGTCCCCGCCGAACGGACCGGACGCCCGCACCGCCGTTTGCAGGTCGGGACCGTCCACGAATTCGCTGACGATATATGGTAATTCCATGCCAGGTGCGGCATCCAGCACTTTCGCGGTACAGAACGAGGCAACCCGCTGTGTCGCCGCCGCCTCCTTCGCGAACCGATCCCGCAGGAACGGCTGAGCCGCTGCCTCCGGACGCAGCACCTTGACCGCGCACCGCGTCCCGGCCGCGTCGTACGCCTCGTAGACGACCCCCTGCCCACCGGCACCGAGCCGGGCGGCCAGCCAGTACGAGCCGATCCTCGGCGGATCCTCTGCGGTCAGTGGGGTGCGGCTCATGGGTCCCCCTGGTGCCGTGCGGAGGAGACTCCTCGGACCAATTGATGTGGGAGCGCTCCCATGCGACAGGTGTCACCGATAACTTCCGGCACCGTCGGGATGCTAGCTCTTCCCTGTAGTCCTGAGAACCCGGTGAGCGGAAGCCGGTTCGAGAGGGCGTGATGTGTATCGAATTCGACGTCGAATCGATGAAACTGGTCCGACCTATTCCGGGTCGGGCTCGGCCAAGGGAGCTCCGAGGCGCGGGCTTCCCGGTCGCCGGGCCCGGCGGGTGCGGCAAGGACAGTTGGCTGTCGCTTCCCGTACTTGCCGCGACTTTTCGTGATCTGGCAGGGTGACGGCGACCGCATCAGGGGGAAGAGGATTCACATCATGGCTGCCTGCGATCGGCACACTGAACGCAGTTCAGTGAGATTCCATCAGCTGACAGATCCTCTCGACCATCTGGAAGATCTTTATCATGGCATTCTGAAGCCTTCCTTCTCCCCGGAAGAGCTGGGTGACCTGGCTGCGATCCGGCGGGCGCTGGCCGCCCACGCGGCGCGCGTATGGGTGGCTTCCGACCAGGCCGGCCGAATTCTGGGCATGGCGCTCGGAGAGTACGACAGCGAACTGCGCATCATGCTGCTGTCCTGGTTGGCCGTGCGGCCCGGTTTCCGCGGTGCGGGCATCGGCGGTCCGCTGCTTGGCGCGGCGATGCGCGCATGGCAGGCCGCGTACGAGCCTTGCCTGATACTCGCCGAGGTCGAGGACCCGGCCGGGCATACCGGCGACGAACTGCACGGTGATCCCGCAGCCCGGCTCAGGTTCTACCAACGGCTGGGCGCACGGCCGCTCGACCTTCCCTACTTCCAGGCATCACTAGGGCCGGGCCTGCATCGCGTTCCGGATGTCCTCCTCATGGTGCTGCGCGGGCATCCGAAGTTCTCCGGCGAGGACTCCGGCACCATCGACGGCGCGGTGCTGCGGGCGTTCTTGGAGAAATACCAACGCGAATGCGAAGGTGCCGTCGCCCACGACGCGCAGGCGATGCTGCTGTGGCAGAGCGTCGACCGGCCTGGCGGGGTGCCGTTCAAGACCGTTCAAGGCTGACCGTTCAAGGCTGATCACTCAAGGCTGACCGCCGGCCCGGCGGGCGGCTGCCATGGCGCCGCGTCCGCCGCGCGCCACCCGTGCCGCCGCCGAGCGCAGCCCCTTGCCGTCGGCGATACCTGGTACGACCTGACGTCGTGGTAATACCCGAGTGATAGCCTCCGGGGCGGAATCTCAACGTTTCAAGGAAAACACGTAGTGTTCCACCCCGGGAGGGCCCGCGATCATGTCTCTTCATTTGACCACAGACGACTGGGTCCTCGTCGCCGGCGTCACCACCATCATCTTCGTGGTCGCGATGCGTTGGTGCATGCCGACACCAAAAACAAAGCGGCGAATATCCCTCGCGCCGCTGGCCGGCTGCGTCTTTCTGGCGCCCGCCGCCGTGGTAAAAGGATATTCCGCGTCCTACACCCTGTACTTGTACAGCTGCGTCCTGCTCACATTCGTCATCATGCTGGTGCCGGTCAGAAAAAAGATCGCGGCCGACATTTTGGAACAGGAGCAGAAACCCTGGGAAAAAGTGCCGTTCAACATGGCTTCTTTCTACTGGATCGCATATTCGTTCACGGGCTGCGTCATCGCGATGCTCTGCCTCTGGCCGACTGTTCAGTAAGCAGTGGGCGGCGCCGACCCGATCCGGCTGCTGAGCGTAGGGTGCCGTGACGGCCCGCACCACGAAGGAGGCCGAGAACGAGGGAGAGCATGGACACCGCGCTGGACGACGCCCCGAGACCCGGCCCCCAGCCCCATTCGTCCGACGCCCTCACGCCCTTGCGCACTCCCGCCTTCCAGCGCTATGCCCTGGCGAACCTGATCTCGGCGACGGGCACGGCCATGGCGCCGCTCGCGCTGGCCTACGCCGTGCTCGGCATCGGCGGCGGGCCCGGTTCGCTGGCCGCGGTGCTCGTCACCAACACCCTTCCGACGATCGCCTTCGTACTGGCCGGCGGGGTGCTCGCGGACCGGTTCTCACGCAGCAGGATCCTCTTCCTGGGGAACCTGCTCGCGGGTGCCGCACAGGCGGCGGTGGCCGTGCTGGTCGCCGGGCAGTACGCCACGACGGTGTCGATCGCGGTGTGCGGGTTCGTCTCCGGAGTGGCGACGGCGTTCATCGTTCCCGCGGCGCAGGGCATCGTCGCCGAGGTCGTCGCGCCGCAGCACCTGCAGCAGGCCAACGCCCTCGTCCGGCTCCCGCGCAATGCGGTGAAGGTGCTGGGGCCCGTCGTGGGCGGCGTCGTCGTGGCCGCGGCGGGCCCGGCGTGGGCACTGGGCTGGGACGCTCTCACCTTCTGTGCCGCGGCCCTGCTCCTACTGGGACTGCGCCTCAAGGCTCCGGTCCCGCAGCCGGCTTCAGCTCCGGCGCACACTCCGGTCCCGCAGCAGGCTTCAGCCTCGCCGGCTGAGGTCGTGGCGGCCGAGGCCTCGGCGGCTTCAGCCTCGGTAGCTGAGGCCCCGCAGCCCGCCCCAGCCCCGGCCCTCGCGCCCACCCAGGCCGCCCGCCCCACCCTCCTCGCCGACCTGCGCACCGGCTGGACCGCCTTCCGGTCGCGCACCTGGCTGTGGACGTACACCGCCTCCGGAACCGTCGTGGTCGCCGCCTGGCTCGCCGGATACCAGCTGCTCGGGCCGATCGTGGCGGCACAGCGGTACGACGGGGCGCGCACCTGGGGGCTTGTGCAGGGGGCGTTCGCGTTGGGGCTGTTCGCGGGCAGCGTGCTGGCGCTGCGCTGGCGGCCGTACCGGCTGCTGGCGGTGGCCCTCACGGGCGGCGTCGGACTCGCCCTGCCCCCGGCCGTGCTGGGCCTCGGGCTGCCGCTGGCCTGGGTACTGCCGGCCGCCCTGCTCGCGGGCATCGTGCTCGACGTCGCGATCGTCGCCTGGAACACCGTGCTTCAGCAGCATGTGCCCAAGAACGAGATCGGCCGGATGAGCTCCTTCAACGACGTCGGTGAACGCCTCGCCATCCCGCTCGGCTACCTCGTCGCCGCCCTCGCCGCGCACGCCTGGGACAACCGCTCCGTGCTGCTGTTCTGCGCGGCCGCCATCGCGGTGGCGACGGCGGCGAACCTCTGTGTACCGGACGTGTACCGCATCAACCGGATCGGCGCCGAGGGCACCGGGCGGTGAGACGGTCCGCGGAAGGCGCCCGCAAGCCGTCTTCCGCCCCCGGAAACCGCCGCGGCTCACCCGGACAGACAGGTCTCCTATGGCCGTGCGTAATGCAGGAGCACGACCCCGTTGCTGAAGGCCTTGGTCCCGATGAGGCGGAGCCCGGCCGGGGCATAGCCGCCGGAGCCGGCCGGCCCGAAGAGCGGTTTGCCGCGGCCGATCAGGACCGGGTGGACGTATACGCGGTATTCGTCGATCAGGTCGTGTTCCCGGAAAGCGGCGGCGAGATCGGCGCCGCCGAGCCCCAGGTCGCCGCCAGGCTGCGCCTTGAGCGCCCGGACCTCTTCGGGTACGACTCCGCGGACGACGGTGGTGTTCCAGTCGGCCCGCTCCAGAGTGCGCGAGTACACGTATTTCGGCTTCTCCAGCCAGATGCGGGAGAATTCCAGCATCAGCGGAGTGCTCTGCGGGTCGGCGTCGGCGGTCGGCCAGACGGCGGCCATGAGTTCATGGGTGACCCGGCCGCTCAGGAAAGCGCCCAGAGAACCGAGATGCTCGTTGAAATGCCGGTGCAGTTCATCGTCCACCCGGTGCCATTCGATCTGCCGCTCCGGGCCTTCGATGAAACCGTCGAGAGACATCGACATCATCAGGACGATCTTCCGCATCGGGCTCTCATCTCCGTAGGTCTCCGGGCTCTCCGTGGCAGCACATGCCTTTCCACCGCCGCCCGTCCGGCATTCCTGCCGCGAATTCGCACGCCCTACTGTGCGTTCCCCGTGGTGTCCGTGTCCTTGCGTACGGCCACCTGAACGCCCCGCCGGACGCCCCAGACCGCCATCGCGCCCGCCTGGGCCTCCAGAACATGGCGGGCCCGCAGCCGAATGGTGCCGAGGCGGTTCGGCTTCATGGTGTGGACGGCGATGACATTCAGCTTTCTGTCCAGATAGGCGACATCGATGGCGAAACGCATCCGGAAGGTGTGCACATTGTTGGCCGGGGAGAGCAGAATCGCGCCCTCGATGCCGTCCCGGCCGAGCAGCCCATGCGTACGGGCACGGTAGGAAGCCGCGATTTCGAGCGGAACGGTGACGGGAGTCCCCGGAGTCCCCACCGCCTCCGCACCGATGACCAGCGTCCCCCGTCCGTCGCGCCAGCGTCCCATCACCGGCACCCCTTTCCGCTCGTTCCCACTCGGCTTGTCCGCACCTGCTCCGGTGCCCGCCTCAACTCCGTTGCGGGACCGCTGAGGACGGTAGCCCTACGGAAGTGGGTCCGGCATGGGCCTACGGGCCCATGCCGCCGCGGGCCCGACTGCGTAGGGTCCGAACGTGTCCGTACTCCTCATCGCAGTGGCCACCCTCTGGGGCGCAGGGTCCGGCCTGTTGATCCCTCGGATCGCCTACCGCCTCTCCGTCGAACCCGACGAGCCCTGGCGCGCCGAGTGCCCCGGCGGCCACCCGATCACCGGCCGGCTCGACGGTTGGCTGGGCCGGGCCCGCTGCACCGTGGACGTGACAGTCCCGACCGGCGTCGGCTTGCCCGCCGGAACGGACGCGAGCGAATCCGATGAATCCGATGAAACGGACAGCTTCGGAACGGCCGCAACAAGCGCGTGCCACATGGCCGAAACCAATGTCGTCGAGACCGCCGCCACGGACGCCGCCGGAATGGCCGAATCGAGCACCCCGGGATCGGCCGGGACTCAGGCCCTCGGGACCGACGCGCCCGGACGGTACGTACCAGGGGCAGCGGACGCGGACGGGGCACCCGATACGGGCGGCGCACTCCAACAACCCGCGGTACTCGAACAGCCCGTGGTACCCGCACAGCCCGCGCCGTCCGCGGCGGCCACGCGCCCCGCGCCGTCGCACGCGCCCGCGCCGTCCGCGGCGGCCGGCGCGGACGCGTGCGACGGCCGCTACGGTCCCCGCACCACCACCGCCACCCTCGCCACCGTCCTCGTCTGCGCCGCCCTCGCCGCCGCGACGGGCCCGCGTCCCGAGGTCGCCGTCTGGCTGCTGGCGGCCCCCGTCGCCGTACTCCTCGCCGTGGTGGACCAGTCGGTGCACCGCCTGCCGGACCTGCTCACCCTGCCGCTCGCGGCGGGCACCGCGGCCCTGCTGGGGCTGGCCGCGCTCCTGCCCGCCCATGCCGGCTCGTGGCCGAAGTCGCTGCTCGGCGCGGCCCTCCTGGGCGGCGTCTACTTCGTACTGTTCCTGATCAACTCGAAGGGCCTGGGCTTCGGCGACGTCAAACTCGCCCTCGCCCTGGGCGCCGCACTCGGCTGGTACGGCTGGACCGTGCTCGTCATCGGCTTCCTCGCCGGCCTGGTGCTGGCCGTCGGCTACGGCCTCACTCTGATCGTCCTGCGCCGCGCCGGCCGCAAGTCGGCCATCGCCCTGGGTCCGTTCATGCTGGGCGGCGCGTTTCTCGGCGTGGTCCTGGGGGCGCTGTAGGGCGGTCATGCGCCGTGGATGAGGCGGTCACGCGCAGCAAATGAGTAGGAGAACGCATGTGCCATACCGGACGGGAGCGGTGAGGTGGTCCTCATGCTGAATGAGTTCTTGTACGAGAACGAGTTAGAGGCGCATGCCCGTGACCTCGACTCGCACGCCGACCGGCGGGCCTGGATCGCCCCGCTCCTGGCGACTTTGGTCACGGTGCCCGGCGCGCTGCTTGCGCTCGGCTTCACCATGATCACCCCGATGGCCTGCGACGAGTGCGACACCGCGCAGGGGGATCGGTTCGACGCCAGCTACTACCCGGCCTTCTGGGGTTTTCTGATCGGCCTGGTGCTTCCGCTGGGGCTGCTGCTCGCCAGCTGGTGCCTGCCGTGGCGGCGGCGCCATACCGCGCGCCGGGTGGTCCTCGCGGTGCTGGCCCCCGCCACGCTGCTCGTCCTCGTCGCCGTTTTCGCCGCACTTGTCGACTGGCCGAAGTGATCGCGGAATCCGCGCCTTTTGCTGGACAGAAAAAACGGGCCGGTCCGTGGGGGGGAGACGGACCGGCCCGAGGGGGGGACTCCACCATAACCCTTGGTAAGCCTTGATGGGCGCATCGCCATGCCGAAATTACTCTCCGGAATCGTCCAGCGATGTTTTCGGCCATCGAGCGGAGCTCAGCGCGCCGGCGACTGAGCGGCGCGCACGGCCTGCCCGGCCCCGTAGCTGCGGCCCATGGGGCTGGTGCAGCGCACGGGGCAGGGGTGCGGAAGCCACCTGCGAGGCGTTATGCGTCACATTCGCGGGACCGGCGAGAACCAGCAAGAACCAGCCGGGGCCCGCGCGGCTGGCCTCACCCATGACAAGCGTCTCAGCTGCGACCGGCCCAGATGTTCGTCCCCGGGGTCGACACGGCGAACTCGTCGATGTCGGCGAGTTCGTCCGCCGTGAGCGGCGCCGCCCCGAGCGCGGCCACGTTCTCCTCCAGCTGGCGCACGCTCGACGCGCCGATCAGCGCCGACGTCATACGGGTGTCACGCAGCACCCAGGTGAGCGCGAGCTGGGCGAGGGTCTGGCCGCGGCGCTCGGCGATGTCGTTCAGGCCGCTCAGCCGCAGCACCACCTTGTCGGAGAGGAGCCTTGGGTTCAGGGACTTGCCCTGGGAGGCGCGGGAGCCCTCCGGGATGCCCGACAGGTACTTCTTCGTGAGCAGGCCCTGGGCCAGCGGAGCGAAGGAGATGCACCCCATCCCGGTCGCCTCCAGCGTGTCGAGCAGGGCGTCGTCCTCGATCCAGCGGTTGAGCATCGAGTACGACGGCTGGTGGATGAGCGGCCGTACTCCCATCTCCTTCAGCAGTTGCACCGCCTCGTTGGTCCGCTTGCTGGTGTACGAGGAGATGCCCACGTAGAGCGCCTTGCCCTGCTGTACGGCCGAGGCGAGCGCGCTCATGGTCTCTTCGAGCGGCGTGTACGGGTCGAAGCGGTGCGAGTAGAAGATGTCGACGTAGTCCAGGCCCATCCGGGTGAGCGAGGCGTCCAGCGACGACAGCAGATACTTGCGCGAGCCCCATTCCCCGTACGGCCCGGGGTGCATCAGGTAGCCCGCCTTGGTCGAGATGATCAGCTGGTCGCGGTACGGGGTGAAGTCCTGCGCGAACAGCTTGCCGAAGTTGAGCTCGGCGGAGCCGGGCGGCGGGCCGTAGTTGTTCGCCAGGTCGAAATGAGTGACGCCGAGGTCGAAGGCGCGGCGCAGGATCGCCCGCTGCGTCTCCAGTGCGCGGTCGTCGCCGAAGTTGTGCCACAGGCCAAGGGAGACCGCAGGCAGCTTGAGACCGCTGAGTCCCGATCGCCGGTATTTCATCGAGTGATAGCGCGAAGCCGAAGCGCGGTACACGGATGCGTCGTTCATGGGCACGAAACTACGTCAGCGCCGGGACCGACATGGTGTGTCCGGGACGGCCCGTGGCTCCGTCTTGCCTGGCCGCCGTCCGCAACCACCGCGGCAGGCGTTCCCGCCGGTGCCGGACCACCTGCGCCAAGGCACTTTCGAGGTCTTCAGGCCGCTGTCCGGGGCGCACCGTCCGGGGCACTGGAGAGGCCTGCCGTGCGCCACCCGCGACGCTCCGTGCCGCCACGGCCCACGGCCTCACCGCCGGCTATGGGCGCCCCGGGACCGAGGGCTCTGTTCACGGCGGTAGGCTGTCACCTCATATCCGCACGGAGTAGCTACCGCTCGGAGGGGCTGACGATCGTGAACCTGCGCGACCTGGTGTACGGACTCTACGCACGCCGGGTGGAGGGCCGTCTGGACCACTCCCAGGTCCCGGGACACATCGGGGTCATCCTCGACGGCAACCGCCGCTGGGCCAAGGCCTCCGGCGGCACCACCGCACAGGGCCACCGCGCGGGCGCGGACAAGATCAGCGAGTTCCTGGGCTGGTGCGCCGAGACGGACGTCGAGGTGGTCACCCTCTGGATGCTCTCCACGGACAACCTGGACCGCCCTCCGGCGGAACTCGTTCCGCTCCTCGGCATCATCGAGGACGCCGTGCGCGGCCTCGCCGAGGACGGCCGCTGGCGGGTCCACCACGTGGGCACCACCGACCTGCTCCCGGCGCCGACCCAGATGGTCCTCAAGGAAGCCGAAGAGAAGACGGCGGACAATACCGGCATATTGGTAAATGTCGCCGTTGGTTACGGTGGCCGGCAGGAAATCGCCGACGCCGTACGTTCGCTCTTGCTCGACCACGCCGAGAAGGGCACCAGCTTCGAGAAGCTGGCCGACCTCGTCGATATCGACGTCATCGCCGAGCACCTGTACACCCGCGGCCAGCCCGACCCCGACCTGGTCATCCGCACCAGCGGCGAGCAGCGCCTGTCCGGATTCATGCTCTGGCAGTCGGCCCATTCGGAGTACTACTTCTGCGAAGTCTTCTGGCCCGCGTTCCGAAAGATCGACTTCCTGCGTGCCCTGCGTGACTATGCGGCCCGGCACCGGCGTTACGGCGGCTGACGACCGCGCACCGGGCGACTGACCCGGCCTGCCCGATGACTGACCGCGGCTCGACGGGTCGCAGCCCCGGCTGCCGCCCGCCGGCGCACCGGCGTGCACTCCCGGTGCGTCAGCGCGGGTCTGGCCGGACGCGCGGGCGCAGGCGCCTTCGGCAAGCCGCGGGCAACACCGGGCAGGTAAAGGCAACTGAGGGCACTTCTCACGGGCACCAGGACGGGCGCGGCGGAGAGTTCACCTGTGCGTCGTCATATGCCATGGCATGCCTGCGCCTGTTCGAGGGAATATGACTTACAGGTCGACATCCGGGCGGTACCGGCAGGTGGTCCCCGTGGCGGGTGTCCGACCGCAGCGGGCGGCATCGAGCCGTCCGCCCGGGAGGCCCGTTGCACCAGGTGGACCGTACCCAGCGTACGGAGTGCACGGACGAGGCTGGGGGCACCCCCGCACAGGCCCTTGAGGCACTGGGGGAGGGCCGAAGCTCGGCCCGTGCACCGTGGCCCGAGCCCGGTTTCTTTTGCCCTGCGGGGAAGCCAGCTCCCTGGGGGAAGCTCCGCGACGCCGTCGCTCCCCAACCTCTTTTGAGGGGGTACGTCCTTCCGTGGTGACCAGCTCAAAGCGCCGCATGCCCGACCGGCGCACCTACGTTCTCGACACCAGCGTGCTGCTGGCCGATCCCAACGCCCTGTTCCGCTTCGAAGAGCACGAGGTCGTGCTCCCCATCGTGGTGGTAACGGAACTTGAGGCCAAGCGGCACCATCCGGAACTCGGCTATTTCGCCCGGCAGGCCCTGCGCCTGCTCGACGACTGCCGCATCCGCTACGGCCGCCTTGACGCACCCCTCCCGATCGGGGACCTCGGCGGCACGCTCCGCGTCGAGTTGAACCACTCCGATCCCGGCGTACTCCCGGCCGGCTACCGGTTGGGGGACAATGACTCGCGCATCCTCGCCGTCGCCCGCAATCTGCAGGCCGAGGGGTATGACGTCACGGTCGTCTCGAAGGACCTCCCCTTGCGCATCAAGGCCTCTTCGGTCGGCCTGATCGCTGAGGAGTACCGCGCCGAGCTCGCCATCACGGACTCCGGCTGGACCGGAATGTCCGAACTCACCCTCGCCGGAGAACAGGTCGACCTCCTCTTCGAAACGGACTCCCTGCACGTACCCGAGGCGGCCGAGCTGCCCGTGCACACCGGCCTGATGATCCACTCCGAGCGCGGCAAGGCCCTGGGTCGCGTCACCCCCGAGGGCCAGGTGCGGCTGGTGCGCGGCGACCGCGAGGTGTTCGGCATCAAGGGCCGCAGCGCCGAGCAGCGCATCGCGCTCGACCTGCTGCTCGACCCGGACATCGGCATTGTGTCGATGGGCGGCCGGGCCGGCACCGGCAAGTCCGCGCTGGCGCTCTGCGCCGGCCTGGAAGCGGTCCTGGAACGCAGGCAGCACGAGAAGGTGATGGTCTTCCGGCCGCTGTACGCGGTGGGCGGACAGGAGCTCGGCTATCTGCCCGGCACCGAGGCCGAGAAGATGAGCCCCTGGGCGCAGGCCGTCTTCGACACGCTCTCCGCGGTCACCAGCCGCGAGGTCATCGAGGAGGTCACCGCCCGCGGCATGCTGGAGGTCCTGCCGCTCACCCATATCCGCGGCCGTTCCCTGCATGACGCCTTCGTGATCGTCGACGAGGCGCAATCACTCGAACGGAACGTCCTCTTGACCGTTCTGTCCAGGGTCGGAGCAAATTCCCGGGTGGTTTTGACCCACGATGTCGCACAGCGCGACAATTTGCGGGTAGGCCGTTATGACGGCGTCGTCGCGGTGGTGGAGAAACTGAAGGGCCACCCGCTCTTCGCCCATGTCACCCTCACCCGTTCGGAACGCTCTCAGATCGCGGCCCTGGTGACGGAAATGCTGGAAGACGGACATCTATGAGGTGAACGGGACGGCTCCGATGTGACCGGTCAAGTCCGGCTATAACCGTATAGGTCAGTCATCCGCGATGAGCGGATGAATTCCGCGGTGGTCACGCCGGAGTTCACCCGCAGTCACCCAGAAGTACGTGTGCGCACACGGAACGCGGCGCCGTCCGGCGAAAGTCCAAGAGCCTAGCCGGGCGGCGTCGGCGTGTGCGGCTCTTTCCGAAATTCTTACGAGTCAAACAAGGTGTGAGCTTTCACACGCATCGCAGAATTGCCTTGCCCCGCCCCGCTACGGCAGAGTCTGGGTCCTGTCAGGCCCCGCATACGACACTTGCGTCATGTCGACGGCTCCCAAGGCCGCCGACCGCAGCGAGACAAGAGAACTTCATAGAGGATGTCGTATGCCGCCCGAGCATCACGTGGCGCTTCCCTTGTGGAAGCTGCCCACCGGGCCCGTGCCTCCCGTGACCCGCAGTTGGGAGGCCAGTGTCGGGGGCACGATTGCGTCCGCGAGGGTCAGCTAAGCGGGCGACGCTGGAAGGAAAACGTGTGAGCCGGATCTCGGTCCGGGGATTCGCGGTGGCGTCAGCTACTGCGGTCACCACCGTCGGAGCCGTCGTGGGCGTTGCCTCGGGCAGCCCCCAGCAAGCCTCGAACCAGCCTGAGGCGACGGCGGACGACGCGACGCTCCTCGCCGACATTCCCGCGGGCCAGCAGGCCCAGGTTCAGGTCTCCTCGCTAGCGCAGCAGGCGGACGCACAAGCAGACGCCGCAACCGCGTCCGCAAAGAAGTCCGCGGAAGAAGCGGCCCGCAAGGCTGCCGCGGACACCGCTGTCGCCAAGCAGAAGGCTGCGGAGGACAAAGCGAAGGCCGAGAAGGACGCCAAGGAGCGCGCCGAGGCGGCCAGCAGGTCCGCCACTCGGGACGCTTCCTCATTCGCCACCCAGAGCTCGTACACGGTCGCGCAGGTGCAGGCCATGGCGCGGCAGATGATCCCTGGCGACCAATTCCAGTGTTTCAGCAACATCGTGAGCCACGAGTCCGGCTGGAACTACCACGCCGTCAACGCCTCCTCCGGCGCTTACGGCCTGTTCCAGGCGCTGCCCGGCTCCAAGATGTCGTCCGCGGGCGCCGACTGGCAGACCAATCCGGCCACCCAGATAAAGTGGGGCCTCAGCTACATGGACAGCCGTTACGGCAGCCCGTGTCAGGCCTGGTCCTTCTGGCAGGCCAACAGCTGGTACTGACATTCGAAGACCGGCCCTGACAGGCCCGGCAGGCGGCCCACCGCCAGCCGATGCCCGGTTCGTGCCCGGTCCGCTCAACCTTCCGAAGCCCCTTGCCGTCCTACGGTGAGGGGCTTCGGCCCTGTACGGTCTTCTCCAGCGGGTCCCGGGCCGGTGAGGGGCACCCCTCGTGCCCTTGAGGCAGCGGGGGACGGGGGACTTCCGCCGGCCGGCGGGAACCGAGGGGAGAAGCACATTTGGGGGAAGGATGGACGGACATGTCGGGAGCGCGAGGGTGGGTCGACAAGCTCGGCACCGGACTCACCCAGATGGGTCAGCGGTTGAGTGAGCGGCGCGCTGCCGCCGAACGGGCCGCTGAAGAAAACGCCCTGCCTCTCACGCCCGCCACCCCCGTCGGCACGCAAACCGACGTACCTCCGGGCCACGTTCCACCGCCGCCCACCTATGCTCCCGCCATTCCGCCGCGCCCCGACCCGAAGGCCGCGGTGCCCTGGGGCGTGCGGGTCGCGGCCGAAGCGGGCTGGCGGCTGCTCATCCTGGCGGGCACGCTCTGGGTGCTCATCAGGGTCATCAGCGCCATCCAGCTCGTCGTCCTGGCTTTTGTCGCGGCTCTGCTCATCACCGCTCTGATGCAGCCCACCGTCGCCCGGCTGCGACGCCTTGGACTGCCACGCGGCCTGGCCGCCGCGCTCACCGCGATCTCCGGCTTCGTCATCATCGCTCTGGTCGGCTGGTTCGTGGTCTGGCAGATCACGGAGAACCTGGACGATCTCTCCGTCCAGGTCCAAAACGGCATCGACGACCTGCGCAACTGGCTGCTGAACAGCCCGTTCCATGTCACCGACAAACAGATCAACAACATCGCCAGCAGCCTGCGGAACGCCATCGGCGCCAACACCGACCAGATCACCTCCGCAGGACTCGAAGGCGTCACCGTGATCGTGGAGGCACTCACCGGCATCCTGCTGACGGTCTTTTCCACCCTGTTCCTGCTCTACGACGGGCGGCGCATCTGGGAGTGGACCCTCAAACTCGTCCCCGCCCCGGCGCGCCCCGGCATCGCGGGCGCAGGGCCGCACGCCTGGCGCACCCTCACCGCCTATGTGCGCGGCACGGTGATCGTCGCCCTCATAGACGCCATCTTCATCGGTCTAGGCATCTTCTTCCTCGGTGTGCCGATGGCGGTGCCACTGGCCGTATTCATCTTCCTGTTCGCGTTCATTCCGCTGGTCGGCGCGGTGGTCTCGGGCGCTCTCGCGGTGGTTGTGGCGCTGGTGACGCAGGGTGTGTTCACGGCGGTGATGGTGCTCGCGGTGGTCTTCGCCGTGCAGCAGATCGAGGGCCATATCCTCCAACCGTTCATCCTCGGGCGCGCGGTGCGGGTGCATCCGCTGGCGGTGGTGCTCTCCGTTGCTTCGGGGGGCATGGTCGCGGGCATCGGGGGCGCGGTGGTGGCGGTGCCGCTGGTCGCGGTGGTGAACTCGGTGGTCGGCTATCTGCGGGCCTACTCGCAGGAAGTCAGCGCGCACCAGTTGGCCGCGGTGCGCGATGGGAACGGTGGCGCGGGGCCCGGCGGGCTCCAAGGCGCCGGGACCGAGGGCGAGGTGGGGGTCGGGCAGCCGGGGGAGTTGGCGGGTGCGGGCGGCCCGGCCGACTCTGCGACGGCGATGGGGCCCGCGGGTGTGCGGGGCGGTGGCGAGGCGAAGCGGACGTAGCCGGGTCCGGCGCGTGGACCGCGCCGGGCGCGTGTGTGTGAACGGGCGCGTGCGTGTGAACGGGGCGAGGGTCTCGGCTTGTCGTAGGCGTGCGAATGCCGGCCAAGGGTGCCCTACTCCGTCCGTAGTCCGTCCGGCCGCATCATGCGCAGCAGCGGCGGCATGCTCAGTGCCGTCACCGCCAGAACGACGGCCGCGCCCAGACCGGTCATAAAGCCGACGCTCGCCCAGTCCACGGAGACCGAGGCATCGACCATCTTCAACAGGACTGTGCCGAGCGTCAGACCGACCACCGAGGCCAGCAGCAGCCCGAACGTGATCGGGATCGCGGTCTGCCAGAGCACCGACAGGCTCAGGGTGCGCCGCCTGGTGCCGAAGGCCACCAGGGCGGAGAACAGCCTTCTGCGTTCCCGTAACTGCTCAAGCTGGGAGACCAGCAGGCTGGCACCGATCAGGACCAGTACGCAGGCGGCGCCGGCGAACAGGCCGTTGCGGATCGAGGTGAACCGCGCGGACTGTTCACTGGCCACGAGCTCAAAGGCCTGTGCGAGTGGCGAGGCCTTGGCCGCTGTATTGCGCACCTGGTCCCGGGCGTCCGGTATGGACGGGTCGAGCCGCACATAGATCGTGTCGGTGATCGCGCCCGCCGCGCGCTGCGGCATGGCCGAGGGTGTGGCGAGCAGTCCACCGAGCTCCGAACCCGTGGGGTCCGCACGGCTGGTGGCCTGCTTCAGTGCCTGCGGGAGCTGCCAGGGCACCTTCAAACCCGGGGCGCGGCCGAAGGCCGGGTCCACATACAGGGTCCTGCCTGGCTTGGCAGCCGTCTTGGTGCTGATGTCATAGGGCGCGTCGGTGATGACGAACGTGTCGCCCTCGCGGCACGAGGGCAGCCGAGCCACCTCACGCAGTGCGGCACATCCGCCTACGGTGAGCGGAACGTAGCGGGTGGGATTCTCGGCCCTCTCGCCCATCGTGACCTTGCCCAGGGGGGGTGGTGTGGCTTACTCCGCTGGTGGCCCGCAGCGCGCGGTCGGCGTCCGTGAGCGGAATGCCGCTGGGCAGGGTCACCGTCATCTGGGCGCGGTCGAGGTCGTTCTTCGTCTGGCGGGTGTAGTCGCCCTGGATGCCTGAGAACAGCATCTGCAAGGCGATCGCTCCGGCCACCGCCACCGCTATGCCATTGATCATCCGGGCGGCCATGTCGCTGCTCAGCTGGAGCCTGCGCACCGCCAGCTGCCATGACACCGGGCCCCCGCCGAGCCGGCTGACGACGGCCTCCACCACCCAGGGCAGCAGGGCCGTGACGCCGACCAGCAGCAGGATGGTGCCGATGATGACCATCCACTGGTTGAAGTTTCCGTTGTCCCTGCCCTGGCCGATCATCTGGGAGAGCAGGGCGAGACCGCACAGCGGCAGCAGCAGACGCCACCACAGCCGCCGCCGGACTGGCTTGGCGGTGCGGACCACGCCCAGCGGCTCGATCACGACGCTGCGCAGCGCGAACAGGGTCACCGAGACCGCTGCCGTGGGCACCGTGCATGCGATCAGCACGGCGAGTCCGGTGGTCGGGTGTAGGTCGGACGGGAAGACGCTGAGGCCGAACAGGCTGATGTGGCTCGACAGTCGGCGCCCGATCAGGAAGCACGCGGTACCGAGGACCAGTCCGATGGCGGACCCGGCCAACGCCTCGCCTGCCGCCGTCCGCCGGGTCATATGGCTGTCCGCGCCGATCAGGCGCAGTGCGGCGAGCCTGCGGTCGCGCCGGTCGCTGCCGAACCGCACGGCCGCGGCGATGAACACGCCGACCGGCATTAGCAGCACCACGAACACGATCAGGCTGAGCAGCAGCAGTACCGCATCGAAGCCTTCCTGTGGGTCTCTGGAGCCGAAGGAGTCAATCCGCGTGATCCGTCCGACCTGGCCACTGCCGAGATGCAGGTCACGCGAACCGGCGTAATAGGCCAACTCGCCCGGCCCGATGAGGCCTTCCTCGGCGATGGTGGCGGTGATCCGGTAGGGCAGCCGCGCACGCAGCAGCGCGCCGTCGGCGGACGCCAGCAGCTTCTTCAGGGCGGGTGAGACCGCCATGGTGCCGGGCGCGGGAAAGGCCGCCACACCCGGCGGCAGCGGGGCCCTGGCGCCCTCCGGCTGCACGAGGCGCCCGCGGATATCCAGGCTGCGGTAGACGGTGTCGCTGGTGCCGATGAGCAGGGTGTCGGCGGCCTTGGTGCGGACGGTGGAGCTGAAGGTCATGTCATTACGCGCCCGCTCGCGGTCGTGCCGGTGTCCCAGCGCGTTCGGGACGGCGGCTGTGAGCAGCAGCAAGGTCACGCCGAGGCCCACCCCGACCGCGGTGAGCAGGGTGCGCGTCCAGCTCTCCCGTCCACCGGTCACCGCGAACCGTGCGCCCATCGCCAGGTCCCGCAGCCAGATACGGGGCGCTGCGAGGCGGGTCGCGGCGGCGGCCGGCTCCGTCGCGGATTGCGGCGCGGGACCGGGCGGGGACGGCCGGGTGGGGACGGCCGGGTGGGGACGTGCGGCGCGCTCATGCGACCGGCTCCATGTCACGGGACCTTCCGTCGCGTACGACGACTTCGCGGTCCGAGTAGGCGGCGACCCGCGCCTCATGGGTGACGAGCACCACGGCCGCGCCCGCGGTCCTGGCGGCATCGGTCAGTAGATCCATGACGCGCTCGCCGTTGAGCGAATCGAGGGCTCCGGTGGGCTCGTCCGCGAAGAGCACCCGTGCTCCGGTGACCAGCGCACGGGCCACCGCCACCCGCTGCCCTTGACCGCCGGAGACCTCGCCGGGACGCTGCCCGGCCACATCGTCGACCTCAAGGCGCCGCAGCCAGGCCAGGGCGGCACGCTCGGCTTCCTTGCGACGGGTGCCGTTCAGCCTCAGAGGCAGCGCCACGTTCTCCACGCAGCTCAGCTCGGGCACCAGCTGGCCGAACTGGAAGACGAAGCCGAACTCGCTGCGGCGCAGCGCACTGCGCTTGGCGTCGCTCATGGCGGACAGCTCGCGGCCCTGGTAGGTGACGGTGCCCGAGTCCGGTGTCACGATCCCGGCGAGGCAGTGCAGGAAGGTCGACTTGCCGGACCCCGAAGGGCCCATGACGGCGACCACCTCGCCGGGATGGATGGAGAAGTGGGCGCCGTCCAGTGCGGTGGTCGGACCGTAGGTCTTGCGCAGGTCGTGGGCGGTGAGCAGGGAGCCTGCCGGGGCGGTCATGCGCGCACCTCCTGGGCGAGCCGCTCCAGACGGGCGGCGGTCAGTTCGAGCCAGCGGAGGTCGGCTTCCAGGTGGAACAGCGCGTGGTCGCAGATGAGCTGGTCGGCGAGGTCGCCCTTGCGCTTGCGGTCGGTGAGGGCACGCATCATGCGCAGGTGCTCGGAGCGCTGCGTGTCGAGGATGCCGGTCGCGTCCCGCCGGGTGAGGAGTGCGAGGACGACCTTGGTGTAGAGGGTGGACTGGAGGTATGGCTCGGGCTTCTCCGGAGTCGCCAGCCACCGCGCGACATCGGTGATGCCGGCCTGGGTGATCGCATAGCGCTTCCGCTCGGGACCGTCGCCCGCTTCGATCCCGTCGACCTCGACGAGACCGTTTTTCAGCAGTCGGGACATGGTCGAGTAGACCTGCCCGTAATGCAGCGGACGGTCCTGCCCGAACTTCTCGTCGAAGGCACGCTTCAGGTCATAACCGTGACGGGGCCCGGACTCCAGTAGCCCGAGAAGGGTGTGGCCAATGGACATACAGTCACTATACACAGCGCGTATACATCGAGTGTATAGCTCGAAAGAGTGAACGAATCTGTCCCGCGGGTACGTCGCGCCGCCGGCTGTAGGTCTACTGCGCCTAGTGCTTGTCGTCCCGCTCGGAAGCCCCCGTCGAGCCGCTCCTCGGCCGCCCCCGCCGCGGAATCGCCCCCGCCCCCCGCGGCAGTCGTCCCGCCTCGCTCAACGCCCGGCGCAGCAGGAACTCGACCTGCGCGTTGGTGCTCCGCAGTTCTTCTCCGGCCCACCGCGCGAGCGCCTCGTACACCAGCGGATCCAGCCGCAGCAGCACCTGCTTGCGTGCCGGCCGCCCCCCGGTGTCCCGCGCGCCCTCTGCCGCCGCGCCCCGGGCTCTGCCGCCGCTGCCCGGACCGCCGCCAGTAGATGCCGTGCCCGATGTGCCGGGTTCCCTGGATGAGGGCATGGGGTCCCTGTCCTCTACTGGTTCTCTGTTTGATCTCTGCCGGGTCTGCGCTGGTCCGCTGCCGGGGTCGCCCCCGGGTGCGGTGGCGGCTCGTCGTCCGTCCTGGCGGACCCGCCCGGGGAACCGTCCCATAGGACTCGCCCGCGGGGCATGCCCTGGCCCATAGGATGCGCTCTGTTGATCGTGGCTTATCAGATATCTATCTAAGCGATAACACAATAATGCGCGCGGCAACCTTCGTCTCGTTTCACTCGTCGGTCCTATGGGGACCCCTGGGTTCCCGCTCGGGCAGGTGCTGATTGTCACGTCCGGAAAGACCGGATCGGCAAGGTGTTTGTCCCTGGCTGCGGTGTTAGCTTTCAGAGCTGATATAGGCAGAGCTGGCCTGACGGCGCCGGTGAGACGGCGGCAGAGCGACACGAAACGAAGCGGAGCCCTCCACCCATGGGACGAGCGGAAGAAAGACGAGCACGGCAGGGCCGTAGTGCTTTCCGGTCGGCGCCGGGGCCCGTCGGCGGCTCCTATAACGGCGGCCGAGGAAGGCGCGGCGTACGGCGCTCGCGCGGCGGCATACGTGCCCTGTTCACCTGGAAGAAGATCCTGGGCACGTTCTTCGGGCTCTGCCTGCTCGGCATGGGTGCGTTCATCGTGCTCTACCTGGTCGTCGACGTACCTCGGGGCAATGCCCAGGCCAAGCTCCAGAGCAACGTCTACAAGTACAGCGACGGCACGGTGATGGCCCGTACCGGCAAGGTCAACCGCGAGATAGTCGACCTGTCCGAGGTGCCCACGGACGTACAGCGGACCTTCGTGGCCGCCGAGAACAAGTCCTTCTACAAGGACCAGGGCGTCGACCTCAAGGGCACCGCGCGCGGCCTGTTCAACACGCTCTCCGGCAAGGGCAAGCAGGGCGGCTCGACCATCACTCAGCAGTACGTCAAGAACTACTACCTGGAACAGGACCAGACCGTCAGCCGCAAGCTGAAGGAACTGGTCATCTCCCTCAAGGTGGACCGCCAAAAGCCCAAGGACTACATCCTCGCGGGCTATATCAACACCAGCTACTACGGACGCGGCGCCTACGGCATCCAGGCCGCGGCCCAGGCCTACTACGGCAAGGACGCCCGCGATCTGAACGTCTCCCAGGGCGCGTACCTCGCGGCGCTGCTCCAGGCGCCCAGTCAGTACGACTGGGCGTCCGCCACCGATGAGAGCAAGCGGCTCGTCACGGCCCGCTGGAACTACGTGCTCGACAACATGGTCGACATGCACTGGCTGGACGCCGGACAGCGGCAGAAGTTGAGTTTCCCCGTGCCGCAGCAGCCCAAGCCCGCGGCGGGCCTCAAGGGCCAGCAGGGCTACCTGGTGCAGGCCGCCGACAAGGAGATCATCAAGGACCAGCATCTCACCGAGGCGCAGTACGAGGCGGGTGGCTGGACGATCACGCTCAACATCGACCGGACGAAGCAGCGGCAGCTCGAAAAGGCGGTCACGACCGTACTCATCGACCAACTGCACCCGAAGACCCGCCGAGTCGACGGCGACGTCCAGGCGGGCGCCGTCTCGGTGAACCCGAAGACCGGTGGCGTGGTCGCCCTCTACGGAGGCCGGGGGCTCACCGAGCACTGGACCTCGAACGCCACCCGCAAGGACTACCAGCCCGCCTCCACCTTCAAGCCGATCATCCTCGCCGCGGCGCTCAACGAGGGAGCGGTGACGCAGGACGACCGCCCGATCACGGCAGACACCATCTACGACGGCACCACCCGCCGCCCGGTGGTCGGCAGCGACATCCCCTTCGCGCCGCCGAACGAGGACGGCGTCAGCTACGGCCCCGTCAACGTCCAGAAGGCCATGAACAAGTCCGTCAACTCCGTCTTCGCACAGATGGGCGTGGACGTCGGCATGGACAAGGTGATGCAGACCGCGGGTGCGCTCGGCATGAACGTGAAGGGCCTGCCCGTGGTGCCCGCCCAGACCCTCGGGTCGATGAGCGCCAGCCCCATGGAGATGGCCGGGATCTACGCCACGCTGGACAACCACGGCAGGCTGGTCACCCCGCAGATTGTGAAGTCGGCGAGCTACCAGGGTTCGCCGGTCGAGCTGCCCGAGGCCCTCGGCAGCCAGGTCATCAGCCGTCAGGCCGCCGACTCCGTCACGTCCGTACTGACCGGAGTGGTGAACGACGGTACCGGCAGCGCGGTGCGCAATCCCGAGCAGGCCGTCGCGGGCAAGACCGGCACCTCCGACGAGAACAAGTCCGCCTGGTTCTCCGGCTACACGCCGGAACTGGCGACCTCGGTCGGCCTGTTCGGTGAGGCGGCCAAGACCCACCAGAGCGCCGACGACAAGACCATCAGGCGGGGCGACCACGTGTCGATGGCGGGCGCCGGAGGACGGCCGCGTGTCGACGGCGGCAGTTTCCCGGCCCAGATCTGGGCCGCGTACACCTTCAAGGTGATGGGTGCGCCCAGCACGTTCGATCTGGACACCGACATGGGTGCCGCCGTCAGCCCGCCGCCGAGCCCGTCGGAGTCGGCATCCAGCCCGGATCCGTCGGACACTCCGTCGGCCCCGTCACAGTCCACCCAGCCCAGCACCCCGCCGACGGACACCGGCACACCGCCGCCGCCC
This sequence comes from uncultured Actinomycetota bacterium, assembly GCA_963761765.1. GTDB lineage: Bacteria > Actinomycetota > Actinomycetes > Streptomycetales > Streptomycetaceae > Streptomyces. Next base: position 22,172 of record CAVXIJ010000019.1, read on the forward strand.
ACCGACGGGCCCAGCACCCCGCCGACGTCGGATTCCCCCACGTCTGCGCCCACGGGCCCGAGCGCCACGGTAGGCGCGCCGGACAAACCCACGAGCAACGGACTGTTCGGGAACTGAGTCGGGTCGCACATACGGGTCCCGTGCCTACCTGATGCGTAGGCACGGGACCCGTATGCGTTGCGAGGTGACCGGGAGCCCGGTGTGGACCCCCGTCAGGTCATCCCTGGCCGCGGGACCTCGAACCACACGACCTTTCCGGTGCTGAGCCGGGTCGCGCCCCAGCGCCTGGCCAGCTTGTTGACCAGGTAGAGGCCGCGTCCGCCCTCGTCGGTGGCGCGGGCCTGGCGCAGCCGTGGCAGCTGCGGCACGTCGTCGCCGACCTCGCAGCGCAGCACGTCGGTACGGAGCAGCCGCAGCGTCACCGGCCGGGACGCGTAGCGGACCGCGTTGGTGACGACCTCGCTGACCAGCAGCTCCATCGCGTCGCTGAGCTCTTCGAGCTCCCAGCGGGCCAGTGCGCTGCGCACCAGACGGCGCGCCCGGCCCGGAGTGGCGTCCTCAGGGTCGAGGAACCAGTAGGCCACATCGCTCGGCGCGATTCCGTCGAAACGGGCCGCGAGCAGCGCGATGTCGTCGTCCCGGTCGCCCGGGCCGAGCATGTCCAGGATCTCCTCGCAGAGCGCCTCCAGGGGCGGCGGATGGTCCGGCCCGGTCAGCCGCGCGGTCGCGGCAAGCCGCTCCCGCAGCTGCTCGATGCCGGTCCACACGTCCCGCAGCCGGGACTCGACGAGACCGTCGGTGTACAGCAGCAGCGTGGCGCCCGCGGGCGCGTCCAGTTCGACGGCCTCGAAGTCGACGCCGCCCACGCCGATCGGCGCGCCAGGCGGCACCCGCAGTACCTCCGCGCGCCCGCCCAGATGGAGCAGCACGGGTGGCGGATGGCCCGCGTTGGCGATGGTGATGCGGTGCGATACGGGGTCGTAGACGGCGTAGAGGCAGGTCGCCATGCGGTCCGAGCCGAGGCGCTGGGCCTGCTCGTCCAGATGGTGCAGGACTTCCTGCGGCGGCAGGTCCAGGCCCGCCAGGGTCTGCGCGGTGGTGCGCAGCTGGCCCATGATCGCCGCCGATGTCATGGAGTGGCCCATCACATCGCCCACGACCAGCGCCACCCGACTGCCCGGCAGCGGGATCGCGTCGTACCAGTCGCCGCCGACCCGGGCCGTCTCGGCGGCGGGCAGATAGCGTGAGGCGAGCCGCACCCCGGTGGGTTTCGGCAGCGTCTCGGGGAGCATGGTGCGCTGCAGCTCGTCGGCGATGTAGGCCTCGCGGCCGTACAGCACGGCTTTGTCGATGCCGAGCGCGCTGTGGGTGGCGAGCTGTGCGGCGACGAGCAGGTCTTCGCTCTCGAAGGCGGGCCGTTCCGGGCCGCGCAGGAAGACCGCCGCGCCGATCACCCGTCGCCGGCCGCGCAGCGGCGCCAGTATCGCGCGCCGCCCGCCCGGTACGGAACGGGAGCCGCCGAGCAGTTCGGGCAGCGCGGCGAGTGCCGCGGGCGAGTCGGCGAAGACGGGGCGCACACCGCGCAGCACCTCGGCGAGCGCGCCGCCCGGCTCGACCTCGCAGAGCTCGGCGGTCGCCGTCAGGTTGGGCAGGTCGGGCTGCGGCGGCTGAGGCGGTTGGAGGGCCGGGGAGAGCGGGCTGGTCTCGCTGTCGTGCTCCTCGGTGCCGTCGTCGATCACCCGCAGCCGGTCGGTGCGGCGCAGCCGCAGCACCAGAGGCCCGACGGGGCGCTCGTCGCCGACGGGCAGCGGGTCGCGCAGATAGACGAGGATCGCGTCGGCGAACGTGGGCACGGTGGCCCGGCACAGACCCATCACGATCTCGTCGAGGTCCATGCCGCGCGCGATGCGCCGGGTCGCCGCTCCCACGAAACGCAGCCGGTCGCTGTCCTGGTGTAGCGCGGTCTGCGCCACCGGGGAGTGCGGGGGCGCTGCTGCGCCCGGGGCGGGGCTGGGCGCGGGCACGGCGGAGCCCGAGGCGGGCAGGGGCTCCGGTGATACGGGGTGCGGGGCGGGCGTCGTGGTCATGGCTCCGGGGTGAGCGGGGCGCGGCCGGTGCGGGTCCGGCTGGTCCGTGGACGACTGGGCGTGCTCGCTGCTGCCGTTGCCCGGCGAGGCCGGTGAACCGGTTCTCTCGTGCCGGCCGGCGGGGCGGTCCGGCGAGCCGCCGGACAAGGGGGCTCTGGCGCCGGTGGCTCTGGCGCCCGTCGCGGGGTCGACCGGCCGCCCGTGCGCCGCCATGGCGGCGCCCTCCTCCAGTGCCGTGAGGGCCTGGGCGGGGGCGCCCCCGGAGGTGGCCGGGGGAGTACCCGCATCGGACGCCGGCGGGGTACGCAGCAGCGCCCCGCGTGGGTCCGCGGGGTCGGGTGGCCGGGCAGCGCTGGGCTGTCGGTCCTCGTGGGAGGTGGTGTGCTCCGTCACGCGTGTCGAATCCGTCCGTCCGGGGCTGCGCGCCGTGCGCGCCGTCCATGCGTCACCAGGGTGCGTCACACAGGGTTCAGGCGCGCCGACAGTTGAGGAACAGCTGGTTCTCGGGTGGTGTGTCGGTGCTCGCTGGGATGTATGACAAGGCGGCCTCCCCGGCGATCTCGAAACCCGCATCGCGTACGACCTGGCGCAATTCGTCCCGCAGGAATCCCGATACCCGGATTATGTGGCCCAGGAACGGAATCTCGGCGTCGTGCAGGCTGCCTATGACCGTGGCCAGCGCAAACAGGCCACCGGGTCGCAGCAGTCTGTGGAACAGCCGCAGTGCGTACGGGATCTCGCGGCGCGGCAGCATCAGCATAGTGAAGAAGCAGGTGGGGCCGTCGAGGATGTCGAACCCTGTGGGGCCGGACGAACGTCGGGACGGCCAGGTCACGGTGTACGAGGGCGACTTCGGGGACATTCTTTCTCGCCAGCGCCGACAGCACGGTCGGCACATCGATGCGCAGCACTGTGTGTTGAGCGTCGGTGAACCGCCGTGCGGTGGGCAGGCCCGTCCCCGTACCGGCATCGAGGCCCCGGAAGTCCGGTGACGGTTCGGCAGCCGGTCGGGCGACCGCTGTGACCTGGCCTTCCCTGTGCGGGAAGGCTTCGTCGTGGCGTGTCCCGATGGCGTCGAAGGCCATGACCTGCTCGATACGGTCCGATACCTCGGTCCCGTACGCCAGGCTAGCCTCGCTACCGTTCACATCTACCGCCGCTCCTCGATGACGTCGCGTCAGGCATGGTACGAACCAAGGGAGTTGTCACTGTGCGCCCTTGCGGGGCACGATCCTACGTTTGAACCATGGGTGCACATCAAGAGTCTCATGGGGACTGATGTGACGACTGCGGTGTGGGGTCGCGATCCCAGTCATCCGGAAGCGGGGGAATCGTCCACTCTGGGTCGGGCCGCCAGTCGGGCCAGTTCTCCGAGAACGGTGGCTCCCAGGCGCGGATGGCGTCGACGGCGGACCAGCCCGCCCGGCGTACGGCCCGCGCTTTCGCCGCGTCCATTAGTCCCACGTGCTGGGCCTGCGCGAACTCGTCCTCGTCGAGCCAGCGCCAGGTGCGGTCGGGGTGGACGCTGATGTCCAGGAAGTGGTCTTCGGAGTCCACGCCGCCGGGCCAGCGGGTGAGTGGTTCCTCCAGGTTCACGTACCAGTTCTTGAACGTCCAGCCCGGTTCCCAGAACAGCCACACCGACCAGGGCCGTCCTGGCTGCGCGAGCTTCAGCAGCCCGGTGCCGAACCAGTGGTCGCGGCGCAGGGCGCGGGGTTTGGTGTAACGGGAGGTCAGCGGCTCCACATGGACGGGTGTGCCGTCCGCGAGGACCGGCCGTACGCAGGGGGTGCCGGGGGCCATCCAGACGACCAGCAGGTCGGCGGTGTCCTGGACGACGGTGACGGGGCGGCAGATGTGGAAGCGGGTGCCGCCGTTCTCCCGGTAGCGCCACAGGATGTGGGTGCCGGGGGACCAGTGGGTCGTGGTGCCGAGGTCCGGACGGCGGTGTGCGGATTCGCCGGTGGGGCGCGGTATGGAGGGTTCGCCCGGAGGGCGGGGAGTGGTGCGGTCGGGGGTGCGGGGGGCCGTGGATGGCTGTGTGGGGTCGTGGTCCGCCGTCCCGTTCGCTGAATCGTCTGCCATGCAGAGATTTTAGGTGGCCGGTGCGCGGCCTGCCCCGGCACCTTTCACATGGCCAAAGCACCTGGCCAAAGCTCGGGGCCCGGTCCGGCGCCGCGGCTGGTGGGAGTGTGGCGCCTGGGGCTCACGGGTGGGTCATGCGCAGTACGTCGAGGGCCTCGTCGAGCTGGTCGAGGGTGAGCACGCCGCGATCCACGTAACCGGACTCCAGAACGACGGTGCGAATGGTCTTCCGTTCGGCCAGGGCCTTCTTGGCGACCTTCGCGGCTTCCTCGTAGCCGATGAACTTGTTCAACGGCGTGACTACGGAGAGTGACGATTCCGCGTATTCCCGTGCTCGTTCGACATGGGCGGTGATGCCGTCGATGGTGCGGTCGGCGAGCAGTCGGGAGACGTTGGCCAGGAGGCGGATGGACTCCAGGAGGTTCTTGGCCATGACGGGGAGCATCACGTTCAGCTCGAAATTGCCGGCGGCGCCCGCGGTGGCGATGGTGGTGTCATTGCCGGTGACCTGCGCGGCGACCTGGAGGACTGCTTCGGGTACCACCGGATTGACCTTGCCGGGCATGATCGAGGAGCCGGGCTGGAGGTCGGGCAGGCTGATCTCGGCGAGTCCGGTGCGGGGCCCGGACGCCATCCAGCGCAGGTCGTTGCAGATCTTGGTGAGGCCGACGGCGAGGGTCTTGAGCTGGCCGGAGGTCTCGACGAGGGCGTCGCGGGCGCCCTGGGCCTCGAAGTGGTTCCTGGCCTCGGTCAGCGGCAGCCCGGTCTGCTCGGCGATCTCGGCGATGACGGCGGCGGCGAAACCGGGCGGGGTGTTGATGCCGGTGCCGACGGCCGTGCCGCCCAGAGGCAGTTCGGCGAGCCGCGGCAGGCTGCCGTGCAGCCGCTCCACCGCATACCTGACCTGTGCCGCGTAGCCGCCGAATTCCTGGCCGAGGGTGACGGGGGTGGCGTCCATCAGGTGGGTGCGGCCGGACTTCACGACCTCCTTGAACTCGTCGGCCTTGCGCTCCAGAGCGTCCGCCAGGTGCTCAAGGGCCGGTACGAGGTCGGCGGTGACGGCGGCGGTGGCGGCGATGTGGATGCTGGAGGGGAAGACGTCATTGGAGCTCTGTGAGGCGTTCACCTGGTCGTTCGGGTGGACGTCGCGGCCTAGGCGGTCGGTGGCGAGGGTGGCGAGTACCTCGTTCATGTTCATGTTGGACGAGGTGCCGGAGCCGGTCTGGAAGACGTCCACGGGAAAGTGCTCGTCCCAGCGTCCGGCGGCTACCTCGGCCGCGGCTTCGCCGATGGCGCGTGCCGTGTCCTCGCCGATGACGCCGAGGCGGGCGTTGACCTTGGCGGCGGCGGCCTTGATACGGGCCAGGGCCTCGATGTGGGCGCGCTCCAGGTGCTGGCCGGACACCGGGAAGTTCTGCACGGCACGCTGGGTCTGGGCGCGCCACTTCGCGTGCGCGGGCACCTTCACCTCGCCCATCGAGTCGCGCTCCGTGCGGTAGCCGGTGCTGTCCGCCGCCCTGTCCGCCCGCTCTGCCGTGCCCGCCGTCTCGCCCGTATCGCCGCTCGTCATGTCCGTCGTACCTCCTGGTCTGGTCAGCGTGTGGCGTACGCGCCGTGTTCCCGAGGTTCGTACATGCACTCCGAAAGAGGGACGCCCTCCCTGGTGGAGGACCAGGGAGGGCGCGTCTTGGGGTGGGGCGGGGCTGCTGGGTGCTAGGAGGGGCGCTCTTGGGAGGTTCGGGCGCCCCGGGATCAGGCGAGGCCGGGGCCTCGGACCGGGATCGTGGTGAAGGTGGGGCTGGGGGCGGGCTCGGTGAAGAAGTCGTTGCCCTTGTCGTCGACGACGATGAACGCCGGGAAGTCCTCGACCTCGATCCGCCAGACGGCTTCCATGCCGAGCTCCTCGTACTCGATGACCTCGACCTTCTTGATGCAGTCCTGCGCGAGCCGCGCCGCGGGGCCGCCGATGGAGCCGAGGTAGAAGCCGCTGTGCGCTGCGCACGCGTCGGTGACCTGCTGTGAACGGTTGCCCTTGGCGAGCATCACCTTGGAGCCGCCTGCCGCCTGGAACTGCGCCACGTACGAGTCCATCCGCCCCGCCGTCGTCGGCCCGAAGGAGCCCGAGGCGTAGCCTTCGGGCGTCTTCGCGGGCCCGGCGTAGTACACGGGGTGGTCCTTCAGGTACTGCGGCATGTCCTCGCCCGCGTCGAGACGCTCCTTGATCTTGGCGTGCGCGATGTCGCGGGCCACCACCAGGGGGCCGGTCAGCGACAGGCGAGTCTTCACGGGGTACTTGGTGAGCTCGGCGAGTATGTCGTCCATGGGGCGGTTCAGGTCGACGCGGACGACGTCCCCGGCCTCGTCCAGGTGCGCGTCGGTGGTCTCCGGCAGGAAGCGCGCCGGGTCCCGCTCCAGCTGTTCGAGGAAGACGCCCTCGGCGGTGATCTTCGCGACAGCCTGCCGGTCGGCCGAGCAGGACACCGCGATGGCGACCGGGCAGGACGCGCCGTGCCTGGGCAGCCGCACGACCCGCACGTCGTGGCAGAAGTACTTGCCGCCGAACTGCGCCCCGATGCCGATCTTCTGCGTCAGCTCGAAGACCTTCTCCTCCAGGTCCTTGTCGCGGAAGCCGTTTCCGAGCTCGGAGCCCTCGGACGGCAGCTCGTCGAGGTAGTGCGCGGAGGCGTACTTCGCGGTCTTCAGGGCGTACTCGGCGCTGGTGCCGCCGACGACGATCGCCAGGTGGTAGGGCGGGCAGGCGGCGGTGCCCAGCGAACGGATCTTCTCTTCCAGGAACTTCATCATCGAGGCCTCGTTCAGGACGGCCTTGGTTTCCTGGTAGAGGAACGACTTGTTGGCGCTGCCGCCGCCCTTGGCCATGAAGAGGAACTTGTAGGCGTCGCCGTCACTCGCGTACAGCTCGATCTGCGCCGGGAGGTTCGAGCCGGTGTTCTTCTCGTCCCACATGGTCAGCGGGGCCATCTGCGAGTACCGCAGGTTGAGCTTGGTGTACGCGTCGTAGATGCCGTGCGAGAGGGCCTTCTCGTCGCCGCCCTCGGTCAGGACGTGCTGTCCGCGCTTGCCCATCACGATCGCGGTGCCGGTGTCCTGGCACATCGGCAGCACGCCCGCCGCCGCGATGTTCGCGTTCTTCAGCAGGTCGAGGGCGACGAACTTGTCGTTCGCGGAGGCCTCAGGGTCGTCGATGATGCGACGCAGCTGGGCGAGGTGGGCCGGGCGCAGATAGTGCTGGATGTCATGGATGGCCTCTGTCGCGAGCGCACGCAGCGCCTCGGGTGCGACCTTCAGAAACGTCCGGCCGCCGGCCTCGAACGTGGACACGCCCTCGGCGGTCACCAGCCGGTACGGGGTGTTGTCCGCACCAGTCGGCAGCAGATCGGAGTACTGAAACTCTGCCATGACGCCATTCCCTCACTCAAAGACAGCGCTGCCTTGACCGGCAGCGCCCCAACAGCGTAATCCGCGCGCCGGTGAGCGGATCGCTGGGTGCAAGGGCAGGCCGCCGCACGGCTTCGCCGCGGTGGGCACCGCTTGATCGCATCACGGTTGTGGGCCACTGTTTCGCTGGTGCTTCGACGGGTCCGGGCGGGCGGCGGAGGCACCTGCCAGGCCCGGTCACGCACCGGGGAGAGACGGGCAGCGCCCGCGCTGCACGGCGCCGTGCGGCGAACGTTGCCGGTCGTGGCACTAGTCGCGATCTATCGCGTTTCGGTACGCTGCTCCCGTGGACCTTGACAAGCGCCCCCAGCCAACCCCGGCCCAGCCCCCCGCAGGACTTCGCGCGTCCGACGCCGACCGCGACCGCGTGGCCGACATCCTGCGCGAAGCGCTCGCCGAGGGCCGCCTGACGGCCGACGAGCACTCCGAGCGCGTGGACGGCGTCTACCGCGCCAAGACCGTCGGCGATCTCGAACCCCTCGTACAGGACCTGCCGGCCGCCGGCTCCCGTCCGGTGTACGAGCCGGCCCAGGGGCCCGATCCCGCCCCCGCTATGCCGTCCAAGGGCGCTGTGCCGTCCGTCGCGGACGACCACTTGATCGCCGTGTTCAGCTCCTCGACCCGCAGGGGCCGCTGGCGGGTCGGGCGCCGGATACACGCGTACTCGATCTTCGGCAATATCGAGATCGACCTCAGCGAGGCGCTCTTCGAGTACCAGCAGGTGGTGATCAAGGCCGTCTCGGTCTTCGGCAACGTCGAGATATCCGTCCCGGAGAACATCTCCCTGCGCGGCAGCGGCGGCGGCGTCCTCGGCAATTTCGAGGTCGACACGCTCGACTCTCCTGAGCCCGACGCCCCGGTCGTCTTCGTCGACGGCATGGCGGTGCTCGGGAACATCGAGGCCAAGCCCAAGCGCGGCCGTCTCATACGCGACCTGCAGCACAAGCTCCGCAAGCACCTGGATCTCTGACCCGTCCACCGGCCTCCTGCCCGCTGACCTCCTGCCCGCTCTGCCGACCGGTTCGCCGCAGCCGTTGTGGCGCACCGCTCCCGCCGCCTACGAGCCGTGTCCGTGACTGGCCGAGAACCTTCGTGCATCGGAACGCAGTGCTTAGGCGCGCGTACAGCGGGTAGGCCTTGGTGCATCGCCGCTCCCTCGCGAAGCCGTCGTCAGGAGTAGACCGTGCTGCAACCGCCGCGTCAGTCCCTGCAGATCGCTGCTGTACCCCTCCAGCGAGTGCCAGTGGGGGGACGAGATCAGGACACCCCCTGGCATACCGAAGCGGTCTGCAGGCGCGATGAGGCAGGGCTCTTCTTCGCGCCATCAAAAGAGCCCACCGCGGCGAGACTCTCGCGCGAGGAAGCTGCCAAGCGGGTGTGCGCGCGCTGCCCCGTGATGATCGAGTGCCGCGAGCACGCGCTGCTCCAGCCCGAGCCCTACGGGGTATGGGGCGGGCTCACCGCGGCGGAGCGGCGCGTGGTCCTGGCCCGGCGTCGCAGGCGCGACCTAGAGCTCAAGAAGACGCACCCGGCGGGCACCATAGCCGCGGCGGGCTAGTGCCGTGACAGGCGGCGTCCGCCCCGTCGCGACGCCCGGCACGCACTCCCACCACACCGGCCGCGCTGCCTGAAAGGCGTGGCAGGTACCTCCAGGGTGCGTGGCTCTTGGCGTGCCTGTCGGGAGTCGTCGCGCGGGCGGGCGGTCCTTCGCGTCCGCGCGGCCGGTCCCTGTCGTGTCTGTGCGGCTGAGGCATGGCGGGGCCGGGCCGGCGCGCGCGTTGCGCTGCGCGTGCCGCCGTCAGCCACGGACGGAGCGCGTCAGCCGTGACGCGCGCCGCCCGCGACCGCCGTATGCGTACGTCCGCGGCGCGCCCGGTCCGGTGCCGACTACTTCGCGCGGTCGAAGTCGATGGTGCTGTACGCGCGGAGTTTGGCCAGGCGATGGGTCGAGTCGATCTGCCGGATGGTGCCGGACTTGGACCGCATCACCAGCGACGAGGTCGTCGCGGTCTCGGAGCGGTAGCGCACCCCGCGCAGCAGCTCGCCGTCCGTGATACCGGTCGCCACGAAGAACACGTTCTCACCGGAGACCAGGTCATTGGTGGTCAGTACCCGGTCGAGGTCGTGTCCCGCGTCGAGCGCCCGCTGCCGCTCCGCGTCGTCCTTGGGCCACAGCTTGCCCTGGATGACGCCGCCCAGGCACTTGATGGCGCAGGCCGAGATGATTCCCTCCGGAGTGCCGCCGATGCCCAGCAGCAGATCGACGCCGCTGTCCTCGCGCACCGCGAGCACCGAGCCCGCGACGTCCCCATCGGAGATCAGTTTGATGCGGGCGCCGGTCTCCCGGACCTCCTTGATGATTCCGGCATGGCGCGGGCGGTCCAGGATGACGACGGTCACGCCCTCCGGCGTGGCTCGCTTCGCCTTCGCGATCCGGCGGATGTTCACCGCGACGGGTGCCTCGATGTCCACGTAGTCCGCGGCCTCGGGCCCGGTCGCCAGCTTGTTCATGTAGAAGACGGCGGACGGGTCGTACATGGTGCCGCGGTCCGCGGCGGCCAGCACGGCGATCGCGTTCGGCATGCCCTTCGCGGCCAGCGTGGTGCCGTCGATCGGGTCGACCGCGATGTCGCACTCCGCGCCGGTGCCGTCGCCCACCCGCTCCCCGTTGAAGAGCATCGGGGCTTCGTCCTTCTCGCCCTCGCCGATGACGACCACGCCGTCCATCGAGACGGTGGAGACCAGGGTCCGCATGGCCCGTACCGCGGCGCCGTCCGCGCCGTTCTTGTCGCCGCGGCCGACCCAGCGGCCCGCGGCCAGGGCGGCGGCCTCGGTCACCCGTACGAGTTCCAGCGCCAGGTTGCGGTCCGGAGCTTCGGGTGACACTTCGAGCTCGGATGGCAGATGATGCTCGGTCATCGGGGACGCACCTTCTTCAGTTCGTCGACGGCCGTGTGGCGGCCGGGCGGGGTGCTTCGACTGTAACCGCAGCCCTTCAGAATGAGCACAGGCACCCACGCATGAGCGGATACGGGGAGTGTGGGCCTGGTTACGTCGCCGAGGTGAAGGCCGTACCGGAGGCGGAAGTGGCGCGGGAGGGTCCGGTGTGGGAGCCGGATGCGCGGGCTGTCGCCGGGGCGGTCGCGGCGGGCGGGCCGAGGCCTGCGACGATGGGGGCGTGGCAGGTACGCAAGGTAAGCAGAAAGTGCGGAACATGCTGCTGTCGCTGGGCGTGACCGTCCTCGTCGCAGGTTCCGTGTATGTCTTCATTCCGCACGACGACTCGCAGGATCCCGTCAAGCGTGTCGACTACCGCGTCGAACTCCTGACGGCGCGGCGGGCGGCGCCGTATCCGGTCGCGGCGCCCAAGGGCCTGCCCACGTCCTGGATGGCGACTTCCGTGTGGTTCCAGGACGAGTTCCATGCCTGGCACCTGGGTTTCAAGGACCCGGAAGGCCAGTACGTCGCCGTCGAGCAGTCCACGCGGAGTCCGGCGCCCTTCATCGCGGACGCCAGCCAGGGGGCCAAGAAGACAACGGTCACCCAGCGCATCGCCGGCCGCACCTGGCAGCGCTACGCGGGCGGTCGCTATGACGCGCTGGTCTACCGGGCCGACGGGGCGACGACGGTGGTCGCGGGTACGGCGTCCTTCGGGCAGCTGACGAAGATGGCTCAGGCGCTGCAGACATCCTGACGGTGCGCCGCCCGTGCCTTGGCCTGGGTTCGGCGCGCGGAACCGCGGGCCGGGCCAGGTGGACCGAGGTGCTGCCGATGTCACGCACCCGGATGCTTCCTCAGATGCTTCCTCGGGTCGAGGTTCCGTGGGCCGCTGTTTCCTCGGGTTTCGCCGCGGTCCGTCGCCGATATCCGGATCTCGGACGTTGTCGAGCGGGGCGAGAACCTTGCCCTCCGCGAGCACGGATCGGTGCGGCGAGGGCCGGCCGGTGGTTCCCGTGCCGGCCCGTCGCCCGACCTCGCCGCGTCCGGTGAGCGGGGTCGAGCGACGGTGGTGACTCAGACGGTGCTCACTCAGACGGTGGTGATGACCTGGTCGTAGTCCAGCCGCGGGGAGCGGGCGAACCAGGAGTCCTCACCCGGCTTGCCGATGTTGATGACCATCAGCGGGGTGTGGTTGTCGTCCAGGAACTCCTTCTGGATGCCCGCGGCGTCGTAACCGGTCATCGGGCCCGCGGCCAGACCGGCGGCGCGGACGCCGACGATGAAGTACGCGGCCTGCAGAGTGGCGTTCAGCGCGGACGACTGCTCGCGGATCTCGCGCGAGCCGCCGAACATGTCCTTGGCGCCGGGGAAGTGCGGGAAGAGGTGCGGCAGCTCCTCGTGGAAGTCGATGTCCGCGGAGAGGATCGCGACGAGCGGGGCCGTGCCGGTCTTCGGCTGGTTTCCTTCGGCCATGTGCTTCACCAGGCGCTCACGGGCCTCGGGGGAGCGGACCAGGGTGATGCGCAGGGGCGACTGGTTCATGGAGGTCGGGCCGAACTTGACCAGGTCGTAGATTGCCTGGACCTGCTCGTCGGTCACCGGTTCGTCGGTGAAGGTGTTCGCGGTGCGGGCCTCGCGGAACAGCAGGTTCTGGGCGGCGGGGTCAAGGACGAGAGACATGGGCGGGAACCTTCTCGATACGGGCAGGATTTCCGGTCACCAGCGACCGTACCGGCAATGACGTTTAACATTCAACAAAAATCGAATGTCTGTGATCCAGCTCACGATCTCGGTCTCTTCGCGGTGGCGGCCGAGGTCGTGATGGGCGGTGGCGGTGCGCGGGCGCGGACGGCGTCGGTGGGGCGGGCAGAGCGGGCAGAGCGGGCGGAAAGGGTGCTGACGGGCCGGTGAGCCGAGAAGGAGCGGGCGTGGCCGGCGCCGCAGGGATGGCGGCGCGGGGTGTCCGCACCGCCGCTGCTCGGCATCGGTATCAGCTTCGGCTACTCGGCTTCGGCTTCCGCTTCCTCGTTCGACTGTGCCTTGGTGCTGCCGGTCCCGGTCGGGCCCGTGCCGGCCACGTCGACGCGGGAGACGTCCTGCTCGACGTCCTCGGCGAGAGCCGCGTCCAGGCGGGCGCGTGCGCCGTCCAGCCAGCGGCGGCACACCCTGGCCAGTTCCTCGCCGCGCTCCCACAAGGCGAGCGACTCCTCCAGCGTGGTGCCGCCCGTCTCCAGGCGGCGCACGACCTCGATCAGCTCGTCCCGTGCCTGTTCGTATCCGAGCGCCGCCTCGTCGGCCCCGGCCTGTGTCCTGCTGGTCATGCGCCCACCCTAAGAGTCCGAGACCGTGGAGTTCTGCGATGCTTCGCCCGATGACGGGCCTGTGGCGCCTGTGTCCGGCGCCGGATGCGTGCCGGCCGAGAGGTCCGTATCGGCCGCCGGGTCCGTGTCCGTGACCCGTACCGTGAAGGCGCCCGCGGCGACCCGGGCGCGCAGTTCCTCGCCGGGCGCCACCTCGTCCGGGGCGCGTACCGCGTGACCGTCGGCCTTCTGGAGCACCGCGTATCCGCGCTTCAGGGTGGCGGCGGGGGAGAGGGCCACCACGCGCGCACGGGTGTGCAGCAGCTCCGAGTCGGCGCGGTCCAGGAGGTGGCCGAGGGTGCGACGGCCGCGTTCGACCAGTGCCGTGACCTGCGCCGCGCGCTCGTCGACCATACGGTGCGGGTGGCGTACCGACGGCCTGGCGAGCGCATGGGCGAGGCCGCGCTCCTCGCGCTCCAGAAGTGCCTCGACGCTGCGCCGGGTACGGTCGCGCAGCCAGCGCACTCGCTCGTACTCCTCGCCCACGTCGGGTACGACCTTCTTCGCCGCGTCGGTCGGAGTGGACGCGCGCAGATCGGCCACCTGGTCGAGAAGCGGGCTGTCCGGCTCGTGCCCGATCGCGGAGACCACCGGCGTACGGCAGGCGGCCACGGCCCGCACCAGCTGTTCGTCGGAGAACGGCAGCAGGTCCTCCACGCTGCCGCCGCCGCGCGCCACGATGATCACATCGACCTCGTCCAACGCGTCGAGCTCCCTGACCGCCTGCACCACCTGGTGCACCGCGTGCACGCCCTGTACGGCGACATTGCGCACCTCGAAGCGCACGGCGGGCCAGCGGTGCCTGGCGTTCTCCAGGACATCGCGCTCTGCGGCCGAGGCACGGCCGCAGACCAGGCCGATGAGCTGGGGCAGGAACGGCAGCGGCTTCTTGCGCTCGGGCGCGAAGAGCCCTTCGCGGGCCAGCGACTTCTTCAACTGCTCAAGGCGCGCGAGCAGTTCGCCCACGCCCACCGGCCGTATCTCGGCGGCCCGCAGCGACAGCTGGCCGCGCGGCGCGTACCACTCGGGCTTGGCGTGCACGACGACACGGGCGCCCTCCGAGACGACATCGGCGACCGCGTCGAACACCGCGCGGTAGCAGGTGACGCTCACCGAGATGTCGTGCGACGGATCGCGCAGCGTCAGGAAGACGAGGCCCGCGCCGGGGCGCCGCGAGAGCTGCGTGATCTGCCCCTCGACCCAGATGGCGCCGAGGCGGTCGATCCACCCGCCGATGAGCCGCGACACCTGGCCGACGGGCAGCGGGGCATCCGCGGACGTGTTCACAGCCATGCGCACGAGCGTATCGGCCGCCACTGACAGTCCCGGCCGGCTGTTGCCTGCTCGTTCGACGATGTTCCCGTGTGCCGGGGCGGAGTCCGACCACTCGGCCGGTGGCAGGGACACCGGGGCAGCGCTTCGAGGGGGTCCGGCGCCGTCAGGGTGCGCCCTTACGATGGGTGCCATGACCGCTTCGTCAGCCCGCCGCGTCCTGCTCGCCGCCCCCCGTGGCTACTGCGCGGGCGTGGACCGTGCCGTGATCGCCGTCGAGAAGGCCCTGGAGCAGTACGGGGCCCCGATCTATGTCCGCCACGAGATCGTGCACAACAAGCACGTCGTGCAGACCCTGGAGAGAAAGGGCGCGATCTTCGTCGAGCAGACGGCGGAGGTGCCCGAAGGGGCGATCGTGATGTTCTCGGCGCACGGGGTCGCACCCGTCGTCCATGAAGAGGCCGCCGGGCGCCGCCTCGCCACCATCGACGCGACCTGCCCGCTGGTCACCAAGGTCCACAAGGAAGCCGTCCGGTACGCCAAGGAGGACTTCGACATCCTCCTGATCGGCCACGAGGGCCACGAAGAGGTCATCGGCACCTCCGGCGAGGCCCCCGAGCACATCACCCTGGTCGACGGTCCCAAGGACGTCGCCGGTGTGGCGGTCCGCGACCCGTCGAAGGTCGTCTGGCTCTCCCAGACCACGCTCTCCGTCGACGAGACTATGGAGACCGTCGACGCCCTCAAGGAGAAGTTCCCCCAGCTGATCTCGCCGCCCAGCGACGACATCTGCTACGCCACCCAGAACCGTCAGCTGGCCGTCAAGCAGATGGGCGCGGAAGCCGACTTGGTGATCGTCGTCGGCTCCCGCAACTCCTCCAACTCCAAGCGGCTCGTGGAGGTCGCCAAGCTCGCGGGCGCCCGCGACGCCCACCTGGTGGACTACGCCGACGAGATCGACGAGACCTGGCTGGACGGCGTCGGCACGGTCGGCGTCACCTCTGGTGCGTCGGTGCCCGAGGTGCTGGTCGAAGGCGTGCTGGACTGGCTGGCGGCGCGCGGTTTCGCGGACGTGGAGATCGTCAAGGCCGCCGAGGAGTCGATCACGTTCTCGCTGCCCAAGGAACTCCGCCGCGATCTGCGGGCGGAGGCGGCGGCACTCGTCGGGGAGACGGGGACGCACCGCGGCGCGTGAGTGCGTGGGCCGCCGCGCGTGCCGGGTGAGCCCGGAAGTGCGGTGGGCGTGCGCTCGGTGCCTGAGGGCACGGAGGCGTATGCGCGGGGCGGCGCGCGGCCTGGCTGAGCGCCGCCCCGTCGTCTGTTCGCCCTGTCGTCTGCTGGGCAGCCGTCGGCCGTGTGGCGCGCGTGTGTGCCGGGCGGCGCATGGTCGCACGCGGGGCGCGCGTCGGCCCAGGATGATGGTCGCACCGGCGCACGCCTGGCAGCACGGAGACATCGGCGCAGGTACGGGCCGTACGGTGCGGGCAGGAGGCATCCGGTCAGCCAACGGCTGTACGGCCCCGGCTTCCGTATACGCGCCTGCCCGAGCCGCTGCGCACGTACGGTGGGAGCATGCAGATCTTCGGTGTGGATATCGGCGGCTCCGGCATCAAGGGCGCACCTGTGGACCTGGACCGCGGCGACCTGGCGGACGAGCGCTGCAAGGTGCTGACCCCGCAGCCGTCGACCCCGGACCTGGTGGCCGACGGGGTCCGCGAGGTCGTTCGCCATTTCGACTGGAAGGGCCCGGTCGGCATCACCTTTCCCGGGGTGGTCACCGACGGGGCGACGGTCCGTACAGCCGCCAATGTCGACAAAGCATGGGTCGACGTGGACGCCCGCGCCCTGCTCGGCGAGCGGCTTGGCGGCCTGCCGGTCACCGTGGTCAATGACGCGGACGCGGCGGGCGTCGCCGAGATGCACTTCGGGGCGGGCCGGGGCCGCGGCGGCACCGTCTTCGTTCTCACCTTCGGCACCGGCATCGGCAGCGCCCTGTTCATCGACGGCCGCCTGGTGCCCAACACCGAACTCGGCCATCTGGAGCTGCACGGCCACGACGCTGAGAAGCACGCCTCCACGAAGGTCAAAGAGGACCACGACATGAGCTGGGAGCACTGGGCGCGGCGTGTCCAGCGGTACCTGGCCCATGTCGAGATGCTCTTCTCGCCCGAGCTGTTCATCATCGGCGGCGGCGTGAGCCGCAAGGCGCACAAGTTCCTGCCCCTCATCGAGGGCATCAAGGCCGAACTGGTCCCGGCCCAGCTCCAGAACAACGCGGGGATCGTGGGCGCGGCGATGCAGGCGGCCAAGCCCGCGTAGGAGATTCGCGGGCGCTCAGGCAGGCCGCCGCCGAGGTTGAGGCGGCCCCTGCCGGCTCCTGCTGGCCCTTCCGACCGAGGACCTGGTCCCGGACCCGGCCCTGCCTCCGCCGAACCTGCCCAGCGACGGCCCGCCCGCCCGTGACCCACCGCCTCCGGCCACCCGGCCCCCGATCTCGCCGTCCCGCAGCAAAGCCGCCCCGCCCGTCCCCGCAGCCGCCCGCTGCCGTACCGCCGCCCGCCGCCCCATCAGCCTGATCTTGCGAACGGTGGCGATCAGCCCCGCGATCAGCGTCCCTCCGTAGAGCCATCCCGCGTTCATCGCCAGCGCGGTGACGAGCCCCACCACCCGTCCGCCGAAACCACCCGTACCACCGCAGAGCGGCAGCATCCCGGCCGCGAAGCCGATCGGTACCGCGATTGGCGCGGTCAGCAGGTCCGCGGGCCGCACCCACAGCGCCGTCAGCGCGCTCACCGGCAGGAAGAGCACTCCATAGACCACGGGGCCCGCGGTCGAGCCGCCCAGCAGCGTCAGGTCGAGACAGGCCAGCAGGAACATCGCCGCCACGCAGAACAGGCCGGTGCCGAGCGCGGTCAGACGCGGGTTGGGAGCGTTGCGCAGCGCCCGTACGAGACGGGACACGGCCTGCGCGGAACGCAGCAGCGACCGGGCGGAACGGCGTGCCCGGCGCGTGGCGGTACGCGCAGGCGACGCGGGTCTGCGCGGCCGGTTCGCGGCGCCACCGGACGCGGCGAAGCGACGCGGGCCGCCCTGCGGCGGCAGGGGCGGCGTGCTCCGGCGTGGGTGGGACTGCGGTCGGGACGGTGGCGGGGACTGTGGGGGGCGCGTCCTTGGGTGGTCCACATGAACCAACCTAGGTCCGATCATGTGCCCGGCAGGTCGTTGGACACGCCCTTTGGACGAGCTTCACCGGGCGTTCGATCCGGCGTCCGAAACGAACCCCACTGCCCCTCTCCGCCCCCACTGCCCTCTCCGCACGGTCCCCGCACCGCGCGGCCGGCCCGTGCGCGGCCCGCCCGCGTCTGGACGGCAACCGCAACGGCGACACCCGAGCCGCCGAGCACCCGAGCACCCGAGCACCCGAGCCGCGGGGCACTGGGCCGCGGAGCCCGGCATCCGTGCGGCACACCGTAGACTGGTGGATCGGCCCGCATCCTCAGCCGGGCGCCGGTCCGCAACCGGCAGTCGGCGCCGGACCCGCCCGGGCCGCCGCCCAAAGCCCCATGCCCCACCCACCCAGCCCAGACTCCCCCAGTGCCTCAATGGCCTGGGTGGTACCCCCAAGGGAAGTCGCAACGTGTCGCTCACGATCGGAATCGTCGGTCTGCCGAATGTCGGCAAGTCGACCCTGTTCAACGCCCTGACCAAGAACGACGTGCTCGCGGCCAACTATCCGTTCGCCACCATCGAGCCGAACGTGGGCGTGGTCGGTGTCCCCGACCCCCGTCTGGACAAACTGGCCGAGATCTTCTCCTCCCAGCGCATCCTTCCGGCCACCGTCGACTTCGTCGACATCGCCGGAATCGTGCGCGGTGCGAGCGAGGGCGAGGGCCTGGGCAACAAGTTCCTCGCGAACATCCGCGAGTCCGATGCGATCTGCCAGGTCATCCGTGCTTTCAAGGACGAGAACGTGGTCCATGTAGACGGCAAGGTCTCGCCCAAGAGCGACATCGAGACGATCAACACCGAACTGATCCTCGCTGACCTCCAGACCATCGAGCGGGTCCTGCCGCGTCTGCAGAAGGAGTCGCGGATCAAGAAGGACCTCCAGCCGAAGCTGGCGGCAATCGAGTCGGCCAAGGACATCCTGGACGGCGGCCGTACCCTCTTCGGGGCCGGCATCGCCCAGGGCACCGAGGCCGCCGAGCCCCTGCACGACCTCCACCTGCTCACCACCAAGCCCTTCCTCTACGTCTTCAACGTCGACGAGGACGAACTCGCCGACGAGGCCTTCAAGGACGAGCAGCGCGCCCTGGTCGCCCCCGCAGAAGCGATCTTCCTCGACGCCAAGCTGGAGGCCGACCTCGCCGAACTCGACGCCGAGGAGGCCCTGGAACTCCTCCAGTCCGTCGGCCAGGAAGCACCGGGCCTCGCCACCCTGGCCCACGTCGGCTTCGCCACTCTCGGCCTGCAGACCTACCTGACCGCAGGCCCGAAAGAGACCCGCGCCTGGACCATCAAGAAGGGCGCCACGGCCCCCGAGGCCGCCGGAGTCATCCACACCGACTTCCAGCGGGGCTTCATCAAGGCCGAGGTCATCTCCTTCGACGACCTGGTCGCCGCGGGTTCCGTCGCCGAGGTCCGCGCCGCGGGCAAGGCCCGCATGGAGGGCAAGGACTATGTGATGCGGGACGGGGATGTGGTGGAGTTCCGCTTCAACGTGTGAGCGGGTGCCCTGAGACCACGTTGTCGATTCGGTAAACATGCAGGTCAAATAGGGTCGGCTCTTCCCGGGGTCGGCCCTCTGCTGTTGCCCGTGCTGGGTTTTCTGAGAGGCCGCCGTCTACTTCGTTACTGCTTGGGAGCCCTTGAGAGGCTGTGAGTGGTACCGTATTCGGTACCACTTGATACAGGGGGCCGATCCATGTCCATAACTGCGAGCGAAGCCCGCAAGGCGCTCTTTCCGCTGATCAAGAAGGTCAACGACGATCACGAGGCCATCGAGATCGTTTCCAAGCATGGCAACGCCGTTCTCGTCTCGGCCGAGGACTACGCAGCGCTGCGCGAGGGCTCGTACCTGCTGCGCTCGCCTGCGAACGCACGGCGACTGCTCAAGGCGTACGAGAACGCTCTGGGGCACATCAACGTGTCGGAGCACGAGCTGATCGATCCGGATGCGGCTGACCCCGCTGCGGGTGATGCGTGAGGCTTGTCTTCGAGGATCAGGGCTGGGAGGACTACGCGTCCTGGCTCAAGAACGACCGCAAGATGCTCGCTCGGATCAACAAGCTCATCGAGGACGTCAAGCGTGACCCCTTCACAGGAATCGGCAAACCCGAGCCGCTCAAGTACCACTTGCCCGGGACGTGGTCGAGGCGGATCGACGACGAGCACCGTCTCGTCTACCTGGTGACGGACGAGGAGATCGTGATTCTGGCGGCTCGCTATCACTACTAAGGGCTGACCCGTAATGTCCGGTGGATCAGCGCGCGGCGTCAGATGCTGGGGGTACCTCCCACGCCTTTCAGGCAGTGGGGGAGCATCGCAAGGCGGAGGGGCGTCCGCATGCTGGATATATGCGGACGTTCCGACAACGCGGCGAGGTGGAGTGCGCGCTGAAGAACCTGCCGCTCCGGTTCACGGCCGCCACAGTGGCTCCCAAAAAGCAGGGGAGGCACTACAACAAACAAGCAGCTACGCCGGCGGCGTGAAGGCCCATGTCCTCAGCCTCGAAGCCTTGGCAGTTGAGGAACTCCCGGCGTCCATCGACGCACTCACCCGGTCCGTGGCCGGAGACCTCCGCTCAGCCCTGGCCGAGATCGAGGTCGACGCCCATGAACTCGGCGTCGACCTCGCCGCAGTGTCGGAGTGAGCGGACGTACGCTGCCCCTAGCCCACCCGTATAGGACTGGATACGCCGAAGAGCGGGTCGGCCCACGGGGCGCGGTCTTCGCATGGCGATCACTCTGCTCCCTTGCATAGTTGGATTCGCGATTTGTGCCATTATTTTCTCTGTTCGATGCGCCGGTGAAGTAGCTGGAAACTCCCCTACACGGTGTCGTCTTCCCCGACGGACTTGTTTCCGAACGACCAGACAACACCCTTCGGCAAAGGCCATCGTGCCTCGGGCCCGTAGAACGCGCACAAGTCTTGCCAGGCCCGCCAGTCCATGGCGAGAGCATCCATCAACTCTCGTAGGTAGTGGCGGAACTCCCCACGCTGCGGAACCTGGCGTTTGAGGAGGTGATAAGCCGAGCCATACGGATACAGACACACCCCGCCGATCCTTCTGTCATCGTCATCCATTATTGGGCGCAGGTAGGTTTCTGATTCGGCGATTAGTGGGTCGTCCAGCGGTATCTCCCGGACGAATCCGCTCAGTTCATCGAACAACTCCTCTATCTCTTCACGATCCCTTTCCCAGTATGCCAGGCCCTCGGCATCGAGTTCCTCGCCGTCGTCGGGTTCATAGCCATGCCAGTCGGCTATGTTCATATTAAGGGTGGATAGAAGATCCGCCAAAAGGTCGCGCGCATCCTTCAGTACGGGAAGGCTGTAAACGTGTTGCTGAACCGGCGCCTCGACTGGTTCGGGCAGTTTCCCATCGATTGCCTGGCCCAAGAATGGCCGAATGTCGAGAGATTGTTGTTGCGGATGGATACCCGGCCCGAATGACCGGAACAGGAAGGTGGGCAAGCCGCGAAGGAAGGCGTCGCACAAGTTGTCGCTTGTGAGGGTGTCGGGCACTGGCCCGGCTACGGCAAAGGACGGCGCCCCGCTCGACCGATTCTGGTGTTCAGCCAACCAGTGCTCAACCAAGACGGCAGGCAGGATCGCGGCGGTGAGTGTAATATCCAAGGAGCGGGAAGCGGACGAGTACTGGCGCATCAGTAGACGCCAGTGCCGGGGTATGTCCCGCTGGACGATGAGCGTCCACTTTCCAACATCTAATGCGGCCTTGGCCTTTTCCAGCGCCTTTGCGTTGCGCACTTCACGCTTGGCCGTCTCGTCTTGAGTCTCAGGAGGGAAAGAAAAGCGAAGACTTTGGCGCGGTGGGATCCAGTAGCCGAACAGATAAGCGAGCATGTCCAGCTTCGCCGCAGGCCAGGTGACTTCGGTGGCCCATCTTTCGATCAGCGCAATGCGGTCAGTGCGAAGGCGCGCCTTGAACGGAGCCAGCTCAACGGGCGCCTCCTCCAGCCCGGGAAAATGTTCCTTCTCAAGCAGGATGTCATACAGGCGGACGTCGAGTTCCTTCCATAGCTGACCCAGGACGTCATCGAACCATTCAGACCGTTCCAGCACCCTCCGGACCCATTTGATGTACGGATGGTGCATCATGCAAGTGTTGCATGTATCCGGAAGCCGTTCCCAGAGGTAATCCAGATAGGAATTTCGGGGTATCGTGATAGTACGGGTCACATTTGGCTTACTGCGTGATAATCGTCCGCAGCCTTCGATGTGTTCACGGCCGGATGACTTCACCGTCCACACGTTGAGGGTGACTCCCGCCAATGGCCCAGCCGGAATCTCGGCCGGGATGATCTTCTCATGCATATCGCCCATGCTACCGAGGCAGTAGGACGCTTCCCCTTGTGTTGTGACTGGGATGCCGGCGCCTGAGACATCAGCTCTCGGAGCCGGACACGTCGTCGTGACGCGGTGTCTACGGCAGGGTCAGGGGTAACGGTTGTTCGCCCGCGTGGTCTCGCCGACGGCCTGGCCGGTCAGCCATGGATATCTCCTACCGCAGCACGTTCGGCGAGTCCGCGGACAGTCCGCAGGGCGTCCGTAAATACCTGTCAGAAGCCAACGCACGGCAACAGTAGAACGCCTGTTCAGCGCCATGATCGGCACTCCGCCGCAGGTCACTCAGTCGTCACTCAAGGTAACGAGCCGTGGATCCGTATCCCTCGGATGTGTCGAGGCAGTCGCGCTGGGCGATGCATCAGCCGTGGTACGTCACCCGCTACACGTCGAAGCGGAACGCATCGGGGCTGAATCTGAGCGAGAGCTGCAGAAGGTGGCGGCAGGGGCCGGCGGGGAGCGGCCCGGTCGGTGTGTGATGCTGCGTGGGCGGCGCCGGGTGGGCAAGTCGCGACTGGTCGAACGGTTTGCGGAGCACTCCGGAGCCCCGTTCTTGTTCTACGCGGCGACCGGTGCGTCGCCCAGGGGCGATCTGGCTCGGCTGGCCCGTGACGCCCAAGCGTCGACGCTGCCGTTGGCGGGGCTGGTGGCCGCCGCGCGACCGGAAAGCTGGGACGCCGCGTTCGATGTGCTGGCCGCGGCGCTGCCCGCCGACCGGGCGAGCGTGCTGGTCATCGACGAAGTGCCGTACCTGATGGACGCCGACGGTGCCTTTGAGGGGATGCTGCAACGGGCCTGGGACCGGGTGCTGGAGACCAAGCCGGTGCTGCTGGTCATCATCGGCTCCGATCTGTCGATGATGGAGGCTCTGAACAGCTACGGACGCCCCTTCCACCAGCGCGGCCGGGAGATGGTACTGGAGCCGCTGAACCCCGCCGAGGTGGGGAGGATGCTCGGGCTGGAACCGGCGGAAGCCTTCGACGCCGCGCTGGTCACCGGCGGGCTGCCGCTGATCTGCGCGGAGTGGCCGCGGGGCACAGGGCTGTGGGACTTCCTCGGCGAGGCGCTGAGTGATCCGGTCTCGGCCCTGTTGGTGTCGGCCGAGCGCTCGCTGGCTGCCGAATTCCCTCCGCAGGCCCAGGCACGTACGGTGCTGGCGGCCATGGGGAGTGGAGAGCGGACCTTCACCAACATCGCCCGGGCGGCGGGCGGGATCGGGGCCACGCCGCTGCAGCGATCGCTGGAACTGCTTACAGACAAGCGGATCGTTGCCGGAGAGCTGCCCGTATCGCTGCGTCCGTCGAAGGATCGCCGCTACCGGGTGACAGATCCCTACCTGCGGTTTTGGCTGCACTTGCTCGGCCCGTCCATGGAGGAGATCGAGCGAGGGCGGGGTGATCTGACCTTGGCGCGCATCCGGGAGAACTGGACCAGCTGGCGCGGTCGGGCGATCGAGCCGCTCATCCGAGAGGCGCTCGCCCAGATACTGCCCGACGACCAGCTCCCCGCGGCCCCGGCAGTGGGTGGCTACTGGACCCGCACCAACAATGTCGAAATCGACATCGTCGGGGCGGACCGCGCTCCCATCGCCAAGGAGCTGCTGTTCGTGGGCTCCATCAAGTGGCTGGAACAGTCGACCTTCGACCGGCACGACCTGGCAGCCCTCCATCGGCACCGGGCCGCCCTCACCGACGAACCCGTTCCAGTCGTGGCGGTCTCGCGCAGCGGCGTCGACTCTTTGGGCCTCGATGCCACCTACGGCCCAGGCGACCTGCTGACCGCTTGGCCGCTGTGAGTGGTGGATGGCAGGCGACGCACGGGAGCCGGGGAGCGTGATCAGGCTGAACAGGCGTCGCCGAGAGGCCCGGCTTTTCCCGTGCTGGGATGGTGCTGGGAAATCTGATCCTTCTGATCCTTCGCCACCCGTCATCACCCCTGCTCACCTCTACCGTGCTGGGTTTCCGGTCGGCCTTGTGGCAAAGCTGAGCGGCCGCGGTTCCGCAGACGGCTCTGAGCCGTGCTGCTCGGCTGCGCGTGTAGTGCGTTCACATGAGGGCTGCCGGCTCCACTCCGCACTCTCGCCCTCCGTGCCCGCCCTCGTGCTCCATCCGGTAGGCCGCTGGATGTAAAGTAAGATGCAATCTACGTAATAATCTACCTACGTTAATTACGCTGAGGTGTGTCATGGAGTTCCAAGGTCGGGTCGGGGATCTTGAACTGCTGGCCGAGCAGTACCGGACCGTGACAGAGGGTGGTGGAGCCACTCGGGGGCGGGCTGTGATCATGACGGGCCGGCGCCGAGTAGGGAAGTCGCGGCTGGTCCAGGAGTTCTGCGACCGCGCGGGAGCGCCGTACGTGGTGTTCCAGGCCACTCGGGGGCGTAATCCGGTGACGGAGCGCGCCGACTTTGCCGCGACCCTCGCGCAGTCACTACTGCCGGGGGCAGAGCTGGTGGCCGGCCTTCAGGCGCAGGACTGGAACCAGGCCCTGCGCTCGCTGGCGCTCGCGGTACCCGATGACTCACCCAGCATCGCAGTGATCGATGAGGTGCCCTGGCTGGTCGAGCAGGATCAGGAATTCGAGGGCGCACTCCAAACTGTCTGGGACCGTCACCTGTCGTCCAAGCCCGTGCTTCTGCTGCTGGTCGGCAGCGATACGTCGGTGATGGAGGCCCTGCAGTCGTACGGACGCCCGTTCTTCGGTCGGGCAGCGAAAATGACCGTTCACCCCCTCAACCTGGCCGACGTGCAGGCCATGACCGAGCTCGACGCCGCAGGGGCCGTCGATGCTCAGTTGATCACTGGCGGATTCCCCGAGATCGTGCAGTCATGGCGGCCGGGAATGGGGCGTACGGCCTTCTTGCGGGCGTCGGTCGCCAATCCTCTCTCGCCCCTGCTGATGGCCGGCGAGCTGTCCCTGCTGGGCGAATTCCCCGAAGCTTCGCACTCACGGGCCGTACTGGAAGCGGTTGGCAGCGGCGAGCGCACGTTCAGCGCGATCGCGGCCCAGGCCGGCGGCGCCAGCGCGCTGCCATCCGGCACGCTCTCCCCGCTGCTGGCCATGCTGCAGGCCAAGCGAGTCCTGGCCGCTGATCTCCCGCTGTCCGTCAAGCCGGACAGCAAGAACAAGCGCTATCGGATCGCCGACCCGTATCTACGGTTCTGGCTGGCCTTCCTGGCACGCGCCATCCCACTCATCGAGCGTGGCCGCGGTGACGTGGCACTGGAACGCATCGAGCGGTCCTGGACCACTTGGCGCGGGCGAGCGGTCGAGCCACTGATCCGCGAGTCCCTGCTGCGTCTGATGCCCGATGACGAGTGGCCCGAGACCGGCGCCGTCGGTGGTTGGTGGAACCGTCAGAACAACCCCGAGATCGACCTCATCGGTGCAGACCGCGAGCCGATGGCCCGGCAGGTGCACTTCGTCGGGTCGGTCAAGTGGCTGGAGACCCAGCCTTTCGGCCGTCGTGAGTACGACGCCTTGGTACGCGACATGCTCGCCGTCCCCGGTGCCGCCCCGGATACTCCACTGGTCGCGGTCTCCCGCTGTGGGGTGGCCGATGATCTGCCGCTCACCGCGCGCTGGGGGCCGGAGGACCTCGTACGGGCGTGGCAGCCCCGATAGCCGCGGAGCCCGAGGTCCCTCACCTCGCGAGTGCCCGTGTAACGCGTTCAGAGCATTTCTTGCTGCGTAGCGCACGGCGGTCGGTCCGGCGGTCCTGCTCACGGGGGCCCGGTCCGTCGGTCCTGCTGGCGCAGCAGCGTCGTCGAGGTCGGCCGAGCCGGTCGAGGCCGCGCACCGCCTGGCCATGCGGTGGTTGTCCGCCAGGCGGCCGCGGTGCCGGTGCAGGAAGGCCCAGTAGCCCGGCGGTGTACGGGCAGGCGTCGCTCGCCGGTGCGGTCCGGTCGGGACGGTAGGCGCAGGGACCGCAGAGGTCGCTCATCCGGTGCATGTAGGCGCCGCCGGAGGTGTACGGCTTGGTGGTCATCCGTCCGCCGTCGGCGTACTGGGACATCCCGACGACGTTCGGCAGCATCACCCAGTCGTAGCCGTCGACGAAGCAGCGGTGGAACCAGTCGGTGACCGCCGCCGGGTCCCAGCCCTGCTGGAGGGCGAGGCTGCCGAGCACCATCAGCCGCGGGATGTGGTGGGTCCAGCCGGTGTCGCGGACCTGGGCCAGGACCGTCGCCAGGCAGCGGGCCGTGACGGCGTCGGCGTCGAGGTCGAGGAACCAGTCCGGGCAGCGGGGCGCGGTGCCGCAGCGCGTTGCGGTGCCGGTACTCCTCGCCGAAGTGCCAGTACAGCTGCCAGACGTACTCGCGCCAGCCGGCGATCTGCCGGACGAATCCCTCGACGCTGTTGAACGGCGCCGTCGCCCGCACCGCCAGGCGTGCTCCGCCGCGCTCCACGCACTCGGCGGGGTCGAGCAGCCCGAGGTTGAGCGAGGACGACAGCAGGCTGTGGCTCATCACCGGGTCTGCGGCCAGCATCGCGTCCTCGGTCCGGCCGAAGCCGGCGAGCCGGTGGGCGCACGAAGCGGCGGAGCGCGGCCAGCGCCTCGCGGCGGGACGCGGGGAAGCGGCGCGGCCCGTCGCGGCCGACGAACGCACCTCGCCGTCGCGCTCCCAGCGGTCCAGGTCGCGCCGCACCTCGTCGTCGATGGCGTCCTCGCGCGGCCGGTAGGGCGCCGGGCGCCCGAGGGTGCGGGCCTCCCTTCGGCGGCGGTTCGCGGTTGTCGTGGTCGAGGTTCCAGCGGCCGCCCGCCGGGTCGGTCGCCGTCCATGAGCAGGCCGTGCTCGCGCCGCACCCACCGGTAGAAGTCCTCCTGCCGCAGCCGTTCGCCGTCCGCGCTCGTCCGCCCAGGCGCCGAAGTCGTCCCGGCGAGACGAGGAAGCCGCGGGCGGGCAGCACGTCGACCCGTCCAGCGACCGTACGAGGCCGAGTGCGGCGCGGGAGGTCGGGATGGCTGCACCGTCACCGGCGCGGCCGCCGACCGCCGTGCGCGCAGCCCCTCCCGGTACGTGTCTGCCCGCACGTACGCGACCCGGTCGCCCAGCTCGGCCGCCCGGTGGCGCATCGCGGACAGCACGAGGTGGGCCTTGGCCCGGTGGAAGCGGCGGCGGCGGAAGACGGCCCGGGCCTCGATCATGACGAGACGGCGCGTCGCGGTCGGGTCCCTGCGGGCCGGGCGTGAGGAAGTGAGGGCCCAGCTGGTCGCCGAAGAGCCAGTGCGCGGGTCTCTCCATGGGCATCCTCGTCTTCGGTGGATCGCGGCACACCGGCGAACCCGCCGGGTTGGACATCCGCATCGGTGAGGCCACCTGGTCGCTCGCCCTCGCAGCACAGTACGTCGAGCCGGCGCCGGTCCTGCCTGCGTGACACACGCAAGGTGCCGGGCCGCGCTGCCGGAAGCGAACGGTGGCGTGTCAGGTGAGGCTCGGGGCCTGTTCTGCCGCGTTCACGGGTGTCTTCTCGCGGCGCGGGAGCAGCAGCGGGGTGGCCAGGAGGACGACTCCGGCGGCTGCGATCGCGGTGCGGGGGCTGGTGACGGCGGCGAGCAGACCCCACGCGGCGGTCAGGGCCGCGATGGCGGCGCTGCTGCTGACCGACCAGGCGGACAGGGTGCGGGCGACCCGGTCGGGGTCGGTGTGGTCGAGCCGGTAGGTGGCCAGCACCGGGTTGAACACGCCGCAGCAGGTCACCAGGCCGAGTTGGACGACGATGACGAGCACGATCCCGGGGACACCGGGCCGGACGAACGCCAGTCCGACAGGCCAGCACGCACGCAGCGCCCCGGCGGTGAGCATCACCTTGTGCTGCCCGAACCGCGCCGCGAGCGGGTGCGCCAGGCGTGAGCCGACGAGACCACCGACGCAGGGGGCCGCGAACGCGAGACCGTACTGCCAGGGTGCGAAACCGAGACGGCCCAGCAGGAGTACGGCGAGCAGCGGCTCGGAGGCCATGATCAGGCCGTTGACCACGATCGAGTTGAAGAACAGCGGGCGCAGCGCGGGGTGGGCGAGGATGTGGCGCCACCCTTCGAGCAGATCGCCGGCGCGCAGCCGCGCCGCACCGGTCCGCGCGGGGCGCGGTTCCGTCCCGCCGATGGCGCGGATGCCCAGCGCCGAGAGCAGATAGCTGACCGCGTCGGCCACCACGGTCGTCACCGGGCCGAACAGCCCGATCGCGGCCCCGCCGAGCGGTGGTCCGACCACGATCGAGGTCCACGTCGTGGACTCGAACCGGCCGTTCGCGACGAGCAGGTCCTCCGGTGGCACGAGCGCCTTCAGATACGCGCCGCTGGCCGCCTTGAAGGCGATGTCGGCCGCGGCGACGACGACGGAGACGACGAGGAGCTGGGCGAAGCTGAGCCAGCCGAGCGCGAACGCGGCGGGGACGCTCAGCAACGCCGCGAACCGGGTCAGGTCCATCGCCACCATGACCGGCCGCTTGCGGCGGAACTCCATCCAGGGACCGAGCGGCACCGCGACCACGGCCCCCACGGCCCGCCCCGCGGCGGCCAGCGCCGCCACCTGGGTCGGCCCGGAGTGCAGCACGAGGACGCGATCAGCGGGAACGCGCCGAACCCGAACCCCGTGCCGTACGAGCTGACCGCGAACGCCGCCCACATCCACCCGAACCGCCGCCCCAGCGCCCGCCTGCCCGCCATGCCCACTGCGCCTCTCGCCGCCCCCACAACCACACGCTGACCACCGGCATCAAAGCGAGGAGCAGATGGCGAGATCAAACAACCGGTCCGCCAGGAAAACACAACCATTCGTTGTGCATATACCGTGGCCGGTGTGGATCTCGATGCTGGCGCACCTTCGTGGCCGTCGCGGACGCGGGGCGGTTCCAGGACGCCGCCGGCGAGTTGTCGATCACCCAGCAGGCCGTCTCGAAACGCATCGCCACGCTGGAGAAGTTCCTCGGCGTGCGGTTGTTCAGCCGCACCGCGCGAGGAGCGAAGCCCGCACCATGTGGAACTGCCCGCACCATGTGGAACTGCCCGCACCATGTGGAACTGCCTGCACGACTGGTGGACGATGCTTCCCAAGGACAAGCGTTCCCTGACCGCGGCCGACGCTGCGATCCGCCAGGCCCGCAAGGAGATCGACTGGCTCGGCGCGCTCCCTGCCCAGGCCGCGCAGGCCGTGCTGAAGACGTACTTCCAGGCCTGGCGGAACTGCTGGGACGGCCGCGCCGACGCCCCGAACTTCAAGGCCCGCCTGCGCACGGTGATGTCGGTGGACATCCCGCAGGGCCGGGACCTGAACATCACCCGCGTGCACCGCCGCTGAGGCATGGCCAACATCCCCAGGATCGGCCGCGTCCGCTTCCGCTGGACCAAGGAACTCCCGGTCGGCAAGCATGCCGCCACCGGCAACCGGATCACGGGGGCGCGGCTGGTCAAGAACGCTCTCGGCTGGCACATCGCCTTCCGCGTCCGGGCCCTGGAAGCCAAGCCGGAGCCACACGCCGGCCCGCAAGTCGGCATCGACGCCGGGGTGAACCTGCCCCTCGCCCTCTCGGACGGCAACCACCGCGACCACGGCCGCCCGCCCCGCCTCCCCGACGGGACAGCCGACCGCGACAAGTGGCTCAACCCGCAGGAGAAGACGAGGCTGCTGGGCCTTCAGCGACGCGCCGCCCAGCGTGAAGAGCACCGCAAGCGTGGAGAGAAGACCTCCCGCCGCTTGCGGCACACCTACGACCAGCCCAAACAGCTCCGCGCAAAAGCCACGCGCCGCGCCGTTGACTGGCAGCACAAGACCACCACCAGCATTGCCACGCAGTACGGCACCATCGTGGTCGAACAGCTCAACATCAAGAACATGGTCAAGTCCGCCAGAGGCACCTTAGAGGAACCCGGCAGGAACGTCGCCCAGAAGTCCGGTCTGAGCCGCTCCATCAGCCAGGAGGCGTGGGGCCGCACCGTGACGATGCTGACGTACAAGACTGCCCGCCAGGGCGGCACCCTGCACAAGGTTCCCGCCCCCGGCACCTCCCTGCGCTGCTCAGCCTGTGGGTTCACCACACCGGGCAGCCGGCAGGACCAGGCCACGTTCGTGTGCAAGAACCCTGACTGCGGATGGTCCGCCAACGCGGACTGGAACGCAGCCCAGAACGTCTTGCACTTGTACCGGACGGGCCACGCGCTCATCCCGGCTGCCGGGAGGGCAGTCGTCAGGCGTCCCCGCGGCGTCAAACCCGCCACCGCAAGGTAGGCAGGAATCTCACTTGTTTACGAGGGAGAGCACTTCAACCGCACTCACTGCTATGGCACCGCGACAACCCGCACCCGACACTTGCCGCACTCCGCGACCACCACTGCTCCGGGCGGTCCGGCCACTCCGACGCCGACGCCGACGCCGACGCCTGGACACCGGCATGGGCAGAGGGCTTCTCGTTCGGGAGAGCGCGTGCGGAGTGAACCAACCGTGCTGTGAACGGTGTTGACGAACGCCGGACGGCATCCGCACGACCAGCTGTGCAAGTCCAGGTGTGAAGACAGGGGTTGACGGTTCGCTCAGGGCTTCGAATACTGAGGTCGCTTCCGCAGGGAAGAAGGCAGCTTTGGCAGTTTGCCTCTTGCCCCCTGCGCTTTCCCTATTGGCGACCCGCGCGTCGGCAATGGCAGTAGACAGGTACTGACGATGGCCCGGGAACGACTGGTTCGCAGGCGGCATGTGGATTACATGTCCGTCTCCAGCGCCATCTGTCGACCCTGACCGGATAGACACCCGGACGGACATCCGGACAGGCACGTCGCGCCTCAGTGCATTTCTTCTGGCCTCCCTGTCTTCCTGTCTTCCCTTCTTTCTGTCGTTCTCGCCTTCACGCCTCCGCACCTTCCTGCCATTCCGCTTTCCTGCCTTCGCAGCTTGCGCGCCGCTCGCTGTCCGCGGTCTCGGCATGAGCTCTTCCAGGCGAAACGCAGAATGTCGCTGAATTTCTGACAGCTCGCTTTCACAGGCGCTCACTTCACCCCGTCATGCGCTGCTCCCCGTGCGCGCGCCACCAGCCTCCGACCCCCGGATGCCGCTCGCGTGCCCGGTGCCGCATGGCCGGTGTCGTGTGCCCGCATGCCCGATGAGGGATCTCCCCTCTGGTCCTGGTCCTGGTCCTGGTTTTGGTCTTGGTTTCGCACACAGTTCGAACCACGTTGTCGGCCCGCAGAGTTGGAGCACGAAATGACGGAGACGAAACCGGGGCTCTCACGGCGCTCGTTCGTCCAGGCGACCGCCGCCGCGACGATGGTGGCGGTCCTCGGCCGCACGGGCGAGGCGTACGCCGCGACCGAGGCGAAGACCGTGCCGGCGGTCGGACCGGCCGCGCGGACGCTGCCGCTCAGCGCCGACTGGCTGTTCGGCGGTGAGTTCACCGAGGGAGCCGAGCAACCGGGCTTCGACGACACATCGTTCGACCGGATCGCCCTTCCGCACACGGTGACCGCCCTGTCCTGGCGGCAGTGGGACCCCACGTCCTGGGAGCGGACATGGATCTACCGGCGGCACTTCGACGTCCCGCCCGAGTGGGCCGGACTGCGGCTGTTCGCCGACTTCGACGGGGCGCTGACCGGCGCGAAGGTCACGGTCAACGGGCATGTGGCGGGCCAGACGCAGGGCGGCTACCTGCCGTTCAGCCATGAGATCACCGACTTGGCCAAGGCACCGGGACAACGTGCTCGCCGTCGAGCTCGACGCACGCTTCGGCATCGACGTCCCGCCTCTGCGGCCGGGACAGGAGTCGTCGACGGTCGACTTCTGGCAGCCCGGCGGCATCTACCGGCCGGCGTATCTGCGCGCGGTGCCGCAGGTCTTCATCGCGGACGTGTTCGCCCGGCCCACGGACGTGCTGGACGCCACGCAACGCGGCGTCGAGGTGCAGGTCACGTTGGACGCGGCGGGCACGGTGGACAACGGTGCGCGCCTCGTCGCGGAACTGCGCGACCGGTCACGAGTGATCGCCTCGGCGGACGCACAGGTGACGATCGGCAAGACCGGGCAGAGCACCGTGACCGTGTCGCTGACCGGTCTCGACGACGTCGTCCTCTGGGACGTCGACCGTCCGCATCTGTACGAGGTCGTCGTGACCTTGGAGGTCGACGGTGAACCGTTGCACGACCACGGTGTCCGGATCGGGTTCCGCGAGGCCCGGTTCGCCGAGGACGGCTTCTTCCTCAACGGTCGCAGGCTCAAACTCTTCGGAGTCAACCGGCACCAGTTCTTCCCCTTCGCGGGAGGCGCGATGCCGGATCGAGTGCAGCGCAAGGACGCGGAGATTCTGCGCGAGGACCTGAACTCGACCATGGTGCGCTGCTCGCACTACCCGCAGTCGGAGGCGTTCTTGGACGCGTGCGACGAGCTGGGCCTGCTGGTCTGGCAGGAGGCTCCCGGCTGGGGTTACCTCGGCGACGCCGCCTGGAAGGACGCGGCGGTACGCGACGTCGGCGCGATGATACGGCGCGACCGCAACCACCCGTCCGTCATCATCTGGGGCTCGCGGCTCAACGAGACGGCGGACGACGTTCCGTTCTACACGCGCACCAATGACCTCGCGCACTCCCTCGACCCGTCGCGGCCGACCGTCGGCGCGATGTCCGGAAAGCACAACACACCCGACTACGTCGAGGACGTCTTCTCACAGAACGACTACTCCACGAGCACGGGCCCGGACGGCAGAAGGCGACCTGAGCTGATGCCGCCGCGCACCGACCGTCCCTACCTGGTCAGTGAGGCGGTCGGCACGCTGTCCGGGCCGGCGAAGTACTACCGCCGCACCGAGCCGCAGGACGTCCAGCAGGGACAGGCCACCGCGCACGCACGCGTCCACGACATCGCCGCGTCGGATGACCGGTACTGCGGACTGCTCGCCTGGGGCGGCTTCGACTATCCGTCCGGCAGCGGCAACCAGTACCAGGGAGTCAAGTACATCGGGGTCGCGGACCTGTTCCGGGTGCTCAAGCCCGGTGCCGCGATCTACCAGTCGCAGATCGATCCGCACCGGCGGCCGGTGATCCAGCCCGCGTTCTACTGGGACTTCGGCCCCCTCTCGCCGGTCACCGACCTGCCGGCCGCAATGATCTGCTCCAACCTCGACCGGCTGGAGGTCTACGTCGGCGACCGGCATCACGCGACCGTGACACCCGACACCACCGGCTACGGAAATCTGCGTTACCCGCCGTCGTTCGTCGACTTCAGCGGCGTGGACGGCGCCACGCGCCCGGAACTGCGCGTCGACGGCTACCTCGGTGACCAGAAGGTGGCGACCCGGCGCTTCTCGTCCGATCCGTCCACCGATCGGCTCGTGATCGAAGCGGACGATCACGAGCTGGTGGCAGACGGCTGCTGACGCCACCCGGGTGGCCTTCCGCGCGGTGGACAGGTACGGGGCGGCCCGCCCGTACGTCAGCGGGCAGGTCGAGCTCTCCGTGCACGGCCCCGCCGTGCTGGTCGGCGACACGCCGTTCCCATTCGCCGACACCGGCGGCGCAGGCGCGGTCTGGGTCCGCACGCTGCGGAACTCGCCCGGCACGGTCACCGTCCGCGCCACGCATCCGGCACTGGGGACGGCCGAGGCCGCGGTCCGGGTCCGGCAGACCGACCCGGCAGGCGCGCCGGTGCCCTACGGGACGCTCCTTGCGCAGGTGGCGCCGGCCATCGTGCCGGCGGGCGGTGCCACCGAGGTCGTCGCCACGTTCACCAACAACGGCACTCCGGATCTGCGGCACCTTTCACTGACCATCGAGGTCCCGGACGGCTGGACGGCGACTTCGACGACGTCCGGCGCATTCACCGACGTACGGAGCGGGCGGACGGTGCGGGCCGGCTGGCGGCTGACCGTTCCGGACGGTGCGGCGCCGGGAGAGTCGGCCACCATCAGGACAAAGGCCGCCTATGCCGCGCATGAAGAGCAGGGTGTCAGTCACGCGCAGGTCGTTGTGCAGGTTCCCTATGCGTCTTTCGACGCCGCGCGGAACAACAAGGGCATCACCGATGACGACGATATCGACGCCGGTGATTTCGACGGCATCGGCAACAGCTATTCATGGCAGGCGCTCGCCTCCGCCGGCCTCGCGCGCGGCGCGTCCGCCGCCTATGACGGGCTCACCTTCACCTGGCCCGACACCGCGTCCGGCGCCCCGGACAACGTCATCGCGACGGGCCAGACCATCGCGGTGCAGGGCTCGGGACACAGACTCGGATTCCTCGGAGCGAGCAGCAGTTCCTCGGTCTCGGGAACCGGCACGGTCCATTACACCGACGGCTCGAAGAGCGATTTCCCGCTTCTCGTCGAGAGCTACTGGCAGGCCCCGGTGGACAGCAACGAAACCGTCGCCGCGACGGCTTACTGCAACTCGAAGGGAATCGAAGGAAGACCGCGCGGCCAACGAGAGCAGCCCCTCTACGTCCTGTACACGAACACATCGATCGAGGCGGGCAAGACGGTGGCCGCGGTGACGCTGCCCGCGGGTTCGATCGGCTCCGGCCGGATCACCGCGATTCACCTCTTCGCCATAGCGATCGGATAGGGAGAAGTAAGGCATGAGATTCCTCAGCCTGCGCCGCCGGGCGCTGCCCGTCCTCGCCGGAGCGCTCGCACTCGGCCTGCTCACCACGGCCTGCGGTGGAGCGCCGCCGAGCGACGGAACGACCACCCTCACATTCGCCAACTGGGCTGACGCGGAGCCTGCGACGCAGGCGGGACTGCGGACCCTGATTGCCGCGTTCGAACGGACGCATCCCGATATAAAGATCAAGAGCGAGCCCATCTCGTTCAGTGACATCGGGCAGCGGCTGATCCTCCAGAGCCGGTCCGGCAACGCTCCAGACGTCGCCGAACTCGCCGGCAACGACACACTCACCCTGGCCGAGACGCGGATGCTGCAGCCGCTGGACGGGCTCGCCGACGCCGCGTACAAGAAGTCGATCATTCCGACCGAGCTGAAGCTCGGCCAGGTCGACGGGAAACTCGTCGCGATCCCGTGGACGGTCGGGCCGGTCGGGCTCTGGTACAACAAAAAAGTCCTTCAAGACGCCGGGCTCGACCCGTCCAAGCCGCCCGCCACCTGGGATGAGTTGCTCGCCGACGCGAAGGCGGTACACCTGAAGAACCCGAAGACCATCGTGTTCGGCCTGGACACCACCGACCGCACCTTTGGTCTGGACGTCAACTGGCCGATCATCAGGAGCTTTGGCGCACAGCCGCTCCAGGGCGCGAAGCCCTCCGTCGAGTCGCCAGGCTTCAAGGCCTACCTCGACTTCACACGGCGGATCGCGAAGAGCGGATACACCCCGGTCAACCAGAAGGCGGGATTCTTCCGTCAGCCCGCCGCCTCCGACCAGGTGGCGTTCACCGTCGACGGTCCTTATCTGAGGAGCGTTGTCCAGTCCACCCGCAAGACGACGGACGACGAGTTCTTCGACACCTGGGGAGTGGTACCGCTGCCCAGCACGACGGGGCAGTCGCACTTCAGCGTCTCGACCGACCACCAGCTCGTGCTGTTCAACAGCGGCAAGAAGCAGAAGGCCGCCTGGGAGTTCATCAAATACCTCTCGACCTCGCCGGCCGGCATCCAGTACACGATCAAGTCCGAGGGATCGCTGCCGCCGGTCGCCGACCCCACGGGCGACGCGGCGAAGCAGCTCGACGACCCGGTCGCCAAGGCGTTCCGCGACACCGTCGTCCCCACGGTGACCAGGCCCGACTGGGGTGCGGACTATGCCAAGGCGTACTCGCCGATCATGGCCGCCGTGCAGAGCGCGATGACCGGTTCACAGCCCGTGGACTCGATCGCCTCCGACCTCCAGTCGAAGCTGGAGTCGGAACTCGGATGACCCTCTCCTCTTCTTGGGCGGGCAGGTCACGGCCGCACCGGCGCGGACACCGCCGGGGCGAGCCCTGGCTCGACTGGATGACGCTGCCCGCACTCGTCGTCCTGGCCGTCGTCATCGCGTACCCGGTCATCCGGACAGTGGTGGTCTCGTTCTACGACTACCCGCTGATCACGCCGGACCACGCGTTCGTGGGCTGGCGCAACTACCGCCATCTCGCGTCGGACACGGTGTTCTGGGAAGCGTTGCGGAACACGGTCGTCTACACGACGGCCTCGGTCCTGGGCGGCATGCTCATCGGGGTGGTGCTCGCGCTGGCCACCGAGCGGCTCCACGGGCCGTGGCGTCTGCTGCGCGGTGCGCTGCTGACTCCGTGGGCGGTGCCGGTCATCGTCGTGGGATTCCTGTTCCGGTTCATGTTCGAGGAACAGGGCGGCGTCGTGGACGCTCTCCTGCTGCGCACCCACGCCACCGCATCCGCCGTGCCGTGGTTGACCGGCGGGCACCTGGCGATGGCGTCGGTGGTCATCGCCAACGTCTGGTCGCAGGCGCCGTTCTTCCTGCTGGTGTTTACCGCGGCGCTCGGCGCGATACCAGGAGAGATCATCGAGGCGGCGCGCATCGACCGGGCCGACGGCTGGCGGATGATCACGCGCATCAAACTGCCGTATCTGCGTGACGCGGCGCTCGTCGGGACGCTGCTGATGATCATCCAGAACTTCAACAACTTCCCGCTCATCTGGACGATGACCGGGGGAGGGCCGGCGTACGACACCACGACGCTGGTCGTGTACGTGTACCGGCTCGCCTTCACCAGTTACGACCTCGGATACGCCTCCGCCGTCGGCGCCGTGTGGCTGGTGCTGCTGCTCGCGGTCGCGGCCGTGTTCATCAGGGTCCTGCGCGGGAGGTCCGCGTGACCGTCGTGCAGACCTCAGCCAGGCGGCCTGGCCGTGACCGCGCCTGGATCGCCCGCGCACTCGCCGTCGTGATCGTCGCGCTGTTCGCCGTGTGGACGCTGTGGCCGCTGTACTGGATGGCCGCCACCTCGGTGAAGAGCTCGTTGGAGGCGACCAACCTCAACCCGACGTTGTGGCCGCGCTCGTTCACGGGTGCCAACTTCCGCGCACTGTTCAGCGGTACCGTCCCCTTTGGGACATATCTGTTCAATAGCGCCTTCACGGCGCTTGTCTCCGCGCTGGTGGCCCTGCTGCTGTCCACCCTGTGCGGATACAGCTTCTCCAGGGGCGGGTACCGGCTGGGCGGGATCACGAGCGTCACCGTGCTGGCGACCCAGATGCTGCCCCTCGTGGTCCTGATCGGCCCGCTCTACCTGCTGCTGCTCAAGGCGCACCTGCTGAACACCTATCTCGGGCTCATCATCGGCTACACCTCGTTCTCCATACCGTTCGGCGCCTGGATGATGAAGGGCTTCTTCGACGGGATACCGCGTGAGCTGGAAGAGGCCGCGAAGGTGGACGGCTGCGGGCGGCTCGGCGCGCTGCTGCGGGTCGTCGTCCCGCTCTCGGTACCGGGACTGGTCACCACCGCGGTGTTCGTCTTCATGAACACCTGGAACAACCTGCTGTACCCGTTGACGCTGGCCAGCACGGACTCGCGGCAGACTCTCCCCGCCGGGCTGATGCAGAGCTTCAGCGGCACCTTCAAGACCGACTGGGGCGGAATGATGGCCGCCTCGCTCATCACCAGCCTGCCGCTCGTCATCGCCTTCTTCGCCGTGCAGCGCTTCATGGTCCGCGGTATGACCGCCGGCGCGCTCGCGGGAACGTGAGCAGGCCGTGGGCGGCCGTCGCCCGCCGCGCTCGCAGCCACCGTTTCGCACCGGCACCTAAGAGCCGTTCCACGCCCCGGAAAGGGAGCTTTTGATGACAAGTGAAGTGTCGTGGTTCGCGGCCCTGTGCGATGACGACTACGAGTTCCTGGGCGTATCCGAAACCGCCCTGCAGTCGAGCTGGGAGCACTGCCGCGGCATAGCGCTCGGCGCGGAGGAGGCGGGGTACGACAGTCTGCTCCTGCCGTCCGGCTATGAGATGGGCATCGACCCGGTCGGCTTCGCTGCCGGGATCGCCCCGCACCTGCGGCGGATGCAGCTGCTGCTGGCGGTCCGCATGGGTGAGATATGGCCGCCGCAGCTGGCCAGGCAGCTCGCGACGATCGACCAGATGCTCGGCGGCCGGCTCACCGTCAACATCATCTCCTCCAGCCTGCCCGGCGAGAACCTCCCCTCCGAGGCCCGCTACCGCCGCACCGGCGAGATCATGCGGGTGCTCCGGGACTTGCTGGCCGGTCGGCCCGTCGACTTCCACGGCGAGTTCGTCGACCTCACCCTCGACCCGCCGCGCTTGTGCCGGACGTCGGGCGGCTGCCCGCCGTTCTACTTCGGCGGGCTGTCCGAGGCGGCCCGCGACGTCGCCGCCCGGGAGGCCGATGTGTACCTGATGTGGCCGGACACGATGCCTGCCGTGGCGGAGATCATCGCCGACATGCAAGAACGCGCCGCCGGGTACGGCCGAAAACTCCGCTTCGGATACCGCTCGCACGTGATCGTGCGCGCCACCGAGGCGGAGGCGCGGGCTGCGGCCCGCCGACTGGTCTCCCGGCTTGACACGGACACCGGCGAACGCATCCGAGGGCGTTCGCTGGACACCACGTCGGCCGGCACGGACCGGCAGACGCAGCTGCGCGAGGCCGCCGACGACGAGGGATATGCGGAGGCGAACCTATGGACGGGCATCGGCCGGGCCCGCTCGGGCGCCGGCGCGGCCATCGTCGGCGACCCTGACCAGGTGCTCGCGAAGCTGCAGGGCTATGCCGACCTCGGGATGGAGGCCTTCATCCTCTCGGGCTATCCGCACGCGGCGGAGAGCGCGCTGTTCGCCCGGTATGTGCTCCCTCGGCTGCCACACGGTCCGCTTCTCCCGCGCACGCCTTCCGGGCTGCGATGACGCCTGCGGCGGCGCGACTCAGCGAGTTCGCGACTCCGCGGGTCCGCGAGTCGCAAACGGGTGCGTTTCTGCGCGTCAGACCGGATATCGCGAACGAACACGGCAGGTGATGTGCGACCAGCGCCCTTCAGGCATATCGCGAGAGGCCTCGGTCCGGCTATTTTCACGACGGCACCATCCCGCACGGTTCTCGCATCAGCCCCTCCCATTCACGGAGCTGACATGTCACCAGCCCTGCCCAGACGCGCCTTCCTCGCCGGTGCCGTCACCATCGGTATCGGTACCGGTTACGAAGTCCTCAGCGTCACCCCCGCACAGGCCGCCCCTAACACCCCCGGCATCTTCGACTGCACGGCCTGGAGTGCCCGGCAGCCCTCCTCGCCGGTGAGCCTGGCCGGCAACAACCCCGACAAGATCCTCGTCCACCACACCGACTTCCCCAACACCCCGGACTCCACGCAGGCGGAGGCATTCGCCATAGCCAAGGAGATCCAGGACCTGCACATGGACACCAATGGCTGGCTCGACTCCGGCCAGCATTTCACCATCAGCCGCGGCGGCCACATCATGGAGGGCCGCCACCGCAGCCTCGAACGGCTGAAGGCCGGCAGCGACATGATCGTCGGTGCGCACTGCCCCGGGCAGAACAGCTCGGCCATAGGCATCGAGAACAACGGCACCTATATGACCGAGCACCCCCCGGCGGTGCTCTACGCCACGCTCACCAGTATGTGCGCGTACATCTGCTGGCAGTACGGGCTCAGCGCCTCGGCCATCTACGGCCACCGGGACTACAAGGACACCGACTGCCCCGGAGACGTGCTCTACGCCATGCTGCCGCAGCTGCGTCTCGACGTTGCCGCCGAGGTGGATCCCGGCGGCCGTATCTGGCCCTCACTCGGCCAGGGCGCCAGCGGTGAGGACGTCCGCACCCTTCAGTACCTCCTCAGCCAGACCGGCCGGACCCTCACCGCCGACGGCGCCTTCGGGGCCGCCACCAAGTCCGCGGTGCAGGACTTCCAGCAGGTCGCCGGGCTCACCGCGGACGGCACCGCCGGGGCCACCACCTGGGAGCTGCTCGTGCCGCCGCGCCGGAACGGCACCTCGGGCGACGCGGTGACGGCGGCCCAGCGGCTGCTGAACGTGCACGGCAGCTCCCTCACCGCCGATGGCGCCTTCGGTTCTCTCACCGACTCCGCGGTGCGCGCGTTCCAGACGCTCAACGGCCTGCCGTCGGACGGTGTCGTCGCGTCCAACACCTGGAGCCGCCTGCTCGCCACGCCCTGACCGAAGCCGCTCCGGTCCGGTGGACGACCGGATCTCTTGATGGGGCGGCGGCCAGACCCCCTCCTGGCCGCCGCCCGTCGGCGCAGTGGTACGCGCCGTCGCAACGGTCACGAGCCGGCCTTCCCCCTTGTCCGGTCGTGCCGCCGAGGCAGTGGTGTTCGTGTCCGCGTCGGTTTCTGTGGATGTGCGAGTGCCGAGCCCGACGACGCCGTCAACAGCCGGCGCTCACCGGGGTGGACGTCATCTGACTGCACCGTTGGTGTTGCCCCCGGGCATGTCGTCGGTGCACCGGGGGCGAAGTCTTCTCGCTCGGGCAGGCATCGCAATTCCTTCACGGCCCATCCGGTGGAGCCGTGATGGATAACCGGCCTGGCTGTGGTGTAGTTGCCGCCTTCGCCGTCGGTGTGCAGATGCTCGGAGACGGCACGGAAGGTGGTCGCGTGAGCCGTGCGTGCGAGGGGTCCACCACGTCGCGGCGTCGACTGCCGGCAGCAGGCGCTGACACGTACGCGTGTTCATGAGCGGACCCTTTCTTCTCCGAGCAGCCGGGCAACCGGTGCAGCCGTCCGTGCGATGCGTGGACCCTGCGGGACCATGATGCAGGGCCGATCGTGGGAAAACTGTGCGACCAACCTAAAATGCGCACGTCGTAGGGGTAGACCGGGTAGGTACGCCTGGGCGGTGGGGAGTCAAGATGGCGGTCAGGTTCCGATTACTAGGCAGTATCGAAGCCCAGGTCGGTGACGTGACGGTCGAGCTGGGGCATCTGAAGCAGCGCGCGGTACTGGGCGTGCTGCTGATGGAGGCCAACCGCTCGGTCTCCACCGACCAGTTGCTCGACCGCGTATGGGGCGCGCGGTCTCCCAAGCGCGGGCGGGAGACCGTGTACAACTACCTGTCCCGGCTGCGTTCGGCGCTGCGTGCCGTGGACGACGAGGTCCGCCTGGACCGCCGCTCCGGCGGCTACTCGCTCGTCGTCGGCGAACAGGCCGTGGACGTCCATCAATTCCGCCGCCTGGTCACCCAGGCCCGGATGGTCCGCGGCGATCAGCAGGCCTTGGAACTGTTCGGGCAGGCCCTGCAGCTGTGGCGCGGCGAGCCGCTGTCCGGTCTGGACACACCATGGGCGAACGGCCTGCGCATCACCCTGGACAACGAACGACTGGCCGCCGAACTCGACCATGCCGATGTCGCGTTGCGCTGCGGCCGGCACACGGAACTGCTCCCGGGCCTGACCGTTCGCGCCCAGCAGCATTCGTTGGACGAACGCGTGGCCGGCCAGCTGATGCTCGCCCTGTACCGAAGTGGCCGCCAGGCCGACGCCCTGGAGCACTATCAGGGCCTGCACCGTCGACTCGTCGATGAGCTGGGCACCGATCCGGGCCCTGACGTGCGGTGCCTGCACCACCAGATACTCACCGCCGACCCGGCCCTGGCCATGTCGAGCGCGCTGTCCGTGTTCGGGCCCGGGGCCGCGGTGGTGCCCCACCAGCTGCCCGCCGCGGTCGCCCACCTGGTCGGCCGGGTACGCGAGTCGGCCGCGCTCACCGCACAGGTGGAGTCGGCCACCGGCACGGGCAGCGTGGCGATCGCGTCGATCGTGGGGACCGCCGGAATCGGCAAGACCGCGCTGGCGGTGCACTGGGCGCACCGCGTCCAAGAGCGGTTTCCCGATGGTCAGTTGTATGTGAACCTCCGCGGGTTCGACCCGCGGGCGCCGAAGACGGATCCGGCCGAAGCGTTGCACCGCTTCCTCGACACCCTCGGCGTCACCCCGCAGCACATCCCGCTGAGTCTGGACGCGAAGATCGCCCTGTATCGCAGCCTGCTGGCCGGCAAGCGGATCCTCGTGGTGCTGGACAACGCCCGGGACGCCCAGCAGGTCAGACCGCTGCTACCCGGCACTTCGGGAGCGGTGGCCGTGGTGACCAGCCGCAACCGGCTGTCCGGCCTGGTCGCCGTGGACGGTGCCCACTCCATCAGCCTTGACCTGCTCACCGAGGACGAGGCGCGGGAGCTGCTGGTCCGCAGGCTCGGGTCCGGGCCGGTGGCCGCCGAACCCAGCGCGATGCGGCAGATCATCGCCCACTGCGCCCGGCTCCCGCTCGCCCTGACCATCGCCGCCACCCGCGCCGCCCAGACCGGCTTCCCTCTCACCATCCTGGCGGCGGAGCTGGCCGAGGTGGATCAGCGGCTGAACGTCCTGTCCGCCGGTGATCCGGCCAGTGAGGTGCGGGCGGTGTTCTCCTCGTCCTACACCGCGCTCACGCCGCCGGCGGCCCGGCTGTTCAGGCTGCTCGGGCTGCATCCCGGCCCGGACGTCTCCGCCGAAGCGGCGACCAGTCTCACCGGCTCGCCGCCGGGCCATGTGCGCGGGCTGCTGGCCGAGCTGACCCGGGCCAATCTGCTGATCGAGCATGCCCCCGGCCGGTACGTCCTCCATGACCTGCTCCGCGACTACGCCACCGAGCAGTGCGGCCTCACCGACGCCGACGAGGACCGACAGGCGGCGGCGCACCGGACGCTTGATCACTATCTGCACACCGCGCGCACCGCCGCTCAACTGCTGGAACGAGCCCGGGACTCGCTGACCCTGCCCGCACCGCGACCCGGGGTTCTCCCGGAACGGCACGCCGACCACGAGCGGGCCCTGGCCTGGTTCACCACGGAACACGCGGTGCTGCTCGCCGCGGTGCGGCACGCCGCCGCCGGCGGTTTCGACGCCCATGTCTGGCAGCTGGCCCGGTACGTCGCGACCTTCCTCGAACGGCGCGGGCACTGGCACGACCTGGCCGTCGTCGGCGGCGCCGCGCTGGACGCCGCCGTCCGGCTGGCCGACCCTCTCGGGCAGCCCATCGCCCATCGGATCCTCGCCGGGGCCTACCGCCGGCACAAAAACCTCGACGCCGCGCACACCCATATGTGCCGTGCCCTGGAGCTGTTCGTCCGGGCCGGCAACGTGCAGGGACAGGCCCGCACCCATATCGACCTCGCGAGAGTGCAGGCAGGGCGGGCCGCCGGCACGGTGCCACCGGACATCCTTCCGCATGTCCGCCGGGCCCACGCGCTGTACCAGTCCTGCGGCCATCGCGCCGGGCAGGCCCAGGCGCTGACCGCCATCGGCTGGTTCCACGCCCGCCTCGGCGACAGTGCGCAGGCACTGATCTGCTGCGAACAGGCCCTGCCCGTGCTGGAGGAATTCGACGACCGCGAAGGACAGGCCTATGCCTGGGTCTCCCTCGCCTACGCCCACCATCACCTGGGCCACCACGCGCGGGCCGTCACCTGCTACGGACACGCCCTCGCCTTCTGCCGCGACTTCGGCGACCGCTACCTGGAAGCGGACATCCTCGATCGCCTCGGCGACGCCCACCACGCCGCGCACGACGTCGACGCCGCGCACAGTGTCTGGCAGCACGCCCTGGCCATCTTCACCGAGCTCGCGCACGCCGGGGCCGACCGGATCCATCTCAAGCTCGCCGCTCTCGACACGGCTCGTGAAAGCGGCAGCCGGGAAGCCGGCGGCCAGGCTGTCCGTTGAGCACCCTCCTCAGCGAGTGTGGCCAAGGACCTGCACGGCCGGCGGCCTCGCTCGGCTGGTTCGTGCCAGAAGTGTTGACACGCTTCGGGGTCCCCCTATCATCTAAGGCTGTACGAAAAACCGACCATTGTTCGAAATATCGAAGCCGCCGCTCTTGTGCCTCCTCCGTGGGCATCCCTGCTCACGCGGATACGTAGGCGGGCCTCCGTCGACCGCGGAGATCCGCAAGGTCGTTATGACATGTCCATGACTTATGAGCTTATGGCGCGATGCTGATCCAGGTAGTGCGTGCACGGTAGAGGTGCTGTCCGTCCGTCCCGTCCGTTCACGTCCCTTGCGTCCCCACGTCCTCCAGGAGGAGCCGGTGCGACCTTCCTTCGCCGCCCGGTCGCACCGTGCGCCGCGCGCGCGACGTTCCTCCTCTGTCGCCGGTGCGTGCTTAGCGTCGACGCCGGCGCCGGTGCCCGTCTGGGCGGTGCCAGGACGGCGCAGCGTGAATGTGAGCGCTACCAATTTCGGTGACAGTCCGCACG
This sequence comes from uncultured Actinomycetota bacterium, assembly GCA_963761765.1. GTDB lineage: Bacteria > Actinomycetota > Actinomycetes > Streptomycetales > Streptomycetaceae > Streptomyces. The sequence continues at coordinate 66,127 of CAVXIJ010000019.1, forward strand.
GCAGACGACTGACCAAGCTCCTGCCGCGGCAGGCGATGTCCACCGACCCAGGACGTCCGCACCCGGGGCCACCGCCCGCCCGCCGCCGCGCTCTACCGGCGACCTGGCCCGGCCGCGTAGGCCCCTGCATCGCACTGACGCACCGCCACATTCGTGTCCGGCCGACAGTTCCGCATCGGACGGGCGGCTGCCCGGCGCTCACCCCCGCGTCGGGGCGCCGTCGCACCACCGTCGACGGAGACGGCAGATCGTCTCCGTCGGCCGCGCTTCTCCCATCGCTCACCACCCAAGGAGATCCATATGTCTCTGGTATCGACCGGCGTACGGCGGGCCAGGCCGTTCGCCGTAGTTGCGCTTGCCGTGGCTGCCGCCGTGTTCGGCGGTCAGGCGGCGGCCACCGCCCCCGCGCACTCGACCACCGTGGCCCACCAGGCGAACGCCGGCGTGAACGCGGTGACCGCGGGATCGCTTCCCTGTGACCTCTACGCTTCCGGCGGCACGCCCTGTGTGGCCGCGCACAGCACCACCCGGGCACTCTTCTCGTCCTACACCGGGCCCATTTACCAGGTGCGGCGCTCCTCGGACAACACCTACAAGAGCTTCAACCCGACCACCGCGGGCGGCTATCCCGACGCGTCCGCGCAGGACTCGTTCTGCTCCGGCACGACCTGCGTCATCACGAGGATCTACGACCAGACCGGTCGGGGCAACGACCTCGTCCAGGCGCCGGGCGGCGGAGCGGCCGGCGGCCCTGACAACCTCGCGAACGCGACCGCGGCGCCGATCACGATCTCCGGCCACAAGGCCTACGGCGTCTACGTGGCCGCCGGCACCGGCTACCGCCAGGACAGCACCAACGGCATCGCGACCGGAGACGCGGCCGAGGGGATGTACGCGATCTTCGACGGGACGCACTACAACGGCGGCTGCTGCTTCGACTACGGCAACGCCGAGACGAGCAACAACGACACCGGCAACGGCCACATGGAAGCCATCTACTTCGGCAACATCAAGGTCTGGGGCTACGGCGCGGGCAACGGCCCGTGGGTCATGGCCGACCTGGAGAACGGCCTGTTCTCCGGCGTCAACGCCGGCTACAACTCCAATGACCCGTCCGTCAACTACCGCTACCTGACCGCCATGGTCAAGGGCGGTGCGAACAAGTGGGCCATCCGCGGCGGCAACGCGCAGTCGGGCGGCCTGTCGACCTTCTACAGCGGAGCGCGTCCCAACGTGTCGGGCTACAACCCGATGAAGAAGGAAGGCGCGATCATCCTCGGTATCGGCGGCGACAACAGCAAGGGTTCGGCCGGCACGTTCTACGAAGGCGTGATGACGTCCGGCTACCCGTCGGACGCCACCGAGAACTCGGTGCAGACCAACATCAACTCGGTCGGTTACGGGAAGTAGAAGGCGGCTCGCGCGTCGGGACCAGGTCACTCGGGTGGCCTGGTCCGGGCGTGTGCGGGGACGGGCGTGCGGGTGTGCCGGGACTGTGCGGCGGTTCGGACGCCGTGGCCCGGACCCGTGCGATCGCGTCGAAACCCTGCTCCGGTACGGCCGATCCGGCCGTGACGCCTCATGTGCAAGGGGTGTTGACACGCTTCGGGGTCCCTCTATCATCTACAACTGTCCGAGAGTCCGATCGACGTTCGAAATATCGAAATCTCGATCCGCACTTCCTCGCGCCACCCGTACCTTCTCGCGGACTTGGCAGACGTATCCGGCAGACCCCGACCACCCCCCGAGGTCTCCGCTGCTCAGCATGACATGGCCATGGCTTTTTGCTCGGTGCTGACCCAGGCGCGTGCGGTTCACGGTGCTCTCTTCCCGCTCGCCCGCGTTCCCATGTCCTTCAGGAGGAGACGGTGCGACCAATGTGAGCGCTACCAATTTCGGTGACGCCCTGGATGGCCGGCATCTGACCAGGCTCCTGTCGCCATCCCTGTGCACGGCGAGTCGTCCCGCTTCGGACGGGCAACGGACCGGTGTCCACCCCGACGTCGGGACGCCGTCGGCTCACGGCTGACGGGGACGACTGCATCGTTCCCGCCGGGCCGTGTTCTTTCCATCGCTCACCACCAAGGAGATCCGCATGTCTTCGCTACTGACCGGCGTACGGCGAGGCAGACCGCTCGCCGTCGTATTCGCACTCGCGCTCGCCATGGCCGCGGCCGTGTTCGGCGGGCTGGCGCCCGCCTCCGGAGCCGTGGCATCGCCGTCCACCGCTGTGCGTCAGACGAGCACCGATGCCAGTGCGGTGGCCGCGACGTCGGGCCCCTGTGACATCTACGCCTCCGGCGGCACGCCCTGCGTGGCCGCGCACAGCACCACCCGCGCGCTGTACGCCGCGTACAACGGCGCGCTGTACCAGGTGCAGGCGCGCGTCGGACAACGCCACCCGCGACATCGGCGTGCTGAGCGCGGGCGGCTACGCCAACGCCGCCGCGCAGGACTCGTTCTGCGCCGGCACGAGCTGCGTCATCACCATCATCTACGACCAGTCCGGCCGGGGCAACAACCTCACCCAGGCGCCCCCGGCGGGTTCACCGGCCCGGCCGCGGGCGGGTACGACAACCTCGCCAACGCCACCGCGGCGCCGGTCACCGTCGGCGGCCACAAGGCCTACGGCGTCTTCGTGGCCCCCGGCACCGGCTACCGCAACAACAACACCAACGGCATCGCCACCGGCGACCAGCCCGAGGGCATGTACGCGATCTTCGACGGCACCGCACTACAACGGCGGCTGCTGCTTCGACTACGGCAACGCCGAGACGAACAGCCACGACAACGGCAACGGCACCATGGAGGCCATCTACTTCGGCAACATCAAGGTCTGGGGCTACGGCTCGCGGCAACGGCCCGTGGATCATGGCCGACCTGGAGAACGGCCTGTTCTCCGGCGTCAACGCCGGCTACAACGCCAACGACCCGACCGTCAACAACCGGTTCCTGACCGCCATCGTCAAGGGCGGGCCGAACCAGTGGGCCATCCGCGGCGGCAACGCGCCAGTCGGGCGGCCTGTCCACCTTCTACAGCGGCGTGCGCCCCAACGTCTCGGGCTACAACCCGATGAAGAAGGAAGGCGCGATCATCCTCGGCATCGGCGGCGACAACAGCAACGGCTCCGCCGGCACCTTCTACGAAGGCGTGATGACCTCCGGCTACCCGTCGGACGCCACCGAGAACGCGGTCCAGGCCAACATCACCGCCGCCGGCTACGCCGACGGCTCCGTCGGGCAGCGGCTTCGACCGCCGCCGGTTCGCGGATCTCGCTGCAGGCCACCACCGCGTGCTGCACCAGCGACTACATCCGGCACGACGACGCCGACAGCAACGTGGTCATCTCGGCCGATCGCCTCGTCCAGCTCGACCACGGACAAGGCCGACGCCACCTGGATCGTCCGCGCCGGCCTGTCCAACAGCTCCTGCGTGTCCTTCGAGTCCGCCAACAACTCCGGCCAGTACCTGCGGCACGCCGAACTTCCAGCTCTACCTGAACGCCAACGACGGCAGCTCGCACGTTCGCCCAGGACGCCACCTTCTGCCCGCAGTCCGGACACAACGGCCAGGGCTACTCGTTCCAGTCCGTCAACTACTCCGACAAGTACCTGCGCCACTACAACTACACCGTCTACGTCGCCAGCAACGGCGGCTCCAACGCCTGGGACAGCGCCACGTCCTGGACCGACGACACCAGCTGGCTCGTCGCTCCGGCCCTGGAGCTGACGCCCACCACGGCTGAGCGCACGCAAACACGCACAGCGTAGTACCGGGGTACCGGGATACCGAGGCCGCGCCATCGTCGCAACGGTGGCGCGGCCTCGGAGTTCGCACGTCGGCCCGGTGCGCGGCAGCACATGGCCGCCGCCGTGGAGTGCGAGGGCGCTCTCAGGGCCGTTCGACGCGGACGCTGACCTCTGAGGCCGTGAAGGTGGTGTACGCCGGGCGGCCCGGCTCCGTCGTCGCGAACACCTGCCGGTCGGGCAGCCGGAACACCACCGTGGTCACCGCGTCCGGCGCCAGCACCACCCGGCGAAAGCCCGCCAGTTCCTTGACGCGGGGCCAGGCCGTGCCGCCGACCCGGTGGGCGAAGAGCTGTACGACGTCGGGCAGCGGCCGGGCGGACGGGTTCGCCACCTCGACCCTGACCACGGTCGCGGTGCCGTCCGGCTCGGCGTGCAGGCCGGTGACCCGGCTGGCGCGGTAGCCCTGGCCGTAGCCGAACGGGCGCAGTACCGGGCGCGGCGCGTCGGTGTAGCCGTTCTCGGCCGGCTGACGGTCGTTGTACCGCACCGGAACGGCGCCGGGGTCGGCGGGCAAGGTCATGGGCAGCCGGCCTTCCGGTTCCGCCAGGCCCAGCAGGACGTCGACCACGGCGTCCGCTCCGTAAGGGCCCGGATATCCGGCCCACAAGGTCGCGTCGGCGATCTCCAGGACTTCGGTGAGCACGTGCGGCCGGCCGGCGACCACCACCGCCACGACGGGCGCTTGCGTCGTCCGGCGGACGTTGCGCAGCAGGGCCTCCTGGTCGCCGGGGAGCCGCAGGTCGGCGAGGTCGACGCCTTCGCCGCAGGTGGCGCGGGTGCGCCGGGCGGCGCCGTTGTCGGCGAAGTGGTCGTCGTAGTGCCGGTGGCTGGTGCCGCCGAGCACGGCGACCACCAGGTCAGGCGCAGGTGTCGGGACCACGGCGGCGGGGGCGTGGGTGATCTCGGCGCGGTCGCCGAGACGGTCCCGCAGCGCACGCAGGATGCTGCGGTGCTCGTGCGGGGGCAGCGGCGGCACATAGTCGCCGAGCAGGGCCGTGTGGTCGTCCGCATGAGGGCCGACGACGGTGATCCGGCCGAGTGCGCCCGCGTCGAGCGGGAGGGTGCGCTCCCGGTTGTCGAGCAGCACCAGGGAGCGCCTGGCCAGCCGCCGGGACAGCTCGCGGGCGGGGGCCGGGGGCGGCTGCGGGGGCGAGACGAGGGTGATCGCGGCGGGCTCCTGCGGTGCCGTGACCAGCAGCCCGAGCATCGCCTTGACACGCAGCACCGCGCGAGCGGAGCGGTCGACGGCCTCGGCGACCTGCGGTGACCGCTCGGCGAGCGGCTCCAGCAGGGTGTACGCCTCGTCCCACAACGACAGGTCCACACCCGCGAGAACGGCCGCGCGTGCCGCCCCTTCCAGCGAGCCGGTCATGGCCGCCAGCCGGTCGACGGCCTTGCCGTCGGCCATGACAAGGCCGTCGAAGCCCCAGGCATCGCGGAGCAGGCCGGTCAGCAGCGGCCGGCTGGCGCAGCACGGCACGCCGTCGATGTCGTTGTACGCCGCCATCACCCCGACCGCGCCCGCGGCGATCCCCGCGCGGGCCGCGGGCAGATGGATCTCGTGCAGGTCACGCGGGCCCAGGACGGCGGACTGCCCGTTGCGTCCGCCGATCCCCTCGCCCTGTGCGGCGAAGTGCTTGAGCACCACGCCGACGCCACCGGCCGCGAGAGCGGACCTGTCGGTGCCCTGCATCCCGCTGACGAGCGCCTCGGTCAGCTCGGCGGCGAGCAGCGGGTCCTCGCCGAAGCACTCCTCGCTGCGGCCCCAGCGCGGGTCGCGCAGGATGTCCAGCCCCGACACCAGGGCCAGATGGGCGCCGCCGGCGCGCAGCTCGGCGGCGACCGCCCGGGCGCACTCGGCGAGCAGCGGCGGGTCCCAGGCCGCTCCGGCGTTCAGGTGCACCGGCAGCAGCGTGCCGCCGAGTGCCTGGTGGCCGTGCGGGGCCTCCTCCACGACGAGCGCGGGAATGCCGTGCGGGGCGGCCTGCCGTACCGCGTCCTGGACCAGGGCCGCCACCTCGGCCCGTTCCTCGACGCGGATGCCATCCGCCCAGGACCGCCCCGACCAGGCGTCGGCCCGGAACAGCCCGTAGACGGCACCGAGGCCGCCCCAGCGCTCCACCTCGGCGCGGAACAGATCGGTGAGCGCGAACCCGCTGCCCCGGCGGACCACGCACTCCCAGCCGAAGAGCCGCTGGTTGAGCTGGCCGACCTTCTCGCGCAGCGTCATCGTCGCCAGCAGCGCTTCGACGCGGGCGTCCTCCTGCGGCACCGCCGTGTCAGCCATCGCTCACCGCCGCGTAGACGCTGCCGTGCCGGGCGGGCAGCGTCATCCGGACCGTCTCGGTGATACCGCGCGCCCGCAGCCGGGCCGGCGCACCGGCCGCCTTGGTCGTCACCAGCGCCGGCCGCAGGCCCTGGGCGGCCAGCTCCATCCAGCGGGCGAAGACGGCGCCGCCGGGGGCCAGCGCGTTCCGGTTCAGCGGGGTGTCCCGGGTGTCGGCCGGGACCTCCACCGCGAGGGTGCGCGGGGCGGGCGCGGCGGGCTGTGCCCGTAGCTCCCGGGCGAGCCCGGCGTAGCGCGCGGCGATGGGCTTGGCGCGGCCCGACTCGTCGAACAGGCCGAGGGAGTACTCCAGTTCCGGGAAGTCGGCGAGGCGGCGGCTGACATCGTGCGAGCACCACCAGGTGACGCCCCACAGTCCTGCGGTGTCCGCGGCGGCGCGCACGGCGCCTTCGAGGAAGTCGGCCGTCTCGGACTCGGCGAGGCAGTTCAACGGGGCGCCGATCTCCTGGAGCCACACCGGGCGCCGGTCGTCGGTCGCGAAGGCCTTGGAGAGCTCGATCAGGTACTCGGCGTGCCGCAGGCTCTGCTGCGACATGCCGCCGTAGTGCTGTGCGGTGCCGTTGAAGATCCACGAGTGGATGGCGGTCATGGCGCCCAGCCTGCTGGCGTGGACCGGCAGGAAGGGATGGCCCTCCTGGTACCACACCGCGTCGTACTCGGCGTGCACATGGGTGTGGCGCCCGGCCCCGTCGGGCGCGGCGGCGAGCAGCGTCTCGATCCACCGCGCGGCGGAGTCGGACTCCGCGCGCATCGGGGACGGGTGGGGCCGGTCGGAGAACTGGTTGAGCTCGTTGCCGAGGGTCAGGCCCAAAAACCCGGGCGCGTCCGCGAGCGCGTCGTAGAGCGCCCGCACGAGCGTGACCTGCCCGTCCAGCGCGTCCGGGTGGCTGAACATGCTCTTGCTGTGCCAGCTGGTCATCCAGCTCGGCAGGAAGTCGAAGCTCGACAGGTGGCCCTGGATGACGTCGACGGAGGTGTCGAGGCCGCACTGCGCGGCGATGTCCACCATCGTCCGCACATCGGCGAGCGCCTGGCCGCGGATCCACGACCGGTTCGGCTGGAGCACCGGCCACAGCGGGAAGATGCGCACGTGGTCGAGGCCCAGCGCGGCGATCGCGGCCAGGTCGCGGCGCACACCGTCCCAGGAGGGTTCGAGCCAGGAGTGGAACCAGTTCCCTGACGGGGTGTAGTTGACGCCGAAGCGCAGGGCTGGCGGGGCGCCCGGATCGGGGGCACCAGGGCCGATGATGTGGGCGTTCACCCCTTCACCCCTCCTTCCTCGATGCCGCGGAAGAAGAAACGCTGGAGGACGAAGAAGAAGACGAGAATGGGTACCACCGCGATGATCGTCCCGGCTGCCACGACCCGGGGGTTGTCGAAGAAGGTGCCCTGCAGGGCGTTGAGGCCGACGGTGAGCGTGTACTTGTCCTGGTCGGTCAGGACGATCAACGGCCACAGGAAGTCGTTCCACGACCCGACGAACGCGAAGATCGCGACGACCGTCATCACGCCCTTGGCCTGCGGCACGCAGATATGCAGGAAGCGCTGCCACACATTGGCCCCGTCGATCAGGCCGGCCTCCTCAAGCGCCGCAGGCAGGGCCGCGAACGCGTTTCTCATGAGGAGCACGTTCAAAGCGGCGACGGAGGTCGGCAGGGCGACGCCGAGCAGGGTGTTGTTCAGTGCGAGCGAGCGCATCAGCAGGAACTGCGCCACGATGATGGTCTCGGCGGGGACCAGCAGGGCCGTGACGAACACGCCCAGCGCCGCGCCGCGGCCGCGAAACCTCAGCCGTGCCAGCGCGAACCCGGCGCAGGTGGCGCCGACGACGTTGGCGGCCACCGAGATCAGCGCCACGATCGTGGAGTTCAGCAGATAGCTCAGCACCGGCACCAGGCGGGTGACCTGGTGGTAGTTGTCCAGGGTCGGGTGGCCCGGGATCAGTTGGGGCGGGCGAGCGTACAGGTTGTCGCCGATGCCCTTGAACGACATCGACACCTGCCACAGGAGCGGGCCGACCAGGAACGCGAACACCAGCACCAGCACGGCGTACCGCAGCACACCGGCCCGTGCGGGGCCCTTCGCGGGAACGGAGCTCACTCGGCGTCCCCTTCCTGCCGCTGCAGCCTCAGCTGGACGAGCAGCATGGCCAGCGTGATCACGAACATCACGACGCTGATGGCCGCCGCGTACCCGGTGTCCGCCTCCAGGCCGGTGCCCTCGCGCTGGATGAGCATCGTCATGGTGATGTCCTTTCCGCCCGTGCCGCTGGTGCCGCCGGACAGCACGTAGACCTCGCTGAACACCCGGAAGGCGGCGACCGACGACAGCACGCCGACCAGCGCCATGGTGCCGCGGACCCCGGGGACGGTGATGGACCAGAAGGTGCGCACCGCGCCGGCACCGTCCATGGCCGCGGCGTCGTACAGCACGGGATCGATGTTGGCGAGAGCCGCGAGGTAGATCACCATGTAGTAGCCGAGACCGGTCCATACCGTGACGAACATGGCGCTGAACATCAGCAGCCACCGATCGGCGATGAACGGGACGGGCGAGGCGATGACATGCAGCCAGGACAGCGTCTCGTTGACCAGTCCGCGACTGCCGAGAAGATTCGTCCAGATCAGACCGACCACCACGGCGGACATCACGACCGGCAGGTAGAAGGCGGTGCGGAACAGCCCGATGAACCGGCCCGGCCTGCTCACCAGGCACGCCAGCAGCAGCGGCAGCACCACCATGACCGGCACGACGCAGACCACGTACAGGCAGGAGTTCAGCAGCGCGGTCCAAAAGCGCGGGTCGTCGGCGAGCCGGCTGAAGTTGTCGAGCCCGACGAAAGTGCCGCCGCGCACCATCGTGGCGTCGGTGAATGACAGCACGACGGTGTTGAGGAACGGGAACAGCACGAAGACGATCGTGACGGCGAGCGCGAGGACCAGAAACAGCCAGGGGGACGCCCACCAGGCATGCGTCCGGCCGGCCGCGGAGCGCCGGGCGGGCAGCAGCACGCGCCCGCCCGCCCGGCGCTCGGGCAGCACCGCCGAAGACGCCGGGGACGCCGAGGGCGCCGGGGAGGCCGGGGAGGTCACTGCCGGCCGAGCCGCTCGTTGCAGAAGGCCACCGTGTCGTCCAGCGCCTGCTGCGGACTCTTGCTGCCCTTGAGAGCGAGCGCCACCTGCTCGCGCAGCTCGTCGACCATCGCCTGGGAGAAGGCCGGCGGCCAGTAGACGACGGCCTTCTTGACCTGGGCCGCGGACTCCACGCGCACCCGCGCGGCGTCGCTGCCGTCGTTCTTCGTGAAGTAGGGGTTGTCGAGCGTGCCCCGGGTGCCCGGGAAGATCCCCGCCTGCTTGGCGAAGGCGAGCTCGTTGGCTGCGTCGGTCGCGAACTTCGCGAACGCGACCGCCGTCGGACGGTTGTGGCCCTTGGCGCTGACGGCCAGCGACTCGATGTACATGTTCGGCGAGGCGTTGGCGATGGCGGGGCCGATGCCGACGCTCTTGTAGATGTCCGGGGCGTTCTGCTTGAAGTCCTGGAGGTTGTAGGCGCTGCCCGGCAGCCAGCCGAGCTCGCCGGCCTTGAACTTGTCGACCTCGCCGGTCTGCTTCTCGTTGAGGATGTCCTCGGTCAGCGCGCCGGCGTCGTACAGCGTCTTGAACCGGGTCAGCAGTTGGACGCCCTTGGGGTCGTTGAACGTGAACTTGGTGCCGCCGCTGTTCATCAGCGGCACGCCGTAGGTGCCGAAGGTCTCGATGACCGGGGTGCGGCCGATCATCGAGTACGCGCCGTGCGCCGTGCCGGCCATCTTCCCGGCCGCGTCGAACAGGTCGTCGTAGGTCTGCGGCAGCTTCTTGGTGTCGAGGCCGGCCTTGCCGAGCAGGGCGGTGTTGAAGAACGAAGGACCGGTGTTGAGGTAGAAGGGGTAGCCGTAGGTGCCACCGCCGACGCCCGCCCAGGTCATGGCGTTCCACGCGGCGGGCAGGAAGTCCTGCTGCGAGGAGGGATCGGCCTTGGCGATGTTCACCAGCATGCCGGCCTTGGCGAGCGTGTAGCCGGCCTCGGGGCCGAGGTCCATCACATCGGGAAGGGTCCCGGCGGCGGCGTCCGCGGACAGCTTGTCGGAGTAGCCGTCCGCCGGCTGGTCGATCCACTTGACCGTGGTGCCCGGGTACTTCTTCTCGAAGGCGGAGACGAGATGGGTGAAGTACGCCTGGTAGCTGCCCTTGAGGTTCCAGGTCTGAAAGGTGATCTTCCCGGTGACCTTGCCGCCGGCGGCCTGGCCGGTGTCGCCGGAGCCCGCACCGCCCACGCCGCACCCCGTGAGGGCCAGGCACAGGGCGGCGCCCGCGCCGAGCAGGGCCCGGCGCCGGGTGGCGCGTATCGCCGTCGTCCTCGACGTCCCTCTGGTGCTCGTTGTCCTTCGCATCGGCAGGCAACTCCTTGTTCGTGCGTCGTGGTCTGTCGGCCGTCTGTGCGACCCCGGTGGCGCGGGGGCTTCAGTCGCTCGGGTGCGGCGCGGGGCGCAGGCGCAGCGTGACGACCTGGAACGGTTCCAGGGCGAGGCGTGCACCGTCCGCCGGGCCGGGGGCGCGCAGCGCTCGCCGGATCGGGCCCTCGTCGGCCAGCTCCCGTTCGAGCAGGTCCGTCTCGGTGACGGACGGGCCGGGGCCCAGCTGTGCCGAGCAGCGCAGTACAGCGCTGGCCCGGCCGCCCTGGGCCTCGTATACCCGCAGGACGACGTCCCCTGACCGGTCGTCGGCCTGCTTGACGGTGTCGATGACGACCAGTCCGGTCGTCTCGGTCAGCCGGACGAGCGGTTCAAGGGCGGGCAGCGCGGCGACCGTCGGCGCGTTCAGCGCGTAGCCGGCCGCCACCGTGTCCGCCAGACCGTCACAGGGGACGACCGCCCAGCGCATGCGGTGCCGCCCCTGGTCGGTGTGCGGGTCGGGGAAGGTGGGGGCGCGCAGCAGCGACAGCCGCACCAGGCTGCCTCCGCCAGGTCCGCCCAGGCGTGTCACGTCGCAGCCGTAGGAGGAGTCGTTGACCACGCCGATGCCGAACCCGGGCTCGGCGACGTGCACATACCGGTGGGCGCACACCTCGTAGTGCGCGGCGTCCCAGGAGGTGTTCTCGTGGATGGTCCGCTCGACGTTGCCGAACTGGGTCTCGTAGCGGGCGCTCGTGGTGTGCACCGCCAGCGGCAGACTGACCTTGAGGAGGCGCTCGCACGCCTGCCAGTCGGCGTCGAGCTCCATGTCGAGCCGGCGGGCGCCGGGGGCGAGGCTGATGGTCAGGGTCAGCCGGGAGGCGCCGCTGGACCGGGTGACGACCACCCCGGCGGTCCCGTTCTCCCAGGTGTGCGGCGTGCTGGAGTCACACTCGGTGAGGTCGGTGCGCATGCGCCGGGCGTCCCGGTCGATGTCCCAGGCGTCCCAGCGCACCGGCTCGTCCCGGTGGAGCTGCAGGGCGCCCAGGTGGTGTCCCGAGGCCACCAGTTCGCGTCCGGTCGCCAGGTCCACCAGTGACGACACATGGCCGTCGGAGGTGACGACGGCGCGGACGGCGCCGTTGTCCAGGACGTGGCCGCCGTCGGCGTCCGTCTGGATCCGCACGGCCTGGCGGACACCGACAGCGGCCACGGTGTCCGGCACGGGCTCCCAGGCGTCGTGCCCGGCCCAGGGCAGCGGCAGGATCCGGCCGGTGCCGCGCGGGGCTTCGGCGCCGGGCTCGTCATCCGTCAGCAGGTCGCAGCTGCGGCGGATCAGCGCCTGAAGGCGCTCGGTGATCTCGCGGTAGGTGCGCCGCGCCTCGCGGTGCACCCAGGAGATGGACGAGCCGGGCAGGATGTCGTGGAACTGGTGGAGCAGCACCGTCCGCCAGATGTCGTCGAGCTCGTCCGCGGGATATCCGCCGCCCGTGCGCAGCGCCGCCGCGGTCGCCAGGTACTCGGCGGTGCGCAGCAGCGCCTCCGCCCGCCGGTTGCCCTGCTTCATCGCGAGCTGCGAGGTGAACGTGCCGCGGTGCAGCTCCAGATACAGCTCGCCGGTCCACACCGGCGCGCCGCCGTGGGCGGCGGCCTCGGCCTCGGCGTCCTCGAAGAACTCGTGCGGGCCGCGGACCGTGACGGCCGGCGCGCCTTCGAGGTCGGCGAAGCGGGCGGCGCGGGCGAGCATCTCGCGCGTCGGCCCGCCGCCGCCGTCCCCGTAGCCGAACGGGAGCAGGGAGTGGGAGGCGGTCTGCTTGTCCCGGAAGTTGTCCACCGCGTGCTGGAGTTCCTTGGCCGTCACCTCGGCCGCGTAGGTGTCCACCGGCGGGAAGTGGGTGAACACCCGGCTGCCGTCGATGCCCTCCCACTGGAAGGTGTGGTGCGGGAAGGTGTTGGTGTCGTTCCAGGAGATCTTCTGGGTGAGGAACCAGCGGAAGCCGGCAAGACGCGCCAGCTGCGGCAGGGCACCCGAGTAGCCGAAGCTGTCGGGCAGCCAGACCTCCTCGGGCTCGGCGCCGAACCGCTCCCGGAAGTAGCGCTTGCCGTAGGTGAACTGGCGGACCATGGACTCGCCGGCCGGCATCGTGGTGTCGGACTCCACCCACATGCCGCCGACTGGCACGAACCTGCCCTGCGCCACCCGGGCCCGTACCCGCTCGAAAAGCGCCGGGTAGTACTCCTCCAGCCAGGCGAACTGCTGGGCCGAGGACATCGCGTAGACGAAGCCGGGATCGCCGTCCATCAGGTCGAGCACGTTGGACACGGTGCGGGCGACCTTGCGGACGGTCTCGCGCAGCGGCCACAGCCAGGCCGAGTCGATGTGCGCGTGGCCCACCGCGGTCAGGCGGTGGGCGCTGGCGTTGGCCCGCTTCGCCAGCTCCGCGGCGAGCGCGGCGCGGGCGGCCGGCACGGTCGCGGCGAGGTCCTGCGGATCGGCCGTGTCGAGGGCGGTGTCGATCGCGCGCAGCAGCGTCCAGTGGCGGGGATCGCTCGTCGGCACCTCGCGGACCAGGCCGCCGGCGACCTCCAGGTCACGGACCAGGTTCCACAGGTCGTCGTCGAACGCGCACACCTGGGCCCGCGCCAGGTGGTACAGGTGCTCGGGCCCCGCCGTCTGCCGGTCGCCCAGCGAGGTGGTGATGAACGGGATGACGTCCAGCAGCAGCGGGTTGGCCGCGGCCTCGGCATACACGGTGAACGTGCCGTCCGGGCGCAGTACCGAGGCGGCGGCGTCCTGGCCGGTCAGCCGCAGCCACTGGTTACGGGGGTTGATGGCCTTGAGGATGCTGCCGTCCGGGCGGTGCAGCAGGCCCTCGGCCTGTCCGCCGACCGAGTGGTCCGCCCAGCCCAGGTCGATGAACAGCTCGATCGTCCCGGTGGCGGCGGCCGGCACGCTCCCGTCGATCCGGAACCAGGTGGTGGCCCAGGCCCCGCCCCAGGTCTCACCCTTCTCGATCGGCCGGTAGACGGGCGCCGCACGCCCCGGCAGCGGCTCAAGTCCCAGCGCGTGCCCGGCGGGAACGGGTTCTGAGTCCCCGTCCACCGTCCAGACCGAGACGTCCACCTCGCACAGCGGAGTGTGCACCCGGGGGACCAGGCGCTGCCGCAGCACCCTTTCCAACCGGTCGAGCGTGGTCTGCGGCACGGCGTGCATGGGCGTCCTCGGTGCTCAGGGGTTGGGTGTACGCGACACTAAGGCGCTTAAGTGCCACTGTCAACGTTCCTCTCGGCCTCTGAGAACCATGCGTGACCAGGGCGGTGCGCAGGTGTACGCATGCCCCCGACGGGTCACGGCGCGGCGGCAGAGCGGCCGTCAGAACTCCTCGGGAGCCCGTGCGGCGGGGCGGTCAGCCGCCGGCGGCCGGGCCGAGCGTGCTGGCGCGGGCCAAAAGGGTGGGGACCCGTTCCTCGTAGTCGGTCACGGGCTCGCCGGTGAGCACTTTGAGCAGCCGTTCCGCGACATCGGCGCCGAAGCCGGCCGCGTCGCGCTGCAAGGCGGTCAGGGCCGGCTCGACCGCCGTGCAGACGGGGGTGTCCTCCCAGACGACGACCGCCACATCGGCGGGCACGCGAAGGCCCAGCCGGCGGATGGCGCCGAGGCCCGCGACGGCGAGCACCTCGTTGTCGTAGATCAGCGCCGTGGGCCGGGAGCCGTCCCGCAGGACGGCTTCGGTGACGGCGTCGCCCTGGGCCGCGGAGAAGTCGGTGGACCTGACGCGGCAGGCCCGCAGGCCGAGGTCGGCTCCGGCGTTCTCGAAGGCCGTGATGCGCTGGTGGATGTGGAGCATGGACGCGGCGCCGGAAAGGTAGGCGACCTGGTCATGGCCCATGTCCTTCAGATGTGCGACGACCGTGGTCATCGCCGCCGCGTCGTCGATGGACACCGAGGGCACGAGGCCCTGCGGGTCCGGGCCGCCGGCGATGATCGCGGGCAGCGAGAGCTCCGCCACCGCGGCCGGGCGAGGGTCGTCGCGGCGCAGATCGACCAGGGCCACGCCGTCCACCCGCGTCTCGTGCCGCCATCTGCGGTAGATCTCGATCTCCTCGGCGACGGAGTCGACCACCTGGAACAGCAGGGCGTACCGCCGGGGGCTGAGCACGGCCTGCATGCCTGTCATCAGCCGGTGGAAGAACAGCTCGGAGCCGACGTCGTAGGCACTGCGCGCGATGACCAGGCCCACCGTGCAGGTGCCCGCGCCGGTGAGCACGCGCGCCGCGTGGTGCGGCGACCAGTTCAGTTCCTCGGCGACGCGCAGTACGCGGCGGCGCGTCGCATCGGAGACGCCCGGTTTGCCGTTGAGCGCGAACGACGCGGCAGCCTCGGAGATTCCCACCCTCTCGGCGATGTCCCGGAGCTTGGCACGACGGCCTTCGGTGGTCATGGGCTCCTCAAGTTGTCCGTGTCCGGCCCGTGCTCGGCGGGTGAGCCTACCGCCGCTGTACGGCGGGCTCGCTCCGTCGAGTCCCTTGTGAGTTCAACTTTAGCGCTTTAGTGTCAGGCCCGGCCGCTCTGCCGCACAGGCGTCGTCCGGCCAGATGGGAGTCCCCATGTCCACTGACACCTCCGCCGGCGACACCGCCCCGTCCGCCACGCCAGCGCGCACCGGCGACGCCGGACCCGCCCGCGCCTTTGGTGCGCTGCCGCCGGGCGGGCGAGGCCCGGGGTCGCTGTACCGCCGCCGCTTCCTCCAGCTCGCCGTCGGCGCCGGAGCGCTGGCCGTCGCCGGCCCGGGCATCGGCGGCAGCCGGCCGGCCGCGGCCGCCGACGGGACCGCCGCCGCCGAAGCCGCATCGACCGCCGCCGCCACCCCGCCCGCCTTCGGCCCCGAGCCCCCGCTGATGCACGGCTACTCGGGTTCCCAGATCGCCGCCTGGCGCCCTGAGACGGACCGCCACGCGCGCTATCTGCGCTCGCGGGTGCCGCTGGCCCGCCGTATCCCCGCCTTCGAGCCCACCCAGGCCCGGCGCGGGCTCGACGCCCGGCCCCGGCTGATGGCGCTCGCGGGCGACTACCTGCAACCGGGCTGGGAGACCGAGGGATACCCGTACGGCCCGGGCGCCGAGGCGTACGCGCTGCGCTTTTGGCAGTACCCCGACCTGTTCGGTTCCTGGCACGGGCTGCCGCTGGACGGCCAGCAGGACGCGCAGGAGCCGGCCTACGGCCTCATCAACCCGCCCAACCCCGGCTACACCGATGCCGCCCACCGCAACGGCGTGCTCAGCCTCGGTTGCTGGTTCTGGCCCCGGCCGGAGGATTTCGCGCAGATCGTGGTGAAGACGCCGCAGGGCACCTTCCCCGTCGCGGACAAGCTGATCGAGATGGCGCGCTATTTCGGGTTCGACGGCTACTTCATCAACCAGGAAGGCGCCATCCCCGCCGACCAGGCGGAGCTGCTCATGGAGATGCTCACCTATCTGGCGCGCAACGCCCCGACCGGCTTCCATGTGCAGTGGTACGACTCGCTGACCGTCGACGGACAGGTCGACTACCAGAACGAGTTCAACGACGTGAACTCTCCCTGGATCGTGTCGGACGACGGGCAGCGGATCTGTACCAGCGTCTTCCTCAACTACTGGTGGAACGAGGCCAGGGTCGAAGCCTCCCGGGAGCACGCGCTGTCCCTCGGGCTCGATCCCTTCGAGGTCGTCTACACCGGCAGCGAGATCGGCCAGTACCGGTTCGCCCAGCCCTACGACCCGTCGGACATCTTCCCCGCATCCGGCGCACCCCGTACGAGCTGGGCGTTCCTCGGCTCCGAGATGGTGTGGTCCAGCGTGGACGGTGACAAGGCCACCATGGCGGCGCAGGCGCCCGCGTACGTGCGCGAACGCCACCTGTGGTCGGGTCCTGCGCAGGATCCCTCGCGGACCGGCAGGACCCACGAGCCGGACAAGAGCCAGCCACTCGATCCCGCGGGCTGGGACGGCGCAGCCCACCACATCGTCGAGAAGTCGGTGATCGGCACGCTGCCCTTCACGACCCGGTTCTGCACCGGTACCGGCGAGCGCTTCTTCCTCGCGGGCGAGCAGGCCGGCGACGCTCCCTGGTTCAACATCGGCGTCCAGGACCTGCTGCCCACCTGGCAGTGGTGGGTGCGCGACGCGCAGGGCGCGCCGTCGGACTCGGTCGTGGTGGACTACGACCACACCGACGCCTACGACGGCGGCAACTGCCTGAGCCTGACGGGCCGTCTGGAGCCCGCGGAGCGCGCGGTCGTGCGGCTGTACAAGACCCGTCTGCCGCTCACCGGCCGCACCGCCGTAGGCCTGGTGCACCGGTCGACGGGCGCCACGCCCGGCGCCAAGCTCAGCGTCGGCCTCGTCTTCGAGGACGACCCGGACGCCACCGTCTGGCTCGCGGTCCCCGATCCGCAGGGCACCGACTGGTCACGGTGGTCGGCGGGGCTCGGCCACTGGGCCGGGCGCACGGTGGCGGCGCTCCAGGTCGCGGTGGAGGCCGGCGCGGCGGCGACGGACGTCGCGGTGCGGCTGGGCGAACTGACCCTGGCAGAACCGCAGGCGGACCGCGCCCCGCACACCCCCACCGGTTTCAGGGTGGACCGTGTCGCCGGTGCGGACGGCGCCGCGAGTGTCTACCTCGACTGGGACTTCGTGCCGGAAGGCGTCGCGCACTACGACATCTTCCGGGTGACGGAACGGGCCGGCGAACCCTCGCACCGGCAGTGGCTCGGCCGCACATACGACGGCGCCTACTGTGTGTCGCCCTTTGCTCAGGACGCAAACGGAGCGGTGTCGCAGCTGGAGTTGGAGGCGGTGTCGCCGATCGGCCGGCGTAGCGGCGCGGCGCGCGCAAGGCTGCCCAGGTGAGGCCGGACCGCACCTGAGTGCGCGGTCGTCGTGCGGCTGTGCCGATGGAGCGGCGCAGCCGCGCGGGGGCTCCGGCCACCGGGCGGGCGGTGGCCCGGCGGACGGACGGCGGTGGGCCTTCTAGCCGGTGGTGGTGGAAGGCCCGGAAGCGGCCGGGGAGCGGTTGCCCGCTTCCCGCCAGGCGATGCGGGCCGCGTGTTCCATGAGGGCGAGGAGGTCGGATTCGGCGGTGGCTCCGGCCAGGTGGGCGAATTCGCCGGCCAGGGTGATGACCAGCCGCTCCGGAAGTCCGAGGTCCGGATAGCGCCGCTCGCGGATCAGGAGCTCGGCGGCGGCGGCCGGGGCCAGGCCCTGTCCGTGCAGCCGTTGTGCCTGCTCGCTCAGATCGTGCAGATAGTCGATATGGGCCCGCAGGCCGTCCGGCTCCAGTACCGGGCCGTGCCCCGGGACTATCAGCCGGGGGTTCAGCTGCAGTACCCGCTCGCAGGCGCCGGCGACCTGCGTCAGCGGACCGGCCCAGTGGCACGGATGGTCGCCCGCGAAGACGACGTCGCCGGCGAAGACCACTCCCGCTTCGGGCAGGTTGACCACCATGTCGCCAACCGTGTGCGCGGGGCCCACTTCGAGCAGCTCGACCGGGATGTCTCCGATGCGCAGGTCAAGCCGGCCGTCGAAGGTCCTGGTGGGCGACAGGACGGTGATGTTGCTGAAGTCGAACTTGCCGAAGTGCTTGCGGAAGTACCACCCGAGAGGATGCTGTGGATCGGTGTCCTCGACCAGGGCGCGCAGCTGGGCCGGGGTCGGCTCGATGCACTGGTGCTCGACGAGGGTACGGCGGGTGGCGATGATCTCGGCACCGACGACGCGCTGGTTGCCCCAGGTGTGGTCGCCGTTGCCGTGCGTCGACAGCACCGTGCCGAACGTGGCGCCCGGCGCCAGGACGGTGCGCGCGGCGGCGAGGAAGTCATCCGTGAGATCGAGGACGTAGGGAGTGTCGATCACCGCGGCCTCCTGGCCGGATGTGATCACACCGCAGTTGGCGAGACCCCATGTGCCTCGTCCGGCGGGAGCCCAGACGTGAACCCCAGGGGCTATCGGTAGCAGATGCGAGGCAGTTGTCATGATGGCGCATTCTGGCGGGGGACGGGGAGGAACGGGCGACCGGGGTCGACCGGACGGCGAACGTCCGGCGCTCGCGCCGCGTGGCACTCAGGCGGCGGGAGTGAAGACGAGGAGGAAGAAGCGCGCGCCGGGCGACCCGAACGGCTGGGCGGCGCACATGGTCACCATGCCGAGATCCGAGCTGGTGTGCCGGTCGCAGCAGTTGCGCGTGCCGGGCGGCTGCTGTCCTCGGCTGCTGCTGAGCCCGGCGTGCCGCATGGGGCGGGTGTCGCCGTCCGGGTGGATGTAGGCGACGTCGTGCTTGCGGTAGATGGGTCCCGCCACGCGGTCGTCGTTCACTTCCTGGTCGAGCCGTTGGAGGTCCTCGTTGCCCGGGTGCGCGGCGACCGCGGTGCGCAGCTGCGCGGCCACCGGTTCGGCCCAGCGCATCGCCCAGTCGACCAAGTGGTGCTCGCGTGCGTCCTCATGGAGCAGCATCCAGCGTATGAGGTTCTGTTCCGGCAGCTGCGGCTTGCTGTCGGGCGCCCGCGGGAACATCCGGACGAAGTCGTCGTTGCAGGCGAGTATGTTCCAGGCGACGTCATTGATGTAACACGGCTGGCCCGTGACGCCGTTGACGGCCTTCTGCCAGGCCGGCGCGACATTGGTGCCGGCCATGGGATCCATCGGTATCGGCGGCTCGTATCCCAGCGCGTACACGTACAGGGCCGACCGCTCCCGTTCCTTCATGCGCAGCACCTTGGCCACGCTGTCCAGGAACTCCGCCGTGGGGGAGGCCATCTCGCCCCGCTCCAGCTGGGCGTACGTCCGCTCGGACACATACAGGGCCTGTGCCACCTGGGCCTGCGACAGGCCGGTCGAGCGGCGACCGCGTCCGGTGCGCTGCGGCCAGCCGAGTTCGGTGGGGTCGATCTGCCCGCGCTTGTGCTGCAGCAGGCGTTGGAGAACCTCCCTGTTCAACGCTGAACCCTTCCCAGAACGAGTCGTCGCGGAAGCCGCTCCGCTTCATTTGTCGGAAGCCGACATTCCTGAAATTCGGCAACAGGAAAAAACAGCACCTGGCATACGGCCCGGAAGCGGATCAGAATCGGCATCCGGGTCGGCCGCGTGGGGGGCGACACGGTGATCCTCGACCGAGAGGGGGAGTTCGCGTGAGGCAGCCTGCTGCCGCATCGTCGGACCGGACGGGGATCGCCGTGGCCGCCACACTCGCCGTGCTGCGGGCGTTGCGCCAACTCGGCCCGGGTGAATACCCGGTGTCGTTGATCGCCACCCGCGCCAAGCTGCCCACGCCTACCGCTGATCGCTACCTTCGGGCGCTCGCCCACGAAGGGGCGGTGGAGCGGAGGGAACCCCGTGGGCGCTACGCACTGCCAGAGACCCCGCATCGTTCCCCTCAATTCTTCAACGAGGTCCAGGCCACCACAACCGGTAACTCCTCGTCCGCTATACGGGCGGAATTGGTCACTCTGCAGTCTAGAACTGGCCAGATTGCGCTCGTATATGTGCCCTACTTGATCGGTCCGCCGGTCAGGATCTGCACCGAGCGGGCCATAGGGCCCCATGCGCAAGAGCTGCTGGACGCCCCCGAGTCGGCCCGCCGCAGTCTGTGGTGTGCCCGCTGGACGCCGACGCATCGGGCTTGGCCGTTCTGGCCTGTCTGGAGGAGACTGGCGCGATGACGGCAACGCTCGCTCACATCCGTGAGCAGGGCTACGCCACCAGCACTTCCCCTCTGGAGGGACGTGAGGCGGTGTCGGCACCGCTGTGGCGAGGTTCCGCCATCGTCGGCGCGGTCACGCTTCTCGTCTTCCAGCCCCAGATGCGCAGCACGGCCATGCGTAGCCGCTATGTCAACGCCGTGATGGCCTCCGCCGCGAGTATGAGCGGACAGCTGACGCACGCAGGGGTGTGGCGAGTGCCTGACCGGCTGCCGGCTTGACCGCAGTACATACGACGGAAGGGTTCTCCGTGTCTCGTTCAGTCCTGATCACCGGCGGCAGCCGAGGGATAGGCCTGGCCATCGCTCGCACTCTCCAGGCCGCCGGGGACCGCGTGGCGGTCACCTACCGGACCGGCCAGCCTCCGCAGGGACTGCTCGCCGTACCGTGCGATGTCACCGACAGCGAGCAGGTCGACGTCGCGTTCAAGATGGTCGAGGACGAGCAGGGGCCGGTGGAGGTGCTGGTGGCCAACGCGGGAGTGACCAACGACAAGCTGCTGATACGGATGACGGAGGAGGACTTCACGTCCGTCCTCGACACCAACCTGACCGGCGTGTTCCGCGTCGTCAAACGGGCCACCCGCAGCATGCTCCGCGCCAAGTCCGGCCGTGTGGTGATCATCTCCTCCGCGGTCGCCCTGCGCGGCGAGAGCGGACAGGCCAACTACGCCGCGTCCAAGGCCGGCCTGGTGGGCTTCGCCCGCTCAATGGCCCGCGAACTAGGCTCCCGCGCCATCACCTTCAACGTCGTCGCACCCGGTCTGACCGAGACGGCGATGAGCGCCGACCTCACTGAGCAGCAGCGCGCGGACCTGTTGACGCAGATCCCGCTGGCACGCCTGGCCCAGCCGGAGGAGGTCGCGGCCGCCGTCGCGTTCCTGGCATCCCCCGGCGCGAGCTATATCACGGGGGCCGTCGTCCCGGTGGACGGCGGAGCCGGCATGGGGCACTGATCGGGCGCACCCGGTTCCTGCCGTGCGCGCCGTGCGCACGGTGGTGACCGGGCGTGCCCGGCCGTACGGGGGTGCGGCGAAGAAGTGCCCAGGCACATCCGATGGGGCCGACCGGAGGGGGGTCGGTCCCATCTGGTGTGCTCTGGCCGTTTTGACGCGTCCCAGGTGCAAGCATGGTGGTGGCCGAGGTGGTGCGGCGTGGGGTGGGCAAGGGAGTGGGGAACGGGTATGGGCGGTGTCTTCATCAATTACCGCAGGGGTGCGCACGGCAGTGTCGTGACGGAGGTGTACGAGCGGCTCGCGCGGCATTTCGGTGCGCAGCAGGTGTTTCTCGATACATCGTCGATCGTGCCAGGCCGGCGGTTTCCGGATGAACTGCGGGCCCGCATCGAGGACTGCGAAGTGGTGCTCGTGGTGATCCATGAGGGCTGGGCTGCCGAGCGGGACGCGTCCGGTGCCAGACGTCTTGACGAGGAGAAGGACTGGGTCCGCCAGGAGATCGAACTCGCGCTGCGCGCCGGCAAGATCATCGTGCCGCTGCTGCTGGACGGCGTGAAGGCGCCGCGTTCCGCCGAGTTGCCGGCAGCGATCCGCGAGGTGATGTCCTGGGAGGCCCATCGGCTGCCCGGCGACCGGCGGCAGTCCGCACTGACGGAACTGGTCGCCGTGCTGGAGTCGCATGTGGCGCGGACCTGGGAGCCGATCGAGCCGCACGAGAAGCCGCCCTTCACTCCGGGCCGGTGGCTCGGGGTGAGCACCGCGGTGCTGGCCGCTGCCGTGCTGGTCGGGGTGCCCGTGCTGGGGTGGGACGAGAGCGCGGCCAGGACGGGCCGGGTGCCGTTCGCCTTCTTCGCGGCTGCCGGGTCGCTCCTGGCGATGTGCGCGCCGCTGGTGGCGGTCGCCGTCATGTGCGGGCTGTTCCGGCGCCCCGTCGACTCGTGGGAGCGTGAGCTGCACGCGGTGGAGCAGCGCAAGTACCTCAGCGTGACGCATCCGATCGCCGTCACGCTGGTCCTCGTCGCACTGTTCGGCGCTCTGGCGCTGACGGACCACGGGCCGGCGGCGGCCTTGGGGCTGCTGCTGGTGGTGGCCGTCAGTGTGGCGCGCAGCGCGTCCACGTTCCTGCGCGCCGAACGCAAGGACATCGACGAGGTCGTCAACTGGCCGCAGCGGCTGCCCGCGGCCGTCACCCGTCCGCTCTTGCGGCGAGCGGTGGCGCGGCTGGCGCAGCGGGCCGCCGAGTGGTCGGGGCCGCTCCCTCGTGAGCAGCGGGAGAAGGCGTGGTGGGTCCTGAAGGACGTCGCCCGGGTGCTGGAGACGGTGGACGGCGAGACGCGCCGGACCCGGAGGGAGTGGCTGGCCCAGGACCATCCGTGGCTGTTCAGCTGCTACGTCATCTGGGTGACGCTGAGCACGGCGCTGGCCCTCGCGGCGATCCTGCCCTTCGTCACGGCGGGCAGGGCGCCCTGGGGCCTTTGCGTCATGATGGTCGTCATTCCGCTGGTGGGGCTGGCTCTCGCACTGGGCACGATGGAAGGCGCCTACCGCCAGCAGCGCTGGCAGCGTCGCACGCTGTCGGCGGAGGTGGCGCGGCGCACAGCGGAACTCGGAGCGCGTGTGACGGAGTTGAGCAGCCCCGCGCGCACCCGGCCGGTCACGCCTGAATAGCGCCCGGACAGCGCCCGGACAGCGCCCGGACAGCGCCCGGACAGCGCCCGGACAGCACCGGAACAGTGCCCGGAAGACGCAGGCAGCGCCCAAAAGACGCGTGCCAGATCCCGCTGACCCAGCCTGATCCGGACGAGAGGCCCTATGGCGCTTCCTCGTGATCGAGGCACCACTCGACGACGGGCGCGACGCTCGGGTGCACGGTTTGGCCGTCGAGCGTGACACCTGCGGTGAAAAAGTACCGCACCTCCTTGAACTCCAGGTCCATCGAGCGCACCAGGTTCCCGAGGCCCAGTTCGTCCGTGAGCCACTCCTTGGCCGAGTCACTGTCCGTGCCAGGTCCGCTCAGCCCGCTCGGTCCCGTCGACCCGGTCCGCGCGGCGAACAGGTCCGCCTTGCTGACCGCGACCGCGAGCCGGGACCGTTTCAGCGGCACGGCCATCTGGATCATGGCCTGGACCGCCTGCTGGAACACCAGCTCCGGAGGCACGTCCGAGGCGATGGAGCGGTCCACCGTCCCGTCGGCCGCCAGCGCGGGGCCGTTCCAGAACGCGTCGACCGCCAGCGGGTCCAGGACGAAGAGGAACGTGCGCGCGGCCTGCACATAACTCAGCGCGTCCGTGGCCTCGCGGTTGACGAACCGTTCGCCCGCAGCGTCGAAGATATGCACCATCCGTTCGCCCCGGCCACGCCGGACGACGACCGAATAGGCGCGCGGCAGGTCCACCTGGGTGCCCCGGGGATGGCCCTGCATCTGCAGGACCTCGCGCAGGACCTCGTAGTTGACCTGGGTGGCGTCGTCGGCGGTCCGCATCCCCCGGCCGCCGGGGGCCGAACTGCTCTCCAGGGTGAGCATCAGGGCGGCCATCAGCTGGGTCTTGCCGGCCGCCCGGCCGCCGAACAGCGGCAGCACCGTCTCCACCATATGGCCGGTGGCCACGCTCATCGAGTTCTCGCAGAACGGGCAGTAGGGCTGCAGCCTGCGGTTCGTGCGCATCAGCAGGATCAGCGTGGGCAGTTCCTCGCCGCAGGCGCAGCGCCGGGTGAGGATGCCGTAGCGGCCGGGGCGTATGTCGGTGTGCCGACGGCGGCACGCGGTGCGGCGGCACTCGTAGACGGGATAGGGAACCCGCTGGTAGCAGCCTGCGTTCGGGCACACCATGCCCTGGTGGAGCCGCTTCGCGAGCAGCGACACGAAGTCCACGGCCCGCAGGGCGCCAGCCGTCGCCAGCACCGTGCCGGACAGCAGCGCCAGGACGATTCCGTGGACGAGGACGAGCAGGGCGAGCAGCCCGGCTCCCAGGACCGCTCCGCCGACGATGCCGAGCTGGAGCGTCCACCCGAACGGCACACGGTACGCCGCGTCCTCGCCTTGCTGCTCCACGTAGTTGAGTTGAACGGAGCGCAGGCGGTCGCGGGTGAGACGGGTGCATCGGCGCCCGGTCAGCGTGAGCATCTGGCGCAGATCGCGCTGGGCGGGGCCGAGGAAGTACTGACGGTGCGCGGGCTGGAGCTCGTCCTGGGGCCGGTACGGCGCGATCGTCTGGTATCCGGGCCTGCGCTCGATCACGTTCACCACCACCTGGTAGTGCTCCCAGACCAGTTCCGCTATCTGCCCGAGGCCGCGGGCTCCGATGATCACGGGCGCGGCGAAGGAGACGTAGAACAGCAGGCAGACCAGATAGAAGAGGACATATCCCAACGCTATCTCCCCTCATCCTTCTGGTTCTTCTTCTTCCTGCTGTTCCTCTCGTCTGTGCTGGCTGTGTTTGCCGGGTTACGCGTTTTCGGTGTTTTCGGTGTGCTTTCCTTCGGCGCGTTGTCCGAGCGGAACTGCTTGAAGCGCCGGGTCAGTTTGACGCCTCGGCTCAGGCGCTGGGCGGCGGCGTCCAGCAGGCTGTCCGCATACGCGGGCTCGTACGGGCGGACCTTCTCGGCGAGTCGCTCGGTGTCGGCGGTGTGCCAGGACAGCCCGGCGTGCCTCACGATCTGCAGAACGAGATCCGACTGGATCATCGGCAGCTGCTGAGGTGCGCGTCGGGCGAGCACGAGGCCGGTCACGTGGCTGAGAATGACCTGGGTGGCCCGGACCTGCGCGGTGACGGCCTGGAGCACTTCGCGCAGATACGCGTCGGCGGTCCGGTCACCGAGACGGGACAGGATCAGCGGCACCGCAAGCGGCTCCACCGGTCTGGCCACCAGAGCCGACGGCAGCCGCATGCGCTTCAGCGCCCGGGTCGGCGCCCACCGGTCCGTCACCGGGGCCATGAAGCTCTCCGCCAGGACACCGGCCGTGTGCGCACGGTTCAGCAGCTCCGTCAGGTCGAGCACCTTCGCGACGCATTCGCCGGTCTCCGGCAGCAGCCAGGCCGCCCGGTGCGGATGGGCGAGCAGGCGGCAGAGTTCGACACAGTCGTCGAGCTGCTCTTCGTCCTCCACCGGCCGTTTGACCACCTGGTCGAACCAGAGGCTCACGTCGCGGCTGACCAATTGGCCCGAGTTCATCCGGCGTACGACGTCCACCGCCTCCGCGTGCGTCCAGCGGCGGATGGGCCACAGGGCCCGGAGCAGACCGGCGTCCGGTACGTCGGCGCGGCGCAGCCACAGGATGCGGAACAAGTACTCCACCGCGAGCTCCGGCTGCCGCTCGGTCCGTGCCGTCCAGAAGTGTTCCAACAGCACCGGGTGGTCCCGCAGGTCCTCTTCGCGCAGCAGGTAAGCCGGGAAGACGGCGAACAGCGCTTGCTGACCCGGGCGTTCGGCCATCAGCTCGGCCAGGCCGCGCACCAGGCTCTGCCGGAACGCCCTGCTCGCCTCGAACAGCTTCTTGACGTCGGAGCGCAGCGCGTCGCTCGCGGGCCGGGTCGCCGCGGACTCCAGCAGGGAACGGGCCAGCCGGTCGCGGGCCGCTCCCGCGATCTCGGGCGCGAGCGTGAGACCGCTGCCCAGGGCCCAGCTGAACAGCCGTACCGCCTGGCCGTCGTCGGCGTCCCGCAGCAGCTCCTGCCAGCACGTCAGCGCGAGCTGGCGCACCGCGGGGTCGTCGAGCAGTACGGGCCGTACCGCGTCCGCAGCGCCGTTCATCGCGGCGCGCATCCGCGACTCGTACAGCCTGCCCTCCAGTTCGTGGTGGAGGTCCACGTCGCCGCCGTCCCGGGCGGCGGTGCTCAAGGTGGCGAGCTGGGCATCGTCGAGGTCCGGGTGGCGCAGGTAGATGTCGCGGGCCACGGCGGCCTGCAACTCGCCCAGGTGCCCCGCGTGCGCACACCAGTCGACGACGGCCTGCACATCGGCCGCCTCCAGGACCACGCCGCCGGACGCCGCCGCAGCGGCGAGCGGGGCGTGCCAGTCGCCCTGGTCGCGCTCCGCGCCGGACACGTACGTGTGCTCCGCCCAGGACCAGACCGCTGTCGCCTGCGGCACCTTGATGCGCGCCAGCAGCCGCACCAGATGGTGCACGGGGATGCTGCCCTCCGGCGGGAACTGGCCGGCCGCGAAGTCGAAGACCCGGTACGTCAGCTGGTCGTCAGGGCCGATGTCGATGCGTGTCCCGGGCACCGTGCCGATCAGGTGCAGCCGGCTGCGGCCCGGTGTGTGCAGATATGTGGCGAACGACAGTCGGCGCGCGAGCGGCGGCGGCAGGAGGTAGCAGACGGCCGCGAACCAGTGCGCGATCAGGTCGGTCGAGGCGTCGACCACGACGACGGAGCGCTTCTCTTCGAGCGCCGCGAAGGCGGCGGCCAGCAGGTTCGGTACCTGCTCGGCGGCGTGCGGCTGCGCCGCCAGGAAGCGGCCCACCTGCTCGGGGGTGAGCGGTCCGGCGCGCGGCGGCTCCGCGAGCTCCGGGATCTCGTTCGGTGCGACCGCACTCGCCGTCCACTCCGGCGAGTCCCACAGCTGGATGCCGAGCAGTCCTTCGCTTTCCCGGGCGAAGTCGGTGCTGTGCAGCGCGTGGGCGAAGTAGTTGCCGAAGCGGCGCGCGGAGTCGCGCCCCGTGTAGTGCACGCAGACCGCGGTGGCGCCGGTGCCGTTCCCGGGCACGAAGCACAGGTTGACGGGGCAGCGGGCCAGGTCGTCGGGGGCTTCCGAGTTCAGCATCGAACGCGGCGGCTCGTAGCCGCACAGGGTCTCCACCGCGGACATCGTGTCGGCGCTCACACCGGGACTCACGGCGTTGAACTGGAAGCCCGAGAATCCGCTCAGGCCCTGCTCGCACGAGGTGTAGTAGAGCTGTTGGACGGCCATGTCAGCCCCGGCCTGTGCGCGGCAGCGCGCCGAACTCGCTGAGCAGCCAGAGCAGCGGGTCGGCGACCCGGTAGGGCTGGATACCGGTGGCACCGACCCGGGCGTCGGTGGTGGGGCTGTGACCGAGCGAGGAGACGCCGAAGTAGCGGTGCCGGGCGTAGTTGGTCTCCAGCAGCTGGTCGATCGGGACGCCCTCCCACTCCCGCAGCAGCTGGCGGACCTCCTCGTGGACGTTGCGGCTGTCCTCCACGTCGAAGCGGTCGTGCCGCGGCGGATGGGCCCGCAGCGGGCTGCCCTTGTCCAGCAGATGCCAGTAGGCGTCCAGTTTGGAGAAGACGACGGCGATCGGTGTGCGTATCCGGCCCAAGGACCCCGCCTTCTCGTGGTCGAGCAGCATGTTCGTCACCCGGCTGAGAACGTTGACGGGAGTGTCCACGCCCTCAAAACCGGGCAGCGCCGTTCCGGGGCGTGCCAGTTGGCGGGCACCCGGCATCTGCAGCGGATCGAGGACCAGGATGATCCCGTCGGCGTTGGCGAGGTAGCGGGTGTTCACCTCCACGCTGTCCCGGGAGTTGAAGTCCTCACCCGCGGTGTCGAAGAACGACAGCACGGTGTGCTGCGGGCGTTCCCGGAAGGCCCCGCGGCGGCTGCGACCGAACCGGAAGACCAGCGGCGCCACCCGGTTGTCGTTCGCGCCCGCCGGGCGGGTACCGGCGAAGAGCTGGCCGTCCCGGTACAGATGGTCCTGGTAGTCGGCCTGGTAGCGGCGCATGGTGTTGTCGTCGGAGCCCATCAGCGAGGTCCCGAAGGCGGCGCCGACCTGGTTCATCACCTCGTGCAGCAGCACCGTCATATACACGGTCTTACCGGAGGCCTTCGCGCCGACCATGGCGATCAGACGGTTCTCGACCATGCCGAACTGCGGGGGCAGCGTCATGTGGCAGACCGGACAGATCCGGTACGTGGTCTCGCTCTCGCACGCCGGGCAGACGGCCTTGGGACGGCGTCCGTCCGCCGCGAAGAACGCGGGACCGACCTCGCCGCGCTCGCCCATGCGCCCGACGAGCACCTCGTCGCGGGCCCGCTCGCAGCGCTGCTGGCTGCGGCTTGGCCGGCTGTTGCAGCGGAACCCGATCTCCCGTGCGGCGAAGCTCTCGTAGCAGTACGGGCACACGCATTTCCTGGCGTTCTTCATGTTCTTGACGTTCTGGATCATCACGTCACTTTCAGTCGGTGCAGCGCGACCGGGCGCACATCGGGCAACGCGGGGTCGTCGTCGGGCACGGCGGGGAAGCAGACCAGCCAGGAGGGGCCGCGGGTGGCCGGGAAGGCGAACTCCACGGTGTGCGGGGTGCCCACCGCGAGGCGCCTGGCCGGCACCTCGTGCAGGACCCGGCCCTCGTTGGCGCTCATCGGCCGGAACCGGCCGGTGGCGTACACGATCCGCTGAGCCGGCAGCTCGCAGTCACTGTCGCTCTCGAACGACACCGTGGCCACCCGCCCGGCCAGCCTGCGGCGCACGGCGGGCTGATAGCGCACCACCGGCGCCTCCGCGGGCACCTGCAACGAGGCCGCGCCCTCGGGCCCCGGCACGGGCGCCGGCACCAGGGCCTCGACGGTCAGGGTGACCGCGCCGCGACCCACCACCAGATCGAGGCCGCCATCGTGCTCGTACCTCCGGCGTGCGCAGTGCAGGTCCCCGGAGTCCAGCGGCCGGGCCCCAGAGCTGCCCTCCACCCGCCAGCGCACCCGCGCCCGCAGGCTCTCGTCCGGCCAGGCCCAGAGCACCAGCAGATGGTCGTCCCGGCGGATCGCCTGCAACTGGTCGACCGGGACGGCGGCCCACAGGGCGGCCGAGGACACTGTCGCGGCGTCCTGCCACGGCGGCTGCGATGCCTGCGGTGCCTGCCGTGCCTGCGCCGGCTGCGGCTCCTGCGCCGCGGACTCGGCGGGCTCGGCAGGCTCGGGTGCCTGCGTCGGCCGAGGCTCGGATTCCGGTTGCGGCGCGGCCGTGGTCGGCCGCCGCGCGGCGGCGGGCTCCCGCGCCGTTTCCGGGTGCGGCTGCGGCGCCGGGTCCGGCGCGGTCCTGAACTCCTTAGGGGGCGTTGCGGGGCGCGGGTCCGGGTCGGGCGGGCGAACGGGGCGGGGGTCCGGGTCGGGAGGCCGAACGGAATGCGGGTCCGGGGCGGGTGTGTGTGCCGGCTGGGGGCTCGGGTACGGGGTGCGGACCGTCGGCTCCGGGTCCTGCCGTGCGCCAGGCGACGCAGCCGCCGTCCTGGGCCTGGCCTTGGGCGGCGGCTGCGTCGCCTGGCGCACGGAGAGCACCCGCAGCACGCCGAAGTCCGCCAGCAGCACCAGGCCCCGCACCACCGCGAGTTCGGGCGAGGCGCACCGGACGTACCTGCCGGTGCGCTGCTCCAGCGCCGCCGCGCGGCCCGGCGTGGCGAAGAGCCCGCCGGCCAGCAGGAGCGCGGACGGCGGACCGCCCGGCAGCTGCGCCGCGGTGCCGAGCATCGCCACGATGGCCTGCTCCGCACGCTCGCGCTGCGGGGCGGTCAGCCGGGCCAGCTCGTCGCGGTCCAGGGCGAGCTCGCAGTCGAGACCGTGCCAGGTGTACCGGCGCCGCAGGCTGTCGTGCCCGTCGAGCCCCTGCCTGAGCTGCGCCGCGATATCCGCCAGCGCCGCGTCCTGGCCCGCGGCGCCGGGCGCGTCGGGGTGCGCCGCGGTGATCTGCCGCAGCAGTTCCGGAGCGAGGGCCGCGTCCCAGTCGTCTCCGCCGAGCGGATGGGAGGCGGTGTCGGTGATCCGCACGGTCCGGTCGCTGCTCACCGTTAAAACGGTCAGGTCGAGCGAGGCGGCGCCCTGGTCGCAGACCAGGACCGTGCTCTGTGCGCCCTCCGTGAGAGCGCGGTAGTGCAGGGCGGCGGCGACCGCAGCGGGCACCGCGTGCGCCACCGCGAGACCGGCCGACTCGGCGGCCCTGCGCAGCGCCATCTCGCCCGCGCCCGACGCCGGCAGGCTCAGCGACACCTGCCGCCGGCCGCCGGCCGGGTCGTCGGGGGCGAGCCCGGCCAGCCGGGCCAGCTCCGGGCCCGTCTGCACGGGTTGTCCGAGCCGCACCGGACCCGCCGTCACCGGCGCCCCGTCCGGGCCCAGCCAGCCGACCCGGCCGTAGTGCCGCCCGAGGTCGATACCGAGCACACTCATCCCGGGGTCCCCTCTGCGGCCGGTGCGGTCACCGGCCGGCCGTCCTCGTCGAACGCCAGCCGCACCCGGCTGCCGGGCGCCGGCTGGTACTGGATGAAGTGCCGGACCACGGCGTTGCGCAGTGCCTCCAGCTCATTGCGGATCTGCCGGCCGCCATACGCCTGCCGCTCGGGATCGGCCATCCGGCCGGTGATCCACTGGTGCACCGCGGGACGGTCGTAGTCCAGCTCCACCTGGTGGCGTTCGCGCACCGACTCGGCCAGCTCGTCGAGCAGCCGGTCGGTGATGCCGGTGACATGCGCGCCGCGCAGCATGTCGAAGACGACGACGCCCGGCTTGAGCCGCCCGTAGATCTCCGGCCGGCGGATCTCCTGGAACTTCTGCTCCACGGCGTTCTGGAAGTGCGCCACGAGCCGTTCGTACGGCAGCTCACCAGCGTGCTCGTCGTGCTCGTCGTCTTCCTCGTGCTCCTCCAGCAGGGTGCGCAGCCCGCCCGCACCGGTGTTGGAGGTGAAGATGATCAGGCATTGGGAGAAGTTGGCCGTCTGGCCGCGCCCGTCGGTGAGCCGGCCGTCCTCCAGGATCTGCAGGAACTTGTCGAGGACCGCGCGGATGGGCCTTTTCGATCTCGTCGAAGAGCAGCACGCTGAAGGGCCGTTCCTGGACCCGGCGAGTGAGCTCGCCGCCCTGCTCGTACCCGAGGTAGCCGGGCGGCGCGCCGGCCAGCCGCTCCGCGGCGTGCTCCTGCTGGTACTCGCTCATGTCGAAGCGGGCGTAAGCGCTCTGGTCGCCGAAGATGAGCTGGGCCACGGCCTTGGCGAGTTCCGTCTTGCCGACGCCGGTCGGGCCGACGAAGAAGAACGAGCCGCGCGGCCGGGACATGCCCGAGTCGCCGAAGCCGACGCCGACATAGGCCGCCTGCAGTGCCGCCGTGACCGCCGCCACCGCCCGGTCCTGGCCGATCACGCGGGTGCGCAGCTCGTCGGCCGCCCGTGCCACCGACTCCCGGTCCAGCTGGGTCCAGGGGTCGACCCTGACGTTCAACCGGTGCGCGCGGATGAGTTTGTCCGGCCGCTGCACGGGCTCGCGGCGGATGTGCGAGGTCTTGGCGAGCGCGTCCAGCTCCCAGGCGGGCATGCCGTCGGTGGCGCCGACCAGCTCCTCCCACTCCTCGGGCGTGGCCTGCGCGGACCCGTTGAACTGTTCGCGCAGCAGCGACAGCCACAGCCTGCGCTCGGCCGGACCGGGCGGGCCGATGTGCAGGACCGCGGTGCGCGGGTCCTCCTGGTGGAACCAGGCGGGCAGCCGGCCCACGTCGCCGACGGCGCACAGGACCGCGTTGCGGGGCCTTGGCGACGGGCCGGTCTGCGGTCCGGGACGGGGCACAACCGCGTCCGACATCGCGGCCTGTAGCCGCAGATAGCCGATGAAGGCCTCCTGGCCGGCCGCCTGGAGCGCGTGGTCGATGTCCTGGAAGACGAAGGCGCTGGCACAGTCAAAAGAGGCGGCGAAACGGCGTGCGACGGCCGTGACGTCCTCCAGGGAGGCGAGCCGGCGCGGTGCCCGCGGGGTGAGCAGGCCCTCGGCCGTGCGGTGCCGCTCACGCGCGCGGCGGGAGCCGGCGTCCGGTGCCGCGTTCGGCGCGGCTTGCGGTGCGGCCTCCGGTGTGCCGCCGGCCTCCTGGCCGGACGGGGCCTGCGGCGCGGTCCTGGCGGGCAGTCGGGCCAGCAGCTGCTCGAAGCGGGCCTGGTGTCCGGGGAGCGGGAAGGTCAGCTGGTCGACGGGGTCCCACCAGCCGACTACCTCGGCGCCCTGGAGCGTCAGCACTCGCGCGAGGAGTTCCCGGAAGGAGACCGGCCGTCCCTCGATCCACCAGCGGTCCCGGATCTGCCCGTCCAGGATCACCTGACGGCCGCGGCGCAGCTCCCAGCCGAGCGAGACGGCCCACAGCGGTGTCAGCGCATCGGCCACCGGCGCGCTCTGCGGTGCCTTGCGCAGCGGGTCAGGACGCCGCGGGTGCGTCCGCCAGTCGGTTCCTTTCGGAACGGGTCCGTGGGCGCGCCCCGCGCTTGCGTCCACAATGGTTCAGCGCCGGGCGCCCACGCCTGGTCACCGCCGTCCTGCCCGCCGGTCAACGCACCCTCCCGGTCTCGTCACCCGGCAGGGTCCGCCCCGCACGGCCGGGCGGCTTGCCCTGCCACTGGAGTTCCCCGGGCACGAAGCCGTCCTCGCCCATGGCCCTGTGCACCCGGTTCAGCAGCTGCTCGGTCGCGTCGCAGACAGCGCCCTCGGGTACCTCCAGCGTGACGACGTCGGGTTCACCCTCGACGCGGTAGACCAGCAGCGGCGTGCCGTCCGTTTCGCTGCCCACCGCCGTCTCGTACAGGGCGCCGTTCGGGCGCTCGAAGCGCAGCACGAAACGGGTGTCCAGCTCTTCGCCGCCGGTGAAGGCAAGCCCCTCGCCCGTCATCGCGTCCTTGACGGCGCGGGCGACGTCGGCGCGGCGTTCGTGGGCCAGTTGCAGTTCGTCGAGGTGTGACTCCACCTCGGGCAGCAGCTGTTCGAGGCGGGCCACCGCGTCCAGGGCGGGCTGCGGCGCATCGGCGCGCAGCGCGCGTTCGGCCTCGGCCAGCGGCCCGGACAGCCGGTCCGCCAGGTCGTCCGCGGTGAACCCGCGGGCGTCGGCGATCGCCGCGCGCACGGCCTCGTCCAGTACATCGAGCCGGTCCCGCGCCTCCGCGAGGTCCGCGGCGTGCGCCTGCTCACTCGCCTGCTCCTCGGCCCGCGCCTGCTCGGCAGCCTGCTCGGCGGCCTGCTCCTCGGACTGCGCCCGCTCGGTGGCCTGCTGCTGGGCCCTGGCCTGGTCGGCGGCCTGCTGGAGCCGCTGGGCGACGGTGGTCACATGGCGGTTGATCTCGTATTCGGCGGTGCCCAGCAGGGCTTCGAACCGTATGTGCTGCCCGTCCCGCGCCGCGGCCTGAAGCTCATCGAGCAGCGTGGCACAGCGCCGGTGACCCGCGTCGTCCAGCTCCGCTCCCTTTGGTCCTGGCGTGGCCAGCTGCCGGGCGAGTCCGGCCAGCACCTGGGTGCGGTCGGCACGGGCCGCGGGTCCCGACGGGGCCGTCGACCAGGTCTGCACGATCTCGCCCCGCAGCTCCTCGATCGCGCCGTCGAGCGAGCTGCCGGGGTGCTGCGCCAGCCTTGCGCGGAGGATGTCGAGCCGCGCCTCGAAACCGCCGAGCCGCGCCGAGTCGTGGCTCCCGGTCCTGGCCTGCGCCAGCAGCCGGCTCACATCCCGCAGGCCGCGGGCCGCGGTCGCCTCGCTCTCCTTGCGCACCGTCGCGGCCACGGCCGCGTCCCGGGCGGCGCGCTCGGCGGCCAGCTCCGCGTTCCTGCGGACGATTTCCGCGCGTGCCCGCTTGCGGCGCTCGGCGGCCTCCGCGGCCCGCCGCCGGCGCTCCTCTTCCCGGCGCCGCCGCTCGGCCGCCTGCGCCCTGCGCCGGGCCGCCTCCCGGGCCGCGTCGTAGGCGACCGTCGTGTACTTGGGTGATCCGCTCATGGCCCCGAGGCCCCCTTCACATCCCCGTGTCCGCCGGCCGCCTCCCGGGTACGCAACGCGAACCCCTGTGCGGCCAGCCGGTCTTCGAGCTCTGCCCGGAAGCCGGGTACCGGAGGCACCCCTGCCCAGGAGAGCGAGCCGTCCCGCTCCACCGAGAACTCGATGCCGGCGCTCGCGTCGGGCATCGAGGCGATCTCGGGATGACGGCCCGTCAAGGCGATGATCCGCTGGTTGGCGGAGCCGCGCCAGCGCAGATCGCCGTGTCTGTTTGCCACGTAGGGGCCGTCGACCAGCAGGTCGAGACGGCCGAGCAGGGCGCGCTGTGCCGCACTTCCGCGCGCCAGTGCCTCGTGGCGGAAACCGGAGTACGCCATCGCCGACAGGCCGGGACGCCGGGCCCGCGCACCGTCGAGCAGTTCGACGAGGACGGCGGCCTGCGCGAACGGCTCGCCGCCGGACAGCGTGATCCCCTCGATGTCGTCCAGCGCCGAGACCCATTGCACGAGGTCGTCGACGGTGCGCGGCGTGCCGCCCTCGAACGGCAGTGTCTCCGCCGCCACACAGCCCCGGCAGCGCAGCGGACAGCCCTGGACCCAGAGCACCGCCCGCACACCCGGGCCCAGCACGGCGCACCGGTCCACAGTGCGTGCCACGGACACGGTGCTCACGGGCTCGGTGCCGGCGCTGGTGGTGTCCTCGGGCGCGTTCATATCGCCTGCCCGGGAGTGGTGCGCCGGGCGGCCGCCCATCCGGAGGCGGCGTGCCCGGCCGAGGCGTGGCTGGCCGCGGCGTGTCCGGCAGGTTCGGCCGCGGGCAGCGGCGGGTAGCTGTCGCCGCCTCGTTCGGCCTGGTCGCACCAGGGGCACCAGGGGCGTTCCTTCGTGTACACGTGACGGCTGTTGACGGTGCAGGTCGCCAGCTTCCCCGGCGTGAGTTCCGCCTCGATCGCGCGGGCCCACTCGGCAGCCGTTGGCCGCCGCGCCGGGTCCCGTGCGCCGAAGGCCGCCGTGCACAGCGTCAGGATGCCGCGCGGCAGGACATCGGCCGGCGGCACCGAGCGGGGCAGCACCACCGACAGGGGGTCGAGCAGCCGGCTGCGTCCGCACCGCATGTTGTCGTCCAGGGAGAGATAGCGGCTGCCGTCGGCGGGATGGCCGGTGAACGGATGCAGGCCGGACATCAGCAACTGGTGGACGAGGACGGCGAGTACGAAGTCGTCGCAGGTCGGTGCGAGGGGTGCGGCAGCCGGGCCGGTGCGTTCGGGCGCGGTGTAGCCCGGGGTGCGCATCCGTCCGGGGAAGGTCTCGCGGCCGTCGGCGAACTGCCACGAGTCGACGTCGGCCATCGCGGTCTCGCCCTGTCCGTTCACCCAGAGGTTGTCGGGCTTGAGGTCGCCCACCACATAACCCTCGGCGTGCACTTCGGCCAGCAGCCGGGCGAGCGCCGCCGCGGCCCGCAGCGCCGTCGGCCAGCCGGCCAGCGGCATCAGCTCCTGCCGGGCCGCCGGAATCAGTAGATGCGTCAGCGGCCGGAACGCGCCGCGCATATCGGCCATGAGATAGCCTTCCGCACCGCCGCGGGTGCGCACGCTCGCCAGAGGCCAGGCCAGCCGGCACGGCACACCGGAGAGCAGGGCGACCGTGCGCGGTTCGCGGCGCTGCCGCACGAGACGCTCGATCCGCCGCCGGTACGCGGGCGGGTCCTGCGGGTCCGGTATCAGCTTGGCGACCAGGGGAACGTCCGCTCCCTGCGTTGGCTGCATTACCTGTGTTGTGCGTGTGCTCTGCGGTTCGGGCGTCTCGACCGTGTACACCACGCCTTCGGAGCCGCAGCCGATCCGTTCGGTCAGCCGCCAGGTGCGGCCACTGGCGGAGAAACAGGTGAACGTCATGCCGGGCCGCCCTCGGTGAGTGCGCACAGCACGGTGAGGTCGTCACCGCTGCGGGCCGCCTCCGGCCCGCAGAGCAGGGCCCTGAGCGGTTCGGCGTCCCCGTCGCCGGCGCGCAGCAGCCCTGCCATCGAGCAGAAGAAGCCCGGCGCGGGCAGCGGACCCGCCGCGGGCGGCAGGCCACGCACGGACGGATGGTCGAGGACGATCGGCGTGCAGCCGTCGGTGGCCAGGACCACTCCGGTGAGCTCGGTGTCCCACAGCGCGAACGTCCGGGCCCGTAACCGCGCGCCCGCGGTGAACAGGAACGCGGGTGGCGGCGCCCCGGGCCGCGGCGGTGGCAGGACGAGGTGGCAGCGCTCGTCGTCGGCCGGGGTGCGGGTGAGCACGGTGGCGGTGCAGTCGCCCACCGACAGGAACGCGGCCCAGGGTGGGCGGACGACGGCGGCGGCCAGTGCCGTGGACAGGACGGCCGGATCGGGCGGTCCGGTGGGTCCGGCTTCCTGGCCCAGCAGTGCTTCGGCGGCGAGCTGGCACGCGTCGACCACGGCCCGGCCGCGTTCGCTGATCCACGCCGTCCAGGCCTCTGGCCCGTCGGCCGGACCCGGCAGCCCCTCGCTTAGCAGCCGGCAGGCGGTGTCCACCGCGAGCTCGGCGCCCAGCGCGCTGCGCTCGCGGCTGCCGGCGCCATCGGCGACGGCCAGCACGACGGCGTCCCCGTCCGCCGTGGCCGAAGCCCTGAACGCGTCCTGGCAGCCCTGTCCGGCCGCGAGGTGACGGATGCCCTGGACGGCGACTCCGGCCACCACGAGACCGGGCACGGGCCGGGCCGTCACCACAGGCCCTCCTCCATCGCCTGGAACTTGCGGCGCAACGCGGCCTGACGCTGGATCTCGTCGTGGGTCTCGTCCGCGGAACGGGCCGGGTCCACCCGGTCGGAACTGGTGAAGAGATGGTCGAGGATCTGGCCGAAATCCAGGTCCGCCAGCATCGATGTGCCCTTGGGCGCCAGCACTTCGAGCAGTTCCCGGTCGGCGCCGTGCACCCCGATGGCCTGGAAGACGCAGTCGCCCTGCTCCTCGGCGGCGCGCAACCGGGCAGCGAGCGGGGCGAGTTCATGCCCGCTCTGGGCCACTCCCGCCGGGTCGCTCGGCGCGCCGTCGGTGAGTAGCCAGATGAACGGGCGGCGCACGGGGATGCCCTGCTCGCGCAGCTTCTCGCAGCGCTCGCGGGCCAGGTCGAGCGCCGTCTCGATGGCCGCTGTCATACAGGTGTATCCGCTCGCCGTGAGCCGCGGCGGATGCAGTTCGCCGGCCGGTGCGAAGAGGTCTTCGGAAGGCCGCTCGCCGGCCGGGATCAGCCGCTGTGCGGTGGGGAGGTACACCTCGACCTGCGAGTGGAACGCGATGAGGCAGACCTCTACCCGGGTGCGCAGCCGGGCCTCGGAGCGCACGCTGGTGAACCATGCGCCGAGCGCGTCATTAAGTGCGTCGATGCGCGGACTGTCCTCAGGCCGGCCCATGGACTCGGACGTGTCGAGCAGGACGATGACCGGCTGACGTTCGTCGAAACCGCTGGCGAACGACATGGTGTGAGTGGTCATCCTTCAGTGGGCCCCCGTATCCCCATCGCGCGCTATGACCGCGTACAGCCGCCCTGCCGCCTCGTCGAACCGCAGCGTGACCTCCGCACCCGGCAGGCATCCGGCCGACCGGTCCAAGGCGGCGCGCACCAGCACGCCGTCCGCCAGCACATAGGCCTCCGGCAGAGAGGCGGCCGGGTCCGGACAGGTGACGACGCGGCCTGTCGCATCATGGGCCCAACCGCCGGGAGATATGGCGCCCGTCTCCCGACCCTCCGACGGACATGTGCGTTTACGCATGCCCTCTAGCCTATGAACAGGCTATGTCAACGGGAAATATGACGCGCCGTCAGGGTGATACGGACGCGTGCGATACGGACACCGTCATGGCGGCTCAGCCGTCCTGCGGCCCTCCGGTCCCGCTCCCGCTCCTGTTCCCTTCCCGCTCCCGCTCCTGTTCCCGCTCCCGTGTGTCCTCGCCGCGCGGGGTGTGGGCGGTCGCCGGTCGATGAGGACGGGCGCGAACGGCGTATGGTGGCAATACGTGTGATAGGTGACAATGCGTGGCAGACTTGAGGCCATCCGTGAAGGCGGGTGCGCATCGGGTGCATGCGGCGCGAGGCCCCGATTCAGCAGGGCGGTCGCTCAATGTGTTCGTTTTCCTCTATTGGACGGCTGACCGCCGCCGGGGCGAAGCTGAGTCCGCGGGCGCGGTCGGCCGAGGTGCCGGGCCCGGTAGCGCCGTCCAGTCGTAGAAA
The DNA here is from genome assembly GCA_963761765.1 of uncultured Actinomycetota bacterium. Taxonomy (GTDB): domain Bacteria; phylum Actinomycetota; class Actinomycetes; order Streptomycetales; family Streptomycetaceae; genus Streptomyces. Next base: position 104,306 of record CAVXIJ010000019.1, read on the forward strand.
GGCATGACACTCATGCAGACCCGCCGTATCGGTGACGTCCAGGTCAGCGCGATCGGCCTGGGCGGCATGCCCATGTCCATCGAGGGCCGTCCGGACGAGGCCCGGTCGATCGCGACCGTCCACGCGGCCCTCGATGCCGGTCTGACCTTCATCGACACTGCCGACGCGTACCACCTGCACGCCGACGAGGTCGGGCACAACGAGTCGCTCATCGCCAAGGCGCTCGCCTCGCACCCCGCGGGCTCCGACGTCCTGGTCGCCACCAAGGGCGGTCACCTGCGGCCCGGTGACGGCAGCTGGACCCTCAACGGTCGTCCGGACTACCTCAAGCAGGCGTGCGAGGCGTCCCTGAAGCGGCTCGGCGTCGAGGCGATCGGCCTCTACCAGTTCCACCGTCCCGACCCGGGCGTCCCGTACGCGGAGTCCGTGGGCGCCGTCGCGGAGCTGCTGGACGAGGGCAAGATCCGGATGGCGGGCATCTCCAACGCCAACCCGGAACAGATCCGGCAGGCCAACGAGATCCTGGGTGGCCGGCTCGTCTCGGTGCAAAACCAGTTCTCCCCGGCCTTCCTCTCCAGCCGCCGCGAGCTGGACCTGTGCGACGAACTCGGCATCGCCTTCCTGCCGTGGAGCCCGCTCGGCGGCATCACCAACGCCGACCGCCTCGGCGCCACCTACGCGCCGTTTGCCCAGGTCGCCGAGGCGCACGAGGTCAGCCCGCAGCGGGTCTGCCTGGCCTGGATGCTCGCGCTCTCGCCCGTCGTGGTCCCGATCCCGGGCTCCAGCCGTCCGGAGACGATCCGGGACTCCGCCGCGGCCCCGGACCTCACCCTCACCCCCAAAGAAGTCGCCCTGCTCGACGCGTAGCTGGGCACCGCGGGGCGGCGAGGCGCATGCCGGACCGCCCCCGGCCGGCGTCGTGGCCCGGCCCCAGGCCGCGCTCGACCAGTGTGCCGGCTGCCCGCGTGTCCGTCGCCGGATGGCGCCGTGAATCTGATAAGAAGTCAGATCAGCGTCCCCGTGCCGCAGGTCAGCCGCTTGTGAGGGGCCGGAGGGCCGACGAGGCGATGGTGAGGGCCGTGGCGGAGTACGTACCGGACTACCCGCAGATGATCGTGGAGACCGGGCATGTCGAGCCCGTGCCGCGCCGGGTGCGCGGATTCGTCGCGGGCCGTCCCGTCTTCGACACGCTGCGGGCGTGGTACGTGTGGCTGTGGCCGGGCTACCCGCAGTTCTGCATTCCGCCCGAGGACATCGCCGACGGCGCCCTCGTCGACGAGGGCCGGACCGTGACGCCCGCGCCGGGACCGGCCCGGCGCCACACACTGCGCTTCGGCGGAATCAACCGGCCCGGCGCCGCCTGGGTATGGCAGGACACCGCCCCCGCGGCCATCGTCGGCCACGCCAGCTTCCGCTGGGAGGCCATGGACGCGTGGTTCGAGGAGGACGAACGGATCTTCGTGCACCCCCGCAGCCCCTACACCCGGGTCGACGCGCTGCACTCCAGCCGCCGGGTCCGTGTCGAGCTCGACGGGATCGTGCTCGCCGACGCGCCGTACTCGGTGCTGGTCTTCGAGACGGGCCTGCCCACCCGGTACTACCTGCCCCGGGTGCACGTCGACTTCACCCGCCTGACCCACAGCGACACCGTCACCCAATGCCCGTACAAGGGGACCACCAGCGACTACTGGTCGGTCAGGACCGAGCGTGCCGACCACGCCGACCTCGCCTGGGCGTACGACTTCCCGACCCGGCAGCTGGCACCGGTGGCGACCATGGTGGCGTTCTACAACGAACGTGTGGACCTGTACGCCGACGGCCAGCTGCTGCCGCGCCCGGCCCCGCTCGGCAAGGCCGCCGCGGACCCCGGGCCGCGCGGCGTCTGAGGGGCCTCAGTCGTCCGGCGCCGGGCCCGGCCACTCGCACATCAGCACCGTCGCGTCATCCCTCAGACGGCCGCCGTGGAAGTCGAGGAAGGCGTGGACGAACAGGCGCAGGGTCTCCGGTACGGCCAGGTCATCGGCGTGGTGGCGGGTGAGGTGGCTCATCAGGCGCGGTAGGCCGAACTCGCGGCCGTAGGGCTCGTGCGGTTCGAGGATGCCGTCCGTGTAGAGCGCGATGCGGTCGCCCGGTTCGAGCGTTGCACGGCAGACCGTGGCCGCGGGGCCGTTCAGCCCGGTGCCCAGCGGCAAGGCGGGCGGGCACGGCAGCAGCAGTGCCTGGGCGCCGCGCAGCACCAGCACCGGATGGTGCCCGAAGCTGACCCAGCTCAGCACCCCGGTCCCGGTGTCCAGGCAGGCCAGGACGGCGGTGGCGAACCGGTCGCCGTCGAACTGGCAGACCAGCTCGTGCTCGATGGCCCGACCCGTCTCGGCGAGGCCCGCGCCGCGGTGCCGGGCGCTGCGGGCGGCGGCCAGCGCGAGGGCGGCGATCTGGCCCGCGGCGGTGTCGTGCCCCATGGCATCGAAGATCGACAGATGCACCACGGGCCCGTCGATCGAGTAGTCGTACGCGTCACCGCTGATCTGGTACGACGGCTCCAGCGCCGTACCGATGGCCACCCGCGAGTCCATGTAGGCGCGCGGCGGCATCAGCTGCCACTGGGCCTCCGCGGCCACGTTCATCGGCTCGGTGCGGTTCAGGCGCGCGTAGGTGTCGCTGTGGCCGCGCTTGCTGACGATGACCAGGGCCACCAGCGCCGCCAGCAGCCGGGCGTCCGCCTGGACCGCCGCGCCGCTTTCCGTGCTGACCACGAGCAGCAGCCCCACCCGGTCGAGGCCGTTGAACACCGGCACCCAGAAGCGGAAGCCCTGCGGCGACGGTGTCGGGTCGGGCTGGATCCTGCCGTCCTGGTAGGCCCGTCCCGGCAGACCGCTGCCCGGGATCGGCAGGACGCGCTCCACCGACGCGGGGGTGTGTCTGCCGGGCAGCAGGTGCAGCGCGTGGCGCTCCACATCGCCGAGGTAGATCCGCACCTCAGTGAAACCTGCACCTTTGGCATGTTCGCTGACCGCGTCAGGAAGGTCGTCCAGCGCGGTGTTGCCGACGGCTTCCAGCAGCCCCGCCAGCATGTTCTGCGTTCCGCCGTCCCGGTCTCTCACCACCACACCACACCACTTTCCAGAACGGTATGAATCAGCTCTTTCCAGTGTGCAACGGGTTTTGGAACGGTGTATGGCGCGCGGGGTACGTGGCGGTGGGTGAGGGGAGGTGCACGTTCGGTTCTGCCGTACAAGGTGCGCGGCTCGCACCGGCTGGCCGGTGCGGGTGGTGGATGGCCCGGCATCGGCCAGGTCGGTACGCGGACCGCGGCCACCGAGGCGGTCCCGGTTTTCGTTGACAGCCGGGGGCAGGCTCATTCATATTCTCTGCATGCTTTCCTGTCCCGCTCTGACGTGCGCCGCGACCGAGTTCACGTGTGCCGGTGTCAGCGCGTCCTGGGTGGCGGAGATCTGCTGTCGCTGATCTCCCGCTTTCGCCGGGGAGCGTGACATCTCCTCACCGGTTTCGGCACCTGCCGGTCCCGGTGCCGCACGGTCCGTGCGGGCCACGTGGCCGACGGGACCACGGCCTCCAACTCCCTGAACACCCCGGCTCCGCAGCCACTCCCGTCCCGGTTCCCGTTCACTCCCGTCCCTGGTTCCCCTCCTGGATCAGCGCCCCCACCCGGATCCCGTCCCGGACACCAGGACCCGCCGTGGTCCCCGCCCGTTCGCAGCACCGAGAGGCCCTCCATGCGCCAGTCGTCCCGCACCGCCGCCCGCCGCCTTGCCGCCGCATCCGTCGGCATGGCCCTGGCCTGTGGCGCGGTCGCCTGCGGGCCGAAGGACGATACCGACAACGGCGCGGGCACGCAGGGTAAACCGCACAAAGGCGGCACCCTCACCGTGCTGAACACCGAACCGCAGGTCGACTTCGACCCGGCACGGCTCTACACCTCCGGCGGCGGAAACGTGCCGTCGCTGGTGTTCCGCACCCTGACCACCCGCAAGCGGGCGTCCGGCGCGGCCGGGTCCGAGGTGGTGCCCGACCTCGCCACGGACCTCGGCAGACCGAGCAAGAACGCGACGGTGTGGACGTACACGCTGAAGAAGGGGCTGATGTACGAGGACGGCTCGGCCATCACCTCCGCCGACATCAAGTACGGCATCGAACGGTCGTTCGCCGCGGAGCTCTCCGGCGGCGCGCCGTACTTGCGTGACTGGCTCATCGGCGGCGCCGACTACGCGGGCCCGTACGCCGGAAAAGGAGCCAAGGAAGGGCTCGACTCGATCGAGACGCCCGACGCGCGGACCATCGTCTTCCACCTGAACAAGCCCGAAGGTGAATTCCCCTTCCTGGCCACCGCGACCCAGTTCGCGCCGGTCCCCAAAGCCAAGGACCGCGGCACGAAGTACGAGAACCACCCGGTCTCCTCCGGCCCTTACCGGGTCGTCAGCAACGAGAACGACGGCGAACGCCTCATCCTGGCCCGCAATCCGCACTGGTCCGCCGCGACCGACGCGCAGCGCAAGGCCTACCCGGACCGTATCGACGTGCGCTCCGGGATCCAGCCCGCGGTGATCAACCAGCGGCTGCTGACCGGGCAGGGCCCCGACGCCGCCGCCGTCACCACCGACACCAACCTGGGGCCCGCCGAACTCGCCAAGGTCAGCGGCGACAAGAAGCTCGCCGCCCGGGTCGGCACCGGACACTTCGGCTACACCAACTACCTCGCGTTCAACCCGAAGGTGAAGCCGTTCGACAATCCGAAGGTGCGCGAAGCCGTCGCCTATGCGATCGACCGCTCCTCGGTGATCAACGCGGCCGGCGGCACCTCCCTCGCCGAGCCGGCCACCACCTTCCTGCCCGATCAGAAGGCGTTCGGCTACACGCCCTACGACCCGTTCCCGGCGGGCTCGTCAGGCAACCCGGACAAGGCCCGTCAGGTGCTGGCCAAGGCCGGCTACCCGCACGGCATCACCATCACCCTCACGCACGCCAACGGAGGGGACCCCGAGACCGGCTCCGAAGTCGCCACGGCCGTCCAGGACGCGCTGAAGAAGGCCGGCATCACCGTCAAACTCCAGGGCCTGGAGCTCAACCAGTACCGCGACTCCTACAAGGACGTGAAGACGGAGCCCGGGCTCTTCATCGCCCGCTGGGGCGCCGACTGGCCCTCCGGCGGCCCCTTCCTCGCCCCGATCTTCGACGGCCGCCAGATCGTGCGGGGCGGTGCCAACTTCAACCACGCGCAGCTCGACGACCCGGCCGTCAACAAGGAGATCGACGCGATCAACAAGCTGACCGACCTGTCCGCCGCGGCCAAGCGGTGGGGCGCGCTCGACAAGCGGATCGGCGCGCTGGCCCTGGACGTGCCGCTGTACCACCCGGTCTACAAGCGGCTCTACGGCAAGGACGTCAAGAACATCGTGATCAGCGACTGGACCGGTGTCCTCGACATCTCCCAGACCGCGGTCAAGTGACACGGGCGGGACGCCACCATCATGAGTGAGGCTCTGCTGCCCACCGAGACGGACGCCGGCTCGAAGGCCCGTAAGGCACCGGACGGCGGTGCGAGGGGGTCCGGGCCGGGCACCGGGGCACGCCAGTTCCGGCGGCGGCTGCGCGCGCAGCCCGCCGCCCTCGCCGCGGGCGCGGTCGTCGTGCTGCTCATCCTGGCCGCGCTCGCCGCGCCGCTGCTCGCCGCCCTGGAGGGCCAGGACCCCACCACCTACCATCCGCATCTCGTCGACTCGGCGCGCGGCGGTGTGCCGGTGGGCCCGTTCGGCGGGATGAGCGCACACCACTGGCTCGGCGTCGAACCGCAGACGGGACGCGATCTGTTCGCCCGTCTCGTCTACGGGGCCCGGATCTCGCTGGGCATCGCGTTCGCCGCCACCTTGCTGCAACTCCTCATCGGGCTCGCCGTCGGCATCGGCGCGGGGCTCGGCAACCGGTGGCTCGACCAGGTACTGAGCCGCGTCACCGACATCTTCGTCGCACTGCCCCTCATGATCATGGCGCTCGCGGTACTGGCTGTCGTGCCGCACAGCATGCCGCGGCCCGTGCTGGTCGCCGTCATCATCGGCCTGATCGCCTGGGGCTCCACCGCGAAGATCGTGCGGGCGCACACCATCACCCTCAAAGAGCTCGATCACGTCGCCGCGGCACGCCTCAGCGGCTGGAGCACCTGGCACATCGCCCGCCGCGAGTTCCTGCCCGCGCTCGCCGCGCCCGTCCTCACCTACGGAGCCCTGCTGATCCCCTCGAACATCACCGTGGAGGCCGCGCTGTCGTTCCTGGGCGTCGGCGTCAAACCGCCCACTCCGTCCTGGGGACAGATGATCACCGCGGCCAATGTGTGGTACCAGGCAGCGCCGCAGTACCTGCTCTACCCGGCCGGTGCGCTGTTCGTGACCGTGCTGTCGATGACCGTGTTCGGGGACGGGGTGCGCACCGCGCTCGATCCGCGGGCCGCGTCCCGGCTGCGGATCGGTACCGGCCGCAAGCGGGAGGCCAAGGTATGAGCCGGGCCACGACCGCCGGCCGCCGCGGCACGGCCGCAGCGCAGCGGCTCTTCGACGTCCGGGGCCTCGGCGGCTTCGCGCTGCGCCGCGTCGTCAGTGCCGTCGCCACTCTGCTGGCCATCAGCGTGATCGTCTACGCGGTGTTCTACATCGTGCCCGGCGACGTCGCGCAGATCACCTGCGGGCCGCGCTGCTCGCCCGCGCAGGTCCACCAGGTCGCCGCCCAACTCCACCTGAACGACCCGGTGTACCAGCGGTACTGGGACTTCCTGCGCGGCATCGTCGCGGGCCGGGACTTCTCCACCGGCACCTCGGTGGAGCACTGCGCGGCGCCCTGCCTCGGCCTGTCGTACCAGAGCGACCAGCAGGTCACCCAGCTGATCACCGCCAAGCTGCCGGTCACCGCCTCGCTCGCCCTGGGCGCACTGGTGATCTTCCTGCTGCTCGGGGTGGGCACCGGGCTGCTCGCCGCCTGGCGGCGCGGCCGGGTCACCGAACGGCTGCTGACCGGGCTGACCCTCGCCGGCCTCGCCACCCCCGTCTTCGTCATCGGCCTGCTGCTGATGATCGTCGTGTGCGGACAGCTCCAGTGGCTGCCGTTCCCGCAGTACGTGCCGCTCACCGAGGACCCCCAGCAGTGGGCGTGGAACCTGCTGCTGCCGTGGTTCTCGCTCGCGCTGGTGGAGGCCGCCAGATACGCCCGGGTGACGCGTGCCGCGATCCTGGAGACGCTGGCCGAGGACCATGTGCGCACCTTTCGCGCCTACGGTGTCGGCGAGCGGGCCATCCTCGGGCGGCACGCGCTGCGCGGCGCCCTCGCGCCCGTGATCGCGTTGGCCGCCAACGACTTCGGCTCCATGTTCGGCGGCGCGGTGCTCACCGAGACGCTGTTCGGGCTGCCCGGCCTCGGCCAGGCGCTCGTGAAGGCGGTCGACGTCGTCGACCTGCCGGTGGTCGTCGGAATGGTCCTGGTCACCGGCTTCTTCGTGGTGGTCGCCAATCTCATCGCGGACGTGCTGTACGCGGTGGCCGACCGGCGGGTGGTGCTGGCATGAGCCGCAAGGGCTCGAAGGACGGGGCACGGGACGTGGGGGAGCGGGGCGCGGGCACGCGTGACGAGGTGCGGGAGCAGGCGGCGCCCGCGGGCGCCGATCCGCAGGACCTGGTGGTGGTGCGCGATCTGACCGTCGACTTCGGCCCCACCCGGGCCGTGGACGCGCTCTCCTTCACACTGCGCAAAGGGGCGGCCCTCGGCCTGGTCGGCGAGTCGGGCTCCGGCAAGAGCACGGTCGCCGCGGCCCTGCTCGGCCTGCACCGCGGCACCGGGGCCAAGGTGAGCGGCTCGGTCGTGGTGGCAGGCACCGATGTGCAGCGGGCGCACGACGAGGAGCTGCGCGGGCTGCGCGGCGCCCGTGCCGCGATGGTCTTCCAGGACCCGCTGTCGTCCCTGGACCCGTACTACGCGGTCGGCGACCAGATCGCCGAGGTGTATCGGACCCACACCCGCGCCGGACGCCGGGCCGCACGGGAGCGGGCGGTGCAGATGCTCGACCGGGTCGGCATCCCCGACGCCGTCCGCCGGGCGCGCTCGCGGCCCCACGAGTTCAGCGGCGGTATGCGCCAGCGAGCCCTGATCGCCATGGCCATGGCCCTGGAGCCCAGCCTCCTCATCGCCGACGAGCCGACCACCGCCCTGGACGTCACCGTCCAGGCGCAGATCCTCGACCTGCTGCACGCACTGCGCGAGGACACCGGGATGGGCCTGCTGCTCGTCACGCACGATGTCGGCGTCGCCGCGGAGAGCGTCGAGGACGTCCTGGTGATGCGGCACGGCCGGGCCGTGGAGCGCGGCACGCTCGCCGACGTGCTGCGCGCCCCCGCCGAGCCCTACACCCGCGCACTCCTCACCTCCGTGCCCCGCGTGGACGCGCCGCTCGCACCGCGCCCGCCGGTCACCAAAGACGTGCTGCTCACCGCCGCCGGGCTGCGCCGCGACTTCGGCCGGGGGCGGCGCGCGCTCACCGCCGTCGACGATGTCAGCCTCACCCTGCACTCCGGCGAGACCCTGGGCATCGTCGGCGAGAGCGGCAGCGGCAAGACCACTCTGGGACGGATGCTCGTCGGGCTGCTGGAGCCGACCGGGGGCACGCTGGAGTACGGGGCGCACCGGCCCCGGGTCCAGATGGTGTTCCAGGACCCCGTCGCCTCGCTCAACCCGCGGCGCAGCATCGGGGAAGCCATCGCCGATCCACTGCGCGCCCGCGGTGAGCGCGACTCGGCCCGGCTCCGCGCCCGCGTCGGTGACCTGCTGGCACGCGTCGGCCTCGATCCGGCCCACTACGACCGCTATCCGCACGAGTTCAGCGGCGGCCAGCGCCAGCGCGTCGGCATCGCCCGTGCCCTCGCACCCGACCCCGGCCTCATCGTCTGCGACGAGCCCGTCTCCTCGCTCGACGTCACCACGCAGGCCCAGGTGATCGCCCTGCTGGCCGAGGTGCAAAGGGAGTTCGGGCTCGCCCTGGTCTTCATCGCGCACGACCTGGCCGTGGTGCGCCAGGTCAGCGACCGGGTGGCGGTCATGCGCCAGGGCAGCGTCGTGGAGCACGGCACGGTGCACGAGGTGTACGGCGCGCCGCGTGATCCGTACACGCGGCGGCTGCTGGCGGCCGTGCCGTCGCTCGACCCGGCCGCGGCGGCGCGACGGCGTGCGGTGCGGCGGGATCTGACACCAGCGCCATGACCGCTCGCGCTGCACGGCGCGGGCGGTCGACTCCGCCGCGGTGCGGCACGGCGATCATCAGGTCCTCCCAGGTCTCCTCGGGACCCTTCATGTCCCGTCATGCCAGGCCGTGTGCCGCGGTTGACCTGCCAGCTTCATGGAACGTTTCAATCAGTATGGGGAGGGTAAAGTCATCCCACCATTGGGAGCGCTCCCAATGAGTGCCCACAGCACACACACCACCCATCCGCTCCGGACAAGGAGTCTTTGTGTTAGCCCGCCCCCACGTTCACACCGACGCGCGCGGCTGGACGCTGCGCGCGCTTTTGGCGGTGCTGGCAGCCGCCGCACTGCTGGTGACCCCCTTATTCAGCCCGAACGCCGCCGCCCACGGCTCGACCGCGGACCCCGTCTCCCGCAACTACGGCTGCTGGCAGCGCTGGGGCAGCGACTTCCAGAACCCGGCCATGGAGCAGGAAGACCCCATGTGCTGGCAGGCCTAGCAGTGGGACACCAACGCCATGTGGAACTGGAACGGTCTGTACCGCGAAGGCACCGGCGGTGACTACGAGGCCTTCATTCCCGACAATGAGCTGTGCAGCGCCGGCCACACCCAAGACGGCCGGTACGACTCCCTGGACAACCCGGGCCCGTGGCAGACCACCCAGAAGAGCACCAACTTCACGGTCGACGTGTACGACCAGGCCCTGCACGGCTCCGACTACCTCAAGGTGTACGTCACCAAGCAGGGCTATGACGCCGAGACGGACGCGCTGGACTGGGGCGACCTGGAGTTGCTGACCACCACCGCCAAGGTGCCGCCGGCCAGCCACTACTACGCCGACGTCAGCGCGCCCGGCCGCAGCGGTCACCACATCGTCTACACGGTCTGGAAGGCCTCGCACGCCGACCAGATCTACTTCTTCTGCAGCGACGTGACGTTCTGAGCCACCCGGCCGCCGGGACGGCCCCGCGCCGCGCCCATCGGTGATCAAGGTCTGCGGGCCGCCGTGTGAGGACCGCGTGGCCGCCGCCGCTGCCACGACGGCCGCCGCTACGAACCGGAACGGCAGGCCTGATCGGCCCTGATCAGGCCTGATGCAAACGGAAGACCCCAGGTCGGCCTTGCTGACGGCTGACCTTCCGCAGGCCACCGGACGTCACCTATGCGCCCGGTGGCCTCACTCGTGCTCCGCGGTCCTGAATGCCCCGATACGGAACCGGCACTTCCGCCAGGGTCATTGACATGGCGCCCCGTCAGCGTTCTACTCATCGCTCGTGCAAGGTTGGCAACGTTGTCAATACCCGGATCGCGGACCGCGGCACGGCGTTGCCGACCGGGGACCATACCCCGCACGCCGTGAGCGAGGCATGAACCACGGAGGCAACCGATGGTTGGACGACGGCGTTCGAGTGCGCCACCCGCGAGGAGAAGATTCCGTCAGCGCTTGGCCCTGGTGTCCGTGCTGGGCATCGTGACCCTGCCGCTTCAAGCGGTCGGCAGCGCGTCGGCCGCGCCCGCGCCCAAGCTGGTCAAGGACCCTGCGGCCCTGGTCAATCCGCTGATCGGGACCTCCGGCGCGGTGGACACCTTCCCCGGACCTGACATGCCGTTCGGCATGATGCAGTGGGGCCCGGACACCACCCCTGACCGGCCCTCAGGCGGCGGCTACGAGTACAAGGACAGCAAGCTCTCCGGCTTCAGCCTGACGCATGTCTCGGGTCCCGGCTGCGGTGTCGCCGGCGATGTGCCGGTGCTGCCCGTCACCGGGGCGCTGTCCGGCAACCTCTCCGATTCTTCGGTGCAGTTCAGCCATGACGACGAGAAGACCGGCATCGGCTCCTACGCGGTCACCGACGCCGCGGGCGTCAAGACCGAGCTGACCGACACCACCCGCGCCGGGCTCGGCCGCTTCACCTTCCCGGCCGGTACGCCGTCGAACGTGCTGCTCAAGCTGAGTTCGGGCGCCACACCGGTGGACGGCACCAGCGCCCAGGTGGTCAGTGACCACGAGGTCAGCGGTTCGGTGGACAGCGGGCACTTCTGCGGCGCGGACAACCGGTACACGCTGCACTTCGACATCAAGTTCAACCGTCCGTTCACCGGCAGTGGCACCTGGAACGGCAGCACGATCAACGCCGACGCCACCGGGCTGAAACTGGGCCGCGCCCGCCAGACATCCGATGTATCGCACACCGCCGCCCCGCAGCCTGAGAAGCACTTCACCGCGCCCGCCCACCCCGCGCCGGTGATCCACGGCGCGGCCGCGAAGGCCGCTTCCGGCAGCTCGGCCGCCGAGGGCAAAGGCAAAGGCAAGGGCGCCACGCCGCCCGTCGTCGACGCCAACGGCATGTACCTCACGTTCGACACCGCCGACGACCAGTCGGTGACGGCGGCCGTCGGCATCTCGTACACCAGCGACGCGGGCGCCGCGGCCAACCTGGCCTCCGAAGTCAAGGGCTGGAACCTCGACGCGGTGAGCGCGGCCAGCCACGACGCCTGGAACCAGGTGCTCGGCCGGGTGGCGGTCGGCGGCGGCAGCCACGACCAGCAGGTGCAGTTCTACACGGCGCTGTACCACGCGCTGCTGCACCCGAATGTGTTCTCCGACGTCAACGGCGCCTACATGGGCATGGACGACAAGGTCCACCAGCTGGCCAAGGGCCAGCAGGCGCAGTACGCCAACTACTCCGGCTGGGACACCTACCGCTCCCAGACCCAGCTCATGGCGCTGGTCGAACCCAAGGTGACCAGCGACATCGTCACCTCGATGCTCAACGGCTACGACCAGAGCGGGCTGCTGCCCAAGTGGGCGTCCAACAACGGCGAGAGCTACGTCATGGTCGGCGACCCGGCCGCCGGCATCATCGCCGACGCGTACGCCTTCGGCGCCCGTGACTTCGACACCGCGCACGCCCTCGACGCCCTCAAGCACGAGGCCACGGTCCCCAACCAGGACCGTCCCGGTGAGGAGGTGCGGGACGCCAAGGGCTACCTGCCGCTCGACGGGACCTACGGCTGCTGCAACTTCTACGGCCCGGTCTCCACACAGCTGGAGTACGACAGCGCCGACTACGCCCTGGCCTCGTTCGCCAAGTCGCTCGGCGACGACGCGTCGTACACGAAGTTCGCCACCCGCGCCCAGGACTGGATGAACGTCTTCAACCCGCAGACGGGCTATCTCCAGGGCAAGAACAGCGACGGCCAGTTCGCCGGTGGCTTCACCCCGGGCACGTCCAACGGCTTCGTCGAGGGCACGTCGGCCCAGTACACGCCGATGGTGCCGTTCAACGTCCAGCAGCTGATCACGGCCCGCGGCGGCACAGGCGCCTACGCCTCCTACCTGGACAGCCTGCTGGACGACATCACCGAGCCCGGCCGGCACCGACGCCGACCTGAGCAACGAGCCCAGCGTCGAGATCCCCTGGGAGTACAGACTACCTGGGCCAGCCCTGGAAGACCCAGGCCGCGGTCCGCGAGGCGCAGCAGAAGCTGTACTTCAACGCGCCCGTCGGCTCGTTCGGCAACGACGACCTGGGCGCGATGAGCTCCTGGTACGTCTGGTCCATGCTCGGCACGTACCCGGAGACGCCCGGCACCGACACGCTGGTCCTGGGCAGCCCGGCCTTCCCGCTCGCGCAGGTCACCTTCGGCAACGGCAAGAAGGTGGCGATCAACGCCCCGCAGGCCGCCCCGGACGCCCCGTACGTGCACGCGCTCCAGGTGGGCGGCACGGCGTGGCACGACTCCTGGCTGACGTTCGGACAGTTGAAGCAGGCCGGCTCGCTGGACTTCACGCTGGGCACCGACGCCGACACCTCGTGGGCGAGCGCGCCCGACGCGGTGCCGCCGTCGGACACCACCGGCGGTGAGCGGCTGCTCGCCGCGGCGGGTCCGACCAACGGCGGGCTGATCCTGCAGCCCGGCGGCAGCGGCGAGGCCACCTTGAAGCTGACCAACCTGGGCAGCAAGGACATCACCGCGGACTGGACCGCGCAGGTCCCGGACGGGGTGAGCGTCGATGCGGCGTCGGGTTCGCTGAGCGTCCCGGCCGCGGGCACCGCACAGGCCAAGGTCAACGTCACGGCCGGGAACACGGAGGGCGCGTATCCCGTGACCTTCGCCGTCACCGACCACACCGGCGGCGCCGACCTGGCCACCGCCGCGGTGCGGGTGGCCGTCGCCCAGCCCGGCGCGCTGTGGCCCTACGAGTCGAACAAGGGCGAGTATCCCGACGGTGCGCACTTCACCGGCGGTTTCGACGACGGCGGCTGGGCGTACTCGCAGGACCAGCTGGCCGCCGCGGGAGTCACCAGCGGCAGCGCGGTCAGCGCGGACGGCATCACGTACACCTGGCCCACGATCGGCGACAGCCAGCCCGACGACCTGGACATGGCGGGTCAGACGATCCCGCAGCCGTCCGGCGCGTCCGGCTCCTCGCTCGGCCTGCTGGGCGCCGCGGTCAACGCCCCGACGGACGGCAGCGGCACCCCCGGCTCGCTCACCGTCACCTACACCGACGGCAGCACCGCGAAGGCGGACGTGACGTTCTCCGACTGGACCCTCAACGGCGGCTCCAGCACCCCGGTCGCCGGCGACACCACGGTCGTCACGACGGATTACCGCAATACCGGGAGCGGTGGCCGGGACACGGTCAAGGCCTACGTCTTCTCGGTGAAGGTCCCTCTTGACCCGTCGAAGACGGTGGCTTCGATCACGCTGCCGGTGACCGGTTCCAAGGGCACGGTGCGGCTGTTCGCTCTGGCGTACGGCCAGTGAGGCCGCGGGTGACCGGCTGAAGCGGATATGAACAAGGGGCCGCCCTCCTGTATTTCGGGAGGGCGGCCCCTTGGGTGCTGACTACTGGCCGACGGTGCCGTGCTGGACGGCCGAGATGGACGACCACATCACATCGTCCGACCCGAACGACTCCACGCATGCGGATGTTCTCAGGCCAGCTTGGCTGTGGGGGAACGTCGGCCAGGTCGTGCCGCTGTTGTCAGCTCACGGAGATGTTGGAGCTACCGGTGCTCTGGTAGCCCTCGGTCGCCATGATCATGTAGTAGCTGAAGCTGCCCATGGGCATGCCGTGGCTGGCCCACGCGTCGAAGTGGTTGCCGGTGGTGACGGAGCCGCTGGACCTCTTCGACTGCCGGACGCTCCAGTACTGGTTGAAGGTCTTGGTGCCTTCGACCGAGGGAGCGTTGGTGCGCGTGGTCTCGTAGATGTCGTAGGTGCCGCCGTCGCTGGAGACGGTGCCCTTGTAGGTCCCGGTGGGCTTGTAAGAGCCGTAGTTCTCGACGATGTAGTACTCGACGAGCGGGTTGGAGGTCCACCCGTAGAGGGACAGGTAGCCGTTGCCGGGCGAGTTGAAGCTGCCCGAGTAGTTGACCGTCCTGCGGCTGCCGTTGCTCCAGCCCTTGCCGGCGACGAAGTTGCCGGCGTTGTTCCATGAGGTGCTGTAGTTGCCACCGGAGGACAGGGTCATGGAGACGGACCCGCTGCCCGCGGTCCAAAACGAGTAGTAGTAGCCGTTGTTGGTGCCGGTCTGGTTCGACGTGATCGTCGTGTCGGCGCTGGCGGAGCCGGGCAGCAGCAGTCCGGAGGCGGCGCCCAGTGCGACGGCGCCGGCGCCGCCGATGAAGCCTCTGCGGCCGATCGAGTGCGCGGGGGTGTTGTCCATGTTCATGCTTCCTCCTCGTGAGCGCTGGCGGGAAGCCAGGCAGCGTGGTGCGACCCGACGCTCCTGTGGGCGGCCAGGGTTTGCGACCGCACGTCGGCGTCCTGCAACGCGGCGGGGGCTGGACGGTCGTCGTGCGGTTCGACGACCGGATAACCCGGGTCGCGGCTCGTGACCCGGATCGACAGTGGTCAGCTCTGTCGTTGCCGACAGTGTTGGTCCGGCTCTGTCGAGTGTCAACGGTTCCCGCAAGGGTTGCGAAAACGTCGTCCTGGAAATGGAGTTACTGAAAAAGCATCATCCCTGGTCAGTGACCATGTCTGGATGGTCGAACCCAAGGGAAGTTGGCGGAAGCTGTGCTTCAAAGGTTGTGAGCCGCGCCAACGTTGTCGAAAGTTTCGCGGACCTTTCGGGTCTTGCCGAACCAGGTGTGACGGGGTAAGCGTGGTCGAGTCCGGCTCATGTCCGTTCAAACGGAACGGGTTTGCCGGCTGCGGGCAGGCAAGGAGTCGGGAGAAACGGAGACGACCGGGCGGCTCGCCCCGGGCTGCTCCGGCACCCGCGGCGGGAGCCTGCCATCAACGCGGCGGCGTCGGCAATGGGCTGGCCGATTCTGCGCGCGTAGCCTGGCGTGTTCGAATTACGTTCGTGCGCGACCGGTCGGCGCGGTACGGATTCCGGCCGACGAGGTGCAGGTTCTGGCCGAGGTGATGCCGGCCGCGACGGACGGCCGGCCGTGCCGGCGAGAAGCCGACACGGCCGGTGGTCCGAAGGGGCCGGGCTGCGGCGCGGCAGCCGTCAGACGGCCCGCAGGCTGGGCTGCGTACGCCGCGGGGCGGGCGCGTCACCGGGCGCCGGGTGCGCGGGCGACAGCATCAGCAGCGGTGTGCCCGCCTCCAGTTGGGCGCCCGGTGCAGTCAGCACCCGGGTCACCACCGCGTCCTCGGGCGCGTGGACGCGGGACTCCATCTTCATGGCCTCCAGGGTCGAGCAGCGGCTGACCGGCGCGTGACGCGGTCGCCGGGCGCGACGTGCGACCTGCCAGACGGAGGCGGCGAACTCGGCCTCCACGCAGGCGCCCGCCCGGCGGGACGGTGAGCTGCGGCGGGCGGGGCCGCGGCCGGTGTCGGCTGGCTGCTCGGCGCGCGCGAACTCGCCTGCCGCCTCCCAGGCGTCGCGCTCCGCCGCGAACGCCGACTGCTGCCGGGCCCTGAACTCGGCGATCGACGCGGCGTGTCGCGGCGAGGAAGGCCTGGTGCTCGGCCAGCGAGAACGTGCCCTCCTCGATCCGCGGCGTGAAGCGGCCGGACGGCCATGTCGGCGCGCAGCGTCGAGCAGTTCGTCCGCGTCGACCGGATACCACTTGATCCGGTCGAAGAAGCGCAGCAGCCACGGCTTGCCCTGCTCGAAGGCCCCGCGCTGCTGCCAGCCCGACCACACCTGGGTGGTGCGGCCGACGAACTGGTAGCCGCCCGGGCCCTCCATGCCGTAGACGCACAGATACGCGCCGCCGATGCCGACGGAGTTCTCCGCCGTCCAGGTGCGTGGCCGGGTTGTACTTGGTGGTGACCAGCCGGTGCCGCGGGTCCAGCGGGGTGGCGACCGGGGCGCCCAGATAGACGTCGCCCAGGCCCAGGACCAGGTACTCGGCGTCGAAGACCGTGCGGTAGACGTCGTCGAACCGACGTCCAGGCCGTTGACCCGGCGGATGAACTCGATGTTCCACGGGCACCAGGGCGCGTCGTCGCGCACGCCCGCCATGTAGCGGGCGATGGCCTCGCGGGTCGCCGGGTCGTCCCAGGACAGCGGCAGGTGGACCGTGCGGGAGGGGACCACGAGCTCGTCGGTCGGCGGCAGCTCGGCCTCCGTGGCGATCAGCAGGTCGAGCAGCTCGGGCTGCGGGAGCACGTCGGGGTCGGTCTGGACCTGGAGGGAGCGGATGCCGGGGGTGAGGTCGGTGATCCCGGGGACGGCCGCTGCGGCCAGCGCGCTCGCGCAGCGCGTGGACCCGCATCCGCAGCGCCAGGTCGAGCTGCATCGGGCCGTACTCGACGAGCAGGTTGTCGTCGCCGCTGCGCCGGTAGGTGACGTCTTCGGCGCGGTGCCAGGACGCCGCCGTCGACGATACGGGCACGCTCCGTGGTCCGCTGACCGTCCTCGGGCGCGAAGCGGACGGTGTCACCGGGCCGCAGCTGGCCCAGCTTCCAGCGCTCGTGCGTGAGCACCGTCGCCGGGCAGACGAAGCCGCCCAGCGACGGGCCGTCGGGGCCGAGCAGGACCGGCATGTCGCCCGTGTAGTCGACGGCGCCGACCGAGTACGGCGTGTCGTGGATGTTGGACGGGTGCAGGCCCGCCTCGCCGCCGTCGGCGCGGGCCCAGCGCGGCTTCGGGCCGACCAGCCGGACACCGGTGCGCGCCGAGTTGAAGTGGACCTTCCAGTCGGCGGCGTAGAAGTCGTGGATGTCGTCCTCGGTGAAGAACTCCGGTGCGGCGTGCGGGCCTTCGACGGCGCCGACGTGCCACGGTGCGGCGCCGAACGACGGGGCGCTCGGCGGCCGGCACGGGCGGGTACGCGGTCGGGGCGTCGTCGCTGGCCGGCGCTTCGGCCGCGCGCACCGTGCAGGACGTCGCCGGTGCGCAGCGCCCGGCCGCCGTGGCCGCCGAAGCGGCCCAGGGTGAAGGTGGCCGCGCTGCCGAGGAAGCCGGGCACGTCGAGGCCGCCGCCGGCGAACAGGACATAGGTGCGCAGGCCGTGCCCGCCGGGCGCGCCGACGGCCAGTGCGCACCGGCCGGGACGGTGACCGGCTCCCACTGCGGGACCGGCTGCGCCGTCGACGGTGACCGGTGCGGGCGCGCCCGTGACGCAGACCGTCGTGGCGTGGGTGAACCGCAGCGCGGGTCCCTGCGAGGGTGCATTCGAGGCCCGGAGCGCCCTCGGCGTTGCCGAGCGCGCGGTTGCCGAGCCGGAAGGACCGGTCGTCCATCGGCCCGCACGGCGGCACGCCGACCTGCCAGTATCCGGTGCGGCCCGGCCAGTCCTGCACCGTGGTCAGGGTGCCGCCGCGCGACCACCTCGATACGCGGCGTCGGGTCGCTGACGCGTCGCGAGGGTCGCCGTGGTGTGGGCGGCGGCGCGCGACCTGCTCGGTCGGTGAGGGCGGCGCGCACCAGGCCGAGGTTGGTCTCGATGCCGTCGACCCGGGTGGCGGCCAGCGCCTCGTCCAGCGCGGCGAGCGCGTGCGGCGCGGTCGGCGCCGTGGGCGATGACCTTCGCGAGCATCGGGTCGTACGACGTGGTCGACCTCGGTGCCGGTCTCCACCCAGGTGTCGACGCGCACGCCGGTGCGGGGAAGGCGACGCGGGTCGAGCAGGCCGGCGCTCGGGCGGTGGTCGCGGGACGGGTCCTCGGCGTAGACGCGTGCCTCGACGGCGTGGCCGCGCGGCGGCCCGGGCTCGCGCACCGACGTCGGTGTCGCCCTGTGCGAGCCGCAGCATCCACTCGACCAGGTCGACGCCGTAGATCTCCTCGGTGACCGGGTGCTCCACCTGGAGGCGGGTGTTGACCTCCAGGAAGTACGCCTCCTCGCGCGCGGCGTCGTAGACGAACTCGACGGTGCCGGCGGAGCGGTAGTCGACCGACGCGCACAGGTCGCGCGCCGCCGTGTGCGAGCCGGTCCCGCACGTGCGGTCGGCAGACCGGGCGCGGGGGCCTCCTCCAGGACCTTCTGGTTGCGGCGCTGGAGCGAGCAGTCGCGGTCGCCGAGCGTGACGACCCGGCCGTCGCCGTCGCCGAAGACCTGCACCTCGACGTGGCGGGCGTGCTCGACGAGGCGTTCCAGGAAGACCCCGGCCGGAGGAGAAGGACGCCGCGGCGACCCGCTGCACCCGCTCCCAGGCGTCGGCGAGCTCCGCCGGCGTCACGCGACAGGCCGCATGCCGATACCGCCCCCGCCGCCGGTGGCCTTCAGCATCACGGGATAGCCGAGCTCGGCCGCCGCGGACCGTGCCGCGGCCAGGTCGGGCAGCAGCCCGGTGCCCGGCGCGAGCGGCACTCCGGCGGCCTCGGCGGCGGCGCGCGCGGTGTGCTTGGCGCCGAAGAGCTCCAGCTGCTCGGGGGTGGGGCCGACGAAGACGATGCCCGCGTCGGCTCGCAGCGGCGGGCGAAGTCCGCGTCCTCGGACAGGAATCCGTAGCCGGGGTGGATCGCGCCCGCGCCGGTGTCCCGCGCGGCGCGCAGCACCAGGTCCGCGTCGAGGTACGACTCCTTGGCGGGCGCCGGGCCCGAGCCGCACCGCCTCGTCGGCGAGCCGGACATGGGGCGCCGCACGGTCCGGGTCCGAGAACACCGCGACGGTGCGCAGGCCGAGGCGGCGGGCCGTGCGGATGATTCGGACGGCTATCTCGCCGCGGTTGGCGACCAGCAGGGTGTCGAAGGTCATGGCCGTGCGCCGCCTCGCCGCTGATCGTCATCTCGACGGCGGTCGGTTCGAAGCCGTTGCAGGGGTTGTTGATCTGCGGGCAGTTGGAGACCAGGACGAGCACGTCCCGTTCGGCGCGCAGGGTGACCAGCAGGCCCGGCGCGGAGATGCCGTCCACGATGCCGAGGGTGCCGTCCTTCTCGACGGGCACGTTCATGTACCAGTTGATGTTGGACACCAGGTCGCGCTTGCCGAGGCCGTAACGGGCGCCCTCGGCTGAGGAAGTTGTCCACGCAGGCGTGCTGTGACCAGGTGTGGTGGCCGTAGCGCAGGGTGTTGGACTCCTTGGAGCAGGCGCCGCCGACGCGTGTCGTGCCGGCCGCAGGTGTCCGCGACGACCGTCATCAGCGGGGTGTGCTCGTTGGACATCAGCACGCTGCCGGTGGTCAGGAAGACGGCGCCCTGGGCCTGGAGGGTGTCGGGGGCGCTGTAGCGGACGGCGGTGTCGTGGGCGTCGTAGACCAGGAAGTCCACCGCCTGGTTGCCGTGCAGATCGGTGAGGGTGAGCGACTCGCCGCGGCGGACGACGGCCGACCAGGCGGCCCGCGCCGCGACCCTCGCGCGCACCGGCGCCTGGACGGGGACGGCGGTGGTCGGCGTCATCGCGAGGGACCCTTTCGCGGCGAGGAACTCGGCGGTGTTGAGGAAGGCGCGGCGGCCCTCGGGGGTGGCGTCCCACAGCGGGTCGCCGGGCGCCGGTGGGCGCGGCCGACCAGGCCAGTACCTCCAGCGGACCGGTCGGATAGCCGGGCGCGGGATCGAGCGGATGCGGCACGTTCGCGAGCAGCACGATCAGGTCCAGCTCCGCACGGAGCGTCACGGAGCCCGCGGCCGTGCCGTCCAGGGCCCGCGTGGCGGTCCCGCCGGCGGCAGTTGTTCCCGCAGCGCCGGCTGCGGGCGTGCCCGCCGGCCCGTTCGACCCGGTGAAGTCGAGGGTGCCGTCCTCGCGGACCTCGACGCCCTGGAAGAAGGAGAGCGACGGCGGCAGGTCGCGCGGCTCAAGACCGTTCTTCGACGCGGCCAGCTTGAACAGTTCACGGCCCGCGGGTGAGGCGCTGTGCACCCGGCCGTCGCCGTAGCGCGCCGGTGTTGCGTGGCGAGCGTGGACGTGCCGCACAGGGCGTCATGGCGCCCGCCGGCGGTGTCGGCGATGAGCGAGGCGAGCACCCGGCCCTGGTCGGAGAGCAGCAGCCGCCCCGCCTCCAGGTACGCGTTCCACTGCACCTTCACCGTGTCGGCGGTGTTCAGCCGCTCCCAGGGCCGGTCGGCCACGTACAGCAGGAGGTGCGCGCAGGCGTCGCCGGTCACAGTCGGTCAGCCGCAACTCCGTGCCGCGGGCCAGCACCTTGTGCGTGTAGTTGCCGCCCGCCACCGTCTCGGCCCACACCAGGGGCCCGGCGTCCGGCGGCGGCGTGGGCCAGTCGCCGGCGGGCACCACGGGCATCGCCCCCGTCGCGCTAGCTGCCGCCTGCGCACGGGCATGGTCCCTCGCCCCGTACGTCGTCGCTGTCCCCATCGCTCGACCTCCGGCCGCGGGCCGCGTGAACGGCCGTCTCCGTCTCGAATTTCTGTCGCGTGACAGAAATTAAGCGCGGGGTGCTTCGGCGGGGTTGCCCGGGCATTCCGGGGCGGTTACGTGAATCTCACCAGGGGCCCGGACCTCGGATGCCGCCGGAACCCGGCCCGTCCGGCGTGCAAGGACGAGCGCGAAGGGCGACGACGGGGACGGGGTCTTGGGGCTCGCCTGGGTCTTGGGGCTCGCCTGGGGGCGTATGCGACGATCCCCGCATGCGCGCAGATGATCGGGCCACCGGCACGACGGCACGGCGACGGGTCGGCCGGCCGCGCGCCCAACTGCGGCCGGACAGCGGACTTACCGCCCACGAAGAACTCCTGCACGCCGCCGCCGAACTCTTCACCACCCGCGGCTATGCGGCCACCACCACCCGCTCCATCGCGGAACGCGCCGGCATTCGGCAGGCCACCATGTACCACTACGTGGGCGGCAAGGAGGACCTCCTCGCCCAGCTCTTGGAATCGACGGTGGCCCCGTCCCTGACGCTGGCGCGCGCCCTGCTCGACGAGCAGGACAGGACCCCGGAGAGCCGCCTGTGGCAGCTGTGCCGCTGTGACGTCGAGCTGCTGTGCGGCGGCCCGTACAACCTGGGCGGCCTCTATCTGCTGCCCGAAGTCAGATCCGGCGAGCGCTTCGCGGCCTTCCGGCAGGTCCGCGCCGAGCTGAAAGGGGCCTACGGGCGGCTGCTCGCCGCCACGGCCCCGGGCACCACTCTCGCCCCCGTGGAGCTCGCCGTCCGCACCGACCTGGTCTTCGGCATGGTCGAGGGCGTGATCCTCGTCCACCGCTCGGATCCGGCCCGCCCGGTCACCGCCTTCGCCGCGGCGACGGCCGACGCGGCACTGCGGATCGTGGGCGTGGCGGACTGCGGGCGGCGGCAGCGATGACTTTTCGCGTCTTTGGCGGTCGGTCCCGACAGCGGGAGGGGGACCGGGGCCAGCCGGTCCCGGCAGGCGTCAGTCGCCGAGCGACGCATGAGGTATGAGGTGTACAGAATGAGGTGTGCATGACCGAGATGGGGGACATGTCCGCGCTTCGGACCCTGCTGGCCGGGCGCGGTCTCGTCGAGTCGCCGCGGTGGCACGGCGACCGGCTCTACTTCAGTGACTGGTCCTCGCACGAGGTGATCGCCGTAGACCTCGCGGGACGGCACGAAGTGATCGCACGGGTGGAGTCGCTGCCGCTGTGCACCGCCTGGCTGCCGGACGGACGGCTGCTGATCGTGTCGTCTCCGGACGGGCTGCTGTTGCGCCGCGAGGCCGACGGTTCGCTGATGGCCCATGCCGATCTGGGCGGACCGGGCGGCTGGAACGACATCGTGGCCGACGGCCGGGGCAACGCCTACGTCAACGCCACCGGCTTCGACCTGCTGGCCGGCGAGGCCTACGCGGCCGGCTTCGTCGTCCTGGTCACCCCGGACGGATCGGTCCGTCAGGTGGCCGACGACCTCGCCTTTCCGAACGGCATGGCGGTGACCGCGGACAACTCCACCCTCATCGTCGCCGAGTCCTACGGAAGCACCCTCACGGCCTTCGACATCGCCGCCGACGGCACCCTGTCGAACCGGCGGGTGTGGGCCGCTCTCCAGGCCGCCGCGCCGGACGGGATCTGCGTCGACGCCGAGGGCGCGGTCTGGTACGCCGACGTGCCGGGGCAGCGGTGCGTGCGGGTCGCCGAGGGCGGCCGGGTGCTGGCGAGGGTCGACCTCGACCGCGGCGGTTTCGCGTGTGCGCTCGGCGGTCCGGCCGGGACCACCCTGTTCGTGACCGCGGCCCGGTGGCTGGGGACACGGGAGATGGTGGCCGCGGGCAGTGGCCAGGTACTGGCCGTGCAGGTCGCCGTACCGGGAGCGGGCTGGCCGTAGAGCGCGTCGACGGGGCCCCGCGCCTTGTGGGGCCCCGTCGGATCAGGCCGGCCTGTGGCCCGGGCCGTCCAGCAGCGTGCTCAGCCGCTCCAGCGAGACGATCCGTCCGGTCCGCTCGCCGAGCAGGCCGGCTTCCTCTACGATCCGTGCGCGGTCCTGCTGCCGCGCCCAGTGCACCGGCCCGCCCCGGTACGCGGGGAACCCGTACCCGTGCAGCCATACGAGGTCCACCGCGTCGGCGCCGTCCGCCACACCGTCCGCCACGGTGTCCGCCGCCTCGGCCAGGATCGCCGACAGAGCGGCCCACCGGATCTCTTCCGTGCCGAAGGCGCGCTGCCGGACACCCGAGCGGACGGCCGCCTCCTCGATCAGCTCCGCGGTGCGCGGGTCCGGGTGCGGCGTCCTGTCGCCCTCCTCATAGCGGTACCAGCCCGACCCGCTCTTCACGCCGAACCTGCTGAGCCGGCACAGCCCGTCGGCCACGGTCGGCTCCTCGGACAGCGTTCCCGCGGCGCGCAGCCGCTGCCGGTTGCGCCAGGCGATGTCCAGGCCGGACTGGTCCGCGACAGCGAACGGCCCCATGGCGAACCCGAAGTCCTTCAGCCACGATGGCCGCCCTGGTCAACGGGGTGGCTGCGCACGCCGCCGAGGTGGACGACATCTACTCGCCGGGGCTGTACCATCCGGGCGCGCCGACGATCGCGGCGGCTCTCGCCGCGGCCCAGCTGCGCGGTGCGAGCGGCGGACGCCTGCTGCACGCCGTGGTCATGGGTTACGAGGTCGGCGGCCGGATCGCGAAAGCCGTGAATCCCGACCATTACCGCTACTGGCACACCACGGGCACGGTCGGGTGCCTCGGTGCTGCTGCGGCGGCCGAACTCCTCGACGCCGACCCGGAGACCTTTGCGCACGCCCTGGCCCTGGCGGCGACGATGGCCGCAGGACTGCAGCAGACCTTCCGCTCGGACGCGATGGGCAAACCGCTGCACTCCGGGCACGCCGCCCTGTGGGGCCTGCTCGCCGCGCTGGCGGCACGCGAAGGCGTCACCGGTGCTCCGGACATCCTGGAGGGCCCGGCCGGATTCGGGGCCGCGATGTCCAAGGCGCCTGACTGGAGCGGGGTGGAGGCGCCGCTTGGCACATCCGCGTACGCCGTCACCCGCACCACCTTCAAGCCCTATCCCTGCTGCGGCCACACCTTCGCGCCCATCGACGTGGCACTGCGGCTCCACGAGGAGGGCATCCATCCGGCCGGCCGTATCGAGGTCGCCACGTACGACGCCGCCGTGTCGGTGGCGGGAAACCCGGCACCGCTTACGCCGTTCGAGGCGAAGTTCAGCATTCCGTTCGCGGTGGCCTGCGCGTTGATCCACGGACGGGTCGATCCCGGCACCTTCACACCGGCCACTTTGGCCGACGAGCAGGTCAAGGAGTTGATGTCCCGGATCGAGGTGCGGGCGGCCGAGGAGTTCACCCGGGTCTTTCCCACGCACCGCGGGGCCGAGATCACCTGCCAGGACGGACGGCGGGTGACCGTGCCCAACCGCAGGGGAGCTCCGGAGAATCCGATGACACCGGAGCAGCTGCGCCTCAAGTTCCTGTCCCTGACCACCGCCGAACTCGGCCCCGAACCGGCCCGCGCACTGTTGGCCAGGCTGGAGGGGCTGTCCGAACTGGCGGACGTCCGCACCCTGTGACCGGTGCGGCCGCGCTATCGCGTCGGTTCCGGGAGCTGGGCTGCACCGGCGGCTGTCGTGGCCGCGCTGCCCGCGCTGTGCCCCACAGCCCTCCACAGCACCCCGGCACCCACGGTGACCAGCATGAACAGCACCGTGAACCACTGGAAGTACCAGTGCCCGCCCGACGGGTCGTAGACCGCGGCCCGCGGCCAGGCCAGGTTGACCGTCATCACCAGGCCGTAGAGGCAGGCCAGCACATTCACCGGCAGTCCCCAGCGGCCCAGCGAGAACAGTGGCCGCCCGCTCTCGTCGGTGCCGCTCGCGGCCGGTGACGTGTCGTACGTACCGCGCAGCCGCCGTATCAGCATCGGCCCTGTGACCATGGCGTACGCCAGGTACAGCAGGGCGATGCAGGTGGTGCCGATGGCCAGGAACGCGTCCGGTGAGGCGAGGTTGAGCAGGCACAGCAGGGCGGCGGCGACGCCGACCACGATCGCCGTGGCGGCGGGCATGCCGGTGCGCGGCGAGACGCGTGCCAGGCGGTGCGCGGCGGGCAGTGCTCCGTCGCGTGCCATCGAGAAGAGCATGCGCGAACCCGACGTCTGGATGGCGAGGGTGGCCACCACGATGGCAACGGTCACGTCTGCGAGCAGCGCCTTGCCGACGCCGTCGCCGAGCGTGCTGGTCAGCACGTACGAGAGCCCCTCGGTGCCGAGGTGCCCGTCGGTCAGGCTGGGGGCGGCCAGCAGCCCGGAGAGCAGGAGCAGGCCGCCGAGTACACCGGCGGCGGTGAGGGCGGTCAGGATGGTGCGCGGTGCCGTCCGGCGCGGGCTGCGGGTCTCCTCGCTTAGCTCACCCGCGCTGTCGAAGCCGATCAGGACGTACGCGGCCGTGAACGATCCCACCAGCAGTGCGCCGAACGCCCCGGAAGGACCGCCGGAGCCTCCGGTGTGCAAGGTGGCCCCAGGACCGCGGTCGGCGTGGGTGAGGAGCAGGATCACGATCAGCGCGGCCCCGATGATCTCGGCGGTCACTCCGATCCGGTTGACGGCGGACATGACGCGGTTGTCGAGGATGTTGAGAACCGTCGTCAGCGCGAGCAGGACCAGCGCGAGCAGTGCGGCGTTGGCGGCGCCGCTCGCCGAGACGGGCGACGGATCGTCGCCGACGAGCTGGAATCCGCTCCAGATCGCGGGCAGCACCATCTGGAGCGCGAGCGCGGCGGCGGCCACCACGACCACCTGGCCGATGACCATGATCCAGCCCGCGAACCAGCCGAACGACGCGCTGCCGAGCCGGCTCGACCACTGGTAGATCGCTCCGGACAGCGGGTAGCGGGCGGCCAGTTCGGCGAAGCACGCGGCCACCAGCAGCTGGCCCGCCAGCACCACCGGCCAGGTCCAGACGAAGGACGCGCCACCGAAGGTGAAGCCGAACGCGAAGAACTGGAACACCGTGGTCAGCACCGAGATAAACGAGAACCCGGCCGCGAAGGACGCATAACGGCCCATGCTGCGGTGCAGTTCCTGGCGGTAGCCGAACCCGGCCAGGGCTTCGGCGTCGTCGCAAACGGAGGCGGGGCCGGTGCCGGAAGCGGTGCCGGGGAGGGTGCCGGAAGCGGCGCTCGCGGCAGCGGTCCCGGCCACCGCCGCGAGCACCGGGGCCGGCTCCGGCGCCGGATCAAGTGCTGCGGCGCCAGGTGCTGCGCCGGTCGGTGCGCTGGACGGTACGAGGGGCCTCACAGCGGCCTCCCTTCGTAGTTTCTGTCGATCGACAGAAAGTAAGAAGGTGCTGTTTCACCTGCGTGACGTCGTCGTGTCCGGGGCGGACCTGAATCCTCACGGTCCTGGTGCACGGCTTTCGCGGTCCCGGGCAGGCTCAGGCGCGCGCGGGTGCTGTACGGACGGTCAGCCGCAGGGCATCAGCGGACGCCGGGCAACTCGTGGACGACCTCCATGGACCGGGGCAGTTCGTCCGCTCCCGAGACGGTTACGCCCTGCGGTACCCGGATGGTTCGCAGGGAGGAGATGCCCGCCAGGCGGGTGACATCGACAAGGGGAAGTGATGTCTCGACCGTCAGTGAGATCAGGTTGCGAAAATGCAGCAGCCAGTCCCATGTCTCTCCCATGTCTGCCTCGACCCAGAGGTGAGTAAGACGGTCCCTTGGGCAGGTGTTGACGAAATCTGCGATCGTGAATTCACCCGTGATCTTGATTTGGGAACGGCCGCCGAACTTGCGCAGCATCTGCAGCTCGCGCATATTGGATACGGGAAAGATCAGGCCGTTTTCGTGCAGATGTGCGATGACTTCCTCGCCGTAGATGTCGGTATCGAACCGGCTCCAGGCATTGGCGAGTTCGGTGCGCATCCGAAGATCCTGGAGTCCACGGTACCGGGCAAGCACGGCTATCGCAGCGTCGGTGGCGATACGTGCGGCGGTGAATATCGTGAAGAAGGCTTCGTCAGTCGCTGCTTCCCAGGTCTTCACCATTTCTTTCAATTCATTCTCCAGCTCTGTCGTCGCCGCATTCTGTCCCCAGAGCCACAGCACGCCCCGCGGACCCGGCAGCAGATCCAGAACAATAGGTCCGACCTCGATCAGTGCCCGGGCCTGGTCCGCGGTGCGCGGCGGAACCAGGGCCGTGGCTGCCTGCTGCACCTCCACCCGTACCGCGGGATCCAGCTCGGTCGCATGCTCAAGACAGGCGGCGGCCAGTAGCTGGAGCCGATTCCTGCTATGCCGCGATACGTCCTTTCGCCTGGTCAGACCCGTCAGCAGGCGGCTGCGTTCGGTCGGCCGCGCATGCGCGACGGCCATCCTTATGGCGTCCTCCCACTGGTCGAAATGGGCGTTCGCGATAAGGAAATCGAAATCCAGGTCCTCCACCGCGGCCTTTGCGCCGAGATAGTCCTGGAACGTCCTGTGGATGAAATCCATGGCCCCCGGGTGAGGTTCCCGCAGCAGCCCGCTGCGAACGAGGATGTGCCGGTAGATCTCCTCCGGCGTCCCTTGCTCGGCGACTCTCGGCATGGCCGGAAGAACCTGGCGCAGGATTTTGATCGAATCCGTGCTGTCCATTTCCGATCTGCCGTTGCGGATCATCCAGTACGCCAGTTTCTGGATCAGGCGGATGTGTTCGGCCTCGCTGATGTGGATGACACTCGTCTTGTAGACACCGCGTTCGCGGTCACGTCGGAAGAGCAGCATGGAGAGCGCCGCGTCATAGATCTCCTTGCGGCCCTCCGGGAGGTAGCCGCGGCGGTCCTGGTGGAGTGCGCAGATCAGACCGCACATAAGGGGGTTGGTGGCCAGCCTGCCCAGATCCTGCTTGGCGCGAACTGCGCGGAGCAGTTCATCCGCGTACTGGTCGCTGATACCGGCGGCCTTGTGCCAGCGCCTGATGAATTCCGCGACGTTGTCCCTGTTCATGGGCGTGAGATCGAGCTCTGTGAAATCGTCGCCGAGCAGCCAGTGCTCCCGGACTGCCGATGGCCTTGAGGTCACCAGCCAGCGGTTCTTGGGATACATACGGATGAGTTCCTGAAGCCAGTGGCGGACGCCCTCACGATCGGCCTCCGGAATCTCGTCGATTCCGTCGATCAGCAGGAGTCCCCGGCCGGACCTCAGCACCCGGTCGAACCAGCCCAGCGGCTGCAGGCCGGCGATCGGACAGTCGACCGCAGAGAGAAACCCATCGGGTCTGGGAAGCGCGGCGCCACCCCGGGTGAGGGTCCGTAAGGGAAGGACGAATGGTACGAGCCCGTGCAGATACAGCAGATGCTCGTCCACGTGTTTCTGGGCGGTGGAGACGGCAAGCCACTGCACGAGGGTGGTTTTCCCGGATCCTGCCAGACCGCGCAGCAGTACCCGGTTGCGGCCCGCGAGCACCTGGTCCGCGGGGAGCAGCGTGGGAATCGTCCGCGCGGCGTCACCCACCGCGTCGAGACCGAGATAGGCCGCGTCCAGACGCCAGGCCTCCGGCGCCCCCGACGCATCGAGACCGAAAATGCTCAGCCTGCCGTGCTTGGCTTCGATGTACTGGGCGTACCGGTCCTCGAAGGGGCCGTCGGCAGGCGACGGCGCCCGGGCGATCAGAACATCGATCCTGACCGCAAGTGCTTCGATGCTGCGGCTCTGTTCGACCAGGGTTCTGGGTACGAAAGTGGACCGCTGGGTGAAGAAGTTCAGGATGTGCAGGCAAGCGGTGTCCATGACGCTCGCATGCAGCGCCACCGCGTCACCGGACAATCCGAGGACGGCCGTGGTGTTCTGCGACCGCAGTTGATGGGAAAGCTCCAGATGCCCGAGTCGTACGGCCTGTACGTCGTCCATCGTGAGGGTCCCCATGGCACGCAGGGAATCGACCACCGCGCTGACGACGGCACGTTTCTCGTAGGACGGCAGCACATCGTCGACACCGGTGGACTGCGCCGCCCGCAGCACCAAATCCTCGGAAATCTTGTGCAGATCCGCGTCCGACAGGGTCCGCTGTTCTCCTCTGAAGGAAATCAGCCTGGATATCTGTACCGGTCTGTCGACAAGCCCCGCGCCGTCGCCGTTCGACAAGAACAGTTTCTTGATCAGCGGGCTCACCACACTCGATGCGAGGCGCGCCCCGATAACGGCGGGTTCCACCTGTGTCCTCCGAGGCTGCGGCACGACGGCCGTCTGCACGGCACGGTCGGGCCGTCTGCGCCGAGCGTACGACGCGGCCGTGGATCAGCGGGTGAGAACCGGGCATCCAGGGGCGGCGCACGGGGGCCTGCGCCCCGGCGCACCGGGGGCTGATCCGTGCGCCTGCCTGCCGCCGCTCACCGGCCGGTCGCCCGGCCGGCCGCCCACCCCCGACCGCTCAGCCCTCGCCGTCCGCCCGCGTCAGCCCGGTCTTCAGCCCCGCCCCGCACAGCGGCACCACCGCGCTGCGGCCCGCATCGGGGGAGAAGGCCTCGTGGTCGCGCACGGCCGCCCAGCAGGCCACGCCCGTGGACTCCACATAGAGGCCGCGGGCGGCCAGGTCGCGCTGGGCATCCCTGATCTGGTCCTCCGTCACCGTCAGGAACGTCCCGCCCGAGGCGCGTACCGCGCGCAGGATCTGCCGGGCGCGCGGCGGGCGGGGGATGGCGATGCCCTCGGCGAGGGTCGGCGCCGCGGCGGACGGGGTGTCCGACAGCTCCTCGGCCTCCCGCTGCCAGGCCTCGGCGAGCGGTGCGACGGCCGCGGCCTGCACCGCGTACAGCGCGGGGCGCCGGTCGATCAGGCCCGCCGTGTGCAGTTCCTCGACCGCGAGCGCCGCGCCGAGCAGCAGGGTGCCGTTGCCCACCGGCAGCACCAGCACATCCGGGAGCCGGCCCTCCAGGTCCTCCCAGAGTTCGTGCACATAGGTCTTGGTGCCGTGCAGGAAGTACGGGTTGTAGACATGGCTCGCGTAGAACGTGCCCGGTTCGTCGGCCGCCGCGCGTGCCGCCTCCGCCGTCGCCTCCCGGTCACCCGGCACCACCTCGACACGTGCCCCGTGCGCCCCGATCTGCTCCAGCTTCTTCGGCGAGGTGCCCTGCGGCACGTACACCGTGCAGGGCAGCCCCGCACGCGCGCAGTACGCGGCGACGGCGGTGCCCGCGTTGCCGCTGCTGTCGGCGATCACCCGCCGGGGTGCGAGGCGCAGCGCGAGTTCGGCGAGGAGTGCCGCGCCGCGGTCCTTGAACGACAGCGTGGGCATCAGGAAGTCCAACTTGGCCGAGATGCCGTCGCGCAGCGCCACCAGAGGCGTCCTGCCCTCACCCAGCGAGACCGACGGATCGTGCAGCGGCAGCGACTCGGCGTACCGCCACAGCGAGTTGACTCGCCCGGCAAGGGACTTCAGCGGCGCCGGAGTCGGCAGAAAATCGAGGTCCAGAGGGCCGCGGCAGACGGGGCAGCACCACGCGGGCGAGGCGGTCGGCACCCGGGTGCCGTCCAGCGGGCAGTAACGATCGGGCAAGGCTGTCATAAACGCAGCGTAATCACTGATACGGCCACACGGCGGCATGGGACGCCTCTGGTGAGCGGGACTTCGGGCCGCGGGCCGAACGGGTGATACCTCCAGACCCCCGAACGGGCGAAACGGTACTGCGTTCGGCAAAGCCCCTGGTGCAGGCCGCGTAATCACTTCGAGTGATTCTTAGGCCTTTACTTGCGGTAACCACCCACGGTTGCCACGCTGTTGCTGACTGTCAATCTGATGGGAGGGGCCAGTGACATTCGGTGAACAGCCGGCGTACCTTCGCGTCGCAGGTGATCTGCGCCAGAAGATCGTCGACGGTACGCTTCCGCCTCACACCCGGCTTCCCTCGCAGGCGCGGATCCGCGAGCAGTACGGCGTTTCGGACACCGTCGCGCTGGAGGCCCGCAAGGTGCTGATGGCCGAGGGTCTCGTCGAGGGCCGCTCCGGCTCCGGTACGTATGTGCGCGAGCGACCCGAGCCGCGTCGTATCGTCCGCTCCGGGTACCGGCCGCCGGGCGGTGCCACCGCCTTCCGTCAGGAGCAGGCGGACGAGCGCGGCAAGCGGCACCTGGGAGTCGAGCAGCGAGCAGGACGAGGCGCCCGCCGCCGTTGCCGAGCGGCTGGGCATCGAGCCGGGCGACCGCGTGATGCGCACCCGCTATCTCTTCCGCGACGCCGGCGAGCCATGATGCTCTCCACCTCCTGGGAGCCGCTGGCCCTCACCGGCCGCACCCCGGTGATGCTTCCCGAGGAGGGCCCGCTCGGCGGCATGGGCGTCGTCGAGCGGATGGCCGCCATCGACCTCGTCGTGGACAACATGGCCGAGGAGGTCGGCGCCCGCCCCGGTCTCGCGGAGGAGTTGCTGGCCCTCGGCGGAGTGCCCGGACATGTCGTCATCGAGATCCGCCGCACCTACTTCGCGTCCGGCCGTGCCGGTGGAGACCGCTGACGTGGTTATCCCCGCCGAGCGGTACCGGGTCGCCTACCACCTGCCGGTGAAGTGACGTGTGCCGCCCCGGGCGCGGACGGGGCGGACAAGGTTCCGCTACACGCCAGGAATCCGCCGAAAAGCCGCCCCCTGGAGGGCCGTCGACAAACTCGCGGGTATGCGAGCGCCCAAGCCGGGTAGGCGCAAGGGCACCGACGGAGAAGGGGAGGACACAGTGTCCATGGCGACCGCGGTCCCGACTGGACTCGGGCATGGTGAAGTTGACTGCCAGGAGCCGGCTGCGCAGTGCGCAGGGCTCGAAGAACACCGGCCAGGATCCGACGGACTACCGCATGTGGAGAACCCGTCGGAGGTGGCACCCAGGGATGCCCGCGCGATCTCGAAGCTCTTCTTCGCTCGTCTTGCGGAGCTCGAAGAGGGCACCCATGCCTATCAGTACGTACGCAATACCCTCATTGAACTCAATCTCGCTCTGGTGAAGTTCGCCGCCACCAGGTTCCGCAGCAGAGCCGACCAGATGGAGGACATCGTCCAGGTCGGCACCATCGGGCTTATCAAGGCGATCGACCGGTTCGAGCTCAGCCGCGAGGTCGAGTTCGCGTCCTTCGCGATGCCGTGCATCGTGGGCGAGATCAAGCGGTTCTTCCGTGACACCAGCTGGGACGTGCACGTGCCGCGCCGACTCCAGGAGCTACGGCTCGACCTGGCCAAGGCCACCGAGGTGCTGTTCCAGAACCTGGACCGGGCGCCCACCACCGCCGAACTCGCCGCCTACCTGGACCGCGACGAGAGGGAGATCATCGAGGGCGCCGTCGCGGCCAACGCGTACACGGCATCGTCGCTGGACGCCCCGCTGGACAGCGGTAGCGAGGAGGGCTCCGACCGTCTGAGCGACGTACTCGGCGACCTGGACAGCGACATGGAGACCGTCGAGAACGTCCAGGCACTCAAGCCGCTGGTGGCCAAGCTAGGCGAGCGGGATCGGAAGATCCTGCGGCTGCGGTTCGGCGAGGAGATGACCCAGGCGGAGATCGGCGTCGAACTCGGCGTCTCCCAGATGCATGTCTCCCGGCTGCTGACCCGCATCACGGCCCGACTGCGGGCAGGCGTCCTCGTGAACGAGTGACGTGCGAGGTCGCAGGCGCCGCCCCCGCTGCCGGCGGTGGGCGTCGCCTCCGGCCGCGCCCGCTCCTCCATGCCGCCCCGCCCGCGCGCCTGCGCGCACCCATCTGCGCGCTCTCCTCAACGGCGCCCGGGCCGGGCGCCTCATGGGCCAGGACCGAGCACGCCACGGACGGCTCCCGGCGAAGCGGCCTGCCCACCGGCCCCGGCCCCGGTAAGTGCCTGCGCCCCTTGGTGCGCATATGCGCCCCTTCGCCTCCGTGCGCCCCTGTCTGCTCTTCCCGGGACCCCGAAGTTACAGGCCGGCCGCATCTCCCGGTGTCTCTTCCTTGCTCCCCGCATCCGCACACACGCGCTACAAGATGGCTGGTTGCGTATCTCTTTGTGCAATTTCGTATTCGCTGCGTGAAGGTCGGGCGTAGGCTCGGGCATATGCGCATAGCGGTTTCCTTGATGATCGAGGCCAGTTGCGGGCCAGGGACGGACAGGGGAAGAGGGGGTGGAGGGGCGCCATGAGCGAGAGCACGACCTCGCTGGTCTGGCTTGTCATACGCAAGGATGACAACGGCAACCGCTACCGGATCGGCAGCTACGCCACCCAGGCAGAGGCCGAGAAGATGGCGGACCGGCTCGACGGCAGCGGACCGGAGCAGCTGTACTGGGTCGAGCACCTGGGGCAGACCGGCGCACAGTAAGCGCGCCCGATACCTCCCGTAGGCTCCGCCCATGAGGAAACGGATCATCGGCCGATGACGCCACGGATCGTGGTGGCCGCCGCCCTCTTCGACCGTGGCCTTCTGCTGGCCGCGCGCCGGAGTGCGCCCCCTGAGCTGGCCGGACGCTGGGAACTGCCGGGCGGCAAGGTCGAAGTAGGTGAAACACCGGAGCAGGCCCTTGTACGGGAACTCCGCGAAGAGCTGGGCATCGAGGCCCTGCCGCTCGCCAGAGTTCCCGGCGAATGGCCCCTGAAGCCCGGATATGTGCTCCATACATGGACGGCGCGGCTCGTGACGGGCGAGCCGCAGCCGCTCCAGGACCACGACGACCTGCGCTGGCTCGCCCCCGGCGAGGTATGGGCCGTGCCCTGGCTCGACCAGGACGTTCCCGCGGTACGGGAGGCCGTCAGGCATGCCCCGCACTCCGCGGGCGCGGCACGGACGGCGCACGCGGCGGACACGCCGCGCACAGCGGACAGGGGGCGCACGGGAGAGATCGAAGAGACTGAACAGACCGAAGGGGCCGAAGCGAACGAGGGTGGGGCGTAGCGGCGGGCGGTGCGGAGGATACAGGGGATGATGAGTGGGGTATATGACTCCTAAGTACCTCTGTTACCGCTTTATGCCCTAGGTTCGATTTTTGCTGTAGGCCCATGTTTGCCGCTGCCACCTATCTCCCTGTCGCCCCGTTCTTCCCGTTTCCCGCCTCTCCGCCTTTGCTCGTGCACGGTCTTCCGTCCTCCGCTGCCCGTTTCTTCGTCCGCTTGTCTTCTCCCTTGCTCCCCTTGCCTCTTGTGCTTCTTATCTCCGATCTCTGCCCGGATTGCTCGCCTGCGAGGTGGTCGGTGTGACCGATGTCGCAGGGGACTGTGCCCAGTGGACCTTTCCCGCGGACCCTTGTGCCGTGCACACCGCCCGTGACCGGGTGTACGGCCAGCTGCGGGACTGGCAGCTCGACACCCTCGCCGATATCACGATGTTGCTGGTCAGCGAGCTGGTGACCAACTCACTGCGGTACGCTGCGGGACCCATCGGCGTACGTCTCGTACGGCCCGCGGTGGGCCCCGGCGCGCTGCTCGTGGAGGTCTCCGACCCGCTCCCCGACCCGCCCCGTCCTCATCCGGTCGGGCTCGACGAGGAGAGCGGTCGCGGTCTCCAGCTGGTGGCCCGCTCCGCGCGCTCCTGGGGGACGCGACAGGCCGGTACCGGTAAGACCGTGTGGTTCGAGCTGTCCCTGCCCGGTTAGAAGACTGGGTGTGCCGGTTGTGGCGGTCTGAAAAACGTTGGGACCAGGCTGTGATCGTGAACACCGTGTTCTGTGGGCCGGGAGTGCTGGATACTGCCTACAGCTGTACTCGGTGACCAGTGCCGGACGCGGTGAGCTGGAGGGGACGGTTCGCGTGAGCGAGATACCAGCCAAGGCGACGGCGTCCGGATCGACGTCGAGCGGCCCCGCGAGGGGCGGGCCAGGCGGGACACCCGCCGACGACACGAGGGACGGGACCGCGGCC
This sequence comes from uncultured Actinomycetota bacterium, assembly GCA_963761765.1. GTDB lineage: Bacteria > Actinomycetota > Actinomycetes > Streptomycetales > Streptomycetaceae > Streptomyces. Next base: position 139,091 of record CAVXIJ010000019.1, read on the forward strand.
CGCGGCCCGGCGCACCCGGCCGCCGCCACGTCGGCGGACCCGGCCAGGCGCGCGGCGCAGGACTTCCGTGCGGCCCCGGAAGGCACCGGCCCAGGTGCGGTGGCGGCCGAGGAGCCGGTCGAGCTGACCGCGGACGCGATCTGGCAGAGCACCCCGCCCGGTTCGCTCTACGACTACCTGAGCGTCGCCTCGTTCTCGATCGGCTCCGACGGCCTGATCGACCAGTGGAGCACGCGCGCCGAGCGGCTCTTCGGCGTTCCGGCGGACCAGGCCCTCGGCAAGGATCCCATCGAGGCCTTCGTCCCCGCCGAGCTGCGCGCGAGCGGCCAGCGGAAGATGGCGGAGATCCTGGACGGCCGGGAGTGGACCGGCTCCGTCCCTTTCCGGCTGCCCCCGTCCGACGACGAGTGGATGGCACCCGAGCACCGCGGTCGGCACGGCCACCGCGGCGCCCCCGCCCAGGACGCCTCGGACCAGGGACCGCCCGGCCCGCGCACCAGCCACCGGCCCGCCCGTGACCAGGCGGGACACCAACTCCCGCAGGACCGCGAAGGCATCGCCGAGATCTTCGTGATGCCGACCGAGAACGCGGACGGTGAACGCGCCGCCGTCTGTATCGTCATCGACATCCGCATCCTGCGCAGCATCGAAACCGACCTCGCCGCCTCGCAGTCGATATTCGGCCAATCTCCGTTCGGCTTCCTGCTCTTCGGTAGGGACCTCCGCGTCTGGCGCACCAATCCCCGTTTCGCCTCCGTCTTCGGCGGCACCGCCGACGACCACCGCGGGCACACCGTCCACGACTACCTGCCGCGCGGCGAGGCCGACCGGCTGACCGCCGCCCTGCGCCGCGTCCTGGAGACCGGCGAGTCCGTCAACGACATGCAGCTCGTCGGCCCCATCCCCGGCTCCTCCGAACGCCGCCACTGGTCCGTCAACCTCTACCGCGTGCACGGCGCCTCCGGCGCGCCCCTCGGCGTCGCCGGCATCGGCACCGACGTCACCCGCAGGCACGCCGCCGCCCGCGAGGCCGCCCACGCCCGCCGCAACCTCGCCCTGCTGAACGAGGCCGGCGCCCGCATCGGCAACTCCCTGGACCTGGAGACCACCGCCCGCGAACTCCTCGACGTCACCGTCCCCGGCTTCTGCGACCTCGCCTCCGTCGACCTCTACCAAGGCCTCCTGCAAGGCGACGAGTCACCGTCCGGGCCCTGGGCGGCGAACGCCCCCAAGTCCGGCTCCGGCAGCGCCGAGCTGCGCCGGGTCGCCTTCGCGAGCGCCGTCTCCGACGCGCCGTTCACCGAAGGACCCGCACCGGTCGCCGTCGGCGCCGTGCACCACTACGCGTTCGCCTCACCGTGCGCCGAGGCACTGCGCATCGGCCGCCCCCGGCACATCCCCTACGACCGCGGCCTCATCCAGTCGACCCTCGCCGTGCCGATGGTCGCCCATGACACGGTGGTCGGCCTCGCGCAGTTCTCGCGGACGAAGGGCAGCGAGCCGTTCGGCGAACGGGACCGTGCGCTCGCCGTCGAACTCGCCGCCCGCGCCGCCGTCTGCATCGACAACGCCCGCCTGTACCGCCGTGAGCACGAGCGCGCCCTGATCCTCCAGCGCTCTCTGCTGCCGCCCGGCGACCCCGAGGCCTCCGGGCTCGACATCGCCTGCCGCTATCTGCCCGGGACCGCGGCCACCGAAGTCGGCGGCGACTGGTTCGACGTCATCGAACTCCCCGGACACCGCACCGCACTCGTCGTCGGCGACGTCATGGGCCGCGGTCTGCGCGCCGCCGTCGCCATGGGCGAACTGCGCACCGCCGTGCGCACCCTGGCCCTGCTCGACCTGGAACCCGCCGAAGTGCTCAGCGCGCTCGACGAGATCGCCAGCGGCCTCGGCACCCCCGGAGGGCCCGCCCGGGCCTTCAGTACCGGGGGAGGCGGCCAGCAGTCCCGGCGCCCGTCCGGCGGCGGCGCGGGCCGCTCGCAGGACGCCGACCTCTCCGAGGTCTACCTCGCCACCTGTATCTACGCGGTCTACGACGCCGTCACCAGGCGCTGCATCTTCGCCAACGCGGGCCATCTGCCGCCCGTCATCGTCGAGCCCGGCGAAGCCGCCCTGATGCTCGACGTGCCGCCTGGCATGCCGCTCGGAGTGGGCGGCGAGCCCTTCGAGGAAGTCGAGGTCGAGCTCGCCGAAGGCGCCCTGCTCGCCCTCTACACCGACGGGCTCGTGGAGTCCCGCGAAAACCCGCTCGACGAGGGCCTCCAGGCGTTCCTGGGCACCCTCACCGAACCGTCGCGCCCGCTGGAAGACGTCTGCGACCACGTCCTCACCACCCTCAACACGCACCACGGCGAGGATGACGTCGCCCTGCTCATGGCCCGCATCCAGGGCCTGCCGCCGGAGGCCGTCGGCGACTGGACCCTGCCGCGCGAAGCCCTCAGCGTCAGCCGCGCCCGCGAGTACGCCCGTGCGCAACTGGCCACCTGGGACCTCGATGCCCTGATCGACACCACGGAGCTGCTGGTCAGCGAGCTGGTCACCAACGCGCTGCGGTACGGCGAGGGCGAGACCAGACTGCGCCTGCTGCTGGACCGCACCCTGGTGTGCGAGGTCTGGGACGCGGGGCTCGTCCAGCCGCGGCGCCGGCGTGCCCGTGACACCGACGAAGGCGGCCGGGGACTCCAGCTCGTCCAGCTGCTGAGCGCCGCATGGGGCTCACGCCGTACGCACCACGGCAAGACGGTCTGGTTCGAAATGCCCCTGCCGAACGAAAACGGCAAGGTCGTCGACGTGTCGGAGGCACTGCTGAGCCTGTTCTGAGGGCCCCGCACGGCATCTTTGGCCCTCCGGACTCCGCGGGGCCCTCTCGGGGCTTCTCCTGGGCCCCGGGCCTCTCCTGGGCCTGACTTCCTCAGAACAGTTTCAGCAGCAGGTTCGCCAGCTCCAGGCTCTTGTCGCTGTCGCCCGGGTGCAGGCCGGAGACGGGCTTGTTCTGCCAGGTCATCGAGACGACGGGCAGATCGCCGTCGCCGACGGTGACCTTCGCGCCGGCGTACGTGCGGCCCGGCGCGGTCTCCTTGTCGCGCAGCGCCTTGGCGGTGGCGTCGGCCGCCGCGCGGGACGCGGTCACCGCGCACAGCGTCTCGGCGGAACTGTCCTTGGCGCCGACCCGGCCGCCGACCCCGAGGAGCACCACGTCCTTGTTGCTGCCGGCGTGCTTGCCGAACAGCGTCGCCTCGTAGGTGTCGCCGAGGCAGTCGGCGACCGCCCGGTACGCCGGGTCGTGGGCCACGGACTTCGCGGGCGGAGTGAGCGGCACCGCGGGAGCGCTGGAGCCGCGTTCGATACGGACCGAGCGGGAGACGTCGACGGTGGGCGCGCCGGCCATCTTCAGATGCACCCCGGCGTCGTCCTTGGCGGCCTGGTAGCCCTTGTGCTTCGTCGTCATGACGTGGCTGATCGCGTCCGGGTCGAAGGTGCCGGTGAGGACGGACGTGGGTGTGTTGCCCACGATCAGCGAGGTGTCGACGTGCTTCTCGTCGAAGCCGTAGTCGTCCTTCAGGCTCACCGCGGCGTACAGGCCGAGCTCCGGGATGCCGTAGCCGCTGAGACCGGAGTACAGCTTGCGGTTCTTGGCGACCAGCCTGCGGTTCGTCGGCACATCGCGGAACATCACCGACTCGGTGGCGAGCGAGGCGGGTACGGCGGCGAGGGCGCGGCCGAACGCGGTGTTTGAGCCGTCCTTGCCGCCGTCGTGCGAGTCCGACCCGCAGCTGACGGCTCCCGCTGTCAGGAGGACGGCCAGCAGCGCCACCAGGGGCCGGGCGGCCGGTCGTCCGGCCGACCTCTGACCAGCGTGCAGCACACGCCGTCGAATAGTTGTCCGCATGGGCGGAGTCTGGCACACCAGGCACGTTGGTCACATCGGTCACACCCGACACAGCGAAGACACGGGCACGCCGCGCATGTCGGGAGAAGATCCAGAAGTCCGGACCAAGGCAGGATAGGAGGTCGGACGGTCCCCGGACGGGGCCGGACACGCTTGGCCCGGTCAGGGCCTGGACGTGGGGGGCTTGATGGACGAGGCACGGGATGGCGCTCGGCGCGCGGCGGAGCCTGCGCGGGAGCGGGCGGGCGGGGGAGTGGGTGTGGCGGGTCCCATGGCCGCCGAGGTGCCGCAGGCCGGTGATGTGGCGGAGGCTGTGGCAGGGGCTGACGTGGAGGCGGATATACGGACCCGTCCGGGACGCGGTCCGCACGGCCGGCTGCGACGCGGCTGGCGCAGTCCGCGTCTGAAGTGGCCGAAGCGCCTCGCGCTCGCCCTGGCCGTGCTGCTGCTCGTGCCGCTCGCCGCGGTCGGCATCGCGCTGCGCGTCGACTACGCGGGCGATCCGGCGGCCGATACGACCACCCGTGGCCGGGACGCCATCTGGCTGGGCCATGCCTGGGTCGACGGACGCAAGGACGACGCCGATCTCAAGGCGCTCGGTGTGCGGCTGCACGACACGGGCATCCGTGATCTGTATGTGCACACGGGCCCGCTGGAACACGACGGCTCGCTGCCCGCCGACCGGTATCCGAAGGCGCGCTGGCTGATCATGGCTGTGCACCGCACGCTGCCCGGCGTCCGTGTCCAGGCCTGGCTGGGCGACCAGTTGGCGACCGAGAGCCCGATCGGGCTGCACCTGGAGAGCGCCGCCACCCGGGACCGCGTGGTGAGCGCGACCCGGCAGGTGCTGACCGCCGGATTCGACGGCGTCCACTTCGATCTGGAGCCGCTGCACTCGGGAGACCGCCACTACCTGGCCCTGCTCGACCGGCTGCACACCATGACGCACGCCCGCGGCGCCGTCCTGTCGATCGCCGCCCACCAGATCGACCCGCTCCCGCACCTGCACTCCGTCGCCGGGGTGCTCAGGGGCCATCCGAAGTGGTGGTCGCAGGCGTACTTCGGTGCGGTCGCACGGCGCGTCGACCAGATCGCCGTCATGTCGTACGACACGGCGATGCCGGCCGAGAGCCTGTACGGCGGTTATGTGGCCGAGCAGACCTCACTCGCCCTGGAGGTGACTCCGAGGGGCACGGATCTGCTGATGGGGCTGCCGTGTTACCAGGAGAACAATCCCAGTCACTGGTCCTTCGCGGAGACCGTCGGCGCGGCGGTACGCGGAGCGCGGCTCGGGCTCAGCCGCACCGACCGTGACCGTGCCGCGTTCGGGCTCGCCCTGTATGTCGACTTCGCGGCCCGCGACGCGGACTGGGCAGCGTACGAGGCGGGCTGGGTGCCGGCGGACCGGCCGAACCGGTGACCTGAGAGGCGGCACCAAACGGTACGGGGAGCCGGACCTCAGGCCCGGCTCCCCGTACCGTTGTTCGCGCGTAGCGCTTACACGCCCCTGCGCCTGATCTTGTTGCCGAGCCACACCAGCGGGTCGTACTTGCGGTCGACCGCCCGTTCCTTCAGCGGGATGAGGGCGTTGTCGGTGATGTGGATGCCCTCGGGGCAGACCTCGCTGCAGCACTTGGTGATGTTGCAGTAACCGAGGCCGTGCTCTTCCTGGGCCGTGCGCTTGCGGTCGAGACCGTTCTCCTCGGCCGCGTCCAGCGGGTGCATGTCGAGCTCGGCGACGCGCATGAGGAACCGCGGCCCGGCGAACGCGGCCTTGTTCTCCTCATGGTCACGCACCACGTGACAGGTGTTCTGGCACAGGAAGCACTCGATGCACTTGCGGAACTCCTGCGACCGGTCGACGTCCTCCTGCTGCATCCGGTACTCGCCGGGACCGAGGTCCTTGGGCGGTACGAAGGACGGCACCTCGCGGGCCTTGGTGTAGTTGAAGCCCACATCGGTGACGAGGTCGCGGACCACGGGGAAGGCCCGCAGCGGTGTCACGGTGATCGTCTCGGCGCGGTCGAAGACCGACATCCGAGTCATGCACATCAGCCGCGGACGGCCGTTGACCTCGGCGCTGCACGAACCGCACTTGCCCGCCTTGCAGTTCCAGCGCACCGCAAGGTCGGATGCCTGGGTGGCCTGCAGCCGGTGGATGATGTCGAGCACCACCTCACCCTCGTTCACCTCGACGCGGAAGTCCGTCAGAGCACCGCCGTCGGTGTCACCGCGCCAGATCCTGAAGTGCGCCTCGTAGGAGGTGGACGCGGCGGCACCGGCGCCGGGGCCGGTGGTGGGGGCGCCGTCGGCCGGTGAGCCCTGCGGGCTCGGGGATGTTGCGGTGGTCACTCGAAAAGCTCCTCTTCGGCGAGGTACTTGACCAGCTCCTCCTTCTCGAAGAGGGCCAGCAGGTCTTTGCGGACGGGTTCGGTCTCCTCGCGGGACAGTTCGATCTGTCCGCGCTGCGGGTCGGTGGCGGCGAGCGAGCCGGTCGGATCGGTGAGCCGGCACAGCAGGTTCACACGGCGCCAGTTGCGGTCCATCCCGGAGTGGTCCTCGCGGGTGTGGCCGCCGCGGCTCTCGGTGCGCTCCAGCGCCGCACGTGCGACGCACTCGCTGACCAGGAGCATGTTCCGCAGATCGAGGGAGAGGTGCCAGCCGGGGTTGAACTGGCGGTGTCCCTCGACGCCGGCCTGCCGGGCGCGCACCCGCAGGTCCGCCAGCCTCTCCAGGGCCTGCTCCATCTCGCCTTCCCGGCGGATGATGCCGACCAGGTCGTTCATGGTCTGCTGGAGCTCCTGGTGGAGGGTGTACGGGTTCTCCGGCGGACGGGCGTCCAAGCTGTCGCCGTCCGCCGCCTGTGGCTCCGCGGAGAACGGTCGCAATGCCTCGGCCGCCGCGGTGTCCACCTGGTCGTCGCTGACCACCGGGCGCCCCTCCTCGGTGTCCGCCACCTCAGCCGCGTGCCGGGCCGCGTACAGGCCCGCGCGCCGGCCGAAGACCAGCAGGTCGGAGAGTGAATTGCCGCCGAGCCGGTTGGAGCCGTGCATACCGCCCGCGACCTCACCGGCGGCGAAAAGACCGGGCACGCCGCGGGCCGCTGCGGTGTCCGAGTCGACCGCGACGCCGCCCATCACGTAGTGGCAGGTCGGCCCGACCTCCATGGCCTCCGCGGTGATGTCGACGTCCGCCAGCTCCTTGAACTGGTGGTACATCGACGGCAGTCGACGCCGGATCACCTCGGAGGACATCCGGGTCGACACGTCCAGGAAGACGCCGCCGTGCGGTGAGCCGCGGCCCGCCTTCACCTCGGAGTTGATCGCGCGGGCCACCTCGTCGCGGGGCAGCAGCTCGGGTGGGCGGCGGTTGTGGTCCGGGTCTTCGTACCAGCGGTCGCCCTCTCCCTCGGACTCCGCGTACTTCTCCTTGAAGACGTCCGGGACGTAGTCGAACATGAAGCGCTTGCCCTCGGAGTTGCGCAGCACGCCGCCGTCACCGCGTACCGACTCCGTGACCAGGATGCCCTTCACCGACGGCGGCCAGACCATGCCCGTCGGATGGAACTGCACGAACTCCATGTTCAGCAGCGGCGCCCCGGCCAGCAGCGCCAGCGCGTGGCCGTCGCCGGTGTACTCCCAGGAGTTCGACGTCACCTTGAACGACTTGCCGATACCACCGGTGGCGAGCACCACCGAGGGCGCCTCGATCACGAAGAACCGGCCGGACTCGCGCTCGTAGCAGAAGACCCCGCAGACCTTGCCGTCCTCGTCCTGGAGGATGCGGGTGACGGTGCACTCCGCGAAGACCTTCAGACCGGACTCGTAGTCCCCGGTCTCCTTGTGGTCGTCCTGCTGGAGCGAGACGATCTTCTGCTGGAGCGTGCGGATCAGCTCAAGTCCCGTGCGGTCGCCGACATGGGCGAGACGCGGGTACTCGTGGCCGCCGAAGTTCCGCTGGGAGATCTTGCCGTCCTTGGTGCGGTCGAAGAGCGCGCCCCAGGTCTCCAGTTCCCAGACGCGGTCGGGCGCCTCCTTGGCGTGCAGCTCGGCCATCCGCCACTGGTTGAGGAACTTGCCGCCGCGCATCGTGTCGCGGAAGTGCACCTGCCAGTTGTCACCCGAGTTCACATTGCCCATGGAGGCGGCGATGCCGCCCTCGGCCATCACGGTGTGCGCCTTGCCGAACAGGGACTTGCAGATCACCGCCGTCCGCGCGCCCTGCTCGCGCGCCTCGATCGCGGCGCGCAGGCCGGCGCCACCGGCGCCCACCACGACCACGTCCCACTGCTGCCGTTCCACTTGAGCCATCGCTTGTGTCGCATCCCATCCAGAGCAGTCACGGGCCCGGCCACCTTTCGTGGCGGGCCCCGAAGAAGTCGCGCGGCGCTAGAACAGCCGCGGGTCGCTGAAGGCTCCGCTCGCCAGCAGGTAGACGTAGAAGTCGCAGACCGCCACGCTGATCAGGGACGACCAGGCGAGCAGCATGTGCCGGGAGTTGAGCTTGCCGACCCAGCCCCACAGCCGGTAGCGCACCGGATGCTTCGAGAAGTGTCGCAGCCGTCCGCCGACGATGTGTCGGCAGGAGTGGCAGGAGAGTGTGTACGCCCAGATCAGCACGATGTTGGCCAGGAAGATGAAGGTTCCAAGGCCCATGTGTCCCCACGCGTGGTGCTCGTCGCGGAACGTCAGCGCGGTGTCGTAGGTGAGGACGGCAGCCACCAGCAGCGCCAGGTACCAGGTGTAGCGGTGGATGTTCTGCAGGATCAGCGGGAAACGGGTCTCGCCGGAGTACGACTTGTGCGGCTCGGCCACCGCGCAGGCCGGCGGGGACGCCCAAAAGCCCCGGTAGTAGGCCTTGCGGTAGTAGTAGCAGGTCATCCGGAAGCTGAGCGGGAAGATCAGCACGATGATGGCGGGGGAGATGCCCCACCAGCTGCCGAACAGATCCCAGTTGGGACCGCCCGCCATGTCGTGGCAGTTGTCCGCGAGACACGGTGAGTAGAACGGGGAGACATACGGCGCCGCGTAGTAGTCCGCGTTCGAAAAGGCCCGCCAGGTCGAATAGATGACGAACGCCAGCAGGCCGAAGGCGGTGGCGGCGGGCGCCAGCCACCAGCGGTCGGTGCGCAGGTGCGGGGCGTCGATGGCGGCGCGCGTACCTTCGCGCACGCCGCCGGTGATGGTCGGTCGGGATTCAGTGGTGGCCAACAGTGGTTCCTCGGGTCAGGGTGCGTGGCGGCCTTGGGCGCCGAGTCCCTCGTCGTCCAGACCGTCGGTGTTCATCCACAGTGAGCTGTCGTACGGGTCGTCAGGAATGACGACCTGATCGGTGCCGCGCGAGGCTTTGGACGGGGCTGCCGGGGCCGCTGTGGTTGCCGGGACTGCCGCGTCGCGCAATAGAGCGATGCTCTCGCGCAGATGGCCGGCGTCGGTACGGACGCGCCGTACGTCGAGCCCCGCACCGACCTCCTGCTCAAGGCGTCCCACGGTCCGGCACAGGTCGTCGACGTAGCGCTGAGCCGTGGCCAAGTCTTCGTGTACAGACATGACATGCCCTCTTTCCAGCCGTTGCCGCTCGGTGCCCGCGCCGGTCACCCGCACTCTCCGCTCGCCTCTTGCGTGGCTTGCCTTGTGCTCGCGTCTTCTTGTGCTCGCCTCTTGTTTCTTCGTCCTGTCCGCTGTCTGATGTCGCATTTTTCATCATGAGGAGGGAGGAGGTTCGCCTTCTCGGGTGAGACTCCGCCTTCCTGTGTTTGGTGGTGCGCACGCGGGCCGTCCCCCGCACGTCCAGCATGCGCCTGCGAGTGTCGCGCGTCACTTCCTGTATTGGGAAGGGATCTGCGCGGATTCCAGCCACGGAAGGTGTCCACCCCCGTCGCGTACGCCGTATACGCCCCGTTCGCTCCCCATGCGCCCCACGAACCGGCTCCTCGCTCCCCCTTGGGTGTGAAGCGTCGGATAGGCGTTCGGTGGCCGTGAGACGCACGGTCATCACCGTCCGAAAGTCCGGTCTGGGCGATTTCGGGGCCCTGGATTGGTCCGCACGGGTGGGTTCGGCGCGAGGCGGGGCGTGTCTGCGCCGGGTGGGACGTCGGGTCGCCTTGAGTGGGTCCATAGATGTGATCAGCTCCAAATACCGCCAAACGTGATCATCCGGCCCGGGCCTGGCGCCTGACGTGGCCGGAACCAGACCCGGCCCCGGAGGTACCAGAGATGTCCCACGACGGCGTCCGACTGCGCTCGCTGCTGCGGTCCGTCGCGATCCTGACGGCGGGTGCGCTGGCCGTGCCCGCGCTGGCCGGCTGCGGTGCGGACGACGACTCCGGAGCCCCGGCCGCCGCCCAGGACATCGCGCCCGCGGCGCGCGGCAAGCTGGCAGGCGGCGGCACGGTCCACTGGGCCGTCGATGCCGTGCCCCAGACCCTCAACGCCTTCCAGACCGACGCGGACGCCGCGACCGCGCGCATCGCGGGCGCCGTTTTGCCCGCCATGTTCCGCCTCGATGCGCGCGGCAGGCCGCAGCGCGACGCCGACTACCTGCAGTCCGCCAAGGTCGTCGACGACAAGCCGAAACAGGTTGTGCTCTACAAGCTAGGCAAGAAGGCCGTGTGGAGCGACGGACGGCGGATCTCCGCCGCCGACTTCACCGCCCAGTGGCACGCGCTGTCCGGCAAGGAGCAGGCCTTCTGGACGGCACGCAACGCCGGCTACGACCGGATCGAGCGCATCAGGCCCGGCTCCGGCAGCCGGGAGGTACGGGTCACTTTTAGCCAGCCGTACGCGGACTGGCGCTCCCTGTTCACACCGCTGTACCCCCGGCAGGTCATGGGCAGCCCCGACGCCTTCAACGACAGCGCCCGCCGCAAACTCAAGGCCACCGCGGGCCCCTTCACGCTGAGCAAGTTCGACGCCGCCGCGGGCGAGATCACGCTGAAGCGCTCGCCGCGCTGGTGGGGCAAGCGCGCCAGGCTCTCCGCGATCGTGTTCCGGGCGGTGCCGCAGGACCAGCGGGTGGCCGCGCTCGCGGCGGGCCGTGTCGACATCGCCGACGTCGACACGACGGACGCCCGGCGCATCACCCGGGCCGGCCGCACGGGCGGCGCGCACGGGCCGCTGGGCCGTCCGGCGTCGGCTTCGGCTTCCGGGGACGCCTCGGCCTCTGCGGCGCGCGACACAGCGCGCGGCGCCAGTGCCTCGCCGGGCTCCAGCGCCGCCGCCGGGAACGGGAGGACCGCGGGCCAAGAAGCGGTCTCGCAGGCCGGCCTGCGGCACATCGTCGTCCGCAAGTCCCTCGAACCCTCCTACACCCAGCTCGCCCTCAACGGGGCCAGCGGCCCGCTCGCCGACGAACGGGTGCGCCGCGCGGTGGCCCGCGCCATCGACCGCGACGAACTGGCCGATCTCGTCCTGAAACCCCTGGGCCTGCCCGCCAAGACCGTCGGCAGCCATCTGGCGCTGGCCGGACAGGACGCGTACGCGGACGGCAGCGGGGCGCTCGGCGGCCATGACACCGCCAAGGCGCAGGCCCTGCTGAGTGACGCGGGCTGGGTGCGGGGCGGCGCGGTGAAGACACCCGGGAAGGCCGGCCAGCAGAAGGAAGCGGCCCGGCAGGGCGAGAAGGCCGCGGGCGGCGAGCACGGTCCGCGCGGCGAGAAGGGCAGCAGCGACGGGAAGCAGCCGGCCCGCGACCCGCGCCGGCTCCCGGTCGCAGACGCCTGGCGGCCCGTGCCGCAGGGCCCGCGGGGACAGTTGGCGCTGGAACCGTGGGCGCGGGCGGCACAGGAAGCGCGGGACGGTACGGCCTCGGACTCCTGGCAGAACGCGCGCACGACCCAGGACGGGAAGGCAGGGACGGACGACGGGGACCATGGGCGGCAGGTGCGCGGTGTGTATGCTCCGCGGGGCACCGCGGCGCCCGCCGGAGCCGCCGCGGTACCGCTCGCCAAGAACGGCAAGCCGCTCCAACTCCGCTTCGTGCTCCCCGCCGGACCCGGGTCCGAGGCGCTGCGCGCGGTCGGCAACCGGATCTCGCGGATGCTGGGACGGGTCGGGATCCGCACCGAGATGACGAAGGTCGCGGACGACAGCTACTTCAACGATCACATCGCGGCCGGTCAGTACGACCTGGCGCTGTACTCCTGGCCCGGTTCCGCCTTCCCCGCCACCGACGCCCGCCCGATCTTCGCCAAGCCGGTGCCCGGGGCCGACGGTTCGCTGAACGTCGAGCAGAACTACACCCGGGTCGGCACCGACCACATCGACCAGCTCTTCGACCAGGCGCTCGCCGAACTCAACAACGGCAAGGAGACGGACCTGGTCAAAAAGGTCGACGAGCACATCTGGGCAGAGGCGGGCTCCATCCCGCTCTACCAGCGCCCCCAACTGGTCGCGGTCCGCTCGACCCTCGCCAACGTCGGAGCCTTCGGCTTCGAGGACCCGCGCTACGAGAACATCGGCTTCCGCAAGCCGGGAGCCGCGGGCCCGCAGGCCCAACGGCCCGCCCCCGCATCCGCCTCCACCCACTGATCAAGACTGATCCTGTCCCCCCGTTGCAGGCAGGCGCCTGCTCCCCTTCCCCGCTGTGGGCAGGCGCCTGCCACCACCTCTCCACACCCGGTATCGCGCACCGGGCCGGTGCGCCCGTGCGCGCGTATCCTGTCCTTCCATGGGGGCCAATGGGGGATTAGTCGGCGGCACTTCGATCCGGGAGTCGAGACTCCGCCTCTTCGAGGCCTGGCCGCCGTGGGTGGCCAGGATCAAGACCGTCGAGAAACGTATCGTCGGCGCGGGTGTCCTGCTCGCCCCGGACACCGTCCTGACCGCCGCCCATGTGGTCGGCGAAGCCCCGGTCTGCATCGCGGAGTTCCCCGGCAAGCAGCCAGGCGATCCCGTCACACCGATAGCGGCGACGGTGCGCTCCGACACCTGCGTGCCGCGGGAGGTCGACGAGGACGGCGTGCCCGTCGGTGACCTCGTCCTGCTCCGCCTTGAGCGCCCGCGGCCCGCCTCCGTCGCGGTGGCACTGCACCACATGGCCACCTCCAACCTCCATGTGTGGACGTACGGATTCCCCAAGGGACACAACGGCGGCCACTGGGTCCGGGCGGACACCATCGGCGGCAGCGGACTTGACGCGCTGATGGAGCTGCGACCCCTGACCTCCGGCGAACTGCCGAGCCCGGGGTTCAGCGGCGCCGCAGTGGTGGACTACAAGACGCGTGAGGCCATCGGCATCCTGCTGAGCGCCGCCAAGGAACGCGACGGGGCGGGCGTCGCCTTCATGAGCCCCACCGACACCATCGTCAAGCACCTCGCCCACGCCGGCCTGTACACCACCGGCACCCCCGCCGTGGACGCGAGGCTGCGCACCGGCGGCACCGAGCTGCTCGACGGACCGTTCGCCAAGCGCCTCGCCCGCTGGTTCCGCGGTGACGGGCAGCCGGTGAAGATCAGCCTGGTGCCCGCCGCCGACCAGGCCAGATCCGAGACACTGCACCGCGCGATCAACCTGGCGGACCGGGAGCTGCGTACTCATGAGTCCGTCCTGCGCGCATCGAGCGACCCGCCCGAGACCGTTCCCCGGGCCGGTGGCCACGACCTGGCGGTGGATGCCGCCGGGCGCACCGCGGACGAGATCGCCGAGCTGATCGTCGACCGCGCCGGGCTCTGGGAGGACCATCCCTCGGTCCGCGCCGTCGACCGCATCAGGACCCGCGGCCGGCCCCTCACGCTGGTCGTGGTCGGTGTGGACGAAGCGGCCGATCCCGACGCGCTGCTCGACCTGCTGGTGCTGCTGCGTTCCCAGGGCAGCCGACTGCTACTGGTCTTCCGCCACTCGGACGCGCTCTTCGGACGTGCCCAGCGAGAGCTGGTGATCGGTCCGCTGCGCAGGCGTCTGGCGAACCTGAAGCGGGTGCTCGCGGAGATCACGGGCCCGCTCGCCGCCGCGCTGCACGAGGGCGCGGCGACGGTCCTCGCCGACACCGCCTCCGCCGAACGTGCCCTGGCTCGCGCGCACACGCTCCAGGGGTTCCTGGCGGCGTATCCGGAGCCCGCCGCCTCCCTCGGTCAGATCCGCGACCTGGACCGCCATGAACGCACGGCACGGCGAGCCCGCGCCCGGCTGGCCGCGGCCATCGCCGCGCTCCGTGCCCTGACCGGACAGCGCGGCGAGCTGACGGGCCTGCTCCACTCGTACAAAAACCTGTTCCACGACCACTTTGACGAGACGGGCAGTCGCGCCCGCCAGTCATCCGGCCAGACCGACACCGTCGTGGCGGCGGCCCACCTCTACCGCGCGGCCCGGCGGCTGCTGGACACCCTGCCGTGCGACGTGGCCGCAGCCGCACCCGCGGTGCGCAGGTACACCGACTTCGTGGACCGGGCGATCCGCGAGCACACCGCGGAGCACGCGGGTGAGAGCGGAGCCGGGCTGCCGGACGGCCCGTCAGCAGATCCGCGGGACGGTTTTGCAGCCGGGCCGTCGGACGGTCCGTCAGCGGGATCGCCGGACGGCCCGGTGGACGGTCCGCCGCACCCGCCGCACCCGTCGCAGTAGGGCCGGTCCGGTCATCGTGAAGGACGACGCGGGCCACACCGTGGGGACGGTGCGGGCCGACGGGAGAGCGTGAGAAGGAGGCAGCCCACCGTTATGACGTCGACGCGCTGTAACCAGCCGGACTGCAACGGCACCATCAGTGTCACCGGCTTCTGCAACCGCTGCTTCCGCAAGCCGCGACCGGCCGACTCGCCGCCCGCCGCGCCGCCGAAGTCCCCGCCCCCGCCCCGAACCCCCGCCACGTCCCGCCCCCGTGCCGTGGGCCCCGCCCACGCCGAGCCCGCAGAGCCCGTGCCCGCCCCGCCCGCGTTCGCCGGACCCACCCCCGCACCGTCCGGCCCACTGCCCGCCAGGACCGCCTTCCAGGTGGGCGGTGACCTCGACCGGGACGGCCTGGTGCTGCTGCCGGACATCTCGGCGCCGGACCCGGCGCAGGTGATCCAGACCACTGCCCGACCGCCCTCCGGCGGCCGTCGCTGCGGGGTCCGCAACTGCATGGGCACCATCGGCGTCGGGTACGACGACCGGCCCGCTCCGGACACCGGATTCTGTCCGGTGTGCGGAGCGCCGTACTCGTTCCTCCCGGGGCTGAGCCCGGGCGACCTCGTCGGCGCGCACTACCGCGTGCTCGGCTATCTGGCCACTGGCGGCCTCGGCTGGGTCTACCTGGCCGAGGACATCCGGCTGCCCGACCACCACGTCGTCCTCAAAGGGCTGATCAACAAGGGCAGCGAAGCCGACCTCCTGAACGCCGAGGACGAGCGCCGCCGGCTGGCCACGCTGCACCACCGGGACATCGTCAGCATCATCACCTACGAGCAGCACCAGCCCGAGGACGAGCCGGAGCCGACCGGATACACCGTCATGGAGTACGTCGGCGGCCGTTCCCTGTACGACCTGCTGATCGCCTTCGAGCAGGAACGCAACGAGCTGTTCGGCCGCCCCTTCGGTATCGACCACGCCCTCACCTACGGCTGCAAGATCCTCGGTGCCCTGGAGTACCTGCACGGCCAGGGGCTGCTGTACTGCGACATGAAGCCCGACAACGTCATGCACTACGGCCGGGAAATCAAGATCATCGATCTGGGTGCCGTCCGCCGGATCGGCGATCGCACCACGCCGCTGGTCTTCCACCCGCACTACGCGCCGCCGCGCCGTGAGCGGGACAGCCGGGGCTTTCACATCGACACGGACCTCTACACCGTCGGCAAGACCCTCGCGGCCCTGGCCGCCAGCGCCACGCCCGCGACCGGCCTCGCCGCCCGTTCGTTCGAACGCCTCGTGCAGCGTGCCACCCATCATGATCCCGCGGCCAGGTTCACCTCGGCAGCCCAGATGTCCCGTCAGCTCTGGCAGGTGCTGCGCGAACACCGCGCGCTGACCTGGCACGAGCAGTATCCGGAGCGGCCGGCCAACTTCGAGCCCACCGCGGAGCTCTTCGGCGCGGGACTCGGCACCGTTCCCGGGCTGCGGCACTTCCTGCGCCCCTTCGGTGACGGATCGCGGGACCTGGACACCGGCCCGCCCGATCCCGCGCAGGTGGCCCGTGCGCTGCCCCTGCCGGTTGCGGACCCGCGAGACGGGGCCACCGCGGTACTCGCCGGGCTCGCCGCCGACAGTCCCGGGCGGATCGCCGCGGAGGCGCTGAAGAACCCGGTGCTCCAGACCGTGGAGATGGCGCTCTGGCTCTGCCGCGCCTACCTCGGTGCGCACGGCACCGGCCGGATGGACCGGCCGGGACCGCCTGGCGCCGGGCTGCCCGGTATGCAGGACGGCGGGGCCTTCGACCAGGGCTCCCAAGCTGCGGGCTCTGCGGGTACGGAAGCCGGGGGAGGGTCGGGGGAGGAACCTGACGGTGCGTGTGGCGAAGAGTCCGGCGCCGGGTCCGGTGCCGCGGCGGGCATCGCGGAGGCGGAGAAGTGGCTGCGCCAGGCCACCGACTGGCTGGGCACGGACGCCGCGGCCTACGACTGGCGGCTGTTCTGGCACCGCGGTGTGCTGGATCTGGCGCGCGGTCAGGTGGGCAGGGCCGCCGCCGAGTTCGCCGCCACCTTCGCCGCGCTGCCCGGTGAGTGGGCGCCCAAGCTGGCCCTCGGCTACTGCGCGGAGCACCTGGACGCCAGGACACCCGACACCCGGCGGCAGCCCGCGGAACCCGCCGCCGGGGCCCCGGACGGGCGGGATGCCGAGGAGTACTACGAGGCCGTCTGGCAGCGGGACCGCACCCAGGGCAGCGCGGCCTTCGGCCTGGCCCGCGTCCAGCTGCGCCGTGGCGACCGCAGGGCCGCCGTGGACATCCTCGACAAGGTTCCCAGCACCTCGCGGCACTATGACACCGCCCAGGTGGCCGTGGTGCGGATCCTCGCGGGCCGCCTCTCGGGGGCCGCTCCGACGGCCGAGCAGCTGTACGAGGCGTTCGACCGGTTGCGGAAGCTGGACCTGGACGGGCATGAGCCGCGCGACCGGCTGGTGGCGGACATGACGGGCACCGCGGCCGAGTGTCGCCCGTGGGACGACTGGGGGCGGCTGCCCGTGGAGACGCTGTTCGACCCGGCCGACGTCGCCCGCGGCATGCCCAGGCTCCACTACGTGTCGCTGCGCAGGCTCGCCCGCCAGACCGCGGACTGGGACCAACGCGGAGAACTGCTCGACCGGGCCTATCAGGTACGGCCCGAGACCAGGTTTTGAGACCCGGTGCCTGGCAAGGCCGGGTCGCCGGGCCGGGACGGATAAGCGAACCCGGCCTTGGACGGCCCTGACCAGGGTCCATGGGCCCTGGCAGGTCAACAGGCCGCGAACGAAGGGGGACGACGGCCGCGATGAGTCACCGCGACGACGCCGAGATCACGGTCACGCTCGGCATCCACCAGGAGAAGTACCGCTCCGCTCGCGCGGGCGAGCAGGATATGCACGCCGTCGTGACCGTCCAGGTCGACGGGGCGGGCAGCGCACTCGCCCCGTCACTGGCCGAGGTGCTGGTCATCGACTGCTCCAGCTCGATGGCGGTGCCACCGGAGAAGTTCCGGGCCGCCAAGAGCGCCGCCGCGGCAGCGCTCGACAAGCTGCCCGAAGGTGCACCGTTCGCCGTGGTCCAGGGGACGGACGTGGCCGACATGGCGTATCCGGAGACCGAGTCCATGTCCCGGGCCACCGACGAGTCGCGCACTCAGGCGGCGGACGCCGTCTTCGGCCTGGACGCGGTGGGCGGCACTGCCATCGGCGCCTGGCTCGACCTGTGCCGCACGCTGTTCGAAGCGCAGGCCGCGCCCATCCGCCATGTGCTGCTGCTCACCGACGGCCAGAACATCCACGACGACCGGCGCCCGCTCGCGGCGGTGCTCGACGACTGCGCGGGACAGTTCGTCTGCGACGCGTGGGGCATCGGCAAGGGCTGGGACGGCAGGGAACTGAAACGGATCGCCGACCGGCTGCACGGCAGCGTGGACGCGGTACGCGACGAGCGGGACCTCGCGGACGAGTACCGCCGGCTGATGGACCGCCTGGCAGGCAAGTCCGTGCCCGAGCTGGTGATCCGGGTGCGGCCGGCTCCGGGCGGTACGGTGCGCTACCTGAGGCAGGTGTACCCGAACGACCTGGACCTGACCGGTGTCGACAGCACCGACGACGAAGGTCCTGTGACCACGTTCGTCACCCGGGCCTGGGGCGCGGAGGCGCGCCGCTACCAGCTCGGCCTCTCCGCCGCCCCGACCGGTCGCCCGGTCGGTGAGGACCTGCAGCTCGCCGAGGTCGACGTCCGGCTGCCGGCTGCCGAGATGACGGCGGCCCCCGACGCGGACCCGCGGCCGTCGGACCCGCCCCGCGAGGCTCCTGGCATCCGCCTCCCCCTCCCGCTGCCCTACCTGGTGCACTGGACCGACGATCCCGTGCCCCGCAGGCCCGTGGAGGACGACCATGTCGCGCACTTCCTCGTTTACCGTCGGTTCGGCCAGGCCGCCGTCTGGGCCGACGACGCCTACCAGCGTGGTGACACGCGCGAGGTCGAACGGCAGCTGGGCGAGGCGGTGCGGCTCACCCACGACCTGGCCGACCGGCACCCCATCGGTCAGCTGACCCGCCTGGTGGAAATCCTCGACCCTGCCGCGGGCTTGGTGCGCCTGCGCCGCGGCGTGGACCCGGTCGAGTTCCAGCTTCTGATCACCACCAGCACCCACAGCACGTTCGGCCCCGGCGCGCAGGAGCGCACGCAGGTGTGGCAGCTGCCGCCCGGCGAATCCGCGTCCGACGACGACGGCCCGCAGCAGCCGTCACGCGTGCCCTGTCCGTCCTGTGGCGAGCCCTTTCCCACCGGAAATTGGTTCTGCCAGTGGTGCGGCCACCAGCGAGGAGTCCGACCATGAGCACCACCAAGCGGGACCTCATCCGCCGTCTGCGGCGCCTGCTGGTCCTGGGACTGGTCTTCTGCGTCGTACTCGTCGCCTCGTACCGCGGTGTGCACGACGACGCCGTGCCGCTGGCCGGCGCCACCGCGCCCGCGGTGCTCGCCGTGGACACCGCGCAGCATGCCCTGGTCCAGGCGCAGGCGGACGCCGAGCAGGGCGCGGCGGGCACCGGCGACTTCCAGACGCGGACCTCGGTCGCCAGCCTGAGCTTGGCGCTGGCCGCCTCCGAGAACGTCACCGGCACGCCGGGCCGCCAGACCCTGCAGACCGTCGCGGGCCTGCTCTCCGTCTATCTGAGCTGGGTGCAGCGCGCCAACGCCGAACAGCCCGGTTCGCCGTTGCGCACGGCGTATCTCGGCTACGCGAAGGACACGCTGGGCAGCACGAGCACCAATGCCGGGATCATGGGCACGCTCGCCGGGCTCCAGGAGCAGCAGATGAAGGTGGTGGACCGGCAGACGGGCTTCGGTCCGCTGCGGTGGCTGCTCTGGGCGGGCTGGGCCGCGGTACTGGTGTCGGGACTCGCCGTGCTCTGGGCACTGTGGAAGACCCACAGCTTCCTGCGGGGGCGCTTCAAGCACCGCTGGAACCGGCCGCTGCTGGCCGCCGGCACGCTGCTGCTGCTCGGCACCGCCGCGCTGGCCCGCACGACCTGGCTGGCGGCCCGCCATCTCGCCGCCGCCCGCACAGCGCTCACCCGGCCGTACACGGGCCACGGCACCGGCGGTGCGGGCGACGACGGAGCCGACGGCATCCGCACCGCGGGCGCGCGGGTGGCCGGGCTGCTGCGCGGCTCCGGGACGCACGCCGCGCTGACCAGCGCCGTCGTGGCCGGGGCCGTGCTGCTGCTCGGGCTGATGGTGGCCGCCGTGCTGCCGCGGATCCTTGAGTACCCGTCGCGGC
Organism: uncultured Actinomycetota bacterium; assembly: GCA_963761765.1. GTDB lineage: Bacteria > Actinomycetota > Actinomycetes > Streptomycetales > Streptomycetaceae > Streptomyces. The sequence goes on from CAVXIJ010000019.1 coordinate 158,846, forward strand.
CCAGCACACGCCGGCTGCCCGCACCCCGCACCTTCGCGGTCATCGGCCTGTGCCTGGCGGTGCTCGCGGGCGGCGTGACCGTGGGAGTCGGCGCCTACCGCTGGCACGGCTCGGTCACGCTGCTCGCCAACTGGACCAAGCGGGACAAGGAGCTGTTCACGAGCACGGTGATCGACCCGTTCCAGGCGAAGTACCACATCCATGTGATCTACCAGGGCAGCTCGGCGGAGAGCCAGGTGCTGGCCGCCGACACCGAGGCGGGCACCGCGCCCGACATCGTCGTCCTGCCGGGCACCGGCGAACTGGCCGGATTCGTGGCGCACAACCAGCTCCGTCCACTGGAGCACCTGATTCCCACCCGCGACTTCGACACCCCCTGGGCCCAGCCCGTCCTCGGCCCCGACCACCGAAAACACACCTACTGGGTGCCGGTGAAGGCGGATGTGAAGTCCCTCGTCTGGCACCCGTCGGCCCTGTCCGCGGGCCAGGTTCAAGGCACCGCCGCGCAGCCCGGCGAGTGGTGCCTGGGCATGGGCTCCGGCGCCACCTCGGGATGGCCGGGCACCGACTGGGTGGAGGACATCCTGCTCCAGCAGAGCGGGCCGACGTTCTACGAGCGGTGGGCGACCGGCAAGGAGCCGTGGACGCACAATCCGCGCATCGAGCGGGCCTTCACCACCTGGGGAGCGATGGTCGGCGCGGCGGACGGAAAACTCGCCACCACAGACCTGGCCACGGACTACGGCGACGCTGCCAAGGGTGTGGCGAGCGCGACGCCGCGCTGCCGCCTGGAGCACGCGGGTGCGTTCGTCCTGGGTGACAAGAGCTGGCAGCGGGCACACGCCGGGTACGTCCCGTCCGCGACGGTGATACCCGGCGCGACCGGCGGAACGGACGCGACCGGCGGAAGCCAGGCGGACCGGGCCGGCAGCTGGGAGGTCAGCAGCGACCTGGCGGCCATACTGCACGACACCTCCCAGTCACGCCGCCTCATCGCCTACCTGGCGTCGGGCCCCGTGCAGCGGTCCTGGAGCAACGCCGAGCACAGCTTCGCCGCGAACCGGCAGGTCCAGCCGACCGATTATGCCGATCCGGCGGCCAGGAGCATCGCCGAGCAGCTGCGCGACAAGGCGGTCACGCGCTGCTGGGACGCCTCCGACGCCATGCCCCCGGTCCTGCGCGACGCGTTCACCAACGCCGTGCTCCAGTATCTGGCCCGCCCCGCTGACCTGGACGAACAGCTCGGCATCCTGCAACGGATACAGCCGACGGTCCCGACGGGCCAGTGGCTGACGGCGGTGTGCTGAGGACGCCACGGAGGCGGCCGGGGCCGCCCACCACCGCCCTTCGAGAGAAGCACTCCGCGCCCCTTACCATGGAAGCAGGCCGCGGCATGTCCAGCCCGGCAGGCCGGGTACTCCGCTGTACGCGTCCGTACCCGCAGCCGACCACTTACCCCGG
>CAVXIJ010000020.1:0-46566 GCA_963761765.1 uncultured Actinomycetota bacterium
AGCCGCGCCAGCGCACGGTCGGCCTCGTCCCGGTCCATCACCGGTCCAGGAGGTCCCGCGGCGCCCATCGATCACCTCTTTGCTTTCGGTCCTGCCGACGGCTGCTGTTGCGAAGTCCCTGCCCCGCGGCAGCCGGTTCCAGCCGCCTCGGGTGACTCGGTCCGGATCTTCCTCGCCGAGTGCCGTGGCTCAGGCTCAACTCTCCACTGTTATCAGGATCGTTGCCTGTCCTTCATTCTGGTTGTCGGGTTGTCGGTATGCCTTGGGCGCCTTCGGACCGGAGACCGTCCCCGGTGTCAGAACTGCAGGTCAGTCTCGGTATTCGGGTGCCGGAGGACCCTGGCTGGGGCCCAGGTCGGCGCTGAGCCACTTGTCGTACGACGTCTGCCAGCCGCTCTTGCGGTACTCGTCCAGGATGTGGTTGACGCGCCGCACCAGGTCGTCGGCGTCCTTCTTCATCGCCACGCCGTAGTACTCCTTGGTGAACGGGTCGCCCGTCAGCTTGACCGTCGGGTCCTGCGCACGCTGGCTGGCGGCGAGCGCGCCGTCGGTCACCACGGCGTCGACCTCGCCGAGCTGGAGCCTTACCAGGCAGTCGAGCTGGTTGGGCACCTGCGTCGTGATGTCGGCCCCGTACGACTGCTTGTGGAGCCAGTCCAGCGCGGTGGAGCCCTGGGCGGAGCAGACCTTCTTGCCCGCCAGGGTTGGGTTGTAGCCGGTGATGGTCGTCTTCTCCGGAGTCAGTATCTGCTGCCCGGTCTCGAAGTAGGCCGTGGAGAAGGCCACATCCTTGGCGCGGTCGCAGTTGATGGTCATGGTGCGCACCACCATGTCCACGGTCCCGTTCTCGATCGCCGACAGCCGTTGGTTGGTCGGTATGGCCCGATACACCACCGGGGCGTGCTTCTTGCCGATGATCTGGTCGGCGATCTCGTGCACCAGGTCGATGTCGAAGCCCTCCGGGTCGCTGTCGCCCGGCTTGTTCGGATCGAGATAGCCCCAGCGGTAGCTGCTCTGGTCGACGCCGACCGTCAGGTGGCCGTTCTTCTTGATGCGGTCGATCGTCGGGCCGCCGCCGCTTGACGGCCGCAGGCTGCGCTCCGGGTGGCAGCTGGCGGCGTCCGCGGGCTGCGCCGTGGTCGTGCCGCCGCCCGCCGGGCCGGTGGCCGCAGGGCTGGTGCCGCCGTCCGTGCCGCTGTCCTGATCGCAGGCCAACGGCACCAGGGTGCAGGCCGCCGTCAGCACACAGGCCACCGCCATCGACGCCACACCGCCCCAGCCGCGCAGCCGCGCCGGCGGGTGGCCGGACCCGGGCCGCCTGCCGCCTTCGCTGCGGCCGGCCGCAGGCCGGGGCGAACCGTCCTGGTCGTGCCGGACCGCGGGGCGGCCGTCTCCGGCGCGTGCTCCCGTCGTCCCAGGTGTCTCGCTCATCTGCTGCCCCCTCTCACGTGCTGCGTCGCTCACCGGTACTCCGCCAGCCTGCGGCCGATGCCGCCCAACGCGCCCGCCGCCGCCAGGACGGCCAGCACCGCGGCGCCCACCGGCAGTCCCGTCAGTGCGCCGCGGCCGTCCTCGGCCGACTTCTTGAACTCGGCTTCCTCGTGGTCGAGCGCCTGCCCGAGCGCCGTGTCGATCGCGTCGAAGGACTGCCCGGTGGTGCCCTTGGCCGACGCCTTGTCGGGAGAGCCGATGATCTTGTCGAGAGCGCCGCTGTAGTCGCCGCCGTCGTCGCTGTTGCGGGCTTCGGTGTGCCGGGACTTCCAGACCTTCACATTCTTGATCGCGGTGGTGACGGGCGACCGGCCCGCCGCGTCGTCGGCCAGGGCGGCGGCCTGGCCGAGCAGTCCCTTGCCGCCGTCGTCGCCGCCGAGGACGTCCATCTGCTGCCCGAACTCGAAGTCGTACAGGTCCACGATCGTGCCGTCGCCCAGTTCCTTGGTCGCGGCCCCGCGGCTGATGAGGGTCAGGTTCTCGTCGCCGCGCGCCTTGAGGGCGGCGATCCTGGCGTTGTCCAGCACGGTGAGCGAGCGCACCGCGTGGTCGTACGAGTCGTCGAGGCCGATACGCGCCACAGTGTGCCCGACGACCAGCCACAGCACCGCCACCGTGGTGGCGGCGGTCGCCGCGAGCAGACCGGAGTTGAACACGCGGTTGGTCTGCCGGTAGGTGCGCTGCTGCGCCCAGAGGAGGGCGCCGAGCGCGAGCACGCCGATGCTGATCGCGGCCCACGGGTAGGGCGTGGCGTCGCCGTAGTCGGAGTCCAGGCGGTCGTTCTCGTTCCGGTAGAGCTTCTCGGCCTCTTTGAGCATCTGGTTCTGCATCAGATCGTCGGCGTACCGGAGGTAGGCGCCGCCCAGGGGCAGGCCTTCGCGGTTGTTGGCGCGAGCGCGCTCGATGAGGCCGGTGTAGCGCGGCAGCAGCTTGTTCAGCTCGGCGATGATCGCGGCCGAGTCGGCGTCCGCCTGGGTGTTGGAGGCGGCCTTGGCCAGCTTCTGGGCGGCGGTGTCGATGTCGCGCGCGTAGCGGTCGCGGACGTTCTTCGGCTCCTGGCCGCCGGCGAGGAAGCCGCTGGATTCCGCCGTGTTGGCGTCGGCCAGGGAACGGTAGATGTCGGCCGCGTCGGTGCTCAGCGGCTGGCTGTGGTGCAGCACCTGGTCGGCCGCGTCGGCCCGCTCGGTGGCCTGCCAGGAGGTGACCACGCCGAACGCGACGATCAGCAGCGCCAGTAGGGCACTGATGATCCGCAGCCTGCCGGGTTCCGTCGCCGCCTGCGCACGCAGCCGCTCGGCGCCTTCGGCCCACACGGAGCGCCGCGCCAAAACGTCCCCCGCCGGAACCTGCCCCGGCCCGGGGCCCGGCGCACCGGACGGCCTGGCGGGCGCGCCCGGAGCAGAAGGAACGGGCCTCGCCTGCGAGGGGATCGCGATCGGTGCCGGGGTCGCCGGTCCCAGTGCCGCTCCCTGCGGCGCCGCGCTCCCGTTCGGCGGGTGTGTCACCAGACCTCCCCCTGGTCGTCCGACGGTTGCCTCCGCCCGGCGCGCGGGGTGCGCGGGAAGAAGTCCACGGGCGCAAGTATGGCTGTCGCGAACGGCATTCACACCAGCGTTGGCGTGATCTTGTGGCCGTGGCGTGTCCCGGACCGGCGCGGCGCGGCCGTACGGCCGGGCGAACACCGCCCGTACGAGCCGTCCCGCACCACGGACGCGGCGGATGACGGCGCGCCCGGTCCGCGCTGCCACCTCTGCTCTTGAACACGTCTTCGAGCCGGGTTCGGTTCCGTTTGACGGCAGCGCACCGCTGTTCAGCCCCCAGTCTCGAAGTATGCGCGAACGCGTGCGTGCGCCGCCTGGGAGGCACCTGTGTGGTCCAGGCCGAGCAGGGCGGCGCCCAGTACGGGGCGGGCCGTGACCACTTGGGGGACGGCGTGCGGTGCGCGTGCCGACAGCAGGGTGCGGATACGGTCGTTGAGCTGCGGATGCCGGGCGGCGAGGAGGCCGCCGCCGAGCAGCACGGGCACGTGGGCGTCGAGCAGCGCGAGCCGGGTCAGGGCGACGGTGGCCATGGTCACCACCTCGTCGGCGAGCCGGTCGACGAGCCCGATCGCGACGCCGTCGCCGTCCGCGGCGGTGGCGAACACCACGGGGGTCAGCTCGTGCCACCGCGCCTCGTCGATGTGCTTCAGGTGCAGGGCCTCGATCAGCGCGTACATCGTGCCGAGGCCGAAGTGACCGGGCAGGGTGCGGGCCAGGGCGGTGGGACCGCCGCGGCCGTCCTCGGCGCGCGCCGCGTGCCACAGCGCCTCCTCCGCGAGGCCCAGGCCGCCGCCCCAGTCACCGGAGAGCCGGCCTAGGGCGGGGAAGCGGGCGGTGCGGCCGTCGGGGAGCATGCCGACGCAGTTGATGCCGGCGCCGCAGACCACGGCGACGCCGCGGGGCTCGGCGAGACCGGCGCGCAGCAGCGCGAAGGTGTCGTTGCGGACGGTGACGCTGGTGGCCCAGCCGCGGCTGCGCAGTTCCGCGGCCAGTTGCTCCTCCTCCACGGGGAGGTCGGCGTTGGCGAGGCAGGCGGAGAGGTGGGTGACGGGCCGCGGGGCGCCGCCCAGGACCTGGACCACCGCTTCGGACAGTACGTCGACGGCCGCGGACACGCCGACGCTGGCGGGCTGGAAGCCGGCGGCCCGGGCGGTGGCCAGGACGTGGCCCTCGGCGGTGAGGAGGGCCACGTCGGTTTTGCTGTTGCCGGCGTCGACGGCCAGGACGGCCGCGGGCGCGGGCGCGGCGGCGGTGCGGGAGGCGGTGGCGGTGCCGGTTGCCGCGGGAGCGCCTGGTCCGCCTGGAGGCGCCTGTTGAGGCGGTCGGGGCGGTCGCGCCTGTCGGGTTCGGTGAGAGGAATGCCCGTCCACGGAGTCGTCGGGCGTTCGTCGATTCGGGGTCAGGCCCACGCCAGGTGCTCCCGGTTGTGCGCGATCAACTGATCGGTGAGGGTGTCGGCGTAGGAGTGCTGGCCGATCAGGGGGTGGGCGAGCAGGGCGCGGTAGACGCGGTTGCGCCCGCCGCGCAGGGCGGCGTCGAGTGCCAGGTCCTCGTAGGCGGTGACGTGCGCGATGAGGCCCGCGTGGAGCGGATCGAGGCCGGTCACCGGCAGGGGAGCGGCGCCCGAGGTGCCGACCGCCGCGGGCACCTCGATCACCGCGTCGTCGGGCAGGAACGGCAGCGTGCCGCGGTTGTGGGTGTTCACGACCTGCCAGGGGCTGCTTCCCGCGCCGCTCAGCAGGGCCGCGGCCAGGTCCACCGCGGCTTCCGAGTAGTAGGCGCCGCCGCGCTTGGCGAGCAGGGCGGGCTTCTCGTCGAGTGCCGGGTCGCCGTACATCTGAAGGAGCTGCTTCTCCATGGCGGCCACCTCGGCGGCGCGGGAGGGCTTGGTGCGCAGTTCTGCCACGACCTCGTCGTGCGCGTAGAAGTACCGCAGGTAATACGACGGGATGACGCCGAGGCGGTCGAGGACGGTCCGCGGCAGGTGCAGGTCGGCGGCGATCGACGCGCCGTGCTCGGCGAGGAGCCGCGGCAGCTCGTCCTGGCCCTGGGGACCGCCCAGGCGCACACTCGTCTCCCAGGTGAGGTGGTTGAGCCCGACGTGACCGAGGTGGATGTCGCCGGGTTCGACGCCGAGCAGCGTGGCGAACTTGCGCTGGAAGCCGATGGCCACGTTGCACAGCCCGAGGGCCTTGTGCCCGGCCTGAAGCAGTGCGCGGGTGACGATGCCGACCGGGTTCGTGAAGTCGATGATCCAGGCGTCGGGCGCGGCGCGGCGCACTCGTTCCGCGATGTCGAGCACCACGGGCACGGTGCGCAGGGCCTTGGCGAGGCCGCCCGCGCCGGTGGTCTCCTGGCCGACGCAGCCGCACTCCAGGGGCCAGGTCTCGTCCTGCTGGCGGGCCGCCTGGCCGCCGACGCGCAGTTGGAGCAGGACCGCGTGGGCCCCGTCCACGGCGGCGTCCAGGTCGTGGGTGAGGGTGATGGTGCCGGGGTGGCCCTGCCGGGCGAAGATGCGCCGGGCCAGACCGCCGACCAGGTCAAGCCGGTCGGCCGCCGGATCGACGAGGACCAGCTCGCCGACCGGCAGGCTGCCCTGCAGCCGGGCGAAGCCGTCGACGAGTTCCGGGGTGTACGTGGAACCGCCGCCGACCACGACGATCTTGCATGGTCCGGGCGCCGCGGCCCCTGTTGATTGGATGGATGCCAGCATGCGGTGCACTCAGCCCTTCACTCCGGTCAGCGTGACCCCTTCGACGAACGCCCGCTGCGCGAAGAAGAACACGACGATCACAGGGGCCATGACCAGGACGGTCGCGGCCATGGTCAGATTCCAGTCGGTGTGGTGCGCACCCTTGAACGATTCGAGGCCGTAGCTCAACGTCCAGGCGCCGGGGTTCTCGGAGGCGTAGATCTGCGGCCCGAAGTAGTCGTTCCACGCGTAGAAGAACTGGAAGAGGGCGATCGCGGCGATGCCGGGGCGCGCCATGGGCAGCACGATTTGCAGCAGGGTCCGTAGTTCGCCGCAGCCGTCCACCCGCGCGGCGTCCAGGTACTCGTCCGGGATGGTCAGCAGGAACTGCCGCAGCAGGAAGACGGAGAAGGCGTCACCGAACGCCATCGGGATGATCAGCGGCCACAGCGTGCCGGCCAGGCCGAGCTGCTTGGCCCAGAACAGGTACATCGGGATGATGACCACCTGTGGCGGCAGCATCATCATCGAGATCACCAGCATGAGGGAGAGCCGCTGGCCGCGGAAGCGGAACTTGGCGAGCGCGTACGCCACCGGAACCGAGGACACCACGGTCAGCACGGTGCCCAGGCCCGCGTAGAGCAGGGTGTTGCGCCACCAGGTGAGGAAGCCCGGAGTGTCGAAGACGGTGCGGTAGTTCGACCACTGCCAGGTGTCCGGGATGAGATCGCGGGACAGGGTCTGCTGGTCGGTCATCAGCGACGTCAGGATGACGAAGACGAACGGCAGCACAAAGAAGAGCGCGGCGGCCACGCCGAGCGCGTGCACGGCGATCCACTCCAGCAGGGCGCGGCGGCGCGCGGCACGGGCGGGTGCGCCGGGTGCGCCGGGCCGGGGCGCGGGCGTCACCGTCGCGGGTCCGCCGCGCACAGAGGCATCGGTCATCGTGTCACTCACCCGTTCCTATCAGCCCGCTTCTGCGGCGCATCAGCACCGCGGTGAACGCCATGGAGAGCGCGAAGAGGACGAGCGCGGTCACACAGGCCGAGCCGTAGTCGAAGCGCTGGAAGCCGAGGTTGTAGACGAGCTGCGGCAGCGTCAGCGTCGACTTGTCGGGATAGCCCGGCTCGAACGGCTGCCCGGAGCCGCCGATGACTCCGGAGGCGACCTTTCCGGCGACCAAGGGCTGCGTGTAGTACTGCATGGCCTGGATGACGCCGGTGACCACGGCGAACAGCACGATCGGCGAGATGTTCGGCAGGGTCACGAAGCGGAACCGCTGCCAGGCCGTGGCGCCGTCCAGTTCGGCTGCCTCGTACTGCTCCTTGGGCACGTTGAGCAGCGCCGCCATGAAGATCACCATCAGGTCGCCCACGCCCCACAGCGCCAGCAGGGTGAGCGCGGGCTTGGACCAGGCCGGGTCGTTGAACCAGCCCGGGGCCGGCAGCCCGACGTCGCCCAGCAGGGAGTTGACGGGTCCTGTGCCCGGGTTGAGCAGGAACGCGAAGGCCATGGTGGCGGCCACCGGCGGGGCGAGGTACGGCAGGTAGAAGAGGGTGCGGAAGACCCCCGTGGCCGTTTTGACCTTGGTGATCAGCAGCCCGATGCCGAGCCCGAAGACGACCCGGCACACGACCATGACCACTACCAGCCAGAGCGTGTTCTCCAGCGCGGGCCAGAACATCGGATAGTCACGGAATACATAGGTCCAGTTCGCGAAGGAATTCCACACCGGCGGTTTGAACCCGTCGTACTTCATCAGTGAGAAGTACATGGTCGAGACCATCGGATAAGCGAAGAAGACCGAGAAGCCCACCAGCCAGGGCGACATGAAGGCCGCGGTGCGCAGTGCGGAGCGGCGGCGTTTCGTACGCAGCGTGTTGGCGCGCGGGGCCTTCGTGCCCGGTGGCCGCGGGTACAGCGTGTTCGTGCTCATCGCACCATCCCCCTGGCCTGTCACTTCTGCTGTGCGATGTCCGTGTCGATTTCCTTGGCGGTCTTAGCAAGACCGGCCGGCAGATCGGTGTTCTTGCCCTTCTCGTAGGAGAAGCCGAGATTCTGGATCGAGGTGAGGTACTGGCCGCCGTTAGGAGAGGCGGGAGCGGTGGTGCTGTACGGGTTCTGGGCGATGTCGAGGAAGGTCTTGAAGCGCGGGTCGTATGTCAGCTTCTGCGATTTCAGGGCGGCCAGGGTGGAGGGCACGTTGTGGATGGCGTTGGCGAAGTTCACGACCGCGTCGGTGCCGGTGGTCAGGAATTTGACGAATTCCCAGGCCGCGTTCTGCTTCTTGCTGGTGGCGGCGATCCCGGCGATGGTGCCGGTGATGTAGCCCTTGCCGTACTGGTCCTGCTGGTCGTCGGGCACCGGCAGCGGCGCGACGCCGATGTCGAACGCCGGATGGGTGGCCGCGGCCATGCCGAGCCGCCACTCGCCGTCCAGCTGCATCGCGACCTGGCCGGTCTGGAACGGGTGCTTGGCGCCCCATTCGTCGCCGAACGTGGTACGGAACTTCTCCAGTTTCTGGTATCCGCCGAGCTCGTCCACGAGTTTCTTCTGGAAGGTGAAGGCCTGTGTGAAGGCCGGGTCCTTCGCTACGTTCGACTTACCGTTGTTGGTGAAGTAGGTGGGCGACCACTGCGCGAAATAGTGCTCGGTGGTCGACTCGTAACCGTGGTAGTCGGGCATAAAACCGAGCTGTTGGTACGAGTCGCCCTTGGGTTTCGTGAGTTTCTTCGCGTCGGCCTCGAATGCGGACCAGGTCTTCGGCGGGGCCTTGATTCCGGCGGCCTTGAACGCGTCCTTGTTGTAGTAGAGACCGTAGGCGTCGCCCAGCAGCGGAACCGAACAGCGCACCCCGTCATACTGGGTGTACTGGTTCATCGGCTTCGGGAACGTCGTGTCTGGGTCGATCCCGGATTTCTTGAAGAATGGTTTGAGATCGACCAAGGCGCCCGAGGAACAGTACTTCCCCACGACGTTGGTGGTGAAAGACGACACCACGTCAGGCGCGTCGGAACCGCCCGCCCGCAGCGCCTGATTGATCTTGTCGTCGTTGATGTTGCCGACGACCTTCACATGGATATTGGGGTGCGCCTTCTCGAAGGCCCGCACATCCGCGTCGACCGCCTTGACTTCCGCAGGCGCGCTCCAGCCGTGCCAGAAGGTGATCGTCGTCTCCTTGGACGCGTCATCGGCGGCACCGGAGCCCGACTGGCCCGTGCAGGCCGTGGTGAGCAGGGTCAGCGAGGTGGCCACGGCGAGCGCGGCTGCCGTCGTACGAGGTGTTCCGGACATGACATCTCCCTGTGGACAGGACAGCGGGCGGTCGGGGCTGCGGGGGAGCTCGGGCGGTGGTCGGGCGGTGGTCGAGGGAAGCAGAGAACGGGGCTGCGGGCGAGGAGAGGCGGGGCGGGGTCAGCGGGAGGTGTCGAAGACTTCGTCGCGGGTGGTGGCGAGGGCGCTTTCCAGGGCGCCGCGCAGTACCGGCTGCTCGGTCACCGCACCGACGACGAGCCGGGGCCGGGTGACGGCCAGTTCGTCGAGCTCGGCCTGGATCAGCTCCCGCAGCGGCTCGCCGCCCGCCGTGAACAGGGCGCCGCTCAGCACGACGAGCTCGGGGTCGAGCACCGACACTAGCGAGGCGAGGCCGGTCGCGAGGCCGGTGGCGTAGGTCTTCAGCAGCCGCAGATGCGGGCCCGCGTACACCTCGGCCGCCTCGGCGATCAGCGCGGCGGCCACCTGTGCGTACGGCCCCTGCGGCACCGGTGAGATGCCGAGCTCACGGGCGAGCTTCGGCACCGTCTGGGAGCCGGCCAGCTCCTGGTAGCCGCCGCTGTTGGCCCTGGCGACCTGGCGCACGAGAGGGGCGCCCGGCACCGGGAGGAAGCCGACCTCGCCCGCGCCGCCGGTCCAGCCGCGGTGTAGTCGGCCGCCGATCACGAGGGCGGCGCCGAGCCCGTCCTCGTTCCAGAGCAGCACGAAGTCCTCGTGGCCGCGGGCCGCGCCGAGCCGCTGCTCCGCGATGGCCGCGAGATTGACGTCGTTCTCGTACTCGACCGGCATCGGCAGCGCCGCGGCGAGCTCGTCCAGGAGCGTGGGGGAGTGCCAGCCGGGCAGGTGGGAGGCGTACCGCAGCCGTCCGGTGTTCGGATCGAAGGCGCCGGGCGTGCCGATGACCAGACGGTGCAGTGCGATGGGAGCGCCTGCCGTGCCCTGCTGGCCGTGGGGGAGGGTGAGCCCGGCGGCCTTGACCGCCTTGTTGAGGGCTTCGATGACCTGCCGTACGACGGGCTCGCCCGGGTTGCGTCCCGGGGTGCGCAGCTCATGGCTGCCGACGGTCTGGCCGGTCACGTCGGCGACGGCGGCCAGGATGCGCTCGGGGGTCACGTCGAGTCCGGCGGCGTATGCGGCGGCCGGGTTGACCTCGTACAACTGCGCGTTGGGTCCCGGGCGGCCGGCGCTCGTGCCGGACGCGAGGACCAGCCCGGCGGCCTCCAGGCGGGCCAGCAGCTGGGAGGCGGTGGGCTTCGACAGGCCGGTGAGGTTGCCGATCCTGGTGCGGGAGAGCGGGCCGTGCGCGAGCAGCAGGTCCAGGGCGGCGCGGTCGTTCATGGCGCGCAGCACGCGCGGGGTGCCGGGTCCACCCACGGAACCTGCCATCAGCCGACACCAGCCCTTCGCGCCCGTGCTCCTCGCCTGTGTGCCGCAGAGCCGTGTGCCACGGAGCCCGCGTGGCCACGGAGCCCGCGTGCCACGGAGCCCGCGTGCCACGGAGCCCGCGTGCCACGGAGCCCGCGTGCCACGGAGCCCGCGTGCCACGGAGCCTGTGTGCCGCAGAGCCGTGTGCTCACAGACCGCAAGCGCACCGCAGCCGCCCTCGGCGTGCATACTGTTAGGAAGGTTTCCTATTGGCGTGTTCAACGTAGGCAGCGCGGCGTTAACCGTCAAGTACCCGTTCAACGCCAACGCCCCCGCGGCAACCAAGTCGTTACCTCGGGGGCGCGGGGGCCGATCAGCGCAGAACCGTTACTTCTTCGACGTCGGCGGTCCCAGCGGGGCCGCGTTCAGCGACTGGGGTGAGGTCGCCGACGCGAACGCGGACGGCGCGGACATGCCGGCCGCCGGGTCCGGTGCGGGGGCGGCGTCCTGCGCTGTCTGCTCTGGCAGCCGTCCCACGATCGGGATGCCCGCCGCGTCGAAGGCTTGCTTGATCCGCCAGCGCAGCTCGCGCTCCACGCCCGCGGACTGTCCCGGCATGGTCTTCGCCGAGATGTGCACCACCATCGAGTCCAGCTGCACGCTGTCCAGGCCCAGCACCTCCACAGGGCCCCACAGTCGCTCGTTCCACGGCTCGTCCTTGGCCAGCGCCCGGCCGACCTCGGTGAGCCTCGCACGGACCTCGTCCAGGTCCTCCTCGGGGCGGAGCGTCACGTCCACCTGGGCGGTGGCCCAGCCCTGGCTGAGGTTGCCGATCCGTTTGACCTCGCCGTTGCGCACATACCAGATGGCGCCGTTGTCGCCGCGCAGCTTGGTCACCCGCAGACCGACCTCGATCACCTCGCCGCTGGCCACGCCCGCGTCGATGGTGTCGCCGACGCCGTACTGGTCCTCAAGGATCATGAAGACGCCGGAGAGGAAGTCGGTGACGAGATTGCGCGCGCCGAAACCGATCGCGACCCCCGCCACACCGGCCGACGCCAGCAGCGGCGCCAGATTGATCTTGAATGTGGACAGGATCATCAGCGCGGCCGTGCCGAGCACCAGGAACGACGCGGCCGAGCGCAGCACGGAACCGATTGCCTGGGAGCGCTGCCTGCGCCGCTCGGCGTTGACCAGCAGGCCGCCGAAGGCGGTGCCGTCCACGGCCTGCGCGGTGCGGTTCATCCGGTCGATGAACCGGGTGAGCGTGCGCTGGATGACGGTCCGCAGTACCAGGGCGATCACGACGATCAGCACGATGCGCAGCCCGATGCCGAGCCAGGTGGACCAGTTCTCCCCGACCCAGCTCGCGGAGAGCACGGCTCTCTGGTGGGCGTCCTGGAGCACGTCGGGCTCAGGGGTCGGCCCCGGGGAAGCCTGAGTCGGCAGGACGGACGAGAACACTGCGCATACCTCCGTGGACGTGCGGGTGGGCAGACCAACCACACTAACGGGGCATTGCGTGTCCAACGTTGTGATGTTCGAGGGAGAGACGCTGCTTGCCTGGGGATGCATGAGATGTGGTGGAAAACACTTCCAGCCCGTTACCGGTTCATGCTGGCGCTTCGACCAGGCATGAGGGGAGACTGAAGCAGATCGTCCCGGCGCGAGCCACGCGCCGCCGGCGTACAAGGAGGCATCCGTGCCGCATGTCCTGGTCCTCAACGCGTCGTACGAGCCCCTCGGCGTCGTACCGCTCCGCCGCGCGCTCGTCCTCGTCCTTGAGAACAAGGCAGTTTCTCTTGAGGAGACCGGCGCCTTCCTGCACAGCGCCAGCGTCAGTGTTCCCGCTCCGAGCGTGGTCCGCCTGAAGAGATTCGTGAGGGTTCCCTATCGGGGGCCGGTTCCGCTGACCCGCCGTGCCCTGTTCGCCCGCGACGGCGGCCGGTGCATGTACTGCGGTGGCGTCGCAACCAGCGTCGACCACGTCATCCCGCGCAGCCGCGGTGGCCAGCACGTCTGGGACAACGTGGTGGCCTCCTGTCGCCGCTGCAACCACGTCAAGGCCGATCGCCACCTGATGGAGCTGGGCTGGCGGCTACGGCACAATCCCGCCCCACCGACGGGCCTTGCTTGGCGCATCATCGGCACAGGGCATAGGGACCCGCGCTGGCTGCCCTACTTGCAGCCGTACGGCGCGGACGACGCAATGGCTCGGATCGACGGCATTTCCGCCTGAGAGATCCGGGCCTTTGTCGTCCCTGGACCACTCCGGTTCCCGGGAGCGGATTTCCCCGGGATTCCGGAAGCGGGCGCCCGCAATTCCGGGATCGGGTTGCCCGGGATTTCGGACGGCTCTTCCTGGTACTCGGCCATGAGCTTTCTCATAGCGGCCGTGGGCCTTCTCCGGTGGCGGCCATGGACATGCTCAAGGTGCGGCCATGATCTTCTCTGATCGTTTGGTTTTCCGGTTTCTGGTATTCGGTCTCCGTTTTCGGGTCTCCGGTTTTTCAGCGTGCGCGGGGCCGCCCGCGGGGCCGGCGCGGGCTGGTTTCGGCGTCAGGGGTGTGACGTCGCGACGCCACGACGTCCGCACGCCGTGGCGTCCTGGATCAGCCACCGGGCGTGAGACAGAATGTGACCAGGAACACGTTGAGTGGCGGAGTGCGTCTGCGGTGGAGCCCGCTGGGTAGGGGCTGCCCCGATCTCCCTTTCGCACTTGCCGCCCCTGACAAGGAGGCCCACCGTGGCCGCATCGGCGCACCTTCTGCACTCGGCCCTCGTCAAACGCCCGGAAGGGCCCAACCGCCCGGACGTGGCGCATGCGCCGGGTGGCCCGTACCGTCCGCACCGCGCCGCCGCCCCCGAAGGGCCCGCCGTGCTCGGGGTAGCGGTACCGATGCTCTGCGCCGTGCCCGAGCAGTCGCCCGCGCCGCAGGAGTCAGAGTCCTCCACCGCCGAGGGCACCGAGAGCGAACCGCCGCTGACCAGCGAACCTCCGCTCGCCGACGCCGCCCCGCTGACCAGTGAGCCCCCACTCGCCGACGTCGCACCGCTGACCAGCGAACCGACCGCAGCCGGCACGGCCGCGGGCACGGACCCGTCGGTGGACTAGATGCCCCTGTCCAGGCTCGCCGAACTGTACGGCGTCGCCACCTCCTACGCTCCGTCCCCGGGCGAGACGGTGCCGGTCAGGGAGGCGGCCGTGATCGCCGCGCTGGCGGCACTGGGAGTCGAGGCGAGCACTCCAGAGGAGGTACGGCGGTCCCTGACTGCCCGCGAGTCGGAACTGATCACCCGCCTGCTGCCGCCCACGCTCGTGTGGTGGCTGGGCCGCCGAGCCCCCGTCGACCTGCTGCACCTGCCCGCCGGAACCCGGCTGCGGACGGTGCTGGAACAGGGCGGCACCTGTGTGTGGACGGTGCCGCGCGAGAACCGGGGCCCAAGCCGCAGCCGCGGCGCCTCCAGCGGCGCCCCGCCTCCGCTGCCGCCCGGCGTGCACGCCCTGACCGTCACCGCCCCCGACGGACGCACCGCCCGCGCCCGGCTCATCGTCGCCCCCGAGAAGATGCCCACGCTCGGCGCCGGCCGCACCGGTCCGACCGGTCCGACCGGCCCCGACGCCCCGCTTCCGATGGTCTCCGTGACCGTTCCGGCCGTTCCGGTCATCACGGTCACCGAACCGGCCACCGATCCGTTCATTGATCCCTACACCGATCGTATACCGATCCGTACACCGATCCGGGTGGGGCCAAAGGAGCAGGAGAGACGGAGGAGGCACAGGAGGCTGGAGAGGTCGGGAAGGCCGGGGAGTCCGTGCTGGGCAGGGAGCCCGGAGAGTCCGCGGAATCCGGCGGGCCCGCAAGCCCAACGGATGCCAGCAGCGCCGGAGCGCCCGAAGACCCGCAAGCATCCGAAGATCGCCGAGCACGCGAAGGCTCCGGAACGACCGGCCGCCGCCACGCCCCCGACGACTCCCGCGCACCCGAGGACCCCGCGCCTCACCTCCGTGCGCACGGCCTGCTCGTGCAGCTGTACTCCGTGCTCTCCGAGCGCTCCTGGGGCATGGGTGACCTGGGCGATCTCGGTGAGCTCGCATCCTGGGCGGGGCGGGAGCTCGGCAGCGGCTTCGTGCAGGTCAATCCGCTGCATGCCGGGGTGCCCGGGACGCCGGCCGACCCGTCGCCGTACCGTCCGTCCTCGCGGCACGTCTTTGACCCCGTGCACCTGCGCGTCGAGGACATCCACGAACACGCGTACCTCGGCCCACAAGCGCGGGCGCAGGCCGCGGAGCTGGCCGCGCGCGGAGCCAGGCTGCGTGCTGCCGTCCTGCACGAGGGTGCGCTGATCGACCGTGACGCGGTCTGGGAGCTCAAGCGCAGCGCCCTGGAACTGGTGAACAGCGTCCCGCTCGGCCCCGGGCGGTACACCGCGTACTGCGACTTCCTCGCCGAGGCGGGCGACGACCTGGAGGACTACGCCACCTGGTGCGCGTTCGCAGAGGTGCACGGCACCGACTGGAGCGCCTGGCCGCCGGGATTAACAGAGCCACGCTCGGCGGCCACCGCCCACGCCCGAGCCCAGCTGCTGGACCGCGTCGACTTCTACAGTCGCCTGGCCTGGCTCACCGACAGCCAGCTCGCCGCCGCGCAGCGCGCCGCACGCGGCGCGGGCATGCCGGTGGGGCTCGTGCACGACCTGGCGGTCGGCGTCCACCCGCAAGGCGCGGACGCCTGGGCGCAGCAGCACTACCTGGCCTCCGGCATGTCGCTCGGCGCGCCGCCGGACGTCTTCAACACCCGTGGCCAGGACTGGGGCCTGCCCCCGTGGCGTCCCGACCGGCTCGCCGCGTCCGGCTACGCGCCGTACCGCAGGCTGCTGCGCGCCCTCTTCCGGCATGCGGGCGCGCTGCGGATCGACCATGTCATGGGCCTGTTCCGGCTCTGGTGGATTCCCGAGGGCCAGCCGCCCACCGAGGGCACGTACGTGCACTACGACACCGAGGCGATGATCGCGATCCTCGCACTGGAGGCGCACCGCGCCGGCGCCCTCGTGATCGGCGAGGACCTGGGCACCGTCGCTCCCGGTGTGCGCGAGACGCTGCACGCGCACGGGGTGCTGGGCACGTCGGTCCTCTGGTTCGAACGGTCCGGAGACGGGGACGGCGACGACGCTGGTGACGGGCAGCCGTTGCCGCCCGAGCAGTGGCGCCCCGACTGCCTGGCCACCGTCACCAACCACGACCTGCCGCCCACCGCGGCCCGGCTCACCGGCGAACACGTGGCGCTGCGCCACACTCTCGGCCTGCTGTCCCGTCCGCTCGCCGAGGAGCGGACCGCCGCCGCGGCGGAGACGGCCCAATGGCTGGAATTCCTCGGCCGGCTCGGCCTGCTCTACGAGGACGAAGAGGGCATGCTCCCGGCACGGGCCCCCGACCGGTCCCACTCCGCCGAAGCCCCCGATGCCGCCGATGCCTTGGAAGCCGGCGAGCGTGCCGAGGCGTTCGCGTTCACGGACGAGGAGGAGCGGGTCCGCGCCCTGCACCGCTTCCTGGTGCGCACTCCGGCCCGGCTGATCGGCGTCTGGCTGCCCGACGCGGTCGGCGACCGCCGCCCGCAGAACGTGCCCGGCACCTGTCAGGAGTACCCGAACTGGCGACTGCCGCTCTCCGATGCCGAAGGCCTTCCTCTCACCCTGGAGCAACTGACGTCCGCACCCCGGCTGCACGCGCTGCTCGGTGTGCTGCGCGAGATCCACGACGAAACCCGCCTGCATGGCGGTGCGCAGGTACACGAAGACGTGCAGGCCCACGGGAGCGTGCCGGTGCGCGGCGTATGAAGGCCCACGGTGGTGCGCGAGAAGGCCAGCGCCGCGCACGGCGCCTGGAGATGTCCGGCGGCATGTGAGGGCGGTAGCAGGGTCGGCGCGCACGGCCGGATGCGGCGCGCACGCCGCAGTGCCGTCCGCCCGGCGCATGCGCTACCGCACCCCGGACGCGCGGCTCCGGCGGGCGTTCGCTACGTTGGCAGCGTGGAGAAGAGAAACGCCCAGCAGGCTCAGCGAGCCCCGTATGCCCTGCGCGCCGGCGCCTTGGCCGCCGGTACGACGCTGATGACGCTGCTCATGACGTCCCCCGCGCTCGCCATCATCCGCGACGACGGCGACGACCCGGGTCCGGGCCTCTCGCTGGCCGAGACACTGGGCCTGTATGTCGCGCTCCCGATCGCCATCTTCCTGGTCATCGCGGGCCTCGTGACACTGGGACACAACAAGGGCCACAAGCAGAAGCAGAGCTGAGCACCCGCAGAGCGTCCGCCGTGCGCCTCGCATGGCCCCAGTCAGGGGCCGTGAGCGCGCGGCGGTCGGCGGTGCCCTCTGCGAACGCGGCGGAACCGCGCGTTCGGCCATGCCGGGACCGGTGGGCCGACACCGGCCGAATGAGGCTGCTGTGACGCGGACCGCGAGTCGGCAGCCGGAAGTGCTCGCGGGAAGTGCTCGCGCACGCGGTTTTCCGCATCCCGCAGAGCCGGTGACACCGCGGCCGTCCGGCGCCGAACCTCCCGGCTACGAACCTTCCGGCTCCACACTCTCCGGCTCCGCAGCCGTGAGATACCGCTGCACCGTCGGCGCCAGCCACGCCACGATCTCATCGCGGCTCATCGCGACCGCGGGCGGAAAACGCAGCACGTACCTGGTCAACGCCATCCCGAGCATCTGTGAGGCGCACAGCGCCGCGCGCACGGGAGCCTGCTCGGGCGTGGGACAGACCCTGAGCGCCGACGGCAGCAGCTGCGCAGTGAATATCTCCTGAGTGCGCTCGGCCCCCGCCGCGTTGGTGACTCCCGCCCGCAGCAGCGCCGTCAGTACCTCGGCCTCCTCCCATACGTCCAGGAAGTGCCGCACGAGCACGTGCCCGATCCTGTCGTGCGGGACCGCGGCGAGATCCGGCAGCCGCAGGTCGAAATCGACGGCCGCGGCGAACAGCCCCTCCTTGTTGCCGTAATAGCGCATCACCATCGACGGATCGATCTCCGCGTCCCGGGCGATCGCGCGGATCGTCGCGCGCTCGTACCCGTCCGCGGCGAAGCGCTCGCGGGCCGCCGAGAGGATCGCCATACGGGTCGTGTCGGAGCGCCTGGGACGCGTGACAGGTGCCACGAGATCGTGATGAGCCATGCCAACAAATGTAGGCCAACGTCTGTTGACGGTCCACGTTCGTCGGTTCTACGTTAGTCAACAAGTGTTGACCAACACTTGTTGGCATGGGGGCGCCTCCCACACCCTGACGGCAGTGGGAGGAAGTCGTTGGCATAGGAGACTGTCATGAGCAGCGTCAATGACGTCGATGACATCAATGGCGGGCAGGGCGGACGGGGCGTGAGCGACGTGCGGAGCCCGAGCGGCGCCGGCGGCGCGGACGAACCGGCCCCGTCCCGGGCTCCAGAGGACCTCAGCGCTCCAGCCCCGGCCGGGAGCACCGGCCGCAGCGTGGTCGTCGTCGGCGCGGGTCCCAGCGGGCTGCTGCTCGCCGGAGACCTCGCCGAGGCCGGTGTGCACGTCACGCTCGTCGAGAAGCGCGCTCCCGGGATCAGCAACCTCTCCCGGGCCTTCGCATTGCACGCCCGCACCCTGGAACAGCTCGACGCCCGCGCATCCGCGGCCACCGTGGACGGGCACCGTACGCCGAGCCTCGCCGATGAACTGGTGGCCCGCGGGCGCACCCTGGCCAGCCTGCGGCTCTTCAATCTGATTTCGGTGCGGCTCGACACCCTGGCGTCCCGTTTCAACTTCGTCCTGGTGCTGCCGCAGTACGAGGTGGAGGCGGTCCTGCAGCGGCGCGCGGTGCGGGCCGGGGTGCGGTTCGTGTACCGGACCGAGGTCACCGGGCTGGTGCAGGACGAGGGCGCGGGCGCCGGTGGTGGAGTCACTCTTCAGGTGCGTGGGCCCGGCGGACGGCAGGACACGCTGCGCGCCGGCTACGTCGTCGGCGCCGACGGGATGCGCAGCGCGGTGCGCCAGGCGGTGGATCTGCCCTTTCCCGGCAAGTCGGTGATTCGCTCGGTGGTACTGGCCGATGTGCGGCTCGCCGAGCCCCCGGAGGACCTGCTGACCATCAACGCGGCCCATGGCGCCTTCGCCTTCCTCGTCCCCTTCGGCGACGGCTACCACCGCGTGATCGGCTGGCACCGCGCCCGCGACGTCCCCGACGACGAGCCCCTGGAGCTCGACGAGATCAAGGAGATCACCCGGCTCGCGCTCGGCCGCGACTACGGCATGTACGACGCCCGCTGGATGTCACGCTTCCACAGCGACGAACGGCAGGCTCCCGCCTACCGCGCCGGCCGGGTGTTCCTCGCCGGGGACGCCGCGCACGTGCACACGCCGGCGGGTGGCCAGGGCATGAACACCGGGCTGCAGGATGCGGCCAACCTCAGCTGGAAGCTGGCCGCGGTACTCGGTGGCCGGGCGTCCGACAGCCTCCTGGACACCTACCAGACGGAGCGTCACCCCGTCGGAAAGGCCGTGCTGCGCAGCAGCGGAGGGATCGTCAGGCTCGCCATGGCGAAGCGGCCCTGGATGCTGGCGGCCCGCGTCGTGCTCGGCACGGTGCTCAGAGTGCTACCACTCGCCCGCAGGAAGGCGATCGGCCAGCTCACGGGTATCGGGTACGCGTATCCGGGCGGGCGTGGGGCCCATGCGCTCGCCGGTCGGCGGATGCCGGATGTGCGGCTGGCTGGCGGTGGGCGGCTGTACGAGGCGTTGCGGGGCGGGCGGTTCGTCCTCATCGACCCGGCCGGCACGGACGACGGCGCGTACGGGGCACGGGTCGCGGCCGTACGGTGGGCGAGCGAGCGGCGCACGGTGGTGCTCGTGCGGCCCGACGGCTACGTGGCATGGGCCGCCGAATCACCGCACGGGTCCGCTCTCGCCGCCGCGGTGGCGAAATGGGCCGGGACGCCGGTTTCGAACACACCATGAGCCACACGGCGGCACACGCCCCCGAGGGCGCCCTCGGAGACAAGGGCACCCCTAGGGGGTGCGGGGAACTGCGCGATCAGCCACAACGCTGCCGGCGGCCCGCCACCGGCCCGAAGGGGCAGATGCTGCCGTGCCGTGCCCGGGCCACCGGCCGGTGGCTGAGCACACGCCGTTCCCCGCGCCCCGTCAGGGGCGCTACGCGTCCGCGGCCTGCGCCCGCAGCGCGCGCTCCACGCCCGAGCGGCACTCGGACACCACACGCCGCAGCGCGGGTGTCGGTGCCGCGGCGGCCAGCCAGGCGTCCGTGGCCGCGAGGGTCTCCTCGGCGACCTGGATCGCGGGGTACAGACCGCGGGCCAGGTTCTGGCCCACGTCGTTCGAGCGGGTGTTCCAGAGATCCTTGACCAGCGCGAAGTACTTCTCGGTGTACGGCGCGAGCAGCTCCCGCTGGTCCGTCTGGATGAAGCCCGCGATCACGGCCTCCTGGACCGCGTTCGGGAGCTTGTCGGATTCGGCCACCGACGCCCAGGCCTCCGCCTTCGCCTCGGCGGTCGGCCGTGCCGCCCGCGCGGTCGCCGCATGCCGCTCGCCCGCCGCGGTCTTGTCGCGCTCGTACTCTCCGGCGATCTCGATCTCGTCGTAGCGCCCGACCGCGGCGAGCCGCTGCACGAAGGCCCAGCGCATCTCGGTGTCGACGGCCAGGCCCTCGATGGTCTGCGTGCCCTCAAGCAGCGCCTCCAGCAGGTCCAGCTGCTCGGGAGTGCGCGCGGTGTCCGCGAACGCGCGGGCCCAGGCGAGCTGGTGGTCGCTGCCCGCCTCGGCGGCCCGCAGATGCGCGAGCGTCGCCTCGGTCCACCGGGTCAGACCCGTCTCACGCCACGCCGGGGCCGCGTACAGGTCGAGCGCCAGCTGCACCTGGCGGTGCAGCGACTGCACCACGCCGATGTCGGACTCCTTGGCGATGCCCGAGAGCACCAGGTCGAGATAGGCGCGGGTGGGCAGCTCGGCGTCCCGCGTCATGTCCCACGCTGCCGCCCAGCACAGGGCGCGCGGCAGCGACGACTCGAAGTCGCCCAGGTGCTCGGTGACGGTCCGCAGCGACTCCTCGTCGAGCCTGATCTTGGCGTACGAGAGGTCGTCGTCGTTCAGCAGCACCACGGCGGGCCGCGGCCTGCCGAGCAGTTCGCGGCACGCTGGTCAGCTCGCCGTCGACGTCCAGTTCGATGCGGTCGGTCGCGCACCAGCCTGCTGCTGCCCGCGGCGCCGTCCTGGAGGTCGAACAGGCCGATCGCGATGCGGTGCGGGCGCAGCGTCGGCTCGCCCTTGGCGCCGGCCGGCAGCGCGGGGGCCTCCTGGCGGACCGCGAAGGAGGTGATGACGCCGCCGCTCGTCCGTCACGATCTCGGGGCGCAGCACATTGATGCCGGCCGTCTCCAGCCACAGCTTCGACCAGCCTTCAGGTCCCGCCCGGAGGTCTCCTCCAGGGCGCCCAGCAGATCGGTCAGCCGTGTGTTGCCGAAGGCGTGCCGCTTGAAGTAGGCCTGCACACCACGGAAGAACTCGTCCTTGCCGACATACGCGACCAGCTGCTTGAGGACGCACGCGCCCTTGGCGTAGGTGATGCCGTCGAAGTTGCACCAGTACGTCGTCGAGATCGCTGATCTCGGCCATGATCGGATGGGTGGACGGCAGTTGGTCCTGGCGGTACGCCCAGGTCTTCATCTGAGTTGGCGAAGGTGGTCCAGGAGTGCGGCCAGCGGATGCCGGGCGCGTGGCCTGGCAGGCGACGTAGGCGAAGGTGGCGAACGACTCGTTCAGCCAGAGGTCGTTCCACCACTCCATGGTGACCAGGTCGCCGAACCACATGTGGGCCAGCTCGTGCAGGATCGTCTCGGCGCGCATCTCGTACGCGGCGTCCGTCACCTTCGAACGGAAGACGTACTGGTCGCGGATGGTGACCGCGCCCGCGTTCTCCATCGCGCCCGCGTTGAACTCCGGCACGAAGAGCTGGTCGTACTTCTTGAACGGGTACGCGTAGTCGAACTTCTCCTGGAACCAGTCGAAGCCCTGCCGGGTCACCTCGAAGATCGCGTCCGAGTCGAGGTGCTCGGCGAGCGACGGGCGGCAGTAGATGCCGAGCGGGACCCGCTGGGCGTCCTTCTCGTACACGCTGTGCACCGCGTGGTACGGGCCGACGATCAGCGCCGTGATGTACGAGGAGATCCGCGGCGTCGGCTCGAAGATCCCAGACGGCCGGTGCCCTCCGCGGAGGGCGGCTCGGGCGTCGGAGAGTTGGAGATCGACCGTCCAGCCGTCGGGCGCCTTCACGGTGAACGGAAGGTCGCCTTCAGGTCCGGCTGCTCGAAGCTCGCGAAGACGCGGCGGGCATCCGGCACCTCGAACTGCGTGTACAGATATGCCTGATGGTCCACGGGATCGACGAAGCGGTGCAGGCCCTCGCCGGTGTTCGTGTACGCGCAGTCGGCGACGACCGTCAGCTCATTGCGCGCCCGCCTTCAGACCCGGGAGAGTGATGCGTGAGTCCGACGAAGACGTCGGCGGGGTCGAGTGCGTCGCCGTTCAGCACGATGTCGTGGACCGCGGGCGCCACCAGGTCGATGAAGCTCTCGGCGCCCGATTCGGCGCAGTCGAAACGCACCGTGGTCACGGACCGGATAGGTGCCGCCCTCCTGCGCGCCGGAGAGGTCGAGATCGATCTCGTACGAGTCGAACGGTGAGCAGCTGCGCCCGCTGCTGTGCCTCGTCGCGGGTCAGATTGGTGCCAGGCACTCGGCATCTCCTCGGGTTCATGGCGTTTGCGGTCATCCTTCCACGTTGCCGACGGCTTCGACGAGTAGCTTATTGAGTAACCCCCGCAGGTAGGATCATTGGTATGAAGATCAGTGTGAGCCTGCCGGAGGAAGATGTTGCCTTCGTCGATGAGTACGCTCATGAGACCGTCTGCCGAGTCCCGGTCCGCGGTGATTCACGCGCCATCGAGTTGCTGCGTGCCTCACGTCTTGAGGCCGAGTACGAAGCCGCTTTCGCGGAAGGGGACGCCGGCGAGGACGCCAAGTTCTGGGACGGGTCTTCGGCGGACGGATCGGCCGATGAGGCGCGGTGACATCTACCTGGTCGACTACGAGCCGGTGCGCGGCGAGGTCGAACAAGCCGCGGCCTGCGGTGATCGTCTCGAACGACGGCGCCAACGCAGTGGTCGAGCGCCACGGCCGGGGCGTCATCACCGTGGTCCCTCTGACATCGAACACGTCTCGTGTGTACACGTTCCAGGTGCCTCTGCCCGCAGCCGAGTGCGGCCTGCCGAAGGACTCCAAGGTGCGGTGCGAGCAGGTGAGGGCCTGGCCGCGGAGAGAATTCTGAGGCGAATCGGCACACTGCCGCAGCGGTATATGGCCGAGATCGACTTGGCGCTCCGCCGGCACCTCGCGCTCTGAGGCCCGGCGCCGCATCCGATCCCGCCGGCACACGCTTCCCGGCCGACCGACACATCAGCAGGCCTGCGCCGGACATCGGTAAGGGGCGGCCACTTGAGTGGCAGCCCCTTACCGATGACCGATTAGCGACTACTGCCTACCGCTCAGCCCTTGTCCCTTGTGCCGCTCACCGCGTGCGGTCGGCGTCGGACGGCTCAGGCCTTCGCCGTCAGCTCCGCCGCCACCAGCTCCGCGATCTGCACCGCGTTCAGCGCGGCACCCTTGCGGAGGTTGTCGTTGGAGACGAAGAGGGCGAGGCCGTTCTCCACTGTCTCGTCGCGGCGGATGCGGCCCACGTACGACGGGTCCTTGCCCGCCGCCTGGAGCGGGTCGGGATATCGGTGATGACCACGCCGGGAGCGCCGGCCAGCAGTTCCTTCGCGCGCTCCACGCTGAGCGGGCGGGCGAAGCGGGCGTGACCTGGAGGGAGTGGCCGGTGAAGACCGGGACGCGCACGCAGGTGCCGGAGACCTTCAGCTCGGGGATCTCCAGGATCTTGCGGGACTCGTTGCGGAGCTTCTGCTCCTCGTCGGTCTCGCTGAGGCCGTCGTCGACGATCGAACCGGCTAGCGGCAGCACATTGAACGCGATCGGGCCGCTGTAGACGTTCGGCGCGGGGAAGTCCACCGCCGAGCCGTCGTGCGTGAGCTTCGCCGCGTCGGCGACCGACCTTCTTGCCTGCCCGTGCAGCTCCTCCACGCCCGCGAGCCCGGAGCCCGAGACCGCCTGGTAGGTCGCGACGACCAGTGCTTCGAGGCCCGCCTCGGCGTGCAGCGGCTTCAGTACCGGCATGGCGGCCATCGTGGTGCAGTTCGGATTGGCGATGATGCCCTTGGGGCGGTTGGCCATCGCGTGCGGGTTCACCTCGGAGACGACCAGCGGGACCTGGGGGTCGCGGCGCCAGGCGGAGGAGTTGTCGATCACCACCGCGCCCTGCGCGGCGACCTTTTCGGCCAGTGCCTTCGAGGTCGAGCCGCCCGCGGAGAACAGGACGATGTCCAGGCCTGTGTAGTCGGCGGTGGCCGCGTCCTCCACGGTCACCTGCGTGCCGTCCAGTCGAGCGTCGAACCGCCGAACGCGCCGAGGCGAACAGCCGCAGCCCGTCGAGGGAGCCGAGAGCGTTTTCTGCACGCTCGGCGAGGATCCTGCGCATGACCGTGCCGACCTGACCGGTGGCTCCGACGATTCCGACCCTCACGAGCACTCTCCTCCGCTAGCTGTCATGGCTCTGCCGGCCCGCACGGCGGCCAGCACAGCCGCCGCCCCGGCCCGTGCTCTCCGGCACTCCATGATGCGTATGTCCGGGGCCGTCCTGTCCAATCCATTGTCCGCCACCTGGGACAAGTGAGCTCCCGCACGCACCTCGCACCTGGTTCCCGCACCGGTGTTCCTGCGACCGCCGCACCCCTGGTGGCACCTTCCATGTCCTTTCGGCGGTGCAGGCGAACGTTTCGGCCCCGAGCGGCGTCATAGGAGAAACGCGTCGCGGCCAAGACGGGACGCGAGAGGGGACGGGCGGCATTGCTGCGCCGACACAGCCGAGATAACGGACAGAGCCGGCGAAAAGGCCGAGGCGGCCAGGACGGACACGGCACTCCTGGCACCGGCACCGGCGTCGACGGCCGGACGGAGCGGGACGGTCGGATCCACGCCCTGCCCGGCCCGCGTAAAGCGGCCGACCGTGCCGCGGACCCGCCGGACCCGCCGGACGCGGCCCAGGAAGATCCCTTGGACGCGGCCCAGCAGGACCGGGTGCGGGCCGTCCTCGCGCTCGGCGGCGTGCCGTACGCCGATCTGCTCGACGGAGTGCAGCAGGTCAGGCTCCGGTTGCTGGAACGCGCCGCGCAGGGACGCGAGGCGCCTCGTGACGTGTCCGCCTGGGCCGCCGTCGTCGCCTCGAACCTGGCCATGGACTGGCACCGGGCCCGCCGCCGCCAGGAGCGCCTGGGCGAGCGCCTCGCCGCGCTGCCCGTGGAACAGCCCCGGCACGAGGACACCAGGGTCCTCGCGGTGGCTGTAGCCCAGGGCCTCGACACCCTTCCCGACCAGCAGCGGCAGGTTGTCGTCCTGCGCTTCTACGCGGACCTTCCGGTGCGCGCCATCGCCGACGAACTGGGCATCCCGGAGGGCACCGTCAAAAGCAGGCTGTACACGGCGGTACGGGCCCTGCGGGCTCAGCTGCACGAGGAAGAAGACGGCGACGCCTACGAGGACGAGGTGGTGTGACGATGACCGAGGACGCGCAACCGACTCCGCCGCCGCTTCGCGACGAGGCCTCCGACGCCTCTTGCGTCCCGCCCGCGCGGCGACCGGGCCCGGACCTGCCCGACGAGGCCCACGCGGCACCCGACGACCCCTTGATGCTCGCCCTCACGGACGAGCCGGTGCCCGCCGCGCGCCGCCGGGACGCCCGGTTCCTGGCCGAGCACCGGGCCGCCCTCGCCGATGTGGCGCTCCTGCGCGCACAGGTGCGGTTCCTGGGGGATGCGCTGGGCGACGTGCCGGGAGAGCGGGGAGTGGCACCTGCCGAGGCGGTCACGCCGCGTTCGACGGCCGCCCCGGCACCGTTCACCGCACCACCGTCCGGACCCGTAACGGCCGGGCGCGTCCGCCGTGGTCCGCATCCGCCCGCCCGGGCCCGCCGCCGCCTCACCCTCGCGCTGAAGACCCTGGCCGCCGTCTGCGCCGCGGCCCTGGTCGGCGGCCTCGGCTGGCTCGCGGTGTCCGGCGGCGCGGCCCGGGTCGACAGCGCGTCGTCGGACGCGGCGCGCGGCGCCGGGCAGGGGTCGGCCGCAGGACCGCGCGAGTCGGCCCCTGGCGCACGAGAGCCGGGAAAGCCCGGGGACGAGCGGTATGTGGCGTGCGCCCGGCTGATCGCCGAGGGCACCGTCGAGCGGGCCGAGCGGCTGCCTGGCGGCGGGCAGTACCGGATCACCTTCCGTGTGGAGCACTACTACAAGCCGTCCGGCGGCGCCTCGGAGATCACCTTCGTCCGGAGCCGGGCCACCGGAGCGCAGCCGCGCCCCAAAGACCACGTCCTCGTCGGCATCCCGCAGGCAGCGACATCGCCGGACCTGTGGTCCACGGGCGCCGACCTGCCTCGCGACCGGGCCTGGATCACCAGGGCGCTGGCCGGGGTGCGCGAGGAGGGGTGCCGCTGACCGAGGCGGTACGGGCACGCGGGCGGGAGTGCCGCGTCAGGATCGGGCGGTGACGGATGTCCGGTGCCGCGGGCCCGCGAAGACCTGCCGGAGGTGGCCTAACGTCTGCGCATGCACAAAGAACTCAGAGTTGCGGCCTACGCCGTGTGCGTACGGGACGGACAGGTGCTGCTGGCCCGCTGGGTCAGCAAGGACGGCAGCGGGAAACACTGGACGCTGCCGGGCGGCGGCATGGAGCACGGCGAGGACCCGTACCGGACCGTGATCCGTGAGGTCGACGAGGAGACCGGGTACGCCGTCGAGCCCGTCGCGCTGCTCGGCATCGACTCCAAGCTCCGCCGCTACCCGCGCGCATTCGGTATGACGGCCGACTTCCAGGGACTGCGCATCGTCTACGAGGGACGGATCACCGGCGGCGAACTGCGCAACGAGACCGACGGTTCCACGGACCTGGCGGCCTGGCATCCGCTGGACGCGGTCGAGGCCCTCGACCGCGTCGACCTGGTCGACGTGGGCCTCGCCCTGTGGCGCCACCGTCCGGCGGACGGCCGTGCACCGGGCCCGGCACCGGCGACACCGGCCGAAGCAGGCCCGCCCCGCGACTGACCCCCTGCCCGGGCCCCGCCCCGCCCCTCCGATGTCGCACACCCCTACCCCGAGAAGTGAACTCCCCGTGACCAGTCCTCCTCCGTCGGACGAGGACTCCGTGGCCACTGAGCGTCGTCCAGGGCTGCCGAGATCCACGTCGGTGGATCGGCGTTGCCCGTTGCTGTCGAGTTAACGCGCAGGTCATCACCGGTGCCAACGATGCAGTAAGAGCGGAGGGTCCGGACCCCGGGCCCGCCGTCTCTGCTCGGCTTCTGCTCAGTTCACCACCGACGCGTTCGCACTCGGGGAGACCGCGCCATGTCGCGCCTACGCTCTGTCACTGCTTCCGCCACTGCTGCCGCCACCGCTTCGCTCAGCGCAGCCGCCAGGACCCCTGCCGCCACCGCCAAGGCACTCGACCGCCGCACCCTCCTGACGGCCGCGGGCGCCGCCTCGCTCACCGCGGGCATCGGCTACGCCGTCGGTGTCGGCGGCGGCGAGGCGGCCGGGGCGACGCCTCCGGTGGCCATGTCCCGCACCGCGCCGCCCCCGCCGCTCGCTCCCTACCGCACGGGCACCACGCTGGAGACGGTCGCCACGGCCCGCGGCCGGGACGGTTACCGGCGGCTCGGCCAAGGACCCGCCTGGCAGCGCACCGTGCGCGCCGAACTCGCCGCACCGCACGACGGACGCGACGGCCGGCGCACCGCGCTGGCCTCGTTCGTCCAGTTCACCGACCTGCACCTGGCCGATGTCCAGCATCCGCTGCGCTTCGAGTACCTGCGCTCCCTCGACGCGAACGCCTGGCGGCCGCATGAGGCGCTGACCGTCGCCGGAGCGGTCTCGCTCGTCGAACGGGTCAACGCACTGCGCGGCGCCCCCGTCACCGGAGCGCCCCTGAGCTTCCTGATGACCACCGGCGACAACACGGACAACAACGCACGCTGCGAGCTGGACTGGTTCCTGACCGTCATGAGCGGCGGCAGCATCACGCCCAACACCGGCGACCCGCACCGCTACGAGGGCGTCCAGAACTCCGGTGCCGCGCTCTACTGGCACCCGGAGGAAGCCGCGCTGCGCGACTCCGACAAGCAGGTCGGCTACCCGGAGATCCACGGCTTCCTGGACGCCGCGATCCGGAGCCTGCACAGCCCGGGACTCAACCTCCCCTGGTACTCGACGGTCGGCAACCACGACAACCTGGCGGGCGGCTGCTACGGGTCCACCAGCTCGTACCTGGCCGACTTCGCCGTCGGCGACCGCAAGCTGATCACACTGCCCGAGGACGCGACCAAAGCGGTCTACCACGGCATCCACCAGGACAGTGATCCCACCGGCGACCTCCTGGAACACGTGCTGCGTGGCCACCAGCGGCACCTGCGCACCGTCACCCCGGACGAGTCGCGCGCGCCCTTCACTCCACAGGAGTACCTGAGGGCCCACCTGGACCTCGCCCACCAGGGCCTCGGTCCCGTCGGCCACGGCTACACCGCCGACAACCTCGCCGCGGGCACCCAGTACTACACGTTCCAGATCGCCGACGACGTGCTGGGCATCAGCCTGGACACCACCGACTGCGGCGGTGGCTACGAGGGCTCGCTCGGCGACGAGCAGCTGGCCTGGCTGAAGAGGACACTCAAGGAGAACGAGGCCGACGCGAACGCCTACGTCATCGTCTTCAGCCACCACACCAGCACCACCATGGGCAATCTCCGCCCCGACCGGGACCGTCCGCACGAGAACAGGCACGGCGGCGCCGAGCTGGTCGACCTGCTGGGGCGCCATCCGCGCGTACTGGCCTGGAT
Organism: uncultured Actinomycetota bacterium; assembly: GCA_963761765.1. Lineage (GTDB taxonomy): Bacteria > Actinomycetota > Actinomycetes > Streptomycetales > Streptomycetaceae > Streptomyces. The sequence continues at coordinate 28,390 of CAVXIJ010000020.1, forward strand.
CAACGGCCACAGCCACCGCAACGAGATCACCGCGCACGGCACGTTCTGGGAGGTCACCACCGCCTCACACGTCGACTACCCGCAGCTGGCGAGGGTCGTCGAACTCACCGACAACCGCGACGGCACCCTCTCCGTCATCACCACGCTCATCGAGTCCGCGGCCCCGCACCGCACGGACTTCACCGACCTGTCGCAGACCGGCCTCGCCGCCCTCTACCGCGAACTGGGCTACAACGCGCCGGGCGGCCGTACCGACCTGGCCGGCAAGGCACGGGACCGCAACACGGAACTCGTGCTCCGCAAGCCCTGACCCAGGTGGATCACCGCGGCAGCACTCTTACGTAGGCGGCCGGTTCGCGGTCGTCCGCGGCCATCAGCGCGGTGCGCACCACCGTGGCCTGCTGCTGCGGGACCGTGCACAGCGCCCAGGGCGACACACGGACGACGGTGATGCCAAGACGCTCCAGGTGGTCGCGTCTGCGGGCGAACTCGGCCCACAACACGTCCTCGCCGTCCCGGGCGCCGCAGGTCCGCGGTGCCGGGGTGTCGAGCTCCAGGGCGAGGGCCTGCTCGGGCCAGTAGGCGTCCACGGCGCCCAGGTGCGGTCCGCCGGGCAGCCGCAGGTCCACGTTCCACAGCGGTTCGGCGAGGCCGGTGCTCGCGCACCATCCGGTACAGCAGGCACTCGGCCGCCGCGCGTTCCGTGTCGAACAGGTCCGCGACGGCTTCGGCCACCTGCGGCCGTCCAGCAGCTCGGCGTGGCGCAGCTGCGCCAGCACGGCGGCCGGATCGCAGTGCCCGCCGCGCACCGCCTCGGTCAGCAGGCGCGGCGCCACGGCCGGGCTCGACGGGCTGGGCCAGCGCGTCGGCGAGCGCACGCGGCACCGGGGCCACGGGCACACCGTTGATCTGCCGGGGCTCGGGCAGCGTCGCACACCGCACCGGACGCACGAAGGAGACGGGCCGCAGCCGCCGGGTGCGCGGCACCAGCACGTCGATCGTCTCCAGCGCGGACAGCGCGCGGCAACGGACGAGAAGCGGTGCAGCGCGAGAGCCGCAAGACCGGTGATCATCGCCGCACCGCGCGCCCCGGCCCGCCAAAGTCCGTCCCGGCCCTGCTGAGCGGGTACGGGACACTCGTCGGCCGCTGGTGGCCGCAGCGCGTAGAGCAGCGCCGCGTGCAGCCGTTCCTCGCCGCTCGGCGGCCCCGGATGCAGCAGGAAGACACCCGGTAGCAGCTGCTGCCAGGCGCCGCCGGGCCCGCACCGCTCACGTGCCGCGGCGGCCGTGACGCCGTGCTCCCGCAGCTGCGCGGTACTCAGCACACGCCGCTGCACTTGACAGAGGTGACTCAGGGGGCGGGGGGATACCGGTGTGTTGTGGCTCATGTCCCGCAGATGTCCCCGCCCGGCCCCGGTCGCTAACCGTTGTTACCAACCCGTCGACAAACTCGGACAAGACCGTACTAAAGTCCGGACGTCGGGTGCCGATTCCCGAGCGGACAAGCGGTCGGGCCGACCGGCAGGCCCCGGCCTCGTCAGGAGCCCCGCCACCCGTCACGCCGTGCGGCACCGCGCATCCCGCGGCGCCGCACGCGATCGGCTACCCCGCGGCCGAACCGGCGTCGCACTCCTGTCCGCGCAGCGCGCGGGCCAGGTCGTCCCGCGCCTCAAGCACCAGCCGGCGCAGCGCCGGCGCCGACGTCCGTGTGCGCCGCCAGCCACGCGTCGGCCGCCGCCAGCGTCACCGCGATCCTGCAGCATCGGGAACAGTCCGCTGCACCACGGCCATCCCGATCTGGATGGACCGCTCCTCCCAGATCCGCTCGATCACCTCGAAGTACTTCGCCGCGTACGGCGCGATCAGCTCCCGCTGCGCCGGCCTGCGCGAACCCGGCGATCGTCGCCTCGACCAGCGCGTTCGACAGCGCGTCGGACTCCACCACGTCCGCCCACGCGTGCAGCCTTGACCTCCGCGGAGGGCCGCGCCGCCAGGCAGCGCACCTGGTGCCGCTTGCCGGAGGCCGTGTCGTCGCGGGCCAGCTCGGCGCCGAGCACGCCCTCGTCGGCGATGCCGTGCGCGGCCAGCGGGTCGAGGAAGCGTCCAGCGCAGCTCCTGGTCGACCGTCGAGGCCGTCGATCGCGCCGTGCGCGTCCAGCAGCCCCTGCAGCAGCGTCGAGCTCGGCCTGGTCGCCGGCCACCGCGGCGAAGAACCGCGCCCACGCCAGCTGGTGCTCGCTGCCGGGCTCGGCCCGCCGCAGCTCGCTGCAGCGCGCCCTGCGGCCAGCAGCCCGGCGCCCTCCTCGCGCCACGCGGGCGCCGCGTAGTGCTCCAGCGCGGAGCGCGCCCAGGTGTGCAGCATCTGCAGCACGCCGATGTCGCTCTCCCGGCCCGCGAACCGCAGCACCAGGCCGATGAACTCGCGGGCGGGCAGCAGCCCGTCCCGGGTCAGGTTCCACAGCGCCGACCAGCACAGCGCGCGCGGCCAGCGGGTCGGCATGATGTCGCCGAGGTCCGGCGCGCAGGGTGTCCAGCGACGCCTCGTCGAAGCGGACCTTGCAGTACGTCAGGTCGTCGTCGTTGACCAGCGACGAGCTCGGGCGCGTCGGCGCCGGCCAGCTCGGCGACGACGGTGCGCGGCCCGGCGACGTCCAGCTCTCGGCGCGCGCGTAGCGCACCAGCGCGCCCGGCTCCACGCCTTCGAGGTCGGCGCGCCGGTACAGGCCGACCGCGACCCGGTGCGGGCGCAGCGTCGGGATGCGACTCGGGCGGCCTCCTGGAGGACGGCGAGCTCACCGATCCGGCCCGCCTCGTCCAGCACCACCTGCGGGGTGAGCGAGTTGACGCCCGCGGTCTGCAGCCAGACGCGCGACCAGGCGGCCATGTCGCGGCCCGGAGGTCTCCTCCAGCACCGCCAGCAGGTCGGCGAGCCGCGGTGTTGCCGTACGCGTGCCGCTTGAAGTAGCGCCGGGCGCCCTCCAGGAAGGCGTCCTGGCCGACGTAGGCCACCAGCTGCTTGAGCACCGAGGCGCCCTTGGCGTAGGTGATGCCGTCGAAGTTGAGCTTGGCGTCCTGCAGGTCACGGATGTCGGCGGTGACCGGGTGCGTGGAGGGCAGCTGGTCGGCGCGGTACGCCCAGGCCTTGCGCCGGTTGGCGAAGGTGATCCAGCCGTCGTTGAACCGGGTCGCCTCCACCATGCGAGAACGGCGCCCATGAAGTCGGCGAACGACTCCTTGAGCCACAGGTCGTCCCACCACTGCATGGTGACCAGGTCGCCGAACCACATGTGCGCCATCTCGTGCAGGATGCACGTTGGCCCGGCGCTCGTACGACGCCCGCGTCACCTTGCCGCGGAAGATGAACTCCTCGCGGAAGGTGACCAGCCCGGGTTCTCCATCGCGCCGAGGTTGTACTCGGGCACGAACGCCTGGTCGTACTTGCCGAACGGGTACGGGTAGTCGAAGTGGTCGTGGAAGAAGTCCAGGCCCTGCTTGGTGACGGTGAAGATGTCGTCCGCGTCGAAGTGCGGGGCGAGCGCCCTTGCGGCACAGCGCGCCGAGCGGGATCTCCAGGCGTGGAGCCGTCGTCGAGGGTGCGCGTGTAGTGGTCGGTGACGTGGTGGTACGGGCCGGCCACGACGGCGGTGATGTACGTGGAGATCGGCTTGGTCGTCGGCGAACCGCCATGCCGAGCCGTCTCTTCGGCCGTCGTCGTCACCCGTCGCCGTTGCTCCAGCACCGTCCAGTCCTCGGGCGCCGTCACCTCGAAGCGTGAAGGGCGCCTTCAGGTCGGGCTGCTCGAAGTTGGCGAAGACCCGGCGGGAGTCGGCGGGCTCGTACTGCGTGTAGAGGTAGACCTCGCCGTCCTCGGGGTCGACGAAGCGGTGCAGGCCCTCGCCGGTGCGGCTGTAGGCGCACTGCGCGTCCACCACCAGCTCGTTCTCCGCGGCGAGGTCCGTCCAGGGCGATCCGGGTGCCGTCGAAGACCGTCCGCCGGGTCCAGGTCCCGGCCGTTCAGCGTGACGGAGGTGACCTCGGGCGCCAGCAGGTCGGCGAACGATGGCGGCGCCGGGCTCGGCGCAGCGGAAGCCGGATCGTGGTCGACCGAGCGGAAGGTGCGCGCCTCGTCCGCTGCCGGCGCTCGTGCGCCCGACCGCCGGAGCGCACGTCGAGCGCCACCTCGTAGCCGTCCACGGACAGCAGCGCGGCCCGCTCGCGGGCCTCGTCGCGGGACAGATTCTCACCGGGCACGGGTGACTCCTTCGTCTTCGTGTCGGTATCCGAACAACGGCTCGCATCCTCCCACGCGGCCGCGCTGGCCGACGGCACGCCGGGAATGCGCCGGCGCCGCGCCGCGTTGCCTCAGGAGTTGCCCAGCCGTGAACCGCGACCGTACTCGCGAGGAGAGCATGCCCGAGACCGCGACGAGCCGCGCAAGACCCCCGCCGACTTCTGGTTCGACCCGCTGTGCCCCTGGGCCTGGATGACCTCCCGCTGGATGCTGGAGGTGGAGAAGGTCCGCGACGTCGAGGTGCGCTGGCACGTGATGAGCCTGGCCGTGCTCAACGAGGACAAGCTCGACGACCTGCCGGAGCAGTACCGCGAGCTGCTGCAAGACGGCCTGGGGCCCGGTGCGGGTCGTCGATCGCCGCCCAGCAGAAGCACGGCGACGAGGTCGCTCGGCCCGCTGTACACCGCGCTCGGCACCCGCTTCCACAACCAGGGCGAGGGCCCGACCCGCGAGGCGATCGTCGGCGCGCTCGCGGACGTCGGCCTGCCCGCCGACCTCGCCGACGACGCGGACTCCGACGCGTACGACGCCGAGCTGCGCGCCTCCCACAAGGAGGGCATCGACAAGGTCGGCCAGGAGGTCGGCACCCCGGTCATCGCCGTCCCCGGCCCCGACGGCGAGCAGATCGCCTTCTTCGGCCCGGTCGTCACCCCCGCCCCGAAGGGCGAGGCGGCGGCTCAGCTGTGGGACGGCACGCTGCTGGTCGCCTCGATCCCCGGCTTCTACGAGATCAAGCGCACCCGGACCGAGGGACCGATCTTCGACTGATATCTCCCGTCACCGGGAAGCGCTCTGCTGCCGGGCGAACGACCCCCGCGAGAGTCACCTCCTCGCGGGGGTTTTTGCTCGCCGGTCAGGGCGGCACGCCACGACACGCCGAGCCGGCGCACCGCAGCCGCCGGGCCTGGTGACGAGCGTCACGTCAGATCGTGAGGAAGCCGCGCCTCTTGTGCACAACGCACCAATCGCGCGGTCTGCGCTTGTCGGCGGCTGATGGTCGAGCACCGCCCCGCACCTGGGATAACGTCACGCTGTTCCGCTCTGCCAGCCGGGCGGTCCGCCCCCGGGGAGCCAGCTCCCCGCCCGGGGCACGCCTGCTCAAGACCGGGGCAAGGACGCCCCACCCGGCCCGGGCGCGCCAGTTCGCCCGGTCCGGACCCCAGTGCCCTTCGACCCCGCGGAGTCCTCATGAGTACCGCCACCCTCTCCTCGCTCCCGGCGAGGTCCTCGCCGACCTGCTCCCCGCCTCGTCCGCCGCGCGCACCCGCGTCCGCGATGCCGTGCTCGTCGTCGGCGGCGCCGCGCTGACCGGCCTCGCCGCGCAGCTCGCGGTGCCGGTGCCGGGCTCGCCGGTGCCGGTGACCGGACAGACCTTCGCCGCCCTGCTGGTGGGCACCGCGCTGGGCGCGGGCCGCGGCTTCCTCTCGCTCGCCCTGTACGCGCTCGTCGGCATGGCAGGCCTGCCGTGGTTCGCCGAGGGCGGCTCGGGCGCCGGCGGCGCGTCGCTTCGGCTATGTGCTGGGCATGCTGCTCGCCGCCACGCTGCCGGGCGCGCTGGCCCGGCGCGGCGGCGACCGCTCCGTGCTGCGCACGGCGGGCACGATGGTGGCCGGTTCCGCCGTCATCTACGCGGTCGGCGTGCCCTACCTGGCCGTCGCCGCGGACATGTCGCTCAGCCAGGCCGTCGCCGCCGGACTCGTCCCGTTCCTGATCGGCGACGCGCTGAAGGCCGCCCTGGCGATGGGCGCCCTGCCCGCCGCCTGGAAGCTCGTCGGCGACCGCTGACCGAGCCGGAGCGCGCCGCCCGGGCGCTGCGCCACTCTGCACACCCGTCGACGGCGGCCGGTACTCCGCCGGCCGCCGTCGACGTCAGGTGAGACAGCAGGCGTGCGCAGCGGTCCTCACGCCTCGTCACGCGCTCCGCGCAACCGCTCCTTGACCAGCGCCACGGCCACCACCAGCGCCGCGACCAGCATGGAGAGCAGCACCTGGTCGCGGCCGTCGGCATCGGTCAGCATGTAGACGAGCACGAAGGCGATCATCGCGATGGCCGCCCAGGTCAGATACGGGAACAGCCACATCCGCACCACAAGGCGCTCGGGCGCCTCCCGCAGCACGATCGAGCGCATCCGCAGCTGCGTGGCGCAGATGACCAGCCAGACGAAGAGCGCGACGGCGCCGGACGAGTTCAGCAGGAAGGCGAAGACCGTGTCGGGCCAGCGGTAGTTGAAGAACACCGCGACGAACCCGAACACCACGGACCCCAGGATCGCGGCCCGCGGCACCCCCCGCGCACTGGTGCGGGCCATCGCCCTAGGCGCGTCACCGCGCCGGCCCAGCGAGAACACCATCCGGGAAGCCGTGTAGAGGCCGGAGTTGAGGCAGGAGAGCACCGCCGTCAGCACGACCACGTTCATGACCTGCCCGGCGTGCGCAATGCCGATCGAGTTCAGCGCGGCGACATAGGAACCCTCCTTGGTGATCGACGCGTCGTTCCAGGGCAGCAGGACCAGCACGATGAAGATCGAGCCGAGGTAGAACAGTGAGATCCGCCAGATCACGCTGTTGGTCGCCTTGGTGACGGCCCGCTGCGGATGCGCCGACTCACCGGCGGCCAGGGTGACGATCTCACTGCCCATGAACGAGAAGACCACCGTCAGCACACCGGTGAGGATCGACCCGGGCCCGTTCGGCAGGAAACCGCCGGCGTCGGTGAGATGCGCGAAACCGTCGCCCTGGTGGCCGGAGCCCGGCAGCACCCCGAAGGCCGCCAGCAGGCCGACCACGATGAACGCGGTGATCGCCAGGACCTTGATCCCGGCGAACCAGAACTCGAACTCCCCGTACGAGCCGACCGAGGCCAGGTTGGACGCGGTGAGCAGCATCATCACGAGCAGCGCCCAGCCCCACTGCGGCACGGCGGGCACCCAGCCGTTGAGGATCACCGCGCCCGCGGTGGCCTCCACCGCCAGCACCACGACCCAGAAGAACCAGTACAGCCAGCCGATCGAGAAGCCGGCCCAGCGGCCCAGCGCCCGGTCGGCGTACTCGGAGAACGAACCGGACGACGGCTGTGCTGCGGCCATCTCGCCGAGCATCCGCATCACCAGCACGACCAGCGCGCCGACCAGCGCGTACGAGATGAGGATGGCGGGTCCGGCGGCGGCGATGCCGGCGCTCGACCCGACGAAAAGCCCGGCGCCGATCACTCCGCCGATGGCGATCATCGACAGATGTCGGTTCTTGAGGCCGGCCCGCAGGGCGTCGCCTTCGGTGCCGGAACCAGGTCGCGGTCCCTCTTCGCCGGGGTCGGTATCCGCGTGCTCAAGGGATGGCCGTGAGGTCATGGGGGGATCCTTAAGGGCATCGGGTCACGAGTCCCCGCATTGAAACGTACGGTCATATCAGCCTGAGGGATGCGACTCCGGATCGTTGCGCGACGCGCAAACCGCGGCACGCTGCGGCGGACGACACAGGGCCGCCGATCCGACGCCCCCCGCCGCCCTTCGTCTGCGTCGCGGGCATGCCACACTCGACCCATGCGCGTGTACCTTGGCTCCGATCATGCCGGCTACGAACTCAAGAACCACCTTGTCGACTGGCTCAAGGCCCACGGCCACGAGCCCGTCGACTGCGGCCCCGCCGTCTATGACGCCGACGACGACTATCCGCCGTTTTGCCTGCGTGCCGCCGAAGGCGACCGCGGGCGACCCCGCGGCGCTGGGCATCGTGATCGGCGGCTCGGGCAACGGCGAGCAGATCGCCGCGAACAAGGTCAAGGGTGTGCGTGCCGCCCTCGCCTGGAGCGAGCAGACCGCCGCGCTCGGCCGCGAGCACAACAACGCCAACATCCTCGCGATCGGCGCCCGTATGCACACCGCCGACGAGGCCACCGCCTTCGTCGAGACGTTCCTGAACACGCCCTTCTCCGGTGGCGAGCGGCACACCCGCCGTATCGCCATGCTGGCGGCCTACGAGACCACCGGCGAGCTGCCGCCGCTGCCGGCCTACCACCCGCAGTAGCACCGGCCGCCCGCGCTCCCGGTGCCGTGTCAAACGCGGTACCGGGACCGCCCGCCGCCCGCAGGACGCAGGACGCAGGACGCACCAGAGCAAGGAGGCCGGGCCGTGCCCGAAGGGCACACGATCCACCGGCTGGCAGCCGACCACCGGGAACGCTTCCTCGGCCGCCGCGTGCGCGGTGAGCAGCCCCCAGGGGAAGTTCTCCGACGGCGCGGCCCTGCTCGACGGCACTGTGCTGGCCGATGCCGAGGCGCACGGAAAGCACCTCTTCCTCGGCTTCGCGCCGGCAGGCCCTGCCACCAGCTGGGTCCACGTCCACCTGGGCCTGTTCGGGAAGGTCGGCTTCGGCACGCCTCCTGCGCCGCCGCCCGCCGACACGGTGCGGCTGCGGCTGCATCGGCCGCCACGCCTACGCGGACCTGCGCGGCCCCGCCACCTGCGCGCTGATCACCGACGGCGAGAAGGCCGCCGTGCACGACCGGCTCGGGCCCGACCCGCTGCGCGACGGGTACGGTAACGGCGCGGGTGACGGCGCCGACCGCGTCTACCGGCGGATATCCCGCAGCAGAACCAGCATCGCCGCCCTGCTCATGGACCAGAAGGTGATCGCGGGCGTCGGCAACGTCTACCGCGCCGAGGTGCTGTTCCGGCACGGCATCGACCCCTACCGCGCGTGGCCGCGACGTCAGCCGCGCCGAGTGGGACGCCCTCTGGGCCGACCTGGTGACCCTGATGCACGACGGCGTGCGCACCAACCGCATCGACACCGTGCGCCCCGAGCACACCGCCCGAGGCCATGGGCCGCCCGCCGCGCGTCGACGACCACGGCGGCGAGGTGTACGTCTACCGCCGGGCGAAGCAGTCCTGCCATCTCTGCGGCGGCGAGATCCACACCGCCTCCCTCGCCGCCCGCAACCTCTTCTGGTGCCCGGGCTGCCAGCCGCGCTGACGCACCGTGGGCGCGACGGCACGAGCTTGCGAACCGTGCTGCGGACCTGCCCCGGACGCGTGGTGGCAGGGGCCCGTCAGGAGCCGCGCGTGCGGCCCCTCTGAAGCCGTGTGTGCGGGGATTCACCCGAAGTCGTCGTACGGCCCGTCAGAAGCCGTGCGGCAGCCACGGCGCCATATCGGAGCCGAAGGCCGTCGAAGCCTGAGCCAGCGCGCCCGGGCGCAGCTCCCGCACCCGCCCGGCCGCGGCCAGCGAGGTCAGCGTGCAGCCGCCCAGATAGGCGGCGCCCAACTCGCACACGGACAGCGCCAGATCGGCCGCGTCGCCGGTCCGTTCGCACAGGGCGCTCTTGCCCGGCTCCGCGGTCAGCCGCCAACGCCCCGCGTTCCAGGGGCAGAAGGCGTCCGCCACCTCGAAGACGACGTCTACAGGAGCGCGATACGTACGCGCTTCCAAGGCGGCGCCCACATCCACCAGGCGCACATGCAGCCCGTCGCGCACCTGCGGCCGGCAGCGGCGCACATCGGACGACCAGATGCTGGACGGCGTCATCCACCGGGCGGTTGGGGGCCACCAGTGACGACGTCAGGTCGATCGAGACAGGAACCGCCACAGCGCCGCGTACCCGACCGGATCGAGTGCTTCCAGATCACGCAGCATGACCGTGCCGTGCGGGCCCGACGCGTCCCAGGCGGGCTTGGTGCGAAACCGCGCGTAGCCGACGACGTCGCCCGCCCGTTCGGCGAGGACACACTGCAACGACGACCCGCCCTGCCGGTCGCCGGGCGGGTCGAGCAGCGGCAGCCGCTCCCAGTGGGAGCCGGGAGGCCGCTCAAGCATCCCGGGCCGCCCGGCCACCACCTGCGCGTACACCGCCTCGCAGACGCCGCCCGCCTCGGCGGGCCGCACGAACCGCAGCCGTATGTCATCGGCGGCCCCGGCCTCACGGGGACTGGAACCGCACCTGAACGGTGTCGATGTCAAGGCTCAGCATCCAGCTGCCGACGCCGTAGCCGAACCGTCCGTAGATGCCGGGCTCCGAAGCGGTCAGCACGGCCAGCGACTCACCCGTGCGCGCACGTCGTCCAGTTGCCGCCGCATCATCGCCGTTAGCAGCCCGCGCCGCCGGTGGGTGGCCGCGACGCTGACCATGGTGACGCCCGCGACGGGGACCACGGCGCCGCCCGGCACCGAGATCCGCAGCGAGAACGCCCCTGCCGTGCCGACGCAGTCGTCGCCGTCCCAGATTCCCAGCGAACGGTCGCACTCGGTGAGGTCGTGCCACAGTGCGCGCTCTTCAGGGTCCTGCGCGACGCCGCCGAACGCCCGTTCGCACGCCTCGAACCACCCGTCCCAGCCAGCCGGATCCAGCACCCGCACATCAGTCGTCATAACGCATCCATACCAGGCCGTCCCCGCCCGCGGCGAAGCGATTTCTACCGTGGATGGGGTTTTGCGACAGTCGGCTACGCGCGGCGGGCCGGGGGGCCGTGTGACGCCCGTGCACAGACCACGTACCGTCCCCCTCATGGGGTGCGCAACGGCCTCGCGGTCGACCGCCGCAAGGTCAATCAGCCGGTTTCTCGTGGCCGTCGGACAGCTGTCGGACACAGGACAACCGGAACCTCCGGTGCGAAGTCTGCGGATCGTGGATAGGGTCACACGAAGCGATGGCAAGACGACGTGCGGCGGCGGAATCCTTCAGGGCCCGGATGAAGAAGCAGTTCCACCGGGCCAGCATTGGGCTGCGCAGATCCGGTGTCGACTACTTCCGCGGCGACGGCTCCGACTGGATCGCACTGGTCGGGCTGCTCCTGACCATCCCGCCTGTTCGTCTGCGGCACGCTGCGTGAACTCCGTGTGGTGCGCGCCCGGCGCTCCTGGTGCTGCCCATCGTCGCGGGCGGTCTGCTGCTGCGCCCGGCCAGTCTGCTCGGCCTGTACGCGGGTGCGGCGACGGCGCTCATCGTCGAGTCCGTCGCGGCTCGGCCCGTACACCCAGGGACCGTCACGGGTGACGCCGGGCACGGTGCTGGTGGTCGGCGGCCTGCGGGTTCTTCGGGCTGCTCCTCGCGCAGTTCCGCAGCCGGGTCGGGGTGCCCTGGCGGCGCGGCGGCACCATGCTCTTCGACCTGCAGAGAGCGCATCCGGGTGCAGAGCAAGCTGCCCGCTCTGCCGCCGCGGCTGGCACCGCGAGATGGCGCTGCGCCCGGCGGGCGGGCAGTCGTTCTCCGGAGACTTCGTGGTGGCGGCCCGTACGAACGGCGGGCGCACCCTGGAGGTCGTCCTCACCGACGTGTCCGGCAAGGGCATGGACGCGGGTTCCCGCGCCCTGCTGCTGTCCGGCGCCTTCGGCGGCCTGCTCGGCTCCCTGCCTCCGCACGCCTTCCTGCCCGCCGCCAACGGCTATCTGCTCCGGCAGGACTGGGACGAGGGCTTCGCCACCTCCATCCACCTGGTCCTCGACCTGGAGTCGGGTGACTACGAGCTCTTCTCCGCAGGTCACCCGCCGGCGCTCCAGCTCAGCGCGGGCACCGGACGCTGGGAGGAGAAGGCGGCGGAAGGGCCGCTGCTCGGCGTGTACGACGGAGCGCAGTTCGACCCGGTCAAGGGCACGCTGCGCCCGGGAGACGTCCTCATGCTGTTCACCGACGGCCTCGTCGAGCGGCCGATCGCGACCTCGCCGACGGCATCGACCGTCTCACCGGCGAGGCCGACCGCTATGTGGCGGGCGGCTTCCACGGCGCGGCGTGGCACCTCATCGAGGCGGTCGCCAAGGACGTCAACGACGACCGTGCGCTGCTGCTGATATGCCGGGACGTCTGAATCTGAGCACACGGGTCCGCGCAGGTGCGCGGGTGCCCGATCACCTTCGACGTCGTGGTGAGCGCCCTGGCGGCCCGCGAGGGCCTGGGTGGAGCCGGATGTGAGGTGCGCGACAGGAGTCCTGGGCGTGCGGGCGATGTGCGGCGCGACCCGACCGGTCTCACTGCATCGGGCGCCCGGCGCACCCCGGACATGACTCGGGCCCCGGGCCCGTGTGGGGCGACCGGGGCCCGGAGCGCATTGGCCGGGGCGCGCGAGCAGGTCAGGGCGCCGTCTTGGCGCCGGCCCGCTCCCTGTTGCGCGCCAACTCACCCGGATCCTGCCGGAAGGCCCACTCCATCTCCGGCTCCATCACGAACCGGAATATCCTCCGCACCGGCGCGGTGCACAGCACGGTCACGAGGACGCCGGCGATGAGAGTCACCAGCGATCTCGCCGATCGGCTTGCGCAGGATCGGGAAGTCGCCGTACCAGCCGTAGAAGCTCGCGGCCTTCACGACGAAACCGTGCAGCAGATAGCCGTACAGGGTGCCGGCACCCAGGCGGTGAACCACATCCGCCGCCGCGGCACCCAGGCGAAGAAGCAGGCGGTGAGCACCACCGAGCAGCCGAAGACGCGCCAGGGTCATCACGATCGCCGGCCCACCAGGGCGCGCCGAGTTCCTGGGCGGCGTCGCGGTGGAAGAGCCAGTCCTGCGCCATGCGGTGCGCCGCCCAGTACGCGAAGACGACCGCGGCGAGCGAAGACCGGCACGGCGGCGACCCGGACCGCAGCGGCGCGCGCACCATCCGGAAGTGCTCGGGCTTCATGCACAGGCCCAGCACGAAGAACGGCAGGAACTGCAGCACCCGCTGCAGGTCGAGGTCGTCGCCGATGTCCGGGGAGACCGACGCCAGGCACGCGATGGCCAGAGCGACGGCAGCGGCCAGCGCACTGCTCTTCCACAGCGGGGTGGTCAGCCGCCAGATGAACAGAGCGACCAGGAACCACGGGCAGGAACCAGGGGTCCAGCAGGCTGATCGCTGTCGAGGGATCATGATCGGCCCATCGCTTGAACAGCGTGTACACGGTCTCGAAGACCACATAGGGGACGACGACCCGGTGACAAGGCGTCTGAGGCGGTCGGGGCGCATGTCGAAGCTGCGCGAGAAGTAGCCGGAGATGATGATGAACGCCGGCATGTGGAACGTGTAGACCAGCATGTACAGGCCGGTCGCGGCGCGGCTGCCGTGAGCGCAGCGGTTCCCAGGCGTGCGCCATGGCGACGAGCACGATGGCCAGGTACTTGGCGTTGTCGAAGAACGGGTCGCGCTGCTTGGCCGGCTTGGCGCCGGTGGCCGGAGCGTCCTTGGGGGACGGTGCGGGGAGGATCCGGTCGTTGGTCCGGTATGGGGTGAGGCGGCTCCTGCTCCGGGGGGAGCGGCACGCCCGTGCGGCCGGAGGGATGCAGTGAGTTCATCACAGTCCTTCCCACCAAGAGCTGGGCGATACGATCCATGATCTCGCGGTGTCGGGGGCGTGGAGACGTGGAACATCTGACGCATCTTAGCCCCGTGTCCGTCATTCCGTAAAACCTCGGAGGTGATTAGGGGTTATCGGTGGTGGCGCAAACGAGAATCAATCGAGTCGACTTAATGATGCGCCGCCTTTGGCGAGGACGGATCTCGGAAGTACAGGTTCCACGTCGGATGATATGACCGGCTTGTTCCCTTTAATCGGTACATAACGGTCAAAGTGTCTATGCCGCAATGCCTTGCATAGTCGTTTTAGTCGCTCTTTCCGTAGGGCGCCCGAAGATTGCGGCCGCGGGATTGCTGAGCGAATGCTGTACGTCGACTGTGTGAAGGATGTGCGGGCCTGGATACCGCCAGGCATACCCCGGGAGGTGGCCTGTCGGCCTCTCGGAATTTCCTGGCCATGATGGGTGTGCAGAGAAACGATCAAGTCGAAACGGAATGTGACACACGGCACGTTGATTTCCCCGTGGAGGATCGCCGCGCGTGCTCTTTCGCATGGTTGCGGAAGTGCTCAGGGCCGCCGGGGCGGACAGCGGGGCCGGGCGACTGGCCGACGTTGCGTCACTCACCGCATGGCGGGGCCGTGTTGGTGGCACGATGTTTCCGGCGGGGGTGTGCGGGCGATGTTGGCCCCGGGCCGGGGAGGAGTGACCGACCGAGGGGTGTGATCAGTTGTGGCCATTTCGCTGTCAGTGGTGCTGCTTTTGGCGGTCGTCCTGGTCGTGCTGATCCGCGGCGGATCGATCAAGGCCGGGACCCGCCGTCGTCGCGGTGCTCTTCGGCTTCTTCCTCGCCTCGACCGGCATGGCGCCCGGCCATCAACCGGTTCCTGAACTCGATAGCCGACACCGTCAGCATCGATCAACTTCTGAGCCCGGCCGGGACGCACCGGCGGCGTCCGGACGCGTGACGAGCGTGTGAGGGCAGCGTGGCGGCGCCGGGCTTCTTCTTCATCACCCTGCCGTGCCTGGCCGTCGTCGGCTCCACCTGCGTTGCGCCGCCTGCCGGGCGCAGCGCCACCGTGCGTTCAAGGTCCTGGCGTACCTGTGCCTGCGCCTGGGGCTCGTCTGTGCGCGCAGCGCCGCGAAGGGGCGAGCGAGAGACGGGGAGACGGGGACACATGATCAGAGGGAAACGATTGCAGGGCCGGGTCGAGAGGGGTGAACCTCCGACCCGGCCCTGTGCCGTATGGAGCGGGCGACGGGAATCGAACCCGCGTAGCTAGTTTGGAAGACTAGGGCTCTACCATTGAGCTACGCCCGCAGAGCGCACGCACTGTAGACGCTGCACGACCAGCGCCGCGGCACGCAGAGCATCCTAGCGGCTCGGCCGCCCTCGCCGCACACCCCGCCGATCCGTCGCAAAAATCGGCAGCCGCACTGCCTGCGGGCATGTACCCTACGTGTCGCACCGACGGGGTGTGGCGCAGCTTGGTAGCGCGTCCGCTTTGGGAGCGGAAGGCCGTGGGTTCGAATCCGGCCACCCCGACCACCAGCTCGTCCGTACCCTCGCCCCCCGGCGTCCTGGGGGTCGTCCCAAGGGGTTCGGGCGGGCGTCATCAGCGGCCTCAAAGGCCTGGGCCGGGCGCCATTCGCGCCTTCCGGGCGGTGCGGGCGGCACGGGGGAGGGCCCCGTCCTCGATCACGTTGTGGGTCCCTCCGCCACGGTTACTATGCAAGCTGCGAGCCCGTGTGTCTGCGTACCTCGACGCCTCGACGACCGCTCTGGGCCTGCCGGCGGTCCTCAAGGGTTGTCCGTGCAGCACAGGGCCGAGCGCGGGGCCGTGCAGTAGTGCGGCCCGCGCAGACCCCCAGAAGTCAGCCCCAAGGAGACCGAACCGTGAAGAGCGCCGTGGAGACCCTGAACCCGACCCGGGTTCGGCTCACTGTCGAGGTGCCCTTCGAGGAGCTCAAGCCCAGCCTCGACGCGGCGTACAAGAAGATCAACCAGCAGGTCACGGTGCAGGGCTTCCGCAAGGGCAAGATCCCGGCCCGGGTCATCGACCAGCGGTTCGGCCGCGGCGCCGTGCTGGAGGAGGCCGTCAACGACGCGCTCCCGAAGTTCTACACCGACGCGGTCAACGAGGGTGAGCTGAAGGTCCTCGGCCAGCCCGAGGTCGACATCACCGAGCTCAAGGACGGCGAGCTGCTGGCCTTCACCGCCGAGGTCGACATCCGCCCCGTCATCGAGATCCCGGACTACTCCGGCATCGAGGTCGAGGTCGACGCCGTCGAGGTGACCGACGAGGACATCGACAAGGCCGTCGAGCAGCTGCGCGAGCGCTTCGCCTCCACCTCCGCCGTCGAGCGCGCCGCCGCAGACGGCGACGTCGTGACGTCGACCTGGAAGCCAAGGTCGACGGCGAGGTCCTGGAGGACGGCGTCGCCGAGGGCGTCACGTACACCATCGGCTCCGGCGAGCTGCTCGACGGCATCGACGAGGCCGTCAAGGGCGTCGAGGCCGGTGGCGAGGCCACCTTCACCTCCGAGCTCAAGGGCGGCTCCGCGGTCGGCAAGGAGGCCGAGGTCACCGTCAAGGTCACCCAGGTCGCCGAGCCCGTGAACTGCCCGAGCTGGACGACGACTTCGCCCAGCTCGCCAGCGAGTTCGACACCCTCGAGGAGATGCGCGAGGACAGCCGCAAGCGCCTGGCGGGCAGCCGAAGAAGTACGACCAGGCCACCGCAGGCCCAGGAGAAGGTCCTCGACGAGCTGCTCGAGCTGGTCGAGGTGCCGGTGCCCGAGAAGCTGCTCGAGGAGGAGGTCAAGACCCGCAAGCACAACCTGGAGCACCACCAGCTCGGCCAGATGGGCCTCGACCTCGCGAAGTACCTGGAGATCCAGGGCAAGACCGAGGAGGAGTTCGACGCCGAGACCAAGGAGCAGGCGGAGAAGGGCATCAAGACCCAGTTCGTCCTCGACGAGCTGGTCGGCACGGAGAAGCTGAACGTCAGCCAGGAGGAGCTCACCGAGCACCTCATGCGCCGCGCGCAGTCCTCCGGCATGAGCCCCGACCAGTTCGCCCAGGCCGTCGTCGAGGGCGGCCAGGTGCCGATGCTCGTGGGCGAGGTCGCCCGCGGCAAGGCGCTCGCGGTGGTCGTCGAGGCCGCCACGGTCAAGGACAGCAACGGCGAGGTCGTCGACCTCGACGACGAGGACGAGGACGAGGTCGCCGAGACCGTCGCGGCCGGCGCCGAGGCGCCTGCCGGCTGCCGCGAGGCCGCCGAGGAAGCAAGAACTGCCTCCGCCGCAGACGGGCCGCCGAGGCCGCCGCCGGGGGCCCGTCGCGCCGCCGGCAGCCTTCCGCCGGACGCGGAAAGGCGCGGGCGGCGCTCCCGCCGGCCGCATGTAGATACACGGCGCCGGACGCCGCGTCGCAGCCGCCAGCGCATGGCGCCGCCGGCGGCCCAGGCGGCTCCGTCGCGGCCTCGGACCCGGCAGGGACCTCGGGCCGTCGCGGATCGCGTGCCCCGGCGACCTGCGCTCACAGCGAACAGTCCCCAAAGCGGGATGGCGCCGCCGGCAGCGCGTTAGGGTCCATGAATACGAGGGCAGGGAGTCACGAAGCCGCCGGTGACGGCACGCGCGGTCCCGTGCCCTCGAGTGCTCAAAGAACGTGAGACGGCCCGACGCCGTCCGGAGACGAGCAGGTGGACACGTGACGATTCTGATGCCTTCCGCCGCCGCCGAGCCCACCTTCGGTGGTGGCCTCGGCGACCAGGTCTACAACCGGCTGCTCAACGAGCGGATCATCTTCCTCGGCCAGCCGGTCGACGACGAGATCGCCAACCAGATCACCGCACAGCTGCTGCTCCTGGCCGCAGACCCCGACAAGGACATCTACCTCTACATCAACAGCCCCGGCGGCTCGATCAGGCCGGCATGGCGATCTACGACACCATGCAGTACATCAAGAACGACGTGGTCACCATCGCCATGGGGCTCGCGGCTTCGATGGGCCAGTTCCTGCTGAGCGCCGGCACCCGGGGCAAGCGCTTCGCGCTGCCCAACGCGGACATCCTCATCCACCAGCCCTCCGCGGGCCTGGCGGGCTCCGCCTCGGACATCAAGATCCACGCCGAGCAGCTGCTCCGCACGAAGAAGAGGATGGCCGAGCTGTCGGCGCGGCACACCGGCCAGACCGTGGAGCAGTGGCACCCGCGACTCCGACCGCGACCGCTGGTTCGACCCGATCGTCGCCACGAGGGAGTAGATCCCCTCCTGCATGCGCGCCCCGCCCGGACGCGGTCACGATGATGAGCGGCGACTGCCGCGCTGGAGCGCTGGTCGCGGCCCGGCGCGCGCGATCTTCTCCCCGACCGCCGAGCCCATCGACTTCCGCCGATGAAGGAGAAGTCCATCACGGCCAGGGCGACGGCCGAGCCGTGCAGCTCCCCCACCCCGGTGATGATCGCCTCGCTCTTCCCCTTGCCTTCCGCGGCCGCGATCCGGTCCGGGTACGCCTTGAGGTCCCGGAACTTGAGCGGATCGGCCGCGCGCAGCCCCTCGTCCAGCTCCTCGAACGTGCCGGAGTCGATGAGCAGCTCGATGTACTCCTCGGCCGTGATGCGCA
>CAVXIJ010000021.1:0-395903 GCA_963761765.1 uncultured Actinomycetota bacterium
GTTGACCACAATGTCGGCGGGTTTTGAGCGCGTGCCCTCATCATAGTACGGGACATTGATCTGCTTGGCGAGTGTTATCAATTGGTCAACTGCTGCCGGACGCTGCGTATCCGCCGCTACCATAAAGGGTTGACGACCCTCTTTACGCAGATAAACCGCCAATTTCGCGGCAGTCGTGGTCTTACCAGCACCTTGCAACCCAACCAGCATAATGACATGCGGTTTTTGGCTGCTGGAAAAATTAAGCTTTCCCGGTTCACCCAGTGTGGCGATCAGTTCTTCATGAACGATCTTGACGACTTGTTGACCGGGCTTGAGGCTCTTGGCAACTTCCGCGCCAATCGACCGCTCTTTAACCCGTTTGACGAAATCCTTAACGACAGGCAGGGCAACATCGGCCTCAAGCAGTGCAATACGAACCTCGCGCATAACGGTGTCAACGTCTTTTTCCGTTAACTTACCGACACGCCCAAGATTATCAAATATTCCCTGTAAGCGTTCGCTCAGATTTTCAAACATGCAGGTCGTTTTCCCCTATACCCAGCGAAGCGATTGTAGATGAGTGAAGATGTTCCGTCAAGTGTAGGGCAATAGTATATGAAGCGCGTAAGCAGCTTTTACACGTTTAGAAGTCTTGCCATGCGGGGCACAATATCGGTTAAATCCTTGAAGTCTTCAGCAAAAGTGGCTTTTTCACGACCAATAACCAATGTGGGGACATCATTCTCGGTATGGTTGCGACTGCCGATGACTTCCATGTTGCCATGATCGCTGGTCATAATCACCAGCCCCTCATCGTCATCCCATGTATCCAATATCCCCGCCATTACGCCATCAAACAGTTCTAGCAGATCAACAGCGCGTTGCAGCGGCCCACGATGCCCTACCATGTCGGTCATCCAGTGCGTATGCATGGCAAAAGCATACGAACGTGACATCTCGACCAGTTTTCGCCCTGCTTCGTGGGGTGTGTAAATCGGAGTATCATCCAGTTTGAGGTATTCGCGCCATGCGGTTCCTGTCCATTCTGGGGTGAGCGCTTTTCCTGATTTCAAATCCTCAAGACCAAAGATTTGTTGACCAGCGTCAAAGGCTGCCTGCTGATAGCTCGAACGCAAACTCTTCCCGCGATCAATCTCGTGATGCCATGCCGGAGGATAAGCGTCCAGCAGTGCCGCTTTTTGACCACTATCCACTACCCGTTTGAAAAAGCCGTTATCTGCAATGATTTCCCGAATAGCGGGGTTTGGTTTCGGGCCATAATGCTCACCGAGCAGGGCAGGGACATTCTTGCCTGTGAGGATAGCTGCTTGCCCTGTCGCGCTCTGAGGTCGTCCCGGTACACCTAATCGTGGGTCTGTTGGGATAAAAATCGCGCGTTCGCTTGCCTGCCATCCAGTATCGCGCAGCCAGCGTTTGCCATTGCTGAGCGCGGTAAGCGTTGGCATTTTGGCGATGACGAACGGATTTACATCAGGATTGTCATCACCCAGACCAATCCCGTCCAGAAAAAGCAGAAGGATGTGCATATTTATGAGTTTCCAAAAGGTAATGACGTTTTGAGTGCCAGTGTTATTTCTTGTTGAGAAGGCGGGACGTGGGCGCGCCACACTTCCTGACCGTTGAATTGAATAGAGGAATTCGGGCGAATACGAAAAATCGTATCGTTCGCGTAAATCCTGCCCGTAATCGGTATGAATATCGACCCGCAGGATATTGAACTGGTCGTCGATGTTGGAAATCAGCGTTTCAACTGCCGGACGTGCCGCCACGCAGCCCAGACAGTATTTACTAAAAAATTCGACAAAGGTCGGCTTGCCATTGGAAAGGAGGATGTCCGCCGAATTCACATTGTCTACATCACTTTGGGCAGGCCGTAAAATTAGCCATCCAACCAGCAGTACCGTGCCAATCGCCACAATGGATATGATCGTCAGCCGCCATTGAAAACGCAGCACCCGCAGAATCACAAACATCCCCAGTAGTGCGCCGAGGCTGATAAAAATGTAGGAATACTGGTTGAAAAGGCTATTGATGCTCATCAGCGTATTCTAATAAGAACGGATTAGTTGCCCGTTCCTTACCAATGGTTGTCATATCCATATGACCGGGCAGGATATTGACATTATCTCCCAATGGTAAGAGTTTTTCAAAAATCGACTGCATGAGGACTTCGTAGTTGCTGCCGGGTAAGTCTGTGCGTCCAATACTCCCAGCGAACAGACAGTCCCCGCTGAAGACCAGTTCCGCATCGCGCATGTAAAAGCTGATATGCCCCGGCGCATGTCCCGGTGTATACAGCGTTTCCAGCCGGATTTGACCGAGTTCGATCACCTCTGGTTCGGTTGTCAGCAAACGATCTGGTTCAGCCGCTTCCGGGAAAGGATGACCGACAAAACGTACCCCTTGCTGTGGCATTCCTTTCAGCAGCGGCAGTGAATCTCCGTGAATGTAAAAGTGCGCTCCAGTCAGTTCTTTGAGTTCCTTGCTTGCCAGCACATGGTCAAAGTGGGCATGAGTCGCCAGAATCAGTTTAATCGTCCAGCCAGCATCCTGCGCCGTTTTGTAAATCAACGGCGCTTGATCAACCGGATCAATGACCATCGCCTCCTTGGTATCTCCGTCAGCGACGATGTAGCAGTGAGTGGCGGCAATGCCCAGAGTCAGAATGCGGATTTCGACAGCCATGAGTCCCCCTAAGATGCTGGATTGACGCGAGTGGATGGAGTTGAGACTATGTGGCAGGCTCGATGATGGTTTTTCGTCTGCGCAGCACAAGTTCAATTAAGGTACGTAATTCCTCCATCTTGAGGATATAGGCTGTGCCAACGAAAACCGCCGCACCGATGCCCGTTTCAACCACGATTTGGAGAATTGTGAAAACCAGTCCACGTCCATCCAGCCCGACTGCTGTCCAAAGACCGTTCAGGATGACTATAGCAAGACCCATCACCAGACTGGCGGCTAACGTTTTTATGACCGCTTGTGCCAATTCACTCTCATTTGTGCCATGCCAGCGCCGTCGCAGCAGCCACAATAGGGTCAGCACTTCAAACGCGACTCCGAGTGTGTTTGCTAATGCTAATCCGCCCACATTTCCGACTTTCGGGATGAGTCCTAACTGCGGGAACAAATGGATAGCGTGGTTTAACCCGCTCACACTTTCGACTTGTGTTACGCCGCTGAGTACGAAGGACAAAACGAGATTAATTGCCGCGCCGCCTAATGCTGCCCACAGCGGTGTAACGGTGTCCTTATCCGCATAAAAGCTGCGTGCGACCACTTCCAGCGCTGAATGGACAACTAACCCCAGCGCGAAAAATCGTAGTGTACTGTAGACCAATACTGAAGCGGAAGCATCAAATGCACCGCGCTGTAACAGGCTAATCAAGGGCTGTCCGACCAGAATTAAGCCAACAGCCGATGGAATAGTGGCGATCAGGATAAAACGTAGCGCACCAGACATAGCATTGCGTTTACCGCCTTCATCTCCGAGTTCGCTTAATGATGCCAGCGTCGGAAAAATCACCGTACCCATTGCCGTCCCGATTAGCGTTTCCGGGATTTGCATTAACCGCCAGCCCCAATTGAGCGCGCTTACTGAACCCTCGCCCAACCTGGACGCAATATTGTTCATTACGAGGAAGTTCAGGCTGAAAACGCCCAAACCTGCGATGCGGGGCAGCATCAATCGGATGACTTTCCACAGAATAGGGTCGTTTAATCCCAATCCCAATTTCCAGCGAACGCCGAAACGTATTAACCCCGGCACTTGAACTGCGAAGTGCATCGCCGCGCCTAAAACTGCGCCATAAGCGATTCCATGTACCCCAAAGGGTTCGATGAGAAATCCGGCTCCGAAAAGGATGCCGAGATCAAACATAATCGGCGCGATAGCGGGCAGCAGGAATGAATTGTAGCTTTGCAGAATTCCCATCGAAATGCCACTGACCGAAAAAATCAGCGTGCTGACCAGCAGGATACGCATGAGTTCGACAGTTTGCGCCCGTCCCGCTTCATCAAAACCCGGTGCGACGACATTTGCGACTAACCAGGGTGCAGCCAGAAAAACTACGATACTGATGAGTAGGGTAGTGGTGAAAACGGTATTGATAACGTGGCTGGTGGTACGCCATGCGCCTTCCATATCGTCACGCGCCAGAAAGCCACTGAAAATCGGAATAAAAGCGTGAGCCAGCGCTCCGCCTGCGATGAGCGTAAAAATGAGTTCCGGGATGCTGTTCGCGGTGACGAAGGTATCCCACTCGCGTCCCACGCCGAACACATTGGCGATAATCACCGTTTGTCCCAGACTGATGATTTTGGCGAGTGCAAACGCACCCATCACAATCAGGGTTGAGCGTGCCAGTTGGCGGTTGCGTTTTTCAGTGGATATTGCAGCCATGTTCCTGTGCAGTCCTCAAAACTCAGGCGTTGAGCGAGTTTAACGCATCCTGAGCGATGGTAAATTTGGGATTGTGATTGAGCGCCTGCCGGAATGCACTGGCAGCTTTAGCCTTATCACCCTCAGCAGCATACACCTGTCCCTGCCAATAGTGGATTTCCTCTACATAATCCCCGCCGTTATTCATCGCAGCATCAATGAGTGCTTGCATATCGCCATAACGTCCGACATTATAATAGGCTTCAAATGGGCCAAATTGGTACAGCGTGATTTGCCAGGGGAGGGTTCCCAATCGTCCGGCTTCATCAAAAGCGCTAACCGCTCGGTCATATTGACCCAGCTTGGCATATGATGACCCCAGATTAAACCACGCAAAAGCATTTTGCGGATTGGTTTTGGCTTCCTGTTGGGCAGTATCAGCGGCGATTTCATCCGCTTTGGTCACATCCGCGCGATCACCTAGGATGGAACGGACGGTGTTTTCCTGCTCTTGCTGATACAGGACAATGAATGTCCGATTGAAATTTTCCCAGTATTGATCAAAATCGGCGAAGGGCGCGGCAATCCGGTTCCATTTTCGCCAGTTCCGAGGTAAGTATCATAAACATAGAAAACGCCCGCCGCATCATCATAACCCACAACGGTCTGGTAATGACCAAGCCAGCTTGAGCCTTCATACAGGTAGCCGGTTTCAATAATGACCGGGATATTGTTCGAAAGGAGCTGCTTGAGCAGCGTCCTATCGCCGCCGATGCGCGTCAATGCCCGAACCTGGCTTTTCTCATTAACAAAGGAGACCAATTCCCATGGATTGACATTCTTGTCTTCCCGATCAGGTTTTACATAGCTGGCAGCATAATCTAGGCTTTCTTTCCAGCCAAAGTAACTGAGTGCCATTGTGATATTGGCTGGCCCGCATTCATTCCATCCCTGCTTGACGACGGTAAAGCCATATAAGTGCGCTGAAGGTGGCGCGGCGGGAGATGTGTTGACCACATTCACGGTTGACTGGCTGGCATCCGCCGCCTGTGTTGATTCTACCGTAGCCGCAATAGTTGGCGCTTCGGTGGGTATGTCCGTAGGCGCGTTGTTGCTTCCTGCGTTGGTTCATTAGTTGGCTGAACTTCAATGGCAGGAAGGGCTGTGCGGCTGCCGGGGAGCCAATCGTGAGCAGTGGAGCGCTGTTTAGTAAATCACGAAGGATACTTCGTTTTCCTCACCGGGCACAGGTGTGGGCAGGGAACTATCTGGAGCCGGGAGCGGTGGTGAAAACATCGCCATAAAGGGCAGGTAATGTTTGACCGTTTCCCGCTGTCCAGGCGCGATGGTATTCCGATAAATCAGCACAAAGGCTGTTCCGCCCACAATCCATACCACAGCCCAGAACACCACCACCCATATTGCCATGCGGCGGGGCAGGGACTTACGCATCAGAATCGCCGCGAGAATTGTGCCTATAGTAATGACTGGAGCCAGTGTTACACCCAGTTCCAGCAAGGTACTTAAGGATAAGCCATTTCGCAGCAGGACGAGTACACTATAGGCAACAATCAGGCCAATAATAAATATACCGATGACTGCCCACAGCAGAAAACGCGGTGGCGGTGGAACACCCTCATCTGTCACACGTGCCCGAATTGGATTAGTTTTTTCCGGACTGCTCATTACATCTCTCCATCGCCAGTGATTGGTTTACGAACCTAAAAAATCGGGTTTCTGGCGCTGAACATTAACGAGGATCGGCAACTATACTACAGAACCGTATCGGGTATCGTCAAGTTTGATAGCTTCTTAGCGGGCGTTTACCCACCGTTTTCCCAATGCTCATTTTCATGGTGGTTATCATACCCTGACCCCGTTAGAATGTTTTAGGTTTGTTTGAGGTAATTGGGGCTTACAATGGTCGTGCTGTGATTGACCAGCCCTCGGAGTATTCATGCAGAAATATCGTAACCGTTTTATTGTCGGCCTCGCTGTCGTTTTTATCGCGTACATTGCGCTGTTGTTCCTGAGTAATACGGGTGAACTGCTGGCGGAACTACGCTCATACCCCTGGGTTTTGCTCATACCCGTTGTTTTTCTAAAATTCGCCGCATGGTTCCTGCGTTTCTGGCGCTGGCAGTATTTTCTCGGTGTCATTGATGCCAGCGATAAAATTAGCCTGTTTGACAGCGCAGTGATTTTTGTGTCCGGCTTCTCGATGGTCGTCAGTCCCGGCAAAGTCGCTGAAGTGCTGAAAGCCGTTGTCCTGAAAGTCAAGACGGGCATACCCGTTGCACGCAGCGCTCCGGTTGTTATTGCTGAGCGCGTTGTCGATGGGGTCGCTGTGCTGGTTGATTCCATCGTTGCCTTCTTTCTGGCGGCGGATGCCATTAACCTCGGTAATTATCGCATCCTGATATTTATATCCGGCGCACTGCTCATTTTCGGTCTGGTCGCTATTCAGATACGCCCACTCGCCTATTTCTTTCTCAACCTGATTGCGCGGCTGCCCTTAATCCGCCGTATCCATCGCCCATTGGTCGAATTTTACGAGAGCAGTAATCAAATCCTCAAGCTCAAACACGTCATACCAACCTCAATTATGGGTTCGATGGCGCACCTGATTGATGCACTGGCATTTTGTATCATTGTTTCGGCTTTCGGCATCCCAATTACCGGGACATTGTTCTTACAGGGCGTGTTTATTACCGGGTTAACCGCCGCGATTGGCGCGTTGTCTGGTGTACCAAATGGCGCGGGCATCACCGAAGTTTCCAGCAGCGAAATGATAATGGTCATTATTGCGCCCATGCACCCCGAAATTACTCAGACAATCGCCTTAACCATTGCCTTGATTGACGGATTTTTCCATAAATGGCTGCGCGTTGTCGTCGGGACATTGGTTGCCATTATTTTCCGCCGCCGTCTGTTCCCGGTTTCGGTAGACGCAGCCTTGGCTGAAGCCGAACAGGAACACGATACAAAGTCAGTCACAACGGAGACAATGACCGCATGAACGAACGCTGGAATGTCGATTTACACAGCCACACCCTGTGGTCAAAAGACTGTCTGACATCCTTTGATACCATTTTGAGGCTCTGCGAAAAACGTGGCATTGATCGCATCGCCATCACCGACCATAACACTGCTGAAGGGGCGTTGGCGCTGCAAAAACTCGCCCCGGATTTGATTATCGTTGGCGAAGAAATCATGACTCCTCAGGGTGAGATTCTGGCCTACTTTGTCAAAGAGAGTATTCCAGCAGGATTATCGCCGGAAGAAACCATTCGTAGATTGCGTGATCAGGGCGCAGTCATTAGTGTGGCGCACCCATTTGACCGCCTCCGCAAAGGGGCGTGGCAGGAAGATGATTTGCTGCGGATTGTAGACAAAGTAGATGCCATCGAGATTTTCAACGCACGCTGCATCTATGGTGAGGATAATGACCGCGCTATTGCCTTCGCCCAAAAGCATGGTTTATCGGGTACCGCTGGTTCTGATGGACACAGCTCGCCGGAATACGGTAACGCTATGGTGCGGATGCAGCCCTTCGAAGGTCCCGGTGATTTTGTGGCTTCACTGAAGCAGGCAGAATATATCAAAAATCTGAGTCCGGCTTATGTTCATTTCTTTAGCAAATACGCTAAGTGGATGAAGAAACTCGGTTTCCGTCAGCGCCTCTGGGAAGGTGGTTAATTTATTATAACTTGACAAGGACTTATGTTCTGGTGTAATCTGAAGGTGCCTGTATGGTCGTACAGTTTCCATAAGGCTGCATCTTAACATCTTCAATAGCCGTTCCCGGTCAGAAAATCGCGCTGTGCAGCGTGAGATGGTTGTCAACCACCGCCACAGCTTTTTGAGGGAAATGCTCCCCTCACCGTTTCTCCGCCATTTCCACCATTTCATGGCGGGGAATGCGTGTCAATGACTGCCAGTTGCTCCCGCAGCTTGGCACTTATCTCACTGCTGCAATTTCTGCAATCATTCCGAGGGAAACCTTCCCCTAATTTTCTGCCGCAGTTTCTGCATTTGTACGGCGGGGAATGGCAGTCATAAGTTTATGGCGAATTCCGTTGATTGTAGGCTGCTTCCAGTGCCTGACCGCCGATGTCAGCGGCTAGTCCCGCGTCATCGCTGTTTTCGATGACGACTGCTACCGCTACGCCCTCTTTATTGCCCCACGTAGCAAACCCTATAAACCATGATTGCGTTTCGGTACCGGAATAGGCCAGTGTTGCATGTCCGCCAATGTCAATGCCATCATGCGCTGCGGGTTGAGCAGTCCCGTTGAGGACGGCATAGCGCATTAAATCCTGCAACTGTCGAGCGGTATTGCTGGTCATCAACGGAACGAATGGATGCATGTCATTGCTCGACACCCACTGCTCCGCATTAGGTGGGCGTGTTTGAAGCAGGGTATAGGGTGTTGGTGCATTGCCATCGTTAACGACTGCCGCAGTCATAGCCGCCATTTCGAGCGGTGTAATGGTTAATTGCCCCTGACCAAGTGCATCTGCCAGCAGGTTACCGCCGCTTAAATTGACGGGTTCAGATGTTGGTGTCGGTTGGTCATCCGGTGTCACAATATAACCGGGCAGGGTAGGTGGATGATTGAGTTGAAAGGTATTGAAAATAGCCTCGATAGTCCCTAGGCCAAGGTTCGTCATCAGTTCCGCGAAGGGATGTGGACAGCCTGCCGCATAAGCATCGCGCAGTGTGATCGAGTTGCTCAACGGTGCTTGAACACACGTTAACTTAACATCCCCCACCTGTATCGGACGGGCGGCATCGGTTGTGACCGTATCCAATGAATAATCCGCCAGCAGCGCGGCAGCTACGAGCGGCGTTTCGAGTGTGCCCCCCGGTTGATACGCCCCTTGCAGTGCCCGGTTGAAGAACGGTTTTCCGGTGGCTTTGGTCAATTGCTCCCAATTCGCGTCCAGCGTATTCGGATCATAAGTAGGCAGGCTAATCAACGCCAGCACTTCGCCGCTGGGAATTGCCAGAACGACCACTTCCCCATGATGATCACCCACTGCCTGAATAGTCGCGGCCTGAACCGAACGGTCAAATGTGAGCTGAATATCAGTTCCTTGCTTGGGGATGCAGCAGGTCACGCAGGAATTGGTCATTAGCCTCGTATGGGAGATTATCACCGCGCAGCAGGGTATTAAAGGCGGCTTCCGCCCCGCTGACACCATAACGTAAACTGGAATAACCCAGCGCGCTGTAGAGTTCCGGGTAAAAATAGTGCCGAGAAACGCTCTGGTCAGTGTTTTTGGTGGAAGTGACCAATAGAGTACCATTACGATCTACAATATCGCCGCGCATGATTTCAGCTTCGGCTTCGACCAATCGTGGGTTGTCCTGTCGTTGCAGGATAGTGTCCGGGCCAGCAATAGCCCAATAACTGGCGGCAACAGCTACCAACGTGAAAAGGACGAGTACGCCGATAATCAGGCGGTTGATTTCGCGGGAAAAATTCATGGTTGTGCTTGCAACGCGGATAAACGGAGCAGCAGACCCACGATGATAAAACTGGTCAGGAGCGAACTTCCTCCGTAACTCAGATAGGGCAAGGTTACACCTGTTAATGGCAGCAGCTTAAGAACGCCCGCCATGATTAAAAAACTCTGAGTGCCAATCACCATGCTCAGTCCGACACTCAATAGAGCACGAAAGGAATGCTGCTGTTGTTTAACGGCGATTTGTAGCCCTCGTGTGACGATAATCACGACACAGGCAATAATGGTTAATAGTACCGAGCAGACCCCATTCTTCCGCTAATGCTGCAAACACAAAATCCGAATGAACAACTGGAATATACGTGGGTGCGCCTTGTCCCACACCCTGTCCAAAAGTCCCTCCAGCGGCGAATGCCAGCAAGCTCTGAACAATTTGAAAAGCGCGCCCATCTGCTTCAGGCCAGGGATTGAGCCAGATGTCAATGCGCAGCGGACCACACCGAAGAAGTGATAGGCCACAAACCCGCAATGACGATCAAAATCGCACCGCTCAGGAGAATAAGGTTATATCCGCTGGCGACATACAGCAGCACCAGAAATACCACGAAAAACAGAATCGCAGTTCCCAGATCGCGCTGCCAGATAAGTACATAATCGAGATTCCCCACATGAGCAGGATAGGGCCGAGCACACGCGGCGAAACATAGATTCCCTGATGTACCCCTCCCAAGCTTTCCGCGCGCATCGCCGGATATGCTCTGCCAGATAGCTGGCTAGAAAGGCCGCAAGGATGATTTTGAGGGCTTCCGAAGGTTGGAAAAATATACTGCCAAAACCGAGCCAGAGTTGCGGTGCGCTGCTTTGCCCGGACGGATTCGTGCCCAGAAGAATAGTTCCGACTAGTAGCAGCAGCCCAACCAGCAGCAGCACATATCGATAATTGCGAAGCCAGCGCAGCATCTGGGAAAAATTGCCACCAGCAGCATTGCCGTGACGGATACCGCTAACCAAATCGTCTGACGGTCAGCAAAAGGTGGGGCTAGACGGTCAATCATGACCAACCCCCACCCGCTCATAAATGCGGTGAGTGGGAACAAAAATGGATCATGTCCGGGCAGATACCGATTAAGTAGCCAGTGACCACTTACTGCACAAACCACCCACATCCCAAAGTGTACCCAATCGTTGAATTTTGGTTCAGATCGTTGCAGTGCCAGCGCTAGAAAATTCACGAACACGAAAAGCCGCGGCGATTCCAACAGGAGCCGTTCGACAGCCAGATTGCGGCGCTGTTCTGATTGTTTTATATCCAGTGCGTCAATTGCTAACTGCATTCATGATCTCATTAGTTAATAATAGCGCCCCACCAGCGGCTTGAGTTTTTCGCGAACCGCCTGCGGGACGCTGTTTTTCTCAGTCATAATGGCGTTTTCGAGGGCATTGTGGCAGTCGCAGGTCGTCGAATTCGTCCAGGCTTTCGATTGCGGCTGCCAGCGCTTGTTGCGCGATGTCCAGATTGTGTCGCATGGTCGTCATAACCATATCGACATCGGCGCCGAGCACGAGGCGATCGAGACCTCCCTGCTCGCCCTCCAGGACCACGCCGGCCGCCGCCTGCTCGAGGGCGCCGGGCTCACCGGCATCACCGCAGGAGCGCTGGGCGGGGCCGAGGCGACGATCACCCGGCTGTGGAACCTACTTCGACGCCTACACCGACGCCCTCCGGCCGGCCCGGGAGCTGCGCGCCCGGCGCCGCTGGCCCAGCCGCGACGACCTCGCGGAGCTGACCGGGCTGCTGCGCGGCGACAGCGTCACCGTCCACCCGGCGCGCGGTCCGCCGGCGCCGGCGCCCCTGACGCGGCCCGGCTGGCCTGAGGAAAGCTCACGCCTGGGCGACCTGGTCGACCGGATGAACGAGCTGGTACGCGCAGGCGCTGGACCTGGTCGTCGGCGGCCGACTCCGTCTGGTCGGCGCTGCCCGCCCGGATAGACCTGCTCGCCGCCGAGCTGCGGCGCATGCGCTCAGCTGGCGCACTCCGTGGGCGTGCGCCCCGGGGAGCATCCCTCGGGCGACGACCTGGAGCGCACCACCGGCGAACTCACCGCGCTGCGGGCCGAGGTGGTCTCCGATCCGCTCGCCTTCTGGCGGCCCGCGCGGCCGGCAGCACCGCGCCGGGCGGCGGCCGTCCGGACACCCGCGCTACGACCGCGCGGCGCGCGCGCTGGAGGACGTCCGCCGCGAGATCGACGCCGTGCTCGACGTCCGCCAGGACGCCGAGCAGCGGCTGATGCGGCTGCGCGACGTGCTCTCCCGCGCGGACCGTACCCTCGCCGAGGCGCGCCGCGCCCGCGGCGAGGTGCTGGCCAAGATCGCCGCGTCCGACGTGCCCGCGGTCAGCGGTCCGGCGACCGCGCTGCACGAGCAGCTGGCGACGGCCGCCGAGTACCGCCGGCACGCCCAGTGGCACCGGCTCTCGCCGCTGCTGGAGGCCTGGAGCAACGCCGAGGACGAGCTGCTGCGGGCCCGCGAGTCCGCTGACGGCGGTCACCGCGCCGCTGGCGGTCCGCGCGGAGCTGCGCGGCCGGCTCGACGCGTACAAGGCGAAGGTGGCACAGCACGGCATGGCGGAGGACCCGCTGCTGATCGAGCGGTACGACGCGGCGCGCCGCATGCTGTGGAGCGCGCCGTGCGACCTGCGCGCCGCGGAGGCCGCCGTGCTGCGCTACCAGCACGCCGTCGCGAGGTGCTGGCCCGCGGCGGGCGCCTCCGACCGCCTACGCCGGTCAGGGCAGTGGACGGGAGGGACCGCCGAACGAGGGCGGGCCCAGCGGACGCACAGGGGGAGTCGAGGAGGTCAGCAGGCAGTGCCAGCGGCCCGGCTGCGAGGGCTGGTACGAGGACATGGGCGGCGGCGAGCTGTACTGCGACACCTGCGGGCTGGCTCCGGTCGTCGCGGCCGGCGGCATGGTGGGCGCCGCGCCCACCGGCCATCGCGGCGGCCGCGCGGGGCGGCGGCCCGTCCGGCGCGGACGGCGGTCGCGCGGCTCGGCGCGCGGATCGCAGGCCGTGCCGGCGTCGCCGCGCTCGTCCGGTCGGCCCGGTCCGCGCGTCCCGGCGTTCGGTGTCCGGGCGGCTGTCGCGTGCGCTGTCCGGGCGGGGCACGGCGCCGTTCGGTGTCGGTGCGCAGCTCGCGGCGTCGGGCACCGGGTCCTCGGGCCGCGGCAGGCTCGGCGCGGGCCTGGTGTCGGTGCCGGACGTGCCGCGGCCCGATCCGGCGCGCCATGGTGCTGGAGAACCCGAGGTGCCCGAGCGCAAGCGGTTCTGCCGCGCGGCGACTGCGGCGCGCCGGTGGGCCGTGCGCGCGGCGACCGCCCGGGCCGCACCGAGGGCTTCTGCACCAAGTGCGGGCACCCGTACTCGTTCGTGCCGAAGCTGCACGCGGGCGACATCGTGCACGGCCAGTACGAGGTGGCGGGCTGCCTCGCGCACGGCGGGCTCGGCTGGGTCTACCTCGCCGTGGACCGCGCCGTCGTCCGACCGCTGGGTGGTGCTCAAGGGCCTGCTGGACACCGGGGACGAGGACGCCATGGCCGCCGCGATCTCCGAGCGGCGCTTCCTCGCGGAGATCGAGCACTCCAACATCGTGCGGATCTACAACTTCGTCGAGCACCTGGACCAGCGCACCGGCACCCTCGACGGCTACATCGTCATGGAGTACGTCGGCGGCAAGTCGCTCAAGGAGATCGCCAACGAGCCGCCGCACCCCGGACGGGCAGGCGGGATCCGCTGCCGGTCGAGCAGGCGTGCGCGTACGGCATCGAGGCGCTGGAGGCGCTGGGCCATCTGCACAGCCGCAACCTGCTGTACTGCGACTTCAAGGTCGACAACGCCATCCAGACCGAGGACCAGCTCAAGCTGATCGACATGGGCGCGGTGCGCCGGATGGACGACGACGAGTCGGCCATCTACGGCACGGTCGGCTACCAGGCGCCGGAGGTCGCCGAGGTCGGCCCGTCGGTCGCCTCCGACCTCTACACGGTCGCGCGCACGCTGGCCGTGCTCACCTTCGACTTCCAGGGCTACACGAACGTCTTCGTGGACAGCCTGCCCGACCCGGACAACATCGACGTCTTCCGCCGCTACGAGTCGTTCTACCGGCTGCTGGTGCGGGCCACCGACCCGGACCCGGCCCGCCGGTTCGCCTCGGCGGAGGAGATGGCGGAGCAGCTGACGGGCGTGCTGCGCGAGGTCGTGCCGCTGCAGACCGGCCGGCCGCGGCCCGCGCTGTCCACCCTGTTCGGCCCGGAACTGCGGGTGGTGGACACCGAAGTCTGGTGACCCCGACCGCCGAGGTCGCCACCTGGGCCTGCGGCCGCACCGGTCGGCCGCCGCTCCGCCGGGAACGGCACCGGTCCGCTCGTCGCGACGGGCCGGGCGGTCCCGCGCCCACCACGTCGGGACTGTCCGCCTGCCCGCCGCCGGGGCCGGCGCTCGCAGGGCGGCGCAGGCACGCCACCGGCTACCGCCCTGGGGACTCCCGCCCAGGCCTTCGAGGCACGGTGGCGAGCGTGCCCGGCGCACTCCCGGCGCCCGGAGCACCCTTCGCACCACCGCTCGCACCGGCGAACGGCGGCGCCCAGGCCCCGACCGCCTCGTCAACCCCGACCACCGTGCCGCGGCCGCACCAGCGCCCTGGCGCTGCCCGTCCCCCGGGTCGACCCCGACGACCCCAACGCCGGCTTCCTCGCCGGGCTGTCGACCGCCGCCCCCGGCCGAGCTGGTCGCCGCGCTGCGCACCGCGCCCGCCGACTCCTCGGAGACTGCGGCTGCGCGAGCTGCGGGCCCGGCTGGAGCATGGGCGACCTCGACGCCGCCGCGGCAGGCCCTGGACGGCCTGGAGCGTGACCGACCCGGACGACTGGCGGGTCGTCTGGTACCGCGGCGTCGCCGCGCTGGTCGACCGGCGACCACGAGACGCGCGGCGCTCGTCCTTCGACGCGGTCTACGACGCGTTCCCCGGCGAGCCCGCGCCCAAGCTGGCGCTGGGCGTCTGCGCCGAGGTGCTGGGCCAGCTGGACAACGCCGCCGAGTACTACCGCCTGGTGTGGACGACCGACCCGAGCTACGTCAGCGCCGCCTTCGGCCTGGCCCGGGTGCGGCTCGCGGCGGGCGACCGGGCCGGCGCCGTGCGGGCGCTGGAGTCGGTGCCCGAGTCGTCCATCCACTACACGGCGGCGCGGGTGGCGGCGGTGCGGGCCCGGCTGCGGCAGCGGCGCCGCGGCCGCGGCCGAAGCGCGCTCGTTCCTGCGACGATCTGACCTGACGGCCGCCGCGGGCCAGGTCGAGGCGCTGGCCGGCTCGGCCTCGACGCGGTCCGCACGGGAGCAGCTGTCGACCGAGGTGCTGGGCAGCGCGCTGGACTGGGTGCTCTCCGGTAGCCAGGGTGCGGCCCCGCCGCCTGGCGGTGCCGCGAACCGTGCTGCTCGGCAGCGGCCTGGACGAGCGTGGCCTGCGCTTCGGCCTGGAACGCTCGTACCGGGTGCTGGCCCGGCTCGCGCAGCACGGCAAGAGAGGATCGAACTGGTGGAGCGGGCCAACCGCTTCCGCCCCCGGACGTGGGTGTGAACGATGTCGCAGATGCCCGGTCAGCTGCCCGGTCGACCTGCCCGACCCGCTGCGCGGAGCCGCTGGAGGCGGGCGACCGTGTTCTGCGGTGCGTGCGGGTACGACCTGTCGCGCCGTGCCCGCGCGGCCGGCCGGCCACCCGACGCATCGCCATGAACGGCTCGCGCCGTGCCGCCACCGCGCCGGCGGCCGCGCCGCGGACCGGCGGCACCGGCCCCGGCCGCGCGCCGCCGCGGCCCGCCGACGCCGGCGCCCGGCGACGCCGGCCGCCGACGCTGCCGGGCGGCCGACGCGGCCCGGACGTCGCCCGTCCGGCAGCCGGAGCCCGCACGGGTCCGGCGCCCGTCCTGCTGCCCGCTGGCCGCCGCCCCGGGCCGCCGGCCCCCGGTACGCCGACGCGCCGACCCCGGCGCCGAGCTCGCCGCCGAGCCCGGCGACGCCCGCCGAGCCGCCGCGCTCCGCCCCGCCGGCGCCGACCCCCGGAGCGCGGCCCCGACGCCCGCCGCGCCGGCGCCGGAGCTGCTGCGTGGCCTGCCGGCGCGGGCCAGCGTCGACGCGACGGCTACTGCGAGCACTGCGGGCACGCCCAGCCGCGCGAACGCGACCACATGGAGCAGGAGCTCGGCCGCGGTCGCCGCGGTCAGCGACCGGGGGCTGCGCCACCACCGCAACGAGGACGCGTTCGCCGTCTCCGACCGCCTCCTGCCCGACGGCGCGCCCGCCGTGGTCGCCGATGGTCTGCGACGGCGTCTCCTCGGCCACCGCCCCGACGACGCGTCGAGGCGGCCGCCCGGCGCGGCCAGCGAGGCGCTGCTGGACGCCGCTGCCGCGCGGCACGCACCCGCAGCAGGCCATGCACGACGCGATCCTCGCCGCCTCCGACGCGGTCAACGCGCTGGCCGACGAGCCGGCCGGCCCAGGAGCACGGGCGCCCGCACCAGAACGCGCCCGGCCTGCACCTGCGTCGGCGCGGTCGTCGCGGCCGGCCTGCTGATCGTCGGCTGGGTCGGCGACAGCCGCGCCTACTGGGTGCCCGACGACCGCAGCGCCCCCGCCGCCCGGCTCACCGAGGACGACTCGTGGGCGGCGCAGATGGTCGCGGCGGGCCTGATGAACGAGGCGGAGGCGTACGCCGACGAGCGCGCCCACGCGATCACCGGCTGGCTCGGCGCCGACGCGTACGAACTCGAGCCGCACACCGCCTCCTTCAAGCCGGACCGGCCCGGGTGTGGTGGTGGTCTGCACGGACGGCCTGTGGAACTACGCGGAAGGCGCGCGGCTGAGATGGCCGCGGTCCTGCCCGCCGGACGCCGCACCGGCCCCTGCACAGCGCCCAGGTGCTGGTCGGCCACGCGCTGGACGGCGGCGGCCACGACAACGTAACAGTGGCCGTGCTGCCGTTCCCCGCTCCGCCGACAGGGGCAGGATCGGCCTGAGGTCCACGGACCCGCGTGAGCCGGACTGCCCGCCGCGGCCGGCAAGGCGCGGTCACGCGCACGGTCGCGACCGGCAGGCAGCTGCCATCCAATCGCCGTGGGAAGCCTGAGGGGGAGCGGAATCCATGGCCAATTTCTCGAAGTCGAACGTGCCGCAGTTCTCGGTCGACGTCTACCAGAACGAGTACCTGCCGGAGGGCGGCCGCGAGGTCAACGCCATCGTCACGGTGACGTCGACCGGCGGCGGCACCGTCGGCGGCGCCGGCCGCGGCGCCGCGGTCGTCCGCGCGTCGGGCGCGGGCCCGGACGCGGCCGTGGTGATCATGGTGGACTGTTCCGGTTCGATGGACTATCCGCCGACGAAGATGCGCAACGCCCGGGAGGCGACGGCCGCCGCGATCGACACCCTGCGCGACGGCGTGCACTTCGCGGTGGTCGCCGGCACGCACCGTGCCACGGAGGTCTACCCGGGCAACGGCGGCTGGCGGTGGCCGACGCGCGAGCACCCGCGGCCAGGCCAAGGAGGCGCTGCGCAAGCTCACCGCGGGCGGCGGTACCGCGATCGGCACCTGGCTGCGGCTCGCCGACCGGCTGCTGGCCACCGCTGACGTGTCGATCCGGCACGGCATCCTGCTCACCGACGGCCGCAACGAGCACGAGGAGCCGGAGGACCTGCAGGCCGCCCTCGACGCCTGCGCGGGCCGCTTCACCTGCGACGCGCGCGGCGTCGGCACCGACTGGGAGGTGAAGGAGGTCACCGGGATCGCCTCCGCGCTGCTCGGCACGCGCCGACATCGTCGCCGACCCGGCCGGGCTGGCCGCCGACTTCACGCGGATGATGGAGAACGGCGATGGGCAAGGAGGTCGCGGACGTCGCCCTGCGGCTGTGGACGCCCGTAGGGCGCCGAGATCAAGTTCGTGAAGCAGGTCGCGCCGACCGTCGAGGACCTGACCGAGCGGCGCACCGAGGCCGGCCCGCGCGCCGGCGACTACCCCACCGGTTCCTGGGGCGACGAGTCCCGCGACTACCACGTCTGCGTCCAGCGTCCCCGCCGCCGGCATCGGCCAGGAGATGCTGGCCGCCCGGGTCTCCCTGGTCCTGCCGCAGCCGGACGGCGGCGCCGCAGACTCGCTCGCCCAGGGCCTGGTGCGGGCCGTGTGGACCGACGACATGGCCGCGTCCACCTCGATCAACCCGCAGGTCGCCCACTACACCGGCCAGGCGGAACTGGCCCAGGTCATCCAGCAGGGCCTGGACGCCCGCAAGGCCGGGCGACATCGACGGCGCGACGGCCAAACTGGGCCGCGCGGTGCAGCTCGCGGGCGCCTCGGGGAACGCGGACACGGCGAAACTGCTTGCGAAGGTGGTGGACGTGGTCGATGCCGCGACCGGTACTGTGCGACTGAAGGCAAAGGTCGCGGACGCCGACGAGATGACCCTGGAAACACGGTCGACGAAGACGGTCCGCGTGAAGAAGTCGACATCCTGAACACGTCCGCGTCATCCTGAAAAACGGGCCCGGCGCACCGCACGGGCTGGACAACTGAACAGATCAGCACGGCCGCACACGTCCGCAGGACCGAACACCCCAGCAGGACCGAGCGGGGCCCGCACCACGGGCCGAGCCCGGACAGCCGAGCAGAAACCGCACGACAGAACGGTCCGCGAGGAGAGCCGCACCAGGCCACTCGGCCGCAGGGATCCGCGGAAATCCCAGGAAAGTGAATCCCTCAGCAGGGAATCCAGGACAGGAAGACCTGGCATCCGCAGAACCCACAGGCACAGAAGTTGCGTCCTAGTTGTCGCGCCACCGATGTCGCGGCACCGCAGCAGGCTCTGTGATGATGTCCGTATAACGCATCACATACGTCACATCACCACGTCATCCGACCTCGCATCACAGAAGTGCAGTGCAGACTCGGACGGAGCACGCTCAAGGGCGACGGGAACGTCCGAATTGCCCGGCCAAGCGCCGGAGAAGGAGAGGGGGAAGCGCCTCCATGCCGACCTGCCCGAACGGACACCAGTCGCGTTCCGACGACTGGTGCGAGGTCTGCGGTCACCGCATGGCCGCCACCGTACCCCCGCCTCCCCCGCCACCGGCCGCCTACGGCTACCCGCAGAGCGCCTCCGTCGCACCGGGAGGCCACGGCGCTCCCGAGGCGGAGCTCTGCCCGCAGTGCCACACCCCGCGAGAGGGCGGCGCCCCCTTCTGCGAGGAGTGCCGGTGGAACTTCCTCACCAACACCGCGACTTCCTACACCCCGGCAGCGCCGCGCCCGGCGGTACCTGGCCCCGGCGGCAGTCCGCCGATGCACTTCCAGCAGTCCGCTCCGGCCGGGCGTGAGCCGTACGAGTACCAGAGCTCGGGCCCGTCGCAGGTGAACCGCCCCGCGGAGCCCATTCCGCCGGGAGTGCCCGGCTTCGACGGCGGCATGGGCGGCCCCGGACCGCACGGTGGTCCCGGCCACTCTCCCGGTGTCACCGGCGGGGTGCCCGCCGCGTTCCAGCAGCAGCCCGGCCCGCTGCCTCCGCCGCCGCCCGCGTTCCCGCAGGACCCCGGCCACGCACAGCCCGCCCCGCCGCCGCCAGGACCCGGCACTGGCGGTGGTGACGACTGGGTGCTCCCACCGCCTTCCGGGCCGGCCGCCGCCGTCTCGACGGCTCCACCGGTACAGGGCGGCACCGGTATCGGTGCTCCGCACGGCTACGGCTACCCGCAGCCCGGGCAGCCAGGACTGGGCGGACCGGGTGCCTTCGCCGCACCCGCGACCTGGATGGTGACGATCGGTCCCGACCGCGAGTACTTCATGGCGATGATGCAGCGCTCGGGCCCCGAAGCCACCGGCCTGAACCTGCCCGCGTACTCGCCCGAGCAGCAGCGCCAGTTGAACGGTGAGCAGCTCACCATCGGCCGTCGCCGCCACTCCACGGGCGACACTCCGGACATCGACCTCTCGGTGCCGCCGGAGGACCCGGGCGTCTCTCACCAGCACGCGATCCTGGTCCACCAGGAGAACGGCTCGTGGGCCGTCGTCGACCAGAACTCCACCAACGGCACGACGGTCAACGGCGCCGAGGAGCCGATCCAGCCGTTCGTCCCCGTCCCGCTCCAGGACGGCGACCGGGTCCACGTGGGCGCCTGGACGACGATCACCATCCGCCGCGGCTAGGGTCTTTCGCAGCAGCGAACTCACCTGCCCCGGCACGGGGTTCGCGCGATCGTCGCAGCTCGGCCACTCGCCCGCTCTGCCTCCCCATGTTCCTCTGTGGGGAGGCAGAGCGGGCGGAGGCATCTCATAGCGGCCAGGCGTTCGGGCCCTCGGGATCGTCCAGCCAGGCCCAGGCCCGCGCACCGGCCACGGTGATCCCGTACCGCTCGCGCGCCGGCCGCCCCTCGCGGTCCCAGACCGCCAGCGCCTTTCGCGGATCGAGCCTGCCGTCCGTCAGCACCAGCAGGAAGCGGAACCCGTCCTGCCCGAGCGCCCTGCGCGGCAGCCCGCCGAGCTCAAGGGGCTCCTCCGTACGCCGGCCGGTGCCGCGCAGTGGCACGAAGTACGCGGGGGTGGGCAGGAACTTCCCTTGGGCATGGCCGTCGTCGTACACGTCAAGCGCGATGAGGCCGGTGGCGAACGGCGCCACGATGCGCGCACCAGGGCGGCACTGCGCGAGCCAGCCGCGCGGCACGTCGTCCAGGGTGCAGGTCGCGATGATCCGGTCGTAGGGGGCGCGCTCCGGCCAGCCGCGCGCGCCGTCACCGGTGACGACCGCCGGGCGGTATCCGGCCGTGGCCAGGTGCGCGCGGGCCGAGTCGGTGATCTCCGGGTCGAGATCGATGGTGGTGACATGATCGTCACCGAGGCGGTACGCCAGCAGGGCCGCGTTGTAACCGGTGCCCGCGCCGATCTCCAGGACCGTGTCCCCGTCCCTGACACGCAGGGCGGAGAGCATGCGCGCCATCAGCGACGGCTGACTGCTGGACGACACCAGCACACCGTCCCGCACACGGGTGGCCAGCGCCGCGTCCGCGTACGCACCCCGCAGCCACTCCGCCCGCCGGCCAGTATCCGAATCCTCACCCCACAACCGCTCATAACCGCTCAAAGTGCCTACGTAGTAATACGGAACGAACAGATGGCGCGGCACGGCTTCGAAGGCGGACCGCCAGATCGGGTCGTCGTCCCAGCCTCCGCCGGCGTCGATCTCCCGCACCAGCGCCGCCCGCGCGACGGCTACCTGCTCCTCGGCGGAGGCGCCGGGAGCGGCCTGGGCATCATCTGGGGCATGCGCGGTCATATGTCCACTGTGCTGCGGCCGGACCGCGGATGCGAGAGGTCCCGTTCGCGGAGCGCGGACGAACAGCGGCAGCCGGGCCCAACCTGCTCGCGATCGGCGGAGTCCTGGGCCCCGCGTACTCGGTCGGCCGGTCTGAGACCATGGACAACGTGATGGAGATTCCGCGCGGCACGCTTCAGGAACAGACCTTTTACGAGCAGGTCGGCGGCGAGGAGACCTTCCGGCGCCTGGTGCACCGTTTCTATCAGGGCATCGCCGAGGACCCGCTGCTCCGCCCGATGTACCCAAAGGAGGATCTGGGCCCGGCCGAGGAGCGCCTGGCGCTCTTCCTGATGCAGTACTGGGGCGGCCCTACGACATACAGCGAGCAGCGCGGCCACCCGCGGCTGCGGATGCGGCACGCCCCGTTCACCGTCGACCAGGCCGCGCACGACGCATGGCTGAAGCACATGCGGACCGCGGTCGACGAGCTCGGCCTGAGCGAGGAGCACGAGCAGACGCTCTGGAAGTACCTCACCTACGCGGCAGCCTCGATGATCAACACGCCGGGCTGAGCACAGCATCCCGCACAGCCCGCGTCGAGCCGGGTTCCGCGCCGACCACACAGGCCCGACCCGACGGCCCGGTACCGGCTCCGACCCGGTACCGGGGATGATCCTGAGCTCCGGTGGCCCTGGCCTAAGCAGGCATCACGTTCAGCATGCCCGTCCCCGACCTGCGGACCGCGATCGAACCGTACGGCGTCCGCAGCCGCAGCCACGCTCCGGCCGCGAACAGGGCGACGGGCTCGGCCGCGGGCGGAGTGACGAGGTTGGCCGCCGGATGTGCGGTGGCCGGCACGAGAGCGGGAGCGGCGCCGGGCGCGCTGTGACCGTGGCCCGCGGTGTCGCAGTCCATCCGGCCATCTGAGCCGGTACCCGCCGCACCTGCTGGACTCCTGACCGTGCCGGATTCCGGCGGGCGCGGCTCCCGCAGGAAGCCCAGCGCGTGCGCCGCGTGGGCCGCTCGAACCGGTAGATCCGTGTCACCGACGGGCCGGGACCAGATATCGCGGCCGATCCCATCGAGTTCGGCGCGGGTACGCCGATCGGAACCCAACTCCTCGGTCCTGGCACGGAATTCGGCCACCACATCGGCCACGAGAGCGCGCAGTGCGCCGAGGTCGGGCAGCGCCGGTTCCTGCCGCCAGCCGCTGCGGGGCGGGAGGATCCCGGCCCAGGGCGGCCCGGTAACAGCGAGCGGCACGGCAGCCGTCGCCGCCCGCTCGTCGATGGACTCCAGCAGGTCACCGGCGGAGACGGTGACGTCGAGGAGCTCGTCGAGACCGTCCTGGTACGGCTTGGCGAGCCGTGCCGTGCGGATCGCCAGGACCTCGAAGGACGGGGGCCGCCCGAACACCGCAAGCGCGGTCCCGAAGGCCTGGAGACGCACCGCGGCAGCACGGTCGTAGCGGATCAGACGGGCCAGGAAGGCGGCGAGGTCCGTCGCCTCCCCCGCGTCGGAGAACTGCACCGTCTGCTGTGGCGCCGTCATGCGACCAGCGCCCCGGACTCGTCGCCCTGCCTGCCTCGCGCACCTCGTCCCGACGGCCCGTCGTCCACGAAACGCTCCAGGAAGGCCCGTTCCTCGCCGGTGAGCCGCCGAGGCCGCTGCGCCGTGAGGTCGTACGGCACGACGACGGTGCTGGCCCGTGCGTACACCGTGCCGGCATGGCCACCGTGACCCGCGCCACCGCCCGCGCCGGAACCACTGCCCGTACCACCGTCACCATCCGTACCGACCCCGTCACCGTCCGGGCCGACAACGGCTTCCTCCGCGTCCTTGATCTCGTACGCGATGGTGACCGATGCCGCGTTGATCTTCGTCACCCAGGACTCGATGATCACAGGCTCGTGCCGGTGGATGAGCGGCCGTACGTAGTCGATCTCGTGTCGGGCGACGACGGAGCCGCCGGAGAACGACGGCGAACCGTCCGCCTTGGCCAGCCGGAACATGAAATCGATCCGCGCCTCCTCCAAATACCGGACGAAGACGACATTGTTGACATGCCCGAAGGCGTCCATGTCCGACCAGCGCAAAGGGCAGTGGTAGATATGCCGTGCCACAGCTCGTGCTCCGCCCTCAGCCCCGGGTGAGCTTCTTGTACGTGGCGCGGTGCGGGCGCGCGGCGTCCGGGCCGAGCCGCTCGACCTTGTTCTTCTCGTACGAGTCGAAGTTCCCCTCGAACCAGAACCACCTGGAGTCACCCTCGTAGGCGAGGATGTGCGTCGCGACGCGGTCCAGGAACCACCGGTCGTGGGAGACGACGACCGCGCAGCCGGGGAACTCCAGCAGCGCGTTCTCCAACGAGGAGAGCGTTTCCACATCGAGGTCGTTGGTGGGCTCGTCGAGCAGCAGGAGGTTGCCGCCCTGCTTGAGGGTGAGCGCCAGGTTGAGGCGGTTGCGCTCACCACCGGAGAGCACACCGGCGGGCTTCTGCTGGTCGGGGCCCTTGAAGCCGAAGGCGCTCACATAGGCGCGGGAGGGCATCTCGACCTGTCCGACCTTGATGTAGTCGAGCTCGTCGGAGACGACTGCCCACAGCGTCTTCTTCGGGTCGATGTTCGCGCGGCTCTGGTCGACGTAGGAGATCTTGACGGTCTCGCCGACCTTGATCCCGCCAGAGTCGGCGTTCTCCAGGCCCTGGATCATCTTGAACAGCGTCGTCTTGCCCGCGCCGTTCGGACCGACGACGCCGACGATGCCGTTGCGCGGGAGAGTGAAGGACAGGTTCTCGATGAGGACCTTCTCACCGAAGCCCTTGTTCAGCTTGTTGACCTCGACCACGATGCTGCCCAGGCGCGGGCCCGGCGGGATCTGGATCTCCTCGAAGTCCAGCTTCCGCATCTTCTCGGCCTCGGCGGCCATCTCCTCGTAGCGGGCCAGGCGCGCCTTGGACTTGGCCTGGCGGCCCTTGGCATTGGAGCGCACCCACTCCAGCTCGTCCTTCAGGCGCTTGGCACGCTTGGCGTCCTTCTGGCCCTCGACCTTGAGACGGGTCTGCTTGGTCTCCAGGTACGTGGAGTAGTTGCCCTCGTACGGATAGGCGCGCCCGCGGTCGAGTTCGAGGATCCACTCGGCGACGTTGTCCAGGAAGTAGCGGTCGTGAGTGATCGCTACGACGGTGCCGGCGTACTTGGCGAGGTGCTGCTCCAGCCACGCCACCGACTCGGCGTCGAGGTGGTTGGTGGGCTCGTCGAGCAGCAGCAGGTCGGGCTGTTCCAGCAGCAGCTTGCAGAGCGCGACACGGCGCCGCTCACCACCGGAGAGATTGGTCACCGGCCAGTCACCGGGCGGGCAGCCCAGCGCGTCCATGGCCTGCTCAAGCTGCGCGTCCAGGTCCCACGCGTTGGTGTGGTCCAGGTCCTCCTGGAGCTTGCCCATCTCCTCCATGAGCTCGTCGGTGTAGTCGGTCGCCATCTGCTCGGCGATCTCGTTGAACCGGTCGAGCTTGCCCTTGATCTCGGCGACGCCCTCCTGGACGTTGCCCAGCACGGTCTTGTCGTCGTTGAGCGGAGGCTCCTGCAGCAGTATGCCGACGCTGTAACCGGGCGAGATGTAGGCCTCGCCGTTGGACGGCTGCTCCAGACCCGCCATGATCTTGAGGACGGTGGACTTGCCTGCGCCGTTCGGTCCGACGACACCGATCTTCGCGCCCGGCAGGAAGTTCAGGGTGACATCATCGAGAATCACCTTGTCGCCGTGCGCCTTGCGCGTCTTGCGCATGGTGTAAATGAACTCAGCCAAAAGAAACCGTCCGGCAGCTTGATTCCTGCATTGTCAGTGTCGAGCGTCGATCACGTGTGATCACGTGGCCGATCAAGTTTCAGTGTCGACTCCGCCGCATGAGGGCAGACACACCCATCTTGCCGTACACCGGGCCCCCCGCGGAAACCGGCCGGTTCGCGCGCCAGCCCGGCCCCGTCTCCGATCGGCCACCACCGCACCCCCTGTCACCACTCTCACCACCGTCACCGCTGTCACGCCGTCACGATCAGCCGGGCGGGCCGGCGGCGGGCGGGCCGGGCGGCACTGGGACGGTCGCCGACGGTCATGCTCCGCCGCACTCGCGCCCGCCGCACTCGCGCGGCCCCCTCACCTGGCCGTCCTCGGCCGCCATGGGCCGGCCCGGGCGTGCGACGGCCCCGGCTCGCCTCAGGCGGGCCGGGGCCGACCGCTTACGCAGTGGCCCGGGACACTCCGTGTGCAGGCCACGCGGTGCCGTGCCCAGAGTGCTGGGCGCCGGCCGTGCTCAGTGCTGGGCCGGAGCCTTCTTCTTGCGGACCAGGAAGACCGCGGCGCCGCCGACCACGACCAGGGCGATCGCGAGACCCGCGATCATCGGAGTGGCACTGGAGCTACCGGTCTCCGCGAGGTCCTTGCCGGAGGTGCCGCCGGCGGACGCCGGGCTCGGCTGCGACGACGGCTGGGTGCCGCTGTCGGTCTGCGTCTTGCAGTCGAGGACGCCCTTGAAGCGCTTCTCGAAGCCGTTCGGACCCTTGATCGTGAAGTCGTAGGCCTGGTCCTCCTTGAGGGGGACGGTGACCGTCTCGGACTTGCCCGCGGCGATGGTGTGCTTGACGCCCAGCAGCTCGAACGTGAACGGCTGGTCGCCCGAATTGGCCGCCGTGATGTCGACGCCGTTCTTGTCGCAGTTCTTCTCCGCGGAGAGCGCGGGGATCGCGCCCTTCGCCGCCCAGTCGGCGGTCGCGACCGCCGAGACCGTCGACTCGCTGGAGCCCGCGAGTATCTGGGTCTGGCTGCGGGTCTCGGAGGCGAAGGCACGGCCCACCGGGACGGTGGTCGACGCCTGGACCGTCAGCGCGGCCGTCCCGTCCATGGCGCCCTGCGGGACGTCGAAGAAGAGCTGGCTGCCGTTGC
This sequence comes from uncultured Actinomycetota bacterium, assembly GCA_963761765.1. Lineage (GTDB taxonomy): Bacteria > Actinomycetota > Actinomycetes > Streptomycetales > Streptomycetaceae > Streptomyces. The sequence goes on from CAVXIJ010000021.1 coordinate 26,135, forward strand.
CGGCGGTGGTGACGGGCTTGCCGTCCTTGTCGACGATCTTCACTCCGCTCGCCGCGGCGTCCGCGGGCGGGGTGACGGTCACCTGGCCGGCGTTGGTCCGCACGGTCACCGGGCCGAGCTTCTCCCCGGGGTGGCCGGAGACCGCGGACGGCTCAAGCGTCAGCGAGGCCTTCGGCTCCGCGAGGTTCTGCGCGCTCTTCTGGAGGTAGTCGGCGAGCTTCTCGGCGGCGGGGCTGGACGCGTCCACGTCGGCCTTGTCCGAGTAGCGCCAGATGGCCACCTGGGTGCCGGCCGCGGCCTCCCGCTCGGTCAGGCTGCCGGCGTCCGCCTTCTTGGCCAGTGCGGCGAGGTCGTTCACCTGCGGGTAGGAGTTCTGCAGGATCCAGTTGATCTTGCCCGCGTCGGCATTGCCGTTGAGCGAAGTACCGCTCCAGGGGGTCTCCTGGTACTTCGCGTCCTTCTGTGTCGGATTGTGGATGTCGATGCAGTACGTCTGCAGGGTGCCGCCGTCGTCGACGGTCATCTCGAAGAGACCGGCGGACACCTTCTGGTCCTTGCCATGGTCGTGGATGACGGCTTCACCGAAGGTCTTGAGACCACCGATGGTGGCGGTCGCTCCACCGTGCTGCTGAGGCGCCTCGTCGGCCGCCGCGGCACCTGTGGCGGCCATGGTGCCCGCGGCCACGAGGCCGGACACCAAGGTCGCTGCGGCGAGGCGGACGACACCTCGCCTGTACACAGAGAGTGCAGAAAACACAGAATTCCCCTCCGGGCGGGAACCGTTGCCATGGAGGGTTAGTCGACCCGCCAGCAGAATCAGATTCCCCGTGAACTATGTCCGGCATCCTAAGAAACAGGGCCCGTGATACTCCCCGGTCATACCATCGGATAACCGATCCGACTCATAATCGTTACCCACAACACTCTCTTCCGAGTTGCCCTATCGACAAATCCACTGTGCTTGATTCGCCGATAAGCCTCACATCGGGCCCTCCTGATGCCCCCTTTCTCCTACCTGATGACTTCCTGACGTCACGTCATGTCACGGCGGCAGCAGGGTCTTTGGCGAGTCGGCCAGGTGGTGCGAGCGGGGCGGCAAACGGATCCGGCTGCACGTCCCGACGCTTGCCTTTCTTCTCCTTCACGCCGGAGCTCTCCCACTGACCGGGGCTTCGCTCCGCACCAGCGCTTTCCCACGCGCCGGGGTCCTTGCGCTCACCGAGGCCGTGCCCCGCACCGGAACTCTCCTCGTCGTCCGCCGTTGGCAGACCACCCACTTGGGCCGGTGCGGGCTGCTGCTGGGCGCCGAGAGCGCCGTCCGTCCTGGCCGTCCTGCGGAAGGCCGCCGTCCCGCGCGAGAGGTCGTGGCCGACGACGACGGCGTCGATATCGGCCGACATCCACTGCTGTCCGCCACCGCGCTCCTCGTTGCGCACCTTGAGCTTGCCCTGCACGATGACCGGTTCACCGACGGACAGTGACGCCGCCACATTCGTCCCGAGTCCGCGCCAGGCCCAGACGGTGAAGAAATTGGTGTGGCCGTCGGCCCACGTGCCCGTCGCACGGTCGCGGTGCCGCGCGGTCGCCGCCAGCCGGAAGCGTGTCACCGGACCGCTCGGCAACTCACGGAACACGGGCGCCGTCGCCACGTTCCCCACCACGGTGACCATCGTCTCGTTCACTGCGAACCCCTCCCTGGCTCCTGCCGTACGACCTGCTGCCCGCACGGTCCCGCGCACGGCCGGCTGCCGCGCACGACCGGGTACGACAGCCGATGCGTCCGTACGGTCCCGGGCCGTCTGCCGACCCGCTCCCGAACCGCCTGATCAGACTGCACCCGCGGGAGCGAACTCGCTGAGCCCTGTGGACCACCGCCAGGTTGTGGATAACTCCGCCACTCGATGGAGTGATGGTTCGGCTACCGTGCCCGGCCGTGTTTCGGCGCCGCCGGTCCGACGTCCTCGGGCTCCACCGTTCATCCGCGGCCCCGAACTCCATGTACTCCCTCGTCAACCGCCCGTCGAAGCCCGCTCCTCACCCCACCCGAGCCGCCGTCGACGCCGCTCCCACCACGTGTACGTACTGCTCCCGCACCTCCGCGTAGCGCAGCAGTTCGGCCGAGACCGGGTCCAGGACCCTGGCGCGACCGCAGCCCGCGGCCACCTCGCGCAGCCGGCGTTCCGCTTCCAGCCCGTATCTGCGGGCCGGGCCGCGCGCCGCGATGCGGCACGTCCACTCGATCAACGGGCCGCCGACGACACCCAGCAGCATCAGCAGCACCGGCACTCCCAGGTTCGGCGGGCAGAGCCCCAGGATCTGCCCGACCAGCCACAGCCCGCCGAAGATCTGCAGGATCGTCATCGCCGCCTGCGCCAGCACCGCCGCGGGCCACCAGCCGGGCCGCGGCGGCTTGTCCGCGGGCGCCGCCGTGTCCGCCAGTTCGTCCAGCGCTCCGGGCAGCCCCCGGGCGCCCCGTACGGCGGCCTCCCTGACGGCCAGGGCCCAAGGGGCGGGCAATCCGGTCGCGGCCTGGTCGGCGATCCAGCGCACGGCCTGCTCGACACGCTGTCTGGCCGTGGCCTCCTCCGCCGCGAGCGGCTGCGGGGTCGGTCTGCCGATCCGCGGGAACCGCCATGCCTCGTACCATCGCCACAGCCGCAGCCAGGGCGAACCGCACGCCTTGCCCGCATTCCTGCGCCAGGCACGCTCCGCGGCCACGCCCGCGGCGCTCGCACCGATCGCCTCGGCGAGCCGGTCCGTGAACTCCTCGCGCGCCTCCTCGCTGAGCCCAGGGCGCCGTCCGGCGGCGTAAACGGGACGCAACCGCCCCGCCGCCGCGTCCACATCGGCCGCGATCCGGCGCCCCGCGGCGCCCCGCTCGGCCACGAACTGCCCCAGTGTCTCGCGCAGTTCTCCGACCCCCCGGCCGGTCGCCGCGGACACGGCGAGCACGGTAGCGCCCGGTTCGCCGTACTCCCCCAGCGCCACACCGTCGTCGTCGAGCAGTCGCCGCAGGTCGTCGAGGACCTGGTCGGCGGCGTCACCAGGCAGCCGGTCCACCTGGTTGAGCACGATGAACATCACCTCGGCGTGCCCCGCCATGGGGCGCAGATAGCGGTCGTGCAACACAGCGTCGGCGTACTTCTCCGGATCGACGACCCAGACGACCGCGTCGACCAGGGCGAGCACCCGGTCCACCTGTTCCCGGTGGACGACGGCCGCCGAGTCATGGTCGGGCAGGTCCACCAGGATGAGGCCGCGCAGCCCGGCGTCCGCCTCGGGGTTGTGCGGCGGTCTGCGCCGCAGCCGGGCGGGGATGCCGAGCCGGTCGAGCAGCGGCCCCGCGTCGTCGGTCCAACTGCACGCCACAGGTGACGCGGTGGTCGGCCGGCGTACGCCGGTGTCTGAAATGGTCACTCCGGCCAGCGCATTGAACAGCGACGACTTCCCGCTGCCGGTCGCACCCGCCAGGGCGACCACCGTGTGACCTCCGGAGAGCTTGCCGCGGGCGACTGCCTCGTCGAGCACCCGCCCTGCCTCGGCCAGCGTGCCGCTCTCCACCCGCGTACGGGAGAGGCCGACCAGCTCCCGCAGCGCGTCGAGCCGGTCCCGCAACGGCGCGTCGAACACCGCGTCGTAAAGCGCACCGGGTTCCCCGTCGTGCCCCACGCTCCCAGGCACGCCGCCCGCGCTGCCGCCCAGGTCCACCACGTCGTCCCGGACGCTGCCCGGCGCACGGCGGGCGATGAGCCCGTCGTCCCAGCCGCCTTCCGGCGGCTCCGGCGACGCGCCGGACGGTGAGGTGGGCCCGGTGGGTGTGCCGGGTCCAGCGGGGTCCGATGAGGCGGGGGACTCAGCGTGCGGGGCGGCGGAGGGCGCGGGCCCAGTGGCGGGCTGCCCCGTGGTGGCGCTCTGTCCCGTCGTGGCGGGCTGCCCGCGGTCCGGCCCACCGGGTTGCCTGGCGGGCGGTCTGGCGGGCTCGCAGGCGTGCTCCTGCGGCTCCTCGGGCCGCTGCCCGCCTCCGGGGCCGGCCGGAGGGCCGGGGTTGGCTGTGGGGGCGGAGAGGGCGGGCGATGGCGGGTGCGCAGGGTGCTCTGAGGGCTTGGTGAGTCGTGTGGGCTCTGCGTGCTCAAGGGGCTCAGAGTGCTCAGGGTGTTCCGGAGGGGACGAGCGCGGTGTCTTGGAGGATGACGTCGCGGACTCCGCCTGGGACGCGGCGGCGAGCACCGGCTCCGCCGTACGGGGCGTGCGCACCGAGGGCGCGGCGGACCGGGACAGCCCCCTGGAGGACGCCAGCAGCCTGGAGAAGAGCATCACTCCGGTCTCCCCTCGGGGGACCAGGATGGGTACGGGGCTGGGCAGGCCTTTCGCCCTGGGATGTGTCTTGACACCGGAGCCGGATTCCGGTTCCGGTTCCGGGAGAGGCGCCGGGCCGGGGGTGGGCTCAGGGACGGAGGTAGGCGCCGGTTCGGGACCGGAGTGCGGGCCGGGAGCAGCCTGCGTCCTGGAGCTGGACGGCATCGCCGGCTCCAGCGGCGTCCCTGGACCGAGCCTCGCCGCCGACTCCGACGTCTCCCCTGGTTCGCGTTCCGCATCGTGCCGAGGGACGGGAGCGGGCTCGGCGGTGCGGGCGGCGGCAGGAGCGGTAGCCGGGTCAGCGGCGGGCTCTACGTGTGCGCAGGTGTCCGGGATAAGGGTGTGCTCTCTCAGGGCCGTGCCGAGGTCGGGAGCGAGAACGTGCTCCAGGTCCGCGTCGGCGCCCACGGCGAAGGCGTGCTCCGCACGGGTGCCGGCGTCCGCGGCGAGGTCGAGCACCGCGCGCAGAGAGGCGTCAGGGGCGAGGGGCGAGTCCGTGTGCGCTCCGGGGTCCAGAGGAACGGCGTACTCCGCATACGCGTCGGCGTCCGAGGCCGGGTCGTGCTCCCCGGGCGTGCCGGAACCCGGCGCGGGAGCGTGCTCTCCGGGCGCTTCGGAATCCGAGACGAGTCCGTACCCTGCGCGCAGGTCGCCGGCGACGTCATCGGCCACCACGCGACCATGGCGGCTGACCCCGACGATGCCCTCCTTACGGTCATCGCCCTCCCTATGGTCATCGCTCTCCCTGTAGTCGTCGCTCTCTCTGTAGTTGTCGCGTTCGCGGTCCTCTGCGGCAACCGCGGCAGCCGTGTCGTCGGCGCGATCGGCGTGTTCCGGCTGACCGGTCACGGAAGTCACGCGGTCACCTCTCCTTCTGCAGTACGGACAACGCGGCGATCAGTTCGGCCTGGGGCTCCGCTCGGACGTCAAGGGAGTCGAGCGGAGCGAGGCGGCGTTCGCGTTCGGCGTGCAGTACCCGTTCCACATAGCTGATCAGGAGCCGCCCGCCCCGGTCACGGAGCCGGAGCGCGCCGCGCGCCCCCACCCGTTCGGCGAGCTTCTCGCCCGCCGAACGCGCCCTGCGCCCGCCCAGCAGGCAGGTCGCCAGCAGGGCGGCGATCGCCTCGGGGTCGGGGGCGGGGTTCTTGTCGGCGCCGCGGGCCTCGTCCTCGGCGTACTCCTCGATGACGCGCCGCCAGCGGCGCACCGCCAGACCGATCCGGTGCTCAACCTGCTCCAGGCCGGCGTCACGGACGGAAAGGCCCGGGGCTTCGGCCGCAGGCTCGCGCCGCCATCGCTCGTCGATGCGCTCGTCGGCCGCGGCGACAGCGCACAGCAGCAGCGTCCCCAGGCTCTCGACGAGCGCGTCGAGCAGTTCCCCGGGGCCGCAGTCCAGCGGGTAACTGCGCCAGCGTTTCAGCGCGTCGCCCGCGAGTACCGCCCCGGCCTGCAGCCGCCCCCGTAGGCGCGTGTGTTCGTGCTCGTACGCGGCTTCGACGGCGGCGGTGAGCCGCAGCGCGGCAGCGTGCTGGGCGGCCACGGCGCTGGCCAGTTCGGGCATCCTGGTGCGCAGCGAGTCGAGGACGCCGTAGGCCGTACGGGCGACGGTGTGGGCGCGTGCGGCGGAGTCCTGGACGCACTCGGTGAGCCAGGCGCGCAGCGGCGCCACAGCGGTGCCCGGCAGCAGCCCGCCACCGCCCGCGGACTCGGGCAGCTCGGGAACGGTGAAGCGCGGCACCTCGCCGAGTCCGGCCTTGGTCAGCAACGCGTCGTACTGGCGGGAAACCTCGTCGATGACGGTGTGCGGCACCCGGTCCAAGACGATGACCAAGGTGGAGTCGTACTGCTTGGCGGTGCGCAGCAGGTGCCAGGGCACGGCGTCGGCGTACCGGGCCGCGGTGGTGACCATCACCCAGACGTCGGCGGCACAGATCAGCTCGGCGGCCAGGAGGCGGTTGTCGACCACCAGGGAGTCGATGTCCGGGGCGTCGAGCAGGGCGAGACCGCGGGGCAGGGTGGGCACGGTCTCGATCCGCAGCACAGGGCCGCCGTTGTCCAGAGCGGACTGTCCGCCGTTCTTCCCGGGGCCGCGTTCCCGGTCGCCGCCGCCACCCTGCCGGGCCCAGTCGCCGCCGTCGTGCAGTGCCCGCGGGCCCCGGTCGGCACTCCCGGCGAAGGCTCCACCGTCATCCCTGGACGACGCCGGAGTGACGTCTCCAGGGAGGGCCGGTACGTCGTCCTGGTGTACGCGGTAGGCGTGCCCGACAACCCGCCGCATCTCCGGTCGCCTCGCACGCCCCGTGCGCCCGTAGGAGCCGTTTGTTCCGTAGGACCCGCCAGAGGGATCATTGCGGGCCGTGCCGAACGAGTCGCCGTACGCGCCACCGGATGAGTCCTCGCTATAGGGATCACCGTAGGCATCGCCATAGGGCTCGCCGTAAGAGTCGGCGTACGGCGTGCCGCCGGAGGAATCCCCGTAAGCCCCACGGTCCCCGTAGACCCCCTGATCTCCGGAGCCGTCGTGGCCGCCGTACACATCGCCGTAGGCGCCTCCGTACAACTCACCTGACGCATCGCCGTGGCGCGGCCCTGTCTGACGGGCACCGGCGGTCGGCCCGCGGGCACCGCCCCTGAGCGGGTCTGGATCCCGCCGCTGGTCGGCATGGCGCCCGTCCGTGCCGACGGGGCCCCCGGCCTGCGTCGACCACACACGGGTGAGATCGGGCAGTACCCGCATTCCGCTGAACCAGTGATAGTCCTCCGGATGGCACACCAGCACCGGCGTACGCGTGGTCGGTCGCAATACGCCCGCCTCGCTGACTTGACGCCCCACCAGAGAATTGACCAGAGTCGACTTACCGGCCCCGGTCGATCCGCCGACCACAGCGAGCAAGGGAGCGTCCGGTGCCTTCAGCCGAGGGACCAGGTAGTTGTCGAGCTGCGCCAGCAGCTCCGCCCGGTTGGCACGCGCGCGCGGCGCCCCTGGGAGAGGCAGCGGAAAGCGCGCGGCGGCGACACGGTCGCGCAGAGCGGAGAGTGCGTTGAGCATTTGAGGCCGTACGTCCAAGGTCACCACATGCGAAGAATGCCCAATTTCGGCAGCTTTCTGAAGCATATGGGCGCGTCTGCGTGCCGATCAGACACGCGAGGCGGAAGGGATGACGGAGGCAGAGGCATAACGAGTGCACAACACCCGGGGCCAGAGGCCCAAAAAGCGATGCGAAATTCGCAACTGCCTGCGATTATCAGGACCGCTTCACCGAACCTCCACATCGTGGCACGCGCACGAAGCATCAGAGCCGAGGACCCGGGAGCCCTATCCTTGTCCCCGGCTCAGGCAGATCGCGGTTCCGCCCCCATCCGGACCATGACCCGCCACGCACCATCCGGCCCCCGTAGCTCAGTGGATAGAGCAGGCGCCTTCTAAGCGCTTGGCCGCAGGTTCGAGTCCTGCCGGGGGCGCAGCGTTTTAGCAGCTCAGAGGCCGTTTTAAGCCCTTCGCAAGATCACTTGCGAAGGGCTTTCTCGTTGCCCACGAGGGCATTTCGCACCGTTATGCACCCCAGATTGGGGCCCTGCGTCCCACATACATCCCCCAGCTAAGGCCGCAAATCACGCCCTGCCGCCCGGGGCCAGAGAGCAGTCGCTGGCCAGAGCCATACTGATGGGCTATCAGGCAAGAACGGAGCAGGTGCCAAAGCGGCACCTACCCTGTTCTTCCGCTGACTCGATCTTCCTCATGCCAGCGCTTGCGCCATCGCGCGTAAGTACATTCAGGCCCAAAGCGAGCCGCCCGAGGCGGGTGCGACTGAGGGCTACGTGAGGGCAGGGAGCCACAGTCAGAGCTTGGACGGTCCGCGGGGCACTACACGGCCAGCCGGGTCGCCATCGGCCACGCACGCAACTTCGAAGGGCTGCACAGCAACCCGAGGACCGCACGGAACCTGTTCGCCTCCAACACGAGAGCGTCGAGCGTGGTCAAGTACCTTTCCGCCCGCAAGCGCGGTTACGAGAGGGAGGTCATGCCGACCAACGTCAACACTGTCGGATACACGCGTGGCCAGATCCGCAGGCGTTCAATATCCACCTCGGCAAGAACGCCCGGTCCACGGTGATCTGATTCAGGCATTTACGCTTGACTTAATGACACAATTATCATGTCATGGAGACATGCTGTACGCAATTCCCTCCCTGGACACCGACGACCGGCGGGCCCTCGACGAGATCGAGAGCATGCGCCGATCATTGCGCCACATGCTCCGGGCCACCCCGCGCTGGACCCGCCAGCTGCGCCGCAACCTCACCGCCCGCGCGATCGCCGGGTCGAACACCATCGAGGGATACGCCGCGACAGTCGACGACGTGGAAGCCCTCATGTCCGGCGAGGAACCGCTGGAAACCGGGGAGAAGACGCGTGCCGAGCTGGAGGGCTACCAGCGCGGCATGACCTACATCCAGGCCCTCGCCGACGCCGGTGACGACTTCCGCTTCGACGCCGGCCTGCTCAACGGTCTGCACTTCATGCTGCAGGGCCACCACCTCGACAAACGCCCCGGCCGCTGGCGCGACGGGCCCGTCTACGTCACCAGCCCCGACGACCCCCTGGTCCCCGCCTACACAGCACCGGACCAGACGGACGTTCCCGCTCTGATGACAGAGTTCATCGACTGGCTCAACGAGGGCGACCTCGACACCCCCGTCCACGTCCGTGCCTCCATGGCACACCTCAATCTCGTCAAGATCCACCCGTGGAAGGACGGTAACGGGCGCATGTCCCGCGCCCTGTCCACTCTCGTGTTCTCCCGCGAGGCCCTGATGCCACCCGAATTCTCGTCCATCGAGGAGTGGCTCGGCCGGGGGCAGAACACATACGCGTATTACCAGGTCCTGGAGGACGTGGGCGGCCCGCACTGGAGTCCGGAGCGGGATACCCGGCCCTGGATCCGGTTCTGCCTGACCGCCCACCACCGCCAGGCCCAGCAGGCCCAGCGCCGCTTCGATGTCATGTCGCGTGCCTGGCGCCGCCTGGTTGAAGGCGTCGAGGCAGCCGGCCTGGACGAGCGGGTCGTCTATGCCCTGCTGCCCGCGTTCTCGGACGCGAAGGTCCGCCGCACCGTCTACCAGCAGGATGCGGACCTCAGCGACCAGCAGGCCATCCGCGACATCCGCGAGCTCGTCGCCCGCGGCTGGCTCGTCCCCCACGGCAAGGCCCGCGCCCGCTACTACGCCCCAGGCCCCCTCATGGATCCGGTCCGGGAAGAGGTCCGCCAGTCCATGGAGCCGTACACAGATCCCTACCGGCGCCAGCGCTGACCTGCCTCGCACTCCCGCCAATCCGTCGGCGAACCTGCTGGTCAGAGGCGTTTGTAGCTGCATTGTCAGTGGCGCCTTCTACCGTGCATGCGTGGGTATGGAACGACCCGAGCAGACTGCGGGCATTTGAGGGCGGGGAACATGGAGTACGACGATGTGGTCCGGCTGCGCAAGCACCACCCGGCCTGGCGGCTGCTGCGGGCGGAGAACGCGGCACTCATCCTGAGTCTTCGACAGGGTCTTCGTCGAGCAGGGAATCCGTTCGATCTCCGGTGCGGAGTTGGCCGACCGGCTGGACGACGAGTTGTACGCGCTGAACGAGCGACTTGGGGAACAGACCTTCCCCAAGTCCGCGAAGGCGTACCTGGACGACTGGTCGGCCACGCAGGCGGGCTGGCTGCGCAAGTATTATCCGCCGGATTCGGACGAGCCGCACTACGACGCGACGTCTGCCGTAGAGAAGGTCGTCGCGTGGGTCCGCTCGTTGGAGGCCCGTTCCTTCATCGGTACGGAGTCGCGGCTCAACACCGTCTTCGAGCTCCTGCGGCAGATGAAGTTCGGGGCCGAGAGTGACCCGGAAGCGCGGCTTGAGGAGCTGAAGCGGCGGCGCCTGGAGCTCGACGAGGAGATCGCTCGTGTCGAGCACGGCGAGGTGTCGGTGCTCGACCGGGCCGGGCTGAGAGACCGGTACCAGCAGGTGACTGCGACTGCTCACGAGCTGCTGGCCGACTTCCGTGAGGTCGAGGCGAACGCGGGGAAGTTCTCCAGGGATCGACAGGGCCGTCTACCGCTCGGCTGGCACTTCTCCTTCGCGGCCGGTGCAGCGCAGCCACTCGTTGTAGCGCCACCTGAGTGCGTCAGGGTGCGTCAGACGGTCCAAGGTGACCTTCGGGTGCACGACGCCCATGTCTTCCAGGCTCGGCCCGCCAGGACGCGCCTCTGCGATCAGAGTGTCAGGGTTGATGGCGAAGAGGTGAGCGTCGAATGCCCTGTGAAGCGCCGCGTTCATAGGCAGCCCGTTACGGGCGTCGGAGGTACCGCCGTCAGGATCGCCTCGAAGGTGCGCCGCCTCCACCATCTGCGGTATCGCGATCCCCGAGAGGACGGAACGTGGCCCGTACCTCTGGAACACTTCGAGCTTGAATCGCGCTTGGTCGGGTCGTGCCACCGCGGTCCCGCTCCCCCGGCGGCGCCTGTTGATCCACCAGCCGAGGCGGCAGTGCGGCGATGAGCGTCAGCTCGCCACGTGAGCGTCAGCTCGCCACGTGAGCGTCAGCTCGCCACGTTGGATGACCTCGCCGCAGCTTCCCAAGCCGGCTACGTTAAGCAGCTGTTGAGCGCTCGACCCCTGTGCAAGCGATGAGTGATTGGCCGTCTGCCGTGATCCAGACCAAGAACCGCCAAGAGCCACCGTCGACTTGGCCGGACAGGACCGGTTCGTCGCAGCGCTCAAGGAGTTCGACCGCTTCTTCCAGGCCAAGCGTGTGTTGGCCTGTCTTGCGCGTCAGCCGCAGGCGACGCCGGAAGGTGTGGAAGTAAGGCGCGGCAGGACCCGCCGCCTCACTGACGAAATAGGGAGCCCCTGATTCAACTGCGAGCCGACAAGCTCGTACTGCTTCCGAGTCACCGGTGAGGACCCGGGCGAAGTCGGTGCGCTCCATAGCCTCCCCCTTGCAGACAGGCTGCGGTACAGCAGCGAAGTGCGGCAACGTATCGACCGGTCTCGGACGGCCGGGGCTATGGGTCACGCTGGCGGGGCCGGTTCGGACAGGTGCGAGGGGATGGGTGCGTGTCTGCGGGCTGCGGGCTCAGGCCTCGGTGACGACCTCGGCGCGCAGCACTGAGTACAGGGCCATGTCGCGCCATGCGCCGGCGCGGAAACAGGCGCCGCGCAGGATGCCTTCACGGGTGAAGCCCGCCCACTCCAGGGCGCGCTGCTCGGGGATGTTCGCCACCTCAGTGCTTGCCTCGATCCGGTTGACCTTGGTGTGAGCGAACAAGTACTCGACGAGCTGACGCTGGGCGTGTTTGCCGTAGCCCTTGCCGCGTTCGGCGGTAAGCAGGGATACGCCGATGTTCCAGCAGGGTGACGCAGGACCCTGAAGGACCTCGTGCCACTGCACCTCGCCGATGAACCTGTCGTCGGCTCCGGCGATGGCCAAACGCCCGCCCTGAGCGGAGAGGAAACCGTGCTCGGCCCACTGCCGACGAAGTTGCCCCGGATTGCGGTAGCCGAAGAAGACGAGTTCTCCGGCCTCGGCGCGGTCCTCATGAAGACACTCGAACAGATCGAGGTCCTGCTCGGCGACAGGGCGTAGGTGAACGTGATCACGATCGGTCATGAGGTCGAGACTATGAGCCTGCGGCAGGCGCTCCACCGGCTGGGGCCAGGTCATGGGACCGGACCGGCTCTTCGGGCGTCCGGCCTCGATGCACTCAGTGCCTGGGTGTCCGGTCAGGCCAAGGGATGGATGGCCGCGAGCGCTCCACCTTCGCCGTCCATGGCCGAGCAGTGAAAGAAGCAGACGCCACGGACAATGAACCTGGCAGTGCTGCGGCAGTGCCTCTGGCAGCTAAGTACAGCACCGTGCTGGCCGGCCATGCCGTTCCCGGTCGCTACGAACGTCGCGACCAGCCGGGCAGACCTCAGGCATCGCACGGCGCCGACGGCCGGCGAAGCCGCACGCTTCGGCGGCTACGCCTACGACCACCTGCGGACCTGGCTCCACCGGCTCAGCGTCCGCCACCGCATCGCCCGCAAAGGCGTCACATGCTCACAGCGACTCGGCTGGTATCGCTGGGTGGTCGAAAGGTCTCGTCTTCCCCGAAATCCGGGGCCTGGAAGGGGTTTGTGGTCGGAAGTGGCAATGTTGCCGCGTTGGAACAGCGGGGTTGCCCTTCCACTGCGGAGAACAGCGACGTCGAATCGATGAGGGGCTCTCTTTCGTTACAGGCCCCCGAGGGGGCCTGGCGTGCCGGGACCGGGCACAGCGGCCTAAAGCTTGGTCATCTTGGTGTAAGGGCTCAGGATCCGCATGTGCGCAGAGCCGAAATCCACGAGTGCCGCGATCCCATCCTCGACACCGATCACCCGGCCGAGGCCGTAGATATCGTGCGTGACCTGGTCGCCCGCAGCAAAGCGCTCGGGGACCGGCGTGACCGGAGCCTTGAAGGGGCTGGTGGGCAGATGGCGCTTCGGAGCAGCAGGTTTAGTCATCGTCTCTAGTATGCGCCAAAAAGCCTTCCAAAGCGGGTGCCGCAGGTACGAATATTGCCGGGGGAACAGAGAAACACCAGGCCAGGGCTTGTGCCGAGATAATCAAGGCACGCTGCGACGGGACTGGAGGGGGCACGGGCGGTCTCATGGTGGCGTCACGGTGCCGCGCAGGTCACCGCGGCGGTCAGGGTCTGTGCCCGATCGGACGTGTCGACGCCACGCACGAGCCACCCGTTCGGAGTGAGGCGCTGGTGAGGCTGGTGAGGCTTCTGATCGAGGCGTAGAGGTAGAACCCGTTAGCCGAGGTGCCGCTTGCGCCCGAGGTCAAGGTGGTGAAAACGCCAGTCACGATAGCGCGCGGCGCCGTCGAGCAGACAGCAACAGCGTACATACGTTCGGCGACAGTGTCATGATTGGTCGCCGCGAGGCCTATGGAGCACGGTGAACGGCGACCCAGGCGGTCGGCTCGACACTCTGCCGCGTTGCCCGCCCCTATGAGCAAGGTCAACGTCAAGGTTTCCGGCGTACGCGTAGTGAAATCGCTCTCTTGCCCGCATCTATACACGGTTCGAGTTCACGACAAAGGCCAGTTCAGGAGGGGTTTCCTACTGAACTGGCCCTTGGTCGGGTGCGGGGCGCTCACCCTAATGATCAGCCGGCGGTTGCCGGATCGGTGACCGTCAAGGTGACCGGTCCCCCGGGCATCGGCTTGCTGCTGCCTGCCAGCCCGTAGCTCACGGTCTTGTAGTCCTGGTCCTGCAGCGTGAAACCGATGGTGTACGTACCGGGCGCGGTGTCCTGCGGCAGGGTGAAGTACTCGTTCAGCGGCCCGGAGAAGGTGGTGGGCTCTCCACCGGAGAGGATCGAGTTGACCTGCCCGGAGTCGTTGACGAGATACAGGTCGATCCCGTCCACCCCGGCGGTGGAGGCGGATATGTCGATCGTCAGCTTGATCTGCGTCTGGGTGTCGTCGGCCGCGACCGTGTCCGGGGTGAGGGTGACCGTGTCGACCGTGGGCAGCACGGTGTCAGGGGTGTTGGTCAGCGTCGCATCGATGCTCGGGCCGCCCAGTGACGAACCGTAGACGGCCTGGTCGCCGTGACCGTCGGTGATGATCACACCGGTGAGCTGACAGCTGAATCCGCCGCTCAGCGCGCGCACCGGCACGGTGACCGTGCCGTCCGCCTGCACGGTCGGCGTGGTGGACAGCTGAAAGCACTGGTTGGCGTTGTTTCCCCAGTTCGTCAGCTGGACGGAGCTGACCCCGTCCACGGCGCCGGACGGCCGCAGCGAGAGCTGTGCGGTCGGCGTCGGCCGGTGCCAGCTGTCGACCTGGCTCGGGGTGAACGCGAAGTCGCTCGCCGACAGCACGCTGTCAGAGGTCACGTGCACCGCGGCTTCGGACAGCCCGGTGTAGGCGTGGGTGACTCCGGCGTTGCTGGTCAGGTCCACCTCGGTGACCTTCCAGTCACCCTCCGGCAGATCGGCCGGCAGCGACACGGACACCGCGCAGTCGAGCACCTGCCGCTGTATCCAGCCGATGTTTCCGCAGCCCTGGTAGCCCTCGCTCTCGTCCCAGTCGATGGCGAACGATCCCTGGACCGTACGGCCGCCCGGACCGGTGGCCGTCACCGTCGCGCCGTACACGCCGGACGCGTACTCCTGGCTGTCGAGCTGGTAGCGCAGCACGGCGCCTTTGCCCGGCGCCTCGTAGACGGTGGCCTGCGTACCCTGCGCCAGGGCGATCTGGTCGAGGCTCGGGTAGCCCTGGTCCACGGTGGTCTGGGCGGTGAAGGTGCGTGGGAACGCCGACAGTTCGGGCGCGGTCCAGTCGATCATGTCGCCGGTGCCGTCACCGACTTGGATCTCCGAGACCGACCAGGTCGTCTGCGCCGCGGCTCCGTACTGGGGCACAGCCAGGGTCCATGTGTAGGTGGCCGAGGCTTCGGTGGCGCCGGGCTCGACGGTGATGTCGCCGGACAGGGAGCCCTGGGAGTCGAAGCCGGCGGCGAGTTCGGTGCCGATGTAGGCGCCGGTCTCGGGGTCCATCCGGCGCAGGTGGATGTTGCCGCCGAAGCCGCCGGCGTCCGGGTTGGAAGAGTTCATCGTCCAGGTCAGTGCGATGGTCGTCGATCCCGAGGTGGCGTCGACCGACTGGGCGCTGAACGACAGTGCGGAAACCCGCGGCGTCGCGGTGTCGTCCGGCACCGCCGCGTGGTGGTGGTGGTGCGCTGCCGCGGCGCCGGGGGCCGCGCTCAGCATGCACGCGACTCCGGCAACGGTCATCGACGCCAACAAGCGTCTGAGTCTGATCACTTATTTCCCTTATTCATACGATGATGTGCGAGGTTACTAGACACCAACTGCTCTGCCCTGGCAATCGATTAGCAGCTGGCGGCGATCAGCCCTGGTAACCGTCCGGCGATCAACTCTGTGAACTCTCCGCCACGTCCGCCGCCACACGGAAGCCGATATTGCCGGTGGAGCTGTCGGGGGTGTTGGAGCTGCGGGCCGCGACGCGGTAGCGGTTGCAGTAGGAGTCGTGGCACATATGGGACCCGCCGCGCATGACGCGGGCGTTGCCGGTGGCTGGGCCGGCGGGGTCCTGCCGGGGGCCGGTGTGGTGGAAGCCGGGGCTGAACCAGTCGGCGCACCACTCCCATACGTTGCCCACGGTGTTGTACAGGCCGTAGCCGTTGGGACGGTAGGACTGGGCCGGGGCGGTGCCGGTGCGGGCATGGGGGCCGGTGTTGCGGACGGGGAAGTCGCCCTTCCAGATGTTGCACATATCCCGTCCCTCAGGGGCCAGCGCGTCGCCCCAGGGATAGCGGCGCTGCTCAAGGCCGCCGCGGGCCGCGTACTCCCACTCGGCCTCGGTGGGCAGCCGGGCTGCGGCCCAGGTGCAGTACGCCTGTGCGTCGTGCCAGGAGACATGGACCACCGGATGGTTCTGCCGGTGTGCGAACGATGAGCCGGGGCCGGTCGGCCGGCGCCAGCTCGCACCGGACACCGCCCGCCACCACGGCGTTCCCGGTACGGCCGGTGAATCGGCCGCGATGTGGTCGGCGAGGAAGACATCGACCACATAGGAGAAGCCGAACTCCTCCGCCTGCGTGATGTGGCCCGTGTCCTTGACGAAGGAGGCGAACTGGGCGTTGGTCACGGTCGTCGGCGCGATACCCAGCGCCCCGACGGTCACGGCGCGGACCGGGCCCTCACCATCCGCCGCAAAGCCGTCACAGGCGTCGGTGCCCATGAGGAAGCGGCCACCAGGAAGGCGGCGGAGCCCTCTGGTGGACCGTTGGGCGGCGGGGCTGAGGACGCGGGCCACAGGCGGCGGTGAGGTGATCGTGAGAGCGGTCCGGTCGGGGCCGGGCGTGCAGCAGGAGGACATGGCGTTCCTGGAGGTCGGGCCGCCCGCCCGGGTGTTCGCGACGTGTCCGAGCGAGTGTCCGGGCGGGCGGCAGGCGGTACCCGGCAGGTGCCGCGGCCCTAGCTTGCGCGGTCGGTGGCGAGGCGGGCTGCCAGTGCGGGGATGCCCAGGCTCTGCTCGTCGGCCGGGGTTGCCTGGTAGAGCTTGTTGGTGAGCTGGTGCGGGTCGCCTGCGAGGTCGTAGTACTCGCGGAACTTGACCTGGCCAGTGCCGGACACGGTGCCGTTCTTATCCGTGGTGAGGTCGTAGTACTCGGTGTACTGCTTGTCCTTGGCGACGTAGGACGACCAGGTCGGCGGGCCTCCTGCCGCGGTGCCCTGCTTCCACCACTCGACCAGTAGGTGGTCCCGGCTGTAGGCGGAGAGCAGCGAGTGGCCGTCCTGCGGGGTGTCGGCGGTGATGCCGGCGGCGTCGAGGATGGTGGGTGCGATGTCGATGTTGGCGACGATGCGGCCGTCGGTGGTTCCCGAGCCGAGGCCGCCGGCCGGCCACGAGAGGTAGAACGGCACCTCATGGGCCGGACGGTAGGGCACCGACTTCGCGGTCCAGCCGTGGTCGGCCCAGCCGAAGCCGTTGTCGCCGATGTAGATGACGAGAGTGTTGTCGAGCTGGCCGAGAGCTTGCAGCTTGTCCTTGAACGCCTGGACGGCATCGTCGACCGACAGCAGGGTGCGCAGCTGCTCCGCACGGATCCTCTGGCCGTCGGCGACGGTGCCGGTCGCGTTCTGGATGTAGGCCGGCTTGTCGCTCCGGTCGGGTTCCGGGACACCGGGACGTCCGCTCCAGTCCGGCACGGCGACGTCCGCGTACTTGTCCTCCGGCGTGCGGGGCCCGTGCGACGCGTACGGGGTGACGTACGCGAACCAGGGGCGGGTGTCGGTCGCCGCCTTGTCCAGGAAGTTCAGCGTCTTGTTCTTGATGACCGTGGTGGTGTATCCGCTGATGGTCGTGACCGTGCCGTCGACGTTGTACGTGCCGTCGACATAGGACGGCTTGAGCAGTGCGAACTCCTCGAAGTGCGGCGGGTTGTCGGCGACGTTCCAGGCGTTGAGGTACTTGCCGAAAAGGCCGGTGCGGTAGCCCGCCTGCTGCAGGTAGCGCTGCACGGTGGTGTTCTGGTCGAGCTGGTACGGGGACGCGTTGTTGCGCACACCGTGGTGGTGGGCGTAGCGGCCGGAGAAGACCGACGAGCGGGAGGGCGCGCACAGCGGGGTGGTGACATGGCCGCCTGTGAACTTCACGCCCTGGCCTGCGATCCAGCCAAGGATGTTCGGGGTCGCCCAGTCAGTCTGCTTGGGCTGGTCGTCGGTGACGATGAGCAGGATGTTCGGGCGGCTCGCGGCTGCCGCCGCCGGGGCCGCGACGAGCCCGGCGACGACAGGTGCGGCCGCGGAGGCGGCCACCGCCGCCGCGCCTGCGAGGAAATTGCGCCGTCCGACGTGTGGTCTGCTGATATCACTCATCACTCTTGGGCTCACTCCTGTTTGTGAACCCCGCGTCTTATGGCGGGGCAGAGAGCTGCAACGGATGTGAATACTCCGGTGGCGCTTTCGGGCATGCCTGTGCAAAAAAGCGCATGCGGATACGGAGTATCAACGGACGTATCGAGAGAGAAACCCGGAACCGGCGTGCGCTCCCACGGCCCGCTCTGTGCTCTTGTCGAGCAACAGCCGGTCACCGATGCCTGCTCTGGCCGTCGCGGGAAACCCGCAGGCGAGAGCGTGTGAGGGCAGGAGAGAGCGCCGGAGGATCCGGTGGCTGAAAGGCGCGTTGAAGACCTGGATTACCGCTTGGTCAAACGGTAATCGGACGAGGTCGTCACGCCGAGTCGGCGGTACAGAGACCGCTGGCCAGTCGACCGAGATCAACGTGGCGGCGGACAACGAGAAGTTCTCGTGCTGCCATGCCGACGACCATACGAGTTGCCATGCGAATTCGGCAATACCGCCTCGGTGAACTCTCGGACCTTGGCGGGACATCCGTATCGGCGACAGCCTGTGGACGGCCTGCCCCGGGAGTTGGCGAAGGTGGTTGACAGCGAGTCAGCCGGGGCGGACATCATGAGGTCATGGCCGAGTCGGCGGACGAGCAGGCCGGAACGGACGCGCGCCCGGGGCGAGCGGACCGCCGTCTGCAGCCCTCGGGTGGGCAGCGGACGTGGACCGTGATCGACGAGAAGTACAGGACGGTCGCTCCGGTCGAGGAGTGGCTGGAGGCCCACCGGCTGTTGTGGTCGCCGAACACGGTCCGGGGCTATGCGACGTCACTGGCCCAGTGGTGGACATTCCTCGAACAGCGCGGCGAGGCCGCGAAGTGGACGGATCTCGGGGTTCCTGCGGTTGCCGGGTTCCTGTCTTGGCTGCGCAACGGCCGCACCGTCGAGCACGCCCTGGTCGAACCGCAGGAAGCGCCCTCGCCGGAGACGCTGGAAGCCAGGCTGGCCGCACTGATCTCCTTCTACCCCTGGCAGGAGGCGGTCTTCGCAGTGCCGGTCGCGGGCCGGCTGATGCGCGGGACCCCACGCCGTGCCCCAGCCCGCGGCCTGCTCGCGCACCTGGACGCCCGCAGCACGCCGGGCCCGTCCTCGCTGGTTCGCGTCCGCCGTCACCGGCACCACGGACGGCCGCCCCTGCTGCTGCCGACTGAGATCCAGGCGATCCTCGACGGCTGCGCGAGGCCGGACATGTCCAGCGGTGAATGGGCCGGGAACCTGCGCGATCGACTGCTGTTCGCACTGCTGGCGGAGACCGGGATGCGGCTGGGCGAGGCCCTGGGCCTGCGGATCGGTGACTTCGTCATGGGCCGCGGCGGCACTCCGTATGTCGAGATCGTCCCGCGCGAGGGCAATCCGAACGGGGCGAGGGTGAAGATGATGCGCCCGAGGCGGGTCTACGTCGGCGCCGATCTGGAGAGGCTTTTCGCCCGACCACTTGACCCATCTCGCCTGCAGAGCTGCCGAGTTGGGGTTGCCGATCGACACGAACTCGCCGTTGCTGGTGAACCTGACCCGACCGCCTCTGCTGGCGGCTCTGCGGGAAGGAACAGTGCGGGACAAGACCGACTCCTTGCGGAAGAAGGGCCTGGGCCCGTCCTCGTGGACACCGCACTGGTTCCGTCACAGCCACGCGACCGCGTTGTTACTGGCCGGGACGCCGAGTGGGTGGTCTCCCGTCGGCTCGGACACGCACACGTGCAGACCACGATCGACCTCTACGGCTGGGTCCGCGAGGACGAGGCCCTGCGGGCCGCGGCGAACTGGAAGTCGTACGCGTCCTCCTGGCAGGTGAGCGATGGTCGGTGAACACCGTCACTTGCATTCCGCCGGAGGTGAGGATCCGATCTGGCGGCTGTGGTCACAGCTGCCAGAGCCCTGGAGAGGGCCGGTCATCGGCGACGGCCTCGCGGACTGGGAGAAGATCACAGAGAACGGCGACCGCAGGATCGACCTGAGGGGCCTGCCCGACCCGATCCCCGCCGAACTGGCCTGGATGTCCCACTGGCAAGCCCTCGACGGCACCCGGTCCTCGGTGCTGGGCACCAACCAGCTCGCGAACATCCTGCGTCGTGCGATCCGGCAAGGCCACCCCTTCCCTCCCTCGATCCGCGCGATGGACGGGGAGACGGCCGTCGCCCTGCAGCGGTGGTTCTATGCCACCCGCTGGGGCCGACTGCCTCCGCACGGCAGCGTCGCCCGGCTGCGGGTGATCTTCCGTTTCTCCCGCCTGGCACTGCTCGCCCGCTGCTCTGACGGTCCCTGGTGGGCTCTGGACGAGTGGCACCCCAGATGCGATCCGCGGATCCCACTGTCGGAACACGAACCGCAGGCCCACTATGGCTGTTCACCCTCCAAGATCGGCCTCACCTGGCTGCGGGAGGCCGCGAAGTGGTCTCTCGGCACCTAGCTGGAGGCCGGCGTCCTGCGCTGGTCGACGGTGAGCCAGGAACGCATGCGCTGTCTGGTCCGCCTCGACCGATGGCTGACCGAGACCTCCGCCGATCCACTGGATGTCCTGGGCGATCCCGGACTCGCCGTCCAGCAGGCCGCCGCCTTCCGGCGTTGGGACGCCGAACCGGCCAACCGGCTGACCCGCCGGTCCGAGCAGCGGTTCGCCGCGCGCCCGGTCTCCGTCCGCCAGGTCAACGACGATCTGCGGGCCGTCGCCGAGTTGTTCGCGTTCGTGGCCGCCAACCCCGTCGAGGCCCATCAGATCCTCGGGCCGCACCCCTGGTCCATGGTCACGGACGCGCACGCGGCCGGCTGGGTCCGTCAGGTCGCCCGCGTCCCGGGCCGACGAGAACTCAACGACGAGCACTACGTCGACGACCACGCGCTCGCGCAGATCCCCGCCGCGCTGCCCCTGCTCGGCCTGGGCCGTGACGAGCGGATGCCCGTCACCCGTGGCGACGGGCAACAGGTCAGTGCCCGGGGCTTCGACGACCCGCAGGCCATGCGCATGATCCTGCTGCAGATCCTCACGGGCCGCCGGGCCAGCGAGATCCGCACCTGCCTGTTCGACTGCCTCTCCGCCGTCCCCCACAAGACCATCGATGCGACCAAGGGCGAGGCGATCGCCCGTTTCCACTACGCGCAGAGCAAGATCGATATCGCGCCGGACAACATCCTCGTCGACCGCGAGGTCGTCGCGGTCATCGAGGAACAGCAGCGGTGGATCCGCGAGCGGTTCCCCGGCATCACTCCGCGCCATCTGTTCATGCAACGGACCGGGAATCGGCAGGGCGACAAGCCTTATCCGTCGGGGACCTACGCCTGGATGCTCCGCGAGTTCAGCAGTATCGTGAAGATCACCGACAGCAAGGGCAAGCCCGTCGGCCTGAGTCACACCCACCGCTTCCGTCACACCAAGCTGACCCGGCTCGCCGAACTCGGCCTTCCCGTCCACGTGTTGATGCACTATGCCGGGCACGCCACTCCGTCAATGTCGATGCACTACATCGCCGCCCGCCAAGAGCACGCCGAGCAGGCGTTCCTGGCCACTGCCAAGCTGCGGGCCGACGGCACCCACGTGCTCTTCTCCCGCGAGGACCACGACAGCCTGCACTTGTTCGAGCGCGCCGACCGCTTCCTGCCCCACGGCTGGTGCCTGCTGCCGCCCCTGCAGACCTGCGACAAGGGAAACGCCTGCCTGACCTGCTCCGTCTTCGTCACCGATGCAACCCACCAGCCGGCCCTGGAGCGACAGTTGAGCGAGACCGAGGCACTGATCGACCGCGCCACCACTGCCTTCCATGAACGCCACGGCCGCCCGATGCCCGAGGACAACGTCTGGCTCCTCCAAAGGCGAGCCGAGCACGCCGCCCTGACCCGGCTGCTGGAAACCATCCGCGACAAGCCCGGCCGCGCAGTCCAGGGCGCCGGCTGCGGCACCACCCCCACCGGCCCGGTTCCCCTCACCCTTGATCTCGACCGCCACCGAAGGACCCGGCCATGACCGACGCCCGCACCAAGCGCACCCAGACACTGACCGCCGCCGCCAAGGCGAAGTCGCAGGCCAAGATGAAGACCGCCGAGCAGGCCATCCGCACCCTGATCAAGCGCGGAGAGCCAATCACCTTCCAGGCCGTCCAGCGCGAGGCCGGTGTCTCCCACGCGTTCCTCTACAGCCACCCCGACCTGCGCGGACGCATCGAATGCCTGCGAGCCCAGGCCCGCCCGATCCCCGCACCAGCCACCCCCGCTGATGCGAAAAGCACCATCGTCCTCGCCCTGACCAGCCAGATCACGAGGTTGAAGAAACAGCACCGCCAGGAGGTCCAGGCCCTGCGGGAGGCCCTGGAGCAGGCCCACGGCGAGAACCTCGACCTCCGACGCGAACTCACCCGCCGCGGCGGAACCGTTCCAGCGCCGTCGCACGTCGGCGACTCCAGCTGACCACCTCCCAGTCCGCAAAATGCCCTGATCTCCGGGTCAACGCGAACACTCCAGACTCACCGCCCTGGCCATCAGTGCCCACTGATCCGACGATCGACGGGCCCTGCCATGATCGGACCATGCCGTTCAAGGTCGCCGTTCTCGCCTCCCATGCCGGATCCAACCTCCGGGCGCTGACCGGCGCTTCCCAACAGCCCCGAAGCGCCTTCGCGATCGCCGTGGTCATCAGCAACAACAGCGGATCGGGCGCGCTGGCCCATGCGGGCGACCAGGGCATCGCCCACGCCCACCTGTCCGGCACCACCCACCCCGACCCAGCGCAACTGGACCAGGCCATGCTCAAGATCCTGCGCGAGCATGCCATCGATCTGGTCGTCACCGCGGGCTACATGAAGAAGATCGGCCCAGCCGTTCTGGGTGCCTACGCAGGCCGCATCATCAACATCCACCCCGCGCTCCTGCCCCGCCACGGCGGCCCCGGCATGCACGGACAGCACGTCCACGAGGCCGTCCTGGCCTCCGGCGACACCA
This sequence comes from uncultured Actinomycetota bacterium, assembly GCA_963761765.1. Taxonomy (GTDB): domain Bacteria; phylum Actinomycetota; class Actinomycetes; order Streptomycetales; family Streptomycetaceae; genus Streptomyces. The sequence continues at coordinate 48,875 of CAVXIJ010000021.1, forward strand.
TCTCGGGCGCCTCCGTCCACCACGTCACCGCGAACTACGACGAAGGCCCCGTCATCGCCCGCCGTGAAGTCCCAGTCCTGCCCGATGACACACCAAAGACTCTGGCCAGCCGAGTCCTCGCCGCCGAACACCAACTCCTCCCCGACACCGTCCAGGCCCTCGCCCTCGCAACCCGGACCGACTGACCGCCACTCGACTTCTGACGTCACATCGATTGCAGAACCATGTCGACCAGCAACGATTCGCGAATTTTAAGAACGAACCAGCGATAACGCCCGGGCCGTGCAGCAGCACACCGCGCGGCGGGACGATGCCGAGCCTGCGGAACACCTCGGGTGTGCGCAGTGGTGTTCGACCACCTCGCGGATCTTGTCGATCTCCCGCGTCAGACCGCCGATCCGGTCGTAGGTGGTCCCCGTGTCGCCGACCCGTCCCGCGCTGAGCCTGAGCTCGGTGTGGTGGGCGACGGCCACGAAGCCGTCCGGCTCGGTGCCCCGCACCTCGCCCAGCGACTGATCGCCCGTCAGCGCCGTGACGAACAGCGGCACCCGCTGCCCCGCCGACAGCGGCTTGCCGACCAGCGCGTCCCGGATCAGTCCCGCGAAGTGGGCGCGCTCCAGTTCGGCGGGCACGACCAGCGACACCGCGGCGGCGTCGGGCAGCACGGCGGGCACCACCTCGACCTCGTCGCCGACCTTGGCCCGCAGCTGGATCCGCAGGTACTTGTCCATGGCGATGCCCGCGCCGGCGCCTGTACCGGCGTCCGCCACGAGCGCGGCGCACTCCTGTGTCCCGTTGCGCACCATGGCCCATCGCCCCGGCACAGTTGCCGCAGGCAGCGCCACCTGATGCGTCGCCTCAAGCTCGACACGATCCGGTTCGACATTGAGCCGCACGCCCATCTCTCCTCCGCCGTCAGGTTTCAGGGAGGCGACGGTAGGCCGGGGCCTTCGGGACCAGTCCCCGGAGATGAGTGATTGCCGCCCGGGCGTACATTTCTGTAACGGATCACTCACGTTGTGCCACCGTCGCATCACCGACAACATCCGCCGTTTCGGGACCTGGCGCCTGGAGTGGGGAGCCGCCCGAGCAAGAAGTCACGGGGCGGCCGCGGACGACTGCCTGAGCCAAGGGTGCGGCAACTGCTAGCGTTCGGGCCGATTCTGACCGGTTCGACTGGGGGAGTAACCAACAATGCAGCGTCCGATGGCTTTAGTCGGCGTCACCACCGCCGTCATCGTCCTACTGGCTGGTTGCGGCGGCAGCGACGACAAGTCCGACTCGACACCCGACAGCGGGGGCAGCACCACACCGTCGGCGCCGGCAGTCGCCTCGTTCGACCCGCCCAAGGCACTAGTCGCGACGTCAGCGTTCGGGGTCGCGAACACGGCCAAGGACAATGAGTACACGCTCCACGCCGGCATGGTGGGCCAGACCTCCCTGATCGCGGGACGCACCGGCGTCACCGGCCGCAACATCGCCGCGCAGGGCAAGCTGTGGACGGTCCCATCGGCTGCGGCGTCCACCACCGAGACGTCGGACGTGACCGCACCGATGGGCGTCCGACTGGGCGGCAAGGACGTCGTAGCGATCGCCTACGTTCAAAGCGACAAGGGCGACGGCACCCAGAAGGCCAAAAGCCAGGTGGTGTTCCAGTGGCTCGACTCGACCGACGGCAAGAAGGTCGCCGAGGTCACCGCGGACCTCACCCCGACCCTCGGCGCCGGCCAAGGCGCCGACGACGTGGTGAGCCAGGCGTATGACGCCGCCACCGGGCAGATCGTCGTCGGTGTCGCAGCCGACGGCCTGGCGGCCGCCAAGAAGGGCGGCCGGGTGTTCACGGTCTATGCCGACCCGAAGACCCAGAAGTCGACCGTGATCCCGTTCGTCACCCCTGCGGGCGTGGCGAACGGCGTCCTCGCTGGTGCAAAGGGCGGGCAGCAGGAGGGTGCGACCGACGGCACGATCGTGATCGCCGATGGTGCGACCGGCGAGATCACCAAGCAGATCCCGACCAAGCAGGACTATCTGAGGCCGGCAGGCAGCGGCTCCAAGCGCGCCTACCTCGGCTCCAGCTCGTATGTGGAGGACGACGACGTGTTCCACGACAAGTACGCCAACGCCCTGTACTCGGTCGACATCGCCAGCGGCGCCGTCGTAAAGACCACGTCACAGGTTGTGGACGAGCAGGTGAGCACCTTCACCTGCTGGAGTGATCAGGCCAAGGCTGTGATCTGCACGGCCGGCGAGTCCGGCGGCCAGGAGATCATCGGCTTCGACGACACCACCGGCAGGAAGACCTGGGGGTACACCGACAAGTCGGCGAGCCGGGTCGTCCCGGCGGTCACCGCAGCGTTCCACGGCATCGTCTACGCCCAGACCGAGGCCCAGTCGGTGCTGATGAACGCGGCGACCGGCGTGGACGTGCCGACCAGCACGCCGACCAGCACGCCGACTGCGTCCTCGACGCAGTCGCAGGGCAATGACCCGAGCAGCGCGAACGGCTCGGACATGACGCTGTACGACGGCAAGCCGAAGTCGCCGACGGCGGTCACGAAGTACGGCGGCGTCTACCTACAGGCCCCGAGCGGCGACAACTACGACTTCCAGTCAATCCTGATCGCGCTGGCACCCGTCGCCTGATCATCTGACCACGACGAAGGCCCCGGTACCGTGCACCGGAGCAATTTTCCAGCTCCGGCGCGCGGCCACCGCCCCGACCTCCATGCCCTGGGCGGCGCCCTCAGTGACACTGGGAGAGCGCCCGCTCCGGCTCACACCGCCGCGGAGCGGGCGCGGACCGGAGACGAGACGCACCGGATGCAAGGGATACGCACATGCTGGAGATCACTGATGCCCGTTCCGGCCTGCGCACGCGGGCGGCGCGCGGCGGGCTCCTCGCGCTCCACGAGCACCTCGCACTGCCCGGCGGGGTGATCACCGCGGAGGACATGCGCGTACTCGTCGTGGGTGATGTGCTGCTGCGGTCCGTGGAGATGAACGGCGGGCAGGTGACGCTGCGGTGCGCGGTGCAGGGCGACATCGCGCTGCCGGACGGCCTCGCCCCGTTCCGGCGCACCATCTCGGGGCTCGGGGTGCACCCGCCCGCCGAGGTGATCACGGACCGCGGGGTGCGCGGCGCGGCCGGCGGCGCACCGGCCGTCCGGGTGAGCGCCGACGAACCGCCGGACGACGATCCTGCCGCCTGGCTGCGGATCGGCCCGGTGCTGGAGCCGCCCGCCGATCTGAGCCGGTGGGCCCAGGGCGAGGACGCGTCGGCCGTCCGGCTGGCCCTGCTGGCCCGGCCGCACGAGAGCCCGGTCAGCCTCGCGTCGCACGAACTGGCCGGGGCCGGCCGGGAGCTCCAGCGCTGGCGCAGCCTCGTGGCCCACTGGGCGACCCGTCCGTCGCGTCCGGTGCCCGCGGACATCCGGCGCACCGCCGACGCGGCCATGGCCGACGATCTCGGGACACCCGCGGTGCTGGAGCTGCTGCGCGCCGTCGAGGCCGCCGACGACCTGCCCGACGGTGCGAAATTCGAGACGTTCGCGCTGCTGGACGGCGTACTCGGGCTCGATCTCGCCTGCGGGATCGGCCAGGACGGGGCGCTGTCCGCGGCCGGCTAGCCGGGCACGGCGGGCGGCACTCCTGCCACGCCGGGCGACGGGTCACCACCGGGGAGCGGACGGTATCCTGGGTCCCGTGGTCGTCTCCGGGCGCCCGCGCGGCGGTGGGGCCCGCCGCCACGAACCGCGGCGAGGACGCCGCCAACGGTCCCTGCTTGCGATGACGCGCACCCGAACACGGCAGACGGGTGCCAGGCGAGTAGGAGACACGCGTGGGAGAGGCCCACCCTCAGATGCTGAACGAGCCCGCGGGCCCCGATGCCGGTCCGCACGTTTCCGCCCGGCCCGGGCCGGGCCCTCGGGGACGGTTCTGGCAAGGACAGGGCGCCGTCATCGCGGTGGTGTCCGTGGGCGGCGCGATCGGCGCCTGCGCACGGTACGGCGCCGCGCTGCTGTGGCCGACGCCGACCGCCACCTTCCCTTGGACCACCCTGCTGGTGAACGCGGTGGGCTGTGCCGTGATCGGCGTCTTCATGGTGATCATCACGGAAGTCCGGGCGGCCCACCCCCTGGTGCGCCCCTTCTTCGGCACCGGAGTCCTCGGCGGCTTCACCACCTTCTCGACCTACGCCGTGGACGCCCAGCGACTCGTCGACGGTGGCCATCCCCGCACCGCGCTCGCCTATCTGGCGCTGACCCTGCTGGTCGCGATGGCGGCGGTGTGGTGCGCGGCGCAGGCCACCCGGCGCGTCATCGAAGGGCGGCGGCGATGAGGCTGACCGGCTCCGCCCTGCGGCTGACCGTCTTCATCGGCGAGAACGACACCTGGCACCACCGGCCGGTCTACACGGAGATCGTGCACCGCGCCCACCAGGCGGGCCTCGCTGGGGCCTCGGTCTTCCGCGGTATCGAGGGCTTCGGCGCCTCGTCCCTGATCCACACGAGCCGGCTGCTGTCCCTGAGCGAGGACCTGCCCGTCGCGGTGATCATCGTCGACACGGCGGAACGGGTCCGCGCCTTCCTGCCGCAGCTGGACGAGCTGGTCGGCGAGGGTCTGGTCGTCCTCGACGACTGTCACGTCATCCGGTACGTGGCCCGTGCCGATGCCGATGCCGGCAACAGCGACAGCGACAGCGACAGCGACAGCAAGAACGCGGGAGACGCGCGGTGAACTGGATCCTCGTGGTGGTCGGCGCGATGGTCGGCGCACCACTGCGTTACCTGACCGACCGCACCGTGCAGGCCGCACACGACACCGTCTTCCCGTGGGGCACCTTCACCGTCAATGTCACCGGCTGTCTGATCCTCGGCCTGCTCACCGGCGCGGCCACGGCGGGCGCCGCCCCCGACCGGATCCAGCTGCTGCTCGGCACCGGCCTGTGCGGGGCGCTCTCCACGTACTCCACCTTCTCGTACGAGACGCTGCGGCTCGCTGAGGACGGCGCCCGTTTCTTCGCCGTGGTCAATGTGGTGATCAGTGTGGTGGCGGGGCTGGGTGCCGCGTTCACCGGCACGGCGCTGGCGGCGGCGGTGTGGGGGTGACCTTGCGGTCGGCGGTGCGCCTCGCGAGATCCCCGCGTGCACGCCGGCCCAGAGGGCATGCCCTCCCTTACCGTCGCGCCAGCCAGTGAGGGGCCCTGCGCCTCTCGGACAGCGGTGTTGAGTGTTCTGCCTATCCCGCTGCCTGCAACTCCTCGTACTCGGCGTGGACTTCAGCGGGAGTCTTGTAGCCGAGTCCGGAGTGGAGGCGTTTTCGATAGACGCCTGTCGCCGCTGACCGTGACCTACGTCCACGCGGTCCTCAAGTCCGCCCTGGAACACGCCGTCCGCGAGGACGAACTCCCGCGCAACGTCGCCCGCAACGTCAAGACGACCGCACCCCGCCCCAGACGCTTCCAGCCCCTCACCGCCGCCGAAGCCCGACAGTTCCTCCAGACGGCCGCCGATGACCGTCTGCATGCCCTGTACGAACTCGCCCTGCGCACCGGACTCCGCAAGGGCGAACTCCTCAGCCTCCACTGGGAAGACCTCGACCTCGACAGCGGCACCGCCACCATCCACCGCTCCCTCCAGCGCACCCGCACCCAGGGCCTGACCGTCCTGAACACCAAGCCCCTCGCCTCCGAACGCCGCATTGCTCTACCCACCGAGTGCATCAACTCCCTCAAGATCCACCAGGAACGGCAGCGGGAAGAGCGCCAGGCAGCCGGAACGGGATGGACGGACAACGGGCTCGTCTTCACCACCCCGAAGGGCAGGCCACTCGACCCCACCAACCCCACCCGCCGCTTCCGTCGCCTCCTCCACCGCGCCGGACTGCGGACCATCCGCTTCCACGATCTCCGCCACTCGACGGCCACCCTGCTCCTGGAACAGGGCGTCGACCTCGTCGTGATCAAGGAACCCCTCGGCCACGCCCACATCGGCGTCACCGCCGGCGTCTACGCCCACGCACGACTCCGCCTGCAACGCCAGGCCATCGACGCCCTGGGCAACGCCCTCAGCCCGACCGACGGCGACCGTGACGACCCACCCACCGCAGCAGTCGTCCGCTGACGTTGCCGTCAGCGTTGCCGTCAAACGCCACAGGAGCCCCGCCGGAATTTCCTTCCGCCGGAGCTCCTCGATGCCCTCAGATCTCTTATCTGGACGCTTTACGGGCTTACAGATCCCTGGCCTGATCCCCCATTGCCGTGAACCGAAAACAGGGCGCTCTCAATCGCATCACGAAGATGCGGACGCGCGTTTCCTGCGTCAGCCTTTCCCAGCAGGATCGGAAGGAATTCTGAATCCGGGTAGACATCTCCCTCAGCATCCTTCATAGCCCACACTTGCAACCAGATGGCGATCATCATCTCGTTGCAAGCTCGGGCTTGTTGCAGTGCATCCGAACTTCTCTCCGAGAAAATGAAGCGCGCCGATATCCCTAGCCGGTGCCCCAAGGCCAGCAGGAAAACTTCCTTGGACTCCGACTCCAGGACCACAAGCACTCGATCTCGAATATTCATTGATCCATGTTCCAGAAATCCTCGTCCGTCATTGGTCGGCTACCGCCATAGGGCTCGCGAGGCAAGGAGTCGACATCGTATCCGCGATCCCGCAAGATCTTGATCCGAGTGTTTCCATTCGCGATCGTCCCGTCCGGCTTCACTCTCAGCGCCTCCTTCGCCCCTAACCTCAAGGAAGATAGGATATCTTCCGTATCTTACTTGCCTCAGAAATCCACACATCCAGTGTGACCTCTGGGAAATGAACGGGAACCTAAATAGTTTGCTTCAAGGTCAGTTACACCCAGCCATTTCAGGGCATCCGTATTGCTTCGCTGTCGATAGCGACAACCAGCGACCCCGACCCTTCGGCCAGATAGTCGTGTTCCGGAAAATAGTCCACACGAAGGTGATCGTCCTGATCTGCCTCTGAAGCGAAGCCTTCGACGTTCTCGGCAAGGAGAGAAAGGAATTCTCGTCTGCCTTCAACTTCCAGAGACTCACCGTCCCCGAAAGAAGAAATTCTAATCTTCCCACTCGCTTGGCGAACTTCGACCCGCAACAACGATCTACTGTAAGAGAATGGATCTACATCGCCAGGAGGGAGGATCATCCCCCGCGAAGTCGTGTTCCCACGCGACCTCGACGTACCTTACCTCTATTTTTCTGAGCTATTGCTCTGCGAACAGCAAGATTCAGGTGAGGCAGAAGTCAGGGCCATCCGGTGTATCGATCAGCTTCCATCCAAACGCCGCCAGATTCACATCTTCACGAACTCCGAATTTCCTTATTGTGCTTTTCACGGTACCTTCGGGTAGACGGTCCGCGACCCTGCCGAATACTTGCCAAGGCTGCATTCCGATCATTTTCGCCACTGCGTGGTGGAGGCTGATCCCGATCATCATGTCGCGAGGATCATCTCGCTCAGATTCACTTAACCCAACCGCCAGTAGGGCCTTTTCCAGCTGAGATATGGAGGTAGTACGGAGTGCGATCGACGCCATCCTGACGCCATATCTCCCCAGTGCGCGGCGATCATTCTCGGCCAAGGAATCGAGAAATCTCTGATCAATATCACCTTCCACTCTTTTCAGAATTCTTTCGGCCAGAAAATCCTTGTCTCCCGGAATCCTGAGAAGATTCGCCTTAGCCAAGACTCTCCTTCGAATTTTATTTGAGTCGGCTGCCTGCCGCGCGAGACCAGAACTTCTCGACTTATGGAGAGACCAGATTATAACCATTCCAAGTGCGGCCAGCCTCACCGAACATGCGCAGCTCACGGTTGAATACTCGCTCGCGCACCTCGCAGGACGTAGAGGTGCCGGGTTCGTTTGGCTCCGTGGGCGAGTCCGGTGCGGGCGCGGGAGGCTGGGAGACGAGCCATTTATCTTTGCTGCTCCAACACAGCGTGGTGGTGTAGCCGAGGATGACGTCCTCGATGTCCAGCAGGTTCTCGTGTTTGTGCTGCCGGTTCCACACCTGACAGCCGGTGTAGCGCGGGTTGGCGAGGATCACGCGGACGGCACCCTTGGACCAGGCCCGTGTGTCGCGGTGCGGGTTGCGGGCCGGGTCGTGCGTGGATATCGGAAACCCTCGGCGCGAGGTCCTCGACCACCTCTTCACATGAAACGAGACCCACGCCCGGCAAATCCTCGAAGCCTACATCCAGCACGCGCTACAACCGTCATCTCCCACACCAGGCTCGGGGACAGCTCCCTCCTCTCGCCCAGGAGCACCCGGCGCCTGTGACCAATCTGACCGATCACCGAATCCTGCGTACCTGTGTCCTCGGGAGCGTGATCAACGAGTACAGGTACGCGGCCGGACCAGCAGCGACGAGTTCCCGAACGGCACAGAGTGGCCTTGCCTGTGCGGATGCCCTGGTGGCACCCCGTTTCGGGGCAGCGGCCTCCACGCGATCCCTGGGGTGGATCTCCCCTATCGGCTTGCTCCGCCGTTATCCAGGAGGATGGGCACGCCCGCGACTGCTACTGCAGGCGTCGCTGCTGGGTTCTGCGGACGTCAGCGCCCCGGCCTTAAATCATCTCTCTCCTGGGCTGAGGAAAGCGTCCAATTTCGACTCCCAGCCTTCCGATGCTAGGCCAGCGTCCATCAGCAGATCTCGCCAGTCCCCATCCAGAATCTCCAGGGCCATAACCAGCCTGTCGGTGTCACCCCTGGATACCAAGATGACGCCAGCCAGGATACGCTCGCCGACATCACCGTCGAACGATTCAACCTTCAGGTCGTTGAGAATGGAAATTACGGCTGCGGAGTCGGCAGGGAAAACCTGTTCAATCTTCCTTGCGAGCCGCTGAGTAACAGGCATACGACTCCTTCAATGATCAGAAAATTGCGAGATGGAAATTTTCATCCTTACCGAGGAGGGGGGCAGGTATTTCCGTCGCGAATATATCCGGAATTCCATAATTGTCCCAACTCTCTAGAGAATATCGTTTCTCTTCCGCTGGGAGATTTAAGATTCCCTCCTCGAAGGGCGGAAGTGGCCACTCTGATTGTTGACATCCAACCCAAAGTACCCGTCTCGCGCTGAGCCAGCAATATCGGCCTCTCCGACCGCGCGAACCGGAGCTCCTCAGGTAAGAACCGAATGCGGAATCTCTTGGCCATCGAAAGATTTCGACACGCTAACGAAACTTCCACCCTCCAGAACAGCCCACTTATTAGCTAGATATTCTACAGCGGGACAGCTCTTAAACTCAGTGACTCGATGACCTTTTACATCAGAATCCCCCGATAGACCCCGGCACGTCGGGATCCAACCCCAATCTGGCCCTCATGAGCTTACGATTTATAGCACGAAGCTTATCGCCAACATCACTGTCGCGCTCCACAGCCTCCACCGCCTCCCCCAAGCGACCGTAAATAAAATCGATTTGACTGTTCAAGGGTTCCACATTCACGACATCCGGCTCTGTGCCATCAAGATAGCAGGCCCAGATTTCGGGTAGCATGACAGGCTTGCCACCCTGCGGAGCGATGCCGATATACCATTGAAGCTTCTCCCTTCCCACAATCACCTCACATGCCACACCTTTAAATCGCATCAAAATATCGCAGAATGACCCGTCCAGCCTCTTATCAACACACTCAAACCCGATATTCACCAGCCAGTTTGAGATTTCTGTCACCCATTTTTCCTGCATCTCAGTCACCTAGCCTTGGGGATCAGGGCATCTTCAGTGGAATTGAACGTGTACCCGTTACCCAAGAGGTAATAAACCTCCCGCTCATAGACAGATCCCTTTCTCATATCATCCAATGACGTGGCGAGCCTGAAAGTATCGCCGTTTCGTATACCGCGATCGAGGAATTTTTGGTTAACCTCCCAACTATACCGCCCTTTCGGCACTTCGAAGTACCGACCTCCGGATTCCCTGGCCAGCAACTGATAGTCGGGATTATGACCGATGACTCGTTCGCAACTGCCGGAATTGTGAACGAGTACTGGAACGGTTCCCGCAAGCACATAATACGTGTGGAGGGTGCTGATGGTGAGGTCGTAGGTGGTGCTGTGCTGGTGGAAGTTGTGGACCGCAGTGACGGTGACGGTGGTGTCGTCGGGCTGGCGAAGTTTGGTGCCTGGCCGCAGGCGGTGGGCGTCGGTCCAGTGATGGTGGGTGGTGTCCCAGAAGGGGTGGTGCCAGGTGGTGGTGAGGGTCTGGCGGGTGCTTGCGTGGACGGATGTGTGGGGTGGGCCGCGGGTGGGGGCGGTGTCCAGGGTGAGGGTGGTGAAGTCTTTGTCGGTGTGGGTGACGATGACGTTCTGGACCTTTTCCGGAGCGCTCACGCCGGTCTGCGGGTCGGTGGCCAGGACTGTGTCGCCGATCTTGAGCTGGCTGATGGGTCTGGATGAGCCGTTGGCCAGCCGCACCGCGGTGCCGGGTAGGAAGCTGTGCGCTGCACAGCCGGCGGCCTCCTCACCGGCCCCTTCCGTCCCGGCGGCGGCTCTTTCCGCTTCTGCCGACTTTGCAATGCCGCGCTCGACCTCCACGGCATCCTTGGCCACCTTTGCGGCTTCTTCTGCGTCCTTCACCGCTACGTAGGCACGGTCCAGTTTCCGCCAGATTTTGACGGCTTCGATGCCGACTTTGACGGCTTTGAAGACCTTGCCCCAGGGCACGAAGGTTAGGGCCGTGCTGATACAGCCCATGACGTTGCCCTTGGTGAAGCAGTTATAGGCGTCGGTCAGGCCGATGACGTCCGCGACCAGACTCAGAAGACGGTGCTTAACCCCGGCTCTTCAGCGGAATTGGTCGATCTGACGCCCTGACAGCAGAAAGGTGCCGCCGACCTGCAAGGATGCGAGTGTCTAGATCGAATCCGGCACAGGAGTCAGGGCACCTTTCTGGTGAGTGAGCGTACAGGGTGGGACCGCGGTCTGTCTGTGACGGCTGACGGGAAAGGGCTGGTCGGGCATGCCGGGGCGGTGCTGTTGCGCAGGCTCGCCGACCGCGTCGGCCTGACCGACGCACTGGCGGGAGTGCTTCCATCGGGCACGACCTCGTCGTGGCGGGACCGGGCCACCGCGCTCGTCGGCCTCGTCGTCGCGATCGCGCTCGGCGCCACGAATCTGCTGGAGGCCGAGCAACTCCAGCTCCACCACGGCCTCCTGTTCGGACCGGCAGTGTCGGACTCCACGCTGCACCGGCTGCTGTCCACGACGGACGAGACGAGGCGCGCACAGATCGCGAAGGTACGACAGCGGGTGCGTCGCCACGTCTGGACGCTGCTGCACCTGCGGCCCGGCGGCTTCCCGTATCTGACCGTCGCGGGGCGGCATCTGAAGGGCTGGATCGTGCTCGACATGGACGCCACGGTCATCACCGCGGCCTCCAGGAAACAGGGCGCCGCCGGCACGTTCAAGGGCACCTTCGGCTTCCACCCATTGGCCGCATGGCTGGCCAACACCGACGAGTGCCTGGCGATGGAACTGAGGGAAGGCAACGCCGGCGCGAACACCGTCGCCGATCACCTGCGGGTGCTGGATGCCGCACTCGCGCAGATACCCTGCTCCTCCCAGGCCAAGATCCTGGTGCGGGTCGACGGCGCCGGTGCCACACACGGCCTGCTCAAACGCCTTCAGGCGCTGAACACCACGCGGCGCACGGTCCGCTACACCGTCGGCTGGACGATCACGCCCGAGGACGAACGCGCCATCGCCCGCCTCCCCGAAGCCGCCTGGGAAACCTCCCTGCGACAGGACGGCGAGGTCCAAGAGGGCTACTTCGTCGCCGAGTTGACCGGACTGAGCACTCGTGAGGGCTGGCCCAAGGGCATGCGGCTGATCGTCCGCCGCGTCAAGCCCTCCCGCCGCCACCTGGGGAAGCTGACCGCGTTCGAGCAGAAGACCGGCTGGCGCTACTCGATCACCGCAACAAACATCCGGCACATGAGCCACATCGCCGGCACCCACCAGGTGCAGTTCCTCGACGTCCTTCACCGCGATCACGCCGAGGTCGAAGACCGCGTGCGCACCAACAAGGCGATGGGGCTGGCGAACCTGCCGTCCAAGTCCTGGCAAACGAACGCGAGCTGGATGCTCACCGCGAACCTCGCCGCCGATCTCGACGCCTGGCTGCGGCTGCTGACCCTCCACGACCAAGCGGACCTCGCCGACGCCGAGCCGGACACGATGCGCTTCCGCCTCTACCACCTGCCCGCCCGCCTCGCCCACCACGCACGCCGCCACCACCTGCGCATCGAACGGACCTGGCCCTGGGCCCAGACATTCACGACCAGCTGGAAGCGGATCAACAACCTGACGGCCGCCACCTGACGACCAGCCTCTGCCCCAACACACACCGAGAGGAGGAAGGCCAGCAGCCTCCGGGCCCGTGGAACCCGGCGCACCCCGCAGCGACACGCGACGGCCCGCCCTCACACGGCGAGGGACATTACGGGCGAACCACCAGACCACTCAACGACCAAACCCCACCGAAGAATCGAGGTTAAAGCCGGAAGCCTGCTTCCTCGCTGCTGCCGCTGCCGCATCGGCGGTGGCTTTCTGGCTCTCCAGAGCCCGCTGCTCCGCCTGTGCGTCGGTGATGCTCTTGCTGATGTCAGCTTTGCTGTCCTTGCCGTCGAACTCGCCGGGGTTGTTCTTCTTGTAGCGGCGCATTGCCTGTTCCACCGACTTGACCCCACCGCACCCAACGTCCGGCAGATATACGCACAAACCCGAGGGGTCGGAGGCGGTGACCGGGGTGTCGTCGGCGTAGTCGTAGGCGTTCCACGACTGCGGATCAGCGGTGTCGAACAGTGGGTCCGGGCTGAGGAAACGACCGATGGACGCGTCGTACTCGCGTGCGCCGAGGTTGGTCAGGCCGGTGTTGTCGTCCTGGGTGCCGCCGACGAATCCCTGTTGCCCGGCTGTCCAGGTTCCGGTTTGGTCGCGTGCTTCTCCGAAGGGTTTGTACTGGCGGCGGGTGACCTGCTGGCTCTGGGAGTCGATGGCCAGGGTGTCGGTGCCCTGGCGGTCGGGGATCAGGTAGGTGTAGTGGCCGCCAGAGGAGTGGCTGGCCACGGTTTCGCCGGCGATGGAGATATAGCGGACGCCGTCCGCAGTCGCCGCGCCCTTCTTCAGGGTGACTTCCTCGTCCCCGGTGTAGAGGGTGGTGGCGTCCGGGCCGTGGCGGAGCAGGAGGTTGCCGTCGGCGTCGTACAGGTAGGTCGTGTCACCACTGGTGCCGGTCGAGGAGAGTTCGGACAGGTTGCCTTCGTCGTCGTATGTGAAGGTGTCGGTGCCCGCGCGGGTGGTGCGGGTGTGGACGTTGCCGGCGTCGTAGGTATAGCTGTTGGTGGTGTCGGCGGTCGCGTCTGCCGGGACCGTCTTGTTGACCTCGGCCACGGCGTGTGCCGGGCCCTGGTCTGCCGAGAAGGGTGTGTAGACGGAGGTGGCGTCGCGGCTGGTGTCACCTGTCGGATCGTGGTCGACCTGGCTGGCCCGGGCGCCGGTGGCGTCGTAGGTCCAGGTCTGCCAGTACGGCGAGGGGCCGCCCACCGCCGAAGAGGAATCGGGCGCGGGGGTGGCCGCACAGTCGTCGGTGGCCGTCCACGCGGCCTTCAGACGCTGCGCCCAGTCGTAGCCGAAGCACTGGGTGTCGGTCTGACCGGTCTCCAGCTCGTCGGTGATCTTCGTGACGTTGCCGGATGGCTGGTAGGCGTAGCTGGTTTCGTCGGCGAGCGCGTGACCGGACTGGCTGGCGGTGGTGGAGCCGGTCAGCCGGTGGGTCTGCTCGTCGTAGGTGAGGGTCTGCCGGGCGAAGTTACCGTCGGGACCGTAGGTGAATTGCTGCGGCTCGTCGAACTCCGAGTAGATGAGGCTGCTGACGTAGGCCCAGGATCCGCCCACGCCGATGGGCCGGTCGAAGGCGTCGTACGTATAGGCGACCGTCTCCGTCGGCAAGGTGACGGTGCTGGGACCGGAGTCGATGTAGTTGTCCAGCACACCGTTGAGTTTGTAGGAGTTCTCGTGGAAGTACTTGCCGGCCAGGGCTCCTTCGGAGGCGGGGACATCGAGTTCGGTGGCCTTCACCCAGCCGTGGCTGTCGTAGCCCGTGACCTGGTTGGTGTAGGCGGTTCCGCCGGCGCCGTTCACATAGCGGGTGGAGGAGGTCGGCTTGCCCTTCTTCAGGGTGTCGTACGTCCAGGAGGCCTGCTCGTTGCCCGGTGAGGGGTCGACACTGCCCGTGGTGTCGTACTCGGCTGTCTTCCGCCCCATCTCGTCGTAGCTGTAGCTGAGGGTCTTCCTTCGTGCGTCGGTGGAGGTCAGCAGCTGGCCGGCGTTGTCGTACGTGGACGAGGAGGCGCCGGTGTCCGGGTCGGTCTGGGAGGTCTTGCGGCCCAGCAGGTCGTACTGGCTGGTCCAGATGTGACCCTGGCCGTCGTCCTGGCCGGTCTGGTGGCCCGCCGGGTCATAGCCGTAGGTGACCGTGTCCGCCGCGCCGGTGGGTGTGTCGCCGTGGTAGCGGAGCAGCTTGACGGTCTGGCCCCGTGCGTCGGTGTAGGTGCTGGTGGGCGTGGCACCGCCGGGCGTGGAACCGGCGTACGGAGTGACGTCGACCCGGTCGGATCCGGGATAGGCGGTGGTGGTGCGCCAGGTCTCCGAGGCGAAGCGGTAGGCGATCTGGGCGGTGACCCGCCCCGCGCCGTCGTAGACCGTGCCGGTCTGCGAGGGGGTCTGGTCGTCCGCCGCGTCCACCAGCGTCCCGGAGGGAGCCCCGGAGTTGTAGTACGCATCGGAGCTGCTGACGGCCCAGCCGTGACTGTCGTAGACGGTGTCGGTGATGGTCCGGCCGCCGTCCACGGTCGCTGTCTGCGTCTCCCGCGGGCGCAGCATCGCGTCGTAGAGGGAGATGGAGGTGCGGTAGGTGCTGTAGTCGTGGTTGAGGGTCTGAGTGGTGACCGTCGACGGTGCGTCCGGGTTGAGGTCGTAGCTGTACTTGGTGTTGGGGGGGTCATCGGTGGGGAAGCCCGGGTTCCAGACGGCGGTGAGGCGGCCCAGCGGGTCGTAGCTGCTGGTGGTGGAGTAGCCGGCCGCGTCGGTGGTTTTCAGGTCAAGGCCACGTGCGGGGTCGAAGGTGGTCGTGGTGGCGAAGCCGGCTGTCTGGCCGGTGACCTTCGGCTGGGTCACTTTGATGGAGGTGGGAGCGGCACCGGTCGCCGGGGTGTAGGCGGTGGTGGTGGTGCGGTTGTCGGCGTCGGTCTCGGAGAGTTCGCGGCCGTAGGTGTCGTAGGTGTTCTGCAGCGCGGTGATGTAGTGCGCGGTGCCGTCACTGTCCACCGAGTCGGCCTTCTGCACCATCGTCACATCGCCCTTGGTGGGCGTGGCGGTGTTGTCGGTGGAGTTGTCGAAGAAGG
This sequence comes from uncultured Actinomycetota bacterium, assembly GCA_963761765.1. GTDB lineage: Bacteria > Actinomycetota > Actinomycetes > Streptomycetales > Streptomycetaceae > Streptomyces. The sequence continues at coordinate 64,311 of CAVXIJ010000021.1, forward strand.
CCCGGTCGTCGCTGACCAGGTCCCGCGGGTAGGTGGGGGTGGTGGAGCAGGAGACGGCGACCTCCTGGACCCGGCGCGGCTCGGGCAGCAGCTGGCCGGCGGCGTCCTGCGCGTACCAGGTGCGGGTGCACTGGTCGTCGTCGGCGGTCGAGGTGTCGCCCTTGTCGTCGACCGCTGTCGGCAGACCGGTGGCGTCGTCGAGGGTGTAGTCGCTCTCGGTGGTGAGCTTGGTGCCGTCCGCCTTGGTGGTGATGGTGCGGGTCCGCTTGACGTTGGTGCGGTGCGCGAGAAGTGCGTCCAGGCCGGCCTTCGTACGGGACTGGGTGGCGCTCGCCGCCGAGCTCCATGGGTCGGTGATGCCGTCCGACAGCAGAGCACCCTTGTCGCCGTTGAAGGCCTGTGTTTCGAATGCCTGTCCCGCCAGCCAGTCGGAGTCCTTCTGGGTGTCGCCGGTACTGTCCTTGAGAGTGACGCTGCGCGTGCCGGAGGAGGTCTTGTCGCCGTCCATGCCGCGGAAGTACGTCTGCGTGGTGAGCGTGATCTTCTCAGGCGCGGTACCGGTACGGGTCTCGACGCGGTCATAGCCGCGCCACTGGTTCCAGGTGCGGTACTTGGCCTGGGTCAGCGGGTCGTCGTTGAAGTGCCAGGCCGGGTCATTCGGGTAGGTGTAGGAGGTCTGGACCGGGGCCCCCTTTGCCGTGGGGTCCTGTTCCGTGACGGTCTTGACGACGAACTTGTTGAACCAGTCCAGTTGCGGGGACGTCTGACCCGGCGGTGTCCAGTAGGAGGGGAAGCAGAGGTAGGTGTTGCTGTCCTCGCTGGACGGCAGCACGGTGGTGCCGGCGCGGTGGCACTGAGGAGCGCTGTAGTTGACCGTGATCTTTTCGCCGGATTCGGTGGTGATGTCGGTCAGCCGGTAGCGGGTGATCGGCTGGTAGCCGTCCAGGCCATCGACGCGGTTCGCCAGCGCCTGCCCCTCGAACGTCACCGGCGGCATGTCCAGGCTGCCGCCGTCCTTGCCGGTGTGGGTGATCTGGCTCAGCCACAGGGCCGGAGTGGTGGTGTCCCCGGTCTTCAGGAAGTCGTGGGTCATGGACCAGGCGTCCACATCCTGATAAGCGGTGCCGACCAGGACCTGGGTGCTGATGCCCGTCAGGCGCTGGGTGGTGAAGAATGACGGGCCGTGGTTGTTGCAGGTGCCCGACTTGGTACAGATCTGGTCGATGGGGACGTCCGGCCAGTGGGAGGCGTTCGCCGAGGTCCGCTTCGATGAGTCGCAGGTGAAGCTGGAGTCGGACAGGCAACGCTCTTCGGTATGGAAGGACACCTGAGCCGCCGCGAGTGCCGTCGTGTCGTAGACCTTCCCCGCCAACTGCCCGTACTCGATCTTCGAGAGGTAGCCGCCGGACGTGTACGGGGTGGGAGTGGAGGAGTTGTCCGGGCCGTAGTAGTTCGTCTCGGGCGTGTACCAGTAGCTGATCGCGTTGCCGTGCGGATCGACGGTGTAGTCGAGATTCCACCGGTACGCCCGCAGGCACGAGGACGCGGCGAACGTGTCCGCATGGCACGGCTCGTCCGCGTCATTGCCGTACACCGGCGTGGTGAACACCGAGTCGGTGGTCGTATCTCCCGAGGTCCAGCCGGGCAGCCGGTTCAGGCCGAAGTAGTACTTCGTGCCGTCGGCGGTCGTGACGACGACATACTCATGAAACTTGTCGTCGTTGACCGTGTCGGTCTTGATCTCGACCTTCTCGCCGTTGTCGCCCTGCGGATGCCAGGTGTCGGTGGCGTCGTCATGGACGAGCGTGTTCGACGAGCCGTTCAGCGACAGCGTCAGCGTGTCGACCGCATCCGACCAGCACTCATCTGACGTCTTCGGCGTGCCGCCCGCCGTGTCGTCCGCGCAGGACGGATAGCTGCGCTCGACGAAACCGGGCGAGTAGTCCCAGCCGTCACCGATCCACGAAGCCTGTGCATTCGTCGAGGAGGTACGCCCGTCGGCACTCTGCGAGTTGTAGTCCAGCGACACGTTCGGAACCAGGCTGCCGGGCACGTCGGGCACGGAGATGGGGTACGAGTACGTGAAGGCGCCGCTGGATCCGCCCGCCGACCACTGGCCGGACGAGGACAGTGACGTGGCCGCATAGCTGCCACCGCCGCCCGAGGCGTCGGCCAGCGCCGCCAGCACCACGCCGGACCCCTGTGACGAGGCCTTCGCCTTCGAGCCGGTAGCGCCGGTGGCAGAGGAGTCGGCCGCCGGGGCCGCTGTGCGAGGCACAGAGACGGTGGCACTCACCGTCTGCGCCTTGGCATCGTTGGTCGAGATGAGCGGTGTCTGCCGCTGGCAGCGAGCAGCGTGTCGGAGTGGTCAGGGCACATGCCGGTAGTTGCACCAAGCGCAGGCGGGATGCCCAGTCGCCGCCATAGGCGTCCCTGAACGAGGCGTAGTCCAGGTCGACTTGGACGCCGCCGCCGGTTGTGGCGCCGTCCGGCTGCACGGTGAAGACGACTCCGCGCACGCCGAGTTTCCGGGCGGCCGGCTGGCCCGGCAGAAAGATGTGCAGCTTCGTTCCGGCGGGGGCGCGGTGCTGGGACTTGGTCGCGGTGGTGACGGTGACGGGCAGGCTCCCGGCCCGTGTGGGCCCGCCGCGTGCTGCGTTCGGCTTCTTCGAGCCGGGCACCGGCAACGCCACGTTGGCGTCGCCGGCTTTCGGCCATGCCTTCTGCGCGCCCCCGGCTTTCCAGGACTTCATGTGCGGGTGCTTGACCGAACGGCCCTTGACCGGAGTTACCGGAACCGAGCGTTCCTTGTGGGCCTTGACGAGGTAATCAGGCTTGGCGAGTCCCTGCGCCACTGCTGGATCCGCGCAGATGAGGGGCGAGAGTAACGCCAGAAGAGTAGCGAGAATCAGCCATATTCGCGCAGAGGATCTCCCTCGTCGAAATCTTTCGAGCCCTCGTCGCAGCCTTGCCTGTTCCCCCATTGAAATCCCCATCCCTAGTGAAGGCAGAGGGGAACCTAGCATTCACGGCAGACGGGAAGGACGTGAACATGAGTCAAGACATCTTATGTGAAGATTAAAGATGGCAAAGTTTTCAGCGTGGTGGATCTCGTGAAGGAATTCATCCGCCGGCCTACCTCTCGGACCTGCTGAACGCGCGCGCTGCCACCCAGAAGAAGACTTCAAACGAGAATTACCTCACCCCGAGCCTCCGCCCTGCCCCTTCAATGGAACGCATTACTTGTTGGTTCCATGGATGCGCGGGTAACGTCCTCGCGCTCTGGGCCCATCCGGCCAAGACTCGTTTCTGTGGGGGAATCACATGCTCGAAAGTTTTCACTTCCGTCGCCGTCACGGAATAGGCAGAGAACGGCGCTTACGTCTGCGGTTGAGGTCCGCCGCCCTCGCCCTGACGCTCCTGCTGCCGCCGTCCGCCGTGGGCCTGGCGACTGCACAGTCCGCGACGGCCGCCACGGCCGCCAGCGGTGGAACGTCCCCGGCCTCCACGCCCGCACCGCCCCTGCCCGAGACCGACCCGGACGGGCCCCTGGGCACTACGCTCCCGGCCGATGACTCAGGTCTCACGAAGGACCAGGAGGACGCCCTCGCCGTAGCCCAGAGCAGTGCCGCCGCCTCGGGCAATCCGGTGCAGGTGGATGCGCTGACGACCGAGACCGCCACGGCCCAGGCAAACCCGTCGGGCACCGTCACCTGGACCACCAGCCTGCTGCCCCAACGGGTGCGCAAGGACTCTTCCTGGGTTCCCGTCGACGCCACCCTCCAGCAGAACGCCGACGGCACCTACAGCCCGAAGGCACCGGCCGAGCCGCTGACCTTCTCCGGCGGCGGCACCACCACCCCCTGGCCTCCATGACCAGCGGCAAGGCCGAACTCTCCTTCTCCTGGCCGGACGAGCTGCCCGAGCCGACCGTCTCCGGCGCCACCATCACCTACCCCGACGTACTCAAAGACGTCGACCTTCAGGTCACCGCCAACACCCTCGGCGGTTTCTCCGAGATCATCGTCGTCAAGACTGCGGACGCGGCCACCAACCCCGCACTGGCCACCCTGAAGCTGACCACCCACGCCACAGGGATGACGGTCTCCGACGACGGCAACGACAATGTCCAGGCGGCCACACCGACGGGCCAGGTGCTGTTCAGCGCGCCGCAGCCGCTGATGTGGGACTCCTCCACCAGCACCACCAGCCGCGCGAACGCCTGCCGCGGCCACCGACTCGGACACCCAAGGCCCGGGAGCAGGCGCGCAGGTCGCCCGTGTCGGTGACGACGTCAGCGGCTCCACGCTGTCTCTGACACCGGACCACGACCTGCTGACCGGCGCCACCACCCACTACCCGGTCTTCATCGACCCCGCCTGGAACCCGCACTACGCCACCGGCAGCAAGCAGCACTACGTCGAGACCCAGCAGGGCTGCCCGTCCGCGAAGAACTACGACTCCGACCCACGTACGTCGACCCCGGCGTCGGGTACAACAGTTGGTCCGGCTGCATCGGCATCGAGCGCTCCTACTTCCAACTCGGCTATCCCCTCCAGCGTCTGGGGCGCCCACATCGTGTCCGCCACGGTCGACGTCCAAGGAGGACTACTCGGCCAGCTGCAGCCTCTCCTCCGACGTCTAGCTCTACCTGTCCGGCGCCATCAACTCCTCCACCACCTGGAACAGCAAGCCGTCGCTGACCAGCAAGCTCGGCCACCAAAAGCTTCGGCCCCGCCTGCAGCAGCGAGCCCTCCGGCGGCTTCTCGGTGACCTCCACGATCGCCAAGGGCGCCGCCGCCACTGGAAGCTCAGCTGGACCTTCGCCCTCGTCAACAGCCACGACGGCAGCGGTGACGGCAACTACTTCAAGCGCTTCGCCAACAACCCGTCGATGTCCATCGAGTACAACCACGTGCCCAGCAAGCCCGGCAGCCTGGCCGCCAAAGTCGGTCCACTCCGCTCGGCTGCGGCACCGCCACCCCGTACCCGGTCGTCGGCAAGACACTGGCCACCACACCGCCCACGCTGAACGCCACCGTCAGCGACGCCGACAAGGACGCCGTGGCCGCCACCTACACGTACTGGGTCGACGGCGGCACGTCCACCACGACCACCAGCGCCACGGTCGCCAGCGGCCAGAACGCCCCGAAGCGCTGTCCTCGACGTTCATGAGCGGGCTCAAGAGCGGCAGATGTGATCGGCTGGAAGGTCACCTCCAGCGACGGCGAGGACACCAGCCGCCGCCTCGTCCGTCTGCCACTTCACCGTCGACCTCACCGCCCCGGACCCAGCCCACCGTCAAGACCGCCGACGGCCTCTACCCCGAGGACGCCCCGGGCATCACCCGGCCGGCACCGCGGGGAAGTTCACCCTCACGTGACCGGGCACCAACGGCAACAACGCCGCCAAGTTCCTCTACGGCCTGGACACCAGCCCCGCCCACGTCCAACACCCCGGGCTCCGAGGTCGCGACGGCCTGCCGGACAACACCGCGACGATCACCTCACCCCCACCGCTCCCGGAACGCACACCCTGTACGTGTACGCCGTCGACTCGGCCGGCAACGCCTCCTACCCAGCAGCAATACCAGCTCGCCGCAGTCGGCCACACCGGCAAGACCTACGCCAACCTGCAGGCCGCCTTCAACAACACCGCCGTCACCGACGACAGCGACCCCGGCCGCCGCCGATGCCGACGGAGTACGGCGCCACCATGTCCTTGCAGGACCTCAAGGCCGCCGGCTGGCAGCCCGGTGGCAAGATCACCGTGGACGGCGCGACCTTCACGCTGCCCACCTTCGGCTCCGCCTCAGGCGACAACGTCATGGCCGCCAACCAGACCATCCAGATGAACGGCGCCAGCGGCCAGGCCCTGGTCTTCCTCGGCTTCTCTACGTACGGCTTCGTCAGCTCCGAGCGCGCCGGCGACGACTACTCCAGCCCCGCCATCCCTGACGACACCAAGGTCAGCGGCACCCAGTGCACCCTCGGCAACGGACACGTACGAGGACTGTCACGCCGGTGGCCCCTACCGGCTCCCTCACCTACAGCGACGGCAGTGATCCGCACACCTACCATCTGACCGTCCCCGACTGGGTGTACGGCTCCAACGCCCTGGCCGCCGTCACCCTGCCCCACCGCAACACCAGCATCGGCACCCAGGAGACCCGCAGCACCAACATCTACGCCTTCGCCGTGCCCCTCAAGGCCGGCGTGCACCCTCGATTCCGTCACCCTGCCGGACCTGACCGACGCCGCCCGCCAGTACGTCCCCGGACTGCACATCTTCGGCATGGCCGTCCGCGACACCACCACAGCACCGAGCGGAGCCAAGTGGACCGGTGCGTGGAGCTCCCCCAACGAGGGCGCGTTCAATTTCGAGGGGACGGACTTCAAGGACCAGACCTTCCGTGTCGTCGCCGCTCCGAGCGTCGCCGGCTCCAGCGTCCGCATCCGCCTATCGAACGCGCTGGGGCGCACCCCACTGACCATCGACCACACCACCCTCGCCACCCAATCCTCCGGAGCCGCCCCCACCGCCACACCCGCTGATCTCACGTTCAACTCGGGCAGCAAAACGGTCACGATCCCCGCCGGGGGCGAGGTCTACAGCGATCCGACCAGCTACACCGCGACACCGGGCAAACCCATCATGATCAGCATCCACCTGGTCAACGACGTGCCCTATCTCGTCCAGCACAGCTGGGCCGATGCCGCCACCCAGTACGTCAGCGCCGTCGGATCCGGCGACCACACCACCGACACCGGCACCACCGCCTTCAGCGGCACCGGCGTGTACCGGGGCTCGTTCACCGACATCCTCACCGGCATCGACACCACCACCGACACCGGCCAGTCGACCATCGCGGTACTCGGCGACAACCTCGTCAACCCGTTCGCCGCCGACACCTCGGTCCCCACGGTGGACCACATCTCCGACGACCTCGCCACCGCGCTCCAGAGCAACGCCGAGGGTGTTCCCGACTACGGCGTCGTCGCCTCCGGAATCGAGACCAACCGCCTCACCGCTGACCAGGTCCAGGGCGGTCCGGCTGTGCTTACCCGCCTGGACCGCGACGTCCTTGACCTCCCCGGCATCACCACAGTGATCGTCGACGAAGGGCTGCAGGACATCGTGGCAGGCAGCGACGACACCAGTCTCGAAGAGGCCTACGAGGTGCTACGCAACCAGCTCAGGGCGTGGGGCATCAAGGTCATCTTCACCACACTCACCCCATGCGACCGCTATGCCGCTTGTACTTCGGACGCCGACGCCAACCGAACCGAGGCGAACACCTGGATCACCGACCAGGGCATCTCCACCGCCCCCACCGTCAGCTACGTCGACGCGGAAGCCGCCGTCTCCGTATTCGACCCGGCCAGCACCACTGACCCGCCTCAGCTGCAACTCAGCAACGCTGAATCACCCCCTGCCGCCGACACCGGCGACCATGTCAACCTCACCGCCGACGGTTACGCGGCCATCGCCGCACTCTTCGACCTGACGGAACTCGGGCCCGACCCCACCTCGTAGGGACCCCTATTCACGTATCCGGGCAGTCCGCCGCTGCTGGTATGTCATTCAGGTGACGTACAGACACCCCCTGTACGTCATACCAGCACCCCGGCCGACCGCGTACGGGCCGCTTGAGCACCGCACAGACGGTTCCCGCCGGCCGGTGGCCGGACGCGGCGGAGACCGTCTCTCGGGACAGTGGCGACCCGACCGCCTCATCGAGGTCGGGCGCCCCTGTCCTCGCGCCTCTTGCGGTGCGCTGGAATCAGTGCCCGCCGCCGGGCAGCCGCTGCCAGCCGGCCGCGGTGAGGGCGGTGTCCGGACGGCTGCTGTCCAGCAGCACTCCGGAGCCGTCACTGACCTTGAGTCCGGTGAGGTTCACGCCGCGGCCCTCGTAGACCGCGTCGGTGGTGTAGCGCCAGCGCAGCAGCAGACCGTCCGAGGCCTGCGGCAGCTCGGCGTGCACGCGCCACCAGGCGCGCACCGCCTGCCCGGACAGGGCGGCCACCTCGCCGGACGGCGCACCGGTGCCGGTCACCTTCATCGGCAGCGCGTTCCAGGTGCTGCCGCCGTCGGCGGAGGCCTCCAGGGACACGTAGTCGGTGGGCTCGGTGTTGACGAAGGTGCTGAAGTCCACGGCGACGGGGCCCGAAGCGGCCAGTGGGCCCGTGGTGAGGGTGCTGGTGGTGGCGCCGCCCTGGCCCGCGTACCAGGACGGACCGTCGCCCGGTGCGCCGAGCGGGATCGCCTTGGCGAGGGCCTGCGCGATCTCCCGCCGTGCCGGGTTGGTGGACGGAGTGTTGCGGGTCGGGTGGACGCGGTTGGTCAGCAGGATCGCGAACGACCGGGAGGCCGGGTCGATCACCATCGAGGTGCCGGTGTAGCCGGTGTGACCGAGCGTCTGCGGCCCGGACAGGCCGCCCATGTACCAGATCTGGTCCAGCTCGAAGCCGAGGCCGTGCGAGTCATCGGGGAAGGCCTGGTTGAAGTTCTGCTCCATCAGCGACACGCCGTGCTCGCTGAGGATCCGGTGGCCGTGGTACACACCGCCGTTGAGGATCATCTGGGCCAGTACGGCGAGGTCGTCGACGGTCGAGAAGACTCCGGCGTGGCCCGCGACACCGTTCAGGGCCCAGGAGTTCTCGTCGTGCACCGAGCCGTGCACCATGCCGCGCGGCGGGCTCGCCTCGAACTCGGTGGCGGCGATCCGGCCCAGCTTCGAGGCGGGCGGGTTGTAGCCGGTGTCGGTCAGGTGCAGGGGCTCGGTGATGCTCTCCTTGACGAGGGTGTCCAGCGGTTTGCCGGTCACCTTCTGCAACACCAGCTGCATGGTGAGCATGTTCAGGTCGGAGTACAGGTATGTGGTGCCGGGCGGGTTGATCGGCTTGGTGTCGAGGATGGCCTGCTCACGGGACGGGACGTCCGGGTAGCCCGCCCACAGGGACGGCACCGGGTCGGCGTCGAAGCCCGAGGTGTGGGTGAGCAGTTGCTTGATGGTGATCTCGCCCTTGCCGTTGACCGCGAAGTCAGGCAGGTAGTGCGCGACCGGTGTGTCGAGGTCGATATGGCCCGCTTCGAGCTGCTGCACGGCCACCAGCGAGGTGAAGAGCTTGGACAGCGACGCCATGTCGTAGATGGTGTCGGTGCGCGCCGGGACCTGCTGGTCCTTCGGCAGCTCAGTGGTGGCGTCCGCGTACTTCACGGCGTAGCCGGCGGCGCCGCGCTCCACCACCGCACCGTCGTGCGCCATCAGGTAAGTGGCGCCGGGGAACAGGTAGTTCGCCCCGCTCGCCGGATCCTCCCAGGTGGCGATCGAGTGCTCGAACGTGTCGATCGGCGCGGGGTCGAGGCCGGCCGCTCCGGGAGTGGACGGATGGAGCGTGGTGCTCGCCGGGGCGAAGCCGCCGTAGGGCTGGTCGAACCGGGCGCCGTGGTGTGCCGCGGTGGCCGTACCGGTGCCCGGTCTGGAGCCGTCGGCAGTACCGGCGGTGGCGCTCGCCGGGAGTGCGAGGGCGGCCGTCAGGGCCGCCGCCGCGATATACGTAGGAATCCGCATAGGAACCTTCATCAGTGAGAAGTGGGTGCGAAGTGCCAAGGCGCACTTCGCCGCCTGAGCCGCAGGGCGGCGACGGCGTCGCCGCCCCGTCGGCACCACACCCTGTTCCCCCCGGCCGTCGCCCACGGCACGAGGCCGTGGGCGGCGGGAGTGAGGAAGACAGGGGGACCAGGGTGGGTCGGTGGGGTGGTGGGGGGGGCGTGAGCCTGAGGAGCTGTTGAGCCGTCAGGCGAGGCTGGTGCGCAGGGAGGTGACGCGTGCGACGGCGGCGTTGAAGGCCGTCGCGCCGAGGGTGCCGTCCTGCAGCGCGTTGGACAGCGCGGTGACCGCGGCCGGCCCCTGGCTGGCGTCGCGCGCCGAGCACAGCACGAGGTCCATCCCCGCCGCCGCGGCCTTGACCGCACGCGTCGCCGTGCTGCCGTAAGCGCTGAGCGCACCGGCCTCCAGGGCGTCGGTGATCGTCACACCGGTGAACCCGAGGCGGTTGCGCAGTTCGCCCACGATCGTCGACGAGAAACCGGCCGGCAGACTGGCGTCCAGGGCCGGGTAGACCGCCCAGGAGAGCATGACCAGCTTGACCCCGGAGGAGATCGCCGCGCTGTACGGGAGTTCATCCACGCTCCGCAGCGTGGACAGGGACGCGGTGAGGGTGACCGAGGTCGTGTCGGTGTTCTGGCTCGCCGACGCGGAGCCTAGACCGGGGAAGTGCTTGGCGGTGGCGGCCACTCCGGTGACCTGCTGGGCGGCGATGAAGTCGGCGCCCAGGGTGCTGACGACGCTGGGGTCGGTGCTGTACGAGCGCTCGTACTGGTCCTCGAAGTCACCGGCTTTGCGGTACACGTCGAGCACCGGCGCGAGGTTGACGTTCATTCCGACGCCGATCAGGTTGTGACCGGCGCCGGTGCCGGTGTCCTCGGCCGCTCCCTCCGGGTCGCTCGACTGGCCGACGTCCTTCGCGGAGAGCACGGGCTCACCCGGCAGCCGGCGTATCAGGCCGCCTTCCTGATCGGTCATCAGCAGCAGCGGTGCTTTGACCGGGCTCTGCAGGTTCGCATCGTGCAGGTCATCGATCACGCCGGCGATCTGGGTGATGCTGCTGATGTTCTCGCCGAAGAAGATCACGCCGGCCGCCTGGCCCGCGCTGATCGCGTTGAGCAGGCTGCTGGGCGGAGTCAGGCCCGGGTAGGAGTAGATGACGCGCTGTCCCGCCTGCTGGAGCGGGGTCAGGCTGAGAGGAAGCCGTGCTCCGAGCGGCCAGCGCAGGGCCGCGTCGGCACTCCCGGCCATACCGAGACCGCCGGCCACAGCCGCGGTACCGGCGAGCAGAGCGCCGCGCCTACTGATGGGCCGTTTCGCAGTGCTCATTCTTCTCTCCTCTACGAACTGCCGGTTCGCCCAGCGGAAGCCGGTACGGGGGACGCGCGCCAGGGCGCGGCGTCCACGGTGAAGGAAACTTCCCTACTTCCACAAGAGGACGGAAAATTATTTGCAGACTCATCACCATGGCGGTGGCTGTTGTTCCGGTCACCGGAGCGGTGCGGCTGACCTGCGAACAGGGCGCCGGCCGCCGGCCCGCCACGGCCGCAGGAAGGCCATCGGATCAGCCCATTCCCGCGCAAGACAGGTAGCGGACATTTGCCGCTTCAGGGATGATTCACTCCGCATGTCGCGGGTAACCCGTCCCTCGTAGACCAGAGGATGAGGTGAGGACATGCCACTGCTCTTGCTCTTGCTGGGGCTCCTGATCATGGGGGCGACCGCCGCCTTCGTCGGGCTCCTGATCGCATACAACACCTCCGGCGGCCCGGAGTACACCGTGAACCTGTTCGGGAACCATCCCTTCACGATGAGTACCCTCGGGGTCTTCGCGAGCGGCCTCGGACTGGCACTGATCTTCGGTGTGGGACTGTGGGCCATGCTGGGCGGCGGCATACTCGCCCGCCACCGGGGCAAGCAGCGGCACGCCGCGCGCCACGCGTCACGACAGCTCTCCGCGGAGCGCGACATCATGGCGAACCGCCTGCGGGAGACCGGCCACGAGGAGCGCATCCCCCAGGAACCAAGCCATGGGGGGCACACCGGCAGCACGTCCTACGAGAAGCGCCGCCCCATGATGGCCTTCCACCGCCCCCACCTACGCGGCCACTAGCCCGACGAATACCGCACCCCAGCCCCCGGCCACCACCGCACAGAACCGCCGACGGCACGCCACCTCGCACGGATGAGGCGGGACGGCGACCGTCGGCGCACTCATGTGCGGCCGCGGGCCACCGCCGGCGGAGTCATGCGCGGCACGGCACGGCCCGCTCCGCGATTCCTTGCCGCGAGCTCTTGCCGCAATCCCTTGAACGGGTGATCCGCGCCGTTCGAGTACCGCCCTGCGGGGCGACCTGGTCATACACGGTCGCGGGACGGAATTCGAACATCTATTCATCATCTGCCTCTGGGCCACCCGTTACAGCGAGCCGATCGGGCCGTTTTCTAGAGCATATGTACCCCTCGCCCACGCTCTCGGGAATCGTGCTCTCTCACGCCCGATTCCCCGGATGACCTCTACGCCGTTCGAATTCCACGCACGCCGCCCGTCCTCGCGATCCGGTGTCCCCTCCGTCCCCTCCGTCCCCTCCGTCCCTTCCATCCCTTCCGGCCTCTCGGTTCTCGTCCGTGCCGAGGGCACCCTCCGTCCCCGTTGCCGCAGCAGCCCCAGAGCAGGAGCACCGTTGAACCCAGCACGCCGCCGCGCCCGCCGCGCTGCACCGCAGCAGCCCCCCGCCCCCGACAGACCCACCACCGCGACCACCACCACGACGATGACGGACACCACCGCCACCACCGCCGAGACCACCGCGGACACCGCCCCCACCGCTGACCCGGAAGAGCTGCAATTCGTCGACCAGACCGGAAGCCGCGAGCGGGCCGCGCGGCAGATCCGGCTGGTGGACATGGCGCGGCGGTTACCCGAGCTGGTGCGCCGTTCGGTGGCGCTGGCCTGGAGCATCGACCGTTGGGCCGCCGTGGGGCTGCTGGTGTGCCAGGCCGCTTCCGGGGCGATGCAGGCGCTGGGGCTGCTGGCGGTCAGCGGCACCATCGCGGCGCTGCTGGCGGGCGGTGACATCTACGGGCGGCTGCTGGCCGCATGGCCCTCGCTGGTGATGCTGGCCGGCGCGGCGGCGGTGCGGGCCCTGCTCGGCATCACCGTGGCATGGCTGTCGTCACGCCTCGGGCCGCAGATGTCGCGGGAGGCCGAGCGCAGGCTGTTGCACGCCGTCACCCAGGTCGAACTGGCCGCCTACGACGCTCCCGGTTTCAACCACCGCAAGGAAGCCGCCGATCGCGGTGCGCAGGTCGCCCAGGAACTGGTGAGCGACGGACAGGACCTGATCGCCTCACTCGCCTCCCTCATCGCCGGGGCGGGTGTGCTGACGGCGCTGCATCCGGCGCTCCTGCCGCTGCTGGCACTGGCCAGTTTCCCGCAGGCGGTGGCACAGATCGCCGCCGCCCGGGTGCGCTACCTGGCACGGCTGCGATCCAGCGGTGACTACCGGATGCTGTCGATCCTGCGTTGGAATGTGAGCGACCGGTACGCGGCCGACCAAATCCGCGCCGGAACCATGTCCGACTTCCTCGTCGACCGCTACGGGCGCGTCACCGACCGCATCAACCGCTCCGACCGCCGGGCCGCCGACGCCGGAGCGCGGATGTCCCTGCTCGGCGCGGTCTGCGGCGGAGTCGCCTCGGCGGCCGTGTGGGCGGCGGTGGTGTGGCTGCTGGCCAGCGGCCGTATGACGGTCGGCCATGCGGGCGCGGCCGTCTTCGCCCTCCAGACGGTCGGCTCGGCGCTGCGCGGCCTGATCAACGGCGGTGCCCGCATCATGCGCGCCGGTCTGTACATGGACGACTGGTCCGCGTTCCTCGAAGAAGCCGGTGGCTACCGCATGCGCCGCGGCACCGTCGTCCCCGTGACGCCCCAGCAGATCACCGTGGACAACCTCGTTTTCCGTTACGACGAGACGGCGACGGACGCCCTACGGGGTGTCAGTCTGACCCTGCGGCGCGGCGAGGTCATCGCGCTGGTCGGCTACAACGGCAGCGGCAAGACCACTCTGGCCAAACTCCTCAGCGGCCTCTGTCTGCCGACCACCGGCACGGTCGCCTGGGACGGCGTGCCCACCGACGACCTCGATCCGCACGCCATGTGGTCCCAAGTCGCCCTGGTCCCACAGGACTACGCCCGCTGGCCGCTCAGCGCCCGCGAGAACATCACCCTGGGCCAGCCCACCGCGGGCGGCGACGCCGACATCCATGCCGCGTGTGCCGCGTCCGGCGCTGACGAGGTGGTCGACGAGCTGCGTTCGGGGCTCGACACCATGCTGGCCCGCGACTGGCTCGGCGGACAGGAGCTCTCCGGAGGCCAGTGGCAGCGCATCGCACTCACCCGCGCCTTCCACCGCCCCGCGGGCCTACTGGTCCTGGACGAGCCGACCGCCGCGCTCGACCCGCTCGGCGAACACCGCATCTTCGCTGGTCTGCGCCGTCTGGCCGCGACCCGCGCGGTCGTCCTGATCACGCACCGGCTCACCAACGTGGCCATCGCCGACCGCATCTTCGTCCTGGACAAGGGCCGCATCGTCCAGCAGGGCGGCTTTTTCGAACTGGTCGCCGAAGCCGGCCTGTTCCGCGACCTGTGGACGTACCAGCACATGCGGGAGGCACCTCTGGCGGCGGACGCCGGTCCCGCCTCCGCGGTCGAAGGCCCGGCAGGCGAGCCTCCCGCGGAAGGCAAACCCATGGATGAGGAGCCCGTGGACGAGGAGCCCGTGGACGAGCCTTCGACGCCCGAGCGCGACGCCGGCTGAGACTCGAACTCACTGAAATTCACTGAAATTCACTGAAGTCCGACGAAGAAGACGATGAACAGGAGAGGCGAGGCGAAGATATGGCCGACGATACGCTGACCGATTTAACCGTACTGGGCCCCGAATTCAACCGGGACCCCTATCCGGTGTACGCCGCGTTACGGAAAGCGGGCCCGGTCCACCGGGTACGCATTCCCGGTGGCACCGAGGCCTGGCTCATCCTCGGCCACGAGGAAGGCAGGACCGCGCTGGCCGATCCGCGACTGTCCAAGGAATGGTCCCATGCGTCGGACACGCTCGGTCTGCACTCGATCTCATCCGGGCGGCACATGCTCCATTCGGACCCGCCGCTCCACACCCGCCTGCGGAAAATAGTCGGCCGGGCTTTCACACCACGTCGTATGACGGCCCTCGCGCCCCGCGTGCAGCGCCTCACCGACACATTGCTCGACGCCCTTTTCGCCCGCCCGGACGACCACGCTGATCTCGTACGCGACTTCGCCTTTCCGCTGCCGATCTCGGTGATCTGCGAACTGCTCGGAGTGCCCGTGTCCGACTCGGAGGTGATCAGGCAGTGGTCGAGCCGGGCCGCGCTCCAGGACGACGCGACCGGCACGGCCACCGACTACATCGACCGGCTCATCGCACAAAAGCGCAGGCAACCGGAGAATAACCTGCTCAGCGCCCTGATCCACGGCACCGCGGAGGACGGCGCCCCGCGGGCCGGCGACGACGGCGACCGGTTGGACACGGAAGAGCTGCGCGGCATGATCTGGCTGCTGCTGGTGGCGGGCCACGAGAGCACCGTGAACCTCATTTCCAACGGAGTTCTCGCGCTGCTGCTGCACCCGGACCAACTGGCCGAACTCCGCGCCCACCCGCACCTCATCGACCAGGCCGTCGAGGAAATGCTCCGCTACGAAGGACCCGTCGAGATCCCGACCTACCGTTTCACCACCGAGCCTTACCGCATCGGTGCCACCGTCATTCCAGGCGGCGGTGAACTCGTGCTGGTCGCACTCGCTGACGCCAATCGCGATCCCGCGCGTTTTCCGGAACCGGAGACCTTCGACATTCACCGCGAGGCACGCGGCCATCTGGCCTTCGGCCACGGTATTCACAACTGCCTCGGCGCGCCGCTCGCCCGTATCGAAGGACGCATTGCCATCAACACCCTGCTCGACCGCTGCCCCGACCTCAGCCTCGACATCCACCCGGCCGCACTGGTCTGGCGTGGCGGCCTTCTCATGCACGGCCCCGAACACCTGCCCGTCCGATTCCGGTGATTCCGGCACGGGCGGACGAGGACCGGCAGAGACAGACGGAGACCGGCACCGACAGATGGAGGCCGACGGAGGTCAAAGGCCACCGGCCAGAAAGCGGTACACGGTGTGCCGGCGTGTCCCGTTCGCCGTCTTGCCGGTCCGCAGGACAGCGGTGACCATGCACCGAGTAAGACCGTGCATGACCCCTCGCCGGCCCCGCGCCCCGAATCACCGGAGGACGATGTGAACTTCAGCCCCGCTCCGCTCTTACGCCTCGCCATCGCCGTCACCGGCCTGCTGGCCACGGCCCTGGCCACCGCACCGCACGCCATCGCGCAGGACTCGGACCAGGCACCGGCCGCCTCCGCACGGCTCGTGTCGGCTGCCTCGGCGGTGCGTGCGGCGGACATCGCGGGCACCGCCTGGCGAACCGACCCCGCGGCCGGCACGCTGGTGGTGACCGCGGACCGCACGGTCGACGCCGCGGGAATCGCCCGGATCGAGGCGGCGGCACGGCATGCGGGCGCGCCCCTGGAGCTCCGCCGCACGCTCGGCAGGTTCGCCGAGCGGATCGCGGGCGGCGACCTCATCCAGGGTCCGAACGGCGAAGTCTGCACGGTGGGCTTCAACGTCCAGGACGCCGGCGGCACCAAGTACGCCCTCACCGCGGGCCACTGCACGGCACAGACCGGCGCCTGGTCCATCGGCCCCGTGGTGGGCAGCAGCTTCCCGGGCAACGACTACGGCCTGATCGAGTACACCGACCCCAGCCTGGCGGAGGGCGGCGTGCGCGGGCCCGACGGCACCCTCGTCGATATCGTCGACGCCCGGCAGCCCACCGTCGGCCAGCAGGTGTGCGCCGCGGGCCGCACCACCGGAGTGCAATGCGGCAGCGTGCTCGGGGTAAACCTCACCGTTGACTACGGCGACGGCGGCATCGTCGACAACCTCATCGACACCAACGTCTGCTCCGAACCCGGCGACAGCGGCGGCCCGCTCTACTCCGGCCACACCGCCATCGGCATCACCTCGGGTGGCTCGGGCGACTGCACCTCGGGCGGCGAGACCTTTTACCAGCCGGTGGTCGAACCGCTGAACGCGTACGGGGTCACGGTCTTCTAGGACGGGCCGCGGGGCAGCAGGGCCGGGCAGCGGCGGCCGGCGGAAATTCAGGTGCTGTTGGCCGAAGTGGCCGTCATGGTGACGACGTTGTACCGCTAGGGTCCTCCTGATCTGTACCAAGGTAGGTTCCCGCTGCATCGAATTCGGCTTTCCGGAGGCCCCGTTGACCACGAAAGCGTTCCGTCGCCGCGCCCTCGCCGTGCTGGCGGCCACCGCGGCTGTCACCGCGCTCGGCACCACCGGCGCACTGGCCGACTCCCCGGGCGGCTGGCAGCAGACCGGCAGCAGCACGGTCAGTTCGCTGACCGGCGGCGAGGGCATCGCCACCCGGGCTGACGGCTCGCTGCTGACCCGCGGCCTCGGCTCCATACCGCTCGGCCTGCGCATCCAGGGCTGGAACCACGTCGGCGACCCGGACATCGCCGACGGCTACGTCTTCGACGCCTACCAGGGCGGCGACGACGCCACGTCCAAGATGTTCGAGGTCATCACGCCTTCCGGGAGTGCCTACGACTACACGCACTCACTGGACGGCGGTGAACTCCTCAACAACTCGTTCGCCACCGTCTCCCCTGACGACCAGTGGCTCGTGGCAGGCGAGTGGGGCACCATGAACCGCCTCCAGGTCTTCCCCGCACCCCTGACCAACCCCGCCACACCGCGAACCGGCGGCGCCCTCGCCCAGGCCGGCCAGATCACCCTGGACCGAAACGTCGACGACATCCAGGGCTGCGACTTCGTCTCCGCCACCCGGCTGGTGTGCGCCTCCGACGACGACGCCAAGGACGTCCTCCAAGTCGACCTGCCGCACGCGCTCGACGGCACACCCGTCACCGGCACCGTCAGCACCCTCTTCCAGGTGCCCCGCACCAGCGTGTGCGGCGGTACCTACGAGACCGAGGGCATCGACTACGACAACGCCACGCAGACGCTGCGGGTGGAGATCGTTCCGCCCGGGGTGTGCGAGGTGGCCACCACCGTCTACACGTACCGGCCGACGACCGGCTGAGGCACCGCCACGCCCGCGCCTTTCACGCCCGTGCGGCGCACACCAGAGCATGGCGCTCCACACCAGCGAACTTGCCTGGTTACGGTGCTGTGGACGCCCGGCAACCTCCGTGCGGGCGCGATGCACCAGGGGAACTGGTGCCGCATCAAGCAACGTTCGCCCTGTTGGCAAACTACTCTGAAAGGGTGAAAAGTCGGAAGAATGAAGAGAATGGCTCGGTCCGGCGCCAGCCGTGGGACCTGTTCATCGGCACCCTCCTGGCGGAACTCTTCGGCCTGGCGTGGTTAGGAGTCATCGCCCTGGTTGCATGGCCGTTAGGGGGGCTGACATACGTTGAAAACTTCGGCGTCATGGCGGTCGTCGGGTACGCGTTGGAACCTATGACCCAGCTGTACCGTTCCCGGCCGCCGCGTCGGCACGTTGCTCTCATTGCCGCACTGCTTCCGTTGGTCGCGGCGACTTTGCTGACGCACGAGTTCGCCCCTTCGCCGCTGGCTGATCACGACCTCGATTTGTTCGCAGGCGGCCTTATTGCACTGCCCATCAGCACAGCCGTTTTCTCTTGGGTCGTCACCAGGGCGAACGTTGCTTGATGCGGCACTGGCGCCCCCACAGGCACGGCCTTGCCGGATGCTGGCGAATCTCACCTGCGGGCGGCGATTCGCTCGCCCAGTTCCTGGACGGCCGGGCTGTCGGAGATGCCCGGTAGCCGGGCGGCGATAGTGGTCAGGCCGTCGTTGATCCGGACGGACTGCACGCCGTTTGCGCAGTCGAGGAACTCGTTCCAGGTGGTGAGGGCCTGGGCGGTGTTGCCGCGCTTGAGCTGGACATCGCCGAGGTCGGCGAGCACGATCGCCCTGGTGCGTCTGCGGTCGAGGCCGTGAATGTCGAGTGCCAGATGGAGGTGCTCCTCGGCCGCGGGGAAGTCCCCCGTCGCGGCGTGGATCATGCCCGACTCATGGGCCCAGCGGCCATGGCTGTAGTGGCTCGCCCAGGACTGTCCCGGTTGCGCAGGGGCACGTTCGATCGCGGTCTGCGCGGCGGTGAGCATCTTCGCGGCGGTGATCCGGTCGCCGTCGGCCGCTGCCGCCCGGGCGAAGGTGTTGCGGTAGTACGCGAGCGCCTTCGGGTTCGTCAGCTTCCGGCCACGCTGTTCGCACGCCTCCGCGAGCCGTACGGCCGTCGCCACATGACCGAGGTCGAGTGCCTGGTCGGCGAGTCCGCGCAGGGCGGTGGCGGCGAGTTCGTTCGCACCGGCCTCAGCGGCGAGACGGTAGCTGTGCAGGTGGTACCGCTGGCTCAGCCCCTGGTTGCCCTCGTCCCGCGCCATCCATCCGATCAGGTGCACCAGCTCACTGGTGGCGGCGAACAGTTCACATCCAACGCTGTCCGTGTAACGGCCGTCCAGCCATCGTCTGACGTCGACCGTCAAGTAGCGCACCGCCAGGTGCCGGGCGTGGCCGCCGCCGAGTTCGCAGGCGGCGTCGCCGAGGGTGGTGGTCATGGTGCGGACCGCGGCGACCTCGCCCCTCCCGACCGTGACGGGTCCCGGCCGGTTTGCGCGGCGCGTGACGGCCTCGGCGTCGGGGAGATCGAGCGCGGCCAGGCCGACGGCAGCGGATGCCGCGAGGAACTGCCGTCGGTCCACGTCGCTGCCCCCCAAGAGCATCACTGAGGTCACGGTATCGGCGAGCTGAGCCCCATTGTCTCCGGACAGATCGAGGTGGAGTACCTGTTCGATGAACGGCAGCCACTCGACGGGCACCCGGCGTCCCGTCTCCCACCGGTAGACCTGCTGTCGATCGAGAAACCCTGTCTTCCCCCAACGCGCCACGGAGAGTTCGTCAGCGAGCCTCGCCTGGCTGCATCTGGGGTATCTGGCTGCGCGTGCCGCGCGGATGCGCTCCCCGATGGTCATATCCGGCCGATCGTCGGTGCTGGTTCACAGCTGGCCTACAACTGGCAGACGGTCTGGCAGCTCCCCACACTGCGTGCCTGCGCGTTGACTGGACGTCACATCACTGTGAGGGACAGAAACCGGAAAGGGAATGGCCGCCCCTCGAATGAACTCATTCGAGACAGGCAGTGATGGGCACACCACGTCAACGAGCCGGACAGCCGAAAGGGCACGTACCCGTGACCAGTGCAACGCCTAGACACACCGCCCCGGAAGCGGCATCGCAACCCGAAAACCCTCCCTTCGATATCGAGACGATGCGCACCACCGCACACCGACTACTCGCACAAGGCACCGCCTTTCCGCGCTACGACGACTTGCAGGACATGCTGCTGCTCCTGCGCGGCCATCTCGCCCTCATCGTCCCCGAGACGGAAGCGCTCGCGCGATCACTTTGCGACAGACACACGGCGCACGGCCCCGCGCTGGCCGCCGTCGCCAGCGCACGCGAGCGGCTGACCGCCGGCCCCGGCTCCGGCCCCGTATCCGCCGTCGAACACGCCCGGAGTCTCGCCCATGAGCTGCGGACTCTGTGCGGCCACTACGCAACCCTCCGCCCCGCGCAGACAGGACAACCCGCATGACCGACCAATCCCCCACCGTGTTCCGGTTCTCCGAGTGGACCCTCGGGCCGGAGCGCGATGAGAACGGTCAGGCCTCGGGCACCGTTCGCGAGGTGTTGTGTGAGGTCTGCGCGCTGTATTCCGAGCCGGCTCTCGGCCAGGAGCAGACCGACAAATGGGCCCTGCGGCACGCGGGCATGACCGGTCACCGCACCTATCTGGAGACCACATCCGTCCTGCTCACCGCCCACCCGGCACCCACCAACCCCCTGTACGACGAGACCCGGCGAGGGAACCGACAGCCGTGATCAAGTTCTGTGTGCGCTGCGACCTGCCCATCACACCGGGCGAACCGTACGACACCCATATCCACCACGGCGCGAGTCGGGCGGGTTGCACGAATTACAGCCATCGGACCTGCGCAGGACCGCACCGGGCCGAGCGGGACGACGACGCCGAGCTCAGCCCGCCATCACCAAGGCCCCCGCAATGAGCACACCCGCGTCAGTGCCACCGGAGCCCCACACCGATGCGCCCGCGAACGAAGAGCCGCCGCAGGCCCCGCACCCCTCGAAAGCCGCCGAGGAACTGCCGACCCTCGACGAGCTGACCCTGCGTGCCGACAGACTCGCGGCCGATATCCGGGCCCATGTCTCCCTCCTGCGAGACGGCAAGCGACGCACCGACCCGTAACGGCGCCCGGAGCGCACTGCCGGCGTCGGCCTGCGGACCGGTCTCACGCGGCAGGTGTCCGCCGGGCCGAGGAGTGCGGGAGCGGCCTTGTCGGGAGCGGCCTTGTAAGGTCCGGGCGTATGGCCGCGGGGCGGCGGGCGGGCCGGGACGGGCGAGGGTACGACGGGGGCGGGACAGTGCGCGGACGGGACTGGGAGCTGCGGGAGATGCCGCGGTGGATGCGGGTGTCGCGGGCGACGGCGGTGTGGGCCGCGTTGGTCATCGTCGTCAGCGGTTACTTACGAAGCCGTACATCAATGACTGGACGGTGCGCCGCCATGCCTGCGCCGGGGGCGCTGCCCGGCGAGGAGGCCGGGCGGCTGACGCCGGGCGGGGCGCATCTGGAGGACGAGGAGTGGCACCAGGTCGACGGTCTCGGCTGGTTCTCGTGCTCGGTCACCGTCGGCGGCGAGGACGTGGGTGACGAGCGGCTGGTCGTCATGAACGCGTACACCCGGCGGGACGACCAGGACCGGAGGTTCATGAGCGACTTCGCCGAGAACCGCGGGTTCGACCCGCTGGCCGCCATGCCGGCCGGGCTGCCCGGATTCGTCGACCACAACGACACCGTCAATCTGATGGTGCCCTGTCCCGCTCTCGGCAAGGACGCGGACGGCCGGCCGCGCCGCATGCTGGTGCTCGCGGCCTTCGGCGAGGACGCCCGTAAGCACGCCCCGACCGCCCCGTACCGGATGGCCATCGCGCTCACCAACGCCGCGTCCGACCGCCTGGGCTGCGGTGCGAAGCCCCTCACCGCGCCGCAGCCGGACGCGGTGCTGCCGGATACCGGCGACGCGGACGACACGAAGGCGGTGTCCCCGGACCGGACGAAGGGCACGGGCTGCTCCTGGCTGGCCCGGGCCGGGCTGCCCGACGGCAGGCGCTGGCAGGTCGACGTCGAGGCGAACAGCGCCGCGCCCGTCGAGCGCTGCGATGTGTCCGCCCCGGCCAGGGCCGGGCACGACCAGGACCGGGACGGTGTGTGGCTGGGCTTCGGTGCCTGGTACGGGGACTGGAGTACGCGTCTGGCCGCCGACGAGTACAACGGTGAGCCGTACCCGATGACGGCCACCGCCCGCTGCGCCGGCGAGGCGGCGACCTACGCGCTCCACACGCTCGACTACCCCACTCCGGTCACCGCGGCCCTGCAACGGCGTCTGCTCAGGGACTTCGCCGAGGACCAGGTGCGGCGGCGCGGCTGCTCGGACCTGGAGTTCGCCTACTGACGGTCAGGTGCGGACGGCACCGGTGCACCGGCGTCCCGTCCGCACCGCCGCCCCATGCGACTCAGGTGCTGACGCCGTACCACAGGCCCCTGACATACCCGTTGTCGATCGACTGCCGGATCGTCTTGAGGCGCTGCGCGGGTATGTGCCGCTGCGCGGCCCAGGTGTCCAGCACCGTGAAGAGCTGGTGGCGGCCGTCCGCCAGGTCGCCTTTGAGCGGGCCGCTGGCGCGTCGGGCGGCGATGCTGCCCATCGGCGACAGGGTGGTCACCTGGTGGGCCGCGGGACGGTAAGTGCCGCGGGTGTGTGCGCGCACCGAGTCGTCGAAGGCTTCGAGGTCCCCGATGGTGCCGTCCTGGGCCATTCTGGTGCGAAAGCCCAGGAGTTCGCCGAAGCAGCTCGCGATGTCCCGCAGGTCGTGGGTGGCCCAGTCCACCGGGTCGTCGGCTTTTGCGCCCGGCATGTCCGAGGTGTCGCCCTCGCCCGTCAGCCGTTCCAGATAGTGCGCGAAATAGGCACGGTCGGCGTCGTAGAGGACCGCGAATGCCTGCGGGTCCGCGACGAGCCCGCCGACCAGTGATTCGAGGTAGACCGATCGTCCGGTCCAGCGGTCGTCGTATCCGAAGAACGTGTGTGCCTCGTTGGGCACGAGGAAGCGGCCGAGCCATGCTCCGCGGTCCTTGTCCGCCTCCACTGTGGCCTGTTCTTCGAGCGAGGTGGCCGGGCCCGCGCTCTCGTCGGGCGTCAACTCGAAGTCCCGTACGGTGTCGACCTCGTAGTCGGCGAGTACGCGCGCAATGGCCCGGGCCAGTTCGGCGGGCGGATCGAGCCGGCGGAACAGGGCGGCCACCGCGTAGGCGCTGCGGGCCTGTGCCATGGTGTGCGGCGCGCCGGGAGATGCGGCTCGGGTGGCCGATTCCACCAGCCGGCCCAGCACACGGGCCCCGTCGCCGCAGACATGGTCGTGCACCAGCAACCGTTCCACCGCAGAGATCCGGCCGAGATCGTCGCCCGGATCGAGGGCCTTCGTCGCCGCTGCCGGATCATCGGCGAGGGCCCGCGTGGCGGCGGGCGGCTGCCAGCAGGACCCGTCGCCACCGGTGAGCAGCGGCACGGCGACCGCGGCGGCCAGCACCACCACGGCGGTACCGCACGCCAGCAGCCGGTGCCGCTTCACCCGGGCGAACCAGCCGTCCGGCCCGGCACCTGCGGCGTCCCCCGCCGGCGCCGAAGCCTCCGGCCGTGCCACGTTCTCGCCGCCGGCCCCGTCCTCGTTCTCCTGGCCGGTACGTCCCGTTCCCGCACCGGCACGCCCGACAGTCCCGCCGTCATCCCCGCTGCCCCCATCGCACATCCCGGCAGGGTAACCGGCCCGCGCCCGGCGCCACCTCCTCGCCCGCTCCGCCGTGACCGCGTGAGGGACGAGTCACCTACCGGGCGTCACGACCGCACCGTCGAGGACCGCCACCGCCACCGCCAGGACGACGACAGCGGCGCCGGCGGCGAGCGTGAGAGCGGTGCGCACCTGTCGGCCCGACGGGTGCGCACGGACGAATTATTTGGCACGTACACGCTCCGCCCACGGCGTAAACCTGGCCCGGCGAACCTGGCCGGCGCGGGCTTTCGGTAGCCGACCGGCCCGATATTCGTCCTGGTCATCGCCTCCAGGCCACCGCCATCAGCAGAGTCGGCAGGGTCACGTATAGGTGGGGCATTCGGCGCGTTCGGCAGTCTTCGGGCCTTCTTATGGCTGGCCGGAAAATATCGAAACGCAAACAAAGCTGACGAAGATTTGAGAATCTTTACTCAGCGACATCGTACGAATATGCCTGCATCCCTACGGTCGGCCGATAAGGAAAGCCGGTATTGAGAAGGGAACGGCCGCGTCGTGAGTGCCACGAGACGGACGTCCCGGTACGTGTCCCTGAGGGAGCCTGTGACCGCTGACCGGGCCCGGCGAAAGGCAACAGTCCGCAGGGGGTACTGAGTGCACGGGGCAACGTCCGAAGCAGGCGGGAAAGCGGCGCACGAGCCACCCGCCTTTCGCGTTCTCGGGTCATTGGAGGTCTGGGACGGGGCAGAGCCGGTCGTCGTCGCCGGCGCGCTGCGCAACCGCACCCTCGCCATGCTGCTGCTTGAGGCGGGCCGGGTCGTCCCCGTCTCCCGTCTGGTCGACGCCGCCTGGGACGGTGCGCCACCGAGGAGCGCGACCCATCAGATTCGCAAAGCCGTGGCCGATCTGCGGCAGCGGATCCCGCACGGGCACGAGCTGATCCTGACGGACGGACCCGGCTACCGCGCCGCCCTGCACACCGAGCAGCTCGACCTGACGCTGTACCGGCGGCTGCTGCGCCAGGCCCATGACGCTCTGGAGGAACGCGCGCACAAGCAGGCGGCGGCACATCTGCGCGCCGCGCTGGAGCTGTGGCGTGGGCCCGTGCTGGCCGGAGCGGGCGGGCCCATCCTCGATGCCGTCTCGACCGCTCTGGAGGAGCAGCGCCTCGCCGCCGCGGAACGGCTGTACGAGCTGGTCATCGAGGCCGGCGAGGCGGCGTCCGTGATCGGTGAGCTGCGTTCCTTGACGGTGCAGTACCCGCTGCGTGAGACGCTGCGCGGACAGCTGATTCTCGCCCTGTACCAGACCGGGCAACAGGCGGCTGCCCTTGAGGAGTTCGCACAGTTGCGGGTCCTGCTCGCCGATGAACTCGGTATCGACCCCAGCACCAGGCTGTCGGAACTGCACGAGCACGTGCTCCAGCAGGACCCCGCCCTGCGCTCTGCGCAGCGGGTGTCCG
This sequence comes from uncultured Actinomycetota bacterium, assembly GCA_963761765.1. GTDB lineage: Bacteria > Actinomycetota > Actinomycetes > Streptomycetales > Streptomycetaceae > Streptomyces. The sequence goes on from CAVXIJ010000021.1 coordinate 89,410, forward strand.
CCCGCCTTGCGGAGCCCGTTGCCTCCGCGGCGCCCCGGGCCCTGCCCTACGACGTGCCGGACTTCTCCGGCCGTACCTCCGAGCTGAGTTGGATCGCGCAGGCGGCCGACCGCACCCAGGCGGGTACGACCACGGTCCTCGGTATCGACGGCATGGGCGGCGGCGGCAAGACCGCGCTGGCCCTGCGTGCGGCGCACCGGCTGGCCGCACGCTATCCGGACGGGCAGCTCTTCATCGACCTGCGTGGTTTCACACCGGGCCAGCATCCGCTGAGCGCGTTCAGCGCCCAGGGCGACCTGCTGGCGGCTGCCGGTATCCCCAGTGAGGAGATTCCCGGCATTCCGGCAGGGCGCAATGCCCTGTGGCAGTCCTATATGCGCGGTCGGCGGATGCTCCTCGTCCTCGACAACGCCTCGGCCTCCGAGCAGGTGCGCACGCTCATCCCCACGTCTCCCGGCAGTCTCACCCTGATCACCAGCCGTCCGCGTCTGACGGACCTGGACGGCGTGGAATGGCTTTCCTTGGGGGTTCTCACGGAGCTGGAGAGCCGGGAGATCCTGCGGCAGACCCTGGGGGCCGAGCGCGTGGCGCGGGAGCCGGAGGCGTCGGCCGAGCTGCTGCGGTTGTGCGGCGGGCTGCCGCTGGCCGTCAGAATCGCCGCGGCGCGTCTTTCGAACCGTCCAGGCTGGAGTGTCCAACGCCTGGTCGACCGGCTACGGGACCATGGGCGGCGCCTTGAGGAACTGTCCAGCCAGGACCGGGGAGTGGCGAGCGCGCTCACGCTGTCGTACCAGGCCATGCCCGAGGACCAGCGGACCGCCTTCCGGCTGCTGGGCCACAGTCCGGGCCGGTATGTCGACGCCTACGAGGCCGCCGCGCTGCTGGGCACCGGGACACCGCAGGCCGAGGACGTCCTGGAGAACCTGGTGGACGTCCGCCTGCTGGAGGCCCGGGAGCCGGGTACGTACGCCTTTCATGACCTGGTGCGCCACTTCGCGCGCCGCCTGTCGCAAGGCGCCGGCTCCCCCGAGGCCGACCAGGCGGTGCACCGACTCCTCGACCACTACGTCCGCACCGCCGAACACGCCTGCGACGTGCTCTTTCCGGGGCGAACGCGCTATGGCGGCCTGACCGCCGCGGCCCCTGGTGCACCGGCTTCGACGGCACCCACGGCAGCCACAGGCGCCATGGCCGCGGTGCCCGCGGTGCCCGCGGTGCCCGCGTTCGCGGACAAGGCCACCGCGCTGAGATGGCTTGACCAGCACCGGGACAGCCTGCTGACGGCGGTGGACATCGCGCACGCGCGCGGTTCGCTGTGGCACGCCGCCCGGCTCCCTCGCGAGCTGGGCTTCCACTCCAGCATCCGAAGCTACGACGCGGATGCGAACCGCATGCTGGAAAGAGGAGTGGAGGCCTCCCGGCAGCTGGCGGACCCGGCTCTGACCCGGCTGAACCTCACCAACCTGGCCATGGGGCTGTGGCGGCTGGGCCGCATCAGCGACGCGGTGACCCGTCTCGAAGAGGCGCTGGAAATCTCCCAGTCCATGAACGACCGGCAGAGCGAGGCCGAGTGCAAGGCGCGGCTGAGCCAGGCGTTCAACAGTCTGGGTCATCTTGATCGCGCACTGCGGCTCAGCGAGGAAGCCAACCAGGTCGCACGTGCCACCAACTTCACACGGCTCGACGGCTCGTCCCTGAGCACACTGAGCCATGTCCAGGTACGGCTCGGGCGCTACGCGGCGGCGGCCCGCAGCGCACAGCAGGCGCTGGCGGTCTTCGACTTCATCGGCGAGACCCAGCTGTCCGTGGACGTGCTGCGCTATCTGTCCCGGGCGCTGGAGGGCCTCGGGTGCCATGACGACGCGCTGGTCTGGGCGGACGAGGCGATCAAGCGCTGTCACCAGCTGCGGATGACGTCCGCGCTGCCGCTCGCTCTCGCACGCCGTACGGACATCCTGCTGCGGATCGGGCAGCCCGAGCAGGCCTGTGAGAACGTCATGCACGCCCTCTCCGGGGCCTTCCACCACACGGACGATGTGCACCGGGCCTCCGTGCACCTGTCCGCGGGCCGCGCCCACCACGCGCTCGGGGACCTCACCAAAGCTCTCGGTCAGTACCAGCTGGCCCACGAGATCTCCTCGCGCATGGAGCTGCGTTACGAGCAGGCCCAGGCCCTGGACGGCCTCGCCGCCACGCACGAGGCACTCGGGGACGGACCTGCGGCCGGCCGGCACCGCCAGGAGGCGGACAGGCTCTTCTCCTCGATGGGCGTTCCGGACAGCGCGCGCGGGCCCGGGTGGGACATCGCACCGCGCAACGGTCCGGGCGGCTAAGGCCGGGCACACGGATCAGCTGTTGCCATTGTTGTCGGTGCTCACCCGGCCGGCACCCGTACCGGCCGCTACCGCCGCCTGCCAGCCGAAGTCGTCCGCGACGGCCTGCGCGGGTGCGGCAGGCGTCCGGATGAACGAGCCGGCCGCGACGAGCGAAACGATGGCCGTGAGCGTGCTGCGCATTCCCATTCTCCTTCTGTGTGTTCTACGTCTGCCGCGTGTTCTACGTCTGCCACATGCTCTGCGTCTGCCGCGTGTTCTGCGGGTTCTGCGTGGCGTGTCTGTCTGACGGTTCCCATACTTCCGCGTGCTTTTCCCCGCCCGTTCCTGCGTCGACACCCTGCCGATCCCGCCGCTCACCGCCACGCTCCGTGTCTTTTGCCGGCCTTTCTCCGCGTCGCTTCCCGGTCCGGCTCCAAGCGGCCAAGGACGCTTTCGACCAGCGCTTTTGCCTTCCGTGGTGGAGGCAAAAGGCAGCAGAGTGCTGAGCGGTGGTCATGAGGAGGAGACATGAGCGGTGCGGAATCAGAGGGACCGGACAACCACAAGGAATTCCAGTTTCAGGGAATCCCGGCGTCAGCCCTCGCTGACCGCTTCGGAACCCCGCTGTTCGTCTACGACGGCGAGACCCTGGAGAGCACCTACGGCACGCTGCGCGCGCACCTTCCGCAAGAGATCGACATCTTCTATTCGCTCAAAGCCAATCCGAATGTCAGCGTCTGCGCCTTCCTCGGCGCACTCGGCGCGGGGGCCGAGGTCTCCTCGTACGTGGAGTTGGTCACCGCCCTGCGGGCGGGTGTGGCCGCGCACGACATCATCTTTCTCGGCCCGGGCAAGGACGAGCGGGAACTCGCGGCCTGTGTGAAGGCGGGCATCCACGCGGTGGTGGTCGAGTCACTTGAGGAACTGCGCCTGCTGGACGACCTGCTGGAGCGAAGCGGAATCCGTACGTTTCCCGCTCTGCTGCGGGTCAACCCGGCCTTCGCCGCCAAGGGCTCCGGACTCGCGATGGGCGGCAAGCCACGGCAGTTCGGCATCGATGAGGAGACGGTGCGCGGCGCCAAGGCGGACCTGGCCGCTCTGCGGCACGTCCAGGTCGTGGGCCTGCACGCCTATATGGGCACCCGCATCCTGGACGCCGCCGATGTCGTGCACAACACCCGCGGCATCCTGGCCGTCGCACAGGACCTTGCGGGTGAACTCGGCATCCCGCTGCACACGGTGGACATCGGCGGCGGGCTCGGCGTCGCGTACTTCGACGGGGAGCCGGACCCGGACCTGGACACCCTGAGCGCCGGCCTGCATGCGGCCGTCGGCCCCTTCGCGAAGCGGCACCCCGACTGCCGGATCATCATGGAACTGGGGCGGTATCTCACCGCGCGCGCCGGCACCTACCTGGTCCGCGCCCGCTATGTGAAGCAGTCCATGGGCGAGTGGTTCGTGGTCGCCGACGGCGGCACCAACCACCACATGGCCGCCGTCGGCATCGGCAGCTTCGTCAAACGGAACTTCCCCGTGCGGCACCTGAGCCGGCCCGGCCGGCCCGCGGACTTCCGCTATTCGCTCACCGGCCCGCTGTGCACTCCGAACGACGTCGTCGCCAAGAAGGTGTCGCTGCCCGAGGTGCGGCCCGGCGACCTCCTGGGCGTGGAACGCTCCGGCGCGTACGGCCCCACCGCGTCGCCCGGCCTCTTCCTCAGCCACGGCTTCCCCGCCGAGGTGCTGGTGCACTGCGGCGAGGCCCACCTGGTGCGCGAACGGGACGCTCCCGAGGACCTGCTCGACCGCCAGCGCCTTGCCGACCTCGGCACACGTCCCGCTATCAACGGCACGCACCGTGCGCACAGCGACACGGAGCCACGGCGATGAGCGCCGCGCCGCCGATGGCCGTGCGCATCGGCCTTGACGTGCTCGACCGCCGGGAGCTGCACCGGCTGGCGGACCGGGACTGGTTCCTGCGCTACACCTTCACCGCCGAGGAACTGGCGCTGGCCGCACGGATGTCCGCGGGCCGCCGTCTGGAGTTCCTCTCCGGACGGTTCACCGCCAAGGAAGCGATCCTCAAGTCCCTGGGCCGCGGTCTCTTCCAGGGCATCGCGCCACGCGAGATCAGCATCGGCCGCACGGCCGACGGTGCGCCGCAGGTCCGGTTCACCGGCAGGGCCGCCGATCTGGCCCTGCCACCGGTCGCCTTGTCCATCGCACACAAGCAGGACGTCGTGGCGGCCGTGGCGATCAGCATGCCTCGCGCGGCGGTCAGCCAGTGACTGTCCGTGTGGAAACCTCGACTGACGGGAGTACCCCCGCCATGGATACCGCCATGGATACCGCCATGGATACCGCCATGGATACTTCACAAGACGACAACGCCGCCGTCACCGCGTTCCTGAGAGTACGCATCGGAGACGAGGACGCCCACTACGGCGGCGGCCTGGTCGACGGGGCCCGGATTCTGCGGCTGTTCGGAGACCTGATCACCGAGATCACCGTGCGTACGGACGGCGACGAGGGCCTGCTGTCGGAGTACGCGCAGGTCCGCTTCACCGCTCCGGTGCACCCCGGTGACTACATCGAGGCCCGCGGCCGGCTGGTGCACCGCACCCGGCTTCGCCGGGTGGTGGCGCTGGAGGCCCACAAGGTGATCGCGGCCCGCCCCGGGGCGGCGCCCAGCGCGGCCGAGGCACTGTCCTGCCCGCAGCTGGTGTGCACCGCGACGGCCACGACGGTCGCCCCGCTCATCGCCCGGCCCGGTCGGGAGGCGGCATGATTCTCAAGGACGCCCGGCCACGGCTGCTGCACGATCTGCTGGATGCCGCCTGCCTTTGCTCTGCGCACCGCACGGCGCTGGTCACCCAGCAGGGCTCGTTCACCTACCGCGAGCTGGCCTCGGCCAGTCTGCGCGCCGCTGCGGTGCTCACGGAGCGGGGTGTGCGCCGCGGCGACCGTGTGGTGATCACGGCCGCCGACGGGCTCGGCACCGCGGCGGCGCTGTACGCGGTGTCCCGCGTCGGAGCGGCCTTCAGCGTGCTGCACGAGCAGGTGCGCGGCGGTCCTTTGGAGCATGTACTGCGCGACTGCGCGCCCGTCCTGCTCGTCACCGACGATCCCGGCGCCGCGGATACGGCGCACCGGGCACAGATCGCGTCCTTGCCGCTGGCGGAGCTCGACGGGAGCGGCGGCACGGGCGGCGAGCCGGACGCACCGCCGCCCGCCGAGCCCGGCACGCTCGCCGTGGACGTGGCCTGTCTGATCTACACCTCGGGCACCACCTCGCTGCCCAAGGCGGTGGTGAGTACCCACCAGCAGATGCTGTTCGCGGCCTCGGCCATCCACACCCGGCTGAACTACCGCATCGACGACGTCATCTACTGCCCGCTGCCGCTCTCCTTCGACTACGGCCTCTACCAACTGTTCCTGGCGGCGCTCTGCGGCGCGCAGCTGCGGCTCGCCACGGCGGCCGAGGCCGGGCCGCCGCTGGTGCGCAGTCTGGAGACGAGCGGCGCGACCGTCCTTGCGGGTGTGCCCTCCGTCACTGACCGGCTGGCCTGGCTGCTCGGCCGCGGCAAGCGCGGTGGCGGGCGCCTGAACGGGCTGCGGCTGCTGACCAACACGGGTGCCGCGCTGCCCGCCGAGACCATGTCCGCGCTCCGCGCCGTCCTGCCCGGCCTGCGGATACAGGTGATGTACGGGCTGACCGAGTGCAAACGTGCCGCGATCATGCCACCGGACGGCGACCTGGCACGGCCCGGGTCCAGCGGAGTACCTCTGCCCGGCACCGAGATGTTCGTCGTCGGGGACGCGGGTGAACGCCTTCCACCGGGCGAGATCGGACAGTTCGTGGTGCGCGGCCCCCATGTCATGGCCGGTTACTGGCGCCGTCCCGAGCTGACGGCAGAACGCTTCCCGCGCGCCGAAGGCCTCTTCCCCGAACTGCGCACCGGTGACTACGGCTGGCTGGACGAGGACGGCTATCTCTACTTCTCGGGCCGTCGGGACGACCTGTACAAGGAGCGCGGTTTCCGCGTGAGCTGCACGGAGGTCGAGGCGGCGGCGCGCCGGATCGCGGGCGTGGCGGCAGCGGCGGTCCTGCCTCCCGGCGAGGCGCACTCCGCACTGCTCGTGGTCGTCACCGAGCTGGCTCAGGACGAGGTCCTGGAGCGGATGCGCGAGCAGATCGAGCCGTTCAAGATCCCTCGCCGCTGTGTGCGGCTCACCGAACTGCCCGTCAACGGCAACGGAAAAGTCGACCGCAAGCAGCTCGCCGCCCAGGTGGCAGCCGCCTCCCCGGCCCGAACCGCCCGATAGCCGGCCCACCCCAGCTCAACCCACCCCAGCTCAGCCCTGTGTCGCTCCCGTCTCACCACCGACTGGTGAACGGTCCCTTCCCTGACCCGCAAGACCCGCACTGAAGGAGAAGTCCATGGAACGCGAGCATGTCGTCCAGGCCCTGGAGAACGCGTTGACGGACGTGCTGGAGCGTCCCGTCACCGGACTGCGGGGTGAGGTGCGGCTCTTCGACGATCTGCATCTGGACTCCACCACCATGCTGGAAATGCTCATGGCGCTTGAGGACTCCATCGGGCTCGTCGTCGATCCGGAAGAACTGGACGTGGACGACTTCGAGTCGGTGGACACCTTCACCGATTTCGTGCTCTCCGCCCGGCTCGCGCCCGCTCCGTCCGCCTCTTGACCGCACTCGCCGACACCACACGGCACACGGAGGAGAGCCATGACGATCACACTGCCTGATCTGAGTGTCTTCGAGACCCTGGAATCGGAGGTGCGCAGCTACTGCCGCGGCTGGCCGACCGTCTTCGACCGGGCACAGGGCAGCCATCTGTACGACGAGGACGGCCACGCCTACCTCGACTTCTTCGCCGGGGCCGGATCACTCAACTACGGCCACAACAACCCGGTACTCAAACGGGCGTTGCTCGACTATCTCGCACGCGACGGCCTGACCCACAGCCTGGACATGGCGAGCACGGCCAAGCGGTCCTTCCTGGAGACCTTCCAGAACGTGGTCCTGCGCCCGCGCGACCTGCCGTACAAGGTCATGTTCCCCGGCCCGGCCGGTACCAACGCCGTCGAAGCGGCGCTGAAGCTGGCCCGCAAGGTCAAGCGCCGACAGTCGGTGGTCTCGTTCACCAACGCCTTCCACGGCATGACGCTCGGTTCGCTCGCCGTCACCGGCAACGCGTTCAAGCGGGCCGGTGCGGGCGTTCCGTTGGCCCATGGCACCCCGATGCCGTTCGACCACTATCTGCCGGGCCGGGCGTCGGACTTCCTGTGGTTCGAGCGGCTCCTCGAAGACCGAGGTTCGGGTCTGGACAGGCCCGCCGCCGTGATCGTCGAGACCGTGCAGGGCGAGGGCGGTGTCAACGTCGCCCGCGCCGAGTGGTTGCGCGCCCTGAAGGACCTCTGCCACCGCCACGACATGCTGCTGATCGTCGACGACATCCAGATGGGCTGCGGGCGCACCGGCGGCTTCTTCTCCTTCGAGGAGGCGGGCCTCACACCGGACATCGTCACCCTCTCGAAGTCGATCAGCGGCTACGGCCTTCCCATGGCCCTGTGCCTGTTCAAGCCCGAGCTGGACATCTGGGAGCCGGGCGAGCACAACGGCACCTTCCGGGGCAGCAACCCTGCGTTCGTCACGGCCGCCGCCGCACTCGACGCCTACTGGGTCGACGGGCAGCTGGAGAAGCAGACGCTGGCCCGCGGCGAGCAGGTCGAACAGGAGCTGACCGCCCTGCGCGGCAAACACCAAGGAGTCGTGTGCCGGGGCCGCGGCCTGGTGTGGGGGCTTGAGTTCGCCGACCAGGCACGCGCCGCCGCGGTCTGCCGGCGCGCCTTCGAACTCGGGCTGCTGGTGGAGACCTCCGGTGCCCTGAACGAGGTCGTCAAGCTGCTGCCGCCGCTGACCATCACCGAGGACGACCTGGACGAGGGCCTGCGGATCCTCGCCCGCGCCCTGCACGAGAGCCGGTAAGAGCTGCCCCGGAAACCCGAAACCACGAACCGCAGAAACACCAGAAGCACCAGAAGCACCAGAAGCACCAAGCAGACCAGAGAGCCAGGCACCAGGAAACCGGACACCCCCGATCACCCAAGGAGACGGACACTCATGATCATCCGATCGTTCGACGACATCACGGACACCGACCGCCACGTACGCGCCCGCTCGGGAACCTGGGAGAGCAAGCGGATCGTGCTCGCCCGGGAGAAGGTCGGCTTCTCGCTGCACGAGACCACCGTCTACGCCGGCACCGAGACCTCGATGTGGTACGCGAACCACATCGAGGCCGTGCTCTGCGTGGCAGGCGAGTCGGAGCTCACCAACGAGGAGACCGGCGAGAAGCACTGGATCACTCCCGGCACGATGTACCTCCTCGACGGACACGAGCGGCACACCCTGCGTCCCAAGACCGACTCGCGCTACATCTGCGTCTTCAATCCGCCGGTCACCGGACGTGAGGACCACGACGACTCCGGTGTCTACCCGCTGCTCACCGACGGCGAGGACGACCGGCCGTGACGACCGCACTGCGCACCGAGCCCCCGTCACCGGCCCGCCGGAAGGCGACTTTCCGTACGCCGCGTCCCGAGGACGCCTTCGCCGTGTGGCAGCTGGTGGCGGACACGCCAGGGCTCGACACCAACAGCCCCTACCACTACGTGCTGTGGTTCCGTGACTTCGCCGACTGCTCGCTGCTGGCCGTCATAGACGATCAGATCGTCGGCTTCCTCACCGGCTACCGCCGCCCCGATGAGCCCGACACCTACTTCGTCTGGCAGACCGCCGTCAGCCGGCGGCACGGCGTCCCCTTCCTCGGTGTGAAGCTCTTCGAGGCCGCCGCCGACCGTCAGGTGGCCCGTGGCGCCAGATACATCGAGGCCACCGTCTCGGCCGAGAACAAGGCGATCCTCATGGTCCTCGGGCAGTACGCCCGCAGGCGTTCGGCCGAGGTCACCGACCGTGTGCTGTTCCCCGGCGGCTGGCTGGGCGCCGGCCACCACGACGAGGTCCTGCACCGCATCGGCCCCCTCGCACCCGCGGCCCGCACCGAGAAGGAGACCACCGCATGACCACCGCCGCACCCCGCACCGACCTGTATCCGACCCGTATCACCGGTGCAGCCGTGCCTGTGCCGCGCCTCGACCCGACGGTGTGGGGCGAACGCCCGGGGCCGCTCGGCGAGGAGGCGCTGAAACACTACGAGGCAACCGGCTACCACGTCTTCAAGGAACTGCTGACGCCCCAGGAGGTCGACGCCTACCGCGCCGAGCTGCAGCGCCTGAGCGAGGATCCGGTGCTGCGCGCGAGCGAACGCGTGGTGCTTGAGCCCGACTCCGACCGGATCCGTTCCGTCTTCGAGGTCGACAAGCTCAGCGAGATCTTCGCCGAACTGCTCAGCTCCCCGCGGCTGACCGACGTCGCCCGCCAGGTGCTCGGCTCCGACGTGTACGTCCACCAGAGTCGTCTCAACTACAAGCCCGGCTTCGGCGGGGCGGAGTTCGACTGGCACTCCGACTTCGAGACCTGGCACGCCGAGGACGGCATGCCCAGGCCGCGTGCCTTCAGCGTCTCCCTGGCCCTGAGCGACAACCACCCCGTCAACGGCCCGCTCATGGTCATACCGGGCACGCACAAGACGTTCGTCCCGTCCGTCGGCCAGACCCCGCAGGACTTCCACAAGGAGTCGCTGCGGGTGCACCGCATCACCGTGGGCTCGCCCGGCCAGGAGCATCTGACGCGGCTGGCCGGGGAGCACGGCATCGATCAGATCACGGGTCCTGCGGGCTCCGCGGTGATGTTCGACTCGAACCTCCTGCACGGCTCCAACGGCAACATCACCCCGTTCCCGCGCTCGAACATCTTCATCGTCTACAACAGCGTGGAGAACACCCTTCAGGAGCCCTTCGCGGCGGACCGGCCGCGCCCGCAGCACCTGGGCAACCGGGAGTTCACCCGCACCATGTGACACCGCACCTAGGGGCTGCCCCGTAATTTCCGGTAGATCAGCGCGCGGCTCCCCCACTGCCTTGAGGGCGTGGATGGGGGCACCTCCCACGCCCTTCGGGCAGTGGGAGGTGCCCCCATGATGCGGTGCATCGCAAGGCGGAGGGCCGCGTGATGCGTACTTACGTACGGTGCTTCGTAGCTGTTCGGCGGGCATAAGGGAGCCCCGTCCATGTGCCACGGGGGGGACGGCGCACGGACGGGGCTCGTCGGCTACACGCTCAAGGGCGCGCGGGAACGGGGACGGACGCATGGTGACGCCGCTCCGCTTCAGGTAGTCGAGAATGCTGGACTTTGAGCGTCCGGTCTTTCCGCGAGGGCCCGCACGCTGGCACCTGCCTCGTAGTGGGCACGGAGGTCTCTGCCGAGTCGTTCCCGCGCTGCTTGCGGCAGAGTAAACCCGGGCGGGTACTTCCTCAGTTACGGAAGTCGCATTTCGTCCATGGTTCCTTTTCTGTGTTACCTGCGTTTGGTTATGACGGTCCCCGCCGTTGCTGGCGATGCAGTCTGCCGAGTGCGGTGAGCTGGTGTTTTTCGTACTCTGTGGCCGGCCGCAGCCTTCGGTAATAGAAGTCCCACACGCGCCCGGAAGGCCGTTTTACTCTGACGTGGGCGGCCTTCGATGCTCTGCACCGTGCCCGGCAGATCGCTGTAGCGGTCCACGACAACCGCACCGATGCGGATCTCTTCCGTACTGCCGACGAACGTCAGAGCGCCGGTACCCCGCACGTGCGCCTCCCCGCCTGCGCCTGACGTCATGCCGCGTTTGTGTCTGCACCGGAGAATGGCTCCGCCGTGCTCACGCTGACACTGTTGCGGAGTGCGGCAGTGAGCTTGTGTGCCGTGGGAACGGTGCATCGCCCCAGTTCAACCAGGGGGCGTGGTTTTTCGTCGCCGTAGGCCATGGGTTCCACACCCAGGGAAGGCAACACGATTCCGGCGCTCCGCAGTGCCGCGCGCAGTTCGTCTCGTGCCCGCTCGGCGCCCCGTAGTGCTCTGGCTGCCGATTGCTGCACGTCGCTCATGCTCACCTGCTTCATTTCTTCTCACTACTCTCTGCTGGTGCAGGGTAAATCTGAGCCCCGCAGTCTTCGCACTTCTTTGTTTCTGTGTCCAAATTCATGTGATAGCAGGGCTTTTTCTGCTCACCCGTGCCCGCCCATCTCCTGAATGAGTGCCGCGCACCGGAAGAATCCGAGTGCCGCCGCGTGTGGTCAGCCTGTACGCAGGACGAATAGCGCGCCGCCGAAGAAACCGAGGGCGGCGGATATCGAGGCGAGGAAGAGCGGCCCGGCCCATGAGGTGCCGTCCTCGGCGTCCGTCGAGACGGGCCCGGTGACGTAGCACCTCCCATGCCTTGCAGTCGTTGCGATTGCCGGGCACCGGTCGGCCGACGGCGACGACCAGACGGGTGTCGGCGTCGACGACGACCTGGTGGTTGGGTCGAGTACCGGTAGTTCTTGGACTGCTCGGCGACGGTGTGGTCGCGGGTGGGGACCAGGGTGCCGTCCACAATCAACACGGTGTCCTTGCGGAACCGCTTGCGGGGCTGGAGCGCGAGCAAGGGGCCGAGGTGGTCGATGATGCGGTCGGCGGCCGACTTCGAGACCCCGAACGGCGGTGCGAGTTGCCGGAGGGTCAGGTTCGTGCGCCAGTATGCGGCGACCAGCAGGACCCGGTCATCCAGCGGCAGGCTCCACGGCCGGCCCCGTCGTACCGGGTCCGCACCCTCCCGTCGCAGCGCAGTGACAAGCTTGTCGAACTGACGCGGGCTGAGCCCGGTGAACGGGGCTATCCAGGACGGCTCCGACGCCGTGATCACACCACCCATGGTGTGATCATTTCGCGGGGCTCGCCTCTCATCTCAGCAGGCCGCCTCGGCGGGGCCCTGCCGATCCTATTCACCCGGCGGCCTACTCGCCGACCGCTCCGTCGATCGCCTCGCGCAGCAGATCAGCATGGCCGTTGTGACGTGCGTACTCCTCGATCATGTGCGTAAGGACGTAGCGCAGAGAAATGATCTCCCCTCGGAACTCCACCGTGTCATCGAGGGACTTGAAGGCGTCCGTGACAGCACGGGAGCCTTCACACGCCTCACGCCAGAGCGTGAACGCCTCGTTCACGTCGGCGTCGTCCACATGGAACTCGCCGAAGACGCCATTGGCCGCGGGCCACAGGGCCGCGCCCTGCTCTCCACTCAGCACCATACGGAACCAACTGCGCTCGACCTCGGCCGCATGCCTGACAAGGCCGAGCAGGGACAGGCTCGAAGTCGGCACCGCCTTCTCCTTCAGTTGCCCACCGGTCAGCCCCTGGCACTTCATGGCCAAGGTGGCGCGCTGATGGTCGAGGAACGAGGTCAGCGACGCACGGTCGTCGGCCACCTTGGAGGGTGCCCTGCGCTGGTCATCACTCATCCGGCGATGATGACAAGGGATGGGTCCACCAGGCCACCTCGGTCCGGAGGGCGGACATGACACGAGGAGCCGGAGGCGCTACAGCCATTGCGGGACAGGCCTTAGGCAACGGCGGGCACGGTATGTGCGACCAGGTGAAAGAGCCTCGCCTCTCATCGCATGACTCCGGTGATTTTTACCTTCGCCCGTGCCAGGACGATCGCACACCGTTACCGTGCGGGCATGGCACAGGAAAACCACAAGCTCGCAGCACGCATCGCGAAACTCGGCTTCTCTCAGGCAGAATTAGCGCGTCAGATCAATGCCGAGATCAAACTCCTGAATCGAACAGACCGGCCTGAACGCTCTGCCCCGTGAGCGCCGAGCGCTCCACCTGGTCGATGTGGCCCGCGGACTCACACAGGCCGGGCGGCGCGAAGAAACCGTGTCGAAGTTGCTCGAAGCCGAGCGAGAAGCACCGGAGGAAGTGCATTGCCGTCCGCGTACCCGGCGGCTTGTCGAGGACCTGCGCCTTCTCGGTGTCGGTTCGACCGAGGGGCGGTTGCGTGGGCTTGCTGGCCGTTGTGGACTTCCCCGCGCCGTGTCATGCAGTGGCGCGCAGCGCGCCACCGGGGCCGCGGAAGGTGGTGCGATAGGCGCTCGGCGAGATACCGAGGGCCGTCTGGAAGTGCTGGCGCAGATTCGCCGCGGTGCCGAGCCCGGTCTGCGCGGCGACCTGCTCGACGGGCAGGTCCGACTCCTCAAGCAGCTCCCTGGCGCGCTCCACGCGTTGCCGGATGAGCCAGTTCATCGGCGTCATACCGACCTCGTCACGGAACCTGCGGGTGAAGTTCCGTACGCTCATCGCCTCGCGTGCGGCCATCTGCTGGAGGGTGACGGGCGCGTGCAGGTGCTGCAGCGCCCAGGTGCGGGCGGCCGACGTGGAGGGTGACGTCGGTTCGGGGACGGGACGGCGGATGTACTGCACCTGACCGCCTTCGCGGTGCGGCGGTACCACGGTGCGCCGGGCGACGTCATTGGCGACGGCCGTGCCGTGGTCGCAGCGGATCATATGCAGGCACAGGTCGATACCGGACGCGCAGCCCGCCGAGGTCAGCACGGCTCCGCCGTCGGTGTACAGCACATCGGGGGCCAGCTCGACCTGCGGAAACAGCCGGGCGAATCGGTCCACGTAGCGCCAGTGCGTGGTCGCGGTGTGGCCGTCCAGGAGCCCGGCGGAGGCCAGCACGAAGGCGCCCGTGCAGATCGAGGCCATGCGTGCGCCCGGTCGGACCTGCGCGAACGCCTCGGCCAGCGGGGCGGCGAGCCCCGGGCTGCTCTGGTCGTAGTCCTCGTAGGAAGACAGGACGATCACGGTGTCGGCCTCGGCCAGCGCCTCGGCGCCGTGCGAGACGGTGACGGTGAAGTCCGCGTCCGTACGTACCTCGCCGGGCTCAAGCGCGCAGGTGGCGACCTCGTACAGGGGCTGTCCTGCCGCCGACGCACCCGATCTGGCCTGCCCGAAGATCTGGTGCACGATGCCCAGTTCGATGGGGAGCACTACCTGGCGGGCGAGGACGGCGACATGGTGCCGGTCGGGATGCGAGAAGACGGCCATGGCCACATCCTTGCGCATAGCGGCCATCCAGACACTCGTTTCGGCGAGTCCGCCGGTTCAGGCTTGTCACATGGCCCACCTGACACGGACTTCATCGACCACCGAGCCCCCCATGCCCGTGCGCCGGTTGCACCGCGCCTGGACGATGGCCCTGGTGGCCGGGGCGGCGATCGTCACCGCGGGCGCCTTCACCACGGTCCCCGGTCTGCTGGTGACCCCGCTGCACGAGCAGTTCGCGTGGGATCGCGGTCAGATCGCGCTGGCGGCCTCGGTGAACATGGTGCTCTTCGGCCTCACCGCCCCGTTCGCCGCGGCGCTGATGGACCGGGTCGGCGTGCGCCGAGTGGTCGCCGGCGCCCTGCTGCTGGTGGCCGCGGGCGCCGCGCTCACCAGCGTGCTGACCGCGGCCTGGCAGCTGACGCTGTACTGGGGCGTGCTGATCGGCCTCGGCAGCGGCTGTCTGACGATGACGTTCGCCGCCACCTTGACCGGCAGCTGGTTCGAGCGGCGCCGGGGCCTGGTCACCGGGTCGCTCAGCGCCGCAAGCCATCTGGGGCAGCTGCTCTTCCTGCCGCTGCTGGCCTGGTCCGTGGACCACTTCGGCTGGCGCCCGCCCGTGGTGACGCTGGCTCTCATCGCTCTTGCCGTGGCCGGCCTGGTGGCGCTGCTGCTGCGCGATCACCCGGCCGACGCGGGACTGCGGGCGTACGGCGCCACGACGTTTAGGCCCAGGCCCGCACCCGTGCCGGGGGCCGCGGGGCGCACGGTCCGTGTGCTCTTCGGTGCCGCACGCACCGGCACGTTCTGGCTGCTGGCCGGCATGTTCGTCATCTGCGGTGCCTCCACCAACGGCATCATGTGGAGCAACTGGATGCCCGCCGCCCATGACCACGGCATGCATCCCACCACCGCCGCGTCCATGCTGTCCCTGATCGGCATTTTCTCCGCGCTGGGTGCCGTCGCCTCCGGGTGGCTCACCGACCGCTTCGACCCGCGGCGCCTGCTCTGCGTGTGCTTCGCCGTCCGCGCGCTGACCCTGATCGCCCTGCCGGTGGTCTTCTCGTCGACCGCCGGACCCTGGCTGATCCTGTTCACCGTCGTCTACGGCCTCGTCGACATGGCGACCGTGCCTCCGGTCATCGCACTCGCCCAGCGGCGCTTCGGCAAGGAGGGCCCCATCGTCTTCGGGTGGACCAACGCCGCCCACCAGTTGGGCGCGGGAGCCTCGGCCTTCCTGGGTGCCACGGCCCGCGATCTGTTCGGCTCCTACGACGTGGTGTGGACGGCCCTGAGTGTGAGCTGCGTCGTCGCCGCCCTGCTGGCCCTGGTCGTGCGGGCGACGCGTACCAGTGTGTCCACCGCATGACACCGACCGAACCGACCGCATCCACCGGAGGGTTTTGACATGCCTCAGCCCGTGTCTTCGCGCCTGGCCCCGACCCCGACCGTGCTCGGCTCCCCGACCGCGACCCCGACCGCCGCCCAGAGCTGCGCATCCCCGCGCGTCCCGCAGAAGCCGCTGTGCGCCCACTGCGGAGCCGACACACCCGACGCCTTCGAAATCCTCTCCCGGCACCGCACCTCCGTCGGCACCACGGTGTGGCTGCGCTGTTCCTGCGACGCCCTTCAGGTGCGGGTCGTGACCCGCACGGGGGCCCAGATCGTCGCCCGTGGCCGTCGCGCCTGACTCCCGGGCTTCGAGGCCTCAAGGGCTTCGTGACTGTCCGGCTATGCCAGCCACCCGCGCTCCGCGGCCCGCACGCCCGCCTGGAAGCGGCTGCGGGCGTCCATCCGGTGCATGATCTCGGCGGCGGTGCGGCGGGCCGTGCGGGGTGAGACGCCGAGCCGTCTGGCGACAGCCTGATCGGTGTGGCCCTGGGCGAGCAGGCGCAGCGCCTGTGCCTGTTGTGGTGTGAAGCCCGCGTCGTCCCTGCGCTGCGGGCTGCCCAGTGGTTCCGCCTGCAGCCAGGTCGCACTGAACAGCGCGCAGAGCGTCTCGATGAGCCCGCGGGTCCGTATGACGACCGCTCCTGACCCGGTGCGCTCATTGTCCGTGGCGACGAGCGCCGTCATCCGATCGCAGATGATCATGCGGTTCGGGAGCACGGGTGCGGTCCGCACCTCGGCGCCGTAGCGGGTCAGCCACTCGGCATGGGCCACGCTGGGACGATCGTGCCGCAGGCTGTCGAGGTAGACCGTGCGCATCTGTACGCCGCGTTCGAGGAGTTGGCGGCTCAGCGGCCGGGAGGCGCGCATGTTCGCGTCGGTCTGGGCGCCTCCCGGAGCAAAGGCCAGCATCTCCTCGCGGACGCCGGCGTGCAGGGCCTCCAGGAAGTCCCGGATGCTGTCGATCCCGTCCAGGAACTCCACCTCGTCCCGTCGGCCGGGTCCCGGCGCGGTCGGCAGTTCGGCGGTGAGCAGCGCCGCGGCGGCCCTCGCCTCTCTCAGATGCTGCCGGCGCGCGCTGATCTCGGCCTCCTGCCGTGACAGGGCGATCTCCATGCCCAGCCGGGGGCTGACTGCATGCCAGCCCTGGGACGGATCGGCGGCCGGGCGTACGAAGCCCAGTGCCTGGAGGCTCTCCAGCGCCGCGCCGAGCCGTGGTCCTGAGAGTCCCAGGCGCGCGGCGATCTCGTGCTCGGCCTCCTCGGGTGAGGCCAGCAGCCGCCGGTAGACGGTCTCGCTCACGGCGTCCATGCCGAGTGCGCTCAGGGGGTTGCTGCCACTGCTCATGGTTGCTCGCCTCCGATGCGGATGAGGGTGACGAGGTCGTCCCGTGCCTGGCACACGCGCTCGCGGGTGTGCTCCGGCGAGTCGCCTTCCACCACGACGTAGCCGCGCCGCGCGTGCGGGTGGCCGGCGGGTGGTGTCCGGTCGCCGACGGCGTAGGGAAAGCGCGCGCCGCGCACCCAAGGGGTGACGGCGATGTTCTCCGTTCCCGTATAGGTGAGCAGCCGTCCCTCGGGCAGCAGGAAGAACCCGATTTCGGCGCACTGGTGCGTGGCCGGCACCTGCGGAGTCCGGCCCAGGAGCGCTTCGAAGAGTGCTCGCTCGCAGTCGAAGCCGCTGGCGACCTCGATCAGCAGCGGGATGCGGTCGGAGCCCGGCCGCGGGTGGCAGGCGAGCACCCGGGGCCCGTCGGCCGTGAGCGCCACCTCGGTCTCGGCGGGCCCGAAGCGGTAGCCGCTGGTCCGCAGCACGCCGGTGACGGCCCGTTCGACCGTCGCCCGCTCCTTTTTTCGCAGCGGCGCCGGATGCAGATGCCCCGTCACGAGGAAGTGCGGCGCGCCGCTGGAGCGTTGCGCGCTCACGCCGACCACATGGTGGCTGCCGTCGACCGTCAGCGTCTGCACACTCAGCCGGGGCGCCTCGGCGGGTGCCTCGCTGCCGGACGCACCAAGCAGCGCGAAGGCCGCGGGCGGGTTGGCGGACAGGCCGAGCCGCCAGGCCACGTCCATGACCGGCTGTACGGATGTTCCGCTCCCGCAGTGCAGCACGGTCTGGATACCGCAGCGTCGACAGACGCGGGCCACCAGATCCCGCAGCCCGGGCTCGTCCGCGAAGTCGGCCAGGAGCAGTTCCTCGGACGCCTCCCCGACCTTGGGCAGGCGGTCCGCCTCGGGCAACCGCGGGTCCCATAGCGACCACACGCGAAAGCCCGCCTCAGCCGCCTTGCGGACCAACTGCTGATGCGGCATCACCAGCAACAACCTGCGCACTGCGCTCGTGGCGCCCACTGCGGGGTGTACCGACATGGCTCACACGGTGCGCCGCCGGCTTCCCGGCAGGTTCCCGTCCCAGTCCCTCGGGCCGTCGGCGGGGCCGCTGCCGGGATGGACGGTGTCCACGCCGGCAGCGGGGCGTCAGGTGGCCGCCGGGCTGTACGGTTCGGCGGTCCACTGTGCGCGCAGGGCCTCCAGGGAGTGCGCCACGGAGTGGAACGGAGTGTCGAGGAGCGCTTGGGCACGGGTGTTGGAGATGTTCAGATAGCGCGCGTACGGGCGGGCGTTGGGGGTCTCGTAGGACGACAGGGTGGTGGGCGTGATCAGTGAGTGGTCCAGCGCGAACGTCCGTGCCGTCAGCACGGCCAGTTCGTACGGGGACACCGCCTGCGAGCCCGCAAGGTGGAGGACGCCCTGCGGCTGCTCGGTGAGGATCCGGTCGAGCGCCTGTGCCAGTTGGTCCGTGAACGTGGGTGTGATGAGTGTGTCCGAGAACATGCGGACCTCCCGGCCGGCCCGCAGACCGCCGAGGATCTTGCGGACCACGTCGTCCCGCCGGGAGTACCGCGCACGGTAGGGAAAGGAGATCCTGGCGATCAGGTGCGCGCCTGCGGACTCCCGGATCTCCTGTTCTGCCCAGTACTTGGTCCAGCCGTACCAGTCCCGGGCCGCGGGCTCGTCCTCCTCCGTGTACGGCTCTTCCTTGGTGCCGTCGAAGACGTAGTCGCTTGAGATGTGGATGAGGTACTTGCCGGCGTCGCGGCAGGCGTCGGCGATGTGGCGGCTGCCGCGGACGTTCACCTGGTAGCAGGCGCCGTGGCGGTCGCCGCGCTGGGCCCATGCCGCGTTGGTGTCGGTGAACGCGGCGAAGTGCACCACCGCCGTGCCCGGGCTTGCTTCGATCGCCCGGCGCACCGCCTCGGCATCCCGCACATCACACTTCAAGTGGTGCCATCGGGCGGGCACGATCTCCGCGACCCGTGATCCGACGAGCCCGGTGAGCCCCGTTCCGGCGACCGCGGCGAGCGTTCCGGACGCCGCAGCCACTGCCTCGACCTGAGATCGTGTGTGCCCCGATGGCGGCACCGGAGCCGCCGCGTGCGAGGGCGAAGGCCTCAGCGCTGCCACGTCTCGGTCCACAGGCCGAAGGTGGTGCCGTGCGGGCCGGCCGGATCGGCGAGGACGGTGGAAGGGTCTACCGCGACCGGGTCGATGACGGCCTGTGCGGTACACCGCTTGGCGTCGGCGGCGGCAGCTCGCAGGTCGGGAACGTTGGTGTTCAACACGGTGTTCAGCGCCTCGGGCTGCGACTGGCCGCCAACCGGATTCCCGATCGGGCGGCCGTCGACCGGGATACGAAACCGCAGCTCGCTGGCGACCTGGAACTCCCAACCGACGGCAGGCGAATAGAAGTTGGAGAAGTACAAGGCGGTGGAAACGTCAGTGGAACACGAATCTCGCCTGGCGACACTACCCGTCGGGCGGGGCGTCTGTCGAATCGCCCGGCTGCGCAGCTGCCGCGGTGCACATCGGCGCCGCACGCCCGGGCCACCGCGCCCGCTTGGGTGACCGGGAAAACGGCACCGCGCCGGGACCCGGTCCTTCTGCACGTTCTCCTTCTGAGTGGACACGGCGCTCCTCTCGACAGGGTGGACGGATACCGGGTGACGGCCGGAGCCTCCCGGCGGCTACGGAGAGCGGGGCGGTGCTGGTGCGGCGCCCCTGACTCCCGGTGGCGGCGGGTGCTACCGCCCGAGGTCGGCGCCGGCCCGGCGGTAGCGTGCACGGCACTCGTCGTACCGTGCGAGCAGCCCCTTGTCGGCCGCCTCACGCACCGTGGGAGCTGTTCTGTCCTTCTCGGCCAGCAGCGGTTCACCGGTCAGCGCGGTGTCCCACGGCAGCGCCAGCTCCGGATCGAACGGGTTGACGTCGACCTGCGTCCCGGGCACGAACTCGGTGGAGACGTGATAGCAGATGCAGGTGTCGTCCGTCAGTGCCACGAAGCCGTGCACGAGCCCCTCGGCGACATAGACGGCGACTCCGTCCTGTGCGTCCAGCCTCGCGGTGTCGTACGCACCGAACGTGGGCGAGCCGAGCCGCAGGTCCACCACCATGTCCATCAGGGCCCCGCGGACACACGTCACGAGCTTGGCCTGCCCCGGAGGGATGGTCGTCCCGTGCAGACCGCGCAGTGTGTTGCGGTCCGAGACCGAGTAGTTGACCTGCCGGGGCGAGAACACATGGCCGGTGGCGCGCGCGAGCTCGTCGTGCCGGTAGGACTCGTAGAAGCTGCCGCGCGCGTCGCGGATCAGATGCGGCGTCAGACGATAGGCGTCGGACACTGCCATCTCTTGTATGTCCATGAGGCCGTACGGTAGGACGCGGCGGTTAAACGGTTCTTAAGCTGGTTGCGCCACGATGCCTTCGTGGCCGGACTAGAGCCGTGGAGGTACGCAAGTGTCGCGGAACGACCCGCCATCCGTAGTCGTCCTTGGAGCCGCCGGATTCGTCGGTCGCGCCGTGTGCGAGGCGTTCACCGCCCAGGGCGCCCGCGTCCTGGGCGTCGTCAGGTCCTCGGTCCAGGTCCCGGCACGGACGACCTCGGTGCGCCTGGATCTGACCCGCGCCCCGCGTGAGGAGTTCGTCACGCTGCTGCGCAGCCACGCGGCCGACGTGGTGGTCAACACGGCCGGTGCCGTGTGGGGCGGGGTGACGGACACGCAGATGCACGAGAGCAACGTGGAACTCACCCAGCACCTGCTGGCATCCGTCGCAGCGGTCGGACAACGGCCGCCCCGGCTGATCCAGTTAGGTTCGGCGCACGAGTACGGGGCCGGCGTACCGGGCCGCCCGCTTGACGAGGATGTGCCGCCGCGTCCGGTGAACCCCTACGGCCGTTCCAAGCTGCTCGCCACCCAGGCCGTGCTGAGCGCGGCCGAGGAGGGCCGTGTCGACGGCGTCGTGCTCAGGGTCGCCCACATCTGCGGCCCGTACGCGCCGCGCGGCAGTCTGCTCGGCATGATCGCGGCGCGTCTCGCGGCGGCCGCGCGGCACCCCGAGGAGCCGCTGCTGCCCCTGCAGCTGTCTCCGCTGCGCGCACGGCTCGACTTCGTCGACGTCCGCGACGTCGCGGATGCCATCGTGGCCGCCGGACAGGCCTTTCCCGGTGAACGGCTCATCAACGTCGGCCGCGGTGAGGCGGTGAGCGTACGCAGCGTCGTGGCCCGGTTGATCGAGCTCAGCGATCTGGATGTGCCGGTGGTCGAGAAGGACATCGCACCGTCCGGGCACGCGGGCGCACAGTGGCAGCAGCTCGACATCACGCGCGCGCGGCGGCTGCTGGACTGGCAGCCGCGCCGCACGCTGGATCAGTCACTGCGCGACCTGCTGGCGGCGGCCCGAGCCGCCGCGCAGGCCCCGGACACCGTGCAGGCCCCGGAGCACGCGCCCGAGCCCTCGTGACGGTGGGCGACGGGCCGCGTCACGGCACAGGCGTCGGCCCCGGACCCGCCGTGCTGCGGCGGGTCCGGGGCCGCGGGAAGCGCGCGAGGCCCGTCGTTCACCACGGCCGGTCGGCGAGGTACTTCTCGGTCCGCTCGCGATCCCACACGCCGTCGGCGATAGTCACGCGGTAACGCAGCCGCAGGGTCTCGCCGGCCGGCAGGTGCCGCTCCTTGTGGAACGCGAGTGAGGGGTTGACGACAGGGAAGGGCACATTGCGCACGAACCAGGCGGGACCGGCCTCTCCGTGGCCCTCCGGGTCGGCCTGGAACAGCAGCGTCGCATGCCCGTCGCGCCCATCGAACTGACCGGAATAGGCGAGCCACGGCGATGTGCGGCCCAGCACCTCAGGCCCCGCGAGTCCGTCGGCGGCGAGGATCGGGCCGCCGGCGAACGAGCGCGGGCCGCGCCAGAAGAAGCCGCAGTAGCCGGCGAACTCGCGGCCGAAGACGGCCGGACTGCCGAAGTCCAGGGCCGCACCGCGCACGTTGTGCAGCTCGGTGTCGAACTCCAGGCCCCAGAACTCGCCTGCCAGGTCGACCTCCGTCACGGTGACGGTACGGCGCTCGTCGATCCAGTGCTCGCCGTCGGCGGTGCGCCACTTCAGCGTCTCGGTGAACTCCGGGCGGCCGTTTGTGGACATGCCGGCGAAACCGGTGTGGTCGAGGCGTCCGACATTGGGCAGATCGACGTAGCCGTACCCTGGCGCGCCCGGCACGTAGCTGTTGCCGCCCAGGAAGTTCTGCCCGGACAGGTGGGAGGCGGTCATCACCAGGCCCTTGTGCCAGCGGTGGTCGTGCGGCCGGAACGTGGTGACCCGGCCGCCGCTCAACGTGCGCAGCTCGCGGAAGTAGGAGCTCGGGCACTCGTAGTCGGACACGTCGGGCCGGTAGTGGTAGCGCAGGATCTCGGTGCTGTCGGTGCGCACCGTCACGACGCCCGCCTGGTCGTCGGTGAGCCGCGCGGCGGACAGGTTGTCGGTCGTGGACTTCATCGGATCGTCTCCTCGCGGGTGGGCGCCCGGCACGGGCGTGTCTGCCGTGCGGGCGGCGGAAGAAGGGGCGTGCGGGGCGGGCTCGGCACGGTGTGCCGGCGCGCTGCGGCGGAGTCAGAACGGTGGTTCGCCGTGGGTACCCGATCGCCCCTTCGGCTCCTGCCCGCCGCCCTCATCCGGACATGGTCCGTTGCGCTGCTTAAGCCGTGCTAACCCATTCCTTCATCCTGGCCCCGTCCAAGGGCCCGCCGCGCCGGGCTTTGCCCTTGGATTAGCGGACCTTAAGGCAGGAGCGTGACCGTGAATCGGATGAAGTCGATGGGTGATCCTGCCCCGATGGAGCGAAGAGCGGAGTAATGGGTGGACACGGTATGGATTCATGACCTGGCCAAGCCAGAGTTCTCGCCGCAGATGCAGAAGATCCTCGATTCCATGGGCGGCAGGGCTCCGGCCTGCGTGTTTGAGGTGGACGCACTGCTGGAGGCGGCCTCCAAGCAGGCGGACGGGCTGACCGACTTCGGCGACCCGTGGTTCAGGGAGCCGCTGGGTGTGCTGTGCGACGCGCTGAACAACGAGGTGGCGCTGAGCCCGCAGGGCCGCGTCTCCCTGTTCATGCAGTTCGTCACGCTGCTGAAGAACCGGCTGCGCATGGAGGATCTGCTCCGCAGGCACCCCGAGATCCACGACGTCCCCGTCGAACAGCCGGTCATCATCACCGGGTTCTTCCGTACCGGTTCGACACACCTGCACAACACCCTCGCGGCCAATCCGGCGCTGCGGTACCTGCCCATGTGGGAGGCGTTCGAACCGGTGCCGCCGCCCGGTGAGACGGCCAAGGACACCGCTCCGCGCATCGACAGGATGGCCAAGTCGCTGGGCTTCCTGCACACCGCGATGCCCTTCTACAAGCGGATGCTGGACTGCACACCGACGTACGCCCACGAAGAGCTCAACCTGCTGGCGATGTCGTTCTCGTCGATGTACTTCGAGGTGCTGGTGACGGCCCCGTCGTTCCGCGAGTGGTACCTGTCCCACGACCAGACCCCGGCGTACGCGTACCTGAAGAAGAGCATGCAGGTGATGACGTGGCTGCGCGGCGGCGAGCGCTGGCTGCTGAAGTGCCCGCAGCACCTGGAGCAGTTGCGCCCGCTCATGAACGTCTTCCCGGACGCGTCCGTGGTCTTCACCCACCGCGATCCGGTCGCGGTCATCGCCTCGATGGCGACGATGATGTGTTACACGCAGCGCATGACCAGCCCGTCTCCCGACCCGGCGGAGGTCGGCCGGTACTGGGCCAGCCGGATCGGGAACATGGCGGACGGCTGCCTGCGCGACCGTGCCGCGGTCCCCGCCGCGCACTCCCTCGACGTGCTCTTCGACGACTTCATGGCGGACGAGGCGGGCACGGTGCGGCGCATCTACGAGATGGCCGGGCAGCCCTACACACCCGAGGCGCAGAAGGTCACCGAGGAGTACCTGGCCTCCCACGGCCGCTCCCGCCACGGACGGCTGGAATACCGGCTGTCCGACTTCGGCCTCGACGCGGCCGAGTTGCGCGCCATGGTCTCGTCGTACACCGCGCGGTTCGGGGTCCGCGAGGTCACCATCCGCTGACACGCCTCCTCCCGGCCGGGCAGCCCGGCACCGTACGCTCCCGGCCCGACGCCGGCCCGCACCCCCCGCGGGCCGGCGTTGCGCGTTTACGCACCGCCCGGCCCGCCACCCGCGCACAGCTTGGCCCGCCAGGGACAGGGCCGCCGCATGAGGTGGCGGCATGACGTCGGCCTTCACGCCCTGGTGCTGGTCGTGAAGGCCGACGTCGTATGCGGGAGGTGCGGCGGGTGGCCGCTAGTGCCGCGGCAGGCAACGTTTGCCCGTCAAGGAGCGGCTCCCCCACTGCCTGTTGCGGCACTACATCAGGTGCCTTCGGTCAGCTGTGCACGGCCGCGCAGCGGCTCCCACCACGACCGGTTGTCGCGATACCAATCCACGGACTCGGCAAGACCCTTGTCGAAGGCGATCTGCGGTTCGAAGCCCAGCTCTTCACGGATCTTGGAGATGTTCACCGAGTAGCGTCGTCG
Source organism: uncultured Actinomycetota bacterium (assembly GCA_963761765.1). Taxonomy (GTDB): domain Bacteria; phylum Actinomycetota; class Actinomycetes; order Streptomycetales; family Streptomycetaceae; genus Streptomyces. The sequence goes on from CAVXIJ010000021.1 coordinate 114,078, forward strand.
TGGGCCTTGCGGTCCGGGACGTGGCGCAGCGGTCCCAGCTCGGCGTCGCACAGCTCCACCATCTGCCGGGTCAGTTCGCGGTTGGTCAGCTCGGTACCGCCGCCGATGTTGTAGATCTCGCCCGCCCGGCCGCCGGCGAGCACCCGGTGCAGGGCCCGGCAGTGGTCGTCGACGTGCAGCCACTCGCGTACGTTGTGGCCGTCTCCGTACAGCGGCACGTCGCGGCCGTCGAGGAGGTTGGTGATGAACAGCGGGATGAGCTTCTCGATGAACTGGTAGGGCCCGTAGTTGTTCGAGCACCTAGTGATCGAGATGTCCAGGCCGTGGGTGCGCCAGTACGCCCGGGCTATGAGGTCGGAGGCGGCCTTGGACGCCGCGTACGGCGAGTTGGGCTCCAGCGGACGTCCTCGGTCCACGAGCCCTGCGCGATCGAGCCGTAGACCTCGTCGGTGGAGACATGCACGATCCGCTGCACCTTGGCGTGCCGGCAGCCTCCAGCAGGATCTGCGTGCCCAGCACGTTGGTCGTGACGAACTGCCCGGCGTCCATCAGCGAACGGTCGACGTGCGACTCGGCGGCGAAGTGCACCACCGCGTCCGTGCCGGGCATCACCTCGGCCATCAGCCGCCCGTCGCAGATGTCGCTCTGGACGAAGGTGAGCCGCGGATGTCCCATGGGCAGATTGGCGAGGTTGCCCGCGTAGGTCAGCTTGTCCAGCACGGTGACCTGGGCGTCGACCAGTTCGGGATAGCAGCCGTCGAGCAGGCTGCGTACAAAGTGTGATCCGATGAAACCGGCTCCGCCGGTGACCAGGAGTCTTCATGCCGACACGTCGATTCTGCTGTCGTCGCCCAGCAGCAGCCGGTGGACCGGCTGATCCGTCCCGGTTCTGCCGGACGTCCCCTGATCTTCCGATGATGGATCCCCGTATCGCACGCACGCCGCGCACCGAGGCACGGTCGAGCAGGATCGAGTTCTCGACGCCGGCGCCATACAGCCGGCAGTCGTCGCCGATCGAGGTGAAGGGACCGATGTCGCTGTCCTCAATCACACTGTCCGGCACCGATGATCGCCGGGCCCGTGATCACGGACCGGGTCACGGTGGCTCCCGGCTCCAGAGCGACGGACCCCGTGAGCACGCTCGCCTCGTCCGCGGTCCCGTGGACCCGGCGGGTGATCTTGCTCAGCAGGACCTTGTTGCACTCCAGGAGATCGTGAGGGTCCCGGTGTCCGCCCAGTACCCGGAGAAGACCCGGGCCCGGACGTCCGCGCCCTGGGAGACCAGCCACTGGATGGCGTCGGTGATCTCCAGCTCGCCGCGGGCGCTCGGCTTGATGGCACGCACCGCGTCATGGATGCACGGCGTGAAGAAGTACGCGCCGGTGATGGCCAGGTCGCTGCGCGGATGCTCCGGTTTCTCCTGCAGCGACGTCACGCGGCCGGCCGCGTTGAGCTCGGCGACACCGAACTCGGATGGGTCGGCGACCTTGCGGACGACGAGCTGTGCGGCCGCGCCGCCTTCCTGGAACTCGCGCATCGGCGCCACGATGCCCTCGGCGAAGATGTTGTCCCCGAGGTACATCACGAAGTCGTCGTCGGCCAGGAAGTCACGGGCGATGAGCACGCGTGCGCGAGTCCGCTCGGCGCGTCCTGCGGCAGGTAGGTGATGCGCATACCGAAGCGCGACCCGTCACTGACGGCCGCCCGGATCTGCTCGCCCGACCCGCCGACGATGACTCCGGCCTCGGTGACCCCGGCCAGCGCGAGCGCCTCCAAGGCATGGAACAGGACGGGTTTGCCCGCGACGGGGACGAGTTGTTTGGGTGTGCTGTGGCTGAACGGGCGAAGGCGCGTGCCCGCTCCGCCAGCCAATACGAGAGCCTTCACACTGACCTCTCAGACCAGTTTCTCAAGTGTGCCGACGGTCTCGGCCGGCGTGGGCGCAGCGAGGTTCTCCTCCTGCAGACGACGAGCCGACGCGCGTACGGCGGCATCGCCCAGCACGATGGAAGCAGCCGATTTGATCTGCTCTTCCAGCGCCGAGTCGACGCTGACCGTGACGCCTGCCCCGGCGTTCGTCACCTGCCGGGCGCTCAGCGCCAGATGCGGCATGGTCGGCACGATCACCTGGGGCAGTCCCAGGCAGCTCGCGGTGAGCAGGCTTCCGTAGCCGCCCTGGTGGATGATCGCGTCACAGGTCGGCAGCAGCAGGTGCAGCGGAAGGCCTTCGACGACGCGGACTCCTTCGGGTGCCTCGCCGAGGAGTTCACGGTCCGCGGCGCGGATGGCGAGCACGACCTCCACGTCGTGCCCGGCGAGTCCCGCCAGGATCCTCGGCACCGCGAAGTGCTCAGGACCGCCGACCGCTGTCGTCGTGGTGCCCCAGGTCACGCACACTCTGGGCCGTTCGGCGGACTGCGACAGCCACGCGGGCACACTGCCCGGGCCGTTGTAGGGCACGTAGCGCATCGGGATCCGGTCGGGTACGCCGGGCACTTGCAGATCGGCCGGGCAGGTGTCGACGGTCCCGACCGCGTACTCCGTGCGCGGCTCGACGCCGAAGCGCTCGTAGAGCGCGCGGAGGTCGTCGTTCCACTGGTCCGTCGGGCAGCCGCAGCCCGGCAGTTTGATCTGGTGCGGGATCGAAGGACCCCACACGTGGTGGACCAGGGGAGCGCCGACTGCCCTGGCGGCGAGGGGCGCGGCCAGCGCCACCGGGTCGGCCACGATGAGGTCGGGGCGCCACTCGGTGGCCACCCGGACCAGGTCGTCCGCGAGGGCGACGGCTTCGCCGGCGAATATCGCCTGCCGGGCCTGCTGGGCGCTGGCCCGGGCGGTGGGCAGCTGCTCGGCTGCCTTCATCACATCCGACTCGCGCCTGTCGAAGTTCTGGTGCGCGGTCTGCACCTGCTTCGCCAGCTCCGCGGTCTTGGCCGTGGTGTCGTCGCTCCCGCCGATCAGCCAGTTGATCACCCCGGAGCCTTGGACGGCGCCCGCGATGGCCGGCTGACCGGCGACCCTCACCTCATGACCGGCTGCCCTCAATGCCCACGCCAGGGGCACCAGGTGGAAGTAGTGGGTGGCCATCCCCCACGGCACGAACAGAACCTTCATCAGCGACTCCTCATCCGCTCAGGTCCGGACGGGCAGCAGCGGCGAGGGGTGCCTCCACCCACTGTGCCCGGTTTTGGATCTCCTCGATCAAACCCATGTGGCGCAGCAGCGTTTCGCCGTACGGCAAAAAGGCCTCCTTGCCCTGCACCGACCGTGTGAAGGCGCGGACGAGGTTCGCGAACTGGTCGTCCACCGGCAGGCTGATGTCCTCGACACCGCTCTGCCGCGTCACGCGCAGAGTCGGCTGGAACGTCCTCGGCGGGGTGTAGGCGCGCTGCAGGGACATCCGTCCTTCGCTGCCCCAGATCGCGTACATCGACCGGTACGACGACTGGAAGCTGAAGGACAGCTGTGCGAAGACCCCGTCGGGGGCGCACAGCAGCACGCTGCCGCCGACGTCGATGCCGAGCTCCGGGTCCCGTAGCAGCGTCGAACCGACCACGGAGAGCTCCTCGCCGAGGAAGAGCTGCGCCGCCCGGACCGTGTAGACGCCCACGTCGAGCAGCGCCCCGCCACCGAGATCGGCGCGGTAGCGCACATCACCCGCGTCCCGCGGCGGAATGCCGAAGTCGCTGGTGAACAGCCGGGGGCGGCCGATCGTGCCGTCGCTGATCAGCTTGCGTACGGCGGCATGCTGGCCGTGGTGCAGGAACATAAAGCCGTCCATCAACCACCGGTCGGCTTTGACGGCCGCGGACACCAGGTCCTCGGCCTCGGCCAGGCAGGTGGCGAGCGGCTTCTCGACGAGCACGTGCTTGCCCGCGTCCAGTGCCCGGCGCGCCCACTCGTGGTGCAGCCCGGTGGGCACGGCGATGTAGACGGCGTCGACGTCCGGGCGCTCCAGCAGCCGGTCGTAGCCCTCCACCGGTTCGCCCCCGAACTCCTGGGTGAACCGTTCGGCCTTCGCCCGGTCACGGCTGGCGATGGCCGCCAGCTGGGCCTGAGCCACCCGGCCGATGGCCGGAATGGTGTGCCGCCGTGCGATGTCGCCGCAGCCGAGCACACCGATGCGCAGCGGTGTGCCTGTCGCTGGTGGTTCCATGACTGCCTTCCCCTATCACCAGAGGCTGTGGACGCAGGCGATCAGACTGCGTGCTTCGACGTTGAGGTAGTGGCCGTGCCGCAGCAGACCCATGAGCTGGTGCACCGTCACCCAGCGGTAGTTCTCCGGCACCTCCACCGGGAAGTCCTCGCCAGCCTCGATCACCTGGTAGCGCGTCTCGGCATGGTGGAAGCGCCCGCCTTCCTCCGAGAGCACCGTGTCGAAGCGGATCTGCACGGTGGCGGCGCTGGTCACCTCGGTGAGGAAGGGCACCGGTCCCATTTTGGTGGTCGGGGGGAGTTGGACTGTGGGGGCCATTTCCACCGTATCCAGCAGCCCCGGCTCGGAGCGTGCCTGGACGAGCAGGTGGGCCACGCCGTTGATCGGGCGGACGATGAACGCGGCCAAGCCCTGCGCGGACGGTGCCAGTAGCGGCTGTGTCCAGCGGGTGACCTCTCGGTTGCCGGCACTCACCTGGACGGCGATGATGCGGAAGTGGCCGCCGTCCTCGCACCGGATGTCCTCCTCGGTGCGCGTCCAGCCCTTGACGCCGGCCAGCGGCACGATCCGGGCCCGTAGTGCGTTGCGTGTCTTCATCTCGGTGAACCAGCTCAGGATCTCGGCCTCGCCGTGCAGGCCGGGCCCTTCGTCTCCGCCGCGCGCGTCGTAGGAGCGCAGCAGCGCGGAGACGAAGGGCGAGTGCACCACGAGGCCCGCCTCACCGACTCCGGCCAGCGGCAGACAGGACAGCACCGTGCGGGCGTCCATGTTCACGAGGTTGTCGAACCGCATCAGTGCCCGGAGCTGGCGCAGCGTCAACCAGTAGAAGTCCTCGTGCGCCGGGACGTCCTTGTCCTCGGCAACCTCGACGACCATGTTCCGGTTGTGCTTGTGCCAGAACCACGCGCCCTGCTCGGACTGTAGAACGTCGACCAGCACGGTGCCCCTGTCGGGCCCGCGGAAGAACTCCAGGTAGCGCGTCGTGCCGCCGCGGTGCACCCGCGTGTAGTTGCTGTGGGTCGCCTGGACGGTGGGCGAGAGCTGCAGGGTGTTCACGTTGCCGGGTTCCATCTTGGCCTGCATCAGGAAATGCAGCACACCGTTGAACTTCTTGGCGACGATGCCAAGAATCCCGATCTCGGGCTGATGGATGACCGGCTGGCCCCAGTCGGCACCGTCGCCGACGGATATCTGCAGGCCCTCGATGGTGAAAAAGCGCCCACTCACATGCCCGAGATTTCCGCTCTCCGGGTCGAAATGCCAGTCGGCAATCTCCTCAAAGGGGATACAATCCACTTCGAACCGGTTGGCCGACTGTCTGCCGGCCCACCAGGCATGGAAAGCGGCGAGGGACGACTCCAAGTCATCACTTGCGACCGCTGAAGTCACGAACCGTGACATCGTATGTACTCCGCCTCTGCATATTCGGTCGTCAGCCACGGTTACCCATCGGACACTGCGGCTTGTCCGCGGCAGCAGGGAAACCAGCACAACAGTCACTGCTGAAGCGCGGACAACGTGCTGCCAAAGTTGACCCGGCCGTTCATCCGCACGCCCGTATTGAGAAACCAAGAAAATCGGCATGCCCATCGGGCACGCCGATTTCTACGGTGCGTCGGGTTCAGCTGATCCGAGATTTTCAACAGCACGTACCTCAGTCCGGATTCACCGGTCGGTTTTCTTCACGGCTGGACAGGAAGCATTTCCCGAAGGAAGAACCGGTAGCCCGGCGGAGGCTGAGCACCGGTGACCTCCGACCTCAGGTCACTGGGCCCCAGCCACTTCTTCAAGGCGCCGGACCGCGTCCGCCACCGGAGGCTGCGCGGCGTTCTCCCGCTTGAGTTCCGCCGCCGCGCGGCTCCACCGGTCGTCGGACAGCATGGTGGACACCCGCGCCGTGAGGTCGTCGACGTCGATGCCGTCCGGATCGAGGCAGACGCCGGCTCCGACGGCGGCCACCCGTTCGCCGTTGAAGGCATGCGCAGGGCCCGGCGGAGCGACCACCTGAGGAACTCCGTGCACGGCCGCTGTCAGAACGCTGCCGGCTCCACCGGCGTTGACGGACAGCACGCACGTCGGGATGACCGCCTGCAGGGGCAGGCCCGTCACGACCCGCGCCCGGTCCGGCACCGGCCCGATGCGGGCCAGGTCTGCGGAGGTGACCATGACGACGACCTCGACGTCCAGGTCGGCGATGAGCGCCGCCGCGATTGCCGACACAGGATGCTGGTCGGTGGTCAGTTTGATCGCCGCGAGTGTCGTCCAGGACACGCACACCCGTGGCCGCCCGGTCCCCGCCGCACGCAGCCATCCCGGGAGCACGGCCGGGCCGTTGTACGGCACGTATCGAATCGCGTGCCGTCGCGCCACCGCCTCGGACTGCAGGCTGGGCGGGCAGGCGACGATGCTGAAGGGGCTGTAGTCGGACCGCTTGGCGGCGCCGAAGCTGTCGTACAGCTTGCGCAGGTCCTCAGGCCACCGTCCGACGTCCGCTCCGTAGCCGGCGAGCCTGGTCAGCGACGGCTCCTGCGGGCCCCACATGTGGTGGACCAGCGGGACACCGAGCACTTCGGCGAGCAGCGGGGCCACCATCGTGGCCGGGTCGGCGACGATGACGTCGGGGCGCCACACCTGGGTGAACTCCACCAGATCGCCGGCCATCGCCTCGGCGGCCCTGACGTGCGGTGTGACCCGCATCGTCCCGTACCACTTCCTGGTCTCCGGGTCCATGGCGGCCAGTGCGTCAAAGGACATCGGCAGGGTGCCGAGACGCTGCTGGATCGCCGCGTCCGCTTCCGCGACCAAGGAGGTGAGGTCGGATGTCTCACCGACGGGGACGGCGATGTGCCCCGACTTCACCACGAGGTCGGTGATGGACGGCTGACAGGCCACCCGCACCTCGTGACCTGCCGTACGCAACGCCCATGCCAAGGGCACGATGGGAAAGTAGTGGCCGGCCGTGGCTGCCGGTATGAACAGTACGCGCACCCGTCGTCCTCCGTTGTCGTCTGAAGCTGCTGCACGGTGGAACGACCCGGCCGGAGGGCGGCGGCCGTAGACCCGTCGATTACGGGACAGGACAGCGAAGCCGTCTAAAGCGCACGCGATGCTTCGCTAAAGCGGCTCGCAATCATGGCGTACGCGGGAGACCCGCGGCGGCCACGAAAGATCGATGCTAGTGCCGCTTAAGAGCCCTCTCCCAAGATGAAGCGCGTCGTGTGTGGCGGGCCGTTGGTACCACTCGGATTCAACGTCTCCTGGGTAATGGCGGATCCCTGAACGACGTCGTTCCGGTGCATCTGTCCTACACCGGGACAGCTGAATTATTCCCGAGAACACGGGGATTCGGGGGAACCGAGGTTCCAACGGCACCGCGACAGAAAACTCGGGTTCCATGGGCTTCCGGATCGTTTGAGAGGCGAGCGTCAGATGACGAACGAGGACAGACTTCGCGCTTATCTCAAGCGAGTGACCGCAGAGCTCCACGAGACCCGCCGACGCCTCCTTGACGCCGAGGGCGCCAACCACGAGCCGATCGCGATCGTGGGCATGGCCTGCCGCTATCCCGGCGGTATCGGCTCCCCCGAGGAGTTGTGGCAGCTGCTCGTCGACTCGGCCGGCGCGAACTCCGCTCTCCCGGTCGAGCGCGGCTGGTTCCCCGATGAGCTCTACGACCCGGACCCGGGCCGGGCGGGCCGGATCTATGTCCGTGAGAGCGGATTCCTCCAGGAGGCCGAGCACTTCGACGCCGAGTTCTTCGGGATCAGCCCGCGCGAGGCGCTGGCCATGGACCCGCAGCAGCGGCTGCTGCTTGAGGTCTCCTGGGAGGCGTTCGAGCGCGCGGGCATCGTCCCGGAGTCGGTCAGGGGCAGCCGCACCGGCGTCTTCAACGGGATCATGTACGGCGACTACGGCGGCCGGATGGCCCATCAGATGCCAGAGGACTTCGAGGCGTACCTCGCGACCGGCAGCGCCTACAGCGTCGCTTCGGGGCGGGTGTCGTACACCTTCGGGTTCGAGGGCCCTGCGATCAGCGTGGACACGGCGTGCTCGTCGTCCCTGGTCGCCCTGCACCTGGCGGCGCAGGCCCTGCGCAACGGTGAGTGTGATCTCGCGCTCGCCGGCGGTGTGACGGTGATGGCCACCCCGACGAGTCTGATCGAGTTCAGCCGCCAGCGCGGCCTCTCACCGGACGGCCTGTGCAAGGCGTTCGCGTCGACGGCGGACGGCACCGCGCTGGGCGAAGGCGTCGGCATGCTGCTGGTGGAGAAGCTGTCGGACGCCGAACGCAACGGCCACCCGGTGCTGGCGGTCATGCGGGGCTCCGCGGTCAACCAGGACGGCGCAAGCAGCCAGCTCTCGGCTCCGAACGGCCCCTCCCAGCAGCGCGTCATCCAAGCCGCGCTGGACAACGCCCGCCTCACTCCGGCCGATGTGGACGCCGTCGAGGCGCACGGCACCGGGACCACTCTCGGCGACCCGATCGAGGCGCAGGCCCTGATCGCCACCTACGGACAGCAGCGGACGGCCGACCAGCCGCTGTGGCTCGGCTCGGTCAAGTCGAACATCGGACACACGCAGGCCGCCGCCGGAGTCGCCGGCGTCATCAAAATGGTCCAGGCGATGCGACACGGACTGCTGCCCAGGACCCTGCACGTCGACGAGCCCTCACCACACGTGGACTGGTCGGCAGGCGCAGTCCGACTGCTGACCGACACCGTCACCTGGCCCGAAAACGATCGTCCACGCCGGGCCGCCGTGTCGTCCTTCGGCATCAGCGGCACGAACGCCCACGTCATCCTCGAAGCCGCACCCGCACCGGAGAGCGCTGGTCAGGACGGCGACGGGCCGGAGACGGACGGTCCGGAGGGCGGGCCAGTCGAGCAGGCTGGTTCTGCCGGGGACGTGCTGCCGGTGGTGCCGTGGCTGCTCTCCGCCAAGACCGAGGATGCGCTGCGGGAGCAGGCCCGGCGAATACGGGACTTCGCTGCTACTCAGGGTGTGGATAGTGATCTGACGGATGCGGGTGTCGCGCTGGCGACGGCCCGTACGCACTTCGCCTTCCGCGCCGCCGTCACCGCCACCAGCCGTGACGAGCTCTTGGCCGGACTCGACGCCCTCGCCCGCGGGGACAAGGCCACCGGCCTGGTGCAAGGCACTACTGACGCACGCGGCAAGCTGGCGTTCCTGCTGGCCGGACAGGGCAGCCAACGCCCCGGCATGGGCCGCGAACTCGCCGAGGCCTTCCCCGTCTTCGCCACTGCCCTGGACGAGGTCTGCCAGCACCTGGATACGCACCTTGACCGGCCGTTGCGCGAGATCATGTTCGCCGAGGCAGACACTCCTGAGGCCGCGCTGCTTGATCAGACCGGCTACACCCAGCCGGCCCTGTTCGCCTTCGAAACAGCCCTCTACCGCCTGCTGGAGCACTGGGGCGTCCGCCCGGACTACCTCATCGGCCACTCCCTAGGCGAACTCACCGCAGCCCACCTCGCCGAAGTCCTCACCCTCGAAGACGCCTGCACCCTCGTCGCCACACGGGCACGCCTCATGCAGGCCCTACCCGCAACCGGCGCCATGGCCGCCATCCAAGCCACCGAAGAAGAAGTCACCACTTCCCTCAACGACCACCACGAGACCGTCGACATAGCCGCCATCAACGGACCCACCTCCGTAGTGATCTCAGGCGACCGCGACGCCGTCCTCGAACTCGCCGCGCACTGGAAGGCCCAAGGCCGCAAAACCCGCCAACTCACCGTCAGCCACGCCTTCCACTCCCCCCACATGGACCCCCTCCTCGCCGACTTCCACCAAGTCGCAGCCACCCTCACCTACCAACCACCCACGCTCCCCGTCGTGTCCAACCTCACCGGCGACCTAGCCACCCCCGACCAGCTCACCTCACCCCAATACTGGACCGACCACATCCGCCACGCCGTCCGCTACCACCACGGCACCCACACCCTGCACACAAACGGCGTCACCACCTACCTCGAACTCGGCCCAGACACCACCCTCACCACCCTCACCCAAACCATCCTCGACCAACCCACCACCATCCCCACCCACCACCGCAACCAACCCCCCACCACCACCCTCACCACCGCACTAACCCACCTCCACACCACCGGCACACCACTCGACTGGCACACCCTCCTACCCACCACCACCCACGCCCCCGCCGACCTACCCACCTACCCCTTCCAACACCAGCCCTACTGGCTCCCGTCCCACCAGATCACCAGCCCCAGCCGACTCGGGCAGGACGCCACCGACCATCCGCTCCTGACCGCGGCCATCGAACTGCCCGACGACGAAGGCCACCTCTTCACCGGCCGGCTCGCCCTCACCACCCACCCCTGGCTCGCCGACCACGCCATCCACGGCGTCACGATCCTGCCCGGCACCGCATACGTCGACCTGCTCCTGACCGCCGCGCGGCACACCGGAAGCGACCACATCGACGACCTCACGCTGCAGGCACCGTTGATCGTTCCGGACGAGGACGCCGTCCAGCTCCGGATCACCGTCGCACCACCCGACCCTGACGGTCGCCGCTCCGTCAGAATCCACTCGCGTCCCGAAGCAGCCGACAGCGAGTGGACCCATCACGCCACCGGCTTCCTCGCCGCCGGACCAGCGCCCGAGCCGACTCCGCTCACTCGGACAGGCACTTGGCCGCCCGCCGACGCCACACCCATCCGTGTCGACGACATCCGCGACCGCCTCCACAGCGTCGGACTCGACTACGGACCCGCCTTCCAAGGCCTACAAACCGCCTGGCGACACGGCAACGACGTCTACGCCGAAATAACACTCCCCGACGACACCACCGACGCCACACACTTCGGCATCCACCCCGCACTCCTGGACGCCGCACTCCACCCACTCGCCCTCATGGACCAGGCAGGGGACGACCTCAGCGGTGCCGAGGGCAGTCAGGCGCGCATTCCCTTCGCTTGGGCCGGAGTGAGGCTGCACGCCAACGGCGCGACCCGGCTGCGTGTCCGCCTGTCGCCCGCTGACGACCAGGCCGTCTCCTTGACCATCACCGGCGAAGACGGCTTGCCGATCGTCTCCATCGAGTCCCTGGCCCTGCGCCCCGTCGCCGCCGAACAGCTGCAGCTCGCCTCCGGCGACCGTGACTCACTGTTCCATCTCGACTGGACTCCGGTGCAAGCCGGCGAAGAACCACTCACCGGCACGCTCGCCATCCTCGGCGACCACCCCGACCTGGTCACCGCACTCACCACCGAACACACCCAGGTCAGCACATACACAGACCTCCAGGCACTGACGCAGAGCATGGACTCCAACGAGACCACGCCCACCACCGTCATCGCCAACTGCACCCCAGCCCAGAACACCGACAGCGACACCGATACCGATACCGATACCGATACCGCTCAGGCAGCACACACCACCACACAGCACATGCTGGCGCTCATCCAGAACTGGCTCGCCGACGACCGCTTCAACACAACCCGCCTGCTGATCCTCACCCACGGCGCCGTCGCCGCCCAGCCCGGAGACACCATCCCCGACCTGGCCAACGCACCCATCTGGGGCCTACTGCGCGTCGCACAACTCGAAAACCCCGACCGCTTCACCCTCATCGACCTCGACCACCACACCACCACACACAAAAACCTCCCCACAGCCCTCGGCACCACCACCACCGCCACCGAACCCCAACTCGCCATCCGAGACGGCAACACCTACGCCCCCCGCCTCGTACGCGCCAACACCGACACCGCCCTCACCGCACCCACACCAGACACCAACACAGACACCGACACCACCTGGCACCTCGACGCACCCGAAAGAGGCGCGCTCGACAACCTCACCCTGGTTGCCGCACCCGACGCCACCGCACCTCTACAACCCGGACAAGTCCGCGTCGCCATGCGCGCAACCGGCCTCAACTTCCGCGACGTCCTCATCACTCTCGGTATGTATCCGACGCCGCAAGCGCTGGGTGGAGAAGGCGCCGGTGTCGTTCTCGAAGTCGCGGCGGATGTCACCAGTGTCCGCGTGGGCGAGCGGGTGATGGGACTGTTCTCTGGCTGCATGGGCCCGGTGGCGGTCACCGACCACCGCATGCTGACCCGCATGCCGGACAGCTGGAACTTCGCGCAGGCCGCGTCGGTCCCGGTCGTGTTCCTCACCGCCTACTACGGCCTGACCGACCTGGGCGGGCTGCGGCCCGGTGAGAAGATCCTCATCCACGCCGCGGCGGGCGGCGTCGGCATGGCCGCGACCCAGATCGCACACCACCTCGGCGCCGAGGTCTTCGGCACCGCCAGCACACCCAAGTGGGACACTCTGCGTGCCCAGGGCCTGGACGACCAGCACATCTCCAACTCCCGCACCCTCGACTTCGAACACGACATCCTCGAAGCCACCAACGGCACCGGCGTAGACCTCGTCCTGGACTCCCTCGCCCACGAATTCGTCGACGCCTCACTACGCCTACTGCCCCGCGGCGGCCACTTCCTGGAAATGGGCAAGACCGACATCCGCAACGCACAGGAAGTCGCCAACCAACACGACGGCGTCTCCTACCAGGCCTTCGACCTACAGGACGCCGGTCCTGACCGCGTCCAGCGAGATGCTGACCGATCTCGTCGAGCTGTTCGACGTCCGGCGCTCTGCGCCCGCTGCCCGTCACGACCTTCCCATCGGCACGTGCTCCTGAGGCGTTCCGGTTCATGAGTCAGGCCCGGCACATCGGCAAGCTCGTACTCACCTTGCCGAAGGCGCTGGACACCCAAGGAACGGTCCTCATCACCGGCGGCACCGGGTCCCTAGGCGCCCTGGCCGCCCGCCACCTCGTCACCCACCACGGCATCCGCCACCTACTCCTCACCAGCCGCCGCGGCCCCCACGCACCAGGCGCCCAAGAACTCACAACCGAACTCACCGAACTCGGCGCCCACATCACCATCACCGCCTGCGACACCGCCGACCGCGACGCACTGGCCAACCTGCTCACCACCATCCCCACCGCACACCCGCTCACCGCCGTCATCCACACCGCAGGCATCCTCGACGACACCCTCCTCACCACCCTCACACCAGAACGCCTCGACACCGTCCTACGCCCCAAAGCCGACGCCGCCTGGAACCTCCACCACCTCACCCGCAACCACGACCTCTCCGCCTTCATCCTCTACTCCTCCATCGCCGGCACCCTCGGCAACCCAGGACAAGCCAACTACGCCGCCGCCAACACCTTCCTCGACGCCCTCGCCCACCACCGCCACACCCAAGGCCTCCCCGCCACCTCACTCGCCTGGGGACTCTGGCAACAAAACGGCGGCATGACCGCAACACTCGCCGAAACCGAACAAGCACGCATCAACCGCAGCGGCATCACACCCCTCACCACCACCCAAGCCCTCACCCACCTCGACACCACCCTCCACCACACCCGCCCCCACGCCATCCCCGCACAACTCACCACCACCACTCAGCACACCGACCCAGCCGACATCCACCCGCTCCTCCGCGCCCTCATCCACATCCGCCGCCCCCGCAACACCACCCGCAACCCAGCCCAAGCCACCACCTCCGACTGGGCCCAACGGTTGGCCACTCTCACCGACACCGAACGACTCGACCTCCTCCTCCAAGTCGTTCGCACCGAGACAGCCACCGTCCTCGGACACACCACCTCCACCACCATCACCAACGACCAACCCTTCAAAGACATCGGATTCGACTCCCTCACCGCCGTCGAATTCCGCAACCGCCTCAACACCACCCTCGGACTCCGCCTCCCCAGCACCCTCATCTTCGACCACCCCACCCCCACCGCCATCGCCCACCACCTCACACAACAACTACTCCCCGATTCCACGACGACCGGCCACGAGAGGCTGATGGCAGACGTGGAGAACCTGGAGAAGGCGGTGTTCGCCGCGTCGCCGGACGAGAAGACCCGTACGAAACTCGCCGCACGCCTGAAGGCGTTCCTTTTCAAACTTGATGAATCCCTCGTGGCGGACGGCAGCGATGATTCCGGCGCGGTGGACGGCTTCGCAGCGAAATTCGAAGAAGCGACGGACGACGAGATATTCGAGCTGATCGACAACGAGCTCTGACCTACCGGCGCACGGCATGACCGACCAGCTCGTGGCACCTCGGAACCACCGGGCTCCCGCGACGACCGGTTCCCGGAACCACGGTTTCCCCGAACGAGTGCTTCTTGACTTCCCTGGAAGGACCGACAGCGATGGCGAACGAGCAGAAGCTTCGTGAGTACCTCAAGCGAGTCAGCGCTGACCTGCATCAGACCCGTCGGCAACTCCAGAAGATCGAGGCCAAGAAGCAGGAACCCGTCGCGATCGTGGGAATGGCATGCCGTTTTCCGGGCGGAGTGATATCTCCGGAGGGTCTCTGGGAGCTCGTCGCCGAGGGCCGGGACGCGATTTCCGATTTCCCCACCAATCGCGGCTGGGACATCGACGGCATCTACGATCCCGATCCTGAAGCCCTCGGCAAGACTTATGTCCGGCAGGGCGGTTTCGTTCACGACGCCGATGAGTTCGATGCCGCGTTCTTCGGTATCAGCCCGCGCGAGGCGCTGCCGATGGACCCGCAGCAGCGGTTGCTGCTTGAGACCACCTGGGAGGCTCTGGAGCGCGCCGGAATCGACCCGGCCGAACTGCGCTCCACCGCCACCAGTGTGTTCACCGGAGTGGGCGGACAGGAATACGCGTCTCTTCGCTATCCGGGCGACGAGGGTGCCGACGGTTATCTCCTCACCGGTATCGCCGCGAGTGTCGCCTCCGGCCGCGTGGCTTACACGCTGGGTCTTGAGGGCGCTGCCGTATCCGTGGATACGGCCTGCTCCTCCTCGCTGGTCGCCCTGCACCTGGCCTGCCAGGCCCTGCGCAACGAGGAGTGCTCACTGGCTCTGGCGGGCGGCGCGACGATCATGCCGAGTCCGGGAACGTTCCTGGAGTTCAGTCGTCAGCGCGGTCTTGCCCGCGACGGCCGCTGCAAGCCGTTCGCCGCGGCGGCGGACGGCACAGGCTGGGGCGAAGGCGTCGGCATGCTGCTGCTGGAGCGGTTGTCGGACGCGCGCCGCAACGGCCATCCCGTCCTGGCCGTCATCCGCGGCTCCGCCACCAACCAGGACGGCGCGAGCAACGGCCTGAGTGCCCCGAACGGCCCGTCCCAGCAGCGCGTCATCCAGGCCGCGCTGGACAACGCCCACCTCACTCCGGCCGACGTCGACGCCGTCGAGGCCCACGGCACCGGCACCACCCTCGGCGACCCGATCGAAGCCCAGGCCCTGATCGCCACCTACGGCCAGCACAGGACGGCCAACCAGCCGCTGTGGCTCGGCTCCATCAAGTCCAACGTCGGACACACCCAGGCCGCCGCCGGCATCGTCGGCGTCATCAAGATGGTCCAGGCGATCCGCCACGGACTGCTGCCCAAGACCCTGCACGTGGACGAGCCCACACCGCACGTCGACTGGTCGGCAGGCGCGGTGGAACTTCTCACCGAAGCCCGACCCTGGCCCGAGACCGGTCGGGTCCGCCGGGCCGCCGTGTCCTCCTTCGGGATCAGCGGCACCAACGCCCACGTCATCCTGGAGCAGGCTCCCGAGACCGAGACCGAGACTGAAACCGAGGCTGAGACCGGAGCCGGGGCCGGAACGGAGATCGAGGCCGAAGCCGAAGCCGAAGCCAAAGCCGAAGCCGTCGTCGAAGCCGTCGTCGAATCGGTCGAGCCCGGCCCGCTGCCCTGGGTGTTGTCCGGGCACACCGAGGCGGCGCTGCGCGCCCAGGCCGAACGCCTGCGTGCCTTCCTGGCCGACGCGCCGTCAGACCGTGCGCAGGACATCGGGCACTCGCTGGCCACCGGCCGGGCCGCTCTGGCCTGCCGCGCCGTCGTCGTCGGCGACCACGCAGGGCTGTGCGCCGGCCTGGACGCGCTGGCAGCCGGCCAGTCGGCGCCTTCGCTGGTCCGCGGCACGGTGAGCGGCACCCGCCACAAGGTGGCGTTCGTCTTCCCCGGCCAGGGATCGCAGTGGGCCGGCATGGCGGTCGAACTGCTGGACTCCTCGCCCGTCTTCGCCCAGCACCTTGGGGCCTGCGCCGAGGCGCTGTCCCCGTTCGTGGACTGGTCGCTTGAGGACGTGCTGCGCGGCGTACAGGATGCGCCCGGCTACGACCGCGTCGATGTGGTCCAGCCCGCGCTGTGGGCCGTCATGGTGTCGCTGGCCGGGCTGTGGCGCTCGTACGGCATCGAGCCGGCCGCGGTGATCGGCCATTCGCAGGGCGAGATCGCCGCCGCCGCCGTGGCGGGTGCGCTCTCGCTTGAGGACGCGGCGCGGGTGGTCGCCCTGCGCAGCCAGGCGCTGGTGAAGCTGGCGGGCCGCGGCGGGATGATGTCGGTGGCCCTTCCGCTGGAGGAGCTGCGCGAGCGGCTGTCCGAGTGGGGCGAGCGCATCGCGACCGCCGCGGTCAACGGCCCGAACTCGGTGGTGGTCTCCGGCGACTCCGAAGCGCTGGACGCTCTCCAGGCCGCCCTCGAATCCGCAGGTGTGCGGGCCCGCCGTGTCCCGGTGGACTACGCCTCGCACTCCGCGCACGTGGAGGAGATCCGTACCGACATCCTCGGCCTGCTCGCCCCGGTGGCCCCGCGCTCGGCGGACATTCCGTTCTTCTCCACCGCCACGGGCGGCCTGATCGACACCGCCGCTCTGAGCGCCGACTACTGGTACGAGAACCTGCGCAGGCCGGTGCTCTTCGAGCAGGCCACCCGGGCACTGCTGGCTCAGGAGTACAGCGTGTTCATCGAGTGCAGCCCGCACCCGGTGCTCACGGTAGGTGTGCAGGAGACCGTGGAAGACGCCGGCAGCAGCGCCGCCGTGCTCGGCTCGCTGCGCCGCGACGAGGGCGGCCCGACCCGCTTTTTGACCTCGCTGGGCGAGGCCTGGACGCACGGCGTCCGGCCGGACTGGAGCGTCGTGTTCGCCGGCACCGACCCGCACCCGGTCGACCTGCCCACGTACTCCTTCCAGCGGGAGCGGTACTGGCTGGACGGTGCGTCGCTGTCCGGCGATGTCACCTCGGTGGGCCTCGGCCCTGCGGACCACCCGCTGCTCGGTGCGGCCGTCCGGCTCGCCGACACGGATTCGGTGCTGCTCACCGGCCGCCTGTCGGTCCTGACCCATCCGTGGCTGACCGACCACGTCGTCGCCGGCGCGGTCGTGGTACCCGGTGCCGCACTGCTGGAACTGGCGGTGCGGGCCGGCGACGAGGCGGGCTGCGACCGGGTCGAAGAGCTCGTCATCGAAGCACCGCTGGTCCTGCCGGACAAGGGCGGTCTCGCCGTGCAGGTGCAGGTGGAGGCGCCCGACGAGTCGGGGAGCCGCCCGCTGAGCATCCACTCCCGGCCGCAGGACCCGGCAGCCGACGAACCGTGGACGCGGCACGCCACCGGCCTGCTCGCCACCGGCACGCCGGAGCCGTCCGCCCTGTCGGCCGTCTGGCCGCCCGCGGGTGCCGCGGCGGTGGACACCGACGGTCTCTACCAGCGGCTCGCCGAGGGCGGTCTCGTCTACGGCCCGCTGTTCCGTGGCCTGACCGCCGCCTGGCAGCTCGGCGACGACATCTACGCCGAGGTCCAGCTGCCTCAGGAGGCCGCCGGGGACGCCGCCGCGTACCGTCTGCATCCTGCCGCTCTGGACGCGGCGCTGCACGCCATCGCGCTCGGCGACTTCTTCCGCGCCGACGGCCACGCCTCCAATGTCGCAGTGCAGGCCCGGCTGCCGTTCTCCTTCAACGGCGTCACCCTGTACGCCGCCGGTGCCACCACACTGCGGGTGCGGATCGCACCGGCCGGTTCCGACGCGGTCCTGCTGGAGCTCGCCGACTCCGCGGGGCAGCCGGTGGCCACCGTCGACCAGCTGGTGCTGCGGCCGATGTCGGCGGCGGCCATCGCCGGGCGCCGCCCCGCGCACCACGATTCGCTGTTCCGGTTGGAGTGGTCCGGGCTGCCGCTGCCTGCCGCCGCGGCCGGCACCGCCTGGGCCCTGCTCGGGCCCGATACCGACGGCACCGCGGCCGTCCTTAGCGCCGCCGGTAGCACGGTCACGGCGTACCCGGACATCGCCGCGCTGGCCGCCGCGGCTCCCGAAGTGGTGCTGGTGGCAGGCTTCGGTGATATGGCCGGTGGTCTCGCCGAGACCGTTCGCACCACGACCGGCCGGACGCTGGATCTGCTGCAGTCCTGGCTGGCCGAGGAACGTCTCGCCTCCTCGCGTCTGGTGTTCACCACGCGCGGCGCGGTGGCCGCGGACGACGACGAGGACGTCACCGACCTGGCCGGGGCCGCTCTGTGGGGCCTGATCCGCTCAGCGCAGTCGGAGAACCCGGACCGGTTCGTGCTGGTGGATCTCGACGACGAGAGCCCGGCCGCCCTGCCCGCCGCCCTGGCCACCGGTGAACCGCAGCTGGCCCTGCGCGCGGGCATCGCGTATGCGCCGCGCCTGGCGCGGATCGCCACCGACGGGGCGCTCATCCCGCCGGCCGTGCCCGCCTGGCATCTGGACAGCTCCGGTCCCGGCACCCTGGAGAGCCTGGCCCTGGTGCCGCACACCGCGACGGCCGCGGCGTCCGCGCCCCTGGCGCCCGGCCATGTCCGGGTGGCGATGCGCGCCGCGGGCGTCAACTTCCGTGATGTGGTCGTGGCGCTCGGCATGCTCGCGGGACTGGAGGGCATGGGCGGCGAGGGCTCGGGAGTCGTGCTGGAGGCCGGCCCCGGTGTCACCCACGTCAAGCCGGGCGACGACGTCATGGGCATCTTCCCTGCCGCCTTCGGCCCGGTCGCGGTGGCCGACGCCCGGCTTGTCGTGCGCAAGCCCGCCGGGTGGACGTACGAGCAGGCCGCCGCGGTACCTGTCGTCTATCTCACCGCCTACTACGGTCTCGTTCAGCTGGCCGAGGCCAAACCGGGTGACCGGCTGCTGATCCACGCGGCCGCCGGCGGCGTCGGCTTCGCCGCCACTCATCTGGCCCGGCACCTGGGCTTGGAGGTCTTCGGCACGGCTAGTCCCGGCAAGTGGGACGCGCTGCTCGCCGGCGGCTACGACGACGCACACATCGCCAACTCGCGCACCCTGGACTTCGAGCGGAAGTTCCAGGAGGCAACCGGCGGCCAGGGCATGGATCTCGTGCTCGACTGCCTGGCCGGGGAGTTCGTGGACGCCTCACTGCGGCTGCTGCCCCGTGGCGGCCGGTTCCTGGAGATGGGCAAGCTCGACAAGCGCGACCCGGCGGAGGTCGCCGACCGGTATCCAGGTGTGTCGTACCAGGCGTACGACCTGATGGAGGCCGGCGAGGACCGGCTCCAGCGGATGCTCGGCGAGATCGTGGACCTCTTCGAGAAGGGCGCGCTGCAGCCGGTTCCGGTCAACACCTACGACGTGCGCAGGGCTCCCGAAGCGCTGCGCGGCCTCAGCCAGGCCAAACTGGTCGGCAAGGCCGTCCTGACGATCCCGGCACAACTGCACCCGCAGGGCACGGCACTGGTCACCGGAGCCACCGGCACCCTGGGCACTCTGGTCTGCCGGCACCTGGTCGTCGAGCACGGCATCCGGCACCTGGTGCTCACCAGCCGCCGCGGCCCGGGCGCACCCGGCGCGGCCGAGCTGGTGGCGCAGCTCACGAACCTGGGCGCCGATGTCACCCTTGCCGCCTGTGACGCGACCGACCGGGACGCGATGGCGGGCGTGCTCGCCGGCATCCCGTCCGCGCACCCGCTGACCGCCGTGATCCACACCGCCGGCGTACTCGACGACAGTCTGGTCGAGGCGATGACGCCGGAGCAGTTGGAGAAGGTGCTGCGGCCCAAGGTGGACGCGGCGGTGCACCTCCATGAGCTGACCGCCCACCTGCCGCTGGCAGCGTTCGTCCTGTTCTCCTCCGCCGCGGCCACCTTCGGCACCGCGGGCCAGGCCAACTACGCGGCAGCCAACGCCTTCCTCGACGGCCTGGCTCAGCACCGGCGCGCCCACGGCCTGCCCGCTTCCTCGCTGGCCTGGGGCTTTTGGGCGGAACGCAGCACGATGACGGGCCATCTCGGCGACACGGATGTGAGCCGGATGACCCGCACCGGTCTGGTGCCGCTGACCCGCGAGGAGGGCCTGGCACTGTTCGACACGGCCCGGCTCGCGGACCGGGCGCTCACCCTGCCCATACGACTCGACACCGCCGCCCTGCGCGGCGGCCAGGACACCGTCCCGCCGCTGCTGCGCGGCATGGTGGTGCGCAGCGCCGCCGCGCGGCGCACCGCGCAGACCGCCACCGGCGCCAAGGGCTTGGGCCTTGCGCGCCAGCTCGCCACGATGAGCGCGGCCGAGCGCACCGGATTCCTGGTGGACGTGGTGCGCTCGCAGGCCGCCACCGTGCTGGGACACACCTCACCTGACGGCATCAGCTCCGCGCGGGCCTTCAAGGAGCTGGGTTTCGACTCGCTCACCGCGGTGGAGCTGCGCAACCGGCTGGGAACGGCGACCGGTCTGAAGCTGCCTGCCACGGTCGTCTTCGACCATCCCACGCCGTCCGCGCTGGCCGACTTCCTGAGGGGCCGGCTCGCCCCTGACGAGACCACCGACGTGGAGCCGCTGCTCGCCGAACTCGACCGGTTGGAGAGCAGGCTCGGCGCGTTCGGCACGGACCAGGACGAGCGCATGCGGATCACGCTGCGACTTCAGTCCCTGATGGCCAAGTGGACCGATGTCGGGCAGGCCGCGCAGGAGAAGGCCGAGGACGAAGACCTCGGTGCCGCGACGACGAACGACGAACTCTTCGACCTGATCAACCGAGAACTCGGCCTGTCCTGACCTGGCAAGCGCCGCACCTTCCGCAAGACCGAGGAGCTGATTTCAGATGGCGGATGAGGACAAGCTTCGGGATTACCTCAAGCTCGTGCTCGCCGACGCGCGCCAGGCCCGCCGGCGGCTGCGCGAGGTCGAGGAGAAGGCCCGGGAACCCATTGCGATTGTGGGTATGGCCTGCCGTTACCCCGGTGGCGTGACCTCCCCCGACGAGTTGTGGAATCTGCTCTACGAGGGCCGCGAAGCCCTCACCGACTTCCCCGCCAACCGCGGCTGGAACACCGAAGACCTCTACGACCCCAACCCCGACGCACTCGGCAAAACCTACGGACGCCAAGGCGGCTTCATCCACGACGCCGACCAATTCGACGCCGCCTTCTTCGGCATCAACCCACGCGAAGCCCTCGCCATGGACCCCCAACACCGACTCCTCCTCGAAACCACCTGGGAAGCACTCGAACGAGCCGGCATCAACCCCACCACACTCCACGGCACCAACACCGGCGTCTTCATCGGCATCTCCGCAGGCGAATACTCCCTCCTCGGCCACCAAGGACCCGAAAACGTCGAGGGCTACCTCCTCACCGGAAGCACACCCAGCGTCGCATCCGGCCGCATCGCCTACACCCTCGGCCTCGAAGGCCCCGCCGTCAGCATCGACACCGCCTGCTCCTCCTCACTCGTCGCACTCCACCTCGCCTGCCGATCACTCCACGACAACGAAACACCACTCGCCCTCGTCGGCGGCGCCACCATCCACGCCACCCCAGGCCTCTTCCAAGAATTCAGCCGCCAACGAGGACTCTCCCCCGACGGCCGCTGCAAAGCCTTCGCCGCCGCAGCCAACGGCGTCGGCTGGGGCGAAGGCACCGGCGTCCTGCTGCTGGAGAAGCTGTCCGACGCCGAACGCAACGGTCACCCGGTGCTGGCCGTCATCCGCGGCTCTGCCATCAATCAGGACGGCGCGAGCAACGGCCTGACCGCCCCGAACGGCCCCTCCCAGCGGCGTGTCATGCAAGCCGCGCTGGCCAACGCCCAGCTCACCCCCGCCGACGTCGACGCGGTCGAGGCACACGGCACCGGTACCGCGCTCGGCGACCCCATCGAGGCCGAGGCGGTGATCGCCGCCTACGGCTCGCAGCGGGAGGCCGACAAGCCGCTGTGGCTGGGTTCGGTCAAGTCGAACATCGGGCATTCCGTGGCTGCCGCCGGGGTCGCCGGTGTCATCAAGATGGTCCAGGCGATGCAGCACGGCCACCTCCCGAAGAGCCTGCACATCGACGCGCCCACGCCACACGTCGACTGGGCAGCGGGAGCCGTCCGGCCGCTGGCCGAAGCCGTTCCCTGGCCCGAGACCGGTCGGGTCCGCCGGTCAGCGGTGTCGTCCTTCGGCATCAGCGGCACCAACGCCCACGTCATCCTCGAAGCCGCACCCGCACCGAAGACCGCCGGTCAGGACGGCGACGAGCAGGAGACGGACGGCGCAAAAGGCGAGCTGATCGAGCAGGCCGAGAACCTGCTGCCGGTGGTGCCATGGCTGCTCTCCGCCAAAACCGAGGACGCACTGCGGGAGCAGGCCCAGCGGATACGCGACTTCGCCGCCGTTCAGGGCGCGGACACTGATCCGGTGGACATGGCCTTCGCGCTGGCCACCACTCGTGCCCACTTCACCCACCGCGCCGCCGTCACCGCCACCAGCCGAGACGAACTCCTGGCCGGACTCGACGCCCTCGCCCACGGGGACAAGGCCGCCGGCCTGGTGCAAGGCACTACTGAGGCACGCGGCAAGCTGGCGTTCCTGCTGGCCGGACAGGGCAGCCAACGCCCCGGCATGGGCCGCGAACTCTCCGAGGCTTTCCCCGTCTTCGCCACTGCCTTGGATGAGGTCTGCCAGCACCTGGATACGCACCTTGACCGGCCGTTGCGCGAGATCATGTTCGCCGAGGCAGACACTCCCGAGGCCGCGCTACTCGACCAGACCGGCTACACCCAGCCGGCCCTGTTCGCCTTCGAAACAGCCCTCTACCGCTTGCTGGAGCACTGGGGCGTCCGCCCGGACTACCTCATCGGCCACTCCCTAGGCGAACTCACCGCAGCCCACCTCGCCGAAGTCCTCACCCTCGAAGACGCCTGCACCCTCGTCGCCGCACGGGCGCGTCATGCAGGCCGTGCCCGCAACCGGCGCCATGGCCGCCATCCAAGCCACCGAAGACGAAATACGACCCACCCTCACCACAGGCATCGACATCGCCGCCGTCAATGGGCCCACCTCTGTGGTGATCTCAGGCGACCGGGATGCCGTTGTAGAACTCGCCGCGCACTGGAAGGCCCAAGGCCGCAAAACCCGCCAACTCACCGTCAGCCACGCCTTCCACTCCCCCCACATGGACCCCCTCCTCGCCGACTTCCACCAAGTCGCAGCCACCCTCACCTACCAACCACCCACGCTCCCCGTCGTGTCCAACCTCACCGGCGACCTAGCCACCCCCGACCAGCTCACCTCACCCCAATACTGGACCGACCACATCCGCCACGCCGTCCGCTACCACCACGGCACCCACACCCTGCACACAAACGGCGTCACCACCTACCTCGAACTCGGCCCAGACACCACCCTCACCACCCTCACCCAAACCATCCTCGACCAACCCACCACCATCCCCACCCACCACCGCAACCAACCCGAAGCGACCACACTCCTCACCGCCGCAGCCCACCTCCACACCACCGGCGTCCCGGTCGACTGGCACACCCTCCTGCCCACCCGGCACCTCAGCAACCCCATCGCCCTACCCACCTACCCCTTCCAACACCAGCCCTACTGGCTCCCGTCCCACCAGATCACCAGCCCCAGTCAGCTCGGGCAGGACGCCACCGACCATCCACTTCTGACCGCGGCCATCGAACTGCCCGACGACGAAGGCCACCTCTTCACCGGCCGGCTCGCCCTCACCGCCCACCCCTGGCTCGCCGACCACGCCATCCACGGCGTCACGATCCTGCCCGGCACCGCATACGTGGATCTGCTCCTGTCCGTCGCCGAACACACAGGCAGCGACCACATCGACGACCTCACGCTGCAGGCACCGTTGATCGTTCCGGACGAGGACGCCGTCCAGCTCCGGATCACCGTCGGGCAGCCGGATGCCGAGGGTCGTCGCCCCGTCAAGGTCCACTCACGCATCGAAGCAGCCGACGGTGAGTGGACCCATCACGCCACCGGCTTCCTCGCCTCCGGAGCAGCGCCCGAGCCGAGCCCGCTCACTCGGACAGGCACCTGGCCGCCCGCCGACGCCACACCCATCCGCGTCGACGACATCCGCGACCGCCTCCACAGCGTCGGACTCGACTACGGACCCGCCTTCCAAGGACTGCAAACCGCCTGGCGACACGGTGACGACGTCTACGCCGAAATAGCACTCCCCGACGACACCACCGACGCCACACACTTCGGCATCCACCCCGCACTCCTGGACGCCGCACTCCACCCACTCGCCCTCATGGACCAAGCGGGAGACAGCGGCGAGGGTGCGCAGGGGACGCGGATCCCGTTCGACTGGGCCGGAGTGACGCTGCACTCCGCCGCAGCCACCCGTCTGCGCGTCCGCCTGTCACCGACACAGCAGGCAACCCTGACGGTCGAGATCACCGACCACGCGGGCATTCCCGTTGCCTCGATCGAGTCCCTGGGCCTGCGTCCGATCAATCCGGACCAGCTCATCGCGGCACGCGGCGGCGACCGTGACTCGCTGTTCCATCTCGACTGGACTCCGGTGCAAGCCAGCGAGGAACCACTCACCGGCCACCTCGCGATCCTCGGCGACCACCCCGACCTGGTCACCGCACTCACCACCGAACACACCCAGGTCAGCACATACACAGACCTCCAGGCACTGACGCAGAGCATGGACTCCAACGAGACCACGCCCACCACCGTCATCGCCAACTGCACCCCAGCCCAGAACACCGACAGCGACACCGATACCGATACCGATACCGACATCGCTCAGGCAGCACACACCACCACACAGCACATGCTGGCGCTCATCCAGAACTGGCTCGCCGACGACCGCTTCAGCACAACCCGCCTACTTGTCCTCACCCACGGCGCCATCGCCGCCCAGCCCGGAGACACCATCCCCGACCTGGCCAACGCACCCATCTGGGGCCTACTGCGCGTCGCACAACTCGAAAACCCCGACCGCTTCACCCTCATCGACCTCGACCACCACACCACCACACACAAAAACCTCCCCACAGCCCTCGGCACCACCACCACCGCCACCGAACCCCAACTCGCCATCCGAGACGGCAACACCTACGCCCCCCGCCTCGTACGCGCCAACACCGACACCGCCCTCACCGCACCCACACCAGACACCAACACAGACACCGACACCACCTGGCACCTCGACGTCCCCGAAAGAGGCGCGCTCGACAACCTCACCCTGGTTGCCGCACCCGACGCCACCGCACCTCTGCAACCCGGACAAGTCCGCGTCGCCATGCGCGCAACCGGCCTCAACTTCCGCGACGTCCTCATCGCCCTGAACATGTATCCCACCCAGGCGCCACTGGGTGGTGAGGGAGCAGGGATCGTCCTCGAAGTCGGCGCTGACGTGACCACTGTCAGCGCGGGCGACCGGGTCATGGGGCTGTTCACCGGCTGTATGGGGCCCATCGCGCGCACCGACCACCGCATGCTGACCCGCATGCCGGACGGCTGGAACTTCGCGCAGGCCGCGTCCGTCCCGGTCGTGTTCCTCACCGCCCACTACGGCCTGACCGACCTGGGCGGACTGCAGCCCGGTGAGAAGATCCTCATCCACGCCGCGGCAGGCGGCGTCGGCATGGCCGCGACTCAGATCGCACGCCACCTCGGTGCGGAGGTCTTCGGCACCGCCAGCACACCCAAGTGGGACACTCTGCGTGCCCAGGGCTTCGACGACGGGCACATCGCCAACTCCCGCACCCTCGACTTCGAAGCACAGTTCGGTACCGCGACCGGCGGCCTGGGCATGGATGTCGTTCTGGACTCCCTGGCCCGCGAGTTCGTCGATGCCTCACTGCGTCTGCTGCCGCGCGGTGGTCGTTTCCTGGAAATGGGCAAGACCGACATCCGCGACGCGCAGGAAGTCGCCGCCCAGCACGACGGCGTCTCCTACCAGGCCTTCGACCTACAGGACGCCGGTCCTGACCGCATCCAGGAGATGCTGACCGATCTCGTCCCTCTCTTCGAGCAAGGTGTGCTGCGGCCCTTGCCGATCACCGCCTGGGACATACACCGCGCTCCGGAAGCCTTCCGCTACCTCAGTCAGGCACGCAACATCGGCAAAATCGTCCTCACCATTCCCGCTCCCCTCCATGCCGATGGCACCGTCCTCATCACCGGCGGCACCGGCAACCTCGGCGCTCTGGCAGCGCGGCATCTCGTCACCCACCACGGCATCCGCCACCTACTCCTCACCAGCCGCCGCGGCCCCCACGCACCAGGCGCCCAAGAACTCACAACCGAACTCACCGAACTCGGCGCCCACATCACCATCACCGCCTGCGACACCGCCGACCGCGACGCACTGGCCAACCTGCTCACCACCATCCCCACCGCACACCCGCTCACCGCCGTCATCCACACCGCAGGCATCCTCGACGACACCCTCCTCACCACCCTCACACCAGAACGCCTCGACACCGTCCTACGCCCCAAAGCCGACGCCGCCTGGAACCTCCACCACCTCACCCGCAACCACGACCTCTCCGCCTTCATCCTCTACTCCTCCATCGCCGGCACCCTCGGCAACCCAGGACAAGCCAACTACGCCGCCGCCAACACCTTCCTCGACGCCCTCGCCCACCACCGCCACACCCAAGGCCTCC
The DNA here is from genome assembly GCA_963761765.1 of uncultured Actinomycetota bacterium. GTDB lineage: Bacteria > Actinomycetota > Actinomycetes > Streptomycetales > Streptomycetaceae > Streptomyces. Next base: position 140,972 of record CAVXIJ010000021.1, read on the forward strand.
CCGCCACCTCACTCGCCTGGGGACTCTGGCAACAAAACGGCGGCATGACCGCAACACTCGCCGAAACCGAACAAGCACGCATCAACCGCAGCGGCATCACACCCCTCACCACCACCCAAGCCCTCACCCACCTCGACACCACCCTCCACCACACCCACCCCCACGCCATCCCCGCACAACTCACCACCACCACTCACACCGCCTCCCACCCACTCCTGCGCACCCTCACTCACGCCCACCGCCCCCGACGCACCACCGCTACCGCCACCACTCACACCGCAACCTCCGGCTGGGCCCAACGCCTGGCCGCTCTCACCGACGCCGAACGGCTCGACACTCTTCTCCAAGTCGTCCGCACCGAGACAGCCACCGTCCTCGGACACACCACCCCCACCACCATCACCAACGACCAACCCTTCAAAGACATCGGATTCGACTCCCTCACCGCCGTCGAATTCCGCAACCGCCTCAACACCACCCTCGGACTCCGCCTCCCCAGCACCCTCATCTTCGACCACCCCACCCCCACCGCCATCGCCCACCACCTCACACAACAACTACTCCCCGACGCCGGTTCCCACCACGCCGTGGTCGCCACCCACGCGGCGCGCACCGACGACGAGCCCATTGCGATTGTGGGTATGGCCTGCCGTTACCCCGGTGGCGTGACCTCCCCCGACGAGCTGTGGAATCTGCTCTACGAGGGCCGCGAAGCCCTCACCGACTTCCCCGCCAACCGCGGCTGGAACACCGAAGACCTCTACGACCCCAACCCCGACGCACTCGGCAAAACCTACGGACGCCAAGGCGGCTTCATCCACGACGCCGACCAATTCGACGCCGCCTTCTTCGGCATCAACCCACGCGAAGCCCTCGCCATGGACCCCCAACACCGACTCCTCCTCGAAACCACCTGGGAAGCACTCGAACGAGCCGGCATCAACCCCACCACACTCCACGGCACCAACACCGGCGTCTTCATCGGCATCTCCGCAGGCGAATACTCCCTCCTCGGCCACCAAGGACCCGAAAACGTCGAGGGCTACCTCCTCACCGGAAGCACACCCAGCGTCGCATCCGGCCGCATCGCCTACACCCTCGGCCTCGAAGGCCCCGCCGTCAGCATCGACACCGCCTGCTCCTCCTCACTCGTCGCACTCCACCTCGCCTGCCGATCACTCCACGACAACGAAACACCACTCGCCCTCGTCGGCGGCGCCACCATCCACGCCACCCCAGGCCTCTTCCAAGAATTCAGCCGCCAACGAGGACTCTCCCCCGACGGCCGCTGCAAAGCCTTCGCCGCCGCAGCCAACGGCGTCGGCTGGGGCGAAGGCACCGCCACGTTCGTACTCGAACGGCTCTCGGACGCCGAGCGCAACGGCCATCCGGTACTGGCGGTCGTGCGAGGTTCCGCGGTCAACCAGGACGGCGCAAGCAACGGCCTGACCGCGCCCAACGGCCCCTCCCAGCAGCGCGTCATCCAGTCCGCCCTGGACAACGCCCGCCTCACCCCCGCCGACATCGACGCAGTCGAAGCCCACGGCACCGGCACCACCCTCGGCGACCCCATCGAAGCCCAAGCCCTCCTCACCACCTACGGCCAGCAGCGAGAGGCCGACAAGCCGCTGTGGCTCGGCTCGGTCAAGTCGAACATCGGACACACCGCAGCCGCCGCCGGCGCAGCCGGGGTCATCAAGATGGTCCAGGCGATGCAGCACGGGCTGCTGCCCAAGACCCTGCACGTGGACGAGCCCACACCGCACGTCGACTGGTCGGCGGGCGCGGTGGAACTTCTCACCGAAGCCCGACCCTGGCCCGAGAGCGATCACCCGCGCCGGTCAGCGGTGTCCTCCTTCGGCATCAGCGGCACCAACGCCCACGTCATCCTCGAAGCCGCACCCGCACCGGAGGGCGGGCCGGTGGAACAGGCTGGTCCTGCCGGAGACGTGCTGCCGGTGGTGCCGTGGCTGCTGTCGGCGAAGACCGACACCGCACTGCGGGAGCAGGCCCAGCGGATGCACGACTTCGCTGCCGACGGTGATCTGAATCCGATAACGGTCGGCGTGACGTTGGCCACCACTCGTACCCACTTCACCCACCGCGCCGCCGTCACCGCCACCAGCCGTGACGAACTCCTGGCCGCACTCGACGCCCTCGCCCACGGGGACAAGGCCACCGGCCTGGTGCAAGGCACTACTGAGGCACGCGGCAAGCTGGCGTTCCTGCTGGCCGGACAGGGCAGCCAACGCCCCGGCATGGGCCGCGAACTCTCCGAGGCTTTCCCCGTCTTCGCCACTGCCCTGGACGAGGTCTGCCAGCACCTGGACACGCACCTTGACCGGCCGTTGCGCGAAATCATGTTCGCCGAAGCAGACACCCCTGAGGCTGCGCTGCTCGATCAGACCGGCTACACCCAGCCAGCCCTGTTCGCCTTCGAAACAGCCCTCTACCGCCTCCTCGAACACTGGGGCATCCGCCCGGACTACCTCATCGGCCACTCCCTAGGCGAACTCACCGCAGCCCACCTCGCCGAAGTCCTCACCCTCGAAGACGCCTGCACCCTCGTCGCCACACGCGCACGCCTCATGCAGGCCCTACCCGCAACCGGCGCCATGGCCGCCATCCAAGCAACCGAAGAAGAAGTCACCACTTCCCTCAACGACCACCACGAGACCGTCGACATAGCCGCCATCAACGGCCCCACCTCCGTAGTGATCTCAGGCGACCGCGACGCCGTCCTCGAACTCGCCGCGCACTGGAAGGCCCAAGGCCGCAAAACCCGCCAACTCTCCGTCAGCCACGCCTTCCACTCCCCCCACATGGACTCCCTCCTCGCCGACTTCCACCAAGTCGCAGCCACCCTCACCTACCAACCACCCACGCTCCCCGTCGTGTCCAACCTCACCGGCGACCTAGCCACCTCCGACCAGCTCACCTCGCCCCAATACTGGACCGACCACATCCGCCACGCCGTCCGCTACCACCACGGCACCCACACCCTGCACACAAACGGCGTCACCACCTACCTCGAACTCGGCCCAGACACCACCCTCACCACCCTCACCCAAACCATCCTCGACCAACCCACCACCATCCCCACCCACCACCGCAACCAACCCCCCACCACCACCCTCACCACCGCACTAACCCACCTCCACACCACCGGCACACCACTCGACTGGCACACCCTCCTCCCCACCACCACCCACACCCACCAACCCGCCGACCTACCCACCTACCCCTTCCAACACCAGCCCTACTGGCTCGCCAAGCGGCACGGGTCCAGCGATCTGAGCAGCCTCGGGCTGTCCGGCGCAGATCATCCACTCCTCGGTTCCGCCCTCGATCTGGCCGACGGCGACGGTGAGAGGCAGGTGTTCACGGGTCGTCTGTCCCTGGACACACACCCGTGGCTCGCCGACCACACCGTGCACGGCATGGTCCTGCTCCCCGGCACCGCGTTCCTCGAACTCGCCCTCCACGCGGCAGAGCGGGCCGGCGCCGACCACGTCGGCGAGCTCACCCTGCACGCCCCGCTCGTGCTGCCCGCGGACCGTGCGGTCGAGTTGCAGGTCACCGTGGACGCTCCGGTCGACGGTGGTCTGGCGATCACGATCCACTCCCGGCCCGGCAGCAGCACGGAAGGCGCGGAGGAACGCGCCTGGGTCCGGCACGCCACCGGTGTGCTCGCGCTCGACGGGCCGGCAGCACCGGCCGGCGGCTACGAGCCGAGTGCGTGGCCGCCCGTCGATGCGAGTCCTGTCGACATCGACGACCTCTACGAGCAGTTGTCCGCCCGCGGCTACGAATACGGGCCGCTGTTCCAGGCGGTGCAGGCCGCATGGCGGGACGGGGACAGGACGTATGTGGAGGTGAGCCTTCCCGAAGACGCCAACGCGAAGGGATTCCACCTCCACCCCACGCTGCTCGACGCCGTGCTCCACCCCAGCGTGCTGGACGGCGTACGGCAGAGTGACGGATCGGACGAGATCCGTCTGCCGTTCTCCTGGAGCGGTGTGACCGTCCGCGCCGCCGGGGCGTCCCGTGTGCGGGCGTGTCTGAGCAGCAGCGCCGAGGGTGCGCTGTCGATCCAGCTCATCGATGACGCGGGCGCTCCCGTCGCCGACGTCGAGGCGTTGGCCACGCGCGCGGTCTCGACCAGTCGGCTCACCGAATCCGGTGTGTCGTACCGCAACATGCTGTACGCGCAGGAATGGGCCGCGGTTCCGTCTGCCGACGCCACCGCGACAGGTGGCGCTGTCATCGGCTCATACGCGTTCCTCGGTGCGGATCCGGCCCTGTCAGCCGCGCTGGACACGGCCGGTGTGCCCGGGCAGGCCTATGCGGACTGGGCGGCACTGGGCGCGGCACTCGACGAGGGTGCCAGCGTTCCCGAGGTCGTCCTCGCGCTCTGCGCCAGCACCGACGAGGCCGCCGACGATCCCGCAGGCACCGCCCGTCTCCACACCCACCATGCCCTCGATGTGATCCAGCGGTTCCTTGCGGACGACCGTCTCACCACCAGCCGCCTGGCCTTGCTCACCCGCCAGGCCGTCGCCACCACCGCCGACGACGCGCTCACCGATCTCCCGGCCGCCACGGTGTGGGGCCTCGTACGCAGCGCGCAACTGGAGGAGCCGGACCGCCTCTTCCTGATCGACCTGGACCACCGCGACACGAGCACGCGTACGCTGCCCGCCGCCATCACCGCGGGGCACCCGCAGACCGCGATCCGCGCAGGCGCGCTCCACGTGCCCCGGCTCACCCGAGCCACCCCTGGACCAACCGCATCCACCGATGCCCGGCCGTTCGCCCCCGAAGGCACGGTCCTGATCACCGGCGGCACCGGCACCCTCGGCGTCCTGCTCGCCCGCCACCTCGTCGACCGCCACGGCGTGCGGCACCTGCTGCTGACCAGCCGCCGCGGCCCCGACACCCCGGGCGCCCTGGAACTGGAAGCCGAACTCACCGCACACGGCGCCGACGTCACCATCACCGCCTGCGACACCGCCGACGCCGACGCACTGGCCGCCCTGCTCGCCGCCGTGCCCGCCGACCACCCGCTCACCGCCGTCGTGCACGCCGCAGGCGTCCTCGACGATGCCACCGTCCAGTCGCTGACTCCGGAGCGGATCGACACCGTCCTGCGCCCGAAGGCCGACGCCGCCTGGCACCTGCACCACCTCACCCGCGACCTGGACCTGTCGGCCTTCGTGCTCTACTCCTCCATCGCCGGCATTCTCGGCAACCCAGGACAGGCCAACTACGCCGCCGCCAACACCTTCCTCGACGCCCTCGCCCACCACCGGCGCGCGAACGGCCTGCCCGCCACCTCACTCGCCTGGGGACCGTGGACCAGCGAGGCAGGCATGACCAGCAATCTCACCGGCGTCCAGCAGGACCGCGCCACCCGCAGCGGCCTGCGTCCTCTCACCGCGGACCAGGCCCTCGCCCTGTTCGACACCGCCCTCACGACCACCAACCACCCCACCCTCGTCCCCGCGCACCTGATCACTGCCCGCCGCACCGCACAGCGCGCGACGGCCAAGATCTCAAGGCTCCAGCAAGAACTGGCCGGCAAGAACGAGGCCGAGCAGCACCAGATCCTTCTGGACCTGATCCGCGGCCATATGGCCAGCGCGCTCGGGCACGACACGATGAACGCGATCGACCCCGGCCAGGCGTTCCAGAGCCTGGGCTTCGACTCCCTCACCGCCGTCGAGCTGCGCAACAACCTCAATGCCGTCACCGGTCTGCGGCTGTCCGCCACGGCGCTCTTCGACTACCCCACGGCCACCGCACTCGCCGGGCATGTCCGCGGCCAGCTGGTCGCGACGCAGGCCCCGGCCGGTGCCGCGCCCGCCGCCCGCACGGCGGCCACCGACGACGAGCCCATCGCGATCGTCAGCATGGCCTGCCGGTACCCGGCCGACGTCAGCTCGCCAGAAGACCTGTGGAACCTCGTGGTCGCAGGCGGGGACGGGATCGTGCCCTTCCCCGGCGACCGCGGGTGGAACGTCGATGATCTCTACGACCCGGACCCGGATCGCGCCGGCACGAGCTACACGCGCGAAGGCGGATTCCTCCGCGCGGCCGGTGATTTCGACCCCGACTTCTTCGGTATCAGCCCGCGCGAGGCACTGGCGATCGACCCGCAGCAGCGGCTGCTGCTGGAGACCACCTGGGAGGCGTTCGAGCGCGCCGGAATCGATCCGAGCACTCTGCGCGGCAGCGCCACGGGTGTGTTCGCCGGGGTCATGTACGGCGACTACGGCACCAGGCTCATCGGACACGCCCCGGACGGTTTCGAGGGTTACATCGGCACGGGCAGCGCCTACAGCATCGCCTCCGGGCGGGTGTCGTTCACCTTCGGTCTTGAGGGCCCCGCGGTGACGGTGGACACGGCGTGTTCGTCGTCGCTGGTCGCCCTGCACCTGGCGGCGCAGGCCCTGCGTAACGGTGAGTGTGATCTCGCGCTCGCCGGCGGTGTGACCGTGATGGCCACGCCGGCCACGTTCACCGAGTTCAGCCGCCAGCGCGGATTGTCGGCCGACGGCCGCTGCAAGGCGTTCGCCGCGGCGGCAGACGGCGTCGGCTGGGGCGAAGGCGTCGGTATGCTGCTGGTGGAGCGCCTGTCGGACGCCCAGCGCAACGGCCACCCGGTCCTGGCCATCGTCCGCGGTTCCGCGGTCAACCAGGACGGCGCAAGCAACGGCCTGACCGCCCCGAACGGCCCGTCCCAGCAACGTGTCATCCAAGCCGCTCTGGCCAGCGCCCACCTCACCCCGGCGGACGTCGACGCGGTCGAAGGCCACGGCACCGGGACCACTCTTGGTGACCCGATCGAGGCCCAGGCCCTGATCGCCACCTACGGCCAGCAGCGGACGGCCGACCAGCCACTGTGGCTAGGCACCATCAAGTCGAACATCGGGCACACGCAGGCCGCCGCCGGAGTCGCGGGCATCATCAAAATGGTCCAGGCGATGCAGCACGGCCAGCTGCCGAAGACCCTGCACATCGACGAGCCCACGTCACACGTCGACTGGAACGCCGGAGCCGTCCAGCTCCTCACCGACACTCTGCCCTGGCCCAAGACCGACCGCCCGCGCCGAGCCGCCGTCTCCTCCTTCGGCATCAGCGGCACCAACGCCCACGTCATCCTCGAAGCCGCACCCGCACCGGAGGGCGGGCCGGTTGAGCAGACTGGTCCTGCCGGGGACGTGCTGCCGGTGGTGCCGTGGCTGCTCTCCGCCAAGACCGAGGATGCGCTGCGGGAGCAGGCCCAGCGAATACGGGACTTCGCTGCCGCTCAGGGCGCGGACGGTGATCTGACGGACGCGGGTGTGGCGCTCGCGACGACCCGTACACACTTCGCCCACCGCGCCGCAGTCACCGCCACCAGCCGTGACGAACTCTTGGCCGGACTCGACGCCCTCACCCGCGGAGACAAGGCCACCGGCCTGGTGCAGAGCACCACTGAGGCACGCGGCAAGCTGGCGTTCCTGCTGGCCGGACAGGGCAGCCAACGCCCCGGCATGGGACGCGAACTCTCCGAGGCCTTCCCCGTCTTCGCCACTGCCTTGGACGAGGTCTGCACCCAGCTCGACGCCCACCTTGACCGGCCGTTGCGCGAAATCATGTTCGCCGAAGCAGACACCCCTGAGGCTGCGCTGCTCGATCAGACCGGCTACACCCAGCCGGCCCTGTTCGCCTTCGAAACAGCCCTCTACCGCTTGCTGGAGCACTGGGGCGTCCGCCCGGACTACCTGATCGGCCACTCCCTAGGCGAACTCACCGCAGCCCACCTCGCCGAAGTCCTCACCCTCGAAGACGCCTGCACCCTCGTCGCCACACGCGCACGCCTCATGCAGGCCGTACCCGCAACCGGCGCCATGGCCGCCATCCAAGCCACCGAAGACGAAATACGACCCACCCTCACCACAGGCATCGACATCGCCGCCATCAACGGCCCCACCTCCGTCGTCATCTCCGGCGACCGCGACGCCGTCCTCGAACTCGCCGCGCACTGGAAGGCCCAAGGCCGCAAAACCCGCCAACTCACCGTCAGCCACGCCTTCCACTCCCCCCACATGGACTCCCTCCTCGACCGACTTCCACCAGGTCGCCGCCACGCTCACCTACCGGACCCCGCACACCCCGGTCATCTCCAACCTCACCGGAGACCTAGCCACCCCCGACCAACTCACCTCACCCCAATACTGGACCGACCACATCCGCCACGCCGTCCGCTACCACCACGGCACCCACACCCTGCACACAAACGGCGTCACCACCTACCTCGAACTCGGCCCAGACACCACCCTCACCACCCTCACCCAAACCATCCTCGACCAACCCACCACCATCCCCACCCACCACCGCAACCAACCCCCCACCACCACCCTCACCACCGCACTAACCCACCTCCACACCACCGGCACACCACTCGACTGGCACACCCTCCTCCCCACCACCACCCACGCCCCCGCCGACCTACCCACCTACCCCTTCCAACACCAGCCCTACTGGCTCCACAGCCAACCCGACACCAACGTCGCCGCCGCCGGCCTCACCACCCCCGACCACCCCCTCCTAGGCGCCACCACCGAACTCCCCGACGGCAGCCACCTCTTCACCGGACGACTCTCCCTCACCACCCACCCCTGGCTCGCCGACCACGCCGTCCACGGCACCGTCATCCTCCCCGGCACCGCCTACATCGAACTCGCCCTCCACACCGCCCACCACACCGGCAACGACCACCTCACCGACCTCACCCTCGAAACACCCCTCGCCCTCACCGAACACAACGCCATCCAACTCCAAGTCGTCGTAGGCCCACCCGACGACACAGGACGGCATCCGCTCACGTTCCACTCGCGCCCGCTCGGCACCGACGCCCCGGACGGCGCGGAGTGGACACGGCACGCCACCGGCACCCTGGTCAGCGCCTCCGACGTGACCACAGCCCCCTCGGACGAGCTCGCCGCGGACTGGGTCCCGGCGGACGCGACCGTCATGGACATCGCTGCGACCTACCACCATCTCGCTGATCTCGGTCTCGACTACGGTCCGGCGTTCCAAGGAGTGCGGGCCGCCTGGCGGCACGGGGACGACGTCTACGCGGAGGTGTCGCTCCCCGACGACGTCACCGACGCCGCACACTTCGGCATCCACCCCGCGCTGCTTGACGCCGCACTGCACCCGCTGGCCATCTCGACCGAGCAGAACGACGCGGCACCGGTTCGGCTGCCGTTCTCCTGGACCGGGGTCAGGCTCCATTCGACCGGGGCGAGCAGTCTGCGCGTGGTGCTGTCACCGATCGGCACCGACACGGTGCGGCTGACCGTCGCCGATCCGACCGGTGCACCGGTCCTGACCGTGGATTCCCTGACGGTCCGTCCCGTGGACCCCAGCCGGCTCCGTGCCGAGCAGTCCTCGTGGCGGAACGCTCTGTTCGGCGTCGAGTGGACTCCTGTGCCGGCGCCCGCCGAGGCCGCGGCTTCGGTCAGCGGCTGGGCGGTACTCGGGGACGGGCCCGCTCGGGGCCTTGGCCGGTCCGCGGCGGCCGATGCCGGGGTCCACCGCGATCTCACCGCGCTGCGGCAGGCGATTACCGAAGGGGCGCCCGTACCGGACGTCGTGCTGGTCTCTCCTGCGGCGGCGACCGGCTCCGAACCCGTCGCATCCGCCCATGAGGTAGCACACCAGGTCCTCGCCCTCCTTCAGGACTTCCTCGCGGACGAACAGTTCGCCGCTGCACGGCTGGCCTTCGTCACGCACAGCGCCGTCGCCGCCGGCAGTGGAAGCGGCGACGACGTCCGGGACCTGGCCGCGTCCGTGGTGTGGGGCCTGGTGCGCACCGCCCAGTCGGAGAACCCCGAACGTCTCCTCCTCATCGATGTCGATATTGATACCGACGGTGCCGACGGTGCCGACGGCGGTGCTGGCGGTGCCGGCCATCGGGCCGCATCCGGCGCGCTGGCCGCCGCCGTGACCTGCGGCGAGCCGCAGATCGTCATCCGCGACGGCGGTCTTCAGGTACCACGCCTGGCCCTCGTCACGATCGACGACGACGCGCCCGGCCCGTTCGAACTCGGCCCCACCGGTACGGTCCTGATCACCGGCGGCACCGGCACCCTCGGCGCCCTGGCCGCCCGGCGCCTGGTCACCCAGCACGGCGTACGCCACCTGCTGCTGACCAGCCGCCGCGGCCCCGACGCCCCGGGCGCCACCGACCTGCACACCGAACTCACCAAGCTCGGCGCCGACGTCACCATCACCGCGTGCGACACCGCCGACCGCGAAGCACTGGCCGCCCTGCTCGCCACCGTGCCCGCCGACCATCCGCTCACCGCCGTCATCCACACCGCGGGCGTCCTCGACGACGCCACCATCGCCTCCCTCACCCCGGAACGCATCGACACCGTCCTGCGCCCGAAGGCCGACGCCGCCTGGCACCTGCACGAACTCACCCGCGACCTCGACCTCTCCGCCTTCGTCCTCTACTCCTCGGCCGCCGGCGTGTTCGGCAACCCAGGACAGGCCAACTACGCCGCCGCCAACACCTTCCTCGACGCCCTCGCCCACCACCGGCGCGCGAACGGCCTGCCCGCCACCTCACTCGCCTGGGGACTGTGGGAGACGGACGAGGGCATGGCCGGGTCGCTGGGGCGGTCCGAGCAGGCGCGGATCGTCCGCGGAGGTCTGCCTCCGATGTCCGCCGACCTCGCTCTGGACCTGTTCTCCGCGGCCCTGCGGCCCCACGGGCATGCGCTTGTCGTTCCGATCCGGCTCAACCAGCCGGCGCTTCGCGCGCAGGCCGGGTCGGGCATGCTGCCCCGGCTGCTGCACGGCATCGTCCGGGTGCCGTCGCGGCGGGCGGCCAGGTCCAAAGATGCGGCGTCGCTGCTGCTGAGGCTGCGCGAGCAGTCACCGGCCGACCGGGAGCGGGCGCTGCTCGACCTGGTGCGCGGTCAGATCGCCGCCATCCTCGGGCATGCCGGCACGGCGGCGATCGAGGCCGACCGTGGCTTCCTCGACATGGGCTTCGACTCCCTCACCGCCGTCGAGTTCCGCAACCAGTTGAAGGCGAGCACGGATCTGAACCTGCCTCCGACCCTCGTCTTCGACTACCCCACGCCCACCGCACTCGTCCGCTATCTGCACGACGCGCTGGTGCCGCAGGACGAAGCGGCCGGCTGGGGCGGGAGTGGCGAGGCGGAGATCCGCAAGGCCATCGCGTCCATTCCGCTGGCCCGCTTCCAGGAAGCGGGACTGCTGGACGCCCTGCTCACGCTGGCCGGCGTCAAGCAGGCCGCGCCGAACGAGGAGCAAGGAGCCGACCAGAGCAGCGCCATCCAGGCGGCGGACGTGGACGAACTCGTCCGTATGGCGCTCGCCGACAACGAATCGTGACACCACTCACTGCGAGGAACTGATGACGACTACGCCTTCCGAGAAGGTCGTTGAGGCGCTCCGCACCTCTTTGCTGGAGAACGAGCGGCTGCGGGAGCAGAGCCGGCGACTGGTCGAGGCATCGCGTGAGCCGGTCGCGATCGTGGGCATGGCCTGCCGCTACCCCGGTGGCGTGACGTCCCCCAACGAGCTGTGGGAACTGGTTGCCGAGGGCCGCGACGCGGTCTCGGAGTTTCCTGCCAACCGGGGCTGGAACACCGAGGAGTTGTACGACCCGGACCCCGGGCGCACCGGCAAGAGCTATACGCGCACGGGTGGATTCCTGCACTCCGCCGGTGATTTCGACCCTGGGTTCTTCGGCATCAGCCCGCATGAATCGCTCACCGTCGACCCGCAGCAACGGCTGCTCCTGGAGAGTTCCTGGGAGGCCCTGGAGCACGCGGGCATCGATCCCACGACGCTGCGGGGCAGCCGCACCGGAGTCTTCGCGGGGATCATGTACGGCGACTACGCCGCTCGTTTCCACGGGCGGGCACCGGAGAGCTACGAAGGTCATCTGGGTATCGGCAGCGCCTACAGCGTCGCCTCGGGCCGGGTGTCGTACACCTTCGGGTTCGAGGGTCCCGCGGTGACGGTGGACACGGCGTGTTCGTCGTCGCTGGTGGCGCTGCATCTGGCGGTGCAGGCCTTGCGTAACGGTGAGTGTGATCTCGCGCTCGCCGGCGGCGCGACGGTGATGGCCACGCCGGCGACCTTCGTCGAGTTCAGCCGCCAGCGCGGACTGTCGCCCGACGGCCGCTGCAAGGCGTTCGCCGCGGCGGCGGACGGCACCGGCTGGGGCGAAGGCGTCGGCCTTGTGCTGCTGGAGAAGCTCTCCGACGCCGAACGCAACGGCCACCGCGTCCTGGCGGTCGTGCGCGGTTCGGCCATCAACCAGGACGGCGCGAGCAGCCAGCTCTCCGCCCCCAACGGGCCGTCGCAGCAGCGCGTCATCCAGTCCGCGCTGGCCGGTGCCCGTCTCACCCCGGCCGATATCGACGTCCTCGAAGCGCACGGCACCGGCACCGCTCTCGGCGACCCGATCGAGGCGCAGGCCCTGATCGCCACCTACGGCCAGCAGCGGACGGCCGACCAGCCGCTGTGGCTCGGCTCCATCAAGTCGAACATCGGACACACGCAGGCCGCCGCCGGAGTCGCCGGCGTCATCAAGATGGTCCAGGCGATGCGCCACGGCCACGTGCCTCAGACTCTGCACGTGGCCGAGCCCACGTCGCTCGTCGACTGGGACGCCGGTGCGGTGCGGTTGCTGACGGAGGCGATCGCCTGGCCCGAGACCGGCCGGCCGCGCCGGGCCGCGGTGTCGTCCTTCGGCATCAGCGGCACCAACGCCCACGTCATCCTCGAAGCCGCACCCGCACCGCAGGAAGCCGAGCCGGCCGAACCGGTCGGCGACACACTGCCGGTGGTGCCGTGGCTGCTGTCCGCCAAGACCGAGGAGGCGCTGCGCCAACAGGCTGCCCGGATCGCGGACTTCGCCGCCACTCAGGACAGCGGCCCCTTGGACGTGGCGTGCGCACTGGCCGCCACCCGGGCTCGTTTCGCGCACCGTTCAGTGATCGTCTCCGGTGCCGGAGGCGACCCTGTCGAGGGCCTGCGCGCACTGGCCAAGGGACAGGCTCTGCCGCAGCTGGTGAGCGGTGTGGCGGGTGATCCGGGCCGTTGTGTGTTCGTCTTCCCAGGTCAGGGGTCTCAGTGGGCCCGGATGGCGGTGGAGCTGCTGGATTCGGCTCCGGTGTTCCGGGAGCGGATGCACGCGTGTGCCGAGGCGTTGGCCCCGCATGTGGACTGGTCGCTGATCGACGTGCTCCGCGGGGTGCAGGGTGCGCCGTCGCTTGAGCGGGTGGATGTGGTGCAGCCGGCGTTGTTCGCCGTGATGGTGTCGCTGGCGGAACTGTGGCGTTCCTTCGGGGTCGAGCCGGATGCCGTGGTGGGGCACTCGCAGGGTGAGATCGCGGCGGCGGCGGTGGCCGGTGCGCTGTCGCTGGAGGATGCGGCGGCCGTGGCCGCGTTGCGCAGCAAGGCGTTGACCGCGTTGGCCGGGACCGGTGGCATGGCGTCTGTCGCGCGGCCCGCCGCGCAGGTGGCGGCCCTGCTGGAGCGGTGGCCGGGGCGGCTGGAGATCGCCGCGGTCAACGGTCCCGCGGCGACGGTGGTGTCCGGCGATCCGGACGCCATCGGCGAGATCGTGGCCGCGTGCGAGGCCGACGGTATCCGGGCCCGCGCCATCCCGGTGGACTACGCCTCGCACTGCTCGCATGTTGAGTCGATCCGGGACCATCTGCTGGAGGTGCTGTCGGATATCGTCCCACGGTCCAGCTCCACCGCCTTCTATTCGACGGTGGCCGGCGGTGTGCTCGACACGCGTGAGCTGACGGCCGAGTACTGGTACCGCAACCTGCGGCAGACCGTGCGGTTCGAGGAGACCACGCGTGCGCTGCTGGCCGCCGGGCACCGTACGTTCATCGAGGCCAGTCCGCATCCGGTGCTGGCCATGGCGGTGCAGGACACCCTCGATGAGTCCGCCACCGCCCAGCCGGCCGCCGCCATCGGCTCGCTGCGCCGTGACGAGGGCGGCTGGCAGCGGTTCACCACATCTTTGGCCGAGGCTTATGTGCACGGTGTGCGCGTCGACTGGCGGCCCCTGCTCGACGGCGGCCCGCACCACCACGTCGACCTGCCCACCTACCCCTTCCAGCACGAGCACTACTGGCTGGCGAACCAGCCCGGCACCGGCGATGTCACCGCCGCGGGCCTGGACGACACCGGCCATCCGATCCTGGGCGCCGCGGTGGATCTCCCCGACGGGCAGGGCACCGTCTTCACCGGCCGGCTCTCACTCGCCGCCCACCGCTGGCTGGCCGACCACACCGTCCTCGACGCCGTCGTGCTCCCGAGCACCGTCCTCGCCGAACTCGCCCTGCACGCCGCCGACCGCACCGGCTGCGACCGTCTTGTGCGGCTCGATGTCGCGGAACCGCTGATCATTCCGGAGGACGGCAGCGTACGGCTACGGGTCACGGTCGGGGCCGCCGACGAGGACGGCCGCCGCCCGCTGACGATGCACGCGCAGCACGAGGGAACCGACGACGCCTCCTGGGTGCGGTACGCGGACGGCACACTGGGCCACGCGGCCGAGGCGGGCGCGTCCGAAGACACCGGCTCCCGCGAACCGGGCACATGGCCGCCTGCCGACGGCACGCCGCTCGACGTGCACGGCGTGTACCGGCGGCTGCTCCATGCGGGTCTCGGCCACGGTCCGGTGTTCCAGGGGCTTGGCGCGGCTTGGCAGTGCGGCGACGACATCTGGGCCGAGGTCGACCTGCCCGAGGACGTCGACCCGGCCGGCTACGTCCTCCATCCGGCACTCCTGGACGCTGTCCTGCACGCCGTGCTGCCGACGTCGGGCGACGGACCGCGGCTGCGGCTGCCCGGCAGCATGAGCGGGCTCAGTGTCCACGCGCCCGGCGGATCGAAGCTGCGGGCGCGGGTGAGTCCTACCGGTCCTGACTCGGTCGGCGTGCGGATCACGGACACCGCCGGGGCACTCGTGGCGGCCATCGACTCCGTGGCGCTGCGGGCCGTGTCGCCGCAGCAGTTGCGCCACGGCGCACCGGGGCGGAACTCGCTGTTCCGGCTAGATTGGCCGAAGATCCCCGCGCCCTCCTCGCCCGCGCCCGCGTGGACGGTCCTCGGTTCGGACCCCGTTGTGGCGGATGAGGGCGGCGCCCGCTATCCGGACCTCGCCGCACTGCGGGAGGCCCTGGACGCCGGGACACCGGCGCCGGATCTGGTGCTGCTGCCCTACGACGGTACGCACCCGGCGGCCCCGGCCGATCCTGCCGCGGCAGCGCACACCCTGACCCGCGGGCTGCTGGAAGTCCTGCGGGACTGGCTGGCGGACGAGCGGCTGGCCACGTCCCGGCTGGCCATCCTGACCAGGAACGCGGTGGGTGTGCCCGGTGACGGTCGCGACGGTGACGTGGCCGATCTCGCCGCCGCGGCGGTGTGGGGCCTGGTGCGCTCGGCGCAGGGCGAGCATCCCGACCGTTTCCTGCTCCTCGACCTCGACGGCGCGGACATCTCCCGTCCCGTGCTGGCCGCGGCCCTGTCGTGCGGCGAGCCGCAGGTCGCCGTCCGGGCCCAGAACCTGCTGGTCCCGCGTCTCGCACGGCACCGGGTCTCCTCGAAGGACGCCGGCAGGACCGTCGCGGACCCGGAGGGAACCGTCCTCATCACGGGCGGCACCGGCGTCCTCGGTGGGCTGGTCGCCCGGCACCTGGTCACCGAGTACGGCGTACGGCACCTGCTGCTCACCAGCCGGCGGGGCCGCGACAGTGCCGCCGCGCAGCGTCTTGAGACCGAGCTGAGCGCTCTGGGCGCTGAGGTGACCATCGCCGCCTGCGACGCCGCCGACCGCGAGGCGCTGACCGGCCTGCTGGCCGCCGTGCCCGCCGAGCACCCGCTCACCGCGGTCATCCACGCCGCGGGCGTCCTCGATGACACCGTCCTCACCTCGCTGACACCTGAGCGCCTCGATGCGGTGCTCCGCCCGAAGGCCGACGCCGCCTGGAACCTCCACGAACTCACCAAGGGCAGCGACCTCTCGGCCTTCGTCCTGTTCTCCTCCGCGGCGGGCGTCTTCGGCAACTCCGGCCAGGCCAACTATGCCGCCGCCAACACCTTCCTGGACGCTCTGGCCCACCACCGCCAGGCACACGGCCTGCCCGCCATCTCGCTCGCCTGGGGCCTGTGGGAACAGGGCGGCGGCATGGCCGACTCGCTGGGCGAAAACGGGCAGCAGCGGCTGGCGCGCGGCGGAGTGGTGCCGCTCTCCGACAGCGAAGGCCTCACCCTCCTGGACGCGGCCCTGGCGGACGACCGGCCCCTGCTGGTCCCCGTCGGCCTCGATCTGGGCGCGGTCCACGCCCTGCTGGACGCCGCGCCCATCCCGCCGGTCCTGCGGGAACTCGTCCGCGTCCCGGCCCGGCGGGCGGGTGCCGCGGGTCCTTCCCTGGCCCAGCGGCTCGCGGGCATGTCTGCGCAGGAGCAGCAGACGCACCTCCTTGAGCTGGTCCGCGAGCTGGTGGCCGCCGCACTCGGACATGCGTCGCCGGACTCCGTCGATCCGCAGCGGGCCTTCAAGGATCTCGGTTTCGACTCGTTGATCGCCGTCAACCTGCGCAACCGGCTCACCGCCGTCACCGGGCTGCGGCTGCCCGTGACCGTCGTCTTCGACTACCCGACGCCGACGGCGCTGGCTCAGTACGTACGGGAGCAGGCTCTCGCCGAGTCGAACGGCGAAGCCCCCTCGGTCCTCGGTGAACTGGACGACCTGGAGCGCCGTCTCCTGGCCATCGGGCCCGAGGGCGACGCACAGGCGAAGGCCGCCGCGCGGCTGCGCCTTGTGCTGCGGAAGTTGGATGACGTTCTTGAAGCGGGCGGCGGCACGGCCGGTCCGGCAGAGGACGACCTGGAATCCGTGACCGACGATGAGCTCTTTGACGTCCTCGACGAGCTCGGCATCTCTGGAGTTGATGAGGTCCGATGAACACTGTTCCCGGCGGGGACGCCGCCACCGCGAACGAGGCAAAGCTGCGCACGTATCTCAAGCGCGCAACCTCCGACCTGCGAAAGGCCTACCGGCGCCTTGAGGAGGCCGAGGCCAAGAGCAGCGAGCCGATCGCGATCGTCTCGATGAGCTGCCGCTTCCCCGGCGGGGCGGCATCGCCCGAGCAGCTGTGGGACGTGCTGGCCACCGGCCGTGACACCATGTCACCGTTTCCGGAGTCGCGCGGTTGGGACCTCGACAGGCTGTACTCGGCGGACCCGGACAGCCCCGGGACGACCTACGCACGCGAAGGTGCCTTCGTCGACGCCGCCGGTTTCGACGCCGAGTTCTTCGGTATCTCCCCGCGCGAGGCGTTGGCGATGGACCCGCAGCAGCGGCTGCTGCTGGAAGTCTCCTGGGAGGCCTTCGAACACGCGGGTATCGTCCCGGACATCGGTCAAGGGCAGCCGCACCGGGGTGTTCACCGGCACCAACGGCCAGGACTACGGCGCCTCATGGTGGCCCAGCCGGAGGTCTTCGGCGGCTACCTCGTCACGGGCGCCTCGGCCAGCGTCGCCTCCGGGCGGGTGGCGTATGTCCTGGGTCTGGAAGGGCCGGCCGTGACTGTGGACACGGCGTGTTCGTCGTCACTGGTGGCCTTGCACCTGGCATGCAGTCCCTGCGCTAGGGTGAATGCGACCTGGCGCTGGCCGGCGGTGTGACCGTGATGGCCACTCCCACTCTCTTCACTGGGTTCAGCCGCCAGCGTGGGCTGTCGCCCGACGGCCGCTGCAAGGCGTTCGCGGCGGCAGCGGACGGCACCGGCTGGGGCGAAGGTGTGGGCGTGCTGGTGGTGGAGCGGCTGTCGGACGCGCGAGCGGCTGGGTCATCAGGTACTCGCGGTGGTCCGCGGATCAGCCGTCAACCAGGACGGCGCCTCCAACGGGCTGACCGCACCGAACGGGCCCTCACAGGAACGGGTGATCCTGCAGGCCCTGGCCGGTGCCGGAATACCGGCCCACGAGGTCGACGCGGTCGAGGCCCACGGCACCGGCACCCGCCTGGGCGACCCCATCGAAGCCCAGGCACTCCTGGCCACCTACGGACAGAACCGCCGGCCGACCAACCCCTGTGGCTGGGATCAGTGAAATCCAACATCGGACACACCCAGGCCGCCGCGGGCGCCGCCGGCGTCATCAAAATGGTCATGGCACTACAACACGCACTACTCCCGCGAACACTCCACGTGGACGAACCCTCCCCCCACGTGGACTGGACCACAGGAACAGTCCAGCTCCTGACCGAACCAGTGCAATGGCCACAGACAACCCACCCACGCCGGGCAGGCATCTCCTCCTTCGGCATCAGCGGCACCAACGCACACGTCATCCTCGAAGCCGCACCCGCACCGAACACCGTCGCCTCGCAGGCCCACGCCCAGGACAACGACGGCCAGGAGACCGAAGCCGCCGCCAGTGCCGGACAGGCGACGGACGGGCCGCAGGGCGGGCCGGTCGAGCAGGCCGAGAGCGTGCTGCCGGTGGTGCCGTGGCTGCTGTCCGCGAAGACCGAGGACGCGCTGCGGGAGCAGGCCCAGCAGATACGTGACTTCGCCGCCGCCCAGGACGATCCGGACGCGGACCTGACGGTTGCGGCCGTCGCACTGGCCACCACCCGCACCCACTTCACCCACCGCGCCACCGTCACCGCCACCACCCGTGACGAACTCCTGGCCGCACTCGACGCCCTCACCTGCGGAGAGAAAGCCGCCGGCCTGGTGCAAGGCACCACTGAGGCACGCGGCAAGCTGGCGTTCCTGCTGGCCGGACAAGGCAGCCAACGCCCCGGCATGGGCCGCGAACTCTCCGAGGCCTTCCCCGTCTTCGCCACCGCCCTGGACGAGGTCTGCCAGCACCTGGACACGCACCTTGACCGGCCGTTGCGCGAAATCATGTTCGCCGAAGCAGACACTCCCGAGGCTGCGCTGCTTGACCAGACCGGCTACACCCAGCCGGCCCTGTTCGCCTTCGAAACAGCCCTCTACCGCCTCCTCGAACACTGGGGCATCCGCCCGGACTACCTCATCGGCCACTCCCTAGGCGAACTCACCGCAGCCCACCTCGCCGAAGTCCTCACCCTCGAAGACGCCTGCACCCTCGTCGCCACACGCGCACGCCTCATGCAGGCCCTACCCGCAACCGGCGCCATGGCCGCCATCCAAGCCACCGAAGACGAAATACGACCCACCCTCACCACAGGCATCGACATCGCCGCCGTCAACGGCCCCACCTCTGTGGTGATCTCCGGCGACCGGGATGCCGTTGTAGAACTCGCCGCGCACTGGAAGGCCCAAGGCCGCAAAACCCGCCAACTCACCGTCAGCCACGCCTTCCACTCCCCCCACATGGACCCCCTCCTCGCCGACTTCCACCAAGTCGCAGCCACCCTCACCTACCAACCACCCACGCTCCCCGTCGTGTCCAACCTCACCGGCGACCTGGCCACCCCCGACCAGCTCACCTCACCCCAATACTGGACCGACCACATCCGCCACGCCGTCCGCTACCACCACGGCACCCACACCCTGCACACAAACGGCGTCACCACCTACCTCGAACTCGGCCCAGACACCACCCTCACCACCCTCACCCAAACCATCCTCGACCAACCCACCACCATCCCCACCCACCACCGCAACCAACCCGAAGCAACCACACTCCTCACCGCCGCAGCCCACCTCCACACCACCGGCGTCCCGGTCGACTGGCACACCCTCCTGCCCACCCGGCACCTCAGCAACCCCATCGCCCTACCCACCTACCCCTTCCAACACCAGCCCTACTGGCCGGATGCCACCGCGATGCCCGGCGATATCACCGCCGCGGGCCTGGGAGCGACCGCGCATCCGTTGCTCAGTGCCACGATCGCGGTGGCCGACAAGGACACATGTCTGCTCACCGGCCGCCTGTCCACGAAGGCACAGCCCTGGCTGGCCGACCATGTGGTCCTCGACACGGTGCTGCTGCCCGGCACCGCCTTCGTCGAACTCGCTCTGCAGGCCGCCCAGCATGTGGGGTACGCGGAGGTCGCCGAGCTGACCCTGCACGCTCCTTTGGTCCTCGGCGAGCACGAGGCCAGGCAGCTTCAGGTGCAGGTCGAGGCTCCGGACGAGAACGGGCGCCGTCCTCTCGCCATCCACTCACGTACCGACGGCGCCGAGGAGCAGAGCGCGCAGCAAGGGTGGGTCTGTCACGCCACCGGTTCGCTGGGTGCGCAGGCCACGGCCGAATTCGTGGCCGGGTACGACGCGCAGGTGTGGCCGCCGGCCGGTGCGGAGCCACTGGACGTCGACGGGCTCTACCAGCACTTCGACGACATCGGTCTGGCGTACGGGCCGGTCTTCCGGGGTGTGCAGGCGGCGTGGCGGCATGACGGTGACGTCTGGGCCGAGGTGGCGCTTCCCGAGGGCACCTTGAACGCCGAACGGTTCGGTGTGCATCCGGCGCTGCTGGACGCGGCATTGCAGGTGGGCGTCTTGCATGAGGGCAACGGCGAGCCCGGGCGGCTGCGGCTGCCGTTCGCCTGGTCCGGGGTGTCGCTGCACGCGGCGGGTGCCGACCGGCTGCGGGTGCGGGTGTCGGCGGCCGGCGGTGAGAACGCGGTCACGCTGTCCGTCTTCGGCGCGGCGGGTGAGCCGGTGGTCACCGTTGCTTCGCTGGCCGCCCGGCCGATCACCATCGAGCAGCTCGCCGCGGTCCGCCCGACCGGTCAGGACTCGCTGTTCCGTCTTGACTGGTCCGTCGCCGCCGCCCCCGACAAGGCTCCCGCCGATGTGCGGTGGGCGGTGCTCGGTGACGGGATTTTGGCTGCGGACGGTGTCGAGGCCGTCGTCCATGCCGATCTGGCGGCGTTGAAGGAGGCGGTGGCCGCGGGTGCCGCCGTGCCCGATGCGGTGCTCGCCGAGTGTCCGTCCGCCGATCCGGCGGCCGATCCGGCGGCGCAGGCCCACGCGGTGACCGCGGAGCTGCTGGGTCTGGTTCAGGAGTGGCTGAAGAGCCCTGAACTGGACGGCGCGCGGCTGGTGCTGGTGACCAGGAACGCCGTCGGCGTCCGTGCCGGAGAGAGCCCCCGTGACCTCGCAGCGGCGTCGGTGTGGGGGCTGGTGCGCTCCGCGCAGACCGAGAATCCGGACCGTCTCGTGCTGGTCGACGTGGACGGCACCGAGTCGTCCTACCAGGCGTTGCCGGCCGCTCTGGCGTCCGGCGAGTCACAGTGCGCCGTACGCGATGGTGTGACGCATGTGTGCCGGCTGGTGCGGGCCGGCGGCCCTGCCGTGTCGGTGCCGGCGGGCGCCGCGTCGTGGCGGCTCGACATCGGCACGTCGGGTGCCGTGGACGCGCTCACCGTGGTGACGGACACGGATGCCGACACGGCGGGTCCGCTGGAGGCCGGGCAGGTGCGTGTCGCCATGCGCGCGGCGGGCCTCAACTTCCGTGATGTGCTCATCGCGCTGGGTGTCTATCCGGGTCAGGCCCTGATCGGCAGCGAAGGCGCGGGCGTGGTCACCGCGACCGGTCCTGGTGTGACCGGTATGGCTCCTGGTGACCGGGTCATGGGCCTGTTCAACGGCTGTATGGGGCCCGTGGCGGTCACGGATCACCGGTGGCTGGCCCGCGTTCCGGACGCCTGGTCGTTCACGGACGCGGCCACCACACCGATCGCGTTCCTCACCGCGTACTACGCCCTGACCGAGCTGGGCGGGCTGCGGCCCGGTGAGAAGATCCTCATCCACGCCGCGGCGGGCGGCGTCGGCATGGCCGCGACCCAGATCGCACACCACCTCGGCGCCGAGGTCTTCGGCACCGCCAGCACACCCAAGTGGGACACTCTGCGTGCCCAGGGCCTGGACGACCAGCACATCTCCAACTCCCGCACCCTCGACTTCGAACACGACATCCTCGAAGCCACCAACGGCACCGGCGTAGACCTCGTCCTGGACTCCCTCGCCCACGAATTCGTCGACGCCTCACTACGCCTACTGCCCCGCGGCGGCCACTTCCTGGAAATGGGCAAGACCGACATCCGCGACGCACAGGAAGTCGCCAACCAACACGACGGCGTCTCCTACCAGGCCTTCGACCTGATCGAAGCCGGTCCTGACCGTATCCGCGAGATGTTCACGGCCCTCGTCGAGCTGTTCGACGCTGAGGTGCTGAGGCCGCTGCCGGTGCTGGCCTTCCCGATCGGCAGGGCTCCTGAGGCGTTCCGGTTCATGAGTCAGGCGCGGCACATCGGCAAGCTCGCGCTCACCTTGCCGAAGGCGCTGGACACGCAAGGAACGGTCCTCATCACCGGCGGCACAGGGTCCCTAGGCGCCCTGGCCGCCCGCCACCTCGTCACCCACCACGGCATCCGCCACCTACTCCTCACCAGCCGCCGCGGCCCCCACGCACCAGGCGCCCAAGAACTCACAACCGAACTCACCGAACTCGGCGCCCACATCACCGTCACCGCCTGCGACATCACCGAAGCCGACGCCCTGCGCGACCTGCTGGCAGCCGTGCCCGCCGACCACCCGCTCACCGCCGTCATCCACACCGCGGGCGTCCTCGACGACACCGTGGTGGCGGCGCTGACTCCGGAGCGGATCGACACCGTTCTGCGTCCGAAGGCCGACGCCGCCTGGCACCTGCACGAACTCACCCGCGACCTCGACCTCTCCGCCTTCGTCCTCTACTCCTCGGCCGCCGGCGTGTTCGGCAACCCGGGCCAGGCCAACTACGCCGCCGCCAACACCTTCCTGGACGCTCTGGCCCACCACCGCCAGGCACACGGCCTGCCCGCCACCTCACTCGCCTGGGGTCTGTGGGAGCAGGACGGCGGCATGGCCGACAGCAATGACACCGTCCGCTCCCGGCTGGCCCGGACCGGGCTGAAGCCCTTCACGGCCGCCGAGGGCCTTGCCCTGCTCGACACCGCGCTCACCGACCCGCGGCCGATGCTCGTTCCGATGGGCCTGGACCGGGCGGCGTTCCGTGCCGCGGCGGAGGCCGGTGCGCTGCCGCTGATGCTGCGCGGTCTGGTGACGGCCTCGCCGCGCCGGCCGCAGGCCGCGGGGCGCGGGCCTTCGGCGCTGCATCAGCGGCTGACCGGGCTGTCCGCGGCCGAGCAGGAACACTTCATGCTGCAGTTGGTGCGGCAGAACATCGCCGACGCGCTCGGGCACACGAGTCTGAGCACGATCCCGGCCGATCGGTCGTTCCAGGAGTTGGGCTTCGACTCGCTGACCGCCGTGGAGCTGCGCAACCGCCTCGGTGGCGCCACGGGACTGCAGCTGTCGGCCACGCTCGTCTTCGACCATCCGACGGCGACCGCGCTCGCCGCGTACCTGCTCACGCTGGTCGTGGGCGCCGAGAGTACGAGCGGTCGCCGGGTGCGTGCCACGTCCGCGTCGCGCACCCAGGACGGCAATGAGCCGATCGCGATCGTCGCAATGGCCTGCCGCTATCCGGGCGGCGTCGGTTCGCCGGAAGAGCTGTGGGACATGGTCGCCGGAGGCAGGGACGTCATCGGTGCGTTCCCGGCCGACCGCGGCTGGCAGTTGGACCGGCTCTTCGACCCGGACCCGGACCGGACGGGCACGAGTTACGCCGACGAAGGCGGGTTCCTGGCGGATGCCGAGCTGTTCGACGCGGACTTCTTCGGTATGAGCCCGCGTGAGGCGCTGGCCGCCGACCCGCAGCAGCGGCTGCTGCTGGAGACCGCGTGGGAGACGCTGGAACGCGCCGGTATCCCGCCCGCCACGCTGCGCGGCAGCAGCACCGGAGTGTTCGTCGGCATGGCCTCGCAGTACTACGGCGCGGGGCCGGCCTCGTCGACGGCGGCCGTGGAGGGTTATCTGCTCACCGGCACCACCAGCAGTGTGGCCTCCGGCCGTATCGCCTACACGCTGGGGCTTGAGGGCCCCGCCATCACTCTCGACACCGCCTGCTCCTCCTCCCTGGTCGCCCTGCACTCGGCCTGTCAGGCGCTGCGCAGCGGTGAGTGCGACATGGCCTTCGCGGGCGGTGTCAACGTGATGGCATCGCCGGCGATTTTCGTCGAGTTCAGCCGCCAGCGGGGTATGGCACGCGACGGCCGCTGCAAGGCGTTCGCGGCGGCGGCGGACGGCACCGGCTGGGGCGAAGGTGTCGGTCTCCTGCTGGTGGAGCGGTTGTCGGACGCCGAACGCAACGGGCACCAGGTCCTCGCGATCGTGCGAGGCTCCGCGGTCAACCAGGACGGCGCGAGCAACGGCCTGACCGCGCCGAACGGCCCGTCCCAGCAGCGCGTCATCAGCCAGGCGCTGGCCGACGCCGATCTGACGCCGGCCGGCGTGGACGCCGTAGAGGCGCACGGCACCGGTACCGCCCTCGGCGACCCCATCGAAGCCCAGGCCCTGATCGCCACCTACGGCCAGCACCGGGAAACCGACCAACCCCTATGGCTCGGCTCCATCAAATCCAACATCGGACACACCCAAGCCGCCGCCGGAGTCGCCGGCGTCATCAAAATGGTCCAAGCCATCCAACACGGAAAACTCCCCAAAACCCTCCACATCGACACACCCACCCCCCACGTCGACTGGACAGCCGGAGCCGTCCAACTCCTCACCGACACCACACCCTGGCCCCAGACCAACCACCCACGCCGAGCCGCCATCTCCTCCTTCGGCATCAGCGGCACCAACGCCCACGTCATCCTGGAGGCTCCGCCGGCAGTGCCGGCAAAAGCGCCCGCCCCGGTCGACGGCGAGCAGCCGTTGATGCCGTGGCCGGTGACCGCGCGTTCGCCCCAGGCGCTGCGCGCCCAGGCCGCGCGGCTCGGCGCGTATGCCGCCGAGCGCCCCGACGTGCCGCCGGTGCAGGTGGCCCACGCGCTGGTCACGGCCCGCCAGGCGCTGGAGCACCGTGCCGTGGTCCTCGGCCGTGACCCGCAGGACTTCCTGGCAGGGCTGACGGCGCTGGCCGCGGGGGAGCCGTCCTTCGACGTGGTGCAGGGCGTGGCCGGCGCCGGACTCGGCAGGACCGTGTTCCTCTTCCCCGGGCAGGGCTCGCAGTGGGAGGGCATGGCGCTGGACCTGTACGAGTCGTCCCCGGTCTTCGCGGACCATCTGCGCGAGTGTGCCGAGGCGCTCGGCCGCTACACCGACTGGAACCTGCTCGACGTGCTCCGAGGCGCCCTGGGCGCGCCGGATCTGGAGCGGGTGGACGTCGTGCAGCCCGCTCTCTTCGCGGTGATGACCTCCCTCGCCCGGCTGTGGACGGCGCACGGAGTGCGTCCTGACGCGGTGGTCGGGCACTCGCAGGGTGAGATCGCCGCCGCCTATATCGCTGGGGCGCTGTCGCTCGACGACGCGGCACGCGTGGTGGCGCTGCGCAGCAAGGCGCTGGTGGCGCTCGCCGGTTCCGGTGCGATGGCCTCGGTCACGGCCGGTGCGCAGGATGTGGAGGAGCGGGCCGCCGGATGGGCCGGCCGGCTCGGTGTCGCGGCGATGAACGGGCCGCGGGCCACCGTCGTCGCCGGCGATCCGGACGCCATGGCGGAGTTCCTCAAGGCGTGTGAGGCGGACGGCGTCCGGGCCCGGCAGATCAACGTCGACTACGCGTCGCACTCCTCCCACGTCGACGCCATCCGTGACGAACTGCACCAGCTCCTCGCGGATATCGCCCCACGCCGCGGCAGCGTGCCGTTCTACTCGACCGTCACCGGCGCGGAACTCGACACCTCAGGGCTCGACGCCGCGTACTGGTTCCGCAACCTGCGCCGTCCTGTGCAACTGGCGCAGGCCACCGCGGCGCTGCTCGAAAGCGGCCACCAGCTGTTCGTCGAGTGCAGCCCGCATCCTGTCCTGACCATCGGGATCGAGCAGAACTTCAACGACACCGCAGACTCCGAAAGCTCCGCAGACTCCGAAAGCTCCGCGGCCTCCGCGGGCTTCGCCGCCGCGATCGGCACGCTCCAGCGCGACAAGGACGGACCTCGGGAGTTCCTCGCCGCTCTGGCGCGCGCCCATGTCCACGGCGCCACCGTCGACTGGGACATGGTCGTCCCCGTGCCGCCCGTGCGGCGCCAGGATCTGCCGACCTATGCGTTCCAGCGCAAGCGCTACTGGCTGGACTCGTCGCAGGCGGCCGGTGACGTCAGGGCCGCCGGTCTGGCCGACACCGGGCATCCGCTGCTGGGCGCGGCGGTCTGTCTCGCCGAGGGCGACGGGCACATCCTGACCGGCCGGATCTCGCTGCGCAGCCACCCCTGGCTCGCCGACCACGCAGTTCTGGAGCACGTGGTACTGCCCGGCACTGCCTTCGCCGAAGTGGCCCTGCACACCGCGGAACGGGCCGGCTGCAGCCGGGTCGACGAGCTGACCCTTGAGGCCCCTTTGGTGCTCTCGGGAGACGAGGGCGTGCAGGTGCAGGCCGTCGTCGGCGCGGCCGATGCGCAGGGGCGGCGCCCGCTCACGATCCATTCGCGGCCCGACACGGACGACCAGGGCGCGCAGTGGGCCCGGCACGCCACCGGTCTGGTCGCGGCCGACGCCGCGCCCGCCGCGTTCGACCTGAGCGCGTGGCCGCCGCCGGGCGCCACCGCGGTCGACACCAGCAGCCTGTATGACCGGTTCGCCGCGATCGGTCTCGGCTACGGGCCCGTTTTCCAGGGCCTGCGGGCCGCCTGGCGGGACGGCGAGGACTACTACGCCGAGGTCGACCTTCCCGAGGACACGGCCGTGGACGGGTTCGGTCTCCATCCGGCCCTTCTCGACGCCGCACTGCACACGGCGGCGTTGCAGGCGCTGGGGGCGGGGCAGGAGTCCGGGACGCTGCTGCCGTTCTCCTGGGGCGGTGTCTCGCTGCACGCGACCGGCGCCAGGGCGCTGCGGGTGCATCTTGCGCCGGCCGGTGAGCGTGCCGTGGCGCTGGACGTGGCCGACGGGTCGGGACGGCCGGTCGCTTCGGTCGAGGCGCTGCGGCTGCGCCCCATCGCGCCCGCGAGTCTCGCTCCGGCCGGCAGGTCCGGAGTGCTGTACCGGCTCGACTGGGTTCGCCCGCAGGTTCCCGCCGCACCGGGCGCCCTCGGCCCGTGGGCCGTGCTCGGTGCGGCCCATGGGCTGCTCACGGGTGCTGCCGCGGCGGACGGCGCGATCCGGTCGTATCCGGATCTGGCGGCGCTGCGGGCGGCGATCGCCGCGGGCGATCCGACGCCGGAGCTGGTGTTCACGGCGCAGGTGCCGGATCGGGACGTCGCACCGGCCGCGGGGGTGCGGACGGCGACGGGGCGCGTTCTCGCGCTGCTGCAGGAGTGGCTGCCCGACGCCGAGTTCGCCGCCGCGCGGCTGGTGGTCCTCACACAGGGCGCCCTGGCCGTCCGGGACGACGAGGATGTGGCCGATCTGACCGGGGCGTCGGTCTGGGGCCTGGTGCGCAGCGCTCAGTCGGAGAATCCGGACCGGGTCCTGCTCGCCGACCTGGACGCCCAGGGCGCCACGGTCGAGGTCCTGCGCGACGCGCTGGCCACCGGTGAGCCTCAGATGGCGGTGCGGGACGGCGTCGTCCATGTGCCGCGGCTGGCGAAGCCGACACCACCCGACAGCACGGCCGGCTCGGACGCCACCGTGCTCACCTCCGACGGTACGGTCCTGATCACCGGCGGCACCGGCACCCTCGGCGCCCTGCTCGCCCGCCACCTCGTCGACCACCACGGCGTACGACACCTGCTCCTGGCCAGCCGCCGCGGCCCCGACGCACCAGGCGCCCAGGAACTGACCGCCGAACTCACCACCCTCGGCGCCCACGTCACCATCACCGCCTGCGACACCGCCAACCGCGAAGCACTGACCACCCTGCTCACCACCATCCCCACCAACCACCCACTCACCGCCGTCATCCACACCGCAGGCACCCTCAACGACGCCACCCTCCAATCCCTCACCCCAGAACACATCGACACCGTCCTACGCCCCAAAGCCGACGCCGCCTGGCACCTCCACGAACTCACCCAGGACCTGAACCTCTCCGCCTTCGTCCTCTTCTCCTCCATGGCCGGTGCCATCGGCGCGCCCGGTCAGGCCAACTACGCGGCGGCCAACACCTTCCTCGACGCCCTCGCCCACCACCGGCGGGCGAACGGCCTGCCCGCCGTCTCGCTGGCCTGGGGACTGTGGGAGCAGGACAGCGGTATGACGGGCCACCTGGCGCAGACGGACAACGCCCGGATGAACCGCGGTGGCCTGGTGCCCCTGCCGACGGACGACGGTCTCGCCCTGTTCGACGCCGCTCTGACGGCGGACCGGCCGGTCCTGCTGCCCGCCCGGTTCGCCCCGACCGCCCTGCACGCGGCGGCCGGTGCCGGGATGCTGCCGGCGATCCTGCGCGGCCTGGTGCGCACCCAGGCCCGGCGGGCGGACGCCGACGGGCCTTCGCTGGCCCAGCGGCTCGCCGGTCTTGATGCGGCCGAACAGCAGCGGACGGTGCTGGACGCCATCCGCGGTCAGATCGCCGTCGTGCTCGGCCACGGTTCACCCGCCGAGGTCGACCCGCGGCGGGCCTTCCAGGAGATGGGCTTCGACTCGTTGATGGCCGTCGAACTGCGCAACCGGCTGAACACGGTCAGCGGCCTGCGGCTGCCGGCCACCCTCGTCTTCGACCATCCAAGCGCCGAGTCCCTGGCCGCGTACGTGCACTCCGAGATCGCTCCCCGCGAGGTGTCCGCGTCCGAGTCGGTCCTCGCCGAACTGGACCGCCTTGAGCAGGCACTCGCGCACCTCGCTCTCGACGAGGCCCAGAACACGGCGATCACCCGCCGGCTGCGTTCCCTCACCGCGCGGTGGGACGAGGAGCGCGGCGGCACGGACGCGGGCGCGGGTCCCGACGAAGGCGTCAGGGAACAGATCGAGGCTGCGTCGGCCGAGGAGATCTTCGACTTCATCGACCGGGAGCTGCGGCAGACCTGACCGACCGCCCACCACTGGCGCGCAAGCACCGAGGACTGAGGGGACATGACGAACGAACAGAAGCTTGTTGACTACCTCAAGTGGGTGACGGCGGACCTGCACGAGACGCGCAGGCTCCTCGAAGAGGCCAGGTCGGGCCGGCAGGAGCCGATCGCGATCGTGGGAATGGCCTGCCGTTACCCCGGCGGGGTGCGCAGCCCGGAGGACCTGTGGCGGCTGACGTCGGAGGGCCGGGACGCCATCTCCGCCTTTCCCGGAGACCGGGGCTGGCACCTCGACGGGCTCTACGACCCCGACCCGGAGCACCCGGGCACGTCCTGCGCCCGTGAAGGCGGCTTCCTCTACGACGCCGGTGACTTCGACGCCGAGTTCTTCGGGATCAGCCCGCGTGAGGCGCTGGCGATGGACCCGCAGCAGCGGCTGCTCCTTGAGGTCTCCTGGGAGGCCCTGGAGCGGGCCGGCATCGACGCGGCGGCGCTGCGCGGCACGGCCACCGGCGTGTTCTGCGGTGTGATGTACGGCGACTACGGCGCACGCCTGCTGAGCACCGGGGCGGGCGAGTACGAGGGCCTGCTCGGCAACGGCAGCGCGGGCAGTGTGGCCTCGGGCCGGGTGGCGTACACGCTCGGCCTGGAGGGCGCCGCGGTCACCGTCGACACGGCGTGCTCGTCGTCGCTGGTGTCCATGCACCTGGCGGCTCAGGCGCTGCGGGCCGGCGAATGCGACATGGCCCTGGCGGGCGGCGCCACGGTGATGGCCACGCCCACGGTCTTCGTGGAGTTCAGCCGGCAGCGCGGGATGGCTCCGGACGGCCGGTGCAAGTCCTTCTCCGCCGACGCGGACGGGGCGGGCTGGGCCGAGGGCGTCGGCATGCTGGCCCTGGAGCGGGTCTCGGACGCACAGCGCAACGGCCATCCCGTACTGGCGCTCATCCGAGGTTCGGCGATCAACCAGGACGGCGCGAGCAACGGCCTGACCGCGCCCAACGGCCCCTCCCAGCAACGGCTCGTCCGGCAGGCCCTGGACGCCGCCCGGCTGACCCCCGCGGACGTCGACGTCGTGGAGGCGCACGGCACCGGCACCGCCCTCGGCGACCCCATCGAAGCCCAGGCCCTGATCGCCGCCTACGGCCAGCAGCGGGAGGCCGACAAGCCGCTGTGGCTCGGCTCGGTCAAGTCCAACATCGGGCACACCCAGGCTGCCGCCGGCGTCGCCGGCGTCATCAAAATGGTCCAGGCGATCCAGCACGGACTGCTGCCCAAGACCCTGCATGCCGAGCAGCCGTCGCCGCATGTCGACTGGAGCGCCGGAGCGGTGTCGCTGCTCACCGAGGCCAGGACCTGGCCGGATACCGGCAGAGCCCGGCGGGCCGGGGTGTCCTCGTTCGGTATCAGCGGCACCAACGCCCATCTGATCCTGGAAGCCCCGCCCGCGGCCGACCCGCCCGGCGAACGCCAGGACACCGGCGGGCCGGTGCCCTGGGTGCTGTCCGCCGCGAGCGGCGCGGCGCTGCGGGCGCAGGCCGAACGTCTGAGGTCGTTCGTCGCGGCCCGTCCCGAGCTGTCCGCCGACGACGTCGGCCACTCCCTGGCCACCGCCCGCTCGGCGCTGGCCCACCGTGCCGTGGTCATCGCCGCCGACCGGGACGAGTTCCTGCAGCGGCTCGGTTTCCTGACGCGGGACGAGCCCGCCGGCAACATCGTGCAAGGCACCGCGGCCACCGGCCGGCTCGCCTTCCTCTTCTCGGGCCAAGGCTCGCAGAACCTCGGCATGGGGCAGGAACTGCACGCCGCGTACCCGGCGTTCGCCAAGGCCCTGGACGAGGTCTGCGAGCTGTTCGACCGTCACCTCGGCCATCCGCTCAAGGAGGTGATGTGGGCGCGGCGCGGGACACCGCAGGCGGAACTGCTGGATCAGACGGCCTACACCCAGCCCGCCCTGTTCGCCGTCGAGGTCGCCCTCTTCCGGCTGCTCGAACACTACGGGCTCCGTCCTGACCAGGTCCTTGGGCACTCCGTCGGTGAACTCGCCGCCGCCCACGTGGCCGGGGTGTTCACGCTGGAGGACGCCTGCACTCTGGTCGCCGCCCGCGGCCGGCTCATGCAGGACCTGCCCCCGGGCGGCGCGATGATCTCCGTCCAGGCCAGTGAGGACGAGGTCAGAGCGGCGATCGGCGAGGCCAGGATGGCGGCGACGGTGGCGGTCGCGGCCGTGAACGGCGCGGCCTCCACCGTCATCTCCGGCGACGAGGACGACGTGACGCAGATCGCCGCCGGCTTCACGCAGCGCGGCTGCAAGACCAAGCGGCTGCGGGTGAGCCACGCCTTCCACTCGCCGCGCATGGAGCCCATGCTGCGGGAGTTCAGCGCGGTGGCCGGGGCGCTGTCGTACACCGCTCCGCGGATCGCCGTCGTATCGAACCTCACCGGCCGTATCGCCACCGCCGAGGAGATCTGCGACCCCGGGTACTGGGTCGCCCACGTCCGCGAGGCGGTGCGCTTCGCCGACGGCGTCGCCGTGCTCCGCGACGAGGGCGTCACCGCCTGTCTGGAGCTGGGCCCGGACGCCGTGCTGAGCCCGATGGCGGGCGGCTGCCTGCCCGACGGCACAGCCCCCGTGCCCGTCCTGCGCGCCCGGCGGCGCCAGGCACAGACACTGCTCGCCGCGCTGGGCCACGCGCATGTGCGGGGCGTGCGCGTCGACTGGGCCGCGTTCTTCGGCGAGCGCGGAGCGCGCCTCGTCGACCTGCCGACCTACGGCTTCCAGCACCGGCGCTACTGGCTCGCCGCCCCGGACACCGGCGCGGTCGCCGGCGCCGCGTCCACCCCGGAGCGCGGGTTTTGGACCGCTGTGGAGCAGGAGGACCTGGACTCGCTGGCGGCCACTTTGCGGCTGGGCGGCGGCGGGCGGGAGGCGTTGAAGGCGATCCTTCCCGCGCTGTCGTCCTGGCGCCGGCAGGAGCGGTTCCACTACCGGGTGGTGTGGGAGCCCATCGCCGATCCTGCCGGGTCCGCGGCCCACGGCACCTGGCTGGTGCCGGTGTGCGCGGACGGGGCGGCCTCGTCGGTGACCGAGGCGCTCAGCGGCTTGGGCGTCCGTGTCGTCGGTGTCACCGTGGACCCGACGGCCGGCAGCGGTGAACTCGCCAAACGGCTGCGTGAGCTGCTCGCCGACGAGCCCGGCGAACCGGCCGTGCAGGGCGTGCTGTCGCTGCTGGCCCTCGACGAAGGCGCCCGGCCGGCCGACGCCGCCGCCGGGGCGGCTGCCACGCTCTGCCTGGTGCGCGCCCTGAGCGAGGCCGGTGTGCGGGCGCCGCTGTGGATCGCGACCCGCTCCGGCCGGTCGGTGACACCGCTGGACCCGCCGGACGATGTGCGGCAGACCACGCTGTGGGGTCTCGGCCAGGCGTTGGCCGCCGAGGATCCGGCGCTGCGCATCACTTTGCTCGACCTGCCGCCGGTGCTGGACGGGCCCGCCGCGCGGCGTTTGGGCGCGGTGCTGGCGGCCAGCGGCCAGGAGAGCGAACTCGCGCTCCGTGCGGCGGGATTGTTCACACGCCGGCTGGTGCCCGCCTCCCCCGTACTCGGGCCGGCCGGCCCGGGCCTTGGCGGGCTGCCGCGCGGCACCGTACTGATCTCGGGTGCCGCGACCGCGCTGGGCGAGCGGCTGGCCCGCTGGGCGGCCGAGCACCCCGACACGCACGTCCTGCTGCCCGTCGCACCGCAGGACGCCGACGCCCCGGCCCTCGCGCGGCTGCGGCACGACCTCGGCGAGCGGGCGACCACCGTCGCGTGCGACCTGGCCGACCGCGACGCCGTGGCGGACCTGCTCGCCGCCGTTCCGGCCGGGCGCCCGCTTTCCGCGGTCGTCCATCTCACCCGTGACGTCGAGCCGTGCGGAGATCCGCTGACCGAGGACACGATCGCGGCAGGGCTGTGGGAGCCGGCCGCTGCGGGCCACCTGGACGAGCTGACCCGGGCGCCGCAGGGCCCGCTGCTCGTCCTTCTCTCCTCACTGGCCGGGGCCTTCGCGCTGCCGGGATTCGGGCATCCGGCCGCCGGGCACGCGGCGCTCGACGCGATCGCCGCGCGGCGCCGGGCGGCCGGCGCGCCCGCGCTTTTCTTGATGGTGGCGCCCTGGCAGGAGGACGCGGACGGCCCGCGTCAGCCGGGCATCCGCCCGGTGCCGCACCAGGCGGTGGCGGCGCTCATCGAAGGCGTCGCGGAGCCGGCCGGCGAGTCCCTGCTCGTCGCCGACATCGACTGGACCGATCTGGTGGCGCAGTTCGGCGCCCGGGCCGTGCCCGCCGTGCTGCGGGGCGTGCCGGCGGCCCGCCAGGTGCTGGACGCCGTCGGCAGTGCCTCTGAGGTGGCGCTGCTGCAACTGGCCGATCTGCCGGCGGAGGAGCGCTTCGACGCGCTGCTCGACCTCGTGCGCACACAGGCCGCGATCGTGCTGGGCCGCCCGTCGCCGGAGACGATCGGCCACGACGACGAGTTCATCGCCATGGGGTTCTCCTCGTTCACCGCGCTGGAGCTGACCACCCGCATGCGCACGGCCGGTGTGACCGTGCCGCCCACCGCGCCCTTCGACCATCCGACCCCGGCCGCGCTCGCGCGCTACCTGCACGCCGAGTTCACCGCAGCGAGCGAGCCGACACCCACCGCGACACAGCAACGCGACCAAGGAGTTCATTCATGAGTACTGCACCCTCCACGGGGACCGCTCCTGCCCCCGTCCTCGTCGTGGGCGGCGGCCCGGTCGGACTGATGCTGGCCTGCGAGCTGGGACTCGCGGGAGTGCCGGTCACCGTTTTGGAACGGCAGGAGCAGCCGAACGAGCGGTCACGGGGCATGGCCATCAACTCCGCGGTCGTCGAACTCCTCGCCCAGCGCGGCGTGATGGAGAAACTCCAAGGCGACGGCTTCGAGTTCAACCGCGCCCATTTCGCGCACATCGGCGTGGACCCGACGAAGCTCACCGAGCAGCATCCGTACAACTTCGCCGTGCCGCACTCCAAGGTCGAGCAGCGGCTGACCGAGCGGGCCGCGGAGCTGGGCGTCGAGATCCGCCGCGGCGCCGAGGTCGTCGGTCTGGAGCAGGACGAGAACGGCGTCATGGCACGGGTGAGGTCCGGCACAGAGGGCGGTGACACTTCCGAGGTCCACGGGTCGTACCTGGTGGGCTGCGACGGCATGCAGAGCGCGGTGCGCGAGCTCGCCGGGATCGGTTTCCCGGGCATCGACATCGACTTCCACGGCATCACGGGTGACGTGGAAGTCGAGAACGACGACCCGTTGGCCACCCTGTTCGGCCTCCATCAGCTCAACGCCGGGTTCGTCACCGTCGGCCCGTCCGGGCCCGGGGTGCTGCGCGTCTCCACCGGTGAGTTCGGCGTCCAGAGCGACCCCAGTGCACCGGCCACTCTCGACGACCTGTTCGCCGCCCTGAAGCGCATCACCGGCACGACCTTCACCACCGGCACCGTACGGTGGCTGACCCGCTGGTACGCCCCGACCCGGCAGGCGGACCGCTACCGCGCGGGCCGGGTGTTCCTGGCGGGCGACGCCGCGCATGTGCACTTCCCGCTCGGCGGGCAGGCACTGAGCACCGGCATGGAGGACGGTGTGAACCTCGGCTGGAAGCTCGCCGCGCAGCTGCGCGGCTGGGCGCCGGACGGGCTGCTGGACACGTATCACGACGAGCGGCATCCGGTGGCCGCCCGCGCCTGCCTCACCACCAGGGCGCAGCTGGCGCTCATGCACCCGATGGACCAGGTCGACCCGCTGCGGACGGTCTTCTCCGAGCTCGTCCAGTTCGACGAGGTGAACGCCTACCTGGTGAAGATGGCCGGCGGACTCGACGTCCAGTACCCGCTCGACTCCGCGTCCGCCGGCTGCCCGCCGCACCCGCTGCTCGGCACCCGGCTGGGCGACACACCGCTGGCGGCGGCGAACGGCGAGACGTCCGCGTCGTTGCTGCTGCGGTCGGGGCGCGGCCTGTTCCTGGACCTGTCCGGGACCCGCAGGTTCGCCGGTGCACTCGCCGGCTGGGCGGACCGGGTGGATGCGGCGGCAGCCGCGCCGACCGGGCAGATCGACGCGGCGGCCCTGCTACTGCGGCCGGACGGCCGGATCGTCTGGGCCGTCACCGGCGACACCGACGCCGCACCGGACACGGCACTGCGGACCTGGTTCGGCGAGCCGCGCCAGGAGTCCGCGGCGGACCGGCGGCCCTGATCGCAGCGGAATCCTGGAGGGCTGGAACGGTACAAGCGCGGGCCTTGGCTGCCGCTTGTACCGTTCCGGCCGCAGGCCCCGAGCCGGTGCAGGCCGGCACCGGGATGCGCGCGGACCCGCGCCGGACATGACGGAAGGGCCACGCGGCATCCGCGTGGCCCTTCCTGTGTCAGTGTGCGCCGCCCGCAGGTGCGACCGGTCGGCGCCCGTGCCGGGTGCCCGTCAGCACACCACGAACGACGTGCTGTAGTGCGGCGGTCGCTGGGTGGGGTCGATGATCGCGATCGTCAGGTAACCCGCCTTGCCCGCGTACCGCCCGCCCGTGCCGGTGACCTGGAGCACCTGCGTCATGCCGCGCATCATCGCCGTGGCGTCGAGCACGCCGGTGGTCTCGTACGTGCCGTCGTGCAGCTCGACGGTGCTGTAGTGGTACTGCCACATGTGCGGGGCCATGCCCAGCACCACGGCGTTGCTGGTCGACGTCCCCAGCTCCTTGCCGTCCCGGTCGAAGATCGCGTCCGTGTACGCGACGGTGGAACCGAGCTGGACCCCACCGTCGTCGTTGATCGTCAGCTTGACGATCTTCTCGGTCAGACCCTCGACGATGATGCACGCGCTCACCGCGTCCTCGGTCGTGCTCTTCCCGGGGACGTACAGACCGGCCTTGGCCGCGGCGGCGACCGCCAGCGCCTCGATGTCCACCGGCCCGGGATCGGCGACCGCCTGCTGGACCATGGTGCCGGAGTCGAGCGCCCGCTCATCGATAGCGGCGGAGTTCGCAGCGTCCGCGCTTTCCGGGTTGTCCGCTGTCATTTCAGCTCCAGACATGATCGCGATGTTGATGTATTTCTTCGGCCTCACTTTCCGCCGCTGCGCTTAAGCACCGCTAACCCCTGTCTTTCGGCGTGCTTTCGGCGGCCTGCCCACCGGGTCCTGACCGGGCGGGCAAGCAAGGTCGGGCCCTAGGAAGGCTTTAGTCGCCTGTCCGAGGATGACCAGAGACTGACCGTGACCGCCGGAAAAGGAAAGGCGCAGGATGCACTCTCCCGACATCCATGTCCGCTCGGTCGGAACAGCCCTACCGGGGCCCGTCATCGACAACGCCACTTTGGCCCGGCGATTCGACATGCCCGCGGCCTGGGAACAATGGATCGACGCATTCGTCGGCACCCGTTCGCGTCACTTCGCGCGCGATCTGGAGACCGGCGAGATACGGCACACTCCCACCGATCTCGGCGAGAGTGCCGGCCGCCGCGCGCTGAAGGCGGCCGGTGTGGGGCCCGCCGACGTGGACCTCATGGTGATGGCCACGTCCTCGCCCGAGCAGCTCATGCCGGCGACCGTGAACATGATCGCCGACCGCCTCGGCATCGACGGCATACCCGTCTACCAGCTCCAGTCGGGATGTACGGGCGCCTTCCAGGCGCTCGACGTCGCCCACCAGATGCTGCGGGCCGGACGCCACCGCACCGCCCTCGTCCTGGGCACGGAGACCTGCGCCAAACATCTCGACCTCACCCTCGACGTCGCCATGCTGCCGCCCGCCGAGCAGATCAACGGTGTGCTGTTCGGGGACGGCGCGGGCGCCGTGGTCCTCAGCACCGAGCCCGGCCCGAACCCGGTGGTGGTGCGTGACACGTTCGTCCGCCTGGTGGGCCTGAACCGGCCGCCGGGGCAGATCGTCGAGTGGTTCGGCAGGGCCGACCGCGACACGAGCCGGCCGGTGCTTGAGGACTACAAGGAGATCGAGAAATCCGTTCCGGTACTCGCCGCCGAGGCCCTTCAGGAACTGCTCGACCATGCGGACTGGAAGGAAGACGAGGTCGACTACCTGCTTCCGCCGCAGCTGTCCGGGGTGATGACGGCGCGGATCACCGAAGGTCTGGACGTGCCGGGCGCCCACGAGATCTCCTGCGTCCGTGAGACCGGCAACACCGGAAACGCCTTGCCCTTCTTCCAGCTCGAACGGCTCCTGCCCCGCATGATCTCCGGTGACCGGGCGGCGGCGCTCTCCGTCGAGTCGAGCAAGTGGATCAAGGCCGGCCTGGCGTTGGAAAAGGTCTGATGCCCGATGGCCACCACGACCGAACCGCACGAGTCGCTGCGCGACCTGCACCGCGCGGGGCAGCTCGCGTCGCGCTATCCCGATGTCCGCGGCCTGCTCGACGGCCTGTCCGGCGCCGACCTCGCGTCCGCAGGGCAGTTGCTGAGCCGGATCGACCCGGACGAGGTGCGCCGCGCGCACCCGACCGTCCCGCACCTGTCCGTGGCCGTCACGGGACACGGCACGCTGTCCCAGCTGGTCGCGCCGCTGACCGCGGAACTGGCCCGACATGGAGTGCTGAGCAGCGTCCATCTGTCCGAGTTCGACGGGTACGTCTTCGACCTCGGTGACCCGGACAGCCAGCTGTACGCGGCCGAGCCCGACCTCGTGCTGTGCGTGCTGGACCCGATGGTGGTCTTCGACGAGGTGCCGGTGCCCTGGCGGCCGGCGGACGTCGAGCGCGTGGCCGCCGAGAAGTACGCCGTCGTCGAGCGGCTCGCGGCCCGCTTCCAGGAGACCGGCCGCGGCACGCTGGTACTCAACACGCTGCCGCTGACCAGGCGGTTCACCGCCCAGCTCGTAGACCACAGGTCCCGGGCCCGGCTGGGCGCCGTGTGGCGCGACTTCAACGCCGCTCTGCTGGGTCTGACCGACGTCCACGCCCGCGTGGTCACCGTCGACCTCGATCCGCTGATCGCCGAGGGCGTACCCGCCGTCGAACCCCGGCTGAGCCTGTACGCGAAGGCCCACCTGTCCCCCGATCTGCTGGCGCGCTACGCACGGGAGATCGGCCATCTGGCCCGGCACCTGACCGGGCGGACGAAGAAGGCCCTCGCCCTGGATCTCGACGGGACCCTGTGGGGCGGTGTGCTGGGCGAGGACGGAGCGGACGGGATCGAGATCGCCGACGGCTACCGCGGCGCCGCCTTCACGGCCTTCCAGAAGGTGGTCAAGCAGCTCGGCTCCCAGGGCGTCCTCCTCGCGGCGGTCAGCAAGAACGACATGGAGCCGGTCGCCGCCGTCTTCCGCGACCACCCGGCCATGACCCTCCGCGAGGACGACCTCGTGCGGATCGTCGCCAACTGGCGGCCCAAGCACGACAACCTCCTCGAACTCGCCGAAGCGCTCAACCTCGGCGTCGACAGCTTCGTGTTCGTCGACGACAGCCCCTACGAGTGCGGCCTTGTGCGGCACGCGAGGCCTCAGGTGGCGGTGGTGCCGGTGGGCACGGAGCCCGCACAGCACATCGAGGCGCTGCTGCACGACGGCTGGTTCGACGCCCTGGAGCTGACCTCCGAGGACCGCACACGGGTCGGCAAATACCGCGACGAGCTGGTCCGCAAGGACTTCCTGGACAGCTTCGAGACGCTGGAGGACTACCTGCGCCAGCTGGACGTACGGGTACGTCTTGCCGAGGTCGGCGATCCTGATGTGGCGCGGGTCGCCCAGCTCACCCAGCGCACCAACCAGTTCAACCTGACCACCCGGCGGCTCCAGCCGGAGGACGTGCGCGCGCTGACCGCCGATCCGGCGGCGCTCGTGCTGGCCATCCACTCCGCCGACCGCTTCGGCGACAACGGCCTCGTCGGCGCGGTCCTCGCCCACCGGGACGGCGACGTCCTGCACCTCGACAACTTCCTGCTGAGCTGCCGTGTCTTCTCCCGCGGTATCGAGCAGGCGTGCCTGGTGGCCCTGCTCAGGCACGCCCGGGACGCCGGAATCGGCCATGTCCTCGGTACCTATCGCCCGACGGCGAAGAACACCAAGGTCAAGGACCTCTACCCGCGCAACGGTTTCATCCCGCTCACCGACCCGGCAGGCGAACACGGCACGGACACGGCGGTCTTCAGCCACGACCTCGTGGACATCGCGCCGCCACCAGGGCACATCCATCTCACGCAGACCATCGGGGAGTTCAGCTCGTGAACACCATGGACGACTTCGTCGCGCTACTGAGCGAGGATCTGGGACTGCCCATCACCGCCGAGGACACCGGCCTGCCCCTGGACGAGGTGCCCGGCTGGGACTCATTGCACCTGCTGTCGCTGCTCACTCTGCTGGAACGGCGCACCGGCCGCGTCCTGTCGCTCGCCGATGTCCTGGAAGCCTGCAGCCTCAAGGACATCTACGACCTGGCGGTCGGCGAGTGAGCGGCGGCGCACGCGCCGTCGCGCCCGCCCGGGAGCGCCGCCACACGCTGCACTTCCTGCGCTCGGTGCGCGGCTTCTCACCGGTCTTCCTCGACACCGACGTCGACATGACTGGGATACGGGCCCACCGCGCCGCCGCACGCGAGGCGGGCGGCGGATGCTCGACCGTGACGTATGTACTGCACACCGCCGCGCGGGTGCTCGCCGCGCATCCCGAAGCCAACGCGGCCTTCCGGGGACGGTTTCGGCCGCGGGTGGCCAGGTACCCGGCCGTGCACGGCAAGATCACGCTGGACAAGACCATGAACGGGCAGCGGGTAGTGCTCTCCGCGGTCCTGCGCGACCTGGAGCGGACCGGACTCGACGCCGTCCAGGCGCAGCTCGACCGGCTGCGCACCGGCGAGGCGGCCGAACTGCCGGAGTTCTCCGGGGCCCGCGTCCTGCAGCGTTTGCCGTGGCTGGCGGGGGCGCTGCTGTATCCGGCTGCCGTGCGGCCGCTCGGCCGGCGGGCCGAAGCGATGGGCACGTTCGCCGTCACCTCGCTGGGGCACCGGCCCGTCGACGGCTTCCACTCGGTCGGCGGCGCGACCATCACGCTAGGGCTCGGCAGGACCCGGGAGCAGCCGGTCGCACGCGAAGGCCAGGTGGTCATCGCGCCGACGATGCGGCTCAACATGAGCTTCGACCACCGCGTGATCGACGGCGCGGAGGCGGCGGACGTGCTGGCGGAGGTCAAGGAGGGCCTGGAGTCGTTCCAGGGCTCCGCGGCCCCGCACCAGCCGGCCCTGTCCACCGACGCGGCGGGAGGCGGCCGGTGAACGACGTCGCGGAGTTGAAGGAGTACATCCGCGTCCACGCGCGCGGCCAGGGCATCAAGGGCTATCAGGACGTGCTCGACCGGATCCGGCACGACGACGGTGCGGGACCGGGGTCCTGGGTGGGCGAGTGGTGCAGGGCCGCGGAGCGCCTGTCGGGCCGCGGGCGCGACCTGGACAGGTCCCGGCACTACGCGATGGCCCGCTTCCCCTACATCGACGGCCCGGCCCGTCAGGAGGCCCTGGAGCGCTGCGTCGGCTCACTGGAGAGCTGGCGGTCCGGCCGCGGCATCGAGCGCCTCGACGTGGAGCTCCCGGGGGGCCGGGTGCGCTGCTGGACGAGCGGCCTTTCCACCACCGATCCCAAGCCGCTGCTGGTGGTGATGGGCGGCATCGTGACGGTCAAGGAGCAGTGGGCTCCGCTGCTCGCGTCCGTGGCACGGCTCGGGATGGCCGGCCTGGTCACCGAGATGCCCGGCGTCGGCGAGAACGAACTGTGCTACGGAGCCGACAGCCCGGAAATGCTGTCGGGGCTGATGGACGCGGTCGCGGACCGCGCGGACGTCACGCGCACCCACGCCGTCGCGCTGAGCTTCAGCGGCCATATGGCGCTCAGCTGCGCGCTCGGCGATCCGCGGATCCGGAGCGTGATCACGGTGGGCGCCCCGATCAGCACGTTCTTCACCGACTCCGACTGGCAGCGCCAACTCCCCCGGATCACCCTCGACACGCTCGCCCACCTCACCGGCGACGCCCCAGGGACGGTGGTGGGCGGCCTCGGAGCGTATGCGCTGACCGGCGAGCAACTGCGCCGACTGGACATTCCCGTGCACTACGTGGCCAGCCTGCGCGACGAGATCATCCCGGCCGGTGACATCCGGATGCTGAAAGAGCATGTGCCGACACTGGAACTGGTCGAGTACGACGATGTGCACGGCTCACCCCGCCATGTGCGCGAGACGCAGCTGTGGACCCTCTTCTCGCTGCTGAGCGCGCGAGACGTGCACAGCCCGCTGAGTGGTCTTGTCGGCCTGCTGCTGGGCCTGCGGCGGCTGGGGCGCCGGGTGGCCGCATCCCGCGGCTGATAGCCGCTCCCGCGCCTGGAAACGGGCAGGCGGCCTGGAAAACAGCTTCCAGGCCGCCTGAAGAGCGAAGAGATGTTCGCACGCGTTGTCCCAGCGCCGAGTGGATGGGATCAGGCCCTGAGGCACAGGTCGTAACGCTCGTCGACCAGGATCGCCTGGTGGAGTTCGCGCAGCGCCCTGCACGGCTCAAGACCGAGTTCGTCGTTGAGCACACGTCGTGCGAGCTGATAGACGGACAGCGCGTCCGCCTGGCGCTGCGAGCGGTGCAACGCCACCATGAGCTGCCGGTAGAACGTCTCACGCAGCGGGTGCTCGGAGATCAGCGGATACAGCCGGCCCACCAGCTCGCGGTGGCGGCCCATGTGGAGGTGGGCGTCGCCCAGCATCTCCAGGCACTCCATGCGCGACTCTGTCATCCAGGCGACGAAGCCGTCGACGATGCGCCCGTTGCGCAGGTCGCCGAGGACCGGTCCGTACCACAGGCCCAGCGCTTGTTCGAGGCAGGACGAGGCAGCCTCGTATTTCTCCTCCCTCATATGGGCGCGGCCCTGGTTCATCAGCTGCAGGAATTCGTGGAAGTCGATTTCGTCGCAACCCTTGCGCAACAGGTAACCGGGCGGCTGCGTGATGAGGGGGTTGTCGGTCCGGTCGGGGCGTTGCAGGAACTTGCGGGCCTGCGAGATGTACACGTGCAAGCCTGCGCTCGCCCGAAGCGGCGGGCTGTCCGCCCAGATCTCGCTGATGAGCTGGCCGCGTGCCACAACCCGGTCCACGCAGATGAGCAAGGTGGCGACCACCGTCTCGATCTTGCGCGCGGAAATGGACGAGTACTCGCCTTCGTCCTCGACCCGAAGCGGTCCGAGCAACTCGTACCTCATTTGGTGCTCCCCCCGACCGATGTGGTGCGTGGTACGCCCAGCAAGGCCGTGGAGATGGTGTCGAGCACTGCTGCACGCTGACTGTCGAGGTAGAAGTGGCCGCCCGGGAACACGCTCAGTTCGAACGGCTCCGTGGTGTGCGCGGCCCAGCCCGCCGCTTCGGCGGTCGTCGTCTGCGGGTCGCTGTCGCCAACGAGGGCGGTGACGGGGC
The DNA here is from genome assembly GCA_963761765.1 of uncultured Actinomycetota bacterium. Taxonomy (GTDB): domain Bacteria; phylum Actinomycetota; class Actinomycetes; order Streptomycetales; family Streptomycetaceae; genus Streptomyces. The sequence goes on from CAVXIJ010000021.1 coordinate 183,412, forward strand.
AGTCGAGCGCCGGCCCGTCCGCCCATCTGTAGGTCTCGATGGCGCGGTAGTCATTGCGGGTCACCGGCAGGATGGCGGCGAGCAACTCCTCGTCTTGCAGGAAGAGCTGGTTGGTGCCGCCGACCCTGCGCATCTCCGCGATGAGACCGGCGTCGTCACGCTGGTGGACGTTCTCCTCGCGCCGGTGCGAGGGAGCACGGCGGCCAGAGGCGCCGAGCCACACCGGCGAGATGCCGTCCTGCTCCTTCAGCCGCTGTGCCACCTCGAACGCCACGACGGCGCCCATGCTGTGGCCGAAGAAGGCGAACGGGCGGCTCAGTTCCGTGCTGAGTTCCGCATAAATGCGGTCGGCCAGTTCTTGAATATTGTCGATCAGCGGCTCACGCCGCCTGTCTTGCCGTCCCGGATACTGAACGGCCCATGTTTCGATTTCTGGAGCGAGCGATTGGGAATATGGAAAGTAGTAAGTAGCCGAACCGCCCGCATGCGGGAAGCAGATCAGCCGTACTCTGCCGGATGGACAAGGTTGGAAACATCGCATCCACATGTTCTCCCCCTTGACGTGTTTCGTCGTCATGTTCCTCCATTTGGAGCCGCTTAGCGGTGTTCCGTACGCTCCCCGGTGCAGAATCCTTCGCGTTTCGGGGGCCGCATCTTCACAGCGAAGTGCACCGAAGAAGTGTCGAACGCAACTACGATCGATCGTAGGGAGCTATATCAGGGCGCGGATACCCCTTCCGCCCCCTAGGCTCACCCGTAGCAACCCCCTACTGGTACGGGTCCCGCCCGTACCCGGCGGCCGGCGGCCCGATGCCGCAGAGGCCGGAGTCATCCCGCGTAGACATCGACCAGGCCAAAACATCGCGACGCCAGATCCGCCCGCCGGTTCACGTTCAACTTCCGGTACACGCGGGTAAGGTGCTGCTCCACGGTACTCACCGTGATGCATAGTTCTCGGCCAATTTCCCGGTTGGTGTGGCCGAGAGCCGCTAGTGACGCGACCTTGCGTTCGGCATTGCTCAGCGAATCCATGACCGAGTTGGTCACGGTGACGCACGCCGACCGTCGTCGGGGCCGGGCCTGCGCGGAACCTCCGCCGCCACACCCCCTACGCGGTTCCAGCACCGCCAGCACATCGGCGTGACAGAACCTGGCCTCCATCTCGGCGCGCCGGGCGACCAGGCGGGCCTGGTCGAGTTCGCCGAGGGACTGCTGGACCCAGCTCAGCTCGGCCAGTGCGCGCGCGAGTTCGAGGTGGTCCCCGGACTCCTCCAGGACGTGGATCGCCTTCTGCAACAGCGCCACCGCCTTCCTGGAAGGGCCGCAGGAGCCCAGCAGGCGCAGCGAGATACCACGCGTCCTGGTGTCGACGGCAGCCGCCGGCAGGGCGAGCTGCTCGGCCGCCAGTTCACGTGCCTTCTCGGTGTGGCCGAGCCGCAGGTGCGCCTCGGCCAGGTCGGTCCGCCAGGGCACCAGGGCCGGGATGTCGAGGTCGCGCTCACGCATCAGCGCTCCGCAGCGCTCGAAGTCGTCGATCGCGGCGAGCGACCGGCCGACGGCGCGGCGGTGACGGCCACGGGCATGGAGGTAACGCATCCCGAACACCGTGTCGAACATGGCCTCGGGCACCGTGGATTCCAGCAATGCGGCGGCCTTGTGGTGGTCGCCCATCGCCGTGTGGGCCGATACCAGGGTGGCGACCGGAAAACCGATCAGCACGCCCCAACTCTGGGCGTGCATCAGGCGCAGGGCGTCATCCGCGTGTTCCACCGCCGTCGGCAGCTCACCGCGCCGCAGGGCGATGTCCGCCCGGACGGCCTTGAGGAGGGCCTGCCAGGTGATGGCTCCCTGTCTGACCGCGCTGTCCAGCAACGTCTCGTAGCGCTGCAGCGCCCGCTGCGGCCGGCCCGCGTGGTCGAGCACCAGTACGGCCATGGCGCCGACCTCGGGAAGGGTGTCGATGATTCGATCCTGCAGGACATATTCGGCGCTCTGCACGAGGGCTTCGCTCGGCCCCTGCTGCCATACCGCGGACAGCGTGGGCGGAGGCAGCTGTGCGCCGCCGCCCGGGGCGGCGGACGCCTCCGTGTCGATCGGCGTGCCGTAGATCCAGGCGTGCGCCTGAGACAACTCGCCTACCACGCGGTCCAGGGCGGTGTCGACGCGCCGGGGGAGCATGCGCAGCGACTTGGCCACGAGCTCCAGGTCGCCGTGCCACAGCAGGTGCCGGATGACCGCGGCGGCGATCCTGCCGGACGGCTGCCCGTTCGTCAGCGCCTCGCGCAGGGCGGGCAGGTGCCGGGCGATCGCCGAGGGGTTCACCCGCCACGCCATGTGGGCCAGCGCGATGCGGGAGGAGAGGCGGTCCGGCTTCTCGCACTCGCGCAGGGCGAGCTCAAGACCCTTCATCCCGATCTCTATCTCCTCCTGCGACACCGCCTCGTCGGCGGCCTGCAGCAGGCTCCGGACGGCCCAGGGGCCGGGTATCGCCTCGCTGTTGACGACGTGCCGGGCGATCGCGATCGGCTGGCCGCCGGTTTCGTAGAGGAGTTCCGCCGCCCGGGTGTGCAGCTGGGCCCTGGTGTCGGCGGAGAGGTTCTCCAATACGGTGGTGGCGAGTTCGGGGTGCCGGAAGCGGCTGGCGGTGGTCAGTCCCGCGGCGCCCAGGATGTCGAGCATCTGCCGGACCATCCCGGTCTTCATGTCCAGCAGGCGGCCGATCGTCGCGGGCGTGGCGGTATCGCCGAGCACGGCGATCGCGCGGCCCACCTGGAGCAGCCGCTTGTCCCACCGGTAGAGGCAGTCCATCACCGCCCGCCGGTACTCCGCGCCGACGACCGGCGCCTTGCCCGCGTCCCGGCCGGCGCCGTTCATCTCCCGCACCCTGTCGTCCTCGACAAGGGCGTTCACAAGCAGCGGGTTGCCGCCGCTGAGCGCGTAGTAGGCAGGGGCGAGCCGGGTGGCGCCCAGTCCGCCGACCTGTGCGGCGAGCAGTTCCCGAACGCCTTCCGGGGTGAGTCGGTTCACGGTGATTCTTCGGTGCGGCTGCCTGCTCACCTCGGCGTGCAGGGGCGTCTCCACCTCGCCGGGGCACGCCCACTCGCTGAACAGCAGCATCACGGGCGAGGACTGGATGTGCCGCCGCAGGTGCAGCAGGACCTGCAGCGAGGCACTGTCCGCATGGTGCACATCGTCGATACTGAGGACCAGGGGCACCTTCTGGGACAGGTCCAGCAGAATGGTGCACAATCCGTGCACCACAAAAGCGTCGGCCGCCTCCTCGTGATCGTTCGTGTTCGCGGCCCGCGACATCTCGGCGTTGATCAGCTGGCCCGCCTCGGCGACCACGTCCTCCGGCAGCCGGGCACTGTGAAAGAGCTGCGACATCACTCCCATGCGCAGCGTCCGCTCGGGATAGGTACAGGCCGCAGTCAGGAACAGGACCTGGGAGTCACCGACGGTGTTCGCGAACTCCTGGAGAAGCGCTGTCTTACCGCTCGCAAGACCGCCGTTGACAAGGACCAGCTGCCCGTATCCTTCGTGGCACAGCCCCAGCGAATGCCGTAGGGATTCCAGAGCTTCACGCCTGTCCACCAGCACGAAAAGTCCCCCACGTTCATCAAAACGCTATTCGAGCGTCAGGTTTTCTTGACTATTTCAATAACAAACCTTTTCCTGCATGATGCTGTGGGCCAGGACAGCATCCTCCGCCGCGACCACCGTGCCCCACCTGACCCGGACCCGTCAACACCCGCCCGGTTCGGCTGGCCGGAACCGAACGGTCGCATCTGACAAATGTCATCGGGTAATGATGACAGGCTTCACTTCCATTCTCTCTGGTTGGCTGGATACTTGGTAATGAAAATGCCCATCCGCATTTTAATGCGGACCGTCAATATGGCGGGGCACCAGCCAAAAAGGGAAGATTATGAAGAACACCAGGCTCCTCGTTGGACTTATCGCCGGCGTCGCCATCATCGGGTGGGGAATCGCGCGGGACAATGTCTTCCCGCTTGTGGTGGGTGGCGTGATGATCGTCGCGTGCGGCGCCCGATTGGTGCTTCAGCGCTCAAGCCGCTGATCTCGGCCTCCGAGTCGGCACACCGATCAGACAAGGAAATCTCGCCACCATGGCTCCCGAGCAATCCGACGCGACTTCGGGTACGGCCTCCGGCCCGCCCACGGCGCCCATGCAACGCCCAAGTGCCCGCCAGCTGGCACCCAGCCTCGTCATCAACTTCCTCCTGCCGGTCGTCGGCTATTTCCTGCTGCGACCGCATGTCTCCAGTGACACCCTCGCCCTGGGCCTGGTCCTGGCCATCCCCGTGGTCCGCACGCTCTTTGTGCTGATCGTGCGCCGCCGGGTGGACCCCATCGGCGTGGTGGCCGCCGTGGTGCTGGGCCTGTCGGTGGCCGTCTCGCTGTTCTCGGGAGGCGGTTCCCTGCCTCTCAAGTCCAGTGAGGCCATCTTCTCCGGCGTCCTCGGTCTGGCCTGCCTGGTGTCGGTCGCGATCGGGAGGCCGCTGCACCTGCTGGTGGTCAAGGGACGCATCAAGGAGCCCCTGCCGCCCACGGCCGTCCACACGTCCCGTGTCGTCACGCTGATCATGGGCGGCGCATTCCTGCTGCACTCCGCGGTGCACATGGTGTTCGCGCTGACCCTGTCGACCGGGTCGTTCCTTATTGTCTCCCGTCTTGTCGGCTATGCGGTGATCGCGGTGGGCCTGAGCGTGGTCTACTGGTATATGCGCGTCAAAAAACGCCGTATCGGCGTCGGCGGGGTCACCGCGGGGGAGACCGAGGCCCACCGAGGCTGACCTCGGTAGCGGCGCCTGGCCGCCACCCCGACCACGTTCTGGAGCCACCGAGATGATTCGCGTTCTCCTCGCCGAGGATCAGGGCATGTTGCGCGGTGCGCTTGCCACGTTGCTCAGCCTGGAAGAGGACATAGAGGTGGTCGGGGAAGCGGCGCACGGCGACGAGGCCGTGCCCGTCGCACGCAAGACGCGACCGAACGTCGCGCTGCTCGACATCGAGATGCCCGGCATGGACGGCATCGCCGCCGCTGAAGCGCTGCGCGAGGCCGTTCCCGAGTGCAAGATCATCATCCTCACCACGTTTGGCCGCCCCCAGTACCTGCGGCGGGCGTTGCAGGCGGGTGCCTCGGGCTTCCTGGTCAAGGACAGCCCCGCGCGTGAGCTGGCCGCCGCGATCCGGCGGGTCCTGGCAGGGGAGCGTGTCATCGATCCGGAGTTGGCCGCCGCCACACTGAGCGCCACTCCCAATCCGCTCTCCCCCCGCGAACACGAGGCGCTGACCGCCGCGGCGGACTGCTCGACCATCGACGACATCGCCCGGCGGCTGCACCTGTCGCACGGAACCGTGCGCAACTACCTGTCCGCCGCGATCCGCAAGACCTCGGCCCGCAACCGGATCGAGGCAGTGCAGATCGCCAAGCGCCGGGGCTGGCTGTAACCGAAGCGGCGTGCGGCGCGAAAGCACAGATATACCGGGAAGCAGAGAAGCGCAGAAGCACAGCAAGCGGCGCGGTGGTACCGAGGTTCACACCGGTACCACCGCGCCGCTTGCTCCGTCGGCCCCGGCTGGCTGTCGCCGTGGCCCTCGTCGTCCGGCGCCCTTGCCGGTCACCGGCAAGGGCGCCTACGCCGTCTCAGCTGCGGGCCCCCTTGACGAACTCGCGGATCGACGCGATGACGTAGTCGGCCATCTCGTCGGTGATCCCCGGATAGACGCCGACCCAGAACGTCCGCTCCGTGATGATGTCGCTGTTGGTGAGCTCGCCGACGACCCGGTACTCGCAGTTCTCGTACGCCGGCTGCCTGGTGAGGTTCCCGGCGAAGAGCAGCCGGGTGCCGATCCTCCTGCCTTCGAGGAAGTCGACGATCTCGCGGCGCTTGAACGGCGCGTCCTCCGTCACCGTCAGCGGGAATCCGAACCAGCTCGGGTCGGCGCCCTCGGTCGCCCTCGGCAGCAAAAGCCCCTCGACGCCTTCCAGGCCCTCGTATATCCGGTGCCAGTTGTGCTTGCGCTTCGCGGTGAACTCGTGCAGCCGCTGCAACTGGCTGAGCCCCAGCGCCGCGTGGATGTCCGTGGTCTTCAGGTTGTAACCCACGTGGGAGAAGATGTACTTGTGGTCATAGGCCTCGGGGAGCGATCCCATGGACTGCTTGAACCGCAGATGGCACCGGTCGTCCTCGCCCGGCTCGCACCAGCAGTCCCGGCCCCAGTCCCGCAGCGACTCCACGATCCTCGCGAGGATGAGGTTGTCCGTCATCACACAGCCGCCCTCACCCATCGTGATGTGGTGGGCCGGATAGAAACTGACCGTGGACAGGTCACCGAACGTGCCGGTGAGCTTCCCCTGGTAGGTCGTGCCGAGCGCGTCGCAGTTGTCCTCGACGAAGAACAGGTTGTGCTCGTCCGCCAGTTCCCTGACCTCCGCGGCCGGGAAGGGGTTGCCGAGCGCGTGCGCGGCCATGATGGCGCGCGTCTTGGGGCCGATGGCCGCCGCGATACGGTCCACCGTCGTGTTGCCGGTCTCCAGGTCGATATCGACGAAGACGGGGACGAGACCGTTCTGCAGGATCGGGTTGACGGTCGTGGGGAAGCCCGCGGCCACCGTGATGACCTCGTCACCGGGCTTCAGCCGCATGTCCTCCAGCAACGGCGAGGTCAGTGCCGTCAAGGCCAACAGGTTCGCTGAGGAGCCCGAGTTCGTCAGGTGGGCCTTGCGGACGCCGAGGGTACGTGCGAGCTGCGACTCGAACTTGCGGGCAATGGTGCCGGTGGCGATCCTCATGTCCAGCGCCGCCGAAACCATCGCCACCCGGTCGTCCTCGCTCAGCACCGCGCCGGAGACGAGGATCGGGGTGGTACCGGGTACGAACGGTTTGTCGGGGAACTGCCGGTGATAGTCCCGCACGCTGTCGAGGATGTCGCCCTGCTGTGCTCCACTCACGATTTCCACTGTTCGCATGCTGCTGTCCTGTTCGAGGTTGGGACCAGGTGATCGGGTTCAATGGATCAAACTGATCGCGGCGCACCCGTCGAACTCAGCCGGCGGGCACCGGACGACGTGCACTGCTCCCGCAGGCAGCGGAGCACCTTCTCCAAGGAGACGGCCGGCCGCCGGCCCAGTGCCCGACCGGCGGCGGACGTGCCGGCCGGCGCCACCCGGCACCGGGACGACGAGCCCGCCGGCCGTTCCTGAACCGCCTTGGCCATGACCGCACAAGCGCCCGCTCAGAGGCGACGAGCACCTTCACCGACCGCCACCCGGTAACGCCCCTACGAAGCTGAGCGGACCAGTCGGCCTGAGCACGGCGCCACATCCATCTCGCCTCGGGGTCGGCGCCCTTGCCCGCGCGAGGGCCTGGCACGAGTGCATCAGGATCGGCTAAAGCCTGGACAACGCAACATCAAAGCTGCGGAAGCGACGCCGAGGGCCCGGCCGGAGAGCCGGATGACCGGACCCCGGACGGCGCGGGTGTCACCACGTCGCGCCGGCATCGCCCACAGGGCCGACACCCACCTACTACGGTGGTGTCGTGACCGACACCCAAGCATCGGAGTTGACCGACGGGAGCCAGCAGTATTCACGATCCGTCCAATGGATCGCGCCGCTGGTACTGGCCTGGCTGCTGCTGCCGGCCTGGCAGATCGCCGAACGGGACACCGGCGCCTCCAGAGTCCTCGCGCTCATCGCCATGACCGTCTTCGGCGGATGCTTCATCCTGGTCGCGCTCACCATGGCCGAGAAGATCACCGTCCACTCCCCCACGCTCACCTGGCTGTGTATCGCGGTCATGGCCGGCCTGACCGTGGCCATGCCGCTGCGATACCCGCACATCTCGTGGACCTGCCTACAGGCGTACTTCACCATCTCCCTGACCTTCGCCATGCCGCTGCGCCTGGTCCCCAGCGGCATCGCCGCAGGCGTGCTGCTCGCCGCCCTACAGGACTCGGTGTTCAGCAACACCACAGGAGAGCACGCGAGTTCCAAGCTCACGCTGGTGGGCCTGGGCCTGGCGGCTTACGGCATCCGCCGGAGCCGGGACCTGGTGCAGCGGCTCCAGGCCGCCCAGGGCCAGGTGGCCCGTCTCGCGGCGGCCGAGGAACGACTGCGCATCGCCCGTGACCTGCATGACCTCGTCGGCCACAGCCTCTCGCTCATCGTGGTCAAGAGCGAGCTGGCCGGACGGCTCGCCGAGGCCCACCCGCAGGCGGCCGCCAGGGAGATCGCCGACGTGGAGTCGGTGGCCCGGCAGTCGCTGGTCCAGGTGCGCGACGCGGTGACCGGTTACCGTCAGCGCAGCCTTCTCGAAGAACTCGACGGTGCCCGATCGGCGCTCGCCGCCGCCGACGTGCAGGCGATCGTGCGGGTGCCCGGCACCTCGCTGCCCGACGGCGTCGACCCCCTGCTGGGCTGGGTCGTGCGCGAAGGCGTCATCAATGTCATCAGGCATGCGCAGGCCACCCGCTGCCAGATCACGGTCGCACTCGACGAGCACGCGGTGACGCTGGACATCGTCGACGACGGGCGTGGCCCGTCCGGCGGCCAGGACGAGGGCAATGGCCTCGCCGGGCTCGCTGAACGGGTCACGACGGTCGGCGGCCGGATCGAATCCGGCGCCCGCACGGGCCAGCGCGGCTTCCGCCTCGCCGTACGGGTACCGGTGCCGCTCCGGCCGCCCCACCAGGACGACACCGCCGAGCACCCAGGCGAGGAGCTCGCCGAACGGTGAGGCGGCACGGACCGGCTACCAGCTGACCGGCAGCTGGTGCAGACCGTAGACGTGCAGGGCGTCGCGTGTGCGGATCTCCGAGGGCGGCACGGTCAGCCGCATCTTCGGGAACCGGCGCAGCAGGGCCGGGATCGCGATGCGCAGCTCCGTCCTGGCCAGATTGTGGCCGATGCACTGGTGAAGGCCGTGCCCGAACGCCACGTGACTGTTCTCGCCCGTCTCCACACCGAAGACGTCCGGGTTCTCATAGCGCTTCGGATCGCGGTTGGCCGCCACGAGCGAGAGGGTCACCGACTCGCCCTTCGCGATGTGCACCCCGCCCACTTCGACGTCTTCGAGTGCGACCCGGACGATGAAGGGCGCGATGGACAGGTAGCGGAGGAACTCGTTCGCCGTCGCGTCGGTCACCGGCCCCGAGATGATCGCTTCCCGCAGCTCGTCCTTCTCCAGCACCATGTACGTGCCGAGGCCGAGCATCTGCGCGGTGGTCTCGTGGCCGGCGATCAGCATGAGCATCATCATGCCGGCCAGCTCCTGGTCGTTCAGCTCACCGCCGACGACCAGTTCACTGAGCAGGTCCTCTCCGGGGTTGCTGCGCTTGCGGCGCACCAGCTCGAACATCTGCTCGGCGGTCGCCTTGGTCGCCGATATCGCCTCGTCCACGGCGATGTCCGGGCTGAGCACCCGCACACGCAACCGTTGCAGCTCCTCGGCCAGCTCGGCGTCGGCGCCCATCAGCTCGGAGATCACCCGCACCGGGACCGGCAGGGCGAACGCCCGCATGAGGTCGAGCGGGCCGCCGTCCGCCTCCATCGCGTCCAGGCGCTCGCTCACGATCTGCTCGATCTTCGGTTCCAGATCACGCACGCGCCGCACCGTGAAGGCCCGGCTGAGCGGCTTCCGGTACCGGGTGTGGTCCGGCGGGTCCATCCCGATGAACATGCCCGGAGCGGCCTTGGCCGGCGGCAGCGCCATGGGGATCGGGAAACTCCGCAGATCATGCCGGGAACTGAAGCCGGAGTGCGCGAACACCTCCCTGACCAGGGCGTACTCCGTCACCAGCCAGCCGGCCTTGCCGTCCGGATAGGTCATCCTCGCGATCGGCGCCTCCGCCCGCACCGCCGCGAAATCGTCGGGCGGCTCGAAAGGGCAGCTCCGGGCTGTCGGAAGCCCCTCCAGGACGCGCTCACTGCCTGACATCTCGATCTCCTTGCTGCATATATGTGTGCGCCGGAATCAGGAAATTCCGAGCTCGTTGTCGATGAAATCGAAGACTTCGTCGTCAGTCGCCGATTCGAACTTCGTGGACGCGTCGGCGGCGGTGCCGTCGGCGGCGTCCAGGACCTCACCCAGCCTGAGCAGGAAGTTCTGCATCCGGCTCACCATCCGCACCCGCTTGTGCGGGGCGGCGTCCTGAAGAACGGATTCGATCCGGGTCATCACCACGGAGAGCGGATCGTCCGTCGCCGAGCCATCGGGATCGAGCTGGATCCGCAGGAACTCGGCGAGTGCTCCCGGGGCCGGGTAGTTGAAGATGAGCGTCGAGGGCAGCCGCAGGCCGGTGCCCGCGGTCAGCCGGTTGCGCAGCTCGACGGCGGTGAGGGAGTCGAAGCCCATGTCGAGGAAGCCACGGTCCACCTCGACACGCTCCGCAGAGCGGTGCCCGAGTATGAACGCCACCTGCTCCCGCACGAACTCCAGCACCACCTTGCGCTGTTCCGACTCCTCGCGGCCGACCAGTTGCCGCCTGAGATCCGGCACACCGCTCCTGGTGCCGGCGTCCGCGATACGCACCGGCCCGCGCAGCAGCCCCCGCAACGGAGCCGGCAGCGCACCGGCCGCGGCCTCCGTCCGCAGCCGCGCCGGGTCCAACCTGGCGGCCACCACGACGGCCCGGTCCGCGCTCAGGGCCGCGTCGAAGGTGGCCAGCCCATCGGCGGCGGTGAGCGGCAGGAGTCCCCAACGGCCCAGTCGGGCCTGGTCAGCGTCGGCCAGGCTCTCCGCCATGCCACCGGCCTGCGCCCACAGCCCCCAGGCGATGGCCGTCCCCGGCAGGCCCTCGGCCCGCCGGAGCACTGCCAGCGCCTCCAGGAAGGCGTTGGCGGACGCGTAGTTGGCCTGCCCGGCGGTGCCGAGCGAACCGGCGACGGAGGAGAAGAGCACGAAGGCCGACAGGTCCAGGTCACGGGTGAGGTGGTGCAGATTCCAGGCGGCGTCTGCCTTCGGGCGCAGGACGGCGTCGATCCGCTCCGCGGTCAGCGACTGGACGGTGGCATCGTCGAGGACGCCTGCGGCGTGCACGACGGCGGTGAGCGGACGGTCGGCGGGCACGGCGGCCAGCAGATCGCGCAGTGCGTCGGCGTCGGCGGTGTCACAGGCAGTGATGGTGACCTGGGCGCCGTGTGCGGTGAGGTCGGCCGCCAGTTCCGCGGCGCCCGGCGCGTCGGGACCGCGGCGCCCGGTCAGCAGCAGGTGCCGCACGCCGTGACGGTCGACGAGGTGCCGGGCGAGCAGGGCGCCGAGGGCACCGGTGCCGCCGGTGATCCAGACCGTGCCCTCGGAGTCGAACGGCCGGGCGTCGGCGACCGCGGCGGCTGTCCGCGTCATCCGGGGTTCCAGGGGGGTGCCCTCGCGCACGGCGAGCTGCGGCGCAGGCGCGCCGAGCACATCCGACAGAATGCTCGGAACGGCGCCGGAGGCATCGAGGTCGACGAGGGCGAAACGGCCGGGATGCTCTGCCTGCGCGGAGCGGACGAACCCCCACAGCGCCGCGGTCGCCAGGTCACCGGCGTCGGCCTGGTCCTGCTCACCTGCCACGATGGCGCCTTGGCTGAGCACGACCAGACACGATTCGGCCAGTCGCTCGTCCGGCAGGAAGTCCTGGAACAGGGTGAGCGCGCGTTGGGTGACGGCGTGCGTGGCCGTGGCGGGGTCGACGGAGCCGGCGGTGTCCTGCAGATACGTCACCGGCAGGAGCACGAGCGCGGGGGCGGGCGCGCCGGCGTCGAGGGCGGCGCGCAGGTCATTGAGGTGCGCATGGTGCGTGACGGAGGCGTCGTGGTCGTCCCACCCGCCGATGAGCCCCGTAGTGTCGCCGATCACGGCCCAAGGACGCGCAGCCGGCGCGGCGGCGAAAGCGGGCTGCACGGGAAGCCAGTCGAGATGGAAGAGCGTGTCGTGGTGGCCGGTGGCGCGGCGCAGCTGGTCGGCGGTGACCGGCCGTACGGTCAAGGACTCGATCGAGACGACCGGTTGCCCGTTCTCGTCCGCGATGGCAAGAGAGACCGTCTGGTCACCGGAGGGCGACAGGTGCACCCGCAGGCGCGTGGCATCGGCGGCATGCAGCTGCACACCACTCCAGGCGAACGGCAGCGGCACATCCGCCTCGTCGTCCGGAGTGCGATGGAGGAACAACGCGTGAAGCGCGGCGTCAAGCAGTGCGGGATGGATACCGAAGCGCGCAGCGTCGGCCGCGCCGTCCGGGAGCACGACGTCAGCGCAGATGTCGTGACCGTGCCGCCAGGCGGCCTGCAGTCCCTGGAAGGCCGGACCGTAGTCGATACCGACGGCGCGCAGACGGTCATAGAGGTGCTCGGTGTCGATGGCGGTGGCGTCAGCCGGTGGCCATGCACCGTGATCAGCGGCCGCAACGGTACCGGTAGTGAGCGTGCCGGTGGCGTGCGTGGTCCAGGGTGTGCCGTCTTCACTCGTGGTGGCGGGTCGGGAACGAGTGAGGAAGAGGCGGGATTGACTGTCGTCGGGTGGGCCTACGACGACTTGGAGTTGGATGGCGTTGTGTTCGGTGAGGGCGAGGGGTGTTTCGAGGGTGAGGTCGGTGAGGTGGTCGTTGCCGGTGTGGTGGGCGGTGTGGAGGGCGAGTTCGATGTAGGCGGTGCCGGGGAGGATGACGGTGCCGTGGACGGCGTGGTCGGCGAGCCAGGGGTGGGTGGTGAGGGAGAGTCGTCCGGTGAAGAGGTGGCTGCCGTCGGGGAGTTCGGTGGTGGCGCCTAGGAGGGGGTGGTCGGGGGTGGTGAGGCCGGCGGCGGCGACGTTGGTGTCGGGTTGGCTGTGGAGCCAGTAGGGCTGGTGTTGGAAGGGGTAGGTGGGTAGGTCGGCGGGTTGGTGGGTGTGGGTGGTGGTGGGTAGGAGGGTGTGCCAGTCGATCGGGACGCCGGTGGTGTGGAGGTGGGTTAGTGCGGTGGTGAGGGTGGTGGTGGGGGGTTGGTTGCGGTGGTGGGTGGGGATGGTGGTGGGTTGGTCGAGGATGGTTTGGGTGAGGGTGGTGAGGGTGGTGTCTGGGCCGAGTTCGAGGTAGGTGGTGACGCCGTTTGTGTGCAGGGTGTGGGTGCCGTGGTGGTAGCGGACGGCGTGGCGGATGTGGTCGGTCCAGTATTGGGGCGAGGTGAGCTGGTCGGGGGTGGCCAGGTCGCCGGTGAGGTTGGACACGACGGGGAGCGTGGGTGGTTGGTAGGTGAGGGTGGCTGCGACTTGGTGGAAGTCGGCGAGGAGGGAGTCCATGTGGGGGGAGTGGAAGGCGTGGCTGACGGTGAGTTGGCGGGTTTTGCGGCCTTGGGCCTTCCAGTGCGCGGCGAGTTCGAGGACGGCGTCGCGGTCGCCTGAGATCACTACGGAGGTGGGTCCGTTGATGGCGGCTATGTCGACGGTCTCGTGGTGGTCGTTGAGGGAAGTGGTGACTTCTTCTTCGGTGGCTTGGATGGCGGCCATGGCGCCGGTTGCGGGTAGGGCCTGCATGAGGCGTGCGCGTGTGGCGACGAGGGTGCAGGCGTCTTCCAGGGTGAGGACTTCGGCGAGGTGGGCTGCGGTGAGTTCGCCTAGGGAGTGGCCGATGAGGTAGTCCGGGCGGACGCCCCAGTGCTCCAGCAAGCGGTAGAGGGCTGTTTCGAAGGCGAACAGGGCCGGCTGGGTGTAACCGGTCTGATCAAGCAGCGCAGCCTCGGGAGTGTCTGCCTCGGCGAACATGATCTCGCGCAACGGCCGGTCAAGGTGCGTATCCAGGTGCTGGCAGACCTCATCCAAAGCGGTGGCGAAGACGGGGAAAGCGTCGGAGAGTTCGCGGCCCATGCCGGGGCGTTGGCTGCCCTGTCCGGCCAGCAGGAACGCCAGCTTGCCGCGTGCCTCAGTAGTGCCTTGCACCAGGCCGGTGGCCTTGTCCCCATGGGCGAGAGCGTCGAGTCCGGCCAGGAGTTCGTCACGGCTGGTGGCGGTGACGGCGGCGCGGTAGGCGAAGTGGGTACGAGTGGTGGCCAACGTCACGCCGACCGTTACCGGATTCAGATCACCGTCGGCAGCGAAGTCGTGCATCCGCTGGGCCTGCTCCCGCAGTGCGGTGTCGGTCTTCGCCGACAGCAGCCACGGCACCACCGGCAGCACGTCTCCGGCAGGACCAGCCTGTTCCACCGGCCCGCCCTCCGGTGCGGGTGCGGCTTCGAGGATGACGTGAGCGTTCGTGCCGCTGATGCCGAAGGACGACACGGCGGCCCGGCGTGGACGATCGTTCTCGGGCCAGGTGACGGTGTCGGTCAGCAGTCGGACCGCGCCTGCCGACCAGTCCACGTGTGGCGAGGGCTCGTCGACGTGCAGGGTCCTGGGCAGCAGTCCGCGTTGCATCGCCTGGACCATTTTGATGACACCGGCGACTCCGGCGGCGGCCTGCGTGTGTCCGATGTTCGACTTGACCGAGCCGAGCCACAGTGGCTGGTCGGCCGTCCGCTGCTGTCCGTAGGTGGCGATCAGGGCCTGCGCCTCGATCGGGTCACCAAGAGTGGTACCGGTGCCGTGCGCCTCGACGGCGTCCACGTCGGCCGGAGTGAGGCGGGCGTTGTCCAACGCGGCCTGGATGACACGCTGCTGCGACGGGCCGTTCGGCGCGGTCAGGCCGTTGCTCGCGCCGTCCTGGTTGACCGCGGAACCCCGCACCACCGCCAGCACCGGATGCCCGTTGCGTTCGGCATCCGACAGGCGCTCCACCAGCAGGAGGCCGACACCTTCGGAGAAGCCGGTGCCGTCCGCCGCCGCGGCGAACGCCTTGCAGCGGCCGTCGGCCGACAGCCCGCGCTGGCGGCTGAACTCGACGAAGGTCGCCGGCGTGGCCATCACCGTCACACCGCCGGCGAGCGCGAGATCACACTCACCGTTACGCAGGGCCTGCACCGCCAGATGCAACGCCACCAGCGACGACGAACACGCCGTGTCCACCGTCACCGCAGGACCCTCAAGACCGAAGGTGAACGATATGCGGCCCGACGCGACGCTGCCGTGGCTGCCGTTGCGCAGATAGCCCTCCAGTTCCTCCGGAGCCCGCTGCAACCGCCCGCCGTAGTCGCCGTACATGATCCCCGTGAAGACACCGGTACGGCTGCCGCGCAGCTGCGCGGGGGTCAGTCCGGCGTGCTCGAACGCCTCCCAGGTGGTCTCCAGCAACAGCCGCTGCTGCGGGTCCGTGGCCAGCGCCTCGCGCGGGCTCATACCGAAGAAGTCGGCATCGAACTGGTCGGCGTCGTGCAGGAATCCGCCGTGTCGTGTGTACACCTTGCCGGCCCGGTCGGGATCGGCGTCGTACAGCTCGTCGATGTTCCATCCACGGCCCGCGGGCATGTCGCCGATGGCGTCCGTCCCGTCCGTGACCAGGCGCCACAGGTCCTCGGCCGAGTGCACACCACCGGGGTAGCGGCAGCCGATCCCGACGATCGCGATGGGCTCGTCGTGCCCGACGACCGCCGACCGCACCACCGAGTCCACCGGTGCGCCGGTGAGTTCGGCGCGCAGCTGTCGGGCGAGCCCGCGAGGCGTCGGATGGTCGAAGACGAGGGAGGCGGGCAGCCGAAGGCCGGTGGCCGCGTTCAGTCGATTGCGCAGTTCGACGGCCGTCAGCGAGTCGAATCCCAGTGCCTTGAAGGCCAGGTCGACGTCGAGTCCGTCGCCCGTGCGGCCCAGCACCGCCGACACATGCGTGATGACCAGGTCGAGCAGCGTGCTGTCCTGCTCATCGGCGGACAGCGCGGCCAGGCGCTGGGCCAGCGTCGAACCGCCCGCTTGGCCGGCAGCCGCGGCCATCCGCCGTACCGGCGCACGGAGCAGGCCGCGCAGGACCGGCGGCAGCGTCCCGGCCATGGCCTGCGCGCGCAGCGCGACGGAGTCGAAGCGGGCCGGCACCAGCGCCGCGTGACCGGCGGTGAGCGCCTGGTCGAACAGGGCCAGGCCCCGTTCCGCGGAGATCGGCAGCACCCCGCCGCCCAGCATGCGGGCGCGGTCGCCGTCACCCATATGGGCGGTCATACCGCTGGCCTGCGCCCACAGGCCCCAGCCGAGTGAACTCGCCGGCAGCCCGAGGGTCCGGCGGTGGTGGGCGAGGGCGTCGAGGAAGCTGTTGGCCGCCGCGTAGTTGGCCTGGCCGGGGCTGCCGAGCGTGGCCACGACGGAGGAGAAGAGGACGAAGGCGGAGAGGTTCAGGTCGCGGGTGAGTTCGTGCAGGTGCCAGGCGGCGTCCGCCTTCGGGCGTAGGACAGTGTCGATGTGTTCTGGGGTGAGCGATTGGAGGGTGGCGTCGTTGAGGGTGCCTGCGGTGTGGATGACGGCGGTGAGTGGGTGGTTGGTGGGGATGGTGGTGAGCAGGGTGGTCAGTGCTTCGCGGTTGGCGGTGTCGCAGGCGGTGATGGTGACGTGGGCGCCGAGGGTGGTGAGTTCGGCGGTCAGTTCCTGGGCGCCTGGTGCGTCGGGGCCGCGGCGGCTGGCCAGGAGCAGGTGTCGTACGCCGTGGTGGTCGACGAGGTGGCGGGCGAGCAGGGCGCCGAGGGTGCCGGTGCCGCCGGTGATCAGGACCGTACCGTCGGGAGCGAGCGAAGGGCCGGTGGGGTCGGTGGCGGGGGTGAACCGGGTGATGCGGGGGGTGTGCACGGCGCCGTCGCGCAGGCAGAGTTGCGGTTCGCCCATGGCCAGGGCCTGCGAGACGGCGATCAGGGAGGCCGGTTCCTGGTCGAGATCGAGCAGGACGAAAGCGTCCGGGTTCTCCGACTGGGCGGTGCGCAGCAGGCCCCACACCGCAGCCGCCACCGGGTCGGACAGGTCCGCGGAACCGGGCGCGGCTACCGCGCCGTCGGTGAGGACGACGAGGCGTATGCCGGCGAACTCCGCGCGGGACAGCCACTCCTGGACCAGCCGCAGCGCGTACCCGGTGGCCCGGCGGACCGCGGCCGGAGTGCCGGCACCGGTCACCGCGGACGTCTCATCCAAGGACGTCTGGTCAACGGACGGCTGGTCAACGGACGTCTGGTCAACGGACGTCTCATCCACGGACGCAGGCGTCACCGTCGCGAAGACGACGTCCGGTATCTGACCTCCCGCGGCGAGGAACTCCGCCAGCGCCGGCAGATCGGCGTGGACCTCGATCCGCGTCCCGTCCGGCTCCGTCACGCGTTCTGCCGCCGTCGCGCCGATGGCGGCCCAGCCGCCGGATGACACCGCCGGTTCGGCGGCGGCCGGTGCCCGGACCCAGTCCACGTGGTACAGCGCGCCCTCGTGGCCGGTGCGTACGCCGGGAAGCCGGTCGGCAGACGCGGCGCGCAGCGCCAGCGACTCGACGGTGAGGACGGGAGCCCCCGAAGTGTCGGCGATCGTCGCCGTGACCGTGTCGCCGTCGGTCGGCGACCACCGGACCCGGCCGGTGACAAGACCCGTCGCGTGCAGCGAGACACCGCTCCAGGAGAACGGCAACTGGATGCGGCCCTGTTCGTCGGTGCGCAGCCGGCCGGCCGGGGCCAGGGCGTGCAGGGCCGCGTCCAGCAGCGCGGGATGGATACCGAAGCGGGCCGCGTCCGCCTGCTGGTCCTCGTCAAGCGCCGTCTCGGCGTAGTAGTCGTCCCCGCGCCGCCAGGCCGCCCGCAGCCCCTGGAAGGCCGGCCCGTACTCGTAGCCCTGTGCGGCGAGTCCGTCGTACAGCTCAGCCACCGGGATGGGTGTCGCTCCCGTCGGGGGCCACACGGACAGGTCCTCCTGCGGGCCGCGGACGGGACCTGTGGTGAGCAGGCCGCTCGCGTGGCACGTCCAGGGCTCGTCGTCGGCTGTCTGCGGCCTGGAGTGCACGGTGACCGGTCGCCGCCCGGACTCGTCGGGCGGTGCCACCGTCACCTGGAGGCGTACGGCGCTCCGCTCGCTCAGCACGAGAGGTGTCTGCAGGGTCAGATCGTCCACATGGCCGCACTCCGTGCGGCCGGCCGCGTGCAGGACCAACTCGACGAACGCGGCACCGGGCAGGACGACGGTGCCGAAGACGGCGTGGTCGGCCAGCCAGGGATGGGTCTGAAGGGACACTCTGCCGGTCATGACGAGGCCGTCATCGGCGGCGAGAGCGACCTCGGCGCCGAGCAGCGGGTGGTCGGTGCCGGCTAGCCCGAGGTCGGCGGCGTCCGTGGCCGCGGCACCGGCCGACAGCCAGTAGTGCTCCCGCTGGAAGGGATAGGTGGGCAGGTCGAGCGGGCGGTGGTGGCCGCCGGTGAGCAGCGGCTGCCAGTCGACGCTCACGCCCTGGACATGGGCCTCTGCCAAGGAGGTGGCGAACCGCGTCCAGTCGCCCTCGCCGCGGCGCAGCGACCCGATGGCGACCGCAGAGTGGGCCGCGGAGTCGTCCAGCGTGTCCTGGACGGCCATGGTCAGCACCGGGTGCGGACTGGCCTCGATGAACGTGCGGTGCCCCGCGGCGAGCAGGGCGCGGGTGGTCTCCTCGAAACGGACGGTCTGGCGCAGGTTGCGGTACCAGTACTCGGCCGTCAGCTCACGCGTGTCGAGAGGTGCGCCGGTGACGGTGGAGTAGAACGCGGTCGAGGTGGACCGCGGGGTGATGCCGGACAGGACGTCCAGCAGGTGGTCGTGGATGGACTCCACGTGCCGGCAGTGCGAGGCGTAGTCGACGGGAATCTTGCGGGCCCGTATCCCGTCGGCCTCGCAGGCGGCGACGATCTCGTCGATGGCGTCCGGGTCGCCGGAGACGACCGTCGCGGCCGGGCCGTTGATCGTGGCGATGTCCAGGCGGCCCCGCCGGCTCTCCAGCAGGACGGCCACCTGGTCGGCCGGCAGGGCGAGGGAGGCCATGCCGCCGGTGCCGGCCAGCGCGGTGAGGGCGCGGCTGCGCAAGGTGACGACGGCCGCGGCGTCCTGAAGGGACAGCGCGCCGCAGACAGCGGCGGCGGCTATCTCGCCCTGGGAGTGTCCGACCACGGCGTCCGGCTGGACACCGAAGGAGCGCCACAGCTCGGCGAGGGACACCATCACCGCGAACAGGGCGGGCTGCACCACGTCGACCCGCTCAAGCGAGGGCGCGCCCTCGGCTCCCTGGAGCACGTCGATCAGCGACCAGTCCACATACGGCGCCATGGCCTCGGCGCAGGCGTGGATCTGCTCCCGGAACACCGGGGCCGAGGCCAGCAGGTCGAGAGCCATCCCGGCCCACTGCGAGCCCTGGCCGGGGAAGACGAACACGGTCGCGCCCGGATCGCCGGCCGTGCCGCGGACGAGCTGCGGCGCACTTCCTCCGTCGGCCAGCGCGCGCAGGCCCTGGACGTGGCCGTCCCGGTCGCCGGCCACGATCACCGCACGGTGCGAAAAGCGCGTGCGGGTGGTGGCCAGCGCCTGGCCGATGTCGCGGATGTCCTGGGCCGGGTCCTGGGCCAGGCGGGCGCCGAGCCGTTCGGCCTGGTCCTGAAGGGCCCGGTCGGTCTTGGCGGAGACGAGCCAGGGCACCACGAGGCCATGGCCATGGCTCGGCGTGCCGGCCGCATCGGTGTCCGGGGGCGCGGCGGGGGCCTGCACGGCGGCTGGTTCGCCGGCGGCCGGCCCGTCCGCGGTGAACGGGGCCTCTTCGAGGATCACATGCGCGTTGGTGCCGCTGATGCCGAACGAGGACACCGCGCCGCGGCGCGGGTCGTCGTCGTACCGCGGCCAGGACCTGGTCTCGGTGAGGAGCGCCACGGCGCCCGCGGACCACTCGACATGCGGGCTCGGCTCGTCGACATGCAGGGTCTTCGGCAGCACGCCCCGGCGCAGGGCCATGACCATCTTGATGACGCCGCCGACGCCTGCAGCCGCCTGCGCGTGCCCGATGTTGGACTTCAGCGATCCCAGCCACACCGGCCGGTCGGCCGGCCGGCCCTGCCCGTAGGTGGCGATGACGGCTTCCGCCTCGATCGGGTCGCCGAGGGCCGTGCCGGTGCCGTGCGCCTCGACCACGTCGACCTGGTCCGCGCGCAGCCGTGCGCCGGCCAGTGCCTGCCGGATCAGCCGTTCCTGTGACGGGCCGTTCGGCGCGGCGAGCCCGTTGCTGGCGCCGTCCTGGTTGATCGCGGCGCCGCGGATGACGGCGAGCACCCGGTGTCCGTTGCGCCGTGCGTCCGACAGCCGCTCCAGTACGAGGATGCCGGCGCCCTCCGCCCAGGCGGTGCCGTCGGCGGACGCGGCGAACGCCTTGCAGCGGGCGTCCTGGGCGAGCCCGCGCTGACGGCTGAACTCGACGAACATGCCAGGCCCCGCCATCACCGTGGCGCCGCCCGCCAGAGCGAGGGAGCAGTCGCCCTGGCGCAGCGCCTGGGTGGCGAGGTGGATGGCGACGAGCGACGACGAGCAGGCGGTGTCCACGGTCACCGCGGGCCCCTCAAGACCGAGCGTGTACGCCACCCGGCCCGACGCGACACTCGACGTGCCGCCGGTCAGGAGGTAGCCGCCGAGTCCTTCCGGAGCCTCGTGCAGCTGCGGCCCGTAGTCCTGCGCCGTGGCGCCCACGAACACTCCCGCCGGGGTGCCGTGCAGCGTCGTCGGGTCGATCCCGCCGCGCTCCAGCGCCTCCCAGGCCACCTCAAGGAGCAGCCGCTGCTGCGGGTCCATGGCCAGCGCCTCGCGCGGGCTGATGCCGAAGAACGCGGGGTCGAACTCGTCCGCGGCGTAGAGGAATCCGCCTTCGCGGATGTAGGTGGTGCCGTTCGTTTCCGGCGACGGGTCGTACAGGCCCTCCAGGTCCCAGCCGCGGTTGGCCGGAAACGGCCCGATCGCGTCCTGCTCGTCGTGAACGAGCTGCCACAGCCCCTCGGGAGAGTCGACGCCGCCGGGATACCGGCATGCCATGCTCACGATCGCGATCGGCTCGTCGGCCGGTCCGGTGCCCGAAGGCGAGAGGGCCGAAGCCGACTGCCCCGTCTGCTGCATCTGCTCTGTCTGCTGTGTCTGCTGTGTCTGCTGTGTCTGCTGTGTTCGCGTGAGCTCGGCCAGCAGGTATCCGATGAGCGCGGCGGGAGTGGGGTGGTTGAAGGTGAGTCCGGTGGGTAGCCGCAGCCCGGTCGCGGCCGTCAGGCGGTTGCGCAGCTCGACCGCGAGCGACGAGTCGAATCCGAGGTCCTTGAACGCGCGGCCGGTGTCCACGGCGTCCGGTGTGACGTGGCCCAGGACGACGGCCACGTGGGTGCGCACCATGTCGAGCAGGGCGCGTTCCCGTTCTCCTTGGGCAAGAGCGGCCAGGCGCTGCGCCCAGGTCACCGGCTGGTCGGCGGCCCACTGGTCGGCGGCCGGCTGGTCGGCGAGGGTGTCCGCGGGCCGCGGTCTCGTACCGGTCGTGCCGTTTGCCGGCTGCGGCCAGTAGCGCCGCCGCTGGAAGGCGTAGGTGGGCACGTCCAGACGCCGCGGCCGGTGCGGGGCGAGCACAGCCTCCCAGGTGACGGACGTGCCGTGGACGTGCAGCCGGGACAGCGCGGTGAGCACCGCTTCCGGTTCCGGCCGCCTGGAGCGCAGTGTCTGCACGAGCGCCGGGGCGGCGGCGGGCGTGTCCTCGGCGGTGTCGAGGCAGTCCTCGGCCATGCCGGTCAGCACGCCTCCGGGGCCGAGTTCGAGGTAGGCGGTGGTCCCGTCGGCCTGAAGGGTGCGTATGCCGTCGAGGAACCGCACGGCGTGCCGGGCGTGCCGCGCCCAGTACGCCGGGCTGCCCAGCTCCTCGGCCCCGGCCGGGCGGCCGTCGAGGTTGGACACGACGGGAATGCGCGGCGGCGCGTAGGACAGTCCCGCGGCGACCTCGGTGAACTCGGCCAGCATGGGGTCCATCAGGTGCGAGTGGAAGGCGTGGCTGACGCGCAGTTGCTTCACCTTGCGGCCCTCAGCCCGCCACCGGTCGGCCAGTTCCAGCACGGCCTGCTCCGTGCCGGAGACGACGATGGAACGGGGCCCGTTGACCGCGGCGATCGCGACTCCGCCGGCCGTGCCGTCGAGCGAGGCCAGTACCTGGTCCTCCGAGGCCTGCACGGCGACCATCGCACCGCCGGCCGGCAGCTGCTCCATCAGGCGTCCGCGCGCGGCGACGAGGGTGCAGGCGTCCTGGAGGGACAGCACTCCGGCGACGTGTGCGGCGGTGATCTCGCCGATGGAGTGGCCGATGATCACGTCAGGACGTATGCCCCAGTGCTCGAACAGGCGAAACAGCGCGGTCTCGACGGCGAACAGGGCCGCCTGCGTGTAGCGGGTGCGGTGCAGGAGCCCGGCATCGGGCGCGTCCTTGCCGTCGAACGTGACCCTGCGCAGCGGATGGTCCAAGTGCGGGTCGAGCAGTCGGCACGCGGCGTCGAACGCCTCGGCGAACGGCTCGTAGGCGTCGTAGAGTTCGCGGCCCATGCCCGCGTACTGGCTGCCCTGCCCGGTGAACAGGACCGCCAGACGACTCTGCCCAGCGATGGCACCGGCCTGCACCAGGCCGGCGGCGGGCTCCGAGCCGGCGAGTGCGCGCAGGCCGTCGAGGAGTGTGCCGCGGTCACGGCCCAGGAGCACCGCACGGTGCTCGAAGGCGGTGCGTGTCGTCGCGAGTGACCAGGCGACGTCCGCCGGGGCCGCCGCGGGACGAGTTTCGAGGTGGGTCCGCAACCGCTCGGCCTGGGCGCGCAGGGCCGATTCGCTACGTCCTGAGACGATCCAGGGCACAACGGTGTGTGCCGGGGCCGCCTCGGGCGAGGGGTCAGCGGTGTGCGCGGCGGGGGCGGGCGGCTCGGTCAGGATGACGTGGCAGTTGGTGCCGCCCATGCCGAAGGAGCTCACGCCGGCGGTCAGCGGCCGGTCCTCGTGCGGCCAGCGGCCGAGGCTCTGCTGAACCCGGAGGTTCAGGGTGTCCAGCGGTATGTCCGGGTTCGGTGTCTCGAAGTTGAGGCTGGCCGGGAGCTGTCGCTGCCGGATGCTCAGGGCCGCCTTGAGGAATCCGACGATGCCCGCGGCGCCTTCGAGATGGCCGACGTTGGTCTTCGCCGAGCCGACGACCAGCGCGGACTCGGTGGTCCTGCCTGCGCCGTACACCGCACCGAGCGCGGCGGCCTCGATGGGATCGCCTACCGGGGTGCCCGTGCCGTGTAGCTCCACGTACTGGACGTCGAGCGGCTCCACACCGGCGTTCCGGCAGGCCAGCCGGATCGCCTCCTCCTGGGCGCGCGGGCTGGGAATCGTGAGGGCGCCGGTGGCCCCGTCGTTGTTGAGGGCGCTGCCGCGGATCACGCAGTGCACGGGGTCCCCGTCGGCCAGGGCCGCCGCCAGCGGCTTCAGGACGACGAAGGCGCCGCCCTCGCCGCGGACATAGCCGTTGGCCCGCGCGTCGAAGGTGTGGCTGCGGCCGTCCGGGGACAGGGCACCGAACTCGGCTGTCATCGCGGTGCTGTCGGGTCCGACGATCAGCTGGACGCCGCCGGCCAGCGCGAGCGTGCACTCCCCCGCGAGCAGGCTGCGGCAGGCCAGGTGGACGGCGGCCAGTGAGGAGGCCTGGGCGGTGTCGACGGTGAGGCTGGGGCCTTGCAGGCCGAGCGTGTAGGACAGCCGGTTGGCGATGATCCCGCGGTTGGTTCCGGTCAGCGTGTGCTGCGTGTACGCGCTGCCGTGGTGCGCGAGCAGGGTCGCGTAGTCGTCGGCCATGACACCGGCGAAGACACCCGTGGCGCTGCCGGCGAGGGTCCGCGGAAGGATCGCGGCATCCTCCAGCGCCTCCCAGCCGAGTTCGAGCACGAGGCGCTGCTGCGGGTCCATCTGCACCGCTTCACGCGGGGAGATACCGAAGAAATCCGCGTCGAAGTGGTCGATACGGTCGAGGAGTCCCGCATGGCCCGGCGACCGCTCCTGCACGCCGGAATCGGCTCCCAGACGCTCGCCGAGGCGCTGCGAGACCGCGCTCGTACCGCTGCGCAGCAGCTCCCAGAAGGCCTGTGGAGTCGGTGCCCCGGGAAGGCGGCAGGACAGCCCGATGACGGCGAGGGCGGTGTCGGTGACCCCCGCGTCACGTTGTGCCGTGCCCGCCTCGGGAAGCGTCGCCATGTGCCGTCCTCCTGTATCCAAGTGCCAGCGGAACTCATGGGGCTCGTGCGCTTGGCGTGCCCGGTCCGGCCTGAGGGCCTCGCCTTCCCAGGACCGCACGAAACGCAGTGGAATCAGCCGCCGACCGGCCTACGGACCGCCCTGGTCGGTCGCCTGCTCCGGCTCGGGGCGCCGTTCAGCGGCCCGGCCGGGTGGCCTGCGGCCGGCGAGACGGCCGGCTGCCGCGGTGCGCCCCTCCCTTCTGTGGGCACTGCTGCCCGATCCCGGAGTGCCGCGGGAGACGCACCTTTGTGGGATGTGGTCCGCGACGGTCGCGGGCATCGCGCGCGGCGTACCGATCGACCGTCCGGGAGACGTCCACCGTCGGCGGCGGATACACACCAATTTCACTGATGAACATCTCGGACACGCGCACCCTTGTGTCTCCTCGCCTCCGCCCCCGCCACACGAAGAATTCCAAGGCGGCCGGCGATTCCTCGATTGCGTCCGGCCGGCGGACCACCGGCACGGAAATCCCGTGAAAACGGAAGTTCTCCGCGAACGCCGAAGGCCGATCACCGCCGATACGCAGTCTTGTCCGCTGTCCTTAAGCCCCTCTAACACCGATCTTTCGCGAAGGGCGCGCGGCATTCCCGGGCGTGCGGGAGGAAGGAATCGGCATCTCAGACACCACCGGTACACCGGGCTTGGGCCTCTAGCCTCGGACGTCAGCCGGACGGACAGGTACGCGGCAGGCTGGATCACAACACAGCCGAATCCGCGTAGGAAAGGCGCGGAGGTGAGAAGCGGTGAGAGGCAGTAAGGCGCGGGCGGGACGGGAGGAACCAGTCGCCGCCGGCCACCACCGGTACACCGGCCCGGGCCCGGCCTCAGCCCGCACATCAGTTGCGTACGGGCTGAGGACACAGGCGCCGGCGCGGTGCCTCACCGGTGGTCGTTCAGGTCATCTGCACATCAGGCCGTCAACGCGGCAACGCAGCAGGCCAACGGGTCAACGGGCCACGGGCCCACGAGCCCATGGGCCCGCACGTCAACGGTCAACGAGCCGGCACGCAGCCATCACGCCAGGCTGCTGCGCAGGGCGTTGACGCGCGCCGCGCCCGCGTCGAAGGCGGCGCCGTCGAGGCTGCCGGCCGCCAGGGCGTCGCGCAGCGCGGCGACGGAGGTGTGGCCCTGCTCGGAATCGCGGGCCGCGCAGAGCAGCAGGTCCATGCCGGCCCCGGCAGCCGCCACCGCGCGCGCTGCCGTGTCGCCATAGTTCTTGAGCGCCCCGGCCTCCAGGGCGTCGGTGATCGTCACTCCCTTGAATCCCAGCCGGTTGCGCAGCTCGCCGATCACCGTCGGTGAGAGGCCGGCGGGCAGGTTGGCGTCGAGCGCCGGGTAGACCGCCCAGGAAAGCATGACCAGTTTCACTCCGGCGGATATCGCCGACTGGTACGGCAGTTCGTCGGTGCCGCGCAGAGTGGAGAGGGACGCGGTGAGGGTGACGGGGGCCGAGTCGGTGTTCTGGCTTGCCGACGCGGAGCCGAGACCGGGGAAGTGCTTGGCGGTCGCGGCCACCCCGGTGTGCTGCTGCGCGGTGATGAAGTCCGAGCCGAGGGTGCCGACGACGGCCGGGTCCTTGCTGTAGGACCGCTCGTACTGGTCCTCGAAGTCACCGGCCTTGCGGTAGACGTCGAGCACCGGCGCGAGGTTCACGTTCATGCCGACACCCGCGAGGTTCTTGCCCGCGCCGGTGCCGGTGTCCGTCGCGTTCCCGGCCGGATCGGATGACGCACCGACGTCCTTCGCGGACAGCACGGGCTCTCCCGGCAGGCGGCGCACCAAGCCGCCTTCCTGGTCGGTCATCAGGAGCAGGGGTGCCTTGATGGGGGCGGAGGCGTTCAACTTGTTCAGCTGGTCGATGACGCCGCTGATCTGGCTGAGGCTGCTGATGTTCTCGCCGAAGAAGATCACTCCGGCCGCACGGCCCCCGCTGATCGCGTCGAGCAGCTGGGTCGGCGGCGTGAGCCCCGGGTAGGAGTAGATGACGCGCTGTCCGGCGCGCTGCGCGGGGGTCAGGCTGACCTGCGGCGCCCACGGGGGCCGGTGTACGCGCACGACCGCGCCGGCCGACCCGGCAAGACCGGCGCCGGCCAGGGCCGCGGTTGTGGCGAGCAGAGCGCCGCGCCTGCTGATGGGCTTTTTTGCAGTGCTCATTTCTCTCTCCTTAACGAACGGCCTGTTCACCTCGCCGGAGCCCGAACGGGCATGTGACGCCACGGCGCAGCGTCCACGGTGAAGGAAACTTCCCTGATTCCACAAGGGGACGGAAAATTATTTGCAGAGTCATCGCCATGGCGGTGCCGGACCGCCCGTTTCCATACGACGTCCGGCACACCACAGGCACCGCGGACGCATCCGCACCGTCCGGCGCAAGTCCGCTGAGGAAGCTAGGGAAGCTATGGAAGCTAGGGAATGAGCGGCACATCGTCGATGGGCAGCCCGAGCCGCGCTCGCGCGACCCGCCGTGTCAGTGGCTCCGCCATGGTCGGCGCGATATGCGTCCACCAGGTCATGGAGTCCCGCACATACCGCTGCATCCGCTCACCGTCGCGCAGGTACCGCGATCCTGCCGTGCGCACGAGGTCGTGGATCGCGTCCCAGGCGAGCCGGCCCGCGGTGCAGAAGACCAGCGCGAGCCTGTCGTCCTCGGCGACGGTGAAGGGTGCCTCGCCCGAGGTGTTGCGGCGGCAGGTCTCCATCCAGTCGGCCGCGTTGTGCTGCACGGCGGCGTGCGCGGTGTGGATCGCCGCCAGCGCGTCGCCCAGCTGGCGCTGGTAGTCGTACAGCTCGGCCCGGGTGCGCTCGGGGTCGCTGAGCAGGGGGCGGGCGGCGATGACGCGGGCGTATTCGTCGGTCGCGGCGTAGGCAATGCCGACCATGATCGCGGCCATTTCGCCTTGGAAGAAGCTGACGGTGCGGCCCGCGTACAGAGGATTGCCGTGCAGCCGCGAGCCGACCGAGCCGCCCTCCACCGGCAGGTCGAGGATGTTCATATCCAGGGTGTACGCGGCGGGGATGCGGGCCCGCTCCATGCGGATGCTGTTGGATCCGCTGCCGCGCAGCCCCAGCACGCCCTGCCAGTCGTCGATCACCGTCCACACCGAGCGCGGCGCGACGAAGAGCGCCATCGGCCCGGGTGCCTCGTCCGGCTTCTCGGGGGCGCGCAGGGTGTGGCCGAGGTAGTGCGTGGCATAAGGAGAGCCGGACGAGTAGTTCCAGGTGCCGTCGAGTATCACGTGCCCGGCACCGTCCGGCTCCGCGACCCCGACGGGCACCACGGTCGACGCGGCGCGGAAGTCGCCGTCGGGTGCGAAGACCTCCTCCTGTACGCCTTCCTCGAAGACCGAGGCGACTTGCAGCACGTGCGCGGCGCCCAGTGAAAGGGACCAGCCGGAGGAGGGGCAGCCGCGCGCGATTTCGGCCACCACGCGGAAGAAGACGGGCAGCCCGAACTCGTAACCGCCGTATCTGCGCGGCTGGAGGATGCGGTAGAAACCGGCCCGCCGGAAGTCCTCGTGGGTCTCCTGCGGATAGTGGCTCAGGCGCTCGGTCTCGGCCTGCCGGTCCAGCAGTACGGGCCGCAGCGCCACGGCCCGCTCGATGAGTTCCGCTTCGGTGAGGGACGGTTCCGGGGGTGCGATCAAGGTTCTGTACACCTCTAGGGCAGGCGGTACGGGGCTGCGCGACGGCACGGGCAGGCCGATTGAAACATGATCAGGTACCGCGAGCCCAGCAATCAGGAACGATCAACTGGGCTTATTGTCCTGTCAGTTACCGACGATTGCCGTATGTCCCGGCCCTGCTCCCGGAATAGCGGGACGCCGAGACGACGGGCCGCCGCGATGCCGGGCCGCCGTGTCCCGCGTCCTCGTGCCGTTGCCGCCCGGTCCGCCCTACCGCCCCGCCGACGGCACCGCAACCGACCCTTTACGCCGACTCGACACGAGTCGCCGCAGCCGCCATATACCCCTGCGGCACCCGTATGTCGGTGAGCGTCCACCCCGCCTGCCGCTGGGCCGGTTCGGGCCCCGTACCCATGTAGTCCAGAGCGGGACTGCGCGACAGACCGGTGCCGAGCGCCTTCAGATACGCCTCCTTGCGGACCCAGGCCCGGCCGAACCCGTCCGCCCGGGCGTCGTCGGGCAGCGCGTCGATCTCCGCGGTCTCGTCGGGGTGCAGCATGCGGGCGGTGTCGGTGGCCACCTTCAGGGTGGGGGTCTCCTCCACATCCACGCCCACGGTCACCGGCGCCGTCCCGATCAGGGCGAGCTCGCCGCTGTGGGAGAGCGAGAAGTGCAGTGCACCGCCCGCCACCGCGGGCCTGCCGTGCGGCCCGCCGCAGGTCGGACACGTCTCACGGACGAACTCCACGGCCTGCGGCGGCACCCCGAGCTCGGCGCCGAGCAGGACCCGCAGCGCGACATGGGCGGACACATAACTCACGCGGTCCTTCGCCCGGTGGAAGTTCGCCGCCCGCTGCTGCTCCGCAGCGTCCAGGACACCGGCGGCGAGCGCGGCGGCGGCGTCCGCCTCCTCGACCACGTTCACCAGCCAGAGCGCGGGCGCCACCGGGGCGTCGAGAGCGTGCGTCGTCTCCTGGGCCGTGCGCTGGTGCGGCAGGGACGTGGCCGGCGCAAGGGACACCGCCACCGGGGCAACGTTTCCGGCGGGCACGGCGCTTGGGGACGGCACATGAAACACGGAAGGTGTGATCACACGCCGAGCATAGGACGCGCGGGCCGAAAACGGGCCGGCAACGGCACATCGCACCCACGCCCCGCCGTGTCCCTCAGCCCGTGTACAACGCCTCGATCTGCGCCCCGTACGCCTCCGCCACCGCATGCCGCTTGATCTTCAACGAGGGCGTGAGCAGGCCGTTGTCCTCGGTGAACTCGCCGTCGATCAAGGTGAACTTCCGGATCGACTCGGCGCGCGAGACGGCCGTGTTCGCGTAGTCGACCGCCTTCTGCACGTCGGCGATCATGCGCGGATCGCCGATCACTTCCGCCATCGGCGTATCGGCGGGCATCTTGCGCACCGACAGCCAGTGCGCGACGGTCTCCGCTTCCAGCGTGATGAGCGCGGCGACGAACGAGCGGTTGTCGCCGACGACCATGCACTGACCGATCGGCGGGCGGCTGCGTAGTCGGTCCTCCAGCACGGCGGGCGAGACGTTCTTGCCGCCGGAGGTCACGATGATGTCCTTCTTGCGGCCCGTGATGGTCAGATAGCCGTCGTCGTCCAGGGCGCCGAGGTCGCCGGTGGCGAACCAGCCGTCGCTGAGCGCGGCGTCGGTGGCGGCCGGATTGTTCCAGTACGCGGTGAAGACGATGCCGCCCTTGATGAGCACTTCGCCGTCGTCCGCGATGCGTATCGCCGTGCCGGGCACCGGCTGGCCGACGGTTCCCGGGCGCGGGCGCAGCGGCGGGGTGATGGTGGCCGCGGCGGTGGACTCCGTCAGGCCGTATCCCTCGTAGATGAGGATGCCGGCCCCGAGGAAGAACAGGTTGAGCCGCTGGTCGAGAGGTGAACCGCCGCTGATCGCGTACCGCAGCCGGCCGCCGGTCTCCTGGCGGATCCGGCGGTAGACCAGCAGGTCGTACAGGCGCCACGCCAAGCTGAGGCCGAGCCCCGGGCCCTTGCCGGTGCCCAGGTACTCGGCGAGCGTCGCCTCGGCATAGCGCACCCCGATCCGGTCGGCCCGTTCGAAGGACGCGCCGCGGCCGATGTTCTCCGCGGTGGCCCGGCCGGTGTCGTGGATCTTCTCGAAGAGATACGGCACGCCGACGACGAACGTGGGTTTGAAGGATCGCAGTTCCGGGCGCAGGTCGTCCGGTTTGATGCTGGGGCAGTGGCCGAGTTCGATGCGCGCGAGCAGGCACGCGAGCTGAATGGTGCGGCCCAGGATGTGCGCGAGCGGCAGGAAGAGCAGGGTAGCGGCGACCTGGCCGCTGACCGCCTGGAAGATCGGATGGAGCAGGTCGACGGTGTTGGCGGCCTCCGCGTGCAGGTTGCCGTGCGTGAGGACGCAGCCCTTGGGACGGCCCGTGGTGCCGGAGGTGTAGCAGATGGTGGCGATGGTGTCGGCGGTGAGGGCGCCGCGGCGTTTGGTCACCTCGTCGTCGGCGACGTCCCGGCCGAGCGCGCCCAGTTGGTTGAGCACGCCAGTGCCGTCCGGCCCGTCACCTGGTTCACCGTCGATCCCGGCATCGAGCTGCCACACCAGCGGCCGGTCATTTTCGGCCCGTTCGGACTGCTCGGACAGTGCGGCCAGGGCCGCCTGGACAGTGGTGACGTTCTCGGGGGTCTCGGCGATGATGAAACGGGCGCCGGAGTCCTGGACGATCCAGCCGATCTGGTCGGCGGACGAGGTGGCGTACACAGGAACGCTCTGCCCGCCCGCGGCCCAGATCGCGAAGTCGAGCACGGTCCACTCGTACCGGGTGCGGGACATCAGCGCGACCCGGCCGCCGGGTTCCAGGCCCGCCGCGATCAGCCCCTTGGCGGCGGCGGTCACCTCACGCGCGAACGCGGCGGCGGTCACCGGCTGCCATCTGCCGTCCGTCTTGCGCCGCAGCACGACGGCGTCCGGCTCCTCGGCGGCCTGATTGAACGGTATGTCCGCCGCACTGCCCGACCGCGGGGTCGACGCGAGAGGTGCGGTACGGGCCTCGCGCACGGTGCCGTGCTCGTCGCGGACAAGTTCGACCGTGCTGCGGTCGGCGAGATCACTGTGGCGCCTGGCTCGTTTCAAATCCTTGCGTACGCCCATGACGGCTCCCGGTTCGCACCTTCGCGGCCTACTTACTACCGAGTCAACTTACTCATGCGTAAGAAATTATCAACCCGCCGGGAACAAGGACTACGCCCAGGCCGGAAGGCGGGTACGCACGGCCGCGGCACCCGAAGGTCCGTGCGGCGCAGACCGTTCACGCCTCCTCGGACGCCCACACCTCCCCGTCGAGCACCCGCCCCATCCCCACCCACACCATGTTCATCAGCCGTTGGGCGATCCGCTCCGGCGGCTGCCCCGGGTGCCGTTCCATCCAGTCGGTGAGCGAGTCGGCGGCGCCCACCAGGGCGTGCGCGACGAAGTCCGCGTCCTCGGCGCCGAGTCGGCCGCCGCCCGTGCTCTGCGCGATGCCGCCCCCGATCAACCCGGCGACCTCGGCCATGACCGCGCGCCGTCCCTCGGCGACGGCCGTGGCGATGGCGGTCGACAGCTCCGAGGCCTGCCGGTGCAGCACCACCCAGCTGTCGCGGTGCTCGGCGACGAAGCCGAAGAACGCGGTGAGCGCCGTGTGCAACCGGACGTCAGGCGCACCGCCGCCGCCCGCGGCCCGCTGGAGCGTGCCGACCAGCCGCTCCAGTTCGCGGTGCAGGCAGGCGAGGAACAGCCCTTCTTTGGACTCCAGGTACAGATAGACCATCGGCTTGGAGATCCCGGCGAGTTCGGCGATCTCGTCCACAGAGGCGGCGTGGTAGCCGCGCTTGGCGAAGACCTGCACCGCCACGTCGATGATCTGCTGCTCACGTACCTGGCGAGGTACGCGCCGCCGTCGCTCCTGCGATGTCCCGGTCACTCTTGTCAGCCTACCTACCTCGCCGTAATCTTACCCTGTAGTAATCTTACTAATAAGTAAGAACTCGGGATCAGGAGGATTCCATGGCAGGCAGTGTGGATGGTCTCGCGGAGCTGGACTTCGCGAGTGTCACACCCGAGCGGTTCGCACAGATCGTCAAGGGCCTGTCCGCCCAGGAGATCAAGGACCTCGCCGCCGACGCCGACCTGCGCGCCCGGGTGCTCGACGAGGTCTTCGACCGTATGGAGCGCCAGTTCAAACCCGATGTCGCGGGCTCGCTGTCGGCCATGATCCGCTGGCGGATCACCAGCGCGACGACCGACGAGGACGACGCGACGGTCTACGAGACCCGTATCGCCAAGCGCGCCTGCACGGTCCACAAGGGCCGCACCGACGAGGAACCGCGCGTGACGCTCACACTGCGGGAGGCCGACTTCCTGAAGCTGGTCTCGGGCAACGCGAGCCCTGTTCAGATGTTCTTCACCCGCAAGGTGAAACTCGTCGGTGACATCGCGCTGGCGGCGACGCTCACCCGGTACTTCGACATTCCCAAGGCGTAGGGGCACCGGAAGCGGGTCGGCGGGAGCGGGCGCAGGCGGACAATCGGCCGATCTGACGGCCCGTTAGAGTGACGCGCCATGCGCAAGGTCATGTCGCTGCTCGTCCTGTCGGGTTTCTCCGTGCTGTTCGCGGCCTGCCTGCTGGGAGCGGCCGTCGGCGGCGGGATGCTGCTGGTCGTGCTCGGTGACAACGCCGCGGTGATCGCCCTCGGCAGCCTCGCCCTCGGTCTGCTCATCGGCTCCTGCGTCGCCGCGCTGGCGCCGTTCAAGGAGAAGCCGTATGTGCCCAGCGGCATCCCGCTCTACCGTGACGACGCGCCCGGGCTGTGGGCGACGCTCACCGAACTCGCGGATGTCGTCGGCACCCGCCCACCCGACCAGGTCTGGCTCGCCGCGGAGCCGAACGTGGCGGTCGTCGAGCAGCCGCGGCTGCTCGGTCTGCTGCCGGGCCGCCGCTATCTGCTGCTCGGCTTCCCTCTGCTCCAGGCGCTGTCGCTGCGCCAGATGCGCGCCGTGCTGGCCCATGAGTTCGGCCACTACGGCCACCAGGACGGCCGTCTGACCGCGCTCGGCCACCGCGGGCAGGTGGTCGTGGCGCGCATGCTGACACGCTTTCCACGGCGCTCGCTCAACCCGGTGTCCTGGCTGTTTGGGGGCTATGCGCGGCTGTTCATCCTCGTCCAGCACGCCGCGAGCCGGCGTCAGGAGCTGGCCGCCGACCAGGTCATGGCCCGGATTTCGGGCCGCTCGGCGGCGCAGGCCGCACTGCGGATGCTGCCGCTGGCCGGCAACGAGTGGCACCGGTACCTGGACGCGTACGTGTACGCCGGGTTCGACGCCGGTGTGGCGCCGTGCGAGGTCTTCGGCGGCTTCGCCCAGCTTGTCGAGGCCCGGCGGGACTGGCTGGCCACCGCACCTACGCCGCGCAGAATGCCGTCCCACTGGGACACCCATCCACCGATCACCGACCGGCTGTGGGCACTGGAATCTGAATGGCTGCCCTACGAGGAGTTCTCCCGCGCCGAACGGCACCGGGACGTACCGATCAAGGCGACGCTGACCCTGCACGGAGGTACGGTGCACACGATCCATGCGGTGCACTCCGGCTATTCCCACGGCTCATCGCACCGCATGATCCTGGAGGTGCTGGGTCAGTACGGCTGATCTCGTGCTGTCTTCGCACGCACATCACCCGACACGCTTACATCACCCAGCACTGCGTTATCCGGCACACATACGTCATCCAAAACGGGGAGGTCCGAGCGGAGTGCGAGACAGAAACAGCGGAAGAGACACAGGCACAGGCACAAGGTCTGGGACAGGGTCAGGCAGAAGTAGCGCAGGCGGCAGAAGCCTGCTCCTGCCGCTGGCGCTGGTGGCGGCGACCGCGCTGGCGGGTGCCGGCGGAGGGGTCGCGCAGGCGCGGACCACGGCGGCGGACACCGCTCCCGCCACCACCACCGTCGCCGCCACCGGGCTGCGGATCATGGACTGGAACATCGAGGGCGCCAACAGTTCCGACGGCGACGCCAATTGGAGTGCCATCGAGGCGACCATCCGGAGCGAGGACCCGGACGTCATCACGATGCAGGAAGTCCACGACGACGAGGGGCACACCGTCGACGGCGCGCCCGGCATCAACCAGTGGCAGCGGCTGCTGGACGACTTCCCGCAGTACCAAGGCCACTTCGCACGCGGTGACGCGACTCCGGTGGGCGGATCGGCAGGACAGCTGATCCTGGTGACCTGAACTTCCGCCCGAGCGACGCCCTGCGGCCCTCCATCGCCGGGCACGACTGGTACGACACCTGGACCGAGCTGAACGCCAACACAGGTGCCGACGTCGTCACGCACGCGGGTGGCGACGACGCCCGCATCGACTACACCTACGCCACGCCCGGCCTCGATGTCGTCGCCGCGCACACGGTGTCGTCCACCGCCTCCGACCACAAGGCAGTGGTCACCGACCTGACGGTGCGCGGCACGGCGGCAGCCAAGGTCGGTACCGTGTTGGCCGGCGCCGACTCGGCGGCGGGCTGGGCCAACACCGCCGTCTACGGCGACGGCAGCGCGAAGCTGCGCGTGTGCGACAACAAGGCGGACGGCTACGGCGTGCGGGCCTACCTGCGCGCGAAGGCCGGAGGCGCGGTGATCGTCCAGGATTCCGACCCCGCCTTCGCGGACCGCTGCGGCACCATCACCGCTCCAGCGGGCTCCCTGGCCACGGCCGACGTACAGGTGTGCCTCTACGCGGCCGGCGTGGAACACGACTGCCGCGAGCAGAGCATTTCCTGACCTACTCAGGGCCCGGATCAGACGCGCGCGGCCCTATATGGCTGTGCCGCCTCCCGCCCGCGACCTGCGCGCCGATCCCGCCGAAATCGGCCCGCAGGTCGCAGACCTCCTCCTCACTCGATTTCGAGAGGCCCGACGCCCAGGTCCTCACGCATGAGGTGACGCATCTGCGCCATGGCCGCGCGTCGCTGGGCTATCAGGGGTCGTTCCTCGGCGCAGCCGACAGTCATCCCTCGGGCGTAGGCGTCACGTATCTTGCGCAGGCTGTGGAACGCCTCGTTCCCCGCCGCCACGACTTGTGGCGGGCCTACGAGCCAGAGGCGTTCACTCGCCGTGTACATCCCGGCGCCACGGACGGCCTCCCGTACGGCCGCGTCACGCACCGACTCGGACATGTGATCGCCCAAAGCGACGGCTCGCATCTCTTCACCTGCAGCTTTAAGGGCGGAGACGAACTCGGTGTACACCTCGCGCCGCACTTCAAGCGCATGCCTGGCCTCCTCCCGCTGCCACCGGCTGCGATCGGCGATCAAGGTGGCGGTAATACCGATGACGGCACCGGCCAAAGTGGAGAGCAGGGGCATCCAGTCCATGTGTCGCAGCTTGTCTGAGCTGATGCGCCAGCACCAGTGGTTCTCGCGGCGGGACGAGGGCACCGAAGTCCTTACCGCCGGCCTGACGCGGCTCATGCACCAGCCTTCTCGACCTGGACCGTGCGGGCGCGGAGCACGAAGGGCCGGGACAGGACGGTGATGGCAATGGAGAGGGTGGCCACGACGGTGATCGTGGCGCCGGGAGTGAGGTACTGGGCGACGCCGCCGGCGATCGCGGCTCCGATGCCCTGCCATGTCATCCGGCCGGCCGACTCCACGCCCTGGACCTGGCCGCGGACCGGGTCCGGGGTCAGCGCGAGAAGCTGTTCCTGGAGCGGCAGGGTGGCGGCGAACCCGGCGCTGGCCACGAACACCGCGGCCATCGCCACCAGCGCGGGCGGGTCGGTGGCGAACAGCAGGTACGGCACGGCGAGCGTCAACCGCAGGGCAAAGGCGTAACGGCGTCGCTGGTCGGCGGTGAGCGCTCGCCCGACCGTCAGGTCTCCGAGGAGCATGCCGGCCGATCCGGCTGCCAGGAGGACGCCGGCGCGATCTGGGGCGTAGGAGATGAACAGGGCTTCACAGCCGACGATCAGGCCGTTGGGAACCCACAGGTTCAGCAGCAGTGCTCGTTGGCCTGCGTGGGAGAAGAGCGCGATGTTGGTCGTCCAGGTCTGGCGCAGCCCGGGGCGCCGGGTCAGACGGATCGAACGTTCCCTGACGGTTGTCGCGACGATGACCGTTGCGAATCCGGTCAGGACAGCGGCGATGCTGAAGACTTCCTGCGGGCTCAGATACCGCAGCAGTACGGCGCCGATGGCATAGCCGAGGATCGCCATGCCGCCCGAGGTGATGTTCATCAGCGACCGCGCAAGCGCATACGCGCAGGTCGGCACGGTTTCGGCGAGCAGTCCCATCCGCGTTCCGGTGCCAAGGGACTGGAAGAAGCCAAGCACCAGAAGGAGACCGAACCGGACAGTCAGCGGCAGCCCCGCAATCGCCTGCGCGGCAACACCCGCCAGCGAGAGGCACTGGAGCGCGACGAGGTTCCGGCGCGGACGGCTCCCGTCCGCGATGGACATCAGCGTCAGTGCGCCGAGCACCGTGGCGAACGTCGCGCCGTACATACTCACGGCCGTCAGGAACGGAGATCGAGTCTGCTGGTTGACCAGCATGCCGAGCGCGAAGCCCGACAAGGTGCTCGCGGCGACCGTCAGTGTGAAGCTGGCGTACAGGCCGACGAACTCGCGGTTGCGGAGTAGAGCACGGTAGCTGGTGGCGGGAGGTGTGACGGGTTCGGATATGTCAGAAGGCATGGAATCAGAAGGCATAAAAAAAGCCTCCGAACGCACCTGCCGGGGCGCCGAAGGCCAGCACAGCCATTCTAACATGTGGCGCAGCTCTGACATGTGGCGGAGCCCGGCCCGGGGCCCGTCAGGTGATGGCCGCCGGCCCGCCTGGCGACAGCGCGCCGCCGAGCGCGGGCCAGTCGCGATCCGGACCGACGGCAGCTACGACACCACGTCCTTGCGCCAGAATCCGCGGAACGCCAGCGCCACCAGCACCACCGCATACGTCACCGACACCGCCGAGCCCTGGATCATGCCGCCCCACTCCGGCTGCGGCTGGATCAGATCGGCCCAGGCGAACTGCCAGTGCGCGGGCAGGAAATCGCGCCAATGGCCGAGCGCGGTCACGGCGTCGAGGACATTGCCGACGATGGTCAGGCCCACCGCACCGCCCACGGCGCCCAGCGGCGCGTCCGTCTTCGTCGAGAGCCAGAAGGCGAGACCGGCGGTGACCAGCTGCGACACAAAGATATAGGCGACGGTGACGGCGAGCCGCTGGGCCGCGGTACCGGCGTCCAGCGCCCCGCCGGTCGGGATCTGCAGCGGCCCCCAGCCGTACGCCGCCGTGCCGACTCCGAGCGCGACCACCGGGAGCAGCACCATCGCGGCTAGGCTGAGGCCGAGCGCGACCACGAGTTTGGACCAGAGCAGGCGGGCCCTCGGCACCGGCGCCGCCAGCAGATAACGCAGCGACGACCAGCTCGCCTCGGACGCCACCGTGTCGCCGCAGAACAGGGCCACCGGGACGACGAGCAGAAAGCCCGCCGAGACGAAGAGGGCGGTGGCGGCGAAGTTGGCGCCGGAGTCGGTGGCGGTGCTCATCAAGGTGATCCGGCCGTTGCGGCTCGCTGGATCGCCGCCGATCGCGAAGGCCGCGGCCAGCACGAACGGCAGCGCCGCGAGCACCGCCCCCACCACCAGCGTCCGCCGCCGCTTCAACTGCCGCACCAGCTCCACCCGGAGCGGGAGGGTGCGGCGAGGGGCGATAGCCGACGGCGGTGACGGACGACGCGGTCGGCGAAGGCGACGAAGGGCCGGCCGCCGGGCGTCGGGCCTGTGCCGTGTGCGCCACCGTGACGGTGCCGTCCTTGGGATCTGTTTCCGCGCTCATGCGCTGCCTCCGATCAACGTCAGGAACGCGTCTTCGAGCCTTCGGTGCGGCCCCATCGACTCCACCGGCACCTCAAGCCGTACCAGCTCCACCAGCAGCCGCGCAGCCAGGGAACCCGGACCGGCAGCAGCCCCCAGATCCGGACCGCCGTCTCCCGCGAGCCGCACCAGCAGCCCTTCCGGCACCGGGGCCGCCGAGACCACCTGAGGCAGCGCCGCGACCTTGTCGAGCAGCGGCTCCGGCAGTTGCGCGGCGAGCCCGACGAGCAGGGTGTCCCCGGAGCCGACGATCTCCGCCACCGGACCGGCCTGCACCAGCCGTCCCCGGTCCATGACGACGAGGTGCGTGCAGGTCTGCTCGACCTCGGCGAGGAGATGGCTGGAGACGATGACGGTGCGCCCGCCGACGGCGTAACGGATCATCACCTCGCGCATCTCACGGATCTGCGGCGGATCGAGTCCGTTCGTGGGTTCGTCGAGGATGAGCAGGTCCGGCAGGCCAAGCATGGCCTGGGCGATGGCGAGACGCTGGCGCATGCCCTGGGAGTAGGTGCGCACGGCGCGTTCGAGAGCGTCGCCGAGACCGGCGATGCGCAGGGCCTCGTCGGCGTGCGCGTCCTCGGCGGGGCGGCCGGTGGCCCGCCAGTACAGGTCCAGATTGGCGCGACCCGACAGATGCGGCAGGAAGCCCGCGCCCTCGACGAAGGAGCCGACCCGCGACAGCACCGGCGCCCCGGGCCGGATGGCATGCCCGAAGACCCGGACCTCTCCGGCGTCGGGCGCGATGAGGCCCATCAGCATGCGCAGGGTGGTGGTCTTGCCCGCGCCGTTCGGCCCGAGCAGGCCGAGCACCTGCCCTTGCTCGACGCGAAAGGACAGATCGCGTACGGCGTACCGGTCGGTGGAACGTGCGTAACGCTTGCTCAGGCCGCTGATCTGCAACGGAACCCCGACGAGCGCTGGGTCCGGCGCCGGAGTGGCGGTGCGGCGGCGGCCGGTGAGCAGTAGGGCGAGAGCGACCGCGGCGCCCGCGGCGGGCAGCCACCACACCCACGAGGGCACCGGCGCAGGACCGGTGGCCAGGTCCGGCGCCGTCGGCACCGTCAGACCTGAGCCCCGCACCAAGACGGTGTACGTCGCCGGGGCGGCCGGTGAGGCGTAGCCCAGGTCGGTGGCGGCGAGGACCAAGCTCAGCCGGTGGCCCTTGGACACCTGATGGTCGACGGCGGGCAGCGTGATGCGGACATCCTTGCCGTGCTGGGCGCCCGCGATGCGCAGCGGCGTGACCAGTTGCGCGGGCAAGACCTGCCCGCTGCCGTCCGCCGCCACGTCGTACACCTTCCCGAACAGGACGGTGTCGGCGCTGCTCGACGTGACATGCACAGTCACGGACGGGGAGCCGGTGATGCGCAGGTCGCGGGCGAGCGGCGCGGAGTCGAACCGCGCGAACTGGCCCGGGAAGTCGAGCGACAGGCCGAGGCCGAGACCCGACAGCTGCGAGGCACCGTTTAGGCCCGGCACCGCGGAGATCGCGGGCGGGCCGCCGCCCGGTGGGTTGACGAAAGTCTGGGCGCTTTCGCGGTCGGCAGCACGACGGTGCGCGGGTGCCCGGTCAGGCCCGGGTAGCGGTCCTGACTCGCGCCACGCAACAGGGCGGCGCCATCGGTCGAGTCGACGCCGCCGGTGCGCGAGACGCGGAAGGCGGGCCCGGTGCCGACGGAGGTGTCGTCCTTCAGATAGCGGTCGAACCACGTCGCGACCCGGCCGGTGATCCGGTCTTTCTCCAGGTCGCCGCCGTCGTGCCCGCCGGAGAGCCAGTCGACGTCGACGGGCGCGCCGTTGGCTTTGATGCGCTGCGCCATGACGTCGGCCTGGCCGAGCGGGAAGAGCGAGTCCGACTGGCCCTGGGCGATCAGGGTCGGCACCTTGATGCGGTCACCGACCGCCGAGGGGCTGCGGGCCGCCAGCAGGGCACGCGCCGCGGCATCGGGCCTGCCGCTGACGGCGACCCGCTGGTACATCGCACACAACTGCGCCTGGAAACGACCGCAGACGGGGACGGCGGCGGCCGGTCCTCGGCCGACGCCGCTGGAACCGCCGGCGGCGGCCCGACCGGTGGAACCGGCGCCCGCGTCTGCGGCACCGCCGGTGTCCGCGGGGCCCGCCGAGCTACCGGGGCCGACGGCGCCGCCCGTGGCACCCGTGGCGCCCGTCGTGAAGAAGATCCCGGCCCACAGCTTCTTGAAGACACCGTCGGGGAAGAGGGCATCCGCCAGGTTCCAGTACGTGATCTGCGGGGCGATGGCGTCCACGCGCCGGTCGTATCCGGCGGCCAGCAGCGAGAGGGCGCCGCCGTACGAGGCGCCGGTGACACCGACGCGCGGGTCGCCCGCACCGTCGAGCCGCACCTCGGGACGGCGGGCTAGCCAGTCGATCAGGCGGGAGACATCGGCGACTTCGGCCTTCGGATCGTTCAGGCCGATCTTTCCCGTCGAACGGCCGAAGCCGCGGGCCGACCAGGTCAGCACCGCGTACCCGTCCCGGGCGAGCTCTTCGGCCTGCGTCCGTACATCGTCCTTGCTGCCGCCGAAGCCGTGCGCGAGCAGGATCGCGGGGCGGCGGGTGCCCGGGGCGCCCGCCGTGAAGTACGAGGTGTCGATCTTCGCGCCGGACATGGCGAGCACCCGGTCGCTGCGGTGCACGTCGGGCGCGCCGGCCGACGCGAAGCCGGTCCAGGTGCCCGCGGCGGCGAGCACGGCGACGGCCGCCGCGACGGCGAACCAGCGCCTGCGCCTCGGCCATGACGCCGGTTCGGGCCGGTGCGGGCCGGGCGGCCGACGTGACGGCCGCCCAGGGAGTCGGAGATCCATGACCTCCACGGTACGGGCGGGCACTGGCCGTCGCTGCCGTCGCGGGTCTGAACCGCGTGCCCTTCCCGAGGAGTACGCGGCGGCCGGACGTACCACGAACGGCGTACGGGCGGCGGGCGGCCGGCAAGGGCCCGGACCGCACCGTCGCCGCCCGCGACCCCGGCGTCAGTGATGCCGCGGGAATCCCAGGTCCACCCCGTCCGGCGCGTGCGCCGGGTCCGGCCAGCGGGTCGTGACGGCCTTGCCGCGGGTGTAGAAGTGCGTGCCGTCGTTGCCGTAGATGTGATGGTCGCCGAAGAGGGAGTCCTTCCAG
Source organism: uncultured Actinomycetota bacterium (assembly GCA_963761765.1). Taxonomy (GTDB): domain Bacteria; phylum Actinomycetota; class Actinomycetes; order Streptomycetales; family Streptomycetaceae; genus Streptomyces. The sequence goes on from CAVXIJ010000021.1 coordinate 224,222, forward strand.
CCACCGAAGGAGTGGTAGCCGACCGGCACCGGAATGGGGACGTTCACACCGACCATGCCCGCCTGGACCTCCAACTGGAAGCGGCGGGCGGCACCGCCGTCGCGGGTGAAGATCGCGGTGCCGTTGCCGTACGGCGAGGCGTTGATCAGGGCGAGGCCCTCTTCGTAGGAGTCGACGCGCAGCACGCACAGCACCGGGCCGAAGACCTCGTCCCGGTAGGCGTCCGCGGCGAGCGGCACCCGGTCGAGCAGCGAGATGCCGATCCAGTGGCCTCCCTCGTACCCCTCCACGGTGTGCCCCGTGCCGTCGAGCACCACTTCGGCGCCCTGAGCCGCAGCGCCCTGGACGTACGAGGCGACCTTGTCGCGGTGCGCGGCGGTGATCAGCGGGCCCATCTCGGAGGTGGGGTCGGTGCCGGGGCCGATGGTGATCTTCTCGGCGCGTTCCCTGATGCGCTCCACCAGGCCGTCCCCGATGGCACCGACCGCGACCACCGCCGAGACCGCCATGCAGCGCTCCCCCGCAGAGCCGTACGCGGCCGACACCGCGGCGTCCGCGGCGGCGTCCAGGTCGGCGTCGGGCAGCACCAGCATGTGGTTCTTGGCGCCGCCGAGGGCCTGTACACGCTTGCCGTGCGCCGAGGCGGTGCGGTGGATGTGGCGGGCGATGGGGGTGGAGCCGACGAAGGAGACGGCGGCCACGTCCGGGTGTTCCAGCAGCCGGTCGACGGCCGCCTTGTCGCCGTGCACCACGTTGAAGACGCCGTCCGGCAGTCCCGCCTCGGCCAGCAGTGCGGCCAGCCGGACCGACGCGGACGGGTCCTTCTCGCTGGGTTTGAGGATGAACGTGTTCCCGCAGGCGATGGCGATCGGGAACATCCACATCGGCACCATCGCCGGGAAGTTGAACGGGGTGATGCCCGCGACCACGCCGAGCGGCTGCCGGATCGTGGCCACATCGACCTGCTGCGAGACCTGGGTGGACAGCTCGCCCTTGAGCTGGGTGGGGATGCCGCAGGCCAGGTCGACGACCTCTAGGCCGCGGGCCATCTCACCGAGCGCGTCGGCGTGCACCTTGCCGTGCTCGGCGGTGATCAGCGCGGCGATCTCCTCGCGGTGCGCGTCGAGCAGCGCACGGAATCGGAAGAGGATCCCGGTGCGCTGTGCCAGCGACGATGTGCTCCAGGTCGCGTACGCCGCCTTGGCCGCGGCGACCGCCGCGTCCACCTCGCCCGCGTCCGCGAAGGGTACGCGGGTGGTGACCTCGCCGGTCGCGGGGTCGGTGACCGGGCCGTACCGGTCGGAGGTGCCCTCGGCGGGCTTTCCGCTGATCCAGTGAGGGACGGTTTTCGTCATGGTCGAACTCCCGATGTCGGTGCGGAGCGCCCCGGCAGGGGCGCGGGGCTGTAACACCATGCGGCTGGGCCGCGCGGGCGCGGGCAACCGACCACCTGCCGGTGGTCCGGATGCCACAGAGACTGCCTCCTGGAGACGGTGACGATCCGTCGGTTGCGCCGAAGCTTGTCGCGCGGTTCCCCGCGCCTTTTGACGTGTGTGTCCTCAACCGTGTGCGCGTCCTCGACCGTGGCCACGCCTTCGGCCGTGCGGCTGCCGGGCGCGCCCGGGTCAGACATGGCGGCGCCGCTCGCCGGCCTGCCGTTCGTACTGCTCACGAGCCGCCTGCGCCGCCGGGCGGCTCGACGTCTGGGCGACCGGCACGTCCCACCAGGCCTGCGCATCGGGCGCGGCCTGCGCTTCGGGAGAGGTGTCGAGCTCGACGTACACACACACGGGCCGGTCCACCGCGCGCGCCTCGGCGAACGCGGCCCGCAGCTCGGCGACCGTCGTCGGGCGCAGGACCTGCATCCCGAGGCTGGCCGCGTTGGCGGCGAGGTCGACGGGCAGCGGCTCACCCGTGTACGTACCGTCGTCCGCCCGGAACCGGTAGGCCGTCGCGAACCCCTCGCCGCCGACCTGCCGGGAGAGCCCGCCGATGGACGCGTAGCCGTGGTTTTGGAGGATGACGACCTTGATCGGGATGTTCTCCTGCACGGCAGTGACGATTTCACCGGGCATCATCAGATACGTCCCGTCGCCGACCATCGCCCACACCGGCCGCCCTGGCGCGGCGAGGCTGACGCCGATCGCGGCAGGGATCTCGTAGCCCATGCAGGAGTAGCCGTACTCGACGTGGTACTGGTCGTGCGAGCGGGCGCGCCACAGCTTGTGGAGTTCGCCGGGCAGTGATCCGGCGGCGTTGATGACGATGTCCTCGTCGGTGACCACCGCGTCGAGGGCGCCGAGCACCTGGGTCTGGGTGGGACGCGCACCGTCGTCCGGCGCCGTGAACGCGGCGTCCACGCGGCGCTCCCAGCGGGCCTTCGCGTTGCGGTAGGCGATGATGTACGACGACGGGACGTGGTCCAGCAGACGGCTGGTGAGCGCGTCGAGCGTGGTGCGAGCGTCCGCGACCAGCGGCAGTCCCGCCATCTTGTGGCCCTCGTAGGGCGCAATATTAATGTTCAGAAAGCGGACGCCTTCGGTACTGAAGAGGGTGCCGGAGGCGGTGGTGAAGTCGGTCCACCGGGTGCCGACCCCGATCACCAGGTCGGCCGCGCGGGCGAGCTCGTCGGCGGTGGCGGTGCCGGTGTGACCGATGGCGCCGACGTCCGCGGGGTGGTCGTGGCGCAGCGCGCCCTTGCCCGCCTGGGTGCAGGCGACCGGTATGCCGGTCTCGTCCGCGAAGCGCTTCAGCGCGTCCTGGGCGGCGCTGTGGTGGACCCCGCCGCCCACGACGAGCAGCGGCCGGTGCGCGGCACGGATCGCGCGCACCGCCGCCTCCAGCTCCCGTTCATCCGGCGCGGGACGGCGCACGTGCCACACCCGCTCGGCGAAGAACTCCTCGGGCCAGTCGAAGGCTTCCGCCTGCACGTCCTGCGGCAGGGCGAGGGTGACCGCGCCGGTGGCGACCGGGTCGGTCAGGGTGCGCATCGCGGCGAGCGCGGCCGGGATCAGCGCCTCAGGGCGGGTGATCCGGTCGAAGTAGGCGCTGACGGGGCGCAGGCAGTCGTTCACGGACACATCGCCCGCGTACGGCACTTCGAGCTGCTGGAGCACCGGGTCCGCGGGCCGGGTCGCGAAGGTGTCGCCGGGCAGCAGGAGGACGGGCAGGTGGTTGATGGTCGCGAGCGCGGCGCCGGTGACCAGGTTGGTGGCGCCCGGGCCGATGGAGGTGGTGACGGCGTGCGTGGCCAGGCGGTTCGACTGCCGGGCGTAGCCGACGGCGGCGTGCACCATGGCCTGCTCGTTGCGGCCCTGGTGGTACGGCATGTCGTCGGCGTACTCGACGAGTGCCTGGCCGAGCCCGGCGACGTTGCCATGGCCGAAGATGCCCCAGGTGGCGCCGATCAGCCGGTGCCGCTCGCCGTCCCGCTCGGTGAACTGCCGGGCGAGGAAGGCGATGAGGGCCTGGGCCGTGGTGAGGCGGCGGGTGGCGGGGGCGGGGGTTTCGGCGGGCGCCCGGGCGGGCTGCGCCGCGAGGCCCCGGCTCGGCGGTGTACTCATCGGTAGCCCTCGGTGTTCGCGATGTGGTCAGGATGGAAGCTGATCTGCCAGGCCCGCTCGGCGCCGGGGCCCGCCATCACGTTCAGGTAGTACATGTCGTGTCCCGGGGCCGCGATCGACGGGCCGTGCCAGCCGTCCGGCACCAGCACCGCGTCACCGCCGCGCACCTCGGCGAGCACATCGCTGCCGCCCGGCCGGGACGGGAAGACGCGCTGATAGCCGAAGCCGTGCGGCCTCGCGAACTCGAAGTAGTAGATCTCTTCGAGTTCACTCTCCGTGCCGGGCTGGTACTCGTCGTGCTTGTGCGGCGGGTACGAGGACCAGTTGCCGGCCGGAGTGATCACCTCCACGGCGATCAGAGCAGCGCAGTCGAACACGTCGGCGGCGGCGAAGTTGCGCACCTGACGGGCGCAGGTGCCGCTGCCGCGGTGCTCGACGGGTACCTCCGGCACGGGGCCGTAGCGGGCGGGGAGTCTTCGCTCGCACTTCGCTCCTGCCAGGGCGAAGCGGCCTCCCGCACCGGAGGCGATCTGTGCGTGGGCGTCGCGCGGGACGTAGGCGAAGTCACTGACCCCGTCGAACACGCTCTCTCTGCCCAGCAGTTCGACGGTCATGCCGTCCGTGTAAACCGTACAACCGCCGCTCAACGGCAGCACGATCCATTCGCTGTCGCCCGCCGCGAAGGAGTGCACCGCACCGGGCGCGAGATCGAGCACCCGCAACCGCGCATGCGTCCACCCGCCACCAGCCCCGGCTTCGCCCGACCGCAGCGACCCCCACTGCTCCGGGTCGATGTCGAGCGCGTACGGGGCGGTGGCGGCGGTGCCACGGGGGATGTGCAGGCGGGAGGCGACGGGAGGGTGGGCGCTGTGGGGGTGGGCGGGCGAAAGGGGGCCGGGGGCGGGCACACCCGGGCGGCGCGGGCCGTCCATGCCGCGCGCCTCGTGGGCCGCCGTGTCCGGCCGCCCGTTCACTCCGCTCGTCCCACTCGTTCCGCTCGTCCCACTCATCTCGGCCATCCGCCCATCCCTACCCTGCGCGTCGCGAACCGTTCCGCCCACCTTTCCCGGGTCCCGGTCCCCGGTCCGCGCACCCTCCTGTCCTTCCCGTCCCTCCTGTCCTTCCCGGCATCGCCGCCGCCATCCCAGGCCGCGCCGCAGTCGTTCACAGCAGCCCCACCGCCGTGTCGACCGCAGCCGCCACGTCACCGTCCGCCGGATAGAGCAGCGAGCGGCCGACGACCAGGCCCTGCACGGTGGGCAGCCGGAGCGCCTCGCGCCACTTGCCGTACGCGCCGAGCTGCTCCTCGGGCGTGCCGCTCACGTCGCCGCCGAGCAGCACCGCGGGCAGGGTGGCGGTGGCCATCACGCGGGCCATGTCGTCCGGGTTCTCGGTGACCGGGACTTTCAGCCAGGTGTACGCGGAGGTGCCGGCGAGGCCCGCGGCGATCGCAATCGACTTGGTGACGGCCGCGGCGCTCAGGTCGTTGCGCAGCACGCCGTCGGTGTCGCGGCGGCACAGGAAGGGTTCGACGAACACCGGCAGCCGCAGCCCGGCCATCGCGTCCACCGCGCGCGCCGCCATCTCCATCGTGCGCAGCGAGCCCCGATCGTCGTAGTCGATCCGCAGCAGCAGCTTGCCCGCGTCGAAGCCGTGCCGCCCGATGTCCTCGGGGCGCAGGCCGGTGAAGCGGTCGTCGAGTTCGAAGGCGGCACCGGCGAGACCGCCGCGGTTCATCGAGCCGACGACGACCTTGCCCTCAAGCGCGCCGAGCAGCAGCAGGTCGTCGAGGACGTCCGCGGCGGCGAGCACTCCGTCGACACCGGGCCGCGCGAGCGCACGGCAGAGGCGGCCGAGCAGATTGGCGCGGTCGGCCATGGCCAACGGGCGGTCACCGGCGGCGAGTGCGCCGCGCGCCGGATGGTCCGCCGCGATGATCATCAGCCGTCCGCGGTCGCCGAGCAGCGGCCTTCTGACCCGCCGGGCCGCGGCGGCGGCGACGGCCCACGGGCTGCGGGCCCGCAGCCGTGCGAGCGCCCCTACGTCAACAACGCCGACGCCGGCGCCGCGGTCCGTCCACAGGCCCGGCGGCACCCCGCCGTCCCGGTCCAGATAGCGGCGGGCGTCGTCGTCCGTACTCACCGCACCGCCCCTTGTGCCAGGGCCGTCTCGATCTCGGCGGGCGTGGGCATGGCGGTGGAACACTCCAGGCGGCTGGCGACGATCGCGCCGGCCGCGTTCGCGTAGCGCATGATCCGTTCCAGGGGCCAGCCCGCCAGCAGCCCGTGGCAGAGCGCCCCGCCGAAGGCGTCGCCCGCGCCCAGGCCGTTGAGTACCCGTACCGGCAGCGGCGGCACCTCGGCCTGCTCTCCCGCCGCGTTCCTCGCGAGGACACCCTTGGGGCCCTGCTTGACGACGGCGAGTTCCACGCCGGCGGCGAGCAGTGCGCGGGCGGCGGCATACGGTTCGCGCTCCCCGGTGGCCACCTCCACCTCGTCGAGATTGCCGACGGCGACGGTGGCGTGGCGCAGGGCCGCGGCGTAGTACGGGCGGGCGCCTTCGGGGCCGAGTGCGGGGCGTACGAGGCCGTTTCCGGGCGCTGTGGTGGCGGTCCTGGAGGCCGTCGCGCCGGCGGGTGCGTCGGCGTGCCAGAACATCGGGCGCCAGTCCAGGTCGAAGACGGTCAGACCGGCCCGCGCCCGGTGGGCGAGCGCGGCGAGCGTCGCCGTGCGGCTCGGCTCCTCGCACAGGCCCGTTCCGGTCATCCAGAAGACCCGGGCGGCGGCGATGGCGTCGAGGTCCAGTTCACCCGGGTGGATCACCAGGTCGGGTGCCTTGGGCTGCCGGTAGAAGTACAGCGGGAAGTGGTCGGGCGGGAAGATCTCGCAGAACGTGACCGGAGTCGGCAGCCCCAAAACCGGTGTCACCCACCGGTCGTCGACGCCGAGTTGCCGCAGCTCACGGTGGACGTACTCGCCGAAGGCGTCCTCGCCGGTACGGCTGATCACCGCGGTGCGGCGGCCGAGCCGAGCCGCGGCGACGGCCACGTTGGTCGCGGACCCGCCGAGGAACTTCCCGAACCTGCTCACCTCCGCCAGCGGCACTCCCGCGTCCATCGGGTAGAGGTCCACACCGATCCGGCCCATGGTGACCACGTCGTACGGGCCGTCGGGCCGGCCGGCCGGCTCGGGGCAGGGCCCGCTGTGCGGGCCGGGCTGCGGCGGTACGTCCGGGGCGTGCGGGCCGTGCGGGGTGTCTTCCGGACCGCGTTCGGAGTCGATCACCTGCACATCCCTTCCGCTGGGCTTGCGGTGGACCGCTCTGGCCGGCCGGCGTCCCGGCCCCAGGTACCGCACCGCTCGGCCAGCCTGTCAGTCTGTCAATGTTTTTGTCCAGACATTCGGACCACGTCTTGACACTCCGTCCGCGCCGCACGGAAAGTGGCCAGCATGACGACGCTGTCACGCATCCGGATCGGTTCGGCACCCGACTCATGGGGCGTGTGGTTCCCCGACGATCCGCGCCAGGTCTCCTGGCAGAGCTTCCTCGACGAGGTCAGCGCGTCCGGATACGAGTGGATCGAGCTCGGCCCGTACGGCTATCTCCCGACCGACCCCGCCGTCCTGGCCGACGAGACCCGCCAGCGCGGGCTCAAGGTCTCCGCGGGCACCGTCTTCACCGGTCTGCACCGCGGCCCACAGGTCTGGGAGGCCACCTGGCGGCACGTCCGCGGTGTCGCCGAGCTGGCCCAGGCGATGGGCGCCGAGCACCTCGTCGTCATCCCCGCCTTCTGGCGCGACGACAAGACCGGCGAGGTGCTGGAGGACCGCACGCTGACCCCGGCCCAGTGGCGCGATCTGACCCGCCAGACCGAGCGCCTGGCCCACGAGGTCCGCGAGCGCTACGGCTTGCAGGTCGTCGTCCACCCGCACGCGGACACGCACATCGACAGCGAGCAGAACGTGACCCGCTTCCTGGACGCCACCGACTCCGACCTGGTCCGACTCTGCCTGGACACCGGGCACTACGCGTACTGCGGCGGCGACAGCGTCAAGCTCATCGAGACCTACGGCGAGCGCATCGGCTATCTGCACCTCAAGCAGGTCGACCCCGCGATCCTGGCCGAAGTGCACGCCCAGGAGATGCCGTTCGGCCCCGCGGTCGCGCGCGGCGTGATGTGCGAACCACCGCGCGGAGTGCCCGCGCTGGAGCCGGTGCTGGCCGCGGCACAGCGACTCGACGTCGACCTCTTCGCCATCGTCGAACAGGACATGTATCCGTGCCCGCCGGATCAGCCACTGCCCATCGCCCGGCGCACCCGGGCCTTTCTGCGGTCCTGCGGGGCGTAACCGCAGGCCGCGGCGGGCGAGCCGCGGCGCCCGCGCCATGACGCCGAAAGCTCACGCCCTCTGCTCACCGCGTACCGCTCCCAAACCCCGCCTCGCACGCTGTTTCCGTCACAAACACCACTCCTTTGTCACATATGTCGCGGTTTAGCGGGTTCCGTGTCACATGCATTCAACGGCCCCTTTCCCAGGTCACGCCGTGTCGTTCACCGGACAAAGCCGAGCAATCGCCGACGCCGCGCACGGTTCACGAGACGGCTGCCCGCCGCCTCTGCGGTGCGGCGGGGAGGAGACGCCACGGTGACCGACCGCAGACTCTGGTCGTACAACGACATCGCCGCACACATCAAAGTCCGCCCGGACACGGTCCGCTCCTACCGGAAACACGGCCTGCTGCCCTCGCCCGACCACGTCGAGAACGGCAAACCGTACTGGTACGCGGACACCATCCGCGCCTGGGTGGCCTTGCGGCCGAGCAACAACCGCGGGCGGCAGCGGGAGTGAGGAACCGGGCGCACCGCCGGGGCCCCGCGCGGGCCCCGGCACACCAGCGCGCCCGCACCTGGCGCCGCGCCACCGCTCCGGAAATGGGTTGCCCGCCTCCCAGCCGTCCGTTCAAGATCCGTGGATGACACCCTCTCCCTCTCCCGCCCGTACCGACTTCGCCGTGAAACCCGTCCTGACCGGCGAGAAGGTGGTTCTGCGGCCCTTCACGACCGAGGACGCGCCGACCATGATCGCGATCATCGGCGACCCGGGAGTACTGCGCGGCACCGGCCTGCCACGCGCCGAGCTCACCACCGAGGCGCTGTCCGCCTGGTACGGCTCGCGGAACGGGACGGCCGACCGGCTCGACCTCGCGGTGACCGACCGGCAGACCGGCGAGCTCGTCGGCGAGAGCGTCCTCTACGACTGGCATCCGGCCAACCGAAGCTGCGTCTTCCGTATCCTGCTCGGCCCGCACGGCCGCGACCGCGGCCTCGGCACCGAGACGGTCCGCCTGACCGTCGGCCACGCCTTCGAGCAGCTCGGCCTCAACCGTGTCGAACTGGGCGTCTACGACTTCAACCAGCGCGCACGGCACGTCTACGAGAGCGTGGGCTTCGCCGCGGAGGGCGTACGGCGCGAGGCGATGCTGCGGGACGGCACGGCGTACGACGAGACGGTCATGTCGCTGCTGGCCCGCGAGTGGGCCGCACACCAGGGCCGCCCGACGTCCGGACCGTGAGCGCCAGGCGGTGAGGTGCGGCGGCGTTCCGTTCGGCCCTACATCTCCTTACCCCCCAGGGGTATAGTGTGAGAAGAGTCGGGCGGGGCCCTGGTGTCCCCTGGGTCCTACGCCGAGGCGAGCGCGCCCGGCCGAGCACCTCGGCGACCACATCTGAAAGATCCCGTCAGCCCGACGCCCACTCGCACACCCGAGGGAGTACGCCATGACCCAGAGCGAGGCCTCCGCCACCCGGACCCCGGCCGCCGAAGGCGCGGTCACCGCCGTCTACCAGGTGACGGGGATGTCCTGCGGCCACTGCGAGGGCGCGGTCTCCGGCGAGATCCGCGAGCTCGCCGGAGTGAGTTCCGTCACAGCACAGGCCGCCACCGGCCGGGTCACCGTCGTCTCCGCGGCCCCGCTCGACGACGAGGCGGTGCGCGCCGCCGTCGACGAGGCAGGTTACGAACTCGTCGGCAGGACCGTCTGACCCGGGCGGACGCCTCTCCCGTGCGCGACCGTGCCGGGCCGCCGGAGTCCTCACCCGCACCGCCGCCCGTCCGGCGGCAGGTCACATACGGCAGCACGACGCTCGGTACGACGGTCCGGCCCGGTCCACGCAGCGCCGTCGCCATCGCTTCCTCCTGGAGCCGATCATGACCAGCAGCACAGCTTCCAAGGCACCGGAGACACCGGGCGCCCCCGGACCGCACGCAGCCCGGACCCCCGAGGCCCTCGCACCCGCCGCGCACTCCACCGCACCGATCGCGCCACCCGAAGCGCTCCCGGACCGTCCGGAACCAGCCGCCGCCCGGGTCGAACTGCTCATCGGCGGTATGACCTGCGCGTCCTGCGCGGCCCGTGTCGAAAAGAAGCTCAACCGCATGGCGGGCGTCACCGCCACGGTGAACTTCGCCACCGAGAAAGCCAAGGTCAGCTACTCCCAGGGGGTAGCGGTCGCGGATCTCATCGCCACCGTCGTCAAGACCGGTTACACCGCCGAGGAACCCGCGCGGCCCGCCTTGGCCGCCCCGGTCCAAAGCGCAGGTGCCGACACTGATGCCGACACCGACACCGGACAGCAGCCCGCGGACCACGCCGGGCCGCCCTCCCAGACCGCCGCCGACCCCGAGCTCACCGGTCTGCGTGATCGCCTGCGCGGCTCGGCCCTGCTCGCCGTCCCGGTGATCCTGCTCTCGATGGTGCCCGCCCTACAGTTCGACAACTGGCAGTGGCTGTCGCTGACGCTCGCCGCGCCCGTCGTCGTCTGGGGCGGCCACCCGTTCCACCGGGCCGCGTTCACCCACGCGCGGCACGGCACGGCCACCATGGACACCCTCGTCTCGGTCGGCACCCTGGCCGCCTTCGGCTGGTCGCTGTGGGCGCTCTTCTTCGGGACCGCCGGCATGCCGGGGATGCGGCACGGCTTCGACCTCCTCGCCACCCGCACCGACGGCTCCTCCGCGCTCTATCTGGAGGTCGCCGCGGGCGTCGTCACCTTCCTGCTGCTCGGCCGCTATCTGGAGACCCGTGCCAAACGGCGCGCGGGCACCGCCCTGCACGCCCTGCTGGATCTCGCTGCCAAGGAGGTCAGCGTGCTGCGGCCCGGGCCGGGCGGCGACCGGACGGAAGTACGCGTTCCGGTGAACGCACTGGCCGTCGGTGACCACTTCGTCGTCCGGCCCGGCGAGAAGATCGCCACCGACGGCACCGTCATCGAAGGCACCTCGGCCGTCGACGTCTCGATGCTGACGGGCGAGTCGGTGCCCGCCGACGTCACCGTCGGCGACACGGTCACCGGCGCGACCGTGAACGCGGGAGGCCGGCTCGTGGTGACGGCCACCAGGGTCGGCGCGGACACCCAGCTGGCGCGGATGGCACGGCTCGTCGAAGACGCGCAGAACGGCAAGGCGCAGGTGCAGCGGCTGGCCGACCGGATCGCTGGGATCTTCGTACCGGCCGTGCTGCTGATCGCCGTCGCCACCCTGCTCGGCTGGCTCGTGGCGGGTGGCGGCGCCAGCGCCGCGTTCACCGCCGCGGTGGCGGTACTGATCATCGCCTGCCCGTGCGCCCTCGGCCTGGCGACCCCGACGGCCCTGATGGTCGGCACGGGCCGCGGCGCCCAGCTCGGCATCCTCATCAAGGGCCCCGAAGTCCTGGAGTCCACCCGCCGCATCGACACCGTCGTACTCGACAAGACGGGGACGGTGACGACGGGCCGTATGACGCTGCGGGAGGTACACACGGCCGAGCTCGCACCGGAAGCCGTGCCCGGGGGCGCGGCGGCGCACTCAGCAGCGGCCGGTGATTTGGCGCACTCCACCGCGGCCCGTATGAATTCAGCCGACTCCGGCGACGCGCAAAAGCTACTGCGCCTCGCCGGCGCCCTGGAGCACGCCTCCGAGCATCCCATCGCGCAGGCGATCGCGGCCGGGGCCGCCGAGCGCCGGCGTACGACAGCCAGCGAGGGCGCGCTGCCCGTGCCGGAGCACTTCGAGAACGTCGCCGGGCTCGGCGTGCGCGGCACCGTGGAGGGCCATGACGTCCTGGTCGGCCGAGAGCAGCTGCTGACCGCCGCCGGCATCGCCCTGCCGCCGGCCCTGGCCGCCGCTAAGGCCGCCGCGGAGGCGGACGGGCAGACGGCCGTCACGGTGGCCTGGGACGGCGCCGCACGGGGCGTGCTGACCGTCGCCGACACCGTCAAGGACACCAGCGCCGAAGCCGTGCGCGAGCTGCGCGGACTTGGCCTGACCCCGATCCTGCTGACCGGCGACCACCCGGCCGTGGCCGCGTCGGTGGCCCGGAGCGTCGGCATCGACGAGGTGATCGCGGGAGTGCTACCGCAGGACAAGGTGGATGTCATACGGCGGCTGAAGGACGAGGGCCGCACCGTCGCGATGGTCGGCGACGGCGTCAACGACGCGGCGGCGCTCGCCACCGCCGATCTCGGCATCGCCATGGGCACCGGCACCGACGCCGCGATCGAGGCGAGCGACCTCACCCTGGTCCGCGGCGACCTGCGGGTGGCGGCCGACGCCATCCGGCTCTCGCGCCGCACACTCGCCACCATCAAAGGCAATCTTTTCTGGGCTTTCGGCTATAACCTTGCTGCCCTGCCGCTTGCCGCGGCAGGACTGCTCAACCCGATGATCGCCGGTGCCGCGATGGCGTTCTCATCGGTCTTCGTGGTCAGCAACAGCCTGCGACTGCGCCGCTTCACGTAGCGCAGCCGTCGCCGGCACCGTGCACAACCCAGCACAGCATGTGACTTCCGCACCGCACGCAGTTCCGCACCCGGCGCTGCGTCCGGTATTCATGCAGCGCCTACAGCGCCTCGCGTAAGTTGTCTCAGAACCGACGGTCGGCTCTTCACAAGTCTTCACAAGTAGGGTGCAATATCCTTACTCTTGGACTTCGATCCACATGCGAGGGCTCTTGCGTGCAAGATAGGCCTGTGCAGGAGACGTAGGTCACACAGATTTGAGCGTAACCATAGAAGGGGCTCGCGAGTCTAAAAGGACGATGGCGGAGACGTCTTGGGGGGCGAATCCGACATTGGCGGAGATGTCTTGGGGGACATTTCCGAGGTTGTGAGGCCGGGGCACGTACACCAGGGGAGCTTTGAGCGGCCCTCCCGATCGTGCGCGTCCCGGCAGACCACACCACAGCTGGCGCTGCCCACCAACGCCCGGCCGGATCCCGTGGGGGGAATCCGCACCGGGACAAAGGAGAGCGCCCCGTACGTCGGCCCGTGGGGGGACCGACGGCGGGGCGCTTTCCGCCATCCAGCCACTTCTCGCCGCCGCTCACGCGCATGGACGACGCTCACCGCTGACGCCCGCCACCGCCGCGCGCTCTGCCCACCCACACACGCCACAGCGCCGTCTCCCCCGCCAAAGCGCCCCTCGCCACTCCCCCGCACCCTGCGCCCCGCGTTCCCGCTCCAGTCGCCCCGCGAGGGCCTTGTTGCCTCGGGCCTGAATGCGGCAACTCTCGGGCCCAGAACGCGGCAACGGCGCCGCGGACATCCGCGACGCCGTGCATGCGTACAACAACCGCGCCTGCACCGCCCACCGTGCGTCAAACGGCACGGCAGACGGCTAGTGCCAGGCAACGTTCGCCGCGGCACTGGAAGCAACCTGTCACCCCCGACGCCGCGTCCACCGCTCAGTACGGCGCGGTGCGTCGGGTCGGCGCGGTTCGGTGCTCCGGGATCAGCGACCCTCGACCGGAACGTAGTCCCGCTCGACGACGCCGGTGTAGATCTGCCGCGGACGGCCGATACGGGAACCGGGCTCCTTGATCATCTCGTGCCACTGCGCGATCCAGCCGGGCAGCCGGCCGAGCGCGAAGAGCACGGTGAACATCTCGGTCGGGAAGCCCATGGCCCGGTAGATCAGACCGGTGTAGAAGTCGACGTTCGGGTAGAGCTTGCGCGACACGAAGTAGTCGTCGCGCGAGCGCGTGCTCCTCCAGCTTGAGCGCGATGTCCAGCAGCTCGTCGGACTTGCCGAGCGCCGAGAGGACGTCGTGCGCCGCCGCCTTGATGATCTTCGCCCGGGGGTCGAAGTTCTTGTAGACGCGGTGCCCGAAGCCCATGAGCTTCACGCCGTCTTCCTTGTTCTTCACCTTGCGGATGAAGGGTCGACGTCGCCGCCGGCCGCCTGGATGCCTTCCAGCATCTCCAGCACCGACTGGTTGGCGCCGCCGTGCAGCGGGCCCCACAGGGCGCTGATGCCGGCCGAGATCGAGGCGAACAGGTTCGCCTGCGAGGAGCCGACCAGGCGGACCGTGGAGGTCGAGCAGTTCTGCTCGTGGTCCGCGTGCAGGATCAGCAGCTTGTCGAGCGCGCAGACCACGACCGGGTCGAGCTCGTAGTCCTCGGCGGGCACCGAGAAGGTCATCCGCAGGAAGTTCTCGACGTAGCCGAGGTCGTTGCGCGGGTAGACGACCGGCTGGCCGACGGACTTCTTGTACGCGTACGCCGCGATCGTCGGCAGCTTGGCGAGCAGCCGGATCGTGGAGAGGTGGCGCTGCTTCGCGTCGAACGGGTTGTGGCTGTCCTGGTAGAACGTCGACAGCGCGCTGACCACGGACGACAGCATCGCCATCGGGTGGGCGTCACGCGGGAAGCCGTCGTAGAACCGTTTGACGTCCTCGTGCAGCAGGGTGTGCTGGGTGATCTCGTCCTTGAACTCGGCCAGCTCGTCGACCGTCGGCAGCTCGCCGTTGATCAGCAGGTAGGCGGTCTCAAGGAACGTGCAGCGCTCGGCGAGCTGCTCGATCGGGTAGCCGCGGTAGCGCAGGATGCCCTGCTCACCGTCGAGAAAGGTGATCGCGGACTTATAGGCCGCGGTGTTGCCGTATCCGCTGTCCAGGGTCACCAGACCGGTCTGGGCGCGCAGCTTGCCGATGTCGAAGCCTTTGTCGCCGACGGTGCTGTCGACCACCGGGTAGCTGTATTCGCCGTCCCCGTACCGCAGTACTACAGAGATGTTGTCGCTCACGTCATTCCCTCACCGACGTAGTGCCTCTTCTTCGAGGTGCCCTGACTGCCCGACTGTCTCTACCATCCCCCATTTGGCGCAGGAGAGTGCACTCGGGGTCGGCCATAGGGCCTATTGGCGGCACTCAGTGCCGCTGAGTGCCCATACTGCCCCTTCGCCCCGGTGGAAGACAGCCTGCATCGCATCGACGAGCCGGTGATCGAGCGCCGTGCACCGCCGACCCGCCGAAACCGTACGGACCGCCTGCCCGATGGCCCGGCGCGAGCCGACCAGGACCACCAGCCGCTTGGCCCTGGTCACCGCCGTGTAGAGCAGATTGCGCTGGAGCATCATCCAGGCGCTGGTGGTGACCGGGATCACCACGGCCGGGTACTCGCTGCCCTGCGAGCGGTGGATGGTCACCGCATAGGCGTGGGCCAGCTCGTCCAGCTCGTCGAAGTCGTAGGGAACCTCCTCGTCCTCGTCGGTGCGGACGGTCAGCCGCTGCTCGTCGGTGTCGAGGGCGGTGACGACGCCGACCGTGCCGTTGAAGACGCCGTTCTGGCCCTTGTCGTAGTTGTTTCTGATCTGGGTGACCTTGTCGCCGACGCGGAAGATCCGGCCGCCGAAGCGCCGCTCGGGCAGGTCGGGGCGGGCCGGGGGTGATGGCCTGCTGGAGCAGGCCGTTGAGGGCCCCGGCGCCGGCCGGGCCGCGGTGCATGGGGGCGAGCACCTGGACGTCGCGGCGCGGGTCGAGGCCGAACTTGGCCGGGATCCGCCGGGCCACGACATCCACGGTGAGCCGCCCGGCCTCCTCCGTGTCCTCCTCGGCGAAGAGGAAGAAGTCCGGCAGGCCGCTGGGTGACGGGCGGCAGCCCGGAGTTGATGCGGTGGGCGTTGGTGACCACACCGGACTGCTGGGCCTGGCGGAAGATCCGGGTGAGCCGCACCGCGGGGACCGGGCTGCCGTGGCGAGCAGATCACGCAGCACCTCGCCCGCGCCGACGCTCGGCAGCTGGTCCACATCGCCCACGAACAGCAGATGGCGCGCCCGGCGGCACCGCCTTGACCAGCTTGTTGGCGAGCAGCAGGTCCAGCATCGACGCCTCGTCGACGACCACCAGATCGGCGTCCAGCGGCCGGTCCCTGTCGTACGCCGCGTCGCCGCCCGGCTTGAGCTCCAGCAGCCGGTGCACGGTGGACGCCTCGGCGCCGGTCAGCTCGGCGAGCCGCTTGGCGGCCCGGCCGGTGGGCGCGGCGAGCACCACCTTGGCCTTCTTGGCCCGGGCCAGCTCCACGACCGAGCGGACGGTGAAGGACTTGCCGCAGCCGGGCCCGCCGGTGAGCACCGCGACCTTGTGGGTCAGCGCCAGCCGGACGGCCTCCTGCCTGCTCGGGCGCGAGCTCGGCGCCCGTGCGCCCCGCCAGCCAGGCCAGCGCCTTGTCCCAGTCGACGTCCTGGAACGCCGGGCATCCGGTCCTCCGGTCCGGCAGCAGCCGCAGCAGCTGGGCGGCGAGCGAGATCTCCGCGCGGTGGAACGGGCACCAGGTAGACGGCGGTGACCGGTCGCCGCCGTCCGGCCCCGGGCACCTCCTCCCGGACGACGCCCGTCCTGCGTGTCCGCGGCCAGCTCGGCGAGGCAGTCGATGACCAGCCCGGTGTCCACCTGGAGCAGCTTCACCGCGTCGGCGATCAGCTGCTCCTCGGGCAGGAAGCAGTGGCCCTGGTCGGTGGACTGGGAGAGCGCGTACTGAAGTCCTGCCTTGACGCGCTCCGGGCTGTCGTGCGGGATGCCGACGGACTGCGCGATCCGGTCGGCGGTGAGGAAGCCGATGCCCCAGACGTCGGCGGCCAGGCGGTACGGCTCGGTTCTTCACGACGGAGATCGACGCGTCGCCGTACTTCTTGTAGATGCGCACGGCGATGGAGGTGGAGACCCCCACGCCCTGCAGGAAGACCATGACCTCCTTGATCGCCTTCTGCTCCTCCCAGGCCTCGGCGATCATCTTCGTCCGCTTGGGGCCGAGGCCCGGCTACCTCGATCAGGCGCTTCGGCTCCTCCTCGATGATCTCGAGCGTGTCCACGCCGAAGTGCTCGACGATGCGGTCGGCGAAGCCGCGGCCCGATGCCCTTGATCAGGCCGGAGCCGAGATAGCGGCGGATGCCCTGGATGGTGGCCGGCAGCACGGTCGTGTAGTTCTCCACGGTGAACTGCTTGCCGTACTGCGGGTGCGAGCCCCAGCGGCCCTCCATCCGCAGCGACTCCCCCGGCTGCGCGCCGAGGAGCGCGCCGACGACCGTGAGCAGATCACCCGCGCCGCGGCCGGTGTCGACCCGCGCGACCGTGTAGCCGTTGTCCTCGTTGGCGTAGGTGATCCGCTCCAGGACGCCTTCGACCACGGCAAGCCGCCGCGGCTCCGCCACATTCGACATGATCCGACCGTACCGCCGAGGTCTGACAACGGGAGCACGGGCCGCCCCCGTACGTCCCGCCGCCGGTATCCCGCCGCCGATAACCTCCTCGAACCGGCGCCGGATCCGGGACCGCGGGATGATCGGGGACATCCGGCAACGCCAAGGACCGGGCACGCACGAAGGAATGACAGGGGTACGAACTGTGGTGCACAGCAGGCTCGTTCGGCGGATTAGCGCCGTCGCAACATGTGCCGTGTTACTGACCGCCGCCACGGGATGCGGCGGCATCAAAGGGGGCCCGGCCAGGAGCAAGGTGGCCGACCAGCTCAAGAAGTGGCCGTTCACATCGGGCTACACCGATGAGCACGGCGACCGGATCAGCGGCTCCGAGCTGGACGACCGGCTCGACTGCTACGCCGGAGTACTGATCAAGTTCGGCAACAAGCGGGACGTGGCCGAGTTCGCCAGCAACGGAAGTCATCAGCGCTATGACGACATCCGCATCCGGAACCGGAACAAGTTCGAGGACCAGGCGGACGACTGCTTCCACGCGCATCTCAGCGGCCAGAACGCACCGCCGTATCCCACCGGGAGGTGATAATTCCGGCAGGCGGGGCGGGGCGGCGGGACGGAGAGGTGCCAGATGCACGACGGTGACCACGGACCCGGCGGCGACCGCGCCCGGGACCCTGACGGCAGGCACGGCAGCACGCCCGGCGACGGCTACGACCTACTGGTGGTCGGTTCCGCCAACGTCGACCTGGTCGTCGGTGTAGAGCACCGTCCCGGCCCCGGTGAGACGGTCCTCGGTTCCGATCTGGCTGTGCACCCGGGCGGCAAGGGGGCGAACCAGGCGGTGGCCGCGGCCCGTCTCGGGGCCCGTACCGCGCTGCTCGCCCGGGTCGGCGACGACGCGTACGGGCGGCTGCTGCGGGACGCGCAGCGCGCGGCGGGCGTGGACACGGCGGGTGTTCTCGTCGGCGGGGCGCCCACCGGGGTCGCGCTGATCACGGTGGACCCGTCGGGCGACAACAGCATCGTCGTCTCACCGGGCGCCAATGCCCGGCTCACGCCCGGCGACATGGCCGCCGCGGACGGCCTGCTGGGCGCGGCCCGCGTGGTCGCCGCGCAGTTGGAGATCCCCTTGGAGACGGTCACCGAGGCGGCGCGCCGGCTGCGCCCCGGCACCCGTTTCATCCTGAACGCCTCTCCGCCCGTCCCGCTGCCCGCCGAACTGCTGGCCGCCTGCGATCCGTTGATCGTCAATGAGCACGAGGCGCGGGTGCTGCTCGGCGCGGGTGCGCCGACGGCGCGCGACGAGCCCGAGTCGTGGGCGCGGGACCTGCTCGCCCTGGGTGCACGGTCGGTGGTCGTCACCCTGGGGGCGGACGGTGCGCTGGTGGCCGAGAAGGCGGCGCTCGCTCGGGACGGCACGCCGTTTCGGGTGCCGTCGGTGCGGGTCAGGGCTGTGGACACGACCGGGGCGGGCGATGCCTTCGCGGCGGCTCTGGCGTGGCGCCTGGGCGCGGGCGAGGCGCTGCCGCGGGCGGCGGCCTTCGCGGCGCGGGTGGGTGCGGTGACGGCCACGCGACGGGGCGCCCAGGTGTCGTTTCCGACCGCGGCCGAGGTGGCGGCTTTGCGCTGAGGCCGAGGTAGCAGCTTTGCGCTGACGCTGCGCCGGGAAGCAAACGCCGAGGGGGCCGGCCCCGTCGGCCGGCCCCCTCTAGCTCCCCCATTTTTCACATCAGAACCCCGCGATCCCCCCAGATCCCCGCCCCGGATGTTCCGATGCCAGGTACGACGACTCGAAGGCCCGCAGGGTTGCTCTGCGGGACGGAGTTTTTTCGGAGACTTTTTGGGGACTACGCGTCGTGCGGGACGGCATGCCGGAGGTAACGCTCCGTGGTCTCCTTGAGGACGTCACGGCCGTCGCGCGCCCAGAGGCCGTCGTTGAAGATCTCCACCTCGATCGGGTCGTCGTAGCCCGTGGCCGCCACAAGGGCGCGCCACTGGAGCATGTCCACGGCACCGTCGCCGATCTGACCGCGGCCGTTGAGGACGCCTTCGGGCAGCGGGGTGGTCCAGTCGGCCAGCTGGAAGCTGCAGATCCGGCCGCCGCGGCCGGCCCTGGCGATCTCTTCGGGAGCCCGGTCGTCCCACCAGATGTGGTAGGTGTCCACGCAGACGCCGACCTGCTCGGCCGGGAAGCGTTCGGCGAGGTCGAGCGCCTGGGTGAGGGTGGAGACGACACAGCGGTCGGAGGCGAACATGGGATGCAGGGGTTCGATCGCGAGCCGCACGCCGCGCTCGGCGGCGTAGGGGGCGAGTTCGACGAGGGCGTCCGCGATGCGTTCGCGCGCGCCGTGCAGGTCCTGGCTGCCGGGCGGCAGGCCGCCCAAGACCAGCACCAGGACCCGGGTGCCCAGGGTGGCTGCCTCGTCGATCGCGGCCCTGTTGTCGTCGATCGCCGCCGTCCGCGCCGTGGGCTCGATGGCGGTGAGGAAGCCGCCCCGGCAGAGGGTGGTGACGGTCAGCCCAGCGTCCCGCATCAGCTTGGCCGCGGCCTGCAGCCCGTAGGCCTGCACGGGCTCCCGCCACAGGCCGACGTTGCGCACGCCGAGCTCCGTACAGGCGTCGGTCAGCGCGGGCAGCGACAGCTGCTTCACTGTCATCTGGTTGATGCTGAAATCGGCGAGGGCGGCGGCGTCCGCGCCTGCCCGGGCGTTGTTCTCGTCATCCTCGGGGATGACGGTCTTGGCGGTCACTGGGCGGCTCCCTGACGAGTGATGGCCGGACGGCTCCCCTGGTGGGCGGCGCTCTCCTGGCGAGCGCGGATCACCAGCCGACTCCGTAGACGCTGAGCAGGGCCGCCATGCGCGACTCGGCGAGCGCGGAGTCGGGAAGAAGCCCCAGGGTGTCGGCGAGTTTGTAGGCGCGGGTGAAGTGCGGCAGCGAGCGGGCCGACTGGTGACCGCCCACCATCGCGAAGTGGTTCTGGTGGCCCGCGAGCCAGGCCAGGAAGACCACTCCTGTCTTGTAGAAGCGGGTGGGCGCCTGGAAGAGGTGGCGGGAGAGCTCGACGGTGGGATCGAGCAGTGCCCTGAAGCTCTTGGTGTCGCCGGTGTCCAGGACCCGCACCGCCTGGGCGGCCAGCGGGCCCAGCGGGTCGAAGATGCCGAGCAGGGCGTGGCTGAAGCCACGGGCGTCGCCCTCGATCAGCTCCGGGTAGTTGAAGTCGTCACCCGTGTAGCAGCGCACTCCGTCCGGCAGACGCCGGCGCAGAGCGATTTCGCGCCCGGCGTCCAGGAGCGAGATCTTGACACCGTCGACCTTGTCCGGGTGGGCGGCGATGACGTCCAGGAAGGTGTCCGTGGCGACATCCAGGTCGGCGCTGCCCCAGTAGCCCTCCAGGGCGGGGTCGAACATCGGCCCGAGCCAGTGCAGGATCACCGGCTCGGTGGCCTGGCGCAGCAGATGCCCGTATACGTCGAGGTAGTCCTCGGGGCCGCGGGCCGCCGCCGCGAGGGCGCGGGAGGCCATCACGATCGCCTGCGCGCCGCTCTCCTCGACGAGCGCGAGCTGCTCCTCGTAGGCGGCGCGCACCGCGGCGAGATCCGCGGGCCCGGTGAGCTGGTCGGTGCCCACGCCGCAGGCGACATGGCCGCCCGTCGCACGTGCCTCGGCCGCCGAACGGCGGATCAGCTCCGCGGCGCACGCCCAGTCCAGGCCCATGCCGCGCTGGGCAGTGTCCATGGCCTCGGCGACGCCCAGGCCGTGCGACCACAGGTGGCGCCGGAAGGCGAGCGTCGCGTCCCAGTCGACGGCCGCCGGGGAGTCCGGGGAGACGTCCGCGAACGGGTCGGCGACGACATGCGCGGCGGCGAGGACGGTACGGGAGGCGAGAGGGGCGGTGTCCGCCTGCGTGACGAGGGGTTCGGTGCGCGGCGTGTAGGGGCGCAGGGTGCCGCGCGCGTCGGGCAGCAGAAGGGTCACTGTGCGCTCTCCGGCAGGTCCAGGGACAGTTCCGGTACGGCGAGCCTGCGGCCCTCGGCGGCCGATTTCAGGCCCAGCTCGGCCAGCTGGACACCGCGCGCTCCGGCGAGCAGGTCCCAGTGGTACGGCTCGTCCGCGTAGACATGCCTCAAGAAGAGCTCCCACTGCGCCTTGAAGCCGTTCTCGAAGACCGTGTTGTCGGGGACCTCCTGCCATTGCTCGCGGAAGGCGTAGGCGGCGGGCAGGTCCGGGTTCCAGACCGGCTTCGGGGTGGCGCTGCGGTGCTGCACACGGCAGTTGCGCAGGCCCGCGACGGCCGAGCCCTCGGTGCCGTCGACCTGGAACTCGACGAGTTCGTCACGGCCCACCCGCACCGCCCAGGAGGAGTTGATCTGGGCGACGATGCCGCCCTCCAGCTCGAAGATCCCGTACGCCGCGTCGTCGGCCGTCGCCTCGTAGGACTCGCCCTGTTCGTCCCAGCGGCGCGGCAGGTGGGTGGCGGCGAGCGCCTGGACGGTGCGTACCCGTCCGAAGAGCTCGTTCATCACGTACTCCCAGTGCGGGAACATGTCGGTGACGATGCCGCCGCCGTCCTGTGCGCGGTAGTTCCACGACGGACGCTGCGCCTCCTGCCAGTCGCCCTCGAAGACCCAGTAGCCGAACTCACCGCGCACCGAAAGGATCCGGCCGAAGAAGCCGCCGTCGATGAGCCGCTTCAACTTGAGCAGGCCCGGCAGGAACAGCTTGTCCTGGACGACACCGTGCCTGATGCCGGCGACCTCCGCGAGGCGGGCCATCTCCAGGGCGTCGGCGAGATTCGTCGCGGTCGGCTTCTCGGTGTAGATGTGCTTGCGGGCGGCGATCGCCTTCTTGAGGGCGGCTTCGCGGGCCGCGGTCACCTGGGCGTCGAAGTAGATGTCGATGGAGTCGTCCGCGAGGACCGCGTCCAGGTCCGTGGACCAGTGCTCCAGTGAGTGCTTTTCGGCGATCGCCTTGAGAGCGTGCTCACGGCGGCCGACCAGCACCGGTTCGGGCCACAGCACCGTGCCGTCACCGAGGTCGAGACCGCCCTCCTCGCGCAAGGCGAGAAGCGAGCGGACCAGATGCTGGCGGTAGCCCATCCGCCCGGTGACGCCGTTCATGGCGATACGCACCGTCTTGCGTGTCACGAGTGTCCTTCCGTTCGCCCAGGCCGCCGTGGCCGGTTCCGGCCGGCGGGTCCTGATCATCGGGTCATCGGACACACGTCATGAGGACGGGCTCTTGACCCAGCAGGGATAGCAAGCGCTTTCTATACGAGGAGAAGCTAGCCTCTGCACAGCGGATCGGGCAACACCTGATCGGCAACACCGGTCGGACGACTTCGGCCCGGCATCATCTGAAGGACCGGTCGGGCCGTACTTCCCACGACCCCCCGGCCGGGCAGCACTGGAGGACGACGAGATGACCGTGACTCTTGCGGATGTGGCGGCCCGTGCCCAGGTCTCCCCCGCCACTGTCTCGCGCGTGCTGAACGGCAACTACCCGGTCGCCGCCACCACGCGTGAACGGGTGCTGCGCGCCGTGGACGAACTGGACTATGTCCTGAACGGTCCGGCGAGTGCGCTTGCTGCCGCCACCTCGGATCTGGTCGGCATCCTGGTGAACGACATCGCCGACCCGTTCTTCGGCATCATGGCCGGAGCCGTGCAGACCGAGATCGGCGGCCCCGGAGGACGCGCGGGCGGGGAACGGCTCGCGGTGGTGTGCAACACCGGCGGCTCTCCCGAGCGCGAGCTGACCTATCTGACCCTGTTGCAGCGCCAGCGCGCCGCGGCCGTGGTGCTCACCGGCGGCGCCGTGGAGAATCCGGCGCACGCCGACGCGATGGCCGCCAAACTCCAGCGGCTCAGCGACGCGGGCACCCGGGTGGTGCTCTGCGGGCGCCCGCCGGTGCCCGAGACCGGCGCGATCGCCCTCACCTTCGACAACCGCGGCGGCGGCGCCCAGCTCACCCAGCACCTGCTGGCCCTGGGCCACCGCAGGATCGCCTACATCGCGGGCCCCGAGGAGCGCACCACGACCCGGCACCGCCTGGAGGGCCACCGCGCCGCCCTGGCCGCCCACAACCTCCCGGACGACCCGCACCTGACCCTGCACGGCCCCTACGACCGTCGCTCCGGCTACGACGCGACCTTGGAACTCCTCCGCAGGGAACCCGCTCTGACGGCCGTGGTCGCCGCCAACGACACCGTCGCACTGGGTGCCTGCGCCGCCCTGCGCGATCGCGGCCTGCGCATCCCCACCGATGTCTCGGTGGCCGGCTTCGACGACCTCCCCTTCAGCATGGACGCGGTCCCCGCGCTGACGACCGTTCGCCTCCCGCTGCAGAACGCCGGCGCCCGCGCGGGCCGTATCGCCATGGCCCGGGAAGATCCGCCGCCTGGCGGAATCGCGACGGTACAGGGCGAGCTGATGGTGCGTGGGTCCACGGGCGCCGCGCGGAAACAGGGCCCGTCCGACGCCTGACGAGTGCGGACGCGGCCCGAGCGGCACGGACGGCGATACGGGGCCGGGGATGCCGGAAGGAGCACCCAGGATGCACGCGCGGAATCGTTCACTCTGGAGGCGTTCACCCGGCGGCGTTCACCCCGGTGCCCCCGGCCCGTTGGGCGGATCCGGAGTGAACCGGTAGCCGATCCCGGGCTCGGTGATCAGATACCGGGGCCGGGCCGGCTCGGGCTCCAGCTTCCGCCGCAGATTCGCCAGGTGGACCCGGAGGTAGTTGGTCTCCGTCTCGTACCGCGGCCCCCACACCTCCTGGAGCAGCTGCCGCTGCGTGATCAGCTTCTCCGGGTGGCGGACCAGGATCTCCAGCAGATGCCACTCGGTCGGCGTCAGCCGCGTCTCCCCCGCCGCGGTCGTGACCCGCTTGGCCGCCAGATCCACGGTGAACGCGGCGGTACTGACCACGGGCTGGTCATCGGCGGGCACCGCGCGGCGCAGTGCGGCGCGGATACGGGCCAGCAGCTCGCCCATGCCGAAGGGTTTGGTGATGTAGTCGTCGGCGCCGACGTCCAGAGCGTTGATCTTCGCGGTCTCGTCGTGCCGTGCGGAGAGCACGATGATGGGCACGGTCGACCAGCCTCGCAGGCTCTCGATCACCTCGATGCCGTCGAAGCCCGGCAGCCCCAGGTCGATCACGGCCAGGTCGGGCGGCGTTGTCGCGGCGGCGGCGAGCGCGGTGGGCGCGTCGGCCGCCGTGGCGGTGGTGTAGCCACGTGCGGTCAGCGCGATGGTCAAGGCTCTGACCAGGTGCACGTCGTCGTCGACGACAAGGATGCGGGTCATGGCGCCGCCGGGAGAGTGAGTGTCATGGTCAGGCCTCCGCCGGGGGTGTCGGTGGGGGTCAGGGTGCCGTTCATCGCTTCGGTGAAACCGCGTGCGATGGCAAGGCCGAGGCCGAGCCCGTGCGTGCTCTGGTCGTCCAGGCGCTGGAACGGCGCGAAGATCCGGTCGCGGTCGGCGGCCGGGATGCCGGGCCCGTGGTCGATGATCTGCAGTTTCAGCTCCGTATCGGCACTGCGGGCGTGCAGCCGCACAGGACGGCCGGACGGCGCGACCCGCAGGGCGTTGGCGACCAGGTTGGCGATGACGCGTTCCAGGAGGCCCGGGTCGGCCCAGACGGCCGGCAGGTCGTCGGCGATGTCGACCTCCGGGGGCTCCTCGACGCGCCCGGGCGGTGCGGGGGTCTGGAGCAGGGCGATGGCGACCACCTCGTCCAGGGCGACGGGGCGCGGATGCACACTCAGGGCACCGGCCTGCAGACGGCTCAGGGCGAGCAGGTTCTCCACCAGGTCACTCATCTTGTCGGCGGAGGCGTCGACGTTGGCGAGCAGTTCGGTCCGCTGCGCCTCGGTGAGGCCGAGCCCCGGTTCGCGCAGGCTGGACACGCTCGCCTTGATCCCGGCCAGCGGCGTACGCAGATCGTGCCCGACCGCGGCCAGCAGCGCGGCACGCACCTTGTCGATCTCGGCGAGCTCGCGGGCCCGGGCCGCCTGCGCGGTGAGGCGTTCGGCCTCCAGGGCACGCGCTGCGGCGACGGCGAGCCGGCCCAACAGGTGCTGGTCGGGGGCGAAGACATGGGGTCCGTCCGCGACCAGCCGCAGCCCGTCGCCCGCCGACGCGGACAGCACCGGGTGGGACGAGACGTCCTTGCCGACGGCGGCCACGACGCGTTCGGCGGCGCGAGATCGGTCACCTGAGGCAATACGTTCACCTGGGGTGATGCGTTCACCAGGGGTGGTGCGTTCACCAGGGACACGGTCTTCGTCCGCCACGTCCGTCACATCCGTCACGTTCGCCCCGTCCGTACCGTCCGCGCTGTCGCAGCGCTCCAGCAGCGCGGCTCCGGTCATGCCGAAGGTCTCCCGGACGTGGTCGAGGACAGTGGTCAGCGGGCGTCCTTGCAGCGGGGCCTCGCTGATCTTGGCCAGGAGTGCGGCCTCTATGCCACTGCGCAGCGCGGCGGCGCGCCAACGGCCGATCATGTGCACCGCGACACTGACGACGACCGCGAGCATCCCGTAGACGGCCAGGGTGATGAGCAGGTCTCGGTTGGCCACGTCCAGGGTGTGGTACGGCGGGACGAAGAAGAAGTTGACCAGTCCTGCCGAGACGATGGCGCTCGGCAGGGCGAGCCATACGCCGTTGGCCGCGGCGATGATGACCACCGCGGCGAGGTAGACGAGGGTCACGCCCGCCAGGGACAGGCCGTCGCGTACCGGGACGAGGACGGCGGTCAGGGCCACCAGGCCCGCGGCGGTGGCGAGGAGGAGCCACCAGGGGCGGCGGCTGCCCGCGAAGCGCCCTGGGACGGCGTCGCGTGCGGATTCACCGTGCCGCGGTGCGGGGCGGCCTTTCGCGATCATCACGTTAACCGACGCTACGCGTACTGCCCGAGTGCCCACCGCGACCGTCACGGTGCGGTGCGCCCCTGGTGGCGTCCATGGCGTGGGCACCAGAGGAACGGCCGGCCGCCGCGGCGGACGTGAACCCCTGGTCGTCGGTGTGCCCGTCAACCGATGGCCTGCCCTGGTGCGTCTGCCCGCCCGTGTCCGGCTCCAGCTGCCACGGCACGCTGGTGACCATCACCCCGCGCTGGAACAGCAGCCGGGCCTTCAGACGCAGCGCGGACTGGTTGTGCAGCAACGTCTCCCACCAGTGGCCGACCACGTACTCGGGGATGTACACCGCGATCAGGTCCTCGGGGTGCTCGCATGGTGCAGGCGGGCGATGTACTCCAGCGCCGAGCCGGTGATGTCCCGGTACGGGGAGTCCAACACCGTCAGCGGAACGGGGATCTCCCGCTCGTCCCACTCGGCCTGCAGCGTCGCACCGCGTCATCGTCCTCCGGCCCATCTGGACGGTGAGCGCGGTGAGCGTGTCGGGCTGGTGGCCTTCGCGTAGCCGAGCGCGCGCAGGGTCGGGGCGGTGCAGCTGGGAGACCAGGACCACGGCGTGGACCCGGCTGGGCAGCACCATGCCGCCCGGCTTCGGCCGCAGTTCGCGCGCCACCCGGTCGTAGTGGCGGCGGATGGCGCGCATCATCACGAAGAGCACCGGCATGGCGATGACGACGAGATACGCGCCGTGGGTGAACTTGGTGATCAGCACCACCACCAGCACCAGCGCGGTCAGGCAGGCGCCGATGGCGTTGATGGCCCGCGAGCGTGGATGCGCCGGCGTCGTTCACGCGGCTGGTAAGACCCGCCGAGCTCCTGGTTCCAGTGCCGGACCATGCCGGTCTGGGAGAGGGTGAAGGAGGTGAACACGCCCAGGATGTAGAGCTGGATCAGACCGGGTCACCGACCCGTCGAAGGCGTAGATCAGGCCGACGGCGACCACGGCCAGCAGCACGATGCCGTTGGAGTACGCCAGCCGGTCGCCGCGGGTGTGCAGCTGCCGGGGCAGGTAGCGGTGCTGGGCGAGGATCGCGCCCAGCAGCGGGAAGCCGTTGAAGGCGGTGTTGGCGGCCAGGATCAGGATCAGCGCGGTGGCGGCCTGGATGTAGAAGAACATCGGCGAGTGGCTGCCGCCGAACACCGCCGCGGCGAGCTGGGCGATGACCGTGCGCTGCGCTACCGGTCGCGCAGTTGCCGGGGAAGCCGACCAGGCTGGCAGGCGTCCTCGGTATAGTGCACATGCGTGATCAGAGGCCAGCGCAGTGATCCCGGCGAACATGCGATCGACAGGCCGCCCATCACCGCCATCGTCTGGGCGGCGTTGCGCGCCTTCGGCGGCCGGAACGCCGGCACCCCGTTGGAGATCGCCTCCGCGCCGGTCAGCGCCGTGCAGCCGGAGGAGAACGCCCGCAGGGTGAGCAGCATCAGCGCGAGCCCCGGTCAAGCCCGCTGCCGCCCGGCTCGGGGCGTACCTGCCACCCGGCACTCTCGGCCACCGGCGGATGGCCGAAAGCAGTCTCCAGCAGCCCGCGTGACGATCATCGCCAGCACTCCGGCGATGAACAGGTAGGTCGGCACCGCGAAGAGCCGCCCGGACTGCGCGCATTCCGCGCAGGTTCATCGCGGCCAGCAGCACCACGAACCCAGGAGTTGACCAGGACCCGGTACGCGTTCAGGGCCGGCAGCGCGGAGATGATGTTGTCGACTCCCGCGGCCACCGAGACCGCCACCGTCATGACGTAGTCGACCATCAGCGCGGCGGCCACCACGAGCCCGGCCGACGGGCCCAGGTTCCGGGAGGCCACCTCATAGGAGCCGCCGCCGGACGGGTAGGCCCGCACCACCTGCCGGTACGAGAGCACCACCACCGCCAGCAGCACCACCACGGCCGCCGCCACCCAGGGCGCCAGGTGCAGGTAGGCCAGACCGCCGAGCGTCAGCACGAGCAGGATCTCCTGCGTCGCGTAGGCCACCGACGACAACGGGTCACTGGCGAAGACCGGCAGCGCGATGCGCTTGGGCAGCAGCTGTTCCCCAGCCGGTCGTTGCTCAGTGGGCGCCCCACGATCAGGCGCTTGATCACTCCCGTCCCGGTCACATCCCTCAGTAAACGCCCGGACACCGCGCTCCCCGGGTTCTTCGCGGCTTCTTGACGGGGGCGTGGCGTGCCTTGACGCGTTCTTCGCGGGTGCAACGCGACGCGGTGGCAGGGCCCGCACGGCGCGGATGTGCGAGCACGGGGCCGTGGACCGTGTAGGCCATACGGAGGCGCCGGCGGGTCGGCGGGCCGGTCCCGGCGGTACGCGTCACCCTCGGGCGCCGGGCGAGGGCGTCCCGGGCCGGGGGCTGCGAGGCTCGGCCCTGCGGTCAGCTACGGGGCCGGGCGGGCACTGGTTGGTCAGGCGTGTTACCGCGGACCATGCGGACCCTGATGTCCCGTGTGGGGCCGCCGGCCGCGCTCCTGGCCGGGCATGGACTGATCCGTCGTCGGCAGCTGAGGCTTCGGCAGCGTCGCCACGTCCTCCTTGGCCTGCTCCAGCTGCTCGGCCGTGTTGCTCGGCAGCCGCGGTGGCCGCGACCCGGCGCCGGTGAAGCGGAACGCGGACGTCAGATCGCCGAAGGTGCTGCGTCGCCAGTCGGTGATGTTCGGCTCCTCGACTCCGGTGAACTTCTCCAGGAACTGGAGTACGGAGGTGTGGTCGAAGGCCTCGCTCGCCACCCAGCCGCCGACCGTCCACGGCGAGACGATGATGCAGGGCACCCGGAAACCGCCGCCGATCGGCAGGCCGCTCGACGTACTCGTCGGCCGTCCCGGCGGGTGCGGTGGGCGGCGCGACGTGGTCGAAGAGGCCGTCGTTCTCGTCGTAGTTCAGGATGAACGCGGTCTTCGCCCAGACCTCCGGGTTGGAGGCGATGGCCTCGATCTTCTGCGCGACGAAGTCCGCGCCGGCGGCGGGTAGGTAGTCGGGGTGCTCGGACTGCGTAGCTGGTGGGGATGATCCAGGAGATGGTCGGCAGCCGGTCGTTGCGGGCGTCGTCCTCGAAGGTGCCCTCGGCCTGCGGGCGCATACCGCGTTCGTACAGGTCGGACCCGGGCTGCGCGTCTCTGAAGTTCTGGAAGTTCTTCAGCATGTTGCAGCCGTAGTCGTCGTCCTGCTGGTACACCTTCCAGCTGATGCCGGCCGCCTGCAGCCGCTCCGCGTAGGTGGTCCACCGGTACGGGCTGGGCGACGCTGTTGCTGATGATCGGGCCGCCCTGGGTGCCGCCCGGGTCGATCGTGCCGGTCATCCAGTACAGGCGGTTCGGCCAGGTCGGGCCCATGACCGAGCAGAAGTAGTTGTCGCAGATGGTGAAGGTCTCCGCGAGGGCGAACTGGAACGGGATGTCGTCGCGGGTGTAGTAGCCCATGACGTACGGGCCGTTCGCGCCGTCGGCCTTGCGGTGCGCGGGCAGCCACTGGTCCATCTTGCCGCCGTTCCACGCCTGCGTGCTGGACGGCCTAGGCGTGGCTGGTGGACGGGATGGCCTGGGCGCTGGTGCTGTGCGTGTCCAGGTGGAACGGCAGCAGGTAGCCGTCCGGGTTGACCTCGTCGGGCTGGTGGAACACCGAGCGCCCGTCGGACTGGCGTCAGCGCGTCGGGGTCGCCGAAGCCGCGCACGCCGGAGAGCGTGCCGAAGTAGTGGTCGAACGAACGGTTCTCCTGCATCAGCATCACGACGTGCTCGACGTCGCGCAACGAGCCGTGGCGCGGCGGGCCCGCGGCGACGGCCTTCTGCACGCTCGGCGGCAACAGCGAGAGGGCCGCCGCGCCGCCCAGCGCGCCTGCCGTCGATCCAAGGAGTCTTCGTCGAGTCAATTCGGCCATGATCTTCCCTTCTCAAGCCCTACTGACGAGTGGCCCCTCAGGTCCCGACCTGCTTCTGACGCGTTCTGACGGACGATGAGGGGTTCCTTGCGGTGTCTCGGCGCGGATAGCCGGCGATCCCTGGAAGAGCCGGCTCCACTTTCCCGGCGGAGATGAGACACGTCGGCAACAAGCGGTGAACGGGAGAGCAATATCTGGCAGACAGTTGACCTGACCCGACCGCAGCATCCGGACATCGTTGTCGCCGGGCCGGGACTTGCTCGGCGCTGGACCACGGAGGATGGGGTGACGAGAGGTAACAGCTCCCGGGTGGCGCGGGTAGCGGGCCGGGGGCCGACTGAGGTACGGGCGCGGCGTCGGACTGACGGGCGGATACCGACGGGGAGCACGGGAGTTACGGGAGTACAGGAGTACCGGCGCCATGGTAGAGGCAGATGAGGCCATTGGGCGAGACCACCGAGGCTTCGGAGGCGACGGGGGGCGGACAGCGGGGTTGGACGCACGGTGATGACGGGGCGTCAGCGGACGGTGGCGTGCAACCGCAGTTGGTCTGCGAACTCTTGATCCCGGGCTTCGCGATCACGGGCTCCGTAATTTGGGGGCTCCGTAATCCCGCGATCCCGCGCGCCGTGCGCCGCGCCCCTGCGCCCCTGTGATCCTTCTCAGGGTCGGATGGGGGTCTCTTCAGGGTCGGTCGGGCTTCCGGTGGGCGAGCGGGTGGGCGTACCTTTGACTCAGTCAAAGATGACTGGGATCGACCGCGAGGGGGCCGCCATGCCAAGCAAGAAGACCCACCCCACCCGCCCCACCCGTCCGCCGGAAGCCACCCGTCTCCCCGGCTCCGCAGACTCCGGCCCGCCATCCCCCGACGACGACCCGGCCCCCAGCACCACCTCGTCCAACCACGATGCCGGTGCCGATGCGGGCACTGGCACTGGCACTGGCACTGGCACTGGCACTGGCACTGGCACTCAAGGCGACCACGAGTCTCCCGCCCGACCGATCGACGAGATCCGCGCCTTCAACCGCTTCTACACCAACCTCATTGGGGCACTCGGCTACAGCCGCCATCTGCTACGTCCCCTACACCCTCACCGAGGCCCGAGTTCTCTACGAGCTCGCCCACGCCCCCCGCACCGACGCCGCCGACCTCCGAAGCGAGCTCTCCCTGGACGCGGGCTACCTGAGCCGTCTGCTGGCCAAGTTCGAGAAGGACGAGCTCGTCGAGCGCGCCCCGTCCGAACGTGATCCCCGGCGTCAGAGCATCACCCTGACCGGCCGTGGCCGCGGCACCGCCGAGCTGCTGGACGAGCGCTCCCGGGACAGCGTCGGCGCCCTGCTGGCCACCGTCCAAGGACGCGACCGCCCCCGGCTCACCGCGGCCATGCACACCATCCACGACATCCTGTCCGAGGGCCCGCCGCTATCCGAGGACCATCCACCGCGCCGCGCACAGGTCCGGCTGCGCGCTCCGGGACCCGGCGAGCTCGGCTGGGTGATCCAGCGCAATGCCGCCCTCTACGCATCGGAGTACGGGTGGAACGAGGAGTACGAAGCCCTGGTCGCCCGTATCGTCGCCGACTTCGCCCAGCACCACGACCCACGTCTGGAGCAGGTGTGGATAGCGGAGCTCGACGACCGCCCGGTGGGCTGCGTGATGTGCGTACGCGACGACCATGACGCCAAAGACGGCGACAGCGAGGGCTCCCGCGCCGAGCCCAGCGCGAGCGATGGCGACCGCCCCGGCCGGCCCTCGCCCCGCACCGCCCGACTGCGCCTGCTGCTCGTCGAGCCGCAAGCGCGCGGCCTCGGCATCGGTGACCGACTGGTCGGCACCTGCATCGACTTCGCCCGGGAGGCAGGCTACGAGGACATGGTCCTGTGGACGAACGACATTCTGATCGCCGCCCGCGCCCTCTACCAGCGCCACGGCTTCACCCTGACCGCCGAGCAGCCGCACCACTCGTTCGGCGCCGACCTGGTCGGGCAGGACTGGCACCTGCCGCTACGGGACGAAGAAGGCGGATCCGGCGCGGAGATGACCCGCATACCTGGGTGCGGCAGATAGGGTCCGGGCCATGAAGCTGGCGTTCTCCACTCTCGGCGTACCCGGACTGCCCATCCCCGACGTGGTGTCACTCGCGGCCGAACACCGCTTCCACGGTGTCGAACTCCGCGCCCACCCCGAGGAACCGGTGCACCCCGGCATCGGCAAGGACGAGCGGTCCGGGGTGGCCGCGCGGTTCGCGGAGCGCGGTATCGAGATCGTGGGCGTCGCCGGGTACGCACGGGTGGCCGCGCCGGGCGACGACGATCCCGTACTGGCCCAGATCCGGGACCTGCTGGAGCTGGCACGCGATCTCGGCGCCCCGTTCATCCGCGTCTTCCCCGGTGGCGGCACCGAACAGAGCCCCGAGCAGGCCGACGCCACGGCTGCCCGACGCCTCGCGACGGCTGCCGAGTACGCCACCGAATGCGGGGTGCGGATCCTGCTGGAGACCCATGACTCGCACCGCACAGGCGCCGCCGCCATCCGCGTCCTGGGCAAGGTCGGGCACGGCCAAGTGGGCTCGCTGTGGGACGTGATGCACACCTGGCTCGGCGGCGAGCAGCCCCAGGAGAGCTATGCCGCGCTCTCGCCGCACCTCGGGTATGTCCAGGTCAAGGACATCGCCTCGGCCGAGGACACCACCCCGCTGCCGCTGGGTGCCGGTGTCCTCCCGCTCGCCGAGTGCGTGGACCTGCTCAGCCGGGCGGGTTGGGACGGCTGGCTCTGCTGGGAGTACGAGAAGCGCTGGTACGAGGCGGCGGCCCCGCTTCCTCCGCTGCTCAGCGCCGGCCGGGAGCACTTGGCACGCCTGCTGAACGACGCGGCGTAAGACACCCGCCCCAGCCGTCAGCCACCTGACGGCCCTGGTCCGGCCCGGCGCACCCGCGTAAGGGTGGCCGCCAAGAAGTACGACCGGTGAGCGGCCAGGGACTCGCCAGGACGGCCCTGTCCGGGGCGGCCTGGGCAACGAAAGACCCTAGTCGCAGGCCATGTCGACCTGGGCGTAGAAGACGTGGCCGAAGATCGGGTCGTCGAAGACTTCGAACACCTGCGGGTCACCGACGAGCGCGCAGTCGTACAGTCCCTCACTGCTCGCCGAGACTTCGGCGTCATCGATCGCACCCTGGATCGCGACGTCGGCCGTCAGGCCTCGTCCGCCGCCGGTGAATACCGTGGACGAGCTCGTCGCCAGGGCGGGTGTTACAGCGGCCAGCAGAGCCATGGCTGTCCCGGCCAGGACGAGTGCCCCTCGGGTAACCCGTCGGGATGATCGCAGCGTCATCGCTTCACGCCCTCTCCGTCGTGCCCCGCCGGGTCCGGCGGGACGGTGGTGGGACATTCGAGCATGGTACGGACCGCAAGGGATGGTGACTCAGCAAGAGAGTTCATCGGGCTCGTTGAGTGTGGTGGCACGGCCGATTCCCGAGACCCGGATGGCGCCGCCGGACGCTGAGGCGCCAGCGAGGTCAGGGCCACACCGCCCGCCAGCAGTGCCACCGCGCACCAGCGCAGCCCGCTGATCGACTCGTTCAGCAGCAGTGCCGCCGACGACATGCCGAAGACCGGGACCAGCAAAGAGAAGGGAGCGACGGTGGACGCGGGATGGGTACGCAGCAGCCATCCCCAGGCGCCGAAGCCGAAGATCGTCGTGATCCACGCGACGTAGAGGATGACGCCTACGCCGGTCCAGTTCAGGGAGTGCAGCGCCGCCAGGTCGGTGGCGGGGCCCTCGGCGAGAAGGGAGAGCACAAGCAGCGGCAGAACGGGGACGGTGCTGACCCACACCATGAAATTCAGCGCGTCGGGCGGGGCGGCCTTGCGGGTGAGGACGTTGGAGACGCCCCAGC
The DNA here is from genome assembly GCA_963761765.1 of uncultured Actinomycetota bacterium. Classification (GTDB taxonomy): domain Bacteria; phylum Actinomycetota; class Actinomycetes; order Streptomycetales; family Streptomycetaceae; genus Streptomyces. The sequence continues at coordinate 257,941 of CAVXIJ010000021.1, forward strand.
AGGCGGCGGCACCGATGACCAGGGCGAAGGCGGACATCGGTCCTCTCGAACCTTCGTCAACGGCGGCCAGCGCGACGCCGGCAAGCGCGATCACCATGCCCGCCACCCGTATACGGCCAGGCCGTTCGCCGAGGGCCAGGCTGGCCAGGAGCGCCGTGAAGACCGCCTGGATCTGGAGCACCAGCGAGGACAGACCGGCGGGCATGCCGCGGTCCATCCCGGTGAAGAGCAGCCCGAACTTGGCCACCCCGAGCACCAGGCCGACGGCGACGATCCACTTCCAGGCGACCTTGGGCGGGCCGACGAAGAAGACGGCGGGCAGCGCCGCCGCGGCGAACCGCAGCGCGGAGAAGAGCAACGGCGGGAACTCGTCCAGCCCGATGTCGATGACGACGAAGTTGACGCCCCACACGGCGGCGACCAGGACGGCGAGCAGCACATGCGGAAGGCGGAGCCGACCGGACGCCGGAGCGGACGGAGAACCGGCGGAGCTCGGGCCACCGGGGGCGGCGACAACGGAGGATGCGGGGTGAAAGGTGCGCATACCGCGAGCATGCCGTCCGCAATTATTCAGCACTAGCGATGACTTCTGCATGATTGAATGAAGCAACGCTTCACAAACTGACTATGCCGCGCCTCGTGCCCGTACCCGTGCGCCCGTACCTGCGCGCCCGCACATCTCTTTGCGCGAGGCGCCCGGATACAAGGAGGAGGGCCATGCTGGACCTTGGGCGGCTGCGGGCGTTGCATGCCGTGTCCGTGCACGGCACGGTGGGCGCCGCCGCGTCGGCTCTCGGCTACACCCCTTCCGCGGTGTCCCAGCAGATCGCCAAGCTGGAGCGGGAGACCCGGACGGTGCTGCTGGAGCGGCAGGGCCGCGGCATCCGGTTGACCGACGAGGCGCAGCAGCTGGTGGGCACGGCCGCGCAGTTGCTGGCGATCGTGGAGCGCGCCGAGAGCGATCTGGAGGAACGGCGCGGACGGCCCACGGGCCGCCTTCGCCTCGCCGCCTTCGCGTCGGCGGCCCGCGGGCTGCTGCCCGGTGTGCTGGCCGACCTAGCAGCCTGCCACCCGTCGCTCGACACCCGGCTGACCGAGGTCGATCCGGACCTGTCCGTGGACCTGGTGGCCAAGGGCGGCGTCGACCTGGCCGTCGTCCATGACTGGGACATCGCACCGTTGCCCGCGCCGCGCGGGGTCGCACAGGCCGTCATCGGCGATGATGTGTGCGATCTCGTGGTGCCACGGCAGCACCCGTTCGCGCGGCGCGACCGCGTCCGGCGCGAGGAGCTGACGCAGGAGCGTTGGATCTGCCAGCCGCCAGGCCGGGTCTGCCACGACTGGCTGGTGAGGACGCTGCGCACGGTGGGCTGCGAACCGGACATCGTGCACCAGGCGGAGGAGAACCCCACGCTGATCGCCCTCGTCGCAGCCGGGCTCGGTGTCGCCGTGATACCCCGCCTCGGGCGCGGGCCGCTGCCCCGGGAGGTCGTCGCGGTGCCGCTCGACCCGATGCCCGTGCGCAGGCTGTACGCACTGTGGCGGGCGAACTCCACCCGTCGCCCCGCCATCGCGGAGTCGGTGCGCACCCTCCAGGCCCACTGGTCGCAGATAGCCGGACACCACGTCCCGCACCCCACCAGCCATCCCTGATCCACCGGACCCGCCGCGTAATCCGCCGCACCCGCCACACCCGCGCCCCCGTACCGGCCAGCCAGCCAGCCGCAACCGGCAGCCCTCCGCCGAAGAGCGGTTACCGGAAGGCCTCGATATGCCGCTGGATCCAGTCCGCGAAGGTTCGGGGCGGGCGGCCGAGGACCTGCTGGACGGCGGGACTGATGCGCACTTCGGCGGGGTTGGGGGCGCCGAGGATGTCGAGCGTGGCCTCGACCACGGGACCGGGCATGAACGTGAGCATCTGCGCACGGGCCTCGTCGCGGGTCTGCTCGATGAAGGCGACCGGTTCGCCGAGCGCTTCGCCGATCTCGCGGGCGCGTTGCCGAGGCGTGCTGAGGGCGGGCCCGGTCAGCTCGTAGACCTGTCCGTCGTGGCGTTCCTCGCGCAGGGCCGCGGCGCCGACCTCGGCGATGTCCGCCGGGTCGATTACCGGCAGACCGACGTCGCCGAACGGTGCGGCGACGGTCCGCCTGGTGCGCACCGAATCGGCCCAGGCGTACGTGTTGGAGTCGAAGCCACCGGGCCGCAGGATGGTCCAGGACAGGCCCGATTCCCGGACGGCGTTCTCGATGGACCCTCCAGTGCCGCCGTGCGCGTCCGAATCCGGACGGGTCGCGACTCCCTGGGAGGAGAGCAGGACGACTCGTTGTACGCCGCCTGCCTTCGCGGCGTCGAGGATGTCCGGTGGGCTCAGCAAGTGCGCGCCGGCACCGGTGTTCTGCAGGAACAGCGCGTCGGCTCCGTCGAAGACAGGCCGCAGGCTTCCCGGGTCGGTCAGGTCGGCCCGCCGGGGCCGTACGCCCTCCGGCACCAGGGCGGTCGTCACCGTGCGGGACACCGCCGTCACCTGCTCGTCGGCCGCCACGAGTGCGGCTACCAAGTGCTCGGCCGACGTTGCCGGTCGCCCCCGTCACTACGATCATAAAAAGCTCCTCTGTCACTTCACCGTGCCGGAACTCGTCCGGCGAATAAGCGAAACGCCGCAGGTCAAAGGGCCGTTCCGAACCCGTGTTGTCCCAGGGTCCAGTGACCGCGCCGCGACTCGATGAAGCTAACACCGCCGATATAGTAGGTACCTAGAGGAAAGTGACTATCCCCTTCACCCTCGACCCCAGAGCCCCCGTCACCCGGCCCCGCCGCGCCCCGCCACCCACCCCCCGACCGCTCCAGAAGGACCCGTATGACCACCGCCCACGCGCCCCGAGCGACGACCTCCGCCGCAGCCCCCGCCGCGACCTCCACCCCAGCCTCCACCCCGACCTCCGCCGCAGCCCCCGCATCGCTCACCGCTCCCGAACACGCCTGCCCGATCAGCCCCGTCGTGGACATCGTGTTCAGCCGCTGGACCACGCCGATCCTGTGGACCCTGCACGCCCACGGCCGGCAGCGTTTCGTGCAGTTGCAGCGGCACATCGCCACCATCACGCCGAAGGTGCTGACCCAGCGGCTGCGCCAGCTCGAACGCGATGGCCTGGTCATCCGCACCTACTATCCCGAGGTCCCGCCGCGCGTCGAGTACGAGATCAGCGACCTGGGCCAGAGCCTCGCTCCGCTCTTCGCCCACCTCGCCGAATGGGCCACCACCAACCTCGGCAAGGTCGAGAGCGCGCGCGGCGATTACGACAGCGATCCAGCAAACCGGTAACCACGGCGGCCTACCGCCCCGCGCGCCAGCGCCCGTCGCCCCGTCTTCTCACCCACGCACAGCGCGAACGCTCCCCGCGGCCAGGTGACCCGGTACCGGAGAAACGTCATGTGCTCGCCAGTGCGGCCGCCACGGAGAACTGCGCAACTACTTGACTGGAAATTATTTTCGGTCTATCGATCATCCACGGAAGTTTCCTTCAGTATCCGCACTTCCCGCTCAACACCTGCTCGCCGTACACACCACCGTTCCAGGTTCTTTCGGGTCACCGTCCCTCCTTCCTAAGGAGCGCACGTGCAGTACCGCAGCATCGGCCTCTCCAGACGCAGCCTGCTCACCGCCACTGCCACCGCAACCGCCCTGGCGGCCACCGCCACCACCGGCACCGCAAACGCCGCCGCAGCCGCCACCGGCAAGTCCGGCAGCCGCCACCTCGACGACGACGACCTGAAGCAGCTCATCTCCGGGATGACCCTGGAGGAGAAGGTCGGCCAGGTCTTCGTCATGCGGGTCTACGGGGCCTCCGCCACCGACCCCGACCAGGCCGACATCGACGCCAACCTCAATGAGATCGGCGTCCGCACGGCCGCCGAGATGATCGAGAAGTACCGCGTCGGCGGAATCATCTACTTCGCCTGGGCGCACAACACGCAAAACCCGCACCAGATCGCGGACCTGTCGAACGGCATCCAGCAGGCCGGACTCGCGCAGCCGCGCGGGCTGCCGCTGCTGATCGCCACCGACCAGGAGTACGGGATCGTCGAGCGCGTCGGTATCCCTGCGACCCTGATGCCGGGCGCGATGGCGCTCGGCGCGGGCGGCTCGGTCTTTGACGCGCGGGAAGCCGCGCGCATCGGCGGTAGCGAGCTGCGCGCGATCGGCATCCGCCAGGACTACGCCCCCGACACCGACGTCAACGTCAATCCGGCCAACCCGGTCATCGGCGTACGCTCCTTCGGCGCCGACCCGCAGGCAGTGGCCCAGATGGTGGCCGCCCAGGTGAAGGGCTATCAGAGCGCCGGCATCTCCTGCACGTCCAAGCACTTCCCCGGGCACGGGGACACCGCGACCGACAGCCACTACGGTTTCCCGATCATCCAGCACACCCGCGAGCAGTGGCAGACGCTGGACGCGCCGCCGTTCAAGGCGGCCATCGCGGCGGACATCGACTCGATCATGACCGCGCACATCATGGTGCCCGCGCTCGACGACTCCGGCGACCCGGCCACCCTGTCGGTGCCCATCCTCACGGGCATCCTGCGCGGCGAACTCGGCTACGACGGAGTCGTCATCACGGACTCGCTCGGCATGGCGGGCGTGCGCGAGAAGTACGGCGACGAACGGGTGCCGGTGCTGGCGCTGAAGGCGGGCGTCGACCAGCTGCTGAACCCGCCGAGCCTGGATGTCGCCTGGAACGCCGTCCTGGACGCCGTCAAGAGCGGAGAGCTGACGGAGGAACGCCTCGACGAGTCGATCCTGCGCATCCTGCGGATGAAGGCACGCCGGGACCTGTTCACCGCGCCGTATGTCACCTCGGCGGGCGTGGACCGCACGGTCGGCACTCGGGCGCATCTGGCGGCGGCCGACCGGATCGCGGAGCACACGACGACGTTGCTGGTCAACGAGGAACGGGTGCTGCCACTGTCGCGGCGCACCCACCGTCGGGTGCTGGTGGTGAGCGCGGACCCGGCGTCGCCGTCGGGGACGACGGGGCCGCCGAGCAACGTTCTCGCGAACGCCCTGACCGAGCTGGGGTTCAGCGCCACCACGCTGTCCACCGGGTCCGGCGGTGAGCCGTCCCAGGCCGTGCTCGACCAGGCGGTGGCCGCGGCGGCGGACGTGGACGCGGTGCTGGTCGGCACGTACAACGTGACGGCGAAGAGCAAGCAGCCCGCGCTCGTGGCAGCGCTGGCCGCGACCGGCGTGCCGGTGATCGCGCTGGCCATCCGCAACCCGTACGACGCGGCGTTCCTGACGGCGGCCAAGGCGGTGCTGGCCTCGTATTCCTGGACGGATGTCGAACTGCGCGCGGCCGTGCGGGTGCTCGCGGGCCGGGCTCGCCCGCGGGGCAGGCTGCCGGTGGTGGTGCCGGCCGCGAGCGACCCTGCGCAGGTGCTCTATCCGATCGGGTACGGGTTGTCGTACTGACGGTGCGACGTCGGCGCACGGCGGTCAGTGCGGGTGCGGGGTGCGGTGGGGCCGGACGTCGCGAACGCCGACGTTCCACTGAGCCCTGAGCCCCCTCCCGCACGCCTCCGCCGGGACCTGCCACGCACCTGAAGACGGTGGGACGTGTTCCCACGGCGGTCAAAACGTCCGCCCGCGGTTGGCTGGAGCCGGCTGCGGGCGGACGGGGCTACTGGCCGATGGTGTCGAGTTCCGCGACGGCTTCCGGCGGCAGGACCAGGCCGGCCGCGGCGACGTTGTCGCGCAGGTGGCGGACGGAGGAGGTGCCGGGGATGACGGTGATCGTGGGGGAACGCTGGAGCAGCCAGGCCAGGGCGACCTGCTGAGGAGAGGCGGCCAGGCGGGCGGCGACGTCGAAGAGCGTCTCCGACTGGAACGGGCTGAAGCCGCCGAGCGGGAAGAACGGCGCGAACGCGATCTGCCCAGCCGCGCAGCGCGCCACGAGGGCGTCGTCCTGCCGCTGGGCGAGGTTGTACAGGTTCTGCACGGTGACGACGGGCGCGATGGCCTCGGCCTCGGTGAGCTGGGCGGCCGAGACGCCGCTGAGGCCGAGATGCCGGATCAGGCCCTGCTTGCGGAGTTCGGCGAGCGCGGTGAACTGCTCGCCGATGGCCTCCTGGGAGGTGCCTTCGGCTGAGCCGACGCGCAGGTTGACGACGTCCAGGGTCTCCAGGCCGAGGTGCCTGAGGTTGTCGTGGACCTGGGCCCGCAGCTCGTCCGGTGCCAGCGCGGGAACCCAGCCGCCCTGCTCGTCGCGCCGGGCGCCGACCTTGGTGACGATGCGCAGGTCCTCGGGGTAGGGGTGCAGGGCCTCCTTGATCAGTTCGTTGACGACGGCGGGGCCGTAGAAGTCGCTGGTGTCGATGTGGGTGACGCCCAGCTCGACCGCCTCACGCAGCACCGCAAGCGCCTGGTCGCGGTCCTTCGGCGGGCCGAACACGCCGGGCCCGGTCAGCTGCATGGTGCCGTACCCCATCCGGCTGAGCGTAAGGCCGTCCGTGAGCGTGAGGGCGCCGCCGGGAACAGTGGTGGTCATCTCCGCACCTTTCCTAGTCCGTCCTCCTGAGGACGGTGCCGGTCGTTTCAGACGGTCACCGACTCGGGCTCGGGGCCGTGCCCGGTCCCGTCGTCCCAGAGCCCGGTCCCGGAGTCCGGGCCGGAACCGGCCGCCCCGTCCGCTTCTTCTCCGACGAACGCCCGCCACAGCCGCGCGTAGTGACCGTCCGCGGTGACGAGTTCGTCATGGCTGCCGTCCTCCACGACGCGGCCGTGGTCCAGCACCACGACCCGGTCGGCGCGGGCGGCCGTGGTCAGGCGGTGGGCGACGACCAGGGTGGTGCGCGGGTGAGCGGTAGCGGCAGGAAGGGGCGCCGCCTCGTTTCCGGCGGAGTCGAGACCGTCCGGGAGGCTGGGCGCAAAGGCGGCCGGGCGGCGGCCCGAGAGGCGGTCGGTGGCGCGGTTGACCTGGGCCTCGGTGGCCAGGTCAAGGGCGGCGGTGGCCTCGTCGAGCAGCAGTATCGCCGGATCGACCAGATCGGCACGGGCCAGTGCGATCAGCTGCCGCTGGCCCGCAGAAAGGTTGCGCCCACGCTCGCTGACCTCGTGCAGATAGCCGCCGGCGAGGGTGGCGATCATGTCGTGCGCGCCGACCGCGCGGGCCGCCGCCTCCACCTCGGCGTCGCTCGCCCCGGGCCGGCCGTAGGCGATGGCGTCGCGCACCGTGCCCGCGAAGAGGTAGGCCTCCTGGGGGACCACGCCGAGGCGGCGGCGGTACGCGGTCAGATCGAGGTCGCGGACGTCGGTGCCGTCGACGGTCAGACGTCCGCCGCTCGGGTCGTAGTACCGGGCGACCAGTTTGACCAGTGTGGATTTGCCCGCGCCGGTCTCGCCGACGAAGGCGACGGTCTGGCCGGCGGGTATGTGCAGGGCTATACCGCGCAGGGCGGCGTCGTCGCGGGAGGTCGCGGACATGGCGGTGGCGGTGTCCGGGGTGGCGTCGGCGGGGCTCGCGTCCCCCGGAGCGGTGGCCTGCGCCCCGTACGCGAAGTGCACGTCCTCGAAGCGGATCTCGCCGCGCAGCGCACCCACCTCCAGCGGCTCGGCAGCCGCCTCGGTCGACGTCGGCTCGCGCAGGAGTTCCTGGATGCGGCCGAGCGAGACGGTGGCCTGCTGATATCCGTCGAAGACCTGGGACAGCTGCTGGACGGGAGCGAAGAACAGGTCGATGTAGAGCAGGTACGCGACCAGCGCACCCGTCGTCAGCGTCGCCGCCCCGATGCGGTGCGCGCCGACGATGAGCACCGCGGCCCCGGCCACCGAGGACAGCAGCTGGACGAACGGGAAGTACACGGAGATCAGCAACTGGCCGCGCCTGCGGGCCGCCCGGTAGGAGGTGCTGCGCGCGGCGTACCGCTGCGAGCCCGACTCCTCGCGCCGGAAGGCCTGCACGATGCGGAGCCCGACGACGGTCTCCTGGAGGTCGGCGTTGACCACGGCCACCCGCTCACGGGCGAGTTCGTACGCCTGCTTGCTCTTCTTGCGGAAGAAATACGTGCCGATGAACAGCGGCGGCAGCGTCGCGAAGACCACCAGGGCCAGCTGCACATCGAGGACCAGCAGCGCGACCATGATGCCGAAGAAGGTGACGACGGAGACGAACGCGGTCACCAGGCCGGTCTGGAGGAACGAGGTGAGCGCGTCGATGTCGGTCGTCATCCGGGTCATGATGCGACCGGAGAGCTCGCGCTCGTAGTAGTCGAGCCCGAGGCGCTGGAGCTGGGCGAAGATCTTCAGCCGGAGTGTGTAGAGGATCCGTTCGCCGGTCCGGCCCGTCATCCGGGTCTCGCCGGTCTGCGCGGCCCACTGGATGACGACGGCGAGCAGCGCGAGTGAGGCCGCGGACCACACCGCACCCAGCGCGAGACGGTTGACGCCCTCGTCGATGCCGTGCCGGATCAGTACCGGCAGCGCCAGGCCCACGCCCGCGTCGACGGCGACCATGCCCAGGCTGATCAGCAGCGGCGCGCCGAAGCCGCGCAGCAGCCTGCGCAGCCCGTACGACACCGTCGAGGAGGTGGCGGCCGTGGCGGCTGCCTCGTCGACGTCGGGTGTGTCGGTGGCCGGAGGCAGCGCGTCGACCTGGGCGAGCAGGTCGGGAGTGGCCGGCATGCCGGCCAGGGCGGCGTCGCGTGCGGCCGGGGTCGTGCGCTCGCCGCTCCACAGCCTGGGCGTGATGCCCCGCTCGGCGTCGAAGTCCGGGTCACACGGCTCCAGCTCGTCGCGGACCGTGCGCTCGCCGCTCTCTTGAGCGGACGTGGGGTCGGCGTGGCGGCTGTGCGCGGGGTCGCCGAGCTCGTCGGGGTCGGTCAGCAGGCGGCGGTAGAGGGGCGAGTCGGCGGTGAGTTCGTCATGGGTGCCGATGGCGGCGAGCCGGCCGCGGTCGAGCACGGCGATCCGGTCGGCGAGGCCGAGAGTGGAGCGGCGGTGGGCTATGAGAAGGGTGGTGCGGCCCGCCATGACGGACCGCAGCGCCTCGTGGATCTCGTGCTCCACGCGGGCGTCCACGGCGGAGGTGGCGTCGTCGAGGACGAGCAGCCGCGGATCGGTGAGGATGGCGCGGGCGAGCGCGATGCGCTGGCGCTGGCCGCCGGAGAGCGTGAGGCCCTGTTCGCCGACCATGGTGTCGTATCCGTTGGGCAGGTCGGTGACGAAGCCGTGGGCCTCGGCGGCGCGCGCCGCCGTCTCGATCTGCTCCTGGGTGGCCGCCGGATGGCCGTACGCGATGTTGGCGCGCACCGTGTCGGAGAACAGGAAGCTGTCCTCGGGGACCAGGCCGATGGCCGCGCGCAGCGAGTCCAGGGTCAGTTCGCGCACGTCGTGGCCGCCGACGAGGACCGCGCCGTGCGTCACGTCGTAGAACCGCGGCAGCAGCAGGGAGACGGTGGACTTGCCGGAGCCCGAGGCGCCGACGACGGCCACCGTCTCGCCCTCGCGGATCTCGAAGGACAGACCGTTCAGCACGGGAGCGGGCGCGCGGTCCGCGCCGGGGTCGGCGTCTTCGGCGGGCGGGGTGCCGTAGGCGAAGGTGACGGCGTCGAACTCGACGGTGGCCGGGGCGTCGGCCGGGAGTTCCTTGGTGCCGCCGGTGAGGGTGGGCTCGGTGTCGATGAGTTCCAGGACCCGTTCGACTCCGGCCCTGGCCTGCTGGCCGATGACCAGCACCACGGCGAGCATCCGCACCGGGCCGACGAGCTGGGCCAGATAGGTGGAGAAGGCGACGAAGGTACCGAGGGTGATCTCACCGCGGACCGCGAGCCAGCCGCCCAGTGCCAGCATCGCGACCTGCCCGAGCGCGGGCACGGCCTGCAGCGCAGGGGTGTACTTGGCGTTCATCCGGATGGTCCGCAGCCGCCCCGCGTAGAGCCTGCGCCCCACTTCCCTGAGCTTGCCGGTCTCCTGGTCCTCCTGTCCGAAGCCCTTGACGACGCGGACTCCGGAGACGGAGCCGTCCACGACGCCCGCCACGGCCGCCGCCTGCGCCTGCGCGTACCAGGTGGCGGAGTGCAGACGGGATCGGCTGCGCCGGGCGATGAACATCAGGGCGGGCGCGACGGCGAGGGCGACCAGGGTCAGCGGCAGCGACAGCCACGCCATGATCACCAAGGAGACCACGAAGAGCAGCACATTGCCGATCGTCATCGGCAGCATGAAGAGCATGCCTTGGATGAGCTGGAGGTCGCTGGTGGCACGGCCCACCACCTGGCCGGTGGACAGATTGTCCTGACGGCGCCCGTCGAGACGGGTGAGTGTGTCGTACATCTCGGTGCGCAGGTCGTGCTGGACGTCGAGTGCGAGACGGCCGCCGTAGTAGCGGCGGAGGAAGGTGAGGCCGTAGACGACGACGGCCGCGGCGAGGAAGAGGCCCACCCAGACGGTCAGGGAGCGGCTGTGGGTGCCGATCACGTCGTCGAGGATCACCTTGGTGAGCAGCGGGACGACGGCTGTGACGGCCATGCCGGCGAGCGAGGAGCCCAGAGCGAAGACGACGTCGCGGGGATAGCGCCAGGCGTAGCCCGCCAGGCGTCTGGCCCAGCCCTGCTCGCGGGGCGTGGCCGCCTCGCTCCCGGGAGTGCGCCCGGTGCGGCGCCGTGTGTTCCGGCCATCCTTGGTACAGCCGTCGGTACCACCGTCCGTGCTGTTTGTTTCCGCCGCCACCCGTCTCCTCCTTGGTTGTCTGCGGGTGAGGAACGCGGGGCGGTGTGGATTTCATCCCGCTTTAACAAACTACGGTCCATGGGCTGAGACGGCCGCCCGAGAACCTGGGACCGGCCTAGGACCCGGCCTACGACCTGCGACGTATCCCGCCGTCCGGGTTGCACGTCCGCCCGCGGCCGCCGACGCCGGACGCCGCGACCAATACCGGACCGGCCGGACCGGGCCAAGCCGGGCCACGGTTCACCGCCAGGACCAGGCCAGGACCAGGAGGATGCCGGCCGTGGTCAGGGTGGTGCAGCCCCATTTCAGCCAGCGGTACTTCACGGCGAGGATGGCGCCCAGTTCGCAGGCGCGGGAGACCAGCCAGCGTTCCGGGTCGCGGCCCGCGCGGGCGATCCTCGGGAGCAGTTCGGCGGTCGGTGTCCGGCCGGTCAGGTCGGCGAAGAACGAGGCCTCGTCGACCGTCCCCGGCAGCCTTGGCCCGCCCTTGCTGCGCGGCAGCACCACCGCGGCGATCATCACCACACCCGCCGTCCACAGCCCGAGGCCGACGGAGGTGAGCGCGGAGGGCAGGTCGTCGCGGGGCGCGGCCAGCACCACGACGAGCACGGCCACCGCCACCGACAGCAGGATCGAGGCCTTGGCGTCCGCGCGGGCCAGCTCCTCGCGGATGGAGAGCAGCAGCCGCTCGGCGATGAAGTGCGCCCCCGGCCGCGCCCGGCCACCACCCGCACGGACCCGCCCCCGACCGTCCGCCACGCCGCGCCGATCCCGCCCGGCGCCACGGCCGCCAAGATCCCGCCCGGCGACCCGGCCGCCCCTGCCGCGAGCGCCAAGCAGCCCCGCGGTCCCGTCACCGCCGAACCCCTGATGTAAACGCACGGTCACACTCCCCCGTCCGATCGTCGTGATCTCCCCCGCTGCGGCCCGACCTCCCGCCGTCTGAGCGCAGCTGTCCCGCTGTGTCTTCATCCAGCGTGCACCGGGCGGTGGACGGCGTATGTAGCCGTTTACACAGCGGACGACGACCCGCCGGCCGCACCACTCCCACCGCCACCACCGCCACCACCGGCCTCGCCAGGACTCGCGGAGCCGCCGCCTTGAGCGAGCAGCCGCAGCAGTGCCAGGTCGATGACGACCAGCCGGCGCACCTCGGTGACCAGCACGTTCTGCTCGCGGAGCAGCCGCAGCGCCTTGGCCACCGCTTCCCGGGTGGCGCCGATGGCCGCGGCGAGGTCGTGCTGCGGCAGCGGAAGGCCGACGGCGATGCCGCGACGCTCCGGTGCGCCCGCCCGTTCCACCAGTTCGACGACTCGCGCGGCCAGCCGTTGCAGCACGTTCTCCGAGGCAAGCGCCCGCCGCTCGCCGTCGGAGCTGCGCAGCCGCGCGCTGAGCTGCCGCAGGATCAGGGCGTTGGCGGCCGGGGACGAGGCGAGGAAGCCGCGGAACCGGTCCCCGGCGATCACCACCGCCTCCAGCGGCCCGAGCGCCGTCACGGTGGCACTGCGCGAACGCGCGTCAACCGCGGCCAGATCGCCCACCAGGGACCCCTCGCCGCGCAGCGCGAGGATCAGCCGGGCGCCCCGCTCGGTCTCCACCGAGACCGTGGCCCACCCGCCCAGGATCACCACGACGAACGAGGTCCGGTCGCGCTCGCGCGTCAGCGTCTCACCGGTGCCGTAGGTCCGCGGACTGCCCGCTCGCAGCAGGGCTTTGCGGTCGGGCGGCGACAGCGCGTCCAGGAACGACCGGCCCTGCTCGAACAACCCCACCCAGCCACCCGCCCGTCCGCCCCGCCCGCCCGCGATCACGGCCGCCCGACCCTTGCGGGCGCTAGTGCCGCGGCACTAGAAGAACGTACCAGTTGACCGGGCTCGGTCAACGGCGTCCGGGACGCACGACAGAGCGCACGACACCGGGCGGTAGACGGCGGACTGTGCGCGAAGGACGGCGTGCCGCGCGACATCCCACCGGTCGGAACGGCGTCACCGATGTCAGAGGCCGACGGCACAATGGAGCCATGCCGATACCCCGGACACCCAGTCGCGCCGCGCTCATCGAACAACTCGTGCGCACCCGTGTAGCGGGCGATGTCGCCACGCCCCGCGAGAACAACCTCTCGCACTACCGGGCCCTGGCCAACGGCGATCGGCACTTCTGGCTCGGTCTGGACCTCGGCGACCGCTGGGAGGACGAGCAGGACGTGCTCGCGGTGATGGCCGAGCGGTGCGGAGTCAGTGACGATCACGAATTCCGGTTCGGCCAGGACACCATCGACCCGGAGCTCACGGTCGACGCGCTGGAGCGGCTCGCGGCGCGGCTGGCCAAGGCGGCGGAGGACGGGCAGCGGGTGCTGTTCGCGACCGGGCACCCGGGCGGCCTGCTCGACGTGCACCGGATGACGGCGGCGGCGCTGCGCGCGGCGGGCTGCGAGGTCATGGTGATCCCGGAGGGGCTGTACACCGCCGAGGGCATGATCTTCCAGTTCGCGGACGTCACGGTCCTGGAGCGCGGCGCCACCCTGTGGCACACCCACTCCCCCGACCCCATGACCGTCGTCCTCGACGGACTGGAGCGCGCCGGCCGCCCGCTGCCCGACCTGGTGGTCGCCGACCACGGCTGGGCGGGCTGTGCGGGTCAGCGCGGTCTGGACGCGGTCGGCTACGCGGACTGCAACGACCCGGCCCTCTTCATCGGCGAGGCGGAAGGCACCCTCCAGGTGACCGTCCCGCTCGACGACCATGTCATCAGCCCGCGCTACTACGACCCGCTGACGGCGTATCTGCTGACCGCGGCGGGCCTCGGCGAGGGCGCCTGACGGCCGCGCCCGCGCCAGGCAGCCCACTGTTACAGGCGGCCCACTGTTAATTAGGCTCTTCGGGAAGTTGGTGATTAAGACCCAAAAAGATGTTCTCGGCAAGGCGGCGCGCCAGCGGAATAAAGAAATAAAAAATTAGAGCTTAGTTAGGTGAGCGCGCAAGATCAAGCCATCTTTCACAGCGCCTACTGGAGGGAAAGGTTAGGCCAGTTCGCTAAATTCGGACGAAAAGCGGTCAGTGCGCACCGAGCCAGGTCCACGAACCAGCCAAAGCCGCTTCCCGCGACGTTCAGCGTGATTGACCGCCACCATTCCTTTATAGAGCATCCTTCCGAAACCCCCAGCGAGGGGGCGAAGGGGAGGCATTGTGAATAGGTTAGGAAGATCAATAACTTTCGGCTTTGTGGGCGTCGCGCTCGCGGTTTGTGGCTTCGCCACCCCGGCGGCGGCCTACGGCCCTCAGAGCGGAACCGGTACCGGCGATACCATGGTTGAGGCCAGCGACGGCCTCATACCTGGGCAGCCCGTCATCCACAAGAGAGGTGACGGCGTCAACCCGCCAGCGGAGCTGGGTAACCCCTCCGAGTGGGGCGTGGTAAAGCTAGAAATCAAAGATTCGGCCGCTCAGCTGAAAGGGAATACCTGCGAGGATGTGACTCATGGCACGTGGTGCTATGGGTACGATCTGGTGTCGGCTGGAAAGAAGTGCTACTCGAACTACATCGCGGACGTGGAGCACAAGACAACGGTCAGGGTCCAGAACGTCGACCATTCAAGCGGCTGGGTGGCGAAGGGGCAGACTTCCTACGCCAACTCAACACAAGGGGCGGCATACACCTGCTACGCATATTACGATAATGCATAAATGTGTCCGTCGTGATGAGGGTTGATTTCCCTCGGGTGGGCCATTACTCCGGGCGCACACAGGCCCGGAGTAATGGCGCATTAGGGCCAGAAAGGGAGAGAGTGCACTTTTGGGGTGCTCGGGTCGCGTCGTTTGCGGTGCCACTCGGGCTTGGCTTGTTGCTTGGCCTGATAGGGCCTACCGCTGAGCATTGGGGCGGCAGTCCAGGAGCGGCCGTGGGCGCCGTTTTCACCGGTGGGTGGCCGTGGGCCTGTTACGCGTTTCTGGTGGGTTATTTCCGCCGGTCTAAAATAGAATCGGTTGTTCTCGCGCCTCTGGGACTGACTATCGGTGTCGTGGCCTACTACCTGACTAAGGGAAGCCTGGCCTCCCTGGATGGACTGCATTCCTCAGGTGCGGGATCATCCGGAATTGCCCTCTGGGGTGTGCTGGCATTCTTCTTCGGAGCACCCCTTGGGCTCCTGGGGAACCTCGCGCAGGTGCCGAGCATCGGCGGCTTGTTCTTCCGGCTGCTTATTCCCCTGGTGGCTTTTTATGAGACTTCCATGCGTCTGGAGACGGAGTCGCGCGGCCCGAGTCAGGTTGTTCTGGGTACCTGGACCACCGTTCGGTTCACGGCTGTTACCGTTGCGGTCGCTCTGGTGGGCCACACGGTCTGGGGTTGGTGGAGGTCTCGCCGCATTCGTTCCGCCGGGGTGGACGTTGGCTAATTAAGGGTTGAATAGTTTCCAGTGTCCCTCGGAGACGACTTCGACGTTTCCCTCGGTCACTTTGATGGCCGTCTCAGCGTCTATCGCGTACGCCCGTATCGGCATCGTTTGGGCCCACTTTTCGGCGTCGGCCATGGAATGGCCTGGCATGCCCGGGTAATCCAGGTGCGGAAAGATCGCGAAATCGACTATTCCCAGCGTGTTGTCGCCACCGCCTGGCGGGCTCCAGCCGACGAAGTCCTCGCCGATATTCGGGGTCATCACCATGCTCCCGGCGCTCAGTCCCACATAGACCGTGTCGCGGAGCGCAGGGAAGAGGTCTGCCAGACCGGACTCGCGCATCCAATGGCAGAGATACAGGGGATCGCCGCCCTCGACCAGCAGGACGTCAGTCTCCTGGACCATAGGGACCCAAAGCTCTTCAGCGATGCTGGGCAGCGCTGTGAGTTCCAGTACTCCCAGAGACTTCCAGCCCAATTGGGCCATGGGCGCTCTGTCTTCTCGCCCGCTGATCACGCGGCATGCCTGGACGGCACCGCCCGGCTGGGCGTATAGCGCGGTCGGAATGAACAGGGCGCTGGACTCGGCAATCGGTTTACCCAGCAGGTCGACCAGCGCGTTATGGATGCTCGTGTTCTTGATGCCCGAGTCTGTAAGGAGAAGCTTCATCACACCCGTTTCCTGGCCATCTCATCACTTGTCCGGTGACGCTATCCCTTACCCCTGACAACAGTTCGTGCGCGGCAGGTCCGGCACCAGGCCGAGGGCGGACTCCGCGGGCTCAGGTGAGGGCGGCGACCAGCAGGGCGAAGGCGGCGATGATGACGGCGACGCGGACGTAGTGGAAGCGGTCCCAGCGGTTCATCTGCTGCTTCCAGTCGGCGGGCAGGTTGTCGGAGGTCCACGTCTTGACCCGGTTGTTGATCGGGACGAGCAGCAGGATCGACATGATCACGCTGAGGATCAGCAGTGCGGCGGCGGTGACGACGAGGCCGGCGCCGTGGTGGCGCCATCCGGCGATGGCCCAGACCGCGGCGAGGACGAGCGAGGTGATGTACCAGAACGGCATCACGGCGCCGAGCAGCCGGGCCCCGTGGGTGCGGGCGTGCAGGCCGTTGTCGCCCGGGAGGCCGTCGAAGATCGAGTTGACGAAGAAGGCGACGGAGAACTCCACCCCCACCATCACGCCGACGACCACAGTGGTGAAGACCTCAAGTGCGTTGAGCATGATGACCCCTCCTGGGATCTAGCATTGATAGCCGATGCAGCAACGCTAGTACTACTGCCGCTCGACTGTCTAGCGATGCTAGGATCGAATCATGTCGGTACAGGAACGCAAGGAGCGCGAACGGGCCAGCCGCGAACGCCTCATCTTGGCGACGGCCCGCGAACTCGCCGAGCAGCAGGGCTGGGACGCGGTCACCACCCGCCGGCTGGCCGAGCGCATCGAGTACAGCCAACCCGTCCTCTACAGCCACTTCCGCGGCAAACGCGAGATCATCGGCGCCGTCGCCCTTGAGGGCGCCGCCGAGATGGCTGCGGCGGTGCGTGCCGCGGCCTCCGGCGCGAACAGCCCGCGTGAGCGGGTCGCCGCCCTCGCCCGCGCCTACCTCGACTTCGCCGCGCGCAACCCGGCGGTCTACGACGCCATGTTCCAGCTCGACGGCGGCCTGGCGTTCGCGAACGAGGACACTCCAGAACCTCTGAAGGACGCCTTCGCCGCCCTGCTGGAGAGCCTCGGCGAGGTCGCCGGCGACGGCGTCCACCCGGGGCTGTTCACCGAGGTGTTCTGGGCGGCCCTGCACGGGCAGGCCACCCTGACCCGAGCGGGACGGCTGCCGCCCAGCGACACCGAACAGAGGGTGGAACTGCTGGTGGACCGGCTCGCCATCGTCTGACACACCGTCCCGGCGGGCACGCAGCCGGGGCCCTCGGGCCCCGCCGCCCGCCTGCGGCATCGCTTCCGGTCACGCGCGCCCACACGGCGCAGCCGCAGATCGCCGGGCCCCGCACCTCCGACGGGGCCCGCCGCGGAAGCCGCGGTGCTCATTGAGGCTGCGCCATCTTGAAGTGACTGCGCCATCTTGAAGTGGCTGGTCAGCAGGGGTGGCGCGACCCGGTTCCGGCTGCTCGTACTGGTCGCTGGCGGCCATCTGGGGTGTAGATCGTCTGGCAGGGCGGTTTGCCGATGAGTTCACCGTCCTCGAACGGTCTACCCACCGACACGACCGTTCTCGACAGGAGTGCCATGTCCACCATCCAGCCAGTGATCATCACTGCCGACCAGGACGTCCTGGTCGGCTTCTATACGAAACTGTTCGGCGCCGAGGAGATCTTCCGGATACCGGAGGAAGGCCCGGCCTTCTACCGCGGTTTGCGCATCGGTGACACCGACCTCGGGCTGGTGGCCAAGGCGGACTCGGGGACCGGGGCGGCACCGCGGGTCCTGCTCAGCATCGGTGTCGACAACGTCGACGAGATGCTCGGCCGGGTGACGGCGCTGGGCGGCTCGGTCCACGGCGGCCCCAACGACATGCCGTGGGGACAGCGCGTCGCCCACATCCAGGACCCCGACGGCAACCCGCTGAACCTCACCCAGCCGATCCCGGCTCAGTGATGCTGTTCCGGGTGCTTGTGCTGGTCGTGGGCTGCCTGCGGTTGAGAGCAATTACCTGTAGTGGCCTCGATGCTGGTTCGTGCCGGTGCTACGCGTCTCGCCGTGCCGGTGCGGCGGGTCGGGGCATGGGGACCGTGGGCTCGGGCAGGACGCGGAAGAGCAGCCAGCTCAGGGCGGGCATGGCGATCAGTGGGGTCAGGGCCGTCCGCAGGGAGGTGGCGTCGGCCAGACGTCCCAGCAGGGGGCTGATCAGGCCGCCGATGCTGACGGTGAGGCCGAGGGTGACGCCGCTGGCGGTGCCGATGCGGGAGGGCAGGTAATCCTGACCGAGGGTGACCTGCAAGGAGAAGGGGACGTACAGGCCTGCGGAGGTGAGGGCCACGAAGAAGAACATGGCCCAGCCGGGCGTGTAGATCACTCCGGCGACGGCGACGATCGAGATCAGGTAGGACCAGCCAGAGACGCGGACCCGGTCGTAGCGGTTGGCCAGCGAGCCGCCCAGGACCGAGCCGACGGCGCCGCCCAGGAACAGCAGGAACAGGGCCACGGTCCCCGCGGTGGTGCTGCCGTGGATGCGCTGCTGGGCGTAGAGGGAGACAAAGGTGCTCAGGCCGGTGAAGACGACGGACCGGAAGACTACGGCCAGAGACAGCTTCAGGAACGAGGCCACATCGTCGACACCCGTGACCGGCGACGACTTGGAGGCATCGGCCTGACGCCGGCCGAGCACCTGGAGCACCGGCCCGCACAGGGCGACTCCCACGAGCGCGGGCAGGACCAATACCGGTGTCCAGCGCAGCGAGCCGTGTCCGATCACGAGCGACACCATGATCGGGGCGAGTGCGAAACCGATGTTGCCGCCCAGCGAGAAGCAGCTCATCGCGCTGTGGCTGCCCTGGCTGACCAGCCGGGCCACGCGGGCGGACTCGGGATGATAGGCGGCGACGCCGATCCCGGCGACCGCGACGAAGACCAGGGTGAGCCCGTAGGAACCACTCAGGCCGCTCAGCGCGATACCCACACCGCTCAGCAGCGTGCTGACCGGCAACAGCCACGGCATCGCCCACCGGTCAGTGAGCGCGCCGAACACGGGCTGGGCCACCGACGACAGCAGGGACGCGGCCAGCACGATCCCGGAGGCGACGGCATAGCTGTAGTGGCGATCGGCCACGAAGAACGGGATCAGCGCCGCGACGGCGCCCTGGTAGATGTCCACGCAGGCATGGCCCATGGCCAGCAGAGAGATCGATGTATTCCTTCGCACCCGTCCATGCTGGAAGAGGCGAGCACTGTCCCGCTTTCGATAGATTGCCAGATGATGAAGGAAATCCGCCACGAGCCCGTCGCGCCCACCCGGACCCGGCATCTCGCGTCCGGCGGCGAGATCGACGCCCACCGCCATGACGACCACCAGATCGCCTACGCCAGCCAGGGCACCATCGCCGTCACCACCGACGCCGGCTCCTGGGTCGCCCCCGCCACCCGCGCGATCTGGATTCCGGCGGGTACCGTCCACCAGCACCAGGCCCACGGGGAACTCGACCTCCACCTCGTCGGCCTGCCCGCCGCGGAAAACCCCCTCGGCCTCGACACACCGGCCGTCCTGGCCGTCAGTCCCCTCTTCCGCGAACTGATCGTCGCCTACACGCGCGCACCGGACGACGACAGCCCGCCCCACCAGCGCCTACGTGCCGTCATGCTCGACCAGCTCACAGCCTCCCCCGAGCAGCCACTGCACCTGCCGACCCCCACCACCCCGCTGCTCCGGGAACTGCACGACATCCTGCGCGCCGACCCGGCGGACAACCGCTCCCTGGATGAACTCGGCCGCCAGATCGGCGCCAGCGCCCGCACCCTCTCCCGCCACCTCCACGACGACCTCGGCCTCACCTACCCCCAGTGGCGCACTCAGATCAGGCTCCACCACGCACTGATCCTCCTGGCCGACAACACCCCCGTCACCACCGTCGCCCTCCGATGCGGCTGGTCATCCGCCAGCCCGTTCATCGACGTGTTCCACCGCACCTTCGGCCACACTCCCGGCTCCCGCCCCAGCGCCTGACATATCGGGTCCCTGTCCACGTGTCCGCGTGTCCGCGCCAAAGGCGAATGTAGTGATCGCGTGGAAGATGTAAGGGCCCCTCAGCGTCTGAACCGCAAGTCCGGTAGGAACTCCGCATGCCTGATCAAGGGAAGACCCCGCGCACCGTCCTGGCGCTCTGTTCGGTCGTTGTCGCCGCCTGCGCGCTGACGGTGACGATCAAGGTGGTGGCCACCGACACGCATCCGCTGCTGGATGCGGACACCGTGGCACGAACTGCGTCTGCCTCAGTACGAGGACACGACAAAGCCACCACCGACGGGGTCACCTGCCCAGCCGCCATCAGGGCCCGAAAGGGCACCACCTTCACGTGCCTCGTCTCGACCGAGGAGAACCCGACCGGCTTGGCAGTGGACGTCAAGATAGTCGACGATCAAGGCACGTTGTCGGCTCCTGACCTCTCGCGCTAACCAGGGGCAGGTAGTGACACGCGGGCGGTGAGCCCGCCGCCCGGGTTGGCGGTCAAGGTCAGGTCGCCGTGGTGAGCGCGGACGATACTGGCGACGATGGCCAGGCCGAGGCCGTGCCCGCGGCGCGCGGGGTCCTTCTCGGCCAGGCGTCCATTGCCGCGCAGGAACGGTTCGGTGAGGTGGTCGACCGTGGCGGGCAGGAGGGGCCCCGTGTTGGTGACGGTCAGGATGGCGCGGTCTGGGTGTGCCGGGTCGGGGCCGGTGGCCAGGGTGAGCGATCCGCCGGTGGGCAGGTTGTGCCGCAGGGCGTTGTGGAGCAGGTTCAAGGTGAGTTGGCGGAGTAGTACGCCGTCGCCGGCGGCCGGGGCCGGGTGGATCTCGGTGGAGACGGTGACGCCCCGTGTCCAGGCTTCCTCGCGGACGAGATCGAGGGCTTCTTCGGCGGTGTCGGCGAGATCGAGCGGCTGGGTGGTGGGCGGGGTGTGGTCGAGGGCGGAGAGTTGCAGCAGGGCTTCGGTGACCTCGATGCCGCGCTGGTTGGTCTCGCGCAGCCGGGCCACGAGTTGCGGGTAGTCCTGGCCGTCGGGGTCGGCGGTGGCGACGTCGAGCATGGTGCGGTTGATGGCCAGCGGAGTGCGCAGTTCGTGCGAGGCGTTGGCGGCGAAGCGCTGCTGGGCGTCGAAGGACCGCTGCAGGTAGGCGAGCATGGTGTCGAAGGTGTCGGAGAGATCGGTGAACTCGTCGCGCGGGCCGGTGAGTCCGATGCGGTGGTCCAGGGAGCCGTCGGCCGCCCGCCTGGCAGCTCGGGTGATGTCCTGTAGGGGCCGCAGGACGCGGCCCGCGATGAACCAGCCACCGCCGACCCCGACGAGCGCCAGCAGGAGCAGCGTGAGGCCGGACGCTCGGAGCAGGCTCTGAAGGATCTCCTGCCGGGAAGCGGCGCCGCTCTGGTCCCGCCGGTTCGCGGCGGTCAAGGGGTAGTTGGGCACGAAGCGCATGGCCAGGTAGATGACGGCAAGGGTGAACGCGCCCGCGACGACCACGAACAGGGCGTAGGTGAGGGTGAGCTTCATCCGGGCGGTCAGCCGCCGCGGCCGAAGGGCGCGCGCGGGGTCGTCCGGCGCCGGGGCCTCGGCGGTGGCCCGGTGGGATGCTGGTCGCTGGTTCACTGTCGGTGCCCCGTCGGTTCGTCGAGCCGGTACCCGACGCCGGGCACGGTGTGGATGGGCCACGGTTCGCCCAGCTGTTTGCGGAGGGTGGACATGGTGATGCGGACCGCATTGGTGAACGGGTCGGCGTTCTCGTCCCAGGCCCGCTCCAGCAGCGTCTCCGCGCTGACGACCCCGCCCCGCGCCGTCATCAGGACTTCCAGCACGGCGAACTGTTTCCTGGTGAGCGCGACGTATTTCCCGTCGCGGAAGACCTCGCGCCGGAACGGGTCCAGCCGGATTCCGGCGTACTCAAGGACCGGGGGTGTGCTGTCCTTGGGCCGGCGGGCCAGTGAGCGGAGCCGTACGACCAGCTCTTTCAGGTCGAAGGGCTTGGTCAGGTAGTCGTCGGCGCCGATCTCGAACCCGTTGACCTTCTCGTTGAGGAGGCCCGCTGCCGTCAGCATGAGCACGCGGCAGCCGAGGCGCCGCCGCACGATGGTCCGGCACACGTCGTCGCCGTGCGTGCCGGGGATGTCGCGGTCGAGGACGACGACGTCGTACTCGTTCACGTCGAGGCGCTCCAAGGCGGTGTCGCCGTCGCCGGCGATGTCCGAGGCGATGGCTTCGAGCCTCAGACCCGCCTGCACCGCCTCGGCGAGATAGAGCTCGTCCTCGACAATCAGCACCCGCACGCGCCCTCTCCCGTTCCCTCGCGAACCGACCGATATCCGGCTTCCGATCCAGCCTACGGCCCGCGAAAGAAACGGTAACGGAGAGTGATTTCCGCATTGCGGAGGGCTTCTGCTGCGATTCCCGCCGCGCGTCGGACCGGCCGCCGGTCCTGTATCCGGCCATCTCCATGAGAGCGGTCCGGGCCTATCGAAAACGTATCGGGAAGACGAGACGACCCGAAGACACGGCCCGCCCTTGACTCAAGGCATCACCGAGCGGCACCCGCCGCTCCGTCCGAGATGCCTGGAGGCCGCTATGCACGACAACGAGGTGGCGAACCGCCCAGCCACAGCGGCGCGCCGATTCCCCGGCCGGATAATGACCGGTCGGATAATGACCGGCCGGATGATGACTGGAATCGGCGCATGCCTGGTTCTGACGCTGTCGGCGATATGGGTCGTGACGACCCGGAGCGAACCAGCCGCGCGGGCAACCGCACCAGCAGAGCCTTCGCCGGACAGCGGCGGAGCGCCCGCACAGGTCTCAGCCGAGCCCACCGACGACGGCGCCCTGCCGGACGACCGCGAAATCACCCCTTTCGACACCCGGCACGCCGCCGTCACCCGTCTGGATAAGCGTCTGCTGAAGGCCGTCCAGGAAGCGGCCCGCGACGCCCGGAACAGCAGCGGCATCGAATTCGTGGTCACGTCGGGCTGGCGCAGCAAGGAGTACCAGCAGCGCCTGCTGGATGCGGGAATCGAGAAATACGGGAGCCTGGCGAAGGCGCGGGAGTTCGTGAACACCCCGGAGAAGTCGGCCCACGTGTCCGGGAAAGCGGTGGACATCGGCCCCACCGACGCCGACGACTGGCTCATCCGCAAGGGCTCCGCCTATGGCCTGTGCCAGGTCTACGCCAACGAGATGTGGCACTTCGAGTTGCTGACCAGCCCCGGTGGCGCCTGCCCGCGCCCTCTGATCAATGCCGCCGGCTGACAGGTACCAGGCCAGGTACCCATCGCCTTGCCCTGAGCCGGCCTCGCCGAGCCGGTCATCGCCGATCCACCTCTCCTTTGAAGGACACGGCATGCCCAACCTGCACGAGGACCCCTACCCGGATGTGTACATCGGTGGCGGATTCTTCGACCCCGCCCAGACACCGCCCACCGACTCCGAGCCCGAACAGCAGGCCGCTCCCGAGGCAGCATCCGTGCCGGCCGAAGAAGCACACGACCGGCCGGAGCCCATGCCAGATCGGCATGGACGTGACTACGGCTGGCGCAAGGGCCGGCTTACGACCGCTCTGGCGGTGCTGACGGGGATCGTGCTGGTCGGCCACTCGCTGGTTCCCAACGCGGTGGGCAATCTGGGCAGCCTGCTCGAAACCCTGCTGCCGTGGACAGGTCTGGCCGTGCCCGTGCTGCTGTCGGCCGCCTTGCTCCGCAGGTCGGTGCCGGCCGGCGTCGCCGCGCTCCTGCTCGCTGCCGTGTGGGCTGCCATGTTCGGGCCGTTGATTCTCGGCGGGCGTCCGGATGCCGAGCCGGACCTGACGGTCGTCACCCACAACGTCGGTGCCGCCAACCCGGACCCTGCCGGGACCGCCAGGGCGATGCTTGCCGCCGACCCCGACCTGGTGGCCCTTGAAGAGATCACTGATGAAGCGATGCCCGCCTACCAGAAGGTGCTGGGCCGCCGGCTCACGTACTCGGTCCACATCGGCACCGTTGCCTTGTGGAGCCGCTACCCGATCACGGACTCGGAACGCGTCACCATCGACCCCGGCTGGAGCCGCTCCTTGCGCGCCCGGGTCCAGGGGCCGGGCGGCCCGCTCGCCGTCTACGTGGTGCACCTGCCCTCCGTCCGGGTCGGCGCCAGCGGCTTCACCATCGCACGGCGCGACCAGGTCGTGACCGCGCTCGATCATGCAGTCGACCAGGAACAGCAGAAGAAAGTCCTCCTGATGGGCGATCTCAACGGCGCCACCACCGACCGGGGCCTCGCCTCCCTGAACTCCCGGCTGACGTCTGTCCAGGACGAGGCGGGGACCGGTTTCGGCTTCAGCTGGCCCGCAGCGTTCCCGGTCGCCCGTATCGACCACATCCTCACCCGGGGCGTCACTCCCACCGACGCCTGGACCCTCCCCGCGACCAGCAGCGACCACCGACCCGTCGCCGCCAGACTGAAGACGTAGCAGGCACACCGCCCCCGAGCTCGATCGAGGTTGAAGAAGCCTGTTGTCCGACGGGTGATCAAGTCAACGAAAAACGCCTCTGATCAGCAGACGACCGGAAACTCCTCGCCTTTGACCGCACCGACGAACGACAACCAAGCAGCCGCCTCGAAACCGAGCGCCGGACCACTCGGGCTCTTGGAATCACGGACGGGAACGATGCCGCGCGAGGCGACGAGGTTGGCGGCGACCTCCACGCACTGGCCGCCGTTGTTGCTGTAGGAGGACTTGAACCAACGAGGGGATTCGGTCGTCACGCGGAAAATTCACCACCCTTGACAGCAGAGACGAAGAACGACCAGTCGCCCGCCGGGAATACGAGTGCCGGGCCGTGCGGGTCCTTCGAATCACGGACGGGAACCACGCCGCGCGAAGCGACGAGGTTGGCGGCAATCTCCACGCAAGTGCCGCCGTTGTCGCTGTACGAGGACTTGAACCAACGGGGGGATTCGGTCGTCACTGGATGCCCTTTCGTAACTGGCTGATCATGGCCACAGATGACGCCTGCGACAGCGCTTCGGCCTGTAGTTGATGGTAGGCCGTCAGCATGGGCAGCACGGAGGCACTTTCCCGGTCCAGGTGTCCCTGCGCCTGGGACTCGGCGTAGCAGATCACGGACCGATCCGGCAGCGTCAAGAGGTTGACCGGCAGGTTGAGTGTGCGGCGCTCGCCTATAGCGAACGGTGCCACCTGGAGCAGCGTGTTCGGCAGCTCGGCGAGCTCGGCCAGATGCGCCAACTGGGCGTCCATGACGGCGGCGCCGCCAACGGGCCGGCGGATGCAGCTCTCATCCATGGTCACAAACACCATGGGTGGCCGGGGCCGCACCAGCGCCGCCTGTCGCTCCGCCAGGAACGAGACACGTTCCTCCGCTTGTTCGGGCGTGATGGCACCGCGCCGCACGGCACTCTCCGCCAACACCCGTGCGTATTCCGGTGTCTGCAACAGGCCCGGAATGATCCCGATGTCGTACACCCGGATCTCCACCGCCCGCCCCTCATACCCCACATACTCCGGAAACCCCTCCAGCAGCGAGCCATGCCGCATCTCGCGCCACTCGCGCTCGAACGAATCGGCGGAACCGGCAGTACCGAAGACAAGATCGATCTTGCGCGAGAAGTGCAGGGTTGGCGGCTTCCGACCAGTTTCAATGGCCGAAATATGCTGACTCGAATATTCCAGGCTTCCGGCCAGCTCTTCCTGGGTCCAACCACGATCCTCCCTCAGCCTGCGCACATGAGCACCGTAGGCCGCTACCGGACTGCTCTCGGGGTCTAACTCCTTGCGGTTAACCATGGCTCCGCCCAACCCTTCCTTCGTTCTTGATCAGTTGAAGGGTTTTCCACTGTAGGCCACCCTGAACGCCCTTGGTAGTGGAATCACTACAGAGAGGAGTGGTCGTGCCCGGCGCGAACCTTCCGATCGAGCACCAAGAACCCCCACAGCACACCACGCACCCGTTACCGGCTCGGGCCTGGAACATGGCGTCGAGCGGCACACACACCGTTCTGGGCGGCGCCGAGATGGTCGTCACCACGGTCAGCGGCCACGGTGTCGCGGAAGCGGTGCACATGGCGCAGTGCCGGACGTGCACGGCATCGTCCGAACTCGCGGAGGACGACGAACGACCGGCCGCCGTATGGGCCGTCCAGCACACCCGCGCCCACCCGCAGCACCGCCACTACCTGACGACCACACGCCGACGATGGCGCGTGGACCCCCGCCCCGCCGAGCAGCCCGCATCGAACCCGCTCCCCGTCGACCGCGACAGGCCGGGCCCCTGTGGAGCGGACAGCACCCAGCCGCAGGACCGCCATCGGACCCACCACACCCGCCCGCCCCGCACACAGCGTCTGCTGAACGCCGTGACGGACCACCCGGGATGGTTCTGGATCAGATGGACGGCCGCCGCCATCCGATGCGCATGGGCGGCCCGAATCCTGCCCATCGCCGGACCTCTCTTCCTCGCTTCGACGTCCGCCGCACTCGGCTTCTTCGTCGGCGCGGTATTCAGCCTCGGCCCAGGCTGACAACACCCGGAAATATCAGGCAGCATTCCGCCACTCCCACAAAAGCAGAATTCCACAGGGATGAGCCATGACAGAAAAGAAGTGTGAACACGACGTACCGCACGGATCAAAGCACTGCAAGAAGTGCAAGGCACAGATCTACCTCTGAAGCGCAGGCAGGTGAACGCACGGAATGGCACGGGCAACTATGAGCACGAAAGACAAGCAGCCGGCGAAGGCCCAGCTGATCAGGAAAGCCGAGGAAACACGCGATGATCTGAACGCGGCGCTGCGCGCACTGGGCATCGCGCTCCCCTCGCTGAACGTGGAGCCCATGGCCTACGCCGACGAGAACCCGGACCCCCTGATCGACCTGGGCAGGTGCAACCTCCGCACGGCCCGCAAGCTCCTTGCCGTACTCCACCATCAGGTCGGCGCAAGCGCGGCACATCCGGCCTGCGGCGCGGACACGGACACGCCATGACGGCGGGCGCTGGAAAGGAAACCGGAAAGGAATACCACGCGCAGAATCCCGGCGGTCTGACTTTCTTCGGCAGCTCGGAACAGATCCGTATCGGTGCGGTGGTCGTCGACCGTTACAGCGAAGTACCCGGCACGGTGCAGAGCATCGACGGCCGCTATATCAACGTGATACGGCCTGCCGGACGCGTGTGGTGCCTCCACTACCGGAGGGTGCGCCCGGCAACGGACTACGAAAAGAGGCAGCTCGTCGCGCTCAGCAGACTGCGCCGCCAGCAACGACGGGATCCCGCATGAACCCACGCGGATGACAGAGAAAAGGATCACGGACGGAACGCGGCTCCCGCGGTTCAGGAAGTACCCGAAACCGCCCGGATCCACCCCAGGGCCCCGGAGTTCTCCGGACTCGTCCGGGTTCGAGCTGGTGAGGGGGCTGACGCAGAACGAGCACGGCTCCTGTGGATCATGGAGTTCTCCACGCTTCAAGATCCGCAAGGTTGCCGTGTCGGGGACGGGCGCCGTCCTACTTCTTGATCTTGGATACCACCTGGCGTGCCAACTGGATCCCCACGTCGCACTTCTTGCCGGTGAGCGCCTTGTTCTCCCCGCCGGGGTCGCCGATGTCGACCCGGAACTGGTCGAGACCGACGTTGACGTCGACGAAGCACTCGGACGTGATCTCGTTGTACTGCGACGCGCCCTCGAAGCCCGAGAAGTCCTGCTTCTCTCCCTTGTTCAGGTCGTTGACCTGAACGCCCAGGCTGACGGTGAGGTTGACGATGGTCCTGTCCTGCATCCACCAGCAGCCGAGGATCATCGGGTAGTCGGCCGGGAGCTGCCCCTTCGGATCCTGGATTCCGGCCGAGGCCAGGGTTGCCGGATCCAGCAGGCTGCAGTAGTCGAGTCCCTTCAACGTTGCCGTGGTCGAATCGCTTTCGTCCGCGGAACCCGTGTCCGAACCGGACGTGCTTCCGGGAAGACCTGATGATGTGGACGCCGATGTGGTGGATCCCGGAGAGTTGGGAAAGGAGCCCGAACTCCCGCCACACGCTGCAGTCCCCGCTAACACGATCGCCATCGCCGCGGTCGCGGCCACTTGTCGTTTGTGTATCTGCACGGGCCGAGAATGTCACAAGATCCTGTCGTTTCGCGCCCTCATGTGGCAGAGGTGCCCGAGGGCCCCGTGATCCACGCGGGGTGCGTTACCGGCTGGCATCCCTCCTCGCGACAGGCGTGTGCGCGATGACCGCGGCCGGCCACAACTCCCTTGCTGCGACAGCGGAGTGGGCCCGCCGGTCCAGTGGGCGCGGACAACAGCGTGAACATTGCCGTGCCCGAATCAGAAGCGGACCAACTGATCATCGGAGGCGCCGGCCTCGCGCACGCGTACGGCAACACGTACAAAGACTTCTTCCCCGGCAGCATCAAGAATGTCCAGGTTTTCGACGAGGCCCTTACCTCGGACGAGATCAAAGCGCTCCGCTGAGCGAGGTCCGAAGGGCCGACGGAGCCGTATGCGAACGATCCCCGCCAAGATACCTCCCAGCCATCAGGCTGAGGGAGCGTCACCCGCCGGGCACCCAGGGTGTTACCGCCTCCAGGTAACCGCCCGGATCCACTCCGCCGCACCTCACCGCGGCACCGGCACCGGCACCCGCATAAGCCCTTCCTGGATCACCGAGATCGCCAGCTGCCCGTCCTGCGTGTAGATCCTGGCCTGTCCGAGGCCGCGACCGCCGTGCGACGACGGCGACTCCTGGTCGTAGAGCAGCCATTCGTCCGCACGGAACGGCCGGTGGAACCACATCGCGTGATCGAGCGACGCGCCCACGATGTCGCCCGTCGCCCAGCCGCCCCGTCCGTGCGCGAGCAGGATCGAGTCGAGCAGGGTCATGTCGGAGACGTAGGTGGCGAGGCAGACGTGCAGCAGCGGATCGTCGGCGAGCTTGCCGTCGGCGCGGAACCACACCTGGGAGCGCGGCTCGCGCGGCTCGCCCACGGTCGCGTACGGCGGCCGTTCGACATAGCGCAGATCGACCCCCGCGCGGGCCTGGAGCATCAGCTTGACGAGCTCGGGCCTCAGGAACTTGTCGGCGTAGCGCGGCAGCATCTCCTCCGCGGTCGGCAGCGACTCGGGATCGGGCGCCTCGGGCATGGCGGCCTGGTGGTCGAGCCCTTCCTCGTACACCTGGAAGGACGCGGAGAGGTGGAAGATCGGCTGGCCGTGCTGGACGGCGACCACCCGGCGGGTGGTGAAGGAGCGGCCGTCGCGGATCCGGTCGACGGTGTAGACGATGGGCGCGCCCGGGTCGCCCATGCGCAGGAAGTACGCGTGCAGGGAGTGCGCGGTGCGTCCCTCGGGCACGGTGCGGCCCGCCGCCACCAGGGCCTGCGCGGCGACCTGGCCGCCGAACACGCGAGGCACGACGGCGGACCGCGACCGGCCCCGGAAGATGTCCTGCTCGATCCGCTCCAGATCGAGCAGATCGAGCAGTGAGGTGAGTGCGGGGTGCATTTGTCCTTACAGACCCATGTTCTTGTGGCCCACGTTTCGAGACCTATGTTCTCGTGCTCGTGGGTTCTCGTGGTGCACGGACATGGCTACAGGCCCATGTCCTTGGCGATGATCATCTTCATGACCTCGCTGGTGCCGCCGTAGATGCGGTTGACGCGGTTGTCGGCGTACAAGCGGGCGATCGGGTATTCGTTCATGTAACCGTAGCCGCCGTGCAGCTGGAGGCAGCGGTCGATGACGCGATGCGCGACCTCGGTACAGAAGAGCTTGGCGCTGGCGGCCTCGGCGGCGGTCAGCTCACCGAGGTCGTGCGCTTCGAGAGCACGGTCGCAGACCGCCTCGGCGGCATCCACCTCGGCCTTGCAGGCGGCCAGCTCAAACTTGGTGTTCTGGAACGAGGCGACCGTCTTACCGAAGACGGCGCGCTCCTCGACGTAGCTCTGCGCGAACCGGACGGCGGCGCGGGCCTGCGCGTAGGCGCCGAAGGCGATGCCCAGGCGCTCCTGCGGGAGGTTCTGGCCAAGGTACGAGAAGCCCTTGTGCTCCTCGCCGAGCAGGTCCTCCACGGGCACCTTGACGTCGCTGAAGGAGAGCTCGGCCGTGTCGGAGGCCTTCAGGCCCAGCTTGTCGAGCTTGCGCCCGACCGCGTAACCGGCGGACTTGGTGTCGACGACGAGCAGCGAGATACCGAAGCGGCGGTCACTCTCGGACGGCGGCGCGGTACGGGCGCAGACGATGACCCGGTCGGCGTGCACTCCGCCGGTGATGAAGGTCTTGGCGCCGTTGAGGACGTAGTGCGTGCCGTCCTCGGAGAGCTTGGCGGTGGTCTTCATGCCGGCGAGGTCGGAGCCGGTGCCCGGCTCGGTCATGGCGATGGCGAACATCGTCTCGCCGCTGACGAGGCCCGGCAGCCAGCTCTTCTTCTGCTCGTCGGTGGCGTACGCCTTCAGGTACGGCAGGCAGAGCGCGACGTGCACGCCGGAGCCGCCGAAGGAGACGCCCGCGCGGGCGCACTCCTCGGAGATAACGGCCTGGAACTTGAACGACTCCTCGCCCGCGCCGCCGTACTCCTCAGGCACCTCGATGCCGAAGATGCCCAGCTCACCGAGCTTGTAATAGAAGTCGCGCGGAACCTGGCCCGCGGCGAGCCACTCGTCGTAGACCGGCACGACCTCGGCCTCGATGAACGCCCGGATGGTGTCCCGGAACGCCTCATGGTCTTCGTTGTACACAGTTCGGCGCACGGGGTCTCCTTCTGCCGCCACTCTCGACCTGACACAGAGCGCAACTAAGCGCTTGCTCAGCGACTAGGTTACCCGGCGGTCACCACGACCGTCCAGAGAGAGCCGCATCACGCCGGGCGCGGGCCAGGCGTGGGCCGGACGCGAGCCGGACGCGGCCCGGGCGCGGAGATCTTCCGTCGGACCTGCGGACCGCGCTCAGCCGAGCGCTTTGATCTCGTCCGAGGTAAGGGCCTGGTCGAAGACCCGGACATCCTTGATGCTGCCGGGGAAGAAGTCTTTGTACGTGTCGCCGTACTCGCGCGAGAGGCCGGCGCCTCCGATGATCAGTTGGTCCGTTTTCGACTCGGCCACGGCAACATCCACGCTGTCGTCCGAGCCCACCTGCTTCCTGTCCACGTAGAGAGCCAGTGCGCCTCTGTCGCAAACGCCGACCAGGTGAGTCCAGTGACGCGGGACGGCTTTGACGGACGACTGCACGCGAAACTCGTCCTTGGGCCCGGAGAAGGCCCAGCGATTGGGCGTCGCCCAGTACTGCAAGAAGAAAGCCGTCAGATCACCGGCGGACTGGCTGACGACGGTGGCGAACTCCGCAGTCGTGTCCAGCGTGTCGAGCCTGGCCCATGCGGAGACGGTGTAGCTGTGGCCCTGGCCGGTCTTGAGCACCGGCTCGGCGGTGGCCACCCGACTGCTGTGACCGTTGAACAGAGCGGCCCCGCCACTGCCTTTGCCCCAGTCGACCGAGGTCTGGGCGCCGCTGTAGCGGCCTGCGGTGTCCTTCGCGATCTTCGCTCCGCGCCTCTCGTCTAGCGGCCACACGGCGACAGGTTCGGGTGTGGTGTCCCGCGTCAGGTAAATACCGGTGGGTACGCCTGCCGCGACGAGGGTGGCGAATGCCGAGAGGACGACAGTCCGACGTGTGCGGCCCCGCGGAGCGTCCTGCCGCATCCCCATGGAGGCACCCCTGCCGGGCGGCCCCGGAGGGATTGCGTCTTGCGACCGGGCAGCGAGCTGCATCGTGTGCCGGGAGACGGTCTCCGCCAGGGCCATGGTCTGCTCGTGTGCCCGAGCCCGGTCGGCTGCGGGGCTCCAGGCGGCGACGTCGAGCAGTTTTGTCGGCTGGTAGCCGAAGCCGACTCGGGCGATGATCTCCTGCAGTGTGGGGCGGCTCTCGGGTGCTTTCGCCAGGCAGTCAGCGATGAGGCTGTGCAGGACGGGCTCGGTGATGCCAGCGAGGTCGGGCTCGGCATGGACGATCTGGTAGTACAGGGCTTCCCTGCGCCCCGCACGGAACGGGTTGGCGCCGGTCGCCGCGCAAGCCAGAACCACCCCCAAGGAGAAGACGTCGCTGGCCCAGGTGATCTCATCGGAATTCACCTGCTCCGGGGACATGAACCCAGGAGTTCCAGGCGCATCCCCGATCCCGGTGATGCTGGTGGCCTCGCTGATGCGGGCGATCCCGAAATCGATGACCCGTGGTCCGTCTTCGGCGAGCAGCACATTGGAGGGTTTGAGATCGCGATGAACGAGCCCTGCGTCGTGAATCGACTTCAGTGCCTCGGCCAGCCCTGCCGCCAGAGCCAGCACTGTCGTCGCGGGTAGCGGCCCGCTGTCGACGATCGTCTGCTGAAGCGACGGCCCGGGGATGTAGCTGGTCACCAGCCACGGAGGGGACGCATCCACGTCCGAGTCGATCACCGGTGCGGTGAACGCCCCGCTGACCAGCCGGTTGGCTAACACCTCCCGGCGAAACCGGGTGTGGAACTGCGGCAGGCGCACCAGATCATGACGCACCACCTTGACCGCGACCACGCGCCCGCCCGGCGAGACCCCCGCATAGACCTGCCCCATGCCACCGGCACCCAGGCGCCCCAGCAACCGGTAGTCACCGATCGACCGTGGGTCCTCCGGCTCCAGCACCTGCATGAACTCCCCCTCAACTTCACACACCCGCCTCCGGATTCATCCGAAGCCTCCCAGCGTAAAAAAGAGGCTTCACCCGTGTTGGTCAGTACGTCAGGAGAATCGCGAAACTTATACACGTCAGCGGCAGTTTCGGTTGGATCAGCCGGTCGTTGGTCCGTGTGGGCCGTCGGCTGATGCACGGCGGGTGCGGAATTGGGCCGTGACTTCAGGACCGGAATCCGCCGGAGGTGAACGGTCAGCCGCGCGCCGCCGCGAACGCCCCGCGCGCCAGCCGGTGCAGCAGCTCCCGTGTCGCCGTCCGGTCCGGCAGCGACGCCGGCCTACTCAGGTGCGGTGTCGAGTTCAGCAGTCCGAAGACCGCGTGCACACTGGCCCGCGCCTCGTCCTCGGCGAGCCCCGGATACGCCTGGACCACGGTGGCCACCCACAGCTCGACGTACTGCCGCTGGAGCTGGCGCACCAGCTTGCGATCACTGTCGCGCAGCCGGTCCAGCTCGCGGTCGTGCAGGGTGATCAGCGGGCGGTCGTCGAGCGCGAAGTCGATATGGCCCTCGATGAGCGAGTCGAGCACGGTCAGCGGATCGCCGTCGGTGTCGGCGACCCGCCGCCGGCCGCCGGTGAGCAGCTGGCCGCTGATCCCCACCAGCAGCTCGGCGAGCATGGCGTCCTTGCCCGCGAAGTGCCGGTAGAGCCCGGGCCCGCTGATGCCGACGGCCGCGCCTATCTCGTCGACCCCCACGCCGTGGAAACCGCGCTCGGCGAAGAGGCGGGCGGCCTCTTTGAGGATCTGCTCGCGGCGGGTGGATGCGTCGGTCCTGGTGGCCATACGGGTAATTGTAGACAGGACGGTTAGCGGTCGTTAACCTGTAGGCGACGGGTTAACGCTTATTAACAAACCACGGGGCCGCGGGCCCGCACTCCAGGAGCACCTGGCCTCGTGGACGCAACCGACGCGCGGACGCCGCAAGGGGGCCCACTGATGGCGCAGGCACCAGTCCTGACCAGCACCGTCGACCCGGCCGGCGCGGCCTGGCGGACCAATGAGGCGGAGCACCGCGCACTCGTGGACGAGTTGCGCACGCGGCTCGCCGCGGCCCGGCTCGGCGGCGGCGAGCGGGCCAGGGCCCGCCATGTGGCGCGCGGCAAGCTGCTGCCCCGGGACCGGGTGGACACGCTGCTGGACCCGGGTTCGCCGTTCCTTGAGCTCGCGCCGCTGGCCGCCGAGGGCATGTACGGCGGGGCGGCGCCCGCGGCCGGGGTGATCGCCGGGATCGGCCGGGTCTCGGGCCGCGCCTGTGTGATCGTCGCCAATGACGCCACCGTCAAGGGCGGCACGTACTACCCGATCACCGTCAAGAAGCACCTGCGCGCCCAGGAAGTGGCCCTGGAGAACCGCCTGCCGTGCCTCTACCTGGTCGACTCGGGCGGCGCCTTCCTGCCGATGCAAGACGAGGTGTTCCCGGACCGCGAGCACTTCGGCCGGATCTTCTACAACCAGGCGCGGATGTCCGGCGCCGGAATCCCGCAGATCGCGGCCGTCCTCGGCTCGTGCACGGCGGGCGGCGCCTATGTGCCCGCGATGAGCGACGAGGCGGTCATCGTGCGCGGCCAGGGCACCATCTTCCTGGGCGGCCCGCCGCTGGTGAAGGCGGCCACCGGTGAGGTGGTGACGGCCGAGGAGCTCGGCGGCGGCGAGGTGCA
Source organism: uncultured Actinomycetota bacterium (assembly GCA_963761765.1). GTDB lineage: Bacteria > Actinomycetota > Actinomycetes > Streptomycetales > Streptomycetaceae > Streptomyces. The sequence continues at coordinate 292,107 of CAVXIJ010000021.1, forward strand.
CTCCCGCGTCTCCGGCGTCACCGACCACCTCGCCGAGGACGACGCGCACGCCCTGCGCATCGTGCGCACCATCGTCGAAACCCTCCCCGAGCCCGCCGCGCTGCCCTGGCGGGTGGCGCCCGTCGAGGAGCCGAAGGCGGACCCGTCCGGCCTGTACGGCGCGGTGCCGGTGGACTCCCGCACGCCCTATGACGTGCGGGAAGTCATCGCCCGCCTGGTGGACGCCTCGCAGTTCGCCGAGTTCAAGGCGGAGTACGGACAGACGCTGGTGACCGGCTTCGCCCGCATCCACGGCCACCCGGTCGGCATCGTCGCGAACAACGGCATCCTGTTCTCCGAGTCCGCCCAGAAGGGCGCCCACTTCATCGAGCTCTGCGACCAGCGCGGCATCCCGCTGCTCTTCCTGCAGAACATCTCCGGCTTCATGGTCGGCAGGTCCTACGAGGCGGGCGGCATCGCCAAGCACGGCGCCAAGATGGTCACCGCCGTCGCCTGCACCCGCGTCCCCAAGCTGACCGTCGTCATAGGCGGTTCGTACGGCGCGGGCAACTACTCGATGTGCGGCCGGGCCTACGGACCGCGCTTCCTGTGGATGTGGCCGAACGCCAAGATTTCCGTGATGGGCGGCGAACAGGCCGCCTCGGTACTCGCCACCGTCCGGCGCGACCAACTGGACGCCCGCGGCGAGGAGTGGTCCGCCGAAGATGAGGACGCCTTCAAGACCCCCATCCGCGAGCAGTACGAGACCCAGGGCAACGCCTACTACGCCACCGCCCGCCTCTGGGACGACGGCGTGATCGACCCCATGGAGACCCGCCAGGTACTCGGCCTCGCCCTGACCGCCTGCGCCCACGCCCCGCTCCCCGCCAAGGCCAGCGGCTTCGGCGTATTCCGGATGTGAGGGGCTGATGACGGTGACACGCAGTTCCGGCAGCCAGGGCCCCGGCGAGCACCTGGAGCAGGACGCACAGCACAGGGCGCCGGAGACGACAGGGCCGACGGCGGCAGCACAGACGGCGAGAGCGGGAGGGGCACCGATGACGGCCGAGCCAGGCAGGAAAAGCGGTCCGGCGAAGAGCCGTCCGGCAGCAGGCACCGCGGCGACGACCCGTCCGGCCGAGAGCAGCGCGGCGGACAGCGCGCCCAGGGCCTGGGAGGCATCCACTGTGCCCGACGCGCCCAGGGCCTTCGACACCGTCCTGGTCGCCAACCGCGGCGAGATCGCCGTACGCATCATCCGTACGCTGCGCACTCTCGGCATCCGTTCGGTCGCCGTCTTCAGCGACGCCGACGCCGACGCCCGGCACGTCCGCGAGGCCGACACCGCGGTGCACATCGGCCCGGCGCCCGCCGCCGAGAGCTATCTTCGCTCCGACCGGCTGCTGGCAGCCGCCGCCAGGACCGGTGCGCAGGCCGTCCACCCCGGCTACGGCTTCCTCGCGGAGAACGCCGCCTTCGCGCGCGCCTGCGCCGACGCGGGTCTGGTCTTCATCGGCCCGCCCGCGGACGCGATCGCGCTGATGGGCGACAAGATCCGCGCGAAGGAGACCGTACGGGCCGCCGGCGTGCCAGTGGTGCCGGGTTCCTCGGAGAGCGGTCTGAGCGACGCCGAGCTCGCCGCCGCGGCCCGCGAGACCGGGCTTCCGGTGCTGCTGAAGCCGTCCGCGGGCGGCGGCGGCAAGGGCATGCGGCTGGTCAGGGACGCGGCCATGCTGCCCGAGGAGATCGCGGCGGCACGACGTGAGGCGCGCGCCTCCTTCGGCGATGACACGCTCCTGGTGGAGCGGTGGGTCGACCGGCCCCGGCATATCGAGATCCAGGTCCTCGCGGACGGCCACGGCCGCGTGATCCACCTTGGCGAGCGCGAGTGCTCGCTGCAGCGCCGCCACCAAAAGCTCATCGAAGAGGCCCCGAGCGTGCTGCTCGACGAGGCGACCCGCGCGGCCATGGGCGAGGCCGCCGTGCGAGCCGCCCGCTCCTGCGGCTACCGCGGCGCCGGCACCGTCGAATTCATCGTGCCCGGCACCGCACCCGCCGGAGAGCGCCCCGCGTACTTCTTCATGGAGATGAACACCCGCCTCCAGGTGGAACATCCCGTGACCGAGCTGGTCACCGGGCTCGACCTGGTCGAATGGCAGCTCAGGATCGCGGCGGGCGAGCCGCTGCCGTACGAGCAGCGGGACATCACCCTGACCGGACACGCCGTGGAGGCCAGGATCTGCGCCGAGACGGTCTCCGTCCGAGAGGGCGCCCGCGGCTTCCTGCCGTCCGGCGGCACCGTCCTGGCGCTGCGCGAGCCCACCGGCACCGGAGTGCGCACCGACTCGGGCCTGAGCGAGGGCACCGAAGTCTCCAGCCGTTACGACCCGATGCTGGCGAAAGTCATCGCCCACGGCCCCGACCGTCCGACGGCGCTGCGCAGACTGCGCGCCGCGCTCGCCGACACCGTCACCCTTGGCGTGCCGACCAATGCCGGATTCCTGCGCCGGCTGCTCGCCCAGCCGGCGGTGCTGGCAGGCGACCTGGACACCGGTCTCGTCGAGCGCGACATGGACACCCTGGTGCCCGTGACGGTTCCCGAGGAGGTGTACGAGGCGGCGGCAGCGGTGCGCCGCGCGGCCCTGGAGCCCGCGGCCGGTGCGGACGGCTGGCAGGACCCGTTCGCGGCGGTGAGCGGCTGGCGGCTCGGCGGCGCTCATGCGCCCCTCACCTTCCCGCTGCGGGTACCGGGCCACGAGCCCGTCCTCCACCACCCGGACCCCGCACGCACCCACACCGTCACCTCCGATCGCGTCTCGGTCACCGTCGACGGCGTGCTGCACACCTTCCTGCGCGCCGGTGACTGGCTGGGCCGCGACGGCGACGCCTGGCAGGTGCTCGACCACGATCCGGTCGCCGCCGGCCTCGCGGGCGCCGCACGCGCCGGTGCCGACTCGCTGACAGCGCCCATGCCCGGCACCGTCACCGTGGTCAAGGCCGCCGTGGGCGACCAGGTGGCCGCGGGCCAGAGTCTGCTGGTCGTGGAGGCGATGAAGATGGAGCACGTCATCTCGGCCCCGCACGCGGGCACCGTCACCGAGCTCGACGTCACCGCGGGGACGACGGTCGCCATGGACCAGATCCTGGCCGTGGTCGAGCCACACGAAAAGCCCTCGCCCGAGCCGCCCGACGACGCCCGGCCCGCACCCGCGCAAGGAAAGGCGGAGTCCGCATGACCGCCCGGCAACTGCCCATGACGGTGCCCGCGCCGGGCCTGCCCGCGCAGGTGCGGATCCACGAGGTCGGCGCGCGCGACGGACTGCAGAACGAGAAATCGACCGTGCCCACCGAAGTGAAGGCCGAGTTCATCCGCCGCCTCGCCGACGCGGGCCTGACCACCATCGAGGCGACCAGCTTCGTACACCCCAAGTGGGTGCCCCAGCTCGCCGACGCGGAGCAACTGTTTCCGCTGGTCAGCGACCTTCCCATGGCTCTTCCCGTGCTCGTTCCGAACGAACGCGGCCTCGATCGCGCCCTCGCGCTGGGCGCCCGCCGCGTGGCCGTCTTCGCCAGCGCCACCGAGTCCTTCGCCCAGGCCAATCTGAACCGCGGCCTGGACGCGGCACTCGCCATGTTCGAGCCGGTGGTGGCCCGCGCGAAGACCGCTGGAGTGCATGTCCGCGGCTATCTCTCCATGTGCTTCGGCGACCCCTGGGAGGGGCCCGTCCCGATCACTCAGGTCGTGCGCGTCTGCCAGGCGCTGGCCGCCATGGGCTGCGACGAGCTGAGCCTCGGCGACACCATCGGCGTCGCCACTCCAGGCCAGGTGTCGGCCCTGCTCAGCGCGTTGCACAAGGCGGGCATCGGCACCGAAACGCTCGGTGTGCACTTCCACGACACCTACGGCCAAGCCCTCGCCAACACGCTGGCCGCCCTCCAGGCCGGCGTCACCACCGTCGACGCCTCGGCGGGCGGCCTCGGCGGCTGCCCGTTCGCGAAGAGCGCCACCGGCAATCTCGCCACCGAAGACCTCGTATGGATGCTGCACGGCCTCGGTATCACCACCGGGGTCGACCTCGACCTTCTCACCGCCACCAGCGCCTGGATGGCCGACCGACTGGGGCGGCCCAGCCCGTCCCGTACCGTCCGGGCCCTCACCGGGGCACCGGCGGCCGAGTCCTCGCACCCGTCGAAGGAGTCCCCGTCATGACCCTTGACCACCGGCTCTCCCCGGAGCACGAAGAACTCCGCCGCACCGTGCACGAGTTCGCCCACGACGTCGTCGCCCCGAAGATCGGCGACTTCTACGAACGGCATGAGTTCCCGTACGAGATCGTGCGGGAGATGGGCCGCATGGGTCTCTTCGGGCTTCCCTTCCCCGAGGAGTACGGCGGAATGGGCGGCGACTACCTGGCGCTCGGCATCGCACTGGAGGAGCTGGCGCGCGTCGACTCCTCGGTGGCGATCACCCTGGAGGCGGGCGTCTCGCTCGGCGCGATGCCGCTGCATCTGTACGGCACCGAGGAACAGAAGCGCCAGTGGCTGCCGCGGCTGTGCTCGGGCGAGATCCTGGGCGCCTTCGGCCTGACCGAGCCGGACGGCGGCTCCGACGCCGGCGCCACCCGCACCACGGCCCGCCGCGACGAGGCCACCGGCGAATGGGTGATCAACGGCACCAAGTGCTTCATCACCAACTCGGGCACCGACATCACCGGCCTGGTCACGGTCACCGCGGTCACCGGCCGCAAGGCCGACGGAGGCCCGCTGATCTCGTCGATCATCGTGCCGTCCGGCACCCCGGGCTTCACCGTCGCGGAGCCGTACTCGAAGGTCGGCTGGAACGCGTCGGACACCCGGGAGCTGTCCTTCGCCGACGTCCGCGTCCCGGCCGCGAACCTGCTGGGGCAGGAGGGCCGCGGCTATGCGCAGTTCCTGCGCATCCTGGACGAGGGCAGGGTCGCGATCTCGGCGCTGGCCACCGGCCTCGCGCAGGGCTGTGTCGACGAGTCGGTGAAGTACGCCCGCGAGCGGCAGGCCTTCGGCCACCCGATCGGCCACTACCAGGCCATCCAGTTCAAGATCGCGGACATGGAGATGAGGGCCCACACGGCACGCCTTGCCTGGCGGGACGCGGCATCTCGGCTGGTCAGCGGCGACCCGTTCAAGAAGGAGGCCGCTCTCGCCAAGCTCTACTCGTCCACCATCGCGGTGGACAACGCCCGCGACGCCACCCAGGTCCACGGCGGCTACGGCTTCATGAACGAGTACCCGGTGGCCCGCATGTGGCGCGATGCCAAGATCCTGGAGATCGGCGAGGGCACGAGCGAGGTGCAGCGGATGCTGATCGCCCGGGAGCTGGGGCTCAGCTGACTGACGCCGGTGGCCGGAGTGCGAGGAGTGCCGCGCCGTAGTCCGCGGCACGGGCTCAGCGCTCCTTGCGGTCGCGCACCGCCGCGCCCACCGTCAACGCGGTCCCGGCGAGGATCGGTGCGACCAGCGCGGCGAACAGCCACTGCGGGACGTGCGGTTCGGCCGTGGCGCGCCACAGTATCCCGCAGCCGACCAGGAACTAGATGCCCACACAGGCGTTGAGCAGCAGCAACGCCCGTGCGATGCGATGTGCGCCGGCGCGGCTCGCCGGCCGGTTGAGGAATCCGGAGGAGACCGGACCGATGGCGAACGATGCCGCCTCGTCCGGCAGTTCCGGCAGTTCGGAGCGCGGGGTCACCCGTAGCGTGAGCTCGGCGCAGGCGGTCATCAGCACCGTCACCCCCGCGTAGACGAACACCAGAAGGAACGCGACTCCGACCGACCGGTCCGTCCAGGCGTCCACCCCGCCGATGCCGATGTGCTGCGGGATCCGGTCCGGCAGGCGCGGGTAGCGGACGATGCCCCACACGGCCAGCGCGATCAGCAGGACGACGCTGGGAAGCAGCCACAGGCGGACGCGCGCCGAGAACACCATGAAGCCAAGTTTCCCGCGTCAGCCACCCGTTCGACACACCGGTCCTTCCGGTCGCCCGTGAACGCGGTTCGCGCGGGCGGCGCCGGGCCACCGGACCATCGGGGGCGTCATGCTCGACCGGTCGTGTCTGCTCTGCCAACCGGACGGGACCTCCCCACTGGTCATTGTTAGGTTAGGTTAACCTAACAATGACCAAGTGGCCTCGTACGCCTCGTCCCGAAAGCAGCATCGCCATGCCTCTCTCCCGTTCCCTCCATCCCTCCCGCCGCGGCGTTCTCACTGCGGGCAGCGCCGTCGGCCTCAGCGCACTGCTGGCCGCCTGCGGTGACGGCGGTTCAGGAGGCGGTTCGGGAGGCGGCAAGGACGGCTCGGCAGCGGGTCCGTGGAGCTTCACCGACGACCGCGGCAAGCCCGCGAAGACCTCCGCCACCCCGAAGAACATCGTCGCCTTCACCGGTGTCGCCGCGGCGCTCTACGACTACGGCATCCAGGTCAAGGGCGTCTTCGGCCCGACGAAGACCAAGGACGGCAAGCCGGACGTACAGGCCGGCGACCTGCCCATCGGCAAGGTGACGATCCTCGGCAACGAGTGGGGCCAGTTCAATATCGAGCAGTACGCCGAGCTCGCCCCCGACCTGCTGGTCTCCACGATGTTCGACGACTCGGGCACCCTCTGGTACGTCCCCGAAGAGTCCAAGGACAAGATCCTCAAGCTGGCGCCCAGCGTCGGCATCAGCGTCTACGACCGCCCGATGACCCAACCGTTGCAGCGCCTGCTCGACCTCGCCGGGGCGCTCGGCGCCGACATCAAGGCGACGAAGGTCACCGAGGCCAAGAAGCGCTTCGAGGACGCCTCGGCCCGGCTGCGCACGGCGGCCAAGGCCAACCCGGGCATCAAGGTGCTGGTCGGCTCGGCCAGCCCGGACATCTTCTATGTCTCCGGCACCAACCTCTCCGCCGACCTGGAGTACTTCAAGTCGCTAGGCGTGCACTTCATCGAGCCGCCCGAGGCGGCCAAGAAGGCAAGCGGCGGCTGGTTCGAGAACCTGAGCTGGGAGAACGTCGACAAATACGACGCGGACCTGATCATGATGGACAACCGCACCTCGGCCCTCCAGCCCGCCGACCTCGACACGTCCAAGCCGACCTGGAAGAAACTGCCCGCCGTCGCCGCGGGCCAGGTCATCCCGCGGGTCACCGAGCCCATCTACTCGTACGGCAAGTGCGCGCCGATCCTGGACGATCTCGCCGCCGCCATCGAGAAGGCCAAGAAGGTCAGCTGACCCGGCCCTTCGACCCCGTCGACCCCGCGACCAGCACACCCGACCGCACGTCCCTTACGCACCCGTATGCCCATCACACGAGGAGCTCTGGACCCCTGCGACGACCGCCGTAGCCGCCCCGTTCAGGTTCTTCGCCCTGCATGTCGTACGGACCAGGCGGCTGGGCCCGTCGCTGGCCCGGGTCACCTTCGGCGGTGCCGGACTGGACGGCTTCGCCTCCGGTGGCCGCGACCAGAGCCTGTCGCTCCTCCTGCCGCACCCGGGGCAGGACGAACCGGTGGTTCCGGGGGTCGCGGGTTGGGGGCCCTGCGGGGCCGGGGCGACGGAGGAGAGCGAGGCAGGCTGGTGGCAGGCCTGGCGTGCGCTACCCACGGACGTCCGGGCGGTGATGCGCTCGTACACGGTGCGCGGGCAGCGCACGGCCGCGAACGGCTCGCCCGAGAGATGAAGGACGGCGAGCGGCTGGCGACGATGGCCGCGCTGGTGCACACCGATCGCACGGGCGCGTCACTGGCCGCCGCGCTGATCGCCCGCTCCGGCACCACGCCCGCCGCGTGGCTGCGCCGCTATCTGCGCGCCTATCTCACTCCGCTGCTGCACTGCTTCTACGCGTACGGCCTCGTCTTCATGCCGCACGGCGAGAACGTCATCCTGGTGCTCGACGAGGCCGGCACGGTCCAGCGGGCCATCTTCAAGGACATCGCTGAAGAGATCGCGGTGCTGGACCCGGAGACTCCGCTGCCGCCCGGAGTCGACCGGATCAGAGTGGACGTCCCCGAGGACCAGAAGCTGCTGTCGCTCTTCACCGACGTCTTCGACTGCTTCTTCCGCTTCCTGTCCGCGCACCTGGTCGCCGAGGGCGTGCTGGACGAGGGCACCTTCTGGGGCGCGGTCGCCGACTGCGTACGCGACTACCAGCGCTCCCGCCCCGACCTCGCGGACCGCTTTTGCCGCTACGACATGTTCACGCCGGAGTGCGCCCTGTCCTGCCTCAACCGGCTCCAGCTGCGCGACAACCGCCAGATGGTGGACCTCGCCGACCCGGCAGGGGCGCTACAGCTGGTGGGCACGCTGCGAAACCCGATCGCCTGACCGGGCCGGGGCGACGCAGGGCGCCCCGGCCGGCCGTTGGCCTGAGAACTACGGCAACCGCCCACTCACGCGGCCGGCCAGTCCACCTCCGGCGACCGGAAGAAGTTGATACCGAGAGCCGTCATCCGCGGTCCCTGCGCCGCCAGGCGCACCCGGTACGCGTCCCAGTCATGGGTCGACGCGGGCGACCAGCCGAGTTCGGCGATACCGGGCAGCCGCGGGAAGGCCATGTACTCGATGTCGGCGGACGTCACGAGCGTCTCCGACCACAGCGGCGCCTCCACGCCCAGGACCGCGTCCGCGGGCAGGCCCGCGAGATACGTGCCCGGGTCCCAGTCGTACGAACGCTGCACGTTGACCAGGCCGGCCCAGTCCTGTCCGAGCGGGGTGTCCTCGGTGTACTTCATGTCCAGGTAGGCGCGGTCCGCCGGGGAGAACACGACCTTGGTGCCGTTCTTGGCCGCGTCGACGACCTGCTGGCGCTCGGCGGTGCCGGTCGCGTCATAGCCCCAGTACTGCACCACCGCGCCCGGCGCGGGATGCCCGCCGGTCAGCTGGTGCCAGGCCATGACGGTCTTGCCCTGCGCGGTGACCATCGGCTGCGCCTTGTCCATCAGGGTGACGTAGTCGTCGTGGCTGGTGGAGTGGGCCTCGTCGCCGCCGATGTGCAGATAGCGGCCGGGCGTCAGCTGCGGCGAGCTCGGTCAGCACGTCGGACAGGAAGTCGTACGTCTCCTGCTTCGACACACACAGCGAGCTGAAGCCGACGTTGGTGCCGGTGTACAGCGGAGGTGCGACGCCGTCGCAGTTCAGCTCGGCGTACGAGGCGAGCGCGGCGTTGGTGTGCCCCGGCATGTCGATCTCCGGGATCACTTCCAGTAGCGGGAGGCCGCGTACCGGACGAGTTCGGTGTACTGGTCCTTGGTGTAGTGGCCGCCAGGACCGCCGCCGACCTCGGTGGAGCCGCCGTAGGTGGCGAGGTTCGGCCAGGAGTCGATGGCGATACGCCAGCCCTGGTCGTCGGAGAGGTGCAGATGCAGCTCGTTGATCTTGTACAGGGCGAGCTCGTCGATATACCGCTTGACCTGGTCGACGGAGAAGAAGTGGCGTGAGACGTCGAGCATGGCACCGCGGTAGGCATAGCGCGGGCTGTCCTCGATGGTGCCGCCCGCGACCTCCCACGGCCCCGGCTGCGCGGTGGACAGCTCCACCGCGGCAGGCAGCAGCTGGCGCAGCGTCTGGACGCCGTGGAAGAGTCCGCCGGGCGCCGCAGCGGTGATCGTGACCGCCTGCGCGTTGCTGGTCAGGCGGTATCCCTCGGTGCCGAGGCCCGTCTCGTCCGGCGCCAGCTCCAGGCGGATGCCGTCGGCGCCCGGCGCGTCGGTGACGGGCAGCGGGAAGCCGGTGGAGGGGCGCAGGAGCCCGGCGAGGTAGGTGCCGATCTGCTCGGCCTCCTGCGCCGCGGCACCGCGCTTCTTGTGCTTCTTGGCCGCGGCGGACTTCCCGGCCGTCGCGGTGGCGTGCCCTCTGACGGCCGGGCCCGCGGTCACCCGGATGCCGGTGGCCGCGGTGATCTCGTACGGACTTCCGCCGGGGGTGGCGGAGGCGGGGGCGGGCACGATGGAGTCGAACCGGGTGGCGGCGCGGGTGGCGCCTGGGTGCGCGGACGCGGGTACGGCCGAGACGGCGCCGAGCCCGGCCGCGGCGACCAGCAGCAGCGAACCGAAGATCCGGGAGGTACTACGGGGGCGGTGTAGACGCGCTTTCGCCATCGGGATCGGGCTCACCAAGGGTTCCCTTCGACTCGACAAAGTGCTCGGGGTCGCGCAGCCGTGCCAGGGAGAGCCGGCCGGGTCCGCGCGAGTGAACCAGCCGTCCCCATGCGTACCGCGCGCCCCACGAACGGTCAAGGTGTAGACCATTCCCCGCTCCCGGAAACCACCGCAGCCCCGCCTTTGGACCCCGCCGCGCAGCCCGCGCCCCCGGCCCCGCCCGACCACACTCCCGGCCGACGGCTCCACCGATGGACCGCTCACAGAGCCGCCCGCCAAAGCCGCCTCTAAAGTGGGAACCCTCACCCCACCTCGGCCACTCTGCCCGAAATCGGGCAGATTTCTTGCGAAACACCCCGCCGTCCCTCAGGATCATCGCGTGCACGACGAACTGGTTGATCACCTGGCACGCAGCACGCCGCTGAGCCGCGGCGAGGCCGCTCCGGGTGGTCCTGGACGTGCTGGCGTACTTCGACGAGACGACCGAGGACTTCGTCCGCCGCCGCCACCGCGAACTCCAGGCCAGGGCCTGGTGAACACGGAGATCTTCGAGCGGATCCGGCGGAGCTGCCGCACCGGGCGGTGGCGCCGCCGGATCTCTCCCTGCGCCAGCTGCGCCGCATCGTCTACGGCTGACCGGGCCGGCGCGAACCCGGACGGCGCTCCGCCCGGACCGCGGGCCCCGCGAGGGCCGGACCGGGCCCGCAGAGCCGGGAGCGTCCGCGCGGCGCGGCAGGCCGAGCAAGCCAGAGCAAGCCAGAGCAAGCCAGAGCAAGCCAGCAAGCCTGGACCGACAAGCAACAGGAGGACCATATGTGCGGAATCGTCGGATACATCGGCAAGCGTGACGTGGCGCCACTGCTGCTGGAAGGGCTGCAGCGGCTGGAGTACCGCGGCTACGACTCCGCGGGCATCGTCATCACCGGCCCCAAGGCGGGCGGCCTGAAGATCGGTCAAGGCCAAGGGCCGGGTGCGCGAGCTGGAGGCCCGCATCCCCAAGCGCTTCGCGGGCACCACCGGCATCGCGCACACCCGCTGGGCCACCCACGGCGCCCCGACCGACGAGAACGCCCACCCGCACCTGGACGCCGACGGCAAGGTCGCCGTCGTCCACAACGGCATCATCGACAACGCCTCCGAGCTGCGCGCCAAGCTCATCGCCGACGGCGTCGAGTTCCTCTCCGAGACCGACACCGAGGTGCTCGCCCACCTGATCGGCCGCGCCGAGGCCGAGACGCTGGAGGAGAGGGTCGCGAGCCGCGCTGCGGGCGATCGAGGGCACCTACGGCATCGCCGTGCTGCACGCCGACTTCCCCGACCGCATCGTGGTCGCCCGCAACGGCTCCCCCGTGGTGCTCGGCATCGGCGAGAAGGAGATGTTCGTCGCCTCGGACGTGGCCGCGCTGGTCACCCACACCCGCCAGGTCGTCACCCTCGAGGACGGCGAGATGGCCACCCTCAAGGCCGACGACTTCCGCACGTACACCACCGAGGGCTCCCGCACCACGGCCGACGCCGACCACCGTGGAGTGGGAGGCCGAGTCGTACGACATGGGCGGCCACGACACGTACATGCACAAGGAGATCTCCGAGCAGGCCGACGCCGTGGACCGGGTGCTGCGCGGCCGGATCGACGACCGGTTCGCCACCGTGCACCTGGGCGGGCTGAACCTGGACGCGCGCGAGGCGCGCGGGCGTGCGCCGGGTGAAGATCCTCGGCTGCGGCACCTCGTACCACGCGGGCCAGATCGGCGCGCAGCTGATCGAGGAGCTGGCCCGCATCCCCGCGGACGCCGAGCCCGCGTCCGAGTTCCGCTACCGCAACCCGGTCGTGGACCCCGACACGCTGTACGTCGCGGTCTCCCAGTCCGGTGAGACCTACGACGTGCTGGCCGCCGTGCAGGAGCTCAAGCGCAAGGGCGCCCGGGTGCTGGGCGTGGTGAACGTGGTCGGCTCGGCGATCGCCCGCGAGGCGGACGGCGGGATGTACGTGCACGCGGGCCCGGAGGTCTGCGTGGTCTCCACCAAGTGCTTCACCAACACCGTGGTCGCCTTCGCGCTGCTCGCGCTGCACCTGGGCCGGATCCGGGACCTGTCGGTCGCCGACGGCAAGCGGATCATCGACGGGCTGCGCAGGCTGCCCGGGCAGATCTCCGAGATCCTCCAGCAGCGAGGACGACGATCAAGAAGCTGGCCGCAGGAGTACGCGGACGCCAAGTCGATGATGTTCATCGGCCGGGTGCGCGGCTATCCGGTGGCCCGGGAGGCCTCGCTGAAGCTCAAGGAGGTCTAGCTACATCCACGCGGAGGCGTACCCGGCCTCGGAGCTCAAGCACGGCCCGCTGGCGCTGATCGAGCCCGCGATGCCGACCGTCGCGATCGTCCCCGACGACGATCTGCTGGAGAAGAACCGCGCGGCGCTGGAGGAGATCAAGGCGCGCAGCGGGCCGCATCCTGGCGGTCGCCCACCAGGAGCAGGAGAAGGCCGACCACACCATCGTGGTGCCGAAGAACGAGGACGAGCTGGACCCGATCCTGATGGGCATCCCGCTCCAGCTGCTCGCCTACCACACGGCGCTGGCGCTGGGCCGGGACATCGACAAGCCGCGCAACCTGGCGAAGTCGGTGACGGTGGAGTAATCCGGCCCGCCACCGACGCGGGCACGCCGTCCGGGTCAGGCAGGACCTGGCCCGGACGGGCGCTCAAAGGGTCGCGGTCAAAGGGCCGCGGTCCAAGGGGTCACGGTCAAGAAGCCGCGGTCCAAGGGGCCGCGATGGTCAGGGAATGACGATGACGGGCCGCTGGGCCCGCCGGGCCAGGCGACCCGCGACCGAGCCGAAGATCCGGCCGACGATGCCGTGCGTGGAGCCGACCACGATCGCGTCGGCCTCGTACTCCCGGCCGACCTCCTCAAGTTCGTGGCAGATGTCGCCGCCGCGCTCGACGAGGATCCAGGGCACCTCGGCGAGATGGTCCGCGCAGGCCAGTTCGAGGCCGAGGACTTCGGTGCGGTGGTCGGGGACGTCGACGAAGACAGGGGGCTCGCAGCCCGCCCAGACCGTGGTGGGCAGCCGGTTGGCAACATGAACGATGATCAGACCGGAGCCTGACCGGCGGGCCATTCCGATCGCGTAGGCGAGCGCCCGCTCGCTGGACATGGAGCCGTCGAACCCGACGACGACGCCGTGCCTGAAGGCGGGATCGCAGCGATGGCGTGGTTCTTCCGCCGCCTCGGGGTCGCGCCGTCGGATCGGCGACCTGCCGCTTGCGGTCCGCTGGTTCGGGGATATTCGTGACCGGCCATCGGTGTCTCGGCGAAGGGTGTCCTCTTAGGAGGGGCGGCTGACGGGATGCGACTGCAAGGTGTCGAGGGGGCGGTGTGCACGTCCTACAACGGCAGTTGCCCCCGGAGGGTGTCCGGGAATCATCTTCCCAACCCCATACCCCCAAGGGTACGGCGGCACTCCTCTCCTGCCCAGGCCCTGCTCGCGGACACCATGAAGGCACCTCTCACGCCCTTCAGGCAGGGGGGGGCCGCACAGTGTTCATCGGAGCATGCATGAGTGCATACCCCGATGGCAATGGTCGCTGTCCCGTACAGCCGGTTCCCAGACCGCCACGAGGCGTGTCCATCCGCCTCACCCGCTCCTGTGACCTGCCGGTATGTCATACGGCCCACCTTGGCGCATATAGCCCTCAATACCGCACGAAGACCGGATACCGATCCTGCCGCACAGCTCACCCGACCCGCACGCGTCGCACGGTCACATCACCTGATCCCAGAACACCTCGGCACACTCCGCCACATAAGGCACACCTCTCCCTCAACGCTCTGAAGCCCTGAGGCCCCAGGGCCCCGGCAACACCTCCAACGCGCAGCGCACGCCCGGCCAGGCGCACGCTCCCGTTCTGGCGCCGCCGTCGATGCCGCCGGCGATCCACGGCGTGCGCGCGGGCGCCGCCCCCTCCGCACCGCGCCTCGCGCGACTCTCCCGACCCGTACGGCTACTCGCACGCCATCGACATACTCCCGTACGGTCACTTGCGTACGCCCCGCGAACTCCAGGACGCGCCCCCCTATGCGACGGCGCGCAAAACGATGGCATTTCGTGCGCCGGTCCCACCGTTGATGCGCCGTGCGCGACGCCCGAGCAGCTCGCAGGACGCGAACTGTCCCAGCCACTCGCGCCGTTCGCGCGGTGCGCTCGATCTGCAAAAGGGGTCGGATCGGCGCGGGATCACAACAAGGGCGCCGGGGACCTCAAGAGGAGCTACGCCGGAAAACCGTCCGGTTTGTTGATCCATCACCGATACTTTTCAGCCAACTTCTCAGAGGCGCCGATTCCTTGGCCGTATCCCCCTTGACCCCCCTGCCCAGCAGCACGGGACGCACCACAGGGCACACTTGCGCCCTATGGGGACCGGCCACGACGCCGAGGCCCACTTCACAGGTAGGGCCTCGGAGTGCAACGCTTCGTGATCGAATGCTTTACGCCAAGTTGCGATGTCGACATAGTGGCGGGTGCTGAACTGGTCACGCCGGCACCGCCGGACACAGTAGATTCGATCATGACTGTCACACGGCGGGGGACTCGTGCAGGACCGAGGGGAAACGTGCAGGAGCGACAGACCCAAAGGGTAAGGGGCGCCGCGACCACCGAGGGGGGCTTAGGGACATGAGCCACGACTCCACTGCCGCACCCGAAGCCGCCGCTCGGAAGCTCTCCGGGCGACGACGGAGGGAAATCGTCGCCGTGGTGCTGTTCAGCGGCGGCCCCATTTTCGAGAGTTCCATACCGCTGTCCGTCTTTGGCATCGACCGCCAAGACGCCGGAGTGCCGCGCTATCGGCTGCTGGTCTGCTCCGGAGAAGACGGCCCGCTGCGCACCACGGGAGGACTCGAACTCACCGCACCACACGCGCTCGACGCGATCGCACGCGCGGGCACTGTAGTAGTGCCGGCCTGGCGGTCGATCACCGCGCCGCCCCCCGAGGAGGCCCTTGACGCACTGCGCAGGGCCCACGAGGAGGGCGCCAGGATCGTCGGCCTGTGCACCGGCGCGTTCGTGCTGGCCGCGGCCGGACTACTGGACGGCCGTCCGGCGACCACGCACTGGATGTACGCGCCGACGCTCGCCAAGCGATATCCGTCCGTCCATGTCGATCCGCGGGAACTCTTCGTGGACGACGGCGATGTGCTCACCTCCGCGGGCACCGCGGCCGGTATCGACCTGTGCCTGCACATCGTGCGCAGCGACCACGGGAACGAGGCCGCGGGCGCGCTGGCTCGCCGGCTCGTCGTACCGCCTCGCAGAAGTGGAGGCCAGGAGCGCTACCTGGACAGGTCATTACCAGAGGAGATCGGGGCCGACCCGCTCGCCGAGGTCGTCGCCTGGGCCCTGGAACACCTCCATGAGCAGTTCGACGTGGAGACCCTGGCCGCCCGCGCGTACATGAGCCGCCGCACCTTCGACCGGCGTTTCAGGTCGCTCACCGGGAGCGCTCCCCTGCAGTGGCTGATCACTCAGCGGGTGCTTCAGGCGCAGCGTCTGCTGGAGACCTCCGACTACTCGGTCGACGAGGTCGCGGGCCGCTGCGGCTTCCGTTCGCCGGTGGCCCTGCGCGGCCACTTCCGGCGCCAGCTCGGCTCCTCACCCGCCGCCTACCGGGCCGCGTACCGCGCCCGCCGGCCCGGTGGTGCCGAGAAGCCGTCGGAGCTGGCGCACTCGGAGGGTTCCCTGCCGCACCAGAACCGTCGCCCCGCGACGGGCCACCTGGGCACACAGGGCTCCTCCGCCATGGAGATCGGACGGACCGGCCAGGAGGCTTACAGCCCGGGCCGCCCGAACCTCCCGGGCCAGCGCACCGACGCGGAGCGATCGGCTCCGGGGCGGGTGTGAGAGCCCTGCGGGAGCCCGCCTCTCCAGAGGTTCGGCGTCGGCCGGTCACACGGCCGCGCCCATGGGCAGCTCCCGCGTCAGCGGCACGGGGCTCCCCCGTGGCACGAGGGTGCCGCAATCTCGCGGGAACGCTGTACCGGGACGGACTCAGCTCCGTTCCGGGAGCGCTCCCGCGGGGCGCGGCGCCCCTGGCGGGCCTGGCCTGATCCAAACGTGAGGCCCGGGCCCGTGTAAGTGGCTCCGTGTCAGTGGCTCCGTGTGAGCGACGGAGCCCGGGTGCGCGTACAGCGGTGCTGCCTCCGGGCCTGCGCGTCCGCGGGACCATGGTCCCGGCCGGCCCGCAGGCGCGCGAGGCTCCAGGGGGCGGAGGCCCGCGGGTGTGCGCGGACCTCCGCCCCACTGCCGGGCCACGAGGCAGCGCGCACACTGCACGCACTACGCACCGCAGCGTTCGCCTCCTGCCCTGCCTCATGGCGCACGAGGCAGGTCCGCGACTGCACACCACAAGCGTGCGGCAGAAACGTGCAGCAGGAAACGACCGCACAAGATCCACCACAGGCCCCGCCCCCATTCGGCGGACGGGGGAACTCCGACGGCGCCGTAGGGTTAGACACATGAACGATCGCATGGTGTGGATCGACTGCGAGATGACCGGGCTCTCGTTGGCGAATGACGCGCTTATCGAGGTGGCCGCCCTGGTAACGGACTCCGAGCTGAACGTGCTCGGCGACGGTGTGGACATCGTGATCCGCCCGCCGGACGCGGCACTGGAGACCATGCCCGAGGTGGTGCGGCAGATGCACACCTCCTCTGGCCTGCTCGACGAACTCGCCGGCGGCACGACGCTCGCGGACGCCGAGGCGCAGGTCCTGGCGTACGTTCGCGACCACGTCAAGGAACCCGGCAAGGCCCCGCTGTGCGGCAACTCCGTCGGCACCGACCGAGGCTTCCTGGCCCGCGACATGCAAGCCCTGGAGGACTACCTCCACTACCGCATCGTCGACGTCTCCTCGATCAAGGAACTGGCCCGCCGCTGGTATCCCCGGGCGTACTTCAACAGCCCCGAGAAGAACGGCAACCACCGCGCCCTCGCCGACATCCGCGATTCCATCGTGGAGCTGCGCTACTACCGCGAGGCGGTCTTCGTGCCGCAGCCCGGCCCCGACTCGGACACGGCGAAGGCAATCGCCACCCGGCACGTGCTGCCGCCGGAGCCGCAGCCGAAGTGACGCGGCCCGCGCTCGCCCGGGGCCGCTGCCCGGCAGGGGCCACCAGCGCCGCCGAGGCGCACTCCAGCGAACACGGACTCCGCAAGGCCCCGCCCGCATCCCGGGCGGGGCGCCCCGGGCCTTTCAGCCGTCCCGTGAGCCCGCCCCATGAGCCCGCGCCGGACACCGGAACCACACCCGGCACCGGGCAACCGGATCGCCGGTCTCCGGAAGTCATCCGAAAAGCCGTGCGCGAGCACCCGCCAGAACCCTGTACACTTTTTTTCGGCCGGTAGTGATCCTGAGTCCGCATGCGGACAGGGTGAGATTGCCGGTCATGGTGGGTGTAGCTCAGCTGGTAGAGCACCTGGTTGTGGTCCAGGATGCCGCGGGTTCGAGTCCCGTCACTCACCCCACCACAGAAGGCTCTTGACCTGCGGAAACGCAAGTCAAGAGCCTTCTGCCGTACCGGCCGACCGCATCGCGGCCTCCCGCACCACGAGGAGGCGCCAGGCAGGCGCGCCAACTGCCGCACGAAGTGTTCCCTCGCCTCACGAGCGGGCCCAGCCCAGCGCATGCCGTGGGACTCACCGCCGCAACCACCGCAACTGTCACCGCCACGAACACGGCCCCGGATCCCCGCCGCGTCCGCCGACTCGACCCACGGCTCGACCGACAGCTCAACCGCCGGCCCAACCGACGACTCGACCCAAGCATCCGCACCATGGACCTGACGCTCCCGGTGAAGCCGCATCCGGCCGGATCGCATGCCGCCGACCTGTTCGCAGGGCCGCATCAGCGAGCCGCGCCTTCGGCGTGACGCCGGCGCTCGCGCGTTCGCGCATCACCGCTCCACCTCCCCGAAAGCAGCAGTGCCCCTGGCGGCTGACCGCCGGCCCCGCCACCGCAGCCCGAGTGCGCGCCCGCGGGAACCCGAGGGCGCCGTGGGACGCCGGCAGGACCAACGTGATCTCGCGAGCGCAGAATCTGGCCGAGGTTGTTCTGCGCAAAGCGTTGACGATCGATGTGAGCGAACCTACTTTCTCGTAAAGAAAAGGTTTTCGAGCGGCGCACGTTGCACGACGGGCCACTCCGGTTGCTCCGTCGTCGCCGCTCCCGACTCCTCCCGTCGGGAGCGGCGGTGACGCAGAGGGCACGGCTCTGCGCGCGGGGTCCTCATCAGAGGGTTCCGCGCGTCGGGCCTGAGTGGTGAGCCAGCAGTTCAACAGCCCCATGAAGCCTCGCCGTCGGCGGCGGAGCGATGCACTCGATCTTCGTTTGTCCGGGCGGGCGTACGCATCCCGCACGGCGACCGTATGCCACGACCTCGCGCCACCCACGGCAAAAAACGTTAGCGCTCACATTTCAGCTTGGTACAGGCCGCTGCACGACCAGCCAAGCGTCGGCAAACCGGCTCGTCGGTCCGGCCTCCCCGAGCCCCCCACAACCCAGCCCATGGGAAGGATCCATCGATGACGATCTGCCCACCCCACCACGGGGAACTGCCGAAGCCGGTGATCGTGCGATGAAGAGCACTCTCCTGCGCGCACTGCGGCGGCGCAGATTCGGCGCCGCAGCCGTCACCACCTTGTTCGCCCTGCTGGTTCCGTTCCTCGGCCCGGCGTCTGCGGCCTCCGGTTCGGCCGGCATGCAGGTCAACGCCACGGCAGGCTCCGGCCAACTGGCCGCCGCCTACCAGGGCATCCCGGCCGTCGCCCCCAACGCCTGCAAGAACTCCAGCCTGCCCAATGCCTACGGCACCAATTTCCCGAACACGAACGATCCCAACGGGCAGGGCTACTACAACCAGTCGGCGATCGGCTGGGACGGCAACTACTGGCCGGCCTACGCCTATCTGTCCGGCTCGTACTTCGCTCGCGGCGTGCCCACCACGTACAACTCGGGCGGCACCAACATCTGCGGCGCGATGTACTCCTTCAGCATCTACCACACCGGCGGGAACCGTCCCGCGCAGTCGGTGCAGTGGACCGAGGACAGCGGCTACCTGCCCGCTCTGACCACCAGTTTCACCACCGGCAGCACCGCGGTCTCGATCAAGAACTTCGCCGACAAGGTGACGATCAGCGGCTCGCCCGTGCTGCTCGCCTACACCCGTGTCTCGGTGACCAACAACGGAAGCTCCGCGGTCACCCTCGACCCCGGCGCTACGGGCCCCAACCTGGTGCGACTCACCAGCACGTCGCTGAACACCGTGCAGCCGGGCGCCACCAGCAACCACGACTTCGTCGCCGCGATCGACACCTTCGGATCAGGCGCCGCCCTCCCCACGACCTCGCAGATCAGCAGCGAAGCCCCCACTCTCGACAGCGCCTACAGCGCGATGGCCGCCTACTGGAACGGCCGGATCGCCGAGACCGCGACGCTGTCGCTCCCGAACACCACGCTCCCGAACACCGGCAACCTGTCCAACCCCGGCACCGCCCTGAACAACGCCTACAAGGCGGGCACCATCTACGGCCTGATCATGCAGATCGGGATGGCGCAGTTCTCCGGTGCCAACAACTACTTCTGGGAACTCAACCACGACGTTCCCGGTGAACTGATGTCCCGCTTCGAGACCGGTGACCTCCGCGACGCGCAGAACCTGCTGCTCAACGCCCGTATCTCGGAGGCGGTGAACTACGACGAGCACGGCGCGAACTGGTACTACGACGGGGACTGGAAGACTCCCGCCGCCTGGTCGCTCTATCTCGCCAAGACCAATGACACCGCGTTCGTCAGCCAGTACTTCCACGACGACTCCGGCGGCTCCAGCCAGTGGGGCCCCAGTCTCTACACGATCATGCACAGCATCTACCAGGGCCAGCTCTCCTCCGACGGAGTGCTCAAATCCAGCTACGACAACGACTCGTCCGGCCGCTGGCTGTTCGACGACTACTCGGCGCTGCAGGCCCTGGCCGCCTACAAGTACATCGCCACCCGGATCGGCAACACCACCGAGGCGCAGTACGCCGATACCGCCTACACCTCCCTGCTCAGCCACCTCAACACCGTGCTGGCGGCCAACCAGTCGGCGCACGGCTTCAGCTACCTGCCCTGCGCGGTCGACGTGGCCAACTCGTCCAACCGCTGCAACACCTACAACGACGCCAACTGGGCCTCGCCGGTCTGGGTCGGCCAGAACCAGTGGTCGACGATGCTCGAAGGCGGCACCCTGAACGGCGTCGCCGGCAGCGCCGCCCAGAGCGACGCCATGTACGCCTGGGGCTTCGCGCGGCTGTCCTCGAACGGTCTGCCGTACCCGACGTTCGGAGCCTTCAACGGCTACTCCACGGCGTACAACACGGCCTACGCCTCCAACGGCCTGTACGGCACCAACTACCGTGACCTGCCCATCACCAGCTACGCCTGGCAGATCTCGACGACCACGGGCGGACCCAACGCCTGGTGGGAGGCGAACGGCAGCGGGCCCTCCAGCGGTAACCCGTGGATCGGCAACCACGCCGGACCCGAGTTCGGCGCGATCCCCTACGCATGGCCCATCTCGGCACAGCAGCAGGGCCTGATCGAGTCCATCGCCGCCGAGGGCCGCGCTTCCACCGGCTCGGGTCCATACACCTTCACCCGCCCGCTCTACATCGGACGAGGAATTCCCAACAGCTGGATCGCCGCAGGCCAGACCACCTCGGTGAACAACCTCACCACTTCCTACGACACCAGCACGGGCAGCCGTAGCACCTACGGGGTCTCGCTGGCCGTCACCAAGCCCAGCACCGGCCGAGTGATCACCGTCGGTCTGACGGGCACCCTGCCGGGCGGCACCGTCGCCATCCAGCTGCCGATCTTCAACACGGTCGGCGTCACAGCGGTGAGCGGTGGCAGCTACGACGCCACCACGCACACGGTCACCGCCACCTCCGGCGCCACCAGCGTGACGATCACGCTCGCTTCCTGACCCACCCGCCTGCCGGCGACCACCGGCAGGCGGGAACCATCCCGCTGCCCGGACCGGGTCCTGGCCGGAACGCACCACACGGCCCGGTCCTGTAGTCCGTTGCAGCCTTCAGGCCTCGTACCGGACGGTTTCGCGCGCGGTTTCACCCCGTGGTGCCGCGCGGGCCGTCCGGTCCCGAAGCCGGGACGCTCCGGCTCCGGCTTCTTTGCGATTCGAGGAGGAAACCCCTCACATGGCACAGATATCACGCCGCAACGCGATGCGCATGGTCGCACTCGCCACCGCCATCCCGGCCTTCCAGGCGACCGCATCCTCGGCCACGCCGGCCCAGGCGGCCACGGCCCACACCGCAGCCGGCGGACCGGCCCACGGCCACCGCCACGACGTCGCACCCGACGCCGCGCTTCCCACGCCATCGAGCTGGACCGTCAAACCGTTCGAGAACAGCCAGGTGACGCTCACAACGAGCCTGTTCACCGCCAATCGCGACCGGGTGCTGAACTTCCTGCGGCAATACTCGGCCGACCGCATGCTCGCCGTCTTCCGCACCAACGCCGGCCTCGACACCCTCGGCGCCCAGCCACCGGGCGGCTGGGAGACGGCCGACGGCAATCTGCGCGGCCACTACGCCGGGCACTTCCTCAGCGCCCTCGCGCTGGCCTACGACGGAACCGGGGACGCGGCCTACAAGACGAAGGTCGACTACATAGTCACCGCACTCGGGCAGTGCCAGTCGGCGCTGAACGCCAAAGTCGGCACATCCGGCGGCCCCAGCCACGCCGGCTTCCTGGCCGCATACCCCGAGACGCAGTTCATCCAGCTGGAGAGTTACGCCACATACCCGACTATCTGGGCGCCCTGGTACACCAATCACATGATCATGCGGGGCCTGCTGGACGCATATCAGCACGCCGGGAACGCACAGGCACTGACCATCGTCACCGGCATGGCGGACTGGGCGTACAGCCGGCTCGGCCACCTGCCCCGCACCCAACTCGACAAGATGTGGAAGATCTACATCGCGGGCGAGTACAACGCGATGCCGGTCGTGATGGCCGACCTGTACGCCCTCACCGGCAATCAGAACTACCTGACGACCGCCAAGTGCTTCGACAACACCTATCTGTTCCAGGCAGCGGTGGCCAACCAGGACACTCTCAACGGCGAGCATGCCAACCAGCACATCCCGCAGTACCAGGGCTACCTGGAGATCTTCGAACGCAGCGGAGAGAAGGACTACTTCACCGCGGCGTCGAACTTCTGGGACATGGTGGTGGGGCACCGCACCTACCTCGACGGCGGCATGGCCGGCTCCGGCGAGATCTTCGGCGCGCGGGATGTCATCGCCGCCACCATTCAGACCTCGAACGCCGAGACCTGCTGCGTGTACAACATGCTCAAACTCAGCCGCAGCCTGTTCTTCCACACCGCAGAACCGAAGTACATGCAGTACTACGAGCGGGCTCTGTACGGCCAGATTCTCGCCTCGCGGCAGAACACCACCAGCGCCACGGACCCGCTGCTGACGTACTTCGTGCCGGTGAACCCGGGCGCGCGGCGCTCGTACGGGAACCTCGGCACCTGCTGCGGCGGCACCGGCCTGGAGACGCACGCCAAGTTCCAAGACTCGGTCTACTTCAGCTCGGTCGACGGCTCGGCCCTCTACGTCAACCTCTATATGCCGTCCACGCTGAACTGGGCGGAGCGCGGCCTGACGATCACCCAGGCGACCAACTACCCGACGGATCCGGCCGGCACCAGCACCCTCACGGTCACCGGCAGCGGGCAGTTCGCGCTCAAGCTGCGGGTGCCCTACTGGGTCGAGCGCGGGTTCACCGTGCGGGTCAACGGGACGACGCAGCAGGGGACCGCCACGGCCGGCAGCTACTTCACCGTGAGCCGCCAGTGGAGCAGCGGCGACACCGTCGAGATCGCCGCGCCGTTCTCCCTGCGGATCGAGCGCGCGCTGGACTCCCCGGCCACCCAGAGCCTCGCCTACGGCCCGGTCCCGCTGGTGATCCAGAGCTCCGCGACGAGCTACCAGAACCTGACCCTCTACAGCGGCTACCCGCTCAGCCGCGACCTGAGCAAGGTCATCCGTCCGACGTCGACACCGATGACCTTCACCGCGGGCGGCCTGACCTTCGCCCCGTTCTACGTCGACACCACCGCGAACTATCACGCGTACTTCAAACGGGCCGAACCCACCATCGTGTTCGGCTCGACGAGCACCGGCGTGACGAACGGCAGCGGTGCCGACGGGCGCACGTTCCTCGACGAGGTCTGGGACCGAGGACCGTTCGCCAGCCAGGCCGCCTTCGTCAGCGCCGTGGACACCGTCTCGGCCGCACGGGTCAGCGCCGGCCTGCTCACCAGCCAGCAACGGCAGACCCTGCTCACCGCGGCCGGACAGGCGGTCTTCCCGGTCTAGTGCTGTGACCGGCGCCCGCCCCCCTGTCGCACACCGTGCGGTTCGGGTGCGGACGCATGACTCTCCCGCTACCGAAAGGCAACCCCCACATGCGCATTCTCCGTAGCGTCCGCACCACAACAGTGGCCGCGGTCATCACCGCGGCAGCTGCCCTGATGGCCACCAGCAGTCTGACTCCAGCGCTGGCGGCACCGTCGCCGGCACACCAGAACGCGACGGTTTCGCAGACCGCCGGCATCGCCCGGCCGAGCAGTGACGACCCAAGCTCGCGCGGCGCCATGGCGCCGATCGTCGGTGTGGTCCCGGGTCTGACGGGCCCGGCTGCGCGCAAGGCGGCCGGCAGTGCCGCCGACCGGTTCCAGCAGCTCGCCGAAGAGCGGACGCACGCGGCCGCCGCCGCGCAGCCCCGCCGCGCCCAAGCCGCCCAACTGCACACGACCTGGGGCGTGAACCTGCCCAACAGCGCCAGCAAGGGCCTTCAGGCCACGCAGAGCGTCGTGTCCGGCGCCAAGGCCACCACCGGAGGCGACTACGTCTACGCGCCGACCGCCATTCCGGCCGGTGGCGCGTGTATGGAGATGACCACCGCCTACACGCCGGACGGCCCGGACCTCTGGGCGTGGGACTGGTGTGGCGGACGGGACACGGTCGGCAAACTCACGCCGATGAACTCCGCCTTCCTCGCCACCTACACCACCACCGTCAACGGCCGGCCCGCGTACAACGTGGACATACACCAGACCTCGGCGGCGTCCAACACCTGGACGGCCTACCTGTTCAACTACCAGACGCACGCCTGGGACACCTACTTCACCAGCTCGGGCACCTACGACCTGCCGCAGTTCTCGTTCGGCTGGGACATGTTCGAGGTGTACACCTCGGTGAACCCCGCGACCGGAGCCGGCTACTACTGCCAGGACATGTCCGGTCAGACCTTCGAGAGCAGCAGCGTCAAGGTGCTTGCCGGCTCGACGTGGACGCCTGCCGCGCCGGGCAACAGCACGCCCGACAGCACACCGCCGCCGCCCGGCAGCAATCTCGACTGCCCGTCGCTGAACCTCGCCCTGGCCCATGCCAACGACGACTGGACAGCCCACGTCGGCTGAGCCACCAGCTCTCCCGTCGGACAGGATCACCACCCCGCGTGGCCCTGTCCGACGGGGCCCCTGTGGTCCGCGGGTCCTGGTGGACCACAGGGGCCCCGCAACAGCTTTCGGGCTGTCCTCGCACGACCAAAGCCGGCACACCGACGATGTGAGACGTATGCGTTGTCGCACGCACATGGGTGTCCGGCACCACTGTTCAGGCAAGATGGAGCAGAGGTTGGTTCCCCCTGGACGAAAAGGTTTCTGGATGGGTTCTCGGCGCCGACGGGCGACCACGATCACCGATGTGGCCACGCTCGCGGGGGTGTCCATCGCGACGGCGTCCAAGGCGCTCAACGGCCGAAGCCAGGTACGCCCGGAGACCTTGCAGCGCGTTCTTCGGGCGGCCGAGGAACTCTCCTACCAGCCGAACGCGCTCGCCCAGAGCCTGATCTCCGGTCAGACCCGCACCGTCGGGCTGCTCACCAGCGACAGCGTCGGCCGGTTCGGCATTCCCGTACTGCTCGGGGCGGAGGACGCCTTCGGCACGGGTGAGATGGCCGTCCTGCTCTGCGACGCCCGTGGCGACGCCCTCCGCGAGCAGCACTACGTGCGCACACTGCTGGCCCGCCGAGTCGACGGGATCATCGTGGTCGGCGAGAGCACCGACGCGCGGCCGTCGATCAGCCGCGATCTGCCGGT
This sequence comes from uncultured Actinomycetota bacterium, assembly GCA_963761765.1. Classification (GTDB taxonomy): domain Bacteria; phylum Actinomycetota; class Actinomycetes; order Streptomycetales; family Streptomycetaceae; genus Streptomyces. The sequence continues at coordinate 317,441 of CAVXIJ010000021.1, forward strand.
GCCCGTCGTCTACGCCTATGCGCCCTCCGATGACCCGCAGGACGTCTCGTTCGTGCCGGACGACGTCGAAGGGGCCCGCATCGCGGTCCGGCATCTGTTGGCCGCCGGCAGGCGGCGCATCGCGCATATCGCCGGGTCCACCCACTACCGGGCCGCCCAGGACAGGGCGGCCGGCACCCTCGAAGCCCTGGCAGAGGCGGGATTCGCCCTCGCCGGCGGTCAGGTTCGCTACGGCGCGTGGTCGCAGCGGTGGGGGCGGCAGGCAGCCGAGATCGTCCTCACCGCCGACCCTGAGATCGACGCCGTCGTCTGCGGCAGCGATCAGATCGCCGCCGGATTCGTCGAGGCGGTCCGCGAGCGGGGCCATCGGGTTCCCGATGACATCGCGGTCGTCGGATACGACAACTGGGAGGTCCTGGCCGCCGAGACCAGGCCGCCGCTGACCACGGTCGACATGAACCTGGAGGTCCTGGGCCGCACCGCCGCCCAGTATCTGTTCGCCGCCATCGACGGCCGGGCCACCTCGGGAGTGCACCGCATGCCCTGCAGCCTGATCGTCCGCGACTCGACCGTGCCCAAGTAGGGCCCGAGCCGCCGGCGCGGAACTCTTCCGCTGCCTCGCGTATCCGGGCCGGCTCCCGCGCAGGGAGTGATGCGCTCTTTCCCCACATGTACGACTGTCCGGAAATACGTCTTATGATCCCCGATCACCGATGAGAACGTTCGGTGTGTATGCGGCGGTGGGCCATGCCCGCCGCTCCTCTTCTCGCGCCTCGCGAACCGCGTTCCTTCCTTCCCGCCTTCCTGCTGAAGGTCCGGTGAACTCCCAGTACATCCATCCCTTACGTCATAGACCCGGGCGCATACTCGCCCTGCTGACGGGGCTCCTCACCGTCGCCGCCTTCCTCGCCCCGCCCGCCTTGGCCGGCAGTGACCAGCAGGCCTTCAGCACGGCGGAGCTGACGGCGGCCGGCCGCGCCCTGACGGCGGCCGACATCATCGGCACCGCATGGGCGGTGGACCCGCAGTCGCACCGGCTCGACGTCATGGCCGACGAAACCGTGAGCGACGCGGAGATCTCCCAGCTCAAGCAGGCGACCGAAGACGTGTCCGGCGCGCTGCGGATCGAGCGCACCGCGGGACAGCTGCGCACGCTTTCGCAGCCGGCCGGCGGGGACGAACTCGTGCCCGACGGGGTCTCCGCCACCGCGGGCGGCATCGAGAACCTCCAGCAGTCGCAGTGGTGCACGCTCGGCTTCAGCATCAAGATCGGCAACGTCTGGTACCTGCTGATACCGGGGCACTGCTACGACCTCCAGTACATCGTGTGGAAGTGGCCGCCCGACCCCGGCCCGCTCGCCAAAGTGGTCGACTACTCCTTTCCCGGCGACGACTTCGCCCTGCTCCAGTACTACGCCACACCGCGCGACACCCTCGGCTCTGTCGACCTCTACAACGGCTCCTTCCAGGACATCACCGGCGCGGCGAACCCGGTCGTGGGACAGGCCGCCTGCTCCAGCGGCGCCACGTCCGGCCTGCGCTGCGGCCAGGTCACCGGGCTCAACTGGACGGTGAACTACGCGAACGGCACGGTCTCGGGACTGACCCAGACCAACATCTGCTCGGCCCCGGGTGACAGCGGCGGCCCGCTCTTCACGGGCGGCACCGGCCTGGGCATCGCCTCCGGCGGCACCGGCGACTGCACCTCCGGCAGAACCACCTTCTTCCAGCCCCTGGTGGAGATCCTCAACCGCTACGGCGCCACGGTCTACTGACCGACCCGACGCAGCGCACCCGCCGTCACGGCAGCCGCGCGGCTGTGAACCCTCCGGTCTTCCCGGCCGCGCGGCAGCCACACGGCGGGGCGCTTGTGCACTTCATAAAAGAAGCCGGCTTCCTTAAAGAAGTGAGCTCTTTCCAGAGGAAGTGCGCTCAAGAAGAAGCGCGCTCCACCAGCTCCGTATCCAGCACCACCTGCCGGTGCCTATGCCCCGCCCCCAGCGCCCCTTCCCCGTCGGGACGCCGCTCCGCGATCTCCGCGAGCAGCACATCGATCATGGCCCGGCCCATCTCCTCGATGGGCTGGCGCACACTCGTCAGCGGCGGGTCCATATGGCGGGCGATGGCCGAGTCGTCGAAGCCGATGAGGGCGACGTCATCGGGTATGCGGCGGTTCATGGCGCGCAGCGTCTGGCGCGCGCCGGCCGCCATCACGTCCGACGCGGCGAAGACGGCGTCGATGTCCGGGCGGTACTCCAGGAGCTCGGCCATCGCGCGCCGGCCGCCTTCCTCCGTGAAGTCGCCGGTCACGATCAGCGCCTCGTCGACCTCGCGACCTGCCTCTTCGAGGCCCGCGCGGTAGCCGTCGACGCGGCGCTGGGCACCGTAGACATCGAGGCGGCCCGCGATGTGGGCGATGGTGGCGCGGCCACGGGTGATCAGGTGCCGCACGGCCGAGCGGGCACCCGCGTAGTTGTCGGAGTCGACGGACGGAAGCGTCTCGTCGGCGGACCTGCGACCACTGATGACCGTGGGAATCTCCAGCTGGGCCAGATGGTCGGGCAGCGGATCATGGGCGTGTACGGAGACCAGGAGCACGCCGTCGACGCGGTGCGCGGCGAGGTACTGCGCGAGGCGGCGGCGCTCACGGGCGCTGCCCGCGAAGATCAGCAGCAACTGCATCTCGGTGTCGGCCAGCTCCGCGCCGACGCCGCGCAGCATGTCGGAGAAGTACGGCTCGGAGAAGAACCTGGTCTCGGGTTCGGGGACGACCAGGGCGATGGCGTCGGTGCGGTTGGCGGCCAGCGCGCGGGCGGCCGTGTTCGGCACATAGCCCAGCTCGGCGACCGCGGCCTCGACAGCTGCCCTGGTGGCCTCGCTGACTCTCGGCGAGCCGTTGATCACCCGGGATACCGTGCCGCGGCCCACGCCCGCGCGCGCGGCGACCTCTTCCAGAGTCGGCCGTCCGCCGCTCCGGCCCCGCGTTCCGTGGCCCGCCATGTGCCTGCCTCCCGTCAACCGCATCCGGCCAGGAATCTAACAGCCCGGATTCCCTGCCCGGATCCCGCCGACCGCCCCGGTCAGCGTGCCCAGCGACGCCGTACAGCGCCGCTCTCCCTTTGCCTAACGGGCCGATAACTCACGACGTATCTGCACGCTTGTCTCTTGACACCCCAGCGCATACCCGCGAGTCTTCAACACATCACATGTGGGAGCGCTCCCACAGTACCTGGCACATACACATCCCGCACGTTCCACGCCCACGCCGCCGCGAAAAGTTTGATCGTGACCAACAGTGCAGTTGGCCGGGGGGTCGGCACGTCAGGGGCAACAGGAGGACGCAATGCGCACGAGCATCCGCGGGTCCCGCCGGCTGGTGGCCTTCGCGGCCGTCGCCGCGCTTACGACGGGGCTGCTGGCAGGCTGCGCCGAGGACTCGGACAGCGGGTCGTCGGACGCTTCAGGCGGCGGTGACTCGAACGGCAAGGTGACGCTCACTGTAGGCACCTTTGGCGTTTTCGGATATAAGCAGGCCGGTCTTTATGACGAGTACATGAAGGCCCATCCGAACATCAACATCAAGGAAAACGTCACCGAGCGTAACGACGTCTACTACCCGAAGATGCTGACCCGGCTTCAGGCGGGCAGCGGAGCCGACGACATCCAGGCCATCGAGGTCGGCAACATCACCGAGGTCGTGCGGACGCAAGCCAGCAAGTTCGAGGACCTGGGCAAGGCCGCAGGCGTCGACAAGTCCCAGTGGGTCGACTGGAAGTGGAACCAGGGGACGACGAAGGACGGCAAGACCATCGCGCTCGGCGCCGACATCGGCCCGATGGCGATGTGTTACCGCAAGGACCTCTTCCAAAAGGCCGGTCTTCCCACCGACCGCGACCAGGTCTCCAAGGCCTGGGCCGGCGACTGGAACAAGTTCGTGGACCTGGGCAACCAGTACATGAAGAAGGCGCCGGCCGGCACCAAGTTCGTGGACAGCGCCCAGGGTGTGTACAACGCGGTGATCGCGGGCTCCGCCGACCGGTACTACACCAAGGACGACAAGCCCGACTACGAGACCAGCGCCGGCCGCAAGACCGCATGGAACGTCTCCATGAAGGTCGCCACCAGCAACATGTCGGCCAAGCTGAAGCAGTTCGACAAGCCGTGGGAGCAGGCGTTCGCCAACAGCAAGTTCGCCACCGTCTCCTGCCCGCCGTGGATGCTCGGCTACATCCAGGAGAAGGCCGGTGACTCCGGCAAGGGCAAGTGGGACGTGGCCACCGCCCCGACCTCAGGCAACTGGGGCGGTTCGTTCATCGGCGTTCCGTCGCAGAGCAAGAACAAGGCCGAGGCGATCAAGCTCGCCAAGTGGCTGACTGCGCCCGCGCAGCAGGCGAAGGTCTTCGCGAAGCAGGCGAGCTTCCCGTCGACCCCGGCGGCGTACTCGAATCTGACGGTACAGCCGGACACCAACACGTACTTCAACCAGGCCCCGATCGCGCAGATCTTCTCCGATGCGGCGAAGACGATCCCGAGCCCCTACTTCGGTCCCAAGGACCAGCAGATCGGCACGGCCATCACCGACATCGGCGTGCTCCAGGTCGAGCAGCAGGGCAAGAGCCCGGCGCAGGGCTGGAAGGCCGCCGAGAACGAAATCAAGGACGTACTGGGCGAGTGATGTCCAAAACCACCGAGTACGCCGAGACCGCGCCCCCTGCCAAGGGGGGCGCGGCCCCGGCCGCAGCCATGTCAGGCCACCCCCGCGGCGAGCCGCCGCGGGAATCGTGGCGCAGCCGTCTCTACCGCTGGGACATGAAGGCGAGTCCGTACGCCTTCATCACGCCCTTCTTCCTCTTCTTCTTCGCCTTCGGGCTCTTCCCGCTGATCTACACGGGCTGGTCCTCGCTGCACAACGTGCAGTTGGCGACCCTGGACCAGCAGACCTGGGTGGGCCTGGACAACTACACGAACCTGCTCCAGAGCACGTTCTTCTGGACCGCGCTGAAGAACACCTTCCTCATCGGCGTCATCTCCACCGTGCCGCAGCTGGCGATGGCCCTGGGCGTCGCGCATCTGCTCAACTACAAACTGCGCGGCTCCATCTTCTGGCGGGTCACCATGCTGGCCCCGTACGCCACGTCGGTGGCCGCCGCCACGCTCGTCTTCACGCTGCTGTACTCGTGGGACGGCGGCATGATCAACTGGTTGCTGCACTTCATCGGCGTCGACCCGATCAACTGGCGTGAGTCGATATGGGGTTCGAAGTTCGCGGTCTCCTCGATCGTGATCTGGCGCTGGACCGGCTACAACGCGCTGATCTACCTGGCCGCCATTCAGGCGGTGCCCGCCGATCTCTACGAGTCGGCGGCGATCGACGGGGCCTCGCGCTGGGAGCAGTTCCGGCATGTGACCATCCCGATGCTGCGGCCGACCATCCTGTTCACCATCGTCGTCTCCACCATCGGGGCCACCCAGCTCTTCGGTGAGCCGCTGCTGTTCGGCGGGCAGTCCGGGTCCAAGGGCGGCGCCTCGCACCAGTTCCAGACGCTCGGCCTGTACATGTACGACCAGGGCTGGGCGATCGGCAACCTGGGCAAGGCCTCCGCCATCGCCTGGACGATGTTCCTGATCCTGCTGATCATCGCCGCGATCAACATGCTGGTCGCCCGACGCCTGAGGAAGAACTGATGCACTGCGGCCCGGGGCACAGTCCCCGGATCCCCGCCGGCCCGGGATACGTCTCCCGGCTGCCCGGCCACCTCGGCGGGCAGGGTCGCACGCACCGCCCCGCCCACCCCAGCAGTCCGGGCCCGCTGCCCGGCGCCCATCCGCGAGGAGGAGTCCAGTGAAGTCCACCGCCCTGGCCCCGCGGGCCGGCCGCCAGCTGCACGCCGGTCCCGTCACCTACACCGTACTGACCGTCTTCACCGTGGTGTCCCTGCTGCCACTGCTGTGGACGCTGGTCGCCTCGTCCCGTACCGACCGGCGGCTCGCCCAGACGCCGCCGCCGCTGTGGTTCGGCGGCAACCTCTTCAAGAACATGCAGACCGCCTGGGAGACGGGCGGTCTGGGCAAGGCCATGCTGAACTCCGTGATCGTCGCGGGCAGCATCACGGCCGGTACGGTGCTCTTCTCCACGATCGCCGGATTCGCTTTCGCCAAGCTGAAGTTCAAGTTCAGCAGCGCCCTGCTGCTGATCACGATCGGCACGATGATGGTGCCGCCGCAGCTCGGCGTCGTACCGCTGTATCTGTGGATGGCCGACCTGCACTGGTCGAACCAGCTCCAGGCCGTGATCCTGCCGACCTTCGTGAGCGCATTCGGCGTATTCTTCATGCGGCAGTACCTGGTCCAGGCACTGCCCGGCGAGCTCGTCGAAGCGGCCCGGATGGACGGCGCGAGCAGCCTGCGGATCATCTGGCACGTGGTCTTTCCCGCTGCCCGGCCCGCGATGGCGGTCCTCGGTCTGCTGACGTTCGTGATGGCCTGGAACGACTTCCTGTGGCCCATCATCGCGCTGAACCAGGAGAATCCCACCGTCCAGGTGGCCCTGAACCAGCTCGGTACGGGGTATATCCCAGATCAGGCGGTCATCATGGCCGGCGCCCTGCTGGGAACCCTCCCGCTGCTGGTCGCGTTCGTGCTGTTCGGCAAGCAGATCGTCGGCGGCATCATGCAGGGGGCCGTCAAGGGCTGACCCGCCCGCCGTACTCCCCCGCGGACAGCGCCGTCCTGCGGGCCTGAGCCGTTCGGCCTGCGCGGACGGCGCCGCACGCGGTCCACCGACCGCTGGGGCCGTCCGCGGGCGCGTTTGCGGTCAGCACCGGGCCAACCGTCCGGGTGCCCTCCCGACCTCCAGTCCGTTCCTTCCGTCTCTACCCCCGACACACCATGGGAGCGCTTCCATGCCTGACTCTCTGACTTTCCCGCCCAACTTCCTCTGGGGCGCGGCGACTTCCGCATACCAGATCGAGGGAGCGGTGCGGGAGGACGGCCGCACTCCCTCGATCTGGGACACCTTCAGCCATACCCCCGGCAAGGTGGCCTTTGACGAGAACGGCGACGTCGCGGTGGACCACTACCACCGATACCGCGACGACGTGGCGATGATGGCGGGTCTGAACCTGGCCGCCTACCGCTTCTCCGTCTCCTGGTCCCGGGTGCAGCCCACCGGCCGGGGTCCCGCCGTCCAGCGCGGCCTCGACTTCTACCGCAGGCTCGTCGACACCCTCCTGGAATACGGCATCAAGCCGTCCCTGACCCTCTACCACTGGGATCTCCCGCAGGAACTGGAGGACGCAGGAGGCTGGCCGGAGCGGGAGACGGCGTATCGTTTCGCTGAATATGCCTCCATTATGGGTGAGGCGCTGGGTGATCGCGTCGAGCACTGGATGACCGTCAACGAGCCCTGGTGCGCCGCCTTCCTCGGCTACTCCTCCGGTGTGCACGCGCCCGGCCGTACCGACCCGGCGGCCTCACTGCGCGCCGCCCACCACCTGGGTCTGGCGCACGGCCTCGCCACCAGCGCGCTGCGGTCCGTCCTGCCCGCCCGCGCCAGCATCTCCATGAGTCTGAACTCGCAGGTCATCAGGCCACTGACCGACTCTCCCGCGGACCTCGACGCCCAGCGGCGGGTGGACAACCTCGCCAACGGCATCTTCCACGGCCCAATGCTCCAGGGCGCCTACCCGCAGTCCCTGTTCACGGACACCGCCCGGCTCACCGACTGGAGCTTCGTCCAGGACGGCGACCTGGAGCTCGCCCACCAGCCGCTGGACGCGCTGGGCCTGAACTACTACACGCCCGTCGTGGTCTCCGCGAAGACCGGCGATGACGCCGGGCCGCTGGCCACCAACCACGGCGTCAGCGAGCACTCGCCGTGGCCCGCCGCCGACGCGGTCAACTTCCACCAGCCGCCCGGTGAGACCACCGAGATGGGCTGGGCGATCGACCCGACGGGCCTGTACGACCTGATCAGCACCTACAGCAAGATGCGCCCCGACCTGGACCTGTACGTCACGGAGAACGGCGCCGCCTACGACGACAAGCCCGAGACGGACGGCCAGGTCAACGACCCGGAGCGGATCGCCTACGTGCACGCGCACCTCCAGACGGTGCACCGCGCCATCAATGACGGCGCCAACGTCCGCGGCTACTACCTGTGGTCCCTGATGGACAACTTCGAGTGGGCCTACGGCTACAGCAAGCGGTTCGGCGCGGTGTACGTGGACTACGCGACCCAGGCCCGCACCCCCAAGGCGAGTGCCCAGTGGTACGCGCAGGTGGCACGGAGCGGCGAGCTGCCCGCGGAACCGGTCTGGAACGGCGTCGCCGCGAACTGACCCGGTGCCGACGACACGATGCACGCCCCGGCCGTGTGGGGACCGGCCGGGGCGCGTGCATGATCGGGCGGCGCCGCGGGCGCGCGTCGGCAGCGCACGACACGCCTGTACCAGGCAGCCGCCGCCGGCCACCGCGCCCGCGGTGGCCAGGACGCGCATCGCCTTGATCATGCCGCTGCCGCTGACCGTACGACGGTGCGTCCTCGTCATCGGGTCCTGCCTTAGCTGTGCCGTCGGGTGCCCTGCTTGCGCGACTTCGCCGGCACCTGGTCGGGGGTCGGGTGTCCGTGGTGGGGGTTCGGACGCCCGGGGTGGGGAGTGAGCCTTGGACATCCGGTGGGCGGACGCCCGTGAGGGACCGTTAGGCACGTTAGCGACCAGGAATCCGGCAAAAGGCCCTATCCGGGCAGAGGCCGGCATTCTTAGGGTGCGCTTAAGGAACGCATCGGGGTTGATTAATGGTCAATGCCCGCGGCCCTGACGGGACCCCGCGAAGACCGCCGCCCCCGCACCCGTTCGATCACCCGCCCGCAAGAGGCCGTTCAAGGCCACATCGCGACGGCTCGTGGCAGGTCACGCCCGTGCGGTGCGGGTCCGGCGGCGGGCTGCCCGGTGTCCGCGCCGCAGCCGCCCTGCGCCACCCGCTCCGGCTGTGCCCCGCTCGCCGACCTGCAGCCGGATCCGTACCTCGGTGCCGCCCAGCACCGACCGCCCGATCCGCACATCGCCTCCGGTCGACTCGGCGAGCCGCCGCACGATGTCCAGGCCGAGCCCGGTGGACCCGGCCCCGCCGGAACTCGCCCCGCGGGCCAGCGCGGCGCGCGGATCGGGGATGCCGGGGCCCGCGTCGGAGACCAGCACGATCACCGATTCTCCGTCGGCCCCGCCGTTGTGCACGTCGACGGCGAAGGCGGTGCCCTCCGGGGTGTGCCGGAAGACGTTGCCGAGCAGCGCGTCCAGCGCGGCGGCGAGATCGCCGCGCGCCACGGGGATGCGCACCGGCCGCTCCACGCCCGCCACCCGCGCCGTGCGCCCCTCGTCCTCCGCGAGCGCCGACCAGAAACCCATCCGCTCCCTGATCACCTCTGCGGCGTCGCAGCCCGCGCCCGGACCCGGGGCGGCGGTCTGCGGTTTGGCCTCGCGGGCGGTCCTGATGATCGTGTCGACCTCGTGTTCCAACTGCTCGACGGCGGCCCTGGTCTGATCGGCGGCCGGCCCGTCGCCGAGCGAGGCGGCGTTGAGCCGCAGCACGGTCAGCGGAGTGCGCAGCCGGTGCGACAGATCGGCCGCCATCTCCCGCTCGTTGGCGAGCAGTTGGACGACCTGATCGGCCATGGAGTTGAAGGCGACCGCGGCGAGCCGCAGCTCGGTCGGCCCCTGCTCGGACACCCGCGCCCCAAGCCGGCCCTCGCCGAGTTCGCGCGCGGCGCCCGCGAGCCGCCGGGCGGGCTGCACCATCCGCGCGCCGAGCCGGTCGGCGACCGCGACCGAGCCGACGATCAGGGCCAGGCCGACCCCGCCGAGCATCAGCCAGGCCCGCCGCACCCCCCTGGTCAGCTCGGCCTCCGGCACGTAGACCTCGATCACGACGACCTTCCCGGAGCTCAGCGCGGTGGGCTGGAGCAGCGCCAGACCGCCCGGCACCTGCGAGATCGAGGCCCGGCCGAGGACACGGGCGGTGTTCAGTTCGGCGTCGTCGGCCCGCTGCGGCCCGATGTCGAGGGCGCCGTGTCCGTCGTCCGCGGCCGGGATGTGCAGGGCCATTCGTCCGGGCGGGCCGTTGTGGTCCGCGGCGAGCACCCGTCTGAGCTGGTCGGGTTCTGTGGTGATGGACAGCGTGGGCCCGAGGGCGGCGGCGCGGCGCTCCGCGTTCGAGATGACCCGGTCGCGCGCCATCTCCTTGATGACGAGCCCGAGCGGAACGGCGAAGGCGACGACCACCATGACGGTGACGGCCAGACAGACCCTGACGAGGGCCCACCTCATCGCGCAGGTCCCTGTCCGGGCGGGTCGTGCGGGGGCGGGGGTGCGTCGGGCAGGGCGGGGTCCGGTGCGGGCGGTTCAGGTGGTGTGGGCGATGCGGGTGGTTCTAGTTTCACGCCCACGCCGCGCAGGGTGTGCAGATAACGCGGCCTGGCCGCCGTCTCGCCCAGCTTCCTGCGCAGCCAGGACAGGTGGACGTCGATGGTCTGGTCGTCGCCGTACGCCTGCTGCCACACCTGGGCGTGCAGTTCCTTGCGCGGTACGACGACTCCCGGGCGTCTGGCGAGGAAGGCCAGCAGGTCGAACTCCCGCCGGGTCAGATCGAGCCGTACGCCGTCCAGTTCGGCCTCCCGGCGCAGCGGGTCGATGCACAGTCCGCCCACCCGTATCTCCCTGCCCGGTGGCGACTGCCGGACGCCCGCCCGGGTGCGGCGCAGCACGGCCGCGATCCGCGCGGACAGGTGCTCCACCGAGAACGGCTTGGTGAGGTAGTCGTCCGCGCCGTCGTTGAGCAGCCGTATGATCTCGCCCTCGTCGTCGCGGGCGGTGGCGATGATCACTGGTACGTCGGTGATGACGCGCAGCATCTTCAACGCCTCGCTGCCGTCCAGGTCGGGCAGGCCGAGGTCGAGGATGACCACGTCGAACCGGTGGTGGGCGACTTCGCGCAGCGCTTCCAGCGCGGTGCCCACGCTCCGTACGGTGTAAGAGTCCTCCCCCGCCGCCCCGGTGGCCTGGGAGGTGCTCCCGGGCAGTTGCGTCAGCTGCCGGATGAGGGCCGAGCGGACGAACTGGTCGTCCTCTACCACGAGCACACGAGCCATGGGCGGCACCGTACGCCATGGCACGGCCCGCGGGCCCCGGCACAACGCGCGGTACCACCCGCCGCAGCCGGCGCACACGGCCCCCGCAACGTCCACCAGATTCCCTCCAAAACGCCTGACACACGGGCGGTACAGGCGCCGAACGGATGCGGCACTATGGGCTGTAATGCTCACGGGATTCCTCAAGGGCCTCGTTCACGGCCTGGCCTGGTCGCTCGCCACCGCTGCCGCGGTCACGCTGTCGTGGTGGGGGGTCCACTCGGTGATGGCGGGCACCGCCTACGACCCGCCGCGCGCGGTCCCCCTCGCGGCCGGCAGCCGCACGCCCGACGACACGGCCCCGGCCCCCTCCGCCCCCCACCGCCCGAAGCCCGACCCCGCCCCGACCCCGCAGCCCACCACGCCAGCGCCGCCCCCACCGACACCCGAGACACCCCCCAAGACCCACCCGAGCCCGCCACCGAAGCCGCCCTCGACCCCTTCGGACCCGGCGGACGGTGTCATCCGCGGCTACGACACCAAAGGCGGCCGGGTCGTCCTGGACATCGGCAAGACGACCGCGTCCCTGGTGTCGGCGACGCCCCGCTCCGGCTGGTCGATGCAGGTCGCGAAAACGTCGACGTGGATCCGGGTGGAGTTCACGACGGACACGGACAAGGTGACGTTGACCTGCAACTGGTACGAGCAGCAGCCGCAGGTGCAGATCACGGACGGCTGAGCCGGACGGCGAGCGCGACGTCACGCGCTACCCGTCACCCGTCACCCGTCACCCGTCACTGGAACGCGGACGGCGGCGGCGCGGGCGAGGCGACCGCGTCCGCGTCGCCCACCGGCCCCGCGCCCCCGGTGAAGTCGGTCAGCTCCCTGCCGTGCAGAACGCGGCCGGGGTGCGGGTCCGAGGCCGCGCGACGGGTGAGTTCGGCGAGGGGCAGGGGGTTCTCGGAGGCGAGGAGTACGGCGTTTCCGAAACGTTTGCCGCGCAGCACGGCGGGGTCGGCGACGAGGGCTCGTTCGGCGAAGACCGCGGCGGCGGTGGCGATCTGGCCGCGCAGATGGGCCAGCGGCGGGCCGTCGGCGAGGTTGACCGCGTACTGGCCGCCGGGGCACAGGACGCGGCGCACCTCTTCGAGGAATTCGGTGCTGGTGAGGTGTGCGGGGGTGCGGGCGCCGCTGAACACGTCGGTGATCACCAGGTCGGCCCGGCCGTCCGGGAGTTTGGCGAGTGCGGCGCGCGCGTCGGCGGAGCGCACCCGGATACGGGCGCCGGGGTCGAGCGGCAGTTCGCGGCGGACGAGGGCGATGAGTGCCGCGTCGCGCTCGACGACCTGCTGGGTGGAGCGCGGGCGGGTGGCGGCGGTGTAACGAGCGAGGGTGCAGGCGCCGCCGCCCAGGTGCACCACGCCGACCGGCCTGCCGGGCGGGGCGACGAGGTCGATGATGTGGCCGAGTCTGCGCTGGTAGGCGAAGTCCAGGTAGGCGGGGTCGTCCAAGTCGACATGGGACTGCGGCGCACCGTCCAGCAGCAGGGTCCAGGCGCGCGGCCGGTCGGGGTCGGGGACGAGTTCGGCGCGTCCGCCGTCGACCTCGGCGACCACGGCGGGGGCACGCCGCGCCCGCCCACGGCCGGTCCGGGACGATCCGCCGCTCTCGTCGGCGCCGCCCGCCCCAAAATCGCCCCGGCCCGCCGCCCTGCGTCCTCTCGTCCTCGCCATCCGGCCATTATCGGACAGGCCGGGCACGCGGGGCCGGCGGGGGCGGTCGGCGGACAGCGACGGCGGCCGACGGCCGGTGGTCAGCCGTCGGCCGGCCGCAGCGGGCCGGGGCCGTCCGCCGTCACCGGCAGTTGTCGGCGGCCTCGATCATGCGGGCGGCCTCGCCCAGTGCGGCACGCAGGACGGCCGGGTCGGTGACGTGGTCGGCGTCGTCCGGCGGCAGCAGCCAGCCGGTGCCGGCGACGGGGGGTGCGATCGCCGGGCCTACGCCGCGGCCGAGGGTCTGGGTACAGGCGCTGCCGGGCAGGTCCCAGGCGTCCGCGGTGCCGGGCGGCACCAGGAAGCCGAGGGTGTCGCACGCGCCGTCGTGCAGTACGGGGCCGACCGACTCCGCGGCGCCCCGCCGGAGGATGTCGACGGCTTCAAGTCCCTGGCGGGCCGGTACGGTGACCAGATCGCAGGGGTCGTCGCGGACGTCCGCACCCGCCGTCGGCCAGGTACCCGCCGGATACCCCCAGCCCTCCAGGTAGGCCGGGGCGGGCAGCGGCGGTGCGCCCCGCGCCCCTGCTGTCGTGCTCCGTCCCTTTGCCATCCTCTGGCTGCCTCCAGCTCGCGGTGTACCAGGCGCGCTGTGCTGCGTACCAGGCGCGGTGTCAGGCATCGCGGCGTCCCACACGGTCCCTCCTCGTTCGCACTCACTTCAGTCGCCCGGGTCCGGGAACGCGTGCTCCCACCTGGCGTCCTCCGCAAGGTTCAACGCGGGCCGGCGTCAACGGCTACGGCATATTCCCGCCGCAAAGGATGGCGGAACAGGCAGAGCGAGGGTGAGATATCCGGTTTGTAGGCAAACTCTGCGTATGCGATACATAACAGTCGGTGAGTAATCGCAGGCCCGACATGGCGTCAACACGCCGCACCCGCCACCGGCCGGACCACACCTGCACCCGTTACCCCGTCCCCGGCCGCACCGCGGCGCCACGAGGCACTCCACAACGACCGGCGGCGGCGCCGCCGCGCGAAAGGCGCTCACCTGGCGCCTCCCGCACGGCCACCGCGCGGCCACCCGCGAGCATCCGCCGCACACCCGGCGCGATAGAAAGCAACCCGGGGGCGCGCATTTCAACGCAAGCGCTCCTGCCACGCAACGAGAGCCCGCCGAACGCTCCACCCATCGAACCCACCAGACCCACCAGAAACGGCCAGATCGCCGCATTCCGCAACGAGTCAGACCCCGGCACCGCACCCCGGAGCGACTCTTCGGAACACCCTCTCCACACACCTTCTCCGCGCACCCCGCCACGCCACCGACAACAATCCAGAGGCGCCCCCATCAAGCAACCGGGAGACTGGGCAAACGAGCAACGAAGTGACCAGTGCCGCAACAGGCAACCAGGCGGCAGAGAGAGCGGATTTTTCAGACAGAAATCTTCCGATTGTCCCATCAATACGCATCATTACGCACCCCGCTCCCGAGCAACCCGCCCGCAGACCACTGCGTCTATGACGATCAGGGGGCGGCTGGCGGTAGGCGATCGCATACGCCGTAAAGTGGACGCCGCGCCGCCAACGGCACAAGGCAGCACACGGACAGACCGGGCCGGCACGCCATAGGCCGCGAGACGGAAGTAGGGAGACCGAACGGATGCCGCAGACCGACGCACCGGTCACCGAGGCGATATCAGGCAGCCGGCTCCGCTGGTGGACCGAACTGCCGCTGATCATCGCGGTGTACGCGGCGTACACGGCCGGCCGGATGCTCGCCCGCAGCACCGGCGCCGTGCCCACCGATCACGGTCTGATGATCCTGCGCCTCGAACGGGCCCTACACCTCAGCGCGGAAGAGCCGCTGAACCGTATCTTCTCCCACCATATATGGATAGGTCTGCCCGCCGACTTCTGGTACGCGTCGCTGCACTACGTGGTGACACCCGCGATAGCCGTCTGGCTGTTCCGCACCCGCCCCGTGCAGTACCGCATCGAGCGCACCTGGCTGCTGCTGTCGACCTTCGTCGGGCTCATAGGTTTCACCACGCTCCCGACCTGCCCGCCGCGGCTGCTCGCGGCGAGCCACGGGTTCGTGGACACCATGGCTGAGTTCAGCCACTACGGCTGGTGGGGCGGCGCGGCGAGCGCGCCGCGCGGCCTGGGCGGCATGACCAACCAGTACGCAGCGATGCCGAGTCTGCACGTCGGCTGGGCCATGTGGTGCGGTCTGGTGCTGTGGCGGTACGGCAGCTCCCGCTGGACGAAGGTGGTCGCGATCGCGTATCCGCTGATCACCACCGTCGTCGTGATGGGCACCGCCAACCACTATCTCTTCGACGCGCTCGCGGGTGTCGCCGTCATGGCCGTCGGCCTGCTGCTGGCCCAGCCCGTCCTGCGGGGCACCGACAGCGCTCGGGCCTGGTTCGCGGCCCGCCTCGGGCCGGTCAGGACCGCGGTCTCGGCACGGATAGCGACGCCGGACGCCGTTCGTGGCGCGGCGCTCGCCGCGGCCCAGGAACCGGCGACGCCTCATGGTTCCGCGATTGTCGGTGACGGATGCCAGACTTCGACGGGTGAGCGAATACCCCGACAGCGCAAGCAGCGCGCTGAACCGAGCGCACGCCCCGCAGACGCGGGCGACGGCGCTGCGGCAGCGGCTCGCTGAACTGCGCGGCCCCACCACGCCCCAGCCCCTCGATGCCCGCCGGCTCGCCGCACTCGCCGCCAACCCGGGCTGCAGACGGCGCGCCCTACTGGACGGCGCGGGTGTGGACAAGGCAGCCCTGGCGCAGACACTCGGGGCGCCATCGGGCTTCGGGCAGTCGCAGTTCGCGTTCGTACGGGGTCATGCCTTCGAGGCACGCGTCAAGGGCGACGGCGGAGCGGAGTTGCTGCGCCTGGCCCACCAGCACCTCGACCCGCGCGCCGAACCACCCGCCGCCACCGGTGTCCGCATCCCCGATCTGACGGCCAGCGGCCCCGAAGGACGCGTGGCCCGTACGGCACTCGCGCTCCGGGAGGCCTCCCAGGCGGCACGCGCCAGCGCGGACGGGGCACACGACGCACGACGGACACCCACCGAAGACGGTGCCGGACCGTACCCGCAGCACCCGCATTCGCCGGACCACCCGCACTCTGCGGACGACGCGCTCTCCTCCACTCACGCGCCCCCTGCGGCAGCCCCGCCACCCGGCCCCGCCCTGTGGACCCTGCTCGACCACCCCATGCTCACGCTCGACGTCGCGGGCACTCCCGCGTTCCTGGAGCCCGACGCGGTCGTGGTCCATCCGGACGGCCGCTGGACCGTCATCGAGATCAAGTCCTTCCCGATGATCGACGGTTCGGCCGAGCCCGCCAAGGTCGGCGCGGCAGCCCGGCAGGCGGCGGTGTACGTACTGGCCCTTGAGCAGCTCGCCCGGTACCTGGCCCCGGCGCCGCAGGTCGGCCACCGCGTCCTGCTGGTCTGCCCCAAGGACTTCTCCAACCGGCCCACCGCGGCCGCCGTCGACGTGCGCAAGCAGCTCGCGGTGACCCGGCGCCAGCTCGCGCGACTCACCCGTATCGAAGACATCGCCCAGGCGCTGCCCGAAGGCGCCGTCTTCGATCTTCAGCAGCCTCCTGAGCAGCTGTACTCCGCGGTCGAGGCGGTCCCGGCGGCCTACGCGCCGGAGTGCCTGGCCGCGTGCGAGCTCGCGTTCCACTGCCGGACGCGGGCCCGCGCGGAAGGTGCCGTGACGGCACTCGGCCGCACCATCCGCGGTGAACTCGGCGGTTTGACCACGGTGGACGCGGTACTGGCCGCGGCCGACGGCACACGGGGCGATCCGTTGGACCCCACCGTCGCCGCCCTGCGCCGCGCCGCCGTACTCCGCGCCGAGGCCCTGGCGGGCGGCGCCCCGTGCTGACCTCCGCCACCGGCTCGGCAGGCCACCGCCGGCGCCCCGCCCACCAGCCCCGGCCCCAGGAGCCTTCATGTCGCTGATCACCGATCTGGCGCGGCTTGAAGCGGTGCGGAGCGGGCGGGCCCAGCCGACGGCCACCGTGCGGCACCGGCACCTTTCGGCACGGCCACTGGTGTTCGTGCCGCTCACCACCGCGGGCGAGTCCGGCGCGCCGCTCGGTGCACTGGTCGGCACCGAGCGCACCGCGCCCCGGCTGCTGGCCGTGCCGCAACCACGCGATCGTGACCTGCGGTTCGCGTTTCTCGCGGAGCTCGCGGAGATCATCCTGCCGTACGTCGACTCCTTCGCGGACGACGTGCAGAGCGAGGAGCGCACCGAGAC
The DNA here is from genome assembly GCA_963761765.1 of uncultured Actinomycetota bacterium. Classification (GTDB taxonomy): domain Bacteria; phylum Actinomycetota; class Actinomycetes; order Streptomycetales; family Streptomycetaceae; genus Streptomyces. The sequence goes on from CAVXIJ010000021.1 coordinate 334,567, forward strand.
CGACCCGCAGTCCGGCAAACGCGTCAAGGTCGAGGCCGAGTTGTGCACCGACGCCCCGCAGCTGATCGTGCCGAGCCGGGCGGGTGTCTCCTTCGTACGGCTGCTCGGCCGCTCCATGCGTTTTCGCCGCACCGCCGATGCTGATCCGGAGAACCCGTATCCGGCGCCGCCCGCCGTGCCGCTGCTCGGCCGCTGGCTGACGCACTTCGGCGAGCGGGCCCGCGTACCGGGCTCTTGCCTGCTGCTGGCGATGACGGACCTGCTGGCGCGGCACTGGGCGAGCGGCCAGTCCAGCCTGGAGGACCAGCACCTGGGCGCGCTGCTCGGCTGGCTCGCCCCGCCCGCCGGCCGTTCGGGAGCCGATGCCGCGTTCCAGGCCGAGCTGGCGCGCGACCAGCACGGACAGCTGCGCTGCCCGCCCGCGGGCCCCGCCACCGACCCGGCCTTCGACAACCGCCTGCTCGCCCCGGCCATCGACCGCTACGACCGCGCCCGTACCGCACTCGCCGCGGCCCAGGACGGCATGGCGGCCGACGAGCGCCTCGGCGCGGTCACGGCCGCCGAGTACGAGATCCGCGCCCTGGTCGACAGCCGTACCCGCGCCACCTGGGACGCCGTGTGGCGCGGCCTCGACCTGCTGTGCAGGCTGCCGGAGGGCGGGCGGGTGCCCGACCGCTGGACGCGCGACCGCTGGTCGTACACCGCGCACCGCGACCGTGTACTGGCCGGAGAGCCCCCGCAGCCGCGCCATGACGACGCGGTCACCGCGGCGCACAAGCTCGCCGCCCGCGAGCGTGAACAGGCCCGCCTGGACGCCCAGGAGGCTCTGGACGACCCGCTGGTCATGGCCGGGCGGCAGCTTGCGGGCGAGGCGTTCGTTGGTGAGGTGACGGACGTCGTCATGGCCTACAGCGAGGGCAAGCGCCCCAGCCCCCGTCCGCTGGTCACCGTCCGCACGGACGACCAGCCGCGCCTGAGTCCGGGGATCAAGGTGTACCGCACGCTGGACGGCAGGCCGCAGACCGCGCAGGTGGTCGCGCTCGTGACGGACGAGGACGTGCGAGACGACGGAGCCGACGCAGAGCACGGAGCCGGCGGCGTCACGCTCACCCTCCGCATCACCGACAAGATGGGCCGCGGCAAAGAGCCCGAGCCCCGTTCCGTGCCCGAGAAGGGCGATCGGATCTGCTGGACGCTGTTCGAGCACGACCAGCGTGGCGGGCCCAAGCTGCCCGATCCGGAGGAGACCCCGTGGACGCACGGCGGCCCTCCCGGCGAGTTGACGGAAGACCCGGACCCGGTCACCGCGGAGGACATCCTGTGACGCTCCCCGACTACTCGGCCCCCGCCCGGCCCGCCTCCGGCCTGAGCAGCGACGGCGCACCCAGCACCGTTCCCACCCCTGCCCCCGCCACCGCCGCCACCCGGGCCACCGAGGCCATCCTCCGCGACACCCTGCATGGCACGGAGCGGGGCGTGGTCGTCGACTCGCCGCCCGGCGCCGGAAAGTCCACCCTGGTCGTGCGCGCCGCGCTGGAACTCGCCGCCGCCGGCCGCCCCCTGATGGTGATCGCACAGACGAACGCGCAGGTCGACGACCTGGTCCTGCGGATCGCCGAGAAGGCTCCCGACCTGCCGCTCGGCCGTCTGCACAGCAGCGACGCGGACGCCTACGACAAGGCCCTGGACGCCCTCCCGCAGGTGCGTACCGCAGCCAAGGCAGCGGATCTGAGCGGCCTCGGCGTGGTCCTTTCGACGGCCGCGAAGTGGGCGCACGTCAAAGGCGTCGAGCCATGGCCGCACGCGATCGTCGACGAGGCGTACCAGATGCGTTCCGACGGGTTGCTCGCGGTGGCGGGACTCTTCGAACGGGCGCTGTTCGTGGGCGATCCCGGGCAGCTCGATCCGTTCGCGATCGTCGGCTCCGAGCAGTGGGCGGGCCTGTCGTACGATCCTTCGGCGAGCGCCGTGTCGACGCTGCTGGCGCACAATCCCGGGCTGCCGCAGCATCGCCTGCCGGTGTCCTGGCGGCTGCCCGCCTCGGCCGCACCGCTGGTGTCTGCGGCGTTCTATCCGTACACACCGTTCCGCAGCGGCACCGAGCACGGCGAGCGGACGCTCAGTTTCGCAGTCGCCTCGGACGGTTCGGGACCCGACCAAGTGATCGACGAGGCGTCCGCGTCCGGTTGGGGCCTGCTGGAACTGCCCGCGCGGCACACTCCGCGCACTGATCCTCAAGCGGTGCGGGCGGTCGCACAGACCGTCCGCCGCCTGCTGGAGCGCGGCGGCGTCACACGCTCCGAGCGCACTCCGGACCCGGTGCCGCTCACCGCGGACCGCATCGCGGTCGGCACCGCCCACCGCGACCAGGCGGCGGCGGTACGCACCGCGCTCGGCGCGCTCGGTGTCACCGAGGTCACCGTGGATACCGCCAACCGTCTCCAGGGCCGCGAGTACGACGTGACGGTCGTCCTCCACCCGCTCTCCGGCCGCCCGGACGCCACCGCGTTCCACCTGGAGACGGGCCGCCTGTGCGTCCTGGCCTCCCGCCACCGGCACGCCTGCATCGTCGTCTGCCGCGCGGGCGTCACCGAACTCCTCGACGACCACCCGTCCATGGAACCGGTCCAACTCGGCGTCACCCTCAAGTTCCCGGACGGCTGGGAGGCGAACCATGCGGTGCTTTCGCATCTGCGGGAACACAGGGTGGGGTGGAGGGAATAGAGGTGCGTGGGGTGGAGGGAATAGCGGTGCGCGGGGCTCGACGGCCGTCCCGTGACGGTCACGGCGGCGACAGCACCGTCCGCAGGCTCCAGGCCTCCAGACCTCCAGACCTCCAGACCTCCAGGCCAAAGCCTCAGGCCTCCCGCCGAGAACCAGCAAGCTCCCACCGGGAGATGACCGCGAGAAGAGAGAAGCCCATGGCCGACGAACGGACCGATGAGCCGGAGAGCAGTGCCGTGCGGGTCGCTCTCTGGCGGGCGATGCACGTTCAGGTCGACTCGCCGCCGCACGTGATCGAGGACGAGGTCGGCCTGCGGCTGGCGGCGCCTGATGAGGGCTGGCGGCGCCGTCCGGACATGGACCCGCACGCCACCAGCGGGTTCCGGGGCGCCATCGTGGCCCGCGCGCGGTTCATCGAGGACCTGGTCATCGAGCAGGCCGACCGCGGCGTCGCCCAGTACGTCATCCTGGGCGCCGGTCTGGACACCTTCGCCCAGCGCAGGCCGGAGGTCGCCGCCCGTCTGCGGCTCTTCGAGGTCGACCAGCCCGGTCCGCAGGCCTTCAAGCGCCGGCGTCTGATCGAACTCGGCTACGGCGTCCCCGACTGGCTGCACCTGGTGCCGGTCGACTTCGAGGCCGGCGGATCTTGGATCCGGCAGCTGACCGCCGCCGGGTTCGATGCCGGTCAGCCGGCGGTCATCGTCTCCACCGGCGTCACCATGTACCTCACCAAAGACGCCACGACGGCCACCCTCCGCCAGATCGCCGGGCTCGCACCCGGCTCGACGCTCGCCATGACCTTCCTGCTGCCGAACGAGCTCGTCGACGACGCGGACCGCGCCGGCCTGCGGACCAGCGAGAAAAGCGCGCGTGCGTCCGGAACGCCATTCATGAGCTTCTACACCCCGAAGGAGATGCTGGCGCTGGCCCGCGAAGCCGGCTTCGGGACGGCCCGGCACGTGTCGGGAACGTCGCTGGCCGAGCGCTACTTCGCCGGCCGGGCTGACGGCCTGCGCCCGTCCAGCGGAGAGGATCTGGTGGTGGCCACCACCTGACCCGGTCCGTTCCCGCCGCTGCTGTCCTGGCAGGGTCCCGGTTCCTTCACCGCGGCCGAGCCGTGCTCCCGCGAGGCACCAGCCGTGCCGCCGCGTGCTCATACGCGGGCGCCTCGCCGTGGGCCACGTACTCCGCCGCCTCTCCGCTCGCGATGAGCCCGAGCAGGGTGCGCGCGGCCTGCGCGCCGTACGCCGGGATGTCGCGGCTCAGGGCGGTGAGCGGCGGGCGGACCACCCGGGAGAGCTGCGAATCGTCCCAGGCCACCAGCGACAGGTCGCCGGGCACGTCGAGCCCCATTTCCTGGGCCACTGAGAGGCCCGCGACGGCCATGATGTCGTTGTCGTAGATGATCGCGGTCGGGCGGCGTGCCGCGCTGATCAGGCGTCGGGTGGCGTGGGCGCCCTCTTCGCCGGTGTAGTCGGTGTGGATGACGACGGGGTCGCCGAGGTCGAGTTCGGCGACCAGTTCGCGGTAGGCGCGGTCGCGCAGGTGGGTGTGGACGAGGTCGGGCAGGCCGGCGACGCGGGCGATGGAGCGGTGGCCGAGGGCGGTCAGATACGTAACGGTGTCGCGCAGCGCCGCCGCGTCGTCGGACCAGACCGCGGGCAGCGGTCCGGCCTGTCCTGGGTGGCCGATCACCACCGCCGGCATGCCGAGTTCGGCGACGCCCGCCACTCGCGGGTCGGCGCAGCGCAGGTCGGCGAGGAAGGCGCCGTCGACCCGGCGCTCGCCCCACCAGCGGCGGTAGACCTCAAGTTCCTGGACGAGATCGGGCACCACCTGGAGCAGCAGGGCGCAGCCATGCGCGGCGAGTTCGCTCTCGATGCCGCTGATGAGCTCCATGAAGAAGGGCTCGACGCCGAGCAGGTGCGCGGAGCGGCACAGCACGAGGCCGACGGTGTCCACCCGGGCGTGGGTGAGGGCGCGGGCCGCGCTGTTGGGGCGCCAGCCGATCTCCTCGGCGATCGCCTTGATCGCGGCACGGGTGGCGGGTGAGACTCCGGGGCGATCGTTGAGCGCGTACGACACCGCTCCCTTGGAGACGCCCGCACGGCGCGCGATGTCGGCGATGGTGGGGCGCCGCTGCTTGGCCATGCAACCTCCGCTTAACCGGTTCGTTATGCCGGCGGTTATCTTAGCCACGCCGCGTTTCGCCTGCGCGGAGTCCGCATTTCCGACCATACGGCCAAGATCGTTGCCTCATGAAGCATGGGAGCGCTCCCGCAAAGCCTTGACACGGCCGGTAACCGGAAATAGCTTCACGGCACTTACCCGGTTCAGTGGCTCCGCTCAGGGACGTGCGGGGGGAAGAGAGGGACGATGGGTATCCGGGTGCGGATGATCACCACCGCGCTTGCCGTGATCGGACTCGCCGCCACCGCCTGCACGGGCGGCGGCGCCGCCGGCGGCGGGGGCGCTGCCGGAGGCAAGGGCGGGGCGCTACCGCGCAACGAGACGCTGTACACCACCGGCACCCAGTGGGGTCCGCCGGCCAACTACAACCCCATCCGCGACTGGGACTCCGCGACCGGCACCAAGGGCCTCGCCTACGAAACGCTCTTCCACTTCGACCCGAACCAGGGCAAGTTGACGCCCTGGCTCGCCGAGTCGGGCACGTGGACCGATGACAAGACGTACGAACTCAAGCTGCGCAGCGGCATCAAGTGGTCGGACGGCAAGCCGCTGACCGCCGACGACGTCGCCTACTCGTACGGCATCAGCAAGTTCAAGGCATCCGCCGTCCACACGCTGTGGAGCTGGCTGTCGGACGCGAAGGCGGTGGACCCCACCACGGTCCGCTTCACCTTCAAGGACGCGCACTACCAGGAGTGGGACTTCGACCTCTACGGGATACCGATCGTGCCCCAGCACATCTGGAGCAAGCGGTCCGAGAAGGACATCCTCAACGGCGTCAACGACCACCCGGTCGTCAGCGGTGCGTACACGCTCAAGAGCCACGGCCAGGACCGCGTGGTGTGGCAGCGGCGCGACGACTGGTGGGGCATCAAGACGCTCGGCAAGAAGCCCGCGCCGAAGTACATCGTCGATGTCTCCAACCCGAGCAACGAGGTCGTCGTCGGCCAGCTGACGCAGGGCCAGCTCGACCTGAGCAACAACTTCCTGCCCGGCGCCGCCTCCATGGTGAAGTCCGGCAAGGTCACCTCGTACCACGACAAGCCGCCGTACATGCTCCCGGCGAACACCACCTGGATGGTGCCCAACACCACCAAGAAGCCGATGAACGACGCGGCGTTCCGCACGGCGCTCGCCGACTCCGTCGACACCGGCAAGATCGTCAAGGGTGTGTACGGGCAGCTGGTGCAGGCCGCCAACCCGACGGGTCTGCTGCCGCAGTGGGACAAGTACGTCGACAAGGGCCTGGTGGCCAAGGAGGGCTTCTCTTTCGACACCGCCAAGGCCAAGCAGGCGCTCAAGGCCGCCGGCTACAAAGACACCAACGGCGACGGGTTCGTCGAGAACAAGGACGGCTCGAAGATCAGCCTCAAGCTGGAGGTGCCGAGCGGCTGGACCGACTGGATGGAGGCCTCCAAGGTCATCGCGTCCAGCGCCAAGGCCGCGGGCATCAAGATCACGCCCAGCTTCCCCGACCAGAACGCCCTTCAGGAGCGGCGCGGCAAGGGCGACTTCGATCTGGTCCTGAACAACGACCGGCAGCTGTCGAACACACCGTGGACGTACTACCAGTACATCTTCCAGCAGCCGATCCAGCCGGTGCAGAACACCGTCAACTTCGGCCGCTACAAGAACGCCAAGGCCTGGGACCTCGTCCAGGATCTCGGCAGCGTCAAGACGGACGACGTCACCGGCATGCAGCAGAAGATCTCCAAGATCCAGGACATCCAGCTGAAGGAACTGCCCGTCATTCCGCTCTGGTACAACGCGCTGTGGGCGCAGTCCACCACGGGTGCCTGGAAGAACTGGCCCTCGGACAAGCCCGGTGCCCCGCACACCGCACCCGCGATGTGGCGCAACTGGATGGAAATGGGCGGCTTCGACACGCTCACCACGCTGCAGCCCGCGAAGTGATCCCGGCATGACCGCCTCGGTGCCCGGCCGCCGCACGCCTCCGTCGCCACGGTGGCCCGGCGCCGGGCACCGCACCTGCCGCCCCGGTCCGCGACTGGCCTGACCCGGCCGTGGACCGGGGCACGGCCCGGTCCCCCTCCACCCGGCATTTGGGCGTCCTCCTGAACCGGCGGGCGGGGACCGGGCCACCCTCACGCACCACGCACGACCCGCCCAGGCACCGCGCACCACCGCACGGCGGCTCCCGCGCCACCCGCGCGTTCGGCCGACCGCTCCCGGCCGGCCGGAGTGCCCCGCACGACCGGCTCACCGCCCCGCCGCACGACCGGCCCGCTGACCCGCCGCACGACCGGCCCGCTGACCCGCCGCCCAGCCGGCGTGCCGACCCCGTCCGCCCGTCCCGTTCCCCCGCACCGGGAGAGCTCCCTTGCGTCATTATTTCGCCCGCAAGCTGCTGGTCTACGGCCTGACCTTCGTGGTGGCCGTCACCGTCAACTGGATGATCCCGCGCTTCATGCCGGGCGACCCGGTCGCCGCCATGATCGCCCGCGCCCGGGTCTCACAGCCCGATGCCGTGGAGGCAATGCACACCTACTACACCCGGCTCTTCGGCTTCGACCAGCCCGTCTGGCAGCAGTACCTGCACTTCTGGAGCTCGCTGTTCCAGGGCGACTTCGGGATTTCCATCTGGGTCTTCCCGAAGCCGGTCAGCCAGGTCATCATGGGCGCCCTGCCGTACACGCTGGGCCTGATGATCCCGGCGATCCTGCTCAGCTGGATCGTGGGCAACTGGCTCGGCGCGCTCGCCGCCCGCCGCAAGGTGCTCGACAACACGGTGCTGCCGGTCAGCTACATCCTCACCGCCATGCCGTACATGTGGATCTCGGTCCTGCTGGCCTGGGTACTCGGCTTCAAGTCCGAGCTCTTCCCGATCTCCGGCGGCTACAGCCTGGCGCTCTCACCGAGCTGGAGCTTCACCTTCTTCAGCGACGTCGTCTACCACTGGTTCCTGCCGTTCCTCTCGCTCTTCCTGGTGGCGCTCGGCGGCTGGGCGATCGGCATGCGCAACATGATCATCTACGAGCTGGAGTCCGACTACTCGTCGTACCTCTCGGCACTCGGTGCGCCTCAGCGCCTGATCCGCCGTTACGCCTTCCGCAACGCGGTGCTGCCGCAGATCACCGGACTCGCCCTCCAACTGGGCGTGCTGGTCGCGGGCGCCCTGGTCACCGAGATCGTCTTCGCCTACCCCGGGCTCGGCAGCCTGATCCTGGCGGCCATCCAAAACCAGGACTTCTTCCTGCTCCAGGGCATCTTCCTGTTCATCGTGATCGGCGTGCTGATCGCCAACTTCATCATCGACCTCGTCTACGTCATCGTCGATCCCCGGACCCGTATCGGCATGGCGGGAGGCCAGGCATGAGCGCACTGCCCCAAACGACCGTCACCACCGACGCCGCGGACCAGCTCAGCCCGGGCCGCGAGACCCTGCACTACGCGCTGCGCAACCCGAAGCTGCTGATCGGCTTCACCGTGGTGCTCGCGCTGCTGCTGCTCGGCCTCATCGGACCGCTGGTGATGAACTCCACCAATCCGAACGAGTACGTGGGCCCGCAGACCGCGGCGCCCAGCGGCTCGTACTGGTTCGGCACCACCACGTTCGGGCAGGACGTGTTCGCGCAGTTCGTCTACGGCCTCAGGTCCACGTTCCTGGTCGGCGTCATCGGCGGCGGGATCGCCGCGCTCATCGCGATGGTGGTCGGCTTCCTCGCCGGATACCGCGGCGGCCTCGTCGACGAGGTCCTGAACATGCTCACCAACATCGTGCTGGTGATTCCCACGCTCGCCGTGCTGCTGATCATCAACGCCTACCTGGGGGTGCGCAGCGTCCCGGTGCAGGGCATCTTCATCGGCGTCACGTCCTGGCCGTGGGCGGCGCGTGCCATCCGGGCGCAGACGTTCTCGCTGCGCGCGCGGGACTTCGTGGACCTCGCGCGGCTCAGCGGCAGCAGGACCTGGCGGATCATCTTCCGCGAGATCGCGCCGAACATGAGCTCGTACCTGTTCATGATGTTCATCCTGCTCTTCGGCGGTGCGGTGCTGATCGCCTCGTCGCTGGACTTCATCGGGCTCGGCCCGAGCGACGGGGTGTCGCTCGGTCTGATGCTGCAGAGCTCCCAGCAGTGGAGCGCGCTGCAACTCGGCATGTGGTGGTGGTTCCTGCCGCCGGGCGCGGGCATCACCGCGATCGTGGGGGCGCTGTATGTCGCCAACGTCGGCCTCGACGAGGTCTTCAACCCGAAGCTGAGGGAATCATGAGCCTGACCGTCACCGACCTCAGGGTTCACTACCGCACGCTGCGCGGCGACGTCCGGGCGCTGGACGGCGTCTCGTTCGCTATCGAGGACGGCGAGATACTCGGCCTCGCGGGCGAGTCCGGCTGCGGCAAGACCACCCTCGGCAAGTCGCTGATCCGGCTCGACGGGCGGATGAAGCACGTCGGCGGAACGGTCGAGCTGAACGGCACCGAGCTGCCGATCGGCGACGACCGGGCGATGAACGCGTTCCGCTTCCACGAGGTCTCGCTCGTGCCGCAGTACTCGATGAGCGCGCTCAATCCGACCCGCCGGATCGGCCGGATGATCCGCGAGCTGCTCGCTTCGCGCGGCGTCAAGGTCGACACCGCCGAACTGCACCGCCGCCTCGATCTGGTGGGCCTCAAGCCCGATGTGCTCGACCGCTACTCCATCGAGCTGTCCGGCGGCATGAAGCAGCGCGTCGTCATGGTGATCTCGACGCTGCTCGACCCGGCGCTGCTGATCGCCGACGAGATCACCTCCGCGCTGGACGTCTCCACCCAGCAGGCGGTGGCCGGGGCGCTGGTCGGGCTGCGCGACAAGGGCCTGGTGGGCAGCATGGTGTTCATCACCCATGACTTGGCGCTGACCTCGCACATCGCCGACTCCATCATGATCATGTACGCGGGCAAACTGGCCGAGAAGGCGCCGGCGAAGACGGTGACCACCGAGCCCCGCCACCCGTACACCAAGCTGCTGATCAACTCGCTGCCCGAGGTCGGCGTCCGGCACGCCAAGCGCAGGCTCACCGGCATCGAGGGCAACCCGCCCTCGCTGCTGAACCCGCCCACCGGCTGCCGTTTCCGGGACCGCTGCCCGCTCGCCGACGCGGGCTGCGCGAAGGAACCCCCGGTCACCGAGATCGCCCCCCGCCACTACGTCGCGTGCTGGAAGGCCTGATGCTGACCCTCGACCGCGTCACCAAGAACTACCGCACCGGCAATCTCGGCGGCGGTCACTTCACCGCCGTCGACCGGGTCACCTTCGACGCCAGGACCGGCGAGGTCGTCTCGCTGATCGGCGAGAGCGGCAGCGGCAAGTCCACCATCGGCCGCATGATCCTCGGCCTCACCCCGGTCAGTGACGGCACCCTGACGCTGGACGGCAAGCCGGTCAAGCCCGGCAAGGAGTACTACCGCCATGTCCAGGGCGTCTTCCAGGACCCGTTCAGCTGCTACAACCCGGTCTTCAAGGCCGACCGAGTCTTCGCGCAGATCAAACAGGCCTACTATCCGCGGGTGCCGGCCGACGAATGGGCCGGGCGGGTGGAGCGTGCCGTGCGCGATGTGCGGCTCGATCCGGGCGCGGTGCTTGGCAAGTATCCGCACCAGCTCAGCGGCGGTCAGTTGCAGCGGCTGCTGATCGCGCGCGCACTCCTGCTCGACCTGACCTTCCTCGTCGCCGACGAGATCACCAGCATGCTGGACGCCTCCACCCGGATCGACGTACTGAACCTCCTGGCCGACCTGAAGGAACGCGGCCTCGGCGTCCTCTACATCACCCACGATCTGTCCCTGGGCACCTATCTCGCCGAGCGGACGGTCGTGCTGCGCCGCGGCCAAGTGGTGGAACGCGGTGACACGCAGAAGGTGTTCGGCAATCCCCAGCACCCCTACACCCGTACCCTGCTGGCGTCCGTGCCCCGCCTCAACCTGCCCTGGACGGCCGCGGAGCTGCTCCAGGAGTGCGCCTTCCACGCGGCGGGCGGCACCGACGGCAAGGACGGAGACCTCCAGGAAAGCGAGCCGGACCACTTCGTGGCCTGCGCCCAGCTACCCGACTGCGAAAGGACCCCGGCGTGAGTTCCGCCCACCCCCCACTCACCGGTTCCGGCTCCCACGCGCCGCACCCCGCGGCCCATCTGCGTATCCCGCTGCACGACGGCTGGAGCCTGCACCGCGCCACGGACGACGGTGCCACTCCCGCACTGCCCGCCGCAGGCATCCCGGCGGTCGTGCCCGGCTGTGTGCACACCGACCTGCTCGCCGCCGGCCTCATCGACGACCCGTATCTGGACGACAACGAGAAGCGTCTCACCTGGATCGGCCGCACCGACTGGACGTATCGCACCACGTTCCAGTGGGCCCCCGACCAGTACGAACAGACCGACCTCGTCTTCGAGGGCCTGGACACGGTGGCCACCGTCGTACTGAACGGCGCCGAGGTGGGCGCCACCGCCAACCAGCACCGCAGCTACCGCTTCGCGGTGCGCGCCCTGCTGAGGGAGGGCGACAACACCCTCGAAGTCCGCTTCACCGCCCCGTACACCTACGCCGAGGCGCTGCGTGAGCAGTTGGGCGCCCGGCCGGGCGCGTATGACGAGCCGTACCAGTTCATCCGCAAGATGGCCTGCAACTTCGGCTGGGACTGGGGTCCCACGCTGGTCACCTCGGGCATCTGGCGGCCGGTCGCCCTGGAGTCCTGGAGCGGGGTGCGCATCGCGAGCGTGCGGCTGCTCACCGACGTCGACGCCGAGTCGGGCGTGCCGAGGATCGGTGTCACGCTCGGGGTGGAACGTTCCTCCACGGCCGCCGACCTCGCGGCCGACGATGTCGTGGAAGCCGTCGTCGAGGTCGCGGGCGCCCGCTCGGTGCTGCCGATCCCCGCGGGCCTGGACCGCACCGAGGTCCGCTTCCCGGTGCCCAGCGCCCAGGTGTGGTGGCCGCGCGGGCGCGGCGAGCAGGCGCTGTACGACGTGACGGTCACCGTCGGCGGCCAGGTCTGGCGCGGCAGAACGGGCTTTCGCACCGTCTGTCTCGAAGAAGAGGCGTTCCGGCTCGCCGTCAACGGCGAGGAGATCTTCGTCCGCGGCGTCAACTGGATCCCCGAGGACTGCTTCCCCACCCGGCTCACCCGCGCGCAGCTGTCCGAGCGCTTCGACCAGGCCATCGCCGCCGGGGTCAACCTGCTCCGCGTCTGGGGCGGCGGCCTGTACGAGAGCGACGACTTCTACGCGCTCGCCGACGAGAAGGGCCTGCTGGTCTGGCAGGACTTCCCGTTCGCCTGCGCCGCCTATCCCGAGGAGCAGCCGCTGCGCGACGAGGTCGCCGCGGAGGCCCGCGAGAACATCGTGCGCCTCGCCCCGCACCCGTCGCTCGTCCTGTGGTGCGGCAACAACGAGAACCTGGAGGGCTACGCGGACTGGGGCTGGCAGGACACCCTGGGCGATGCTACCTGGGGCTTTGGCTACTACCACGAGCTGCTGCCGTCGCTGGTCGCCGAGCTCGACCCGACCCGCCCCTACTGGCCGGGATCACCCTACTCCGGCTCGCCCGAGCTGCCGCCGAACGATCCGGCGCGGGGCACCGTGCACTCCTGGGAGGTGTGGAACCGCGTCGACTACTCGCACTACGCGGACAGCGCGCCGCGGTTCGTCGCCGAGTTCGGCTTCCAGGGCCCGCCGACGTACGCCACTCTGCGCCGCGCCATCAGCGGCGAACTGACCCCCGGATCGCCTCTGCTGGCCCATCACCAGAAGGCCGACGACGGCCAGGGCAAGCTGCTGCGCGGCCTCGGCACCCACCTGCCGCAGCCCGCAGAAGGGAATTTCGACGACTGGCACTGGCTGACCCAGCTCAACCAGGCACGCGCGGTCGCCTTCGGCATCCGCCACTTCCGCTCCCATATGCCGCACACCATGGGCACCATCGTCTGGCAGCTCAACGACTGCTGGCCGGTGATCTCCTGGGCCGCGGTGGACGGCGACGGCCGCCGCAAGCCGCTCTGGTACGCGCTGCGGAAGGTCTACGCCGACCGGCTGCTGGTCGTCCGCGACGGCGCCGTCTTCGCCGTCAACGACAGCCCCGAGCCCTGGGCGGGCCGTCTGCGGCTGGACCGGTACGCGCTGGACGGCAGTGTCCTCGGCAAGGAGGAGCTGCCGGTGCAGGTCGGTCCGCGCGATGTGACGCGGGTCGCACTGCCCGCGTCGGTGGGCACGCCGGGCGATCCGGCGCGGGAGGTCCTGGTGGCCCGGCTCGATACGGCGCGCGAGGTGCACTTCTACGCCGAGGACACGCAGGTCGAACTGCCACCAGCGCACTACGACGCGCAGGTCACGGCGGACGGCGCCGGGAGCGAAGGCGGCGGGTACATCGTCACGATCACCGCCCACACCCTCCTGCGCGGCCTCGCGCTCTTCCCGGACCGGCTGGACCCGGCGGCGGTCGTCGACGACATGCTCGTCACGCTGCTGCCCGGCGAACGCGTCGAGTTCCGTGTGACCGGTGCCGTACTCGACGCCCCGGACGCGCTGGTCAGGGGTCCGGTACTGCGGTGTGTGAACGACCGGGCGCGCTGAGGCCCAGTTCGACGATGTTCCCCCGGGTATCTCCCCGGGGCTTGCGGGGCGCGTGACAATGAAGGGGAAGCCAACCCTAGGAGGAGAATCATGGCGGAGCCCCAGCGGGCCCGTAACGCCCCTCGTCTGCGCCCCGCCGCCCTGGTCTTCGAGCCGGCCGCCGCCGCGGCCGACCCGGAGCACTTCTTCGACCTGGAGTCGATCGACGATCCCGGGGACTTGCTGTCCCGCGCCACCGAGCTCACCCATGCCTTCCGCGCCGCGACAGACCGCGCCATGGAGTACCAGGCCATGGCCGCCGCCCAGCTCGCCGACCCGCGCCGCTTCGACCGGCTCACACCCGCGGTGATCGGTGAGCGGGCGGGGTGGACGGAGGACTACGCGGAGAAGATGATCGAGTTCGGGCGGGAGTTGCTGCGGGGGCCTGAGGAGCCGGGGTGAGCGGCCATCGGGCCTGGCCGGCCCGTGGTCATGTCTTCTCAAGGTCCACCACGGCGCAGCCATGCAACTCCCGTACCAGTTGGGCACCCCGTAACCAGGGCAGCCGCGGGTCCCCGTAGCCCAGCCGCTCGTCCCGTACCGGCTCGGGCCACGGCAACGCGGGCCGGTACAGCGCCCCGTACACTCCCGTGACCACCGGCCGCGCCACGCGTACGGTCAGTGTGCGTCCGCGCAGGTGCGGACAGGCGCGGGCCGCCTTGCGCGCGCACGGCAGGCAGACCGGCGGCTGGCAGGTGGGCTCGCCCTCCGGCGAGCCGCCCGACTCGTCCCCGACGTAGTCCTCCAGCAGCCACAGCACCCCGTCGGCGGTGCGGTCGGCGGGGCCGCCGCACACCTGGCAGAGCATTCTGCGCATGGCCCGCCGCTGCCGCAGCGGATGCACCTTCCCGAACAACGGCTTCCCGGCGCCCTGCCTCGACGGCATCCGACCCCACAGGACACCGTCCTGATCGCGGTCCACGCAGGTCTCGTCGGCGTAGGCGATGCCGTTGCCTCCGGGGCGAACCACTATCCAGGGGCGGGGGGCTTCCGTCTCGGCGGTCCAGGTCGTGATGTACGGGACGCGGACAGGGCTGCCCTTGCCGTCGGGCGGGCGATCGTTCGTGCGCTTTACGGAGCTCCGTTGGTCATCCATCACCCTCACCTTTCGGAGGCGGTCCAGCGACGAGGACCACGTACGGCATGGGAACGCAGAACGCACACCGGAGTTGGGGGACTCTCGGTGCAGTACGGAAGAGTTTTATCGCGCGATCGATCGCGCGCAAGCTCGCGCGCGGAAACTCACCTCGAAGAGTCACGGGCCGCCAGCTGAGCGCTACGCTTGCGGCACCAGAGCCTGGTCAACGTCGGAGGGGAGCGCTGTGGCCGGCAGCGTCAACACCAACACGGTCTTCGCGATGCGCCGTGTGGGCGAGGAACTTCAGCGTCTGCGCCTCAGCGCAGGCCTCAAGCAAGATGACACCGCAGCCGAGTTGGGTCTCTCACGGCACATGGTGAGCAGGATCGAAAGAGGCAAGGCGCTGCCGACAGACAATCAGCTGCGGACTCTGCTCAGGCTCTGCGGGGCGAGCGCTGAGGAACGCGCGGCCATCGCAGCACTGGCCGAGCAGGCTCTGTCGAACGGTCGGGCATGGTGGGAAGACCTCCAGTTCCAGCCCCTGAACCGCGGTGACTCTTTCCGCTATTTCTCCCTCGAAGACGCCGCCGAGCGTATTTCCGTGCACTCCGGCACGTATGTACCCGGGCTGCTTCAGACACGGGAGTACGTTGAGGCAATCGCAGCATTCGGCCAGAAGAACGAGAGCGCCGAGCGTCGCGAAGCCTTCGTAGAAGCCAGATTGCGGCGACATAAAATCCTCACCCGCCATAATCCCGTCACGCTGGACGCGCTCTGCTCTGAAGCCGCACTGCAAGCAGTGGTAGGCGGCCGGGACGTGATGCGCAGGCAACTTGAGCACCTGCTCACCGCCATGGACCGGCAGAATCTCACCCTGCGCATCATCCCGTTCAAGGCAGGCGCCCCGAGCATCGCCGGTTACATCCTCACGATCATCGAATTCCCAGGTACTGGCATCAGGAGCGTGGTCTCGCAGGAGAGAGACGGCGGTCAACAGATCACGGACGATCCCATCGAGGTACGCCAAAGTAGGCGCAGAATCGCAGGGTTGGCCGAACATGCACTGAGCCAAGAGGACACCGCCACGCGCATCGAAGAAATCAAGAGGGAATTGTGATGACCAGCGAAAAGAAGAAGCTCTACGCCCTGCCGCTCGACAGAGACTGGCGTAAGTCATCCTTCAGCGCAGGCAACGGGGACAACTGCGTAGAACTCATGCCTATATCCGGAGGCATAGCCGTTCGCGACTCCAAGAACCCCGCTCACCCCGAGATCCGTTACGCATCGACGGAATTCGTCACGTTCATCCAAGCCGTCAAGGCAGGCGGGTTCGACCACCAGATCTGAAACCCGGCCGCGCGCCGCACCCTCAGACGCAGGCGCGGCGCACACCGAGGTGGACAGGGGAACCCCACCGGGAAATCGCATCCCTGAGCCCGCCCACGGTCAGCTGCACGTAACCGGATCCGGTTCGCGTCGCATCACATGACACAGCCCCAGAGCCATGGCCTGTCGATCAGGTCATGGCTCTTGTTGCGCCGAGCGGCGTCCAACCAGCGGAGCGGGTCCGCAGCGGCAGCACGCCACCGGGCAAACGGCTGCGAGCCACAGAACCGGGGCCCGCCCGACACCGGCCGGCCCGCCCGGCAGAGACCCGGGGCATGGGCATGAAACACCAATAGACGCGGACGGGAGGCGAGGGCAACCGGGTTACCGTGAAGGGGAGTTGCGTCCAGCACGGGCTTCCGACATATGCCCCGGGGCAGGGTACTCGCCGTAACATGAGCTTGTCCCGTTTTCATGGAACCCACCGGAGTCGGGCGCTCACTCCAGGTAGACATCTGCCATGCCCACCCCACGGCACGCATCCGCTCCCGATCGGCCCGCCGCGAGCCGCCAGCATCCCGATCAGGCGATCGCCGGCCGCACGCACCCCGGCCGACCCCTCGCCGCCTGCGCCCATCCCGATGGGCCGAAAGGCGCTGATGCACCGGAAGGCCCCGCCGGCTTCGACGGGCCCGAAGGTCCCGCCAGGCACGAGAGCAGACAGAGCCGCCCGCGGCCGGCCGCCGCACCGGCTGCCCGTGACGGCCAGTACGGCGACCGGCCCCAGCAGCGCTGCGGCGACCGCTCCGGTGAGCGGTACGGCTCCCAGCGGGTGACCCAGGAGGGAGCCGCCTGGCTGGTGTCCGCAGGAACGTATCCGCGCTGCACGCTCACCCGCTGGACCAGCAACCCCACCGTCCCGCTCGTGCTGCCCTGCGGTGTCACCTTCGACGTGGTGAGCGCCCCGGCGGCCTTCGGGCGCCGGTTACTCGACCAGCTCTGGGAGGACGGGCCCGGCTCGGGCCCCGTCGCGGTGCAGCGGGGGCGGGTGCTGCTGTTCGCACAGCCGGGCACCGCCCAGCGGCTGCCGTCGCTGCTGCGGTGGGAGGAGTGGGGCACGGGCGGACACGGAGGCGACATGCCGCCGCTGCTCTGCCACGGCGGCGGCGACGCGGTGACCGTGCCGCCGTTGGCGCCGGACGCGGCTGGCGGCACCGTCCAGGCCCTTCAGGCGCTGGAGGAGGACACCCCGCAGCCGCGCTGGCTGGCCGCCCCCGGCGCCCGCCGGCCCTGGCTGCCGGGGCCCGACGTACTGCTCTGGGCCTGCGTCCGGGCGGTCCGCGCCGCGGGTGCGGGCCCCGTGCCGGCAGGCGCGAGGCGAGGCGCGTGACGCGGTGCGGATATCGATTTTTCCTCGCGGCGAGCAGGATGCTAATGTCTACGACGTCAGCAAGCGCCGCTAGCTCAGTTGGTTAGAGCAGCTGACTCTTAATCAGCGGGTCCGGGGTTCGAGTCCCTGGCGGCGCACAGACAGTGAAAGGCCCCTCGCGAAAGCGGGGGGCCTTTTGCTGTCCCGCATTCCGGCATCCGCCTCGGCCATCCGTCCCCGGCCGCCGGCCTCCGGCTCAGCCCGTCGTGACCCGCACTCGCCAGGCACCTGTTTCCGTGCGGCCCCCGACGTCCAGGTCGATCCGCAGCCGCTCACCGGGCACCCTGAAGTGCTCGCCCGTGCGGACCGGGGCGTCCGCGAGCTGCGGGTAGACCGATTCGTTCCAGCAGGCCGCGGTATGCGGGTGGGCGTCGATCACCTCCACCGGACCCTCGCCGGACTCCGTCTGCGTGCGCACGCGATAGACGAGCACACCCTGAGTGCAGGTCGACGCGTCGTTGCCCTGCGCACCGCGGGCCTCGATGGCGATGGCGCTGGTACGGCTGGTGCGGACCACCACGAGGCGTGCCGTGCGGCCGAACGCCCCGGAATCCCCGGAATCCCCGGGAGCAGCCGGAGCGGCGTCACGGGCCGCCGTACCGGGCCCGGGGCCCGGTCGTCCCGAGCCGCCCAGCGCCGCCCCCGCGTGTGCGGCCATGACCTGCGCGGCCTGTCGGGGCTGCGCCGACAGCGGCTGAAGCGTCAGGTCGATGCTGCCGCCGCCGTCACCGCCCTGGACGCAGAGCACCTGCCGCGAGTCGAGCCAGCCGAGTTTCCATTTGTGCCAGCCGAAGAAGTCGGGTGCGAGACCGAACTGGCTGCCCATGACATCCCAGTCGCCCACGTACGTGTCCCAGTCGCCCTTGCCGTCGCCGGGACGGTGGTAGAGGTCCGGCAGATCGAAGACATGTCCCGTCTCGTGCGCCAGTACATTCCGGTCCGGAGGATGCCGTTCGAAGACGGTCACAATGCGGTTCAGGTTCGAACCGTCCACGGTGATCGGCTGGTCGAAATTGACCACCTTCGTTGCGTCGGAATCAACGCCCGGCGCATCGGGGTCCGCTACGAAATAGACAATGTCGTATTTTCCGAAATCGACATGCGGATCGGCCGCGGCCACCGCGTCCCGCAGATAGGCGGAGCGGTGCGCCGGGTCCCAGTCCCGTCGTATCCGGTACGCGGTGGACGGCTTGGGCATCCGCAGCCATGTACGCCGCGCATGCGGGCGCAGCGTGAACTTGCCGTACGAGGCGCGCTCGTAGAAGCGGGTGGTGGCGGGGAAATAGTCGGCGAGCAGTTCGCCGGGTGTGGCCCGCGGGCGGGCGTCGGGGAACGAGAGGAAGACCAACAGGGCGTCGAGGGTGCGGCGCGGACGCGGGTAGGCGGCGTTCCAGGTGTCCAGGCCCTCCGAGTGGTGCGCCTGCGTACGCCCGAGCGCGCACGGCAGCGACGACTGCCGGTCGGCGACCGCGGAACCGGCCACCAGGGAGGTGGCGGCGAGGGCCGTCAGGGCGGTGAGGGCGGCGCCGGCGCTGCGCAGCACCGGGCGGTGCGCGGCGGCGCGCGGCGGTTTCGTTGCGCGCCGCGGCGCGACCGGCCGGCCTTCGGCGGCACCAGCCGGGCCGGGACCCGGGGCGGCCCCGCTCCCACCATGGCCGGGGTTCTCGGCGTTCGCGGCGGGGTCCTCGGAGTGGGGCGGACGCGGCACGGCTACCTCCGGGCACGGAGTTCGGGGACACCGCACCCAGCGTCATGCCATTTGTCATACTTTGCCCTGTTGATCTAGCCCGGCCGAGTGAGCGGAGGTGACTCTTTCGGTGCATCCGGGCAGGCCACGGCACTCCGCGGCACTCACAGAACGTCACAATCGATCCGACTGCCGACAAACCACATCGCGACCATGACCAGGACCGGACACAAAAGGCCCTGTCGATGAACCGACGATGAACCGCCCTTGAGGACGTGGGGCGCGCCTGGCCCGGCCGGTGGCTGGATACGCCTCGGGCCGCGCTCTATGATCGGCACACTTTCCTGCGCGGAGCTGGCCGAACCGGCCCACCGCCCGCCTGGTCCCCATCCGCCCACCGGCACCCGAGCGGACCGAACGCACGACCGAGATCGGTACGGCTTCTGTACGACCATCGACCGGATCACGACTGACCACGACTGCACTGCGGGAGCGAGCGGTGAGCGGAACGCCCGAAGGACCGGCCCCACCAGACCTCACCCACCGGGCCGTCACGGAGCGTCGCGCCCGAGAACCGCACGGCGGCCCGGAGCCCCGCGGCACACGATCCGGTGCCGGCGCGGGACCACGCGAGAGCGCCGAACCCCTCGATACGGAGCCTCCCAATCCGGACGGCTCCCACTCCGCCGGCTCTGGCTCCGGCAGCTCCCGCTCCGGCAACCCTGGCCCCGGCGACTTCCGCAGCGGCGGCTCCTGGGCCGGCCCCGCACCTTCGATCAGCGCGGCGGATGCCACAGCGCCGCCGGCCCCCGCGGACGCGCCCGCCGCCGACTGCCCGCATCAGGCCGCCTTCGCCGCCGCACCACTCGCCCTGGCCATCGTCGACGGCGACGGGGTGGTGGTCAGCGCGAACGCCGCGTTCACCGCGCTCTTCGACACCGGGCACGGCGCCCCGACCGGGCGCCTCGCCGCGGACCTGGTGAACCTGGCGTCCGACAGCCGCACCTGGCACGCGTACGGCGAACTACTCCACGGCCGGCCCACGAAACTGCGCTGCACCCGCCGCCTCAAGCACCCCGACGGGCACTCGCTGTGGGGTCAGGTCACCATCGCACCGCTGCCCCGGTCGAGCGGCGGCACACCGACGCCACCGGCGGGTGCGGTGCTGCTGTCCGTCGCCGACATCAGCGCACGGCGCGAACTCCAGGCCCGGTTGCGGCATCTGGAGATGCACGATCCGGTGACCCGGCTGCCCAACAGGACCCTGTTCTTCGAGCGTCTGACGGCGGCCCTCGAAGCGGGGACGTACGACGTGCACGGTCCGCGGGAGGCCCGAGCTCCGTACGGCGGCCAGGGCGGCGCGGGCTCCGAAGACGCTCCTGCGCCGTGTCCCTCCTGCGGGCCGCGGCACGCGCATGCGCTCTACAGCGCGTGCGGTGCGTACGAGGAAGGCGGGAGCGGGCGGATCGGTCTGTGCTATCTCGATCTCGACGGGTTCAAGGCCGTCAACGACACGCTCGGCCACCGGATCGGGGACCGGCTGCTCGCGGCCGTGGCGGAGCGGCTGACACGGTGTGCGGACCAGGTGGGGCGCGGGCGTGCCGCAACGCCGCTGGTGGCACGGCTCGGCGGGGACGAGTTCGCGCTGCTGGTGGAGGACTCGACCGGTACCGAGCAGGTCGCGGACCTCGCCGAGCAGGTGCTGCGCAGCCTCCAGGAACCCTTCGACCTGTCGGGACAGCGGTTGTCCGTGTCCGCTTCGATCGGAGTGGTGGAACGGCATGCGGCGGGCACCACGGCGACGGGTCTGATGCAGGCCGCGGACACCACGCTGTACTGGGCCAAGGCCGACGGCAAAGGCCGCTGGACACTCTTCGACCCGGAGCGCAACGCCCACCGGATGACCCGGCAGGCACTGTCCTCGACTCTTCGGCCCGCCATCGAGCGAGGCGAGTTCGTCCTGGAGTACCAGCCGCTGGTGGGCCTCGCGGACAGCGGGCTGTACGGGGTGGAGGCGCTGGTGCGCTGGCAGCATCCGCAGTTCGGCATGCTGACGCCGAATCGCTTCATCGGGCTCGCCGAGGAGGACGGGTCGATCGTGCAGCTGGGACGGTGGGTGCTGCGGACCGCCTGCCGCCAGGCGCGGCAGTGGCAGCTCGACCATCCCAAGGTGCCGCCGGTGTACGTCAGCGTGAACGTCGCCGTGCGACAGGTGTGGGACTCCGATCTGGTGGCCGACGTCGCTCAGATCCTGGCCGAGACGGGCCTCGCGCCGCGGCTGCTCCAGCTGGAACTGACGGAGTCGGCGGTGATGGGTTCGGCGGGGCGCCCGCTCCAGGCTCTCCAGGCGCTCAGCGACATGGGAGTGCGCATCGCCATCGACGACTTCGGTACCGGGTACTCGAACCTGGCGTATCTCAGCCGGCTGCCGGTGTCGGTGCTGAAGCTGGACGGATCGTTCGTGCGGGGGTTCCGCTACGACGACGGGGCGCATCCGAATCCAGCGGACGAGGTGATCGTCGAGGCACTGGTGCAGCTGGCGCACCGGCTCGGGCTGACGGTGACGGCCGAAGGGGTGGAGACGTCGGGACAGGCCGACCGGCTGCGCAGGATCGGGTGCGATACGGCGCAGGGCTGGCTGTATTCGCGACCGGTGGCGGCGGAACGGATTCCGGGATTGCTGGTGACGGGGGGCTGTCCTCGGGGATGAGCCCCGAGGACAGCCGGCCCTGATGTCTGTCCGAGCCCCGTGTCAGGGCCGCTCGTCCGCCGCCGGGAAGCCGTAGGCATCGGCGATCAACTCGTACGACCGCAGCCGTACCTCGCCTCCGTGCGCGTTCGCCGTGATCATCAGCTCGTCGGCACCCGTCCGCTTCTGGAGTTCGTCCAGCCCGCTGCGGACCTCGTCGGCGGTGCCGTGGATGACGTTGGAGTTCCAGCTGTCGATGAATTCGCGTTCCATGGAGTTGAACGCGTATCCCTCGGCCTCCTCCGGCGTGGGCACGAGCCCGGGGCGGCCGGTCCGCAGCCGCACCATGTTGAGCGCCGCGGCCAGCACCTGTCGACGGGCCTCCCGCTCCTCGTCGGTCGCGAGCGCGGAGACGCCGATCAGGGCGTACGGAGCGGCGAGCACCTGGGACGGCTGGAACGACTCGCGGTACAGATCGAGCGCCGGAACCGTGTTCCGCGCCGAGAAGTGGTGCGCGAAGGCGAACGGCAGACCGAGCGCTCCGGCGAGCCGGGCGCTGAAGCCGGAGGAGCCCAGCAGCCAGATGGGCGGTCGGGCCGGGGACTGCACACCGCCCGGCGCGGTGGCCTGTACGGGGCCCGGTACGGCGTGGATGCGGGAGTACGGGTGGCCGTCGGGGAAGTCGTCGTCCAGGAAGCGGGTCAGCTCGGCCAGCTGCTGAGGGAAGTCGTCGGCGCCTTGGTTCAGCTGGTCGGTGCGGCGCAGGGCCGCCGCGGTGGCGCCGTCGGTACCGGGGGCGCGGCCCAGGCCCAGGTCGATACGGCCCGGGGCCATGGCCTGGAGGGTGCCGAACTGCTCCGCGATGACGAGTGGCGCGTGGTTCGGCAGCATCACACCGCCGGAGCCGAGGCGGATACGCTCGGTGTGCGCGGCGAGATACGCCAGGATCACCGCGGGCGACGACGAGGCGACACCGGGCATCGAGTGGTGCTCGGCCACCCAGTAGCGGTGATAGCCGCGGCGCTCCGCGAGCCGCGCGATCCGCACGCTGGTGCTCAGCGCCTCGGTGGCGGTATGGCCCGCGCCGACGGTGACCAGATCCAGCACGGACACCGGCACGGGCGCGGTGCCTACCGCCTGCCCGGTGATGTCCTGGCCGGACCGGCCCGCCTGCTCGGGAGCGTCGCTCGCGTTCACCGGGTGCCTCCTGCTGCATGCCTGCGTAGGTACGTCGTGGGGTTCTGGCGCTTCTGCACACGCGGCAGCTCACCTGCCGCACCGCATGCGCCAGAACCAGTGACGTACGAACGGAGGGCCACTCCGGTTTATTCCCGCACCCGGCCGCACCCGGCCCGCACCGCCGCCGCGCGCCGCCGTCTGCCCGACCTACCCCTTGACCTGCACAATCGGCTCCCGGGTGAACAGCTTGCCCAGGGTCGGCGCGTTCACCCGCCGGCCGGCGAGCCGCAACCCCTCCCAGGCCGTCACCTGGTTCGCCGTGAGGACCGGCTTGTGGAGCATCTCCTCAAGCTCGGGCAGCCACGCCGCCGTGTGCAGTGCCGTGTCCGGCATCAGCACGGCCTGCGCGTCGGGGTGATCACCGGCGCGCGCCAGCTCCAGCACCTCTTCGCGCCCCCATGTGCCGACCTCCGCCGCCGTGATGACGCCGCTGCCGCGGGTGCTCAGGACCTCGATGCCGCCGTCCTTCAGAAAGCCCGCGAAGATCGTGGCGACGTCCTCGGGATAGGTGGCCGCTACAGCGACCCGTTCGATTTCGAGCTCCCGTGCCGCGTGCACGAACGCGAAGGACGTGCTGGACGCGGGCAGCCCAGCCGTGCGGGCCAGGGACCGCACCTGGTCGTGGGCGCCCTGCCAGCCGTAGACGAAGCTGCCGCTGGTGCACGCCCAGACGGCGGCCTCCGCGCCGGCCAGGCGCAGTTCCTCCACGCCGGCGGCCAGCCGGTCGGCGGCGCCCATCTCCCGCAGCGCGTCGACACGGTGGGCGTCCGTGCCGATGTCCGTGTGGACGACGGCGAGCCTGATGTCTCCGCCGATCAACTGCTCCATGCGCGGGTAGTCGTCCTCCGCGGAGTGGCCGGGATAGAGGAATCCCAGTGCGGTCACGTCCAGCCTCCTTCGTTTTGAAGGTCCGTTCCTGCGTACCCTGTCCCGGCTGCGTACCCTCTCCCGTCCTGCAATATCACGCATGCCCCCTGCGACATCAGGCATACCTGGCTCCGCCGCCGTGCGGCGCACGGTTTCGTCAGGCCCAGCCTCCCTCGGTCTCGGCGGGCGGCGGCCCCTCGGGCAGCACCGGAGTGATGCCGCCGTCCCCGGTGGGCGGCGGGTCGAACTGTGCGGCGCCCGGCCTCGCACCCGGGTTGAGCAGCGCCTGGTAGGGCCCCACTGCTTGGGTACCCAGTCGGCGCAGGGCGGCCCACATCGTCACCTGGTTCGCGGACAGCACCGGCATCTGCAGTTCGGCCTCCAGCTGCGGGATGACGTCGTAGGTCGGCAGGTTCGTGCAGCTGATGAAGAGCGCGTCGGCCTCGCCGCACACCGCCTCACGGGCCATGGCCACCACGTCGCGGTAGGGCACCTTCCAGATGTGCCGGGTCAGACCGAGCATGGCCCGGCCCGTGACATGCACGTCCGCCTCTGCCAGATACTCCTCCAGCGCGCCGGTCACCGAGTCGGTATAGGGCGTGACCAGCGCTATGCGCTGTGCCGAAACTTCGCTGAGCGCTTCGAGCAGCGCCCCGGAGGTGGTCACCGAGGGCATCTCGCCGGCCCTGATCATCGCCTCGCACATGGCCCGCTCACCCGCGATGCCGCCCACGAAGCTGCCCGATGTACAGGCGTACGCGATGACCTCCGGCTCGGCGACGCTGAGCGCCCGTACCGCCTCGCCCAGGGTCTCGTGCTCGCTGACCATGCGGGCCAGGTCGAGACTGACCTCGACGGGTACGAACGGTGTCCTGGTCAGGAAGAGGGATATCTCGTCCGGAACCCAGCGCCAGAGTTCACGGTCGAGCGCGAAGTCAAAAGGGGCGACAACCCCCACGCCGCGCTGTGGGTGGGGTCCACCCAGGAATGAGACGTCCATGGCAACAAGCCCCGATTCGATCGAGCCCAAGGTGCAGAAGCAGGAGAGATGCGTCGGCCCAAGGCCGGGGTGACGCGGATGGCCGGAGCGGCATCGGGAACGACCGGATGGACTCTCGGGGACTTCGGGGTCGGGAGCCTTGGCTCCCGGGGATTGCGGGAACCTGAGGACTTCGGGGAACACCGACGGGCCGGCAGGGCCTGAATGATCACCACGAGAACATCCGGAAAGCTCCGATGGAGCCCCGGAGGGACAGATAGCCGGCACACGCCGGGACGTCGGGACGGGATTGAGCACGGAACTGAAAAAAGTATCCGTGTTGACGAAGGTAGGTTCGACTGCCAGCGTGGTCAATCCACCTAATCCAGACGACCGCGACCCACCATGAAGAGATAAGCGGAACGCCGTTGCAGGAGGGTTTCAGTCCGATGTCCGAAGCCGCCCGTCCCACTGTTCTGGTCCTCGGCGATCAGCCCGCTCCGCGCCTCGGGGCGCTCACCGGACGGGCCCGGGTGAGATTCGCGGACGAGACCACACTTGCCACTCAACTCCCTTCTGCAGACGTCTTGTTGGTGTGGGATTTCCTCTCCACGGCGGTCCGCGGAGCCTGGCCAAAGAGCGGTCCGCGGCCCGGTTGGGTGCACACCGCGAGTGCCGGTGTCGATCATCTGCTGAGCCCGGCGCTCGCCGCCTGTGACACCGTCGTCACCAACGCACGCGGAATCTTCGAGCAGCCGATCGCCGAGTACGTCGCCGGCGTTGTACTGGCCATGGCGAAAGACATGCCAGGTACATGGGCACTTCAGGGCCGCCGCGAGTGGCGGCACCGGGAGACACAGCGAGTGGCCGAAAATCACGCTTGCGTGGTCGGCTCCGGGCCCATCGGACGCGCCATCGCCCGTACGCTCCGGGCTCTGGGGATCAGCACGGCCGTGGTGGGCCGCACCGCACGCGACGATGTGCACGGCCCGGACGATCTCGACGCGCTGGTCGCCGGCGCCGACTGGGTGGTCTGCGCGGCACCGCTCACGGACTCCACCCGCGGCATGTTCGACGCCCGGCTGTTCGGCCTCATGCGTCCGTCCGCACGCTTCGTCAACATCGCCCGCGGCGAGCTCGTCGTCCAGGACAATCTGGTGAACGCCCTGGTCAAAGGCTGGATCGCGGGCGCGGCCCTGGACGTCTTCGCAGAGGAGCCGCTACCGTCCGACAGCCCGCTGTGGCAGACCCCCGGGCTGCTGATCTCGCCGCACATGAGCGGGGACACGATCGGCTGGCGGGACGATCTCGCGGCACAGTTCGTCGCCAGCTACGACCGGTGGGAGGCGGGCGAGCCGCTGCCGAACGTGGTCGACAAGCAGCGCGGCTACGTGCCCGGCGGCTGACCGCACCACCCGGTCACCGGGACCGGCCGACCACACCGTCCGGTCCCGATCACCGGCGCCCGGCGACCCCGACGCACACCTGGCAACCCCGCACCTGGGAGGGCAGATGACCGAGCTCACGGATCTCACCGCGGTACAGCTCGTCGACGGCTACGAGAAGGGCACCTTCAGTCCCGTCGATGTGGTGGAAGCGGCCCTGCGGCGGTGCGAGGAGATACAACCGTCCGTCAACGCCTTCGTACGCATCGACGCGGATCAGGCGCGCGAGCAGGCGCGCAAGGCCGCCGGGCGCCGGCAGCGCGGCGAGCCGCTAGGCCTGCTGGACGGCGTGCCGGTGACGGTCAAGGACATCCTGCTGCTGCGCGGCACGCCCACCCTGCGCGGTTCGAAGACCATCGGCCCGGACGGCGCCTGGAACGAGGACGCCCCGTCCGTGGCGCGGCTGCGCGAGCACGGCGCGGTCTTCCTCGGCAAGACGACCACCCCGGAGTTCGGGTGGAAGGGCGTCACGGACTCGCCGCTGTCCGGCGTCACCAGCAATCCGTACGACACCTCACGCACCGCCGGCGGCTCCAGTGGCGGCAGCGCGGCGGCGGTGGCGCTCGGCGCGGGCCCGCTGTCGCTGGGCACGGACGGCGGCGGTTCGGTGCGCATCCCCGCCGCATTCTGCGGAGTCTTCGGGCTGAAGCCGACGTACGGGCGGGTGCCGCTGTATCCGGCTAGCGCGTTCGGCACGCTGGCGCACGTGGGACCGCTGACACGTGACGCGGCCGACGCGGCGTTGATCATGGATGTGATCAGTGGCCCCGACCCGCGCGACTGGTCGGGCGCCGGCCCGCTCCACGACAGCTTCCGCACCGCCCTGATCCGCACCGAAGACGGCTTGGACCTGCGAGAACCCGGTAGCGGAGTGCGGGGCCTGCGGGTCGCGTACTCGCCGACGCTGGGCGGCGGGACCGCGGTAGCGCCCGCGGTGGCCGCCGCGGTGCAGCAGGTGGCACGGCGGCTCGCGGAACTCGGCGCCCATGTCGAGGAGGCCGATCCCGGCTTCCCGGACCCGGTGGAGGCGTTCCACACGCTGTGGTTCAGCGGCGCGGCCCGCGTCACCCAGCCGCTCGCCGCCCACCAGCGGGACCTGCTCGACCCCGGCCTCGCCGAGGTCTGCGCGCTGGGCGCCGGCTACAGCGCGCTGGAGTACCTGGCCGCCGTCGACGTCCGCATGGACCTCGGGCGCCGCATGGGCTTGTTCCACGAAACGTATGACCTGCTGCTCACACCGTCGCTGCCGCTGACCGCGTTCGAGGCGGGAGTGGAGGCGCCGGGCGCCTCGTCCGGTGCGCCCGGCGCGGGAGGCGGGCGGTGGACGGCGTGGACTCCGTTCACCTATCCGTTCAACCTCACGCAACAGCCTGCCGCGTCGCTGCCCTGCGGGCTCGACGACCAGGGTCTGCCGATAGGCGTGCAACTGGTGGCCGCGCGCCATGCGGATGCCCTGGTGCTACGGGCCGCGCATGCGCTGTACGAGACGGGCGTGGTGGGAGTGGCGGCGCCGCCCGCGGTGGCCTAGGCCTCGGGGGCCTAGGCCTCGGGGCGGGCAGCGACACCGGGGGCCGGGCAGGCGGGCTCCCGGGACGGGGACTTTGCACCTCAGAACCTTCCCGCGCCCGAGCACGCTCCCTCGCAGAGGCTCTCCTCGCAGGGATCGTCACGCACGCCCGAGGACCGCCGCCACCCGAGGGCCTCCGCACCGCCGCGGACCCGCCACGCCCGAGGGCCCCACACCGAGCTTCCTCAAGCTCGCCGGAACACCAACGACTCCCCCAGCGCCCCGGCCCGCCACAAATCCTGGCAAGCCTCCGCCATCCGGTCGAGTCCGTCCACCACCTGGCCCCAGACAATGCCGGGAATCCATCCGAGATCACCGTTGATCAGCAGATTGTTGCGCTCGTAGAACAGCGCGAGATCAATCGTGGTCGCCCCGGCCTGCACACCTGCACCGGTACCGGCATACCCGTAGGCCTGACTGCCGAGCTGTGTCCCGTTGAAGGTGAAATAGCACAGGTCACCCGGAATCGGCGTGACAGTTGGATTCTCCAGAGGTGGTTCCTCTGCGGCAAATGGCGGAAAGAGAGCGTAAATCTCATTACGCGCATATTTCGCGTGGTACACATCCCCACTCAGCGGCAGCGCCTCCCACACTGCCGCGCAGGTCAACGGGGCCCGGTCGTCGAGTAGCTGCGCCGTGCACTGCACTCCGCGCTTCGCGAGAGCAATCTCCAGAAATCGTTCAGCCATGCTGCGAGCATTCCCCCGCATCACGAGGTCTCATGCCTCACAGGGAATGAAACGAAAAGGTCACCCTCCGGATACCGTTCCGTCACGACCGTCGGTCGGACCGCATAATCCAGGCTCCTCGGGCAGGTGCCTCCTCTGGCCAGACCTTTCGAGGCCATCCTGGAGGTTGTGCATTCATGACTGAGTTCCCGAGCCTGTCCCGAAGGGGTTTCCTCACACGCACTACGGCCGTCGGCGGCCTACTCACCGTATCCGGCCTTATCACCGCCTGCAGCAAAACAGACACCGGCAGTGACGGCAAGGGGAAACTGGAGCAACTCAAGAAACAGGGCTACGTAAAAGTGGCCTATGCAAACGAGGCGCCGTACGGATACAAGGAGGGCGGCAAGCTCAAGGGCGAGGCCCCCACGTTGCACCACGAGATCTTCAAGGCCCTCGGCGTACCGCAGCTGAAACCCACGTTCAGCGAGTGGGACAGCCTGATCCCCGGACTTCAGGCCGGTAAGTACGACGTCATCAGCGCCGGGATGGCCATCACTCCGGAACGCTGCGCGAATGCCCTCTTCTCCGATCCGGAGTTCATCTCGCCCACCGCGATGATGGTGAAGAAGGGCAACCCCAAGCACCTCACCGACCTCGCGTCGGCGAAGCAGGCAGGAGTGACCGTCGGCGTGATGTCGGGGGCCGTCGAAAAGGACTACGTGAGCGCCGCCGGAATATCAGGCGACAAGATCAAGACTCTGCAGAAGCCCCAGGACGGCGCGGACGCGGTGAAGAACGGCCGAGTGGACGTCTTCGTGCTGACCGGCATTTCGCTGCGCTGGCTCGCCAAGACCAATCCCGATGTCGAGGTCACGGACCCGTTCGTGCCCGTCAAGGACGGCAAGAAGCAGTACAGCCCCGGCGGCGCGGTGTTCCGCAAGGGCAGCGAGGAGTTGCGGGACGCCTTCAACCGGGAACTGAAGAAGATCACCTCCGACAAGACCCGCTATGTGCAGCTCCTGGAGCCCTACGGGTTCGGCGCGACGGAGCGCCCGCCGGCGAACCTGAAGACCGCCGATCTCTGCAAGGGCTGATGAGGCCACCACATGGGTGACTTCTTCTCCTATTTCTTCGCTCATCTGTCGTCGGTCGGTTCCGGACTGTGGGTGACCGTCCAGGCCACCGTGCTGGGCGCCGCGCTCTGTCTGGTCCTGTCCTTCGTCTTCGGCCTGATGGCGAACAGCGGACGCCTCCTCGTACGCACAATCGCCCGGATCATCGTCGAATTCTTCCGAGGCAGCTCGCTCTACGTGCAGCTCTTCTGGCTGTTCTACGCGTTTCCGCTACTGACCGGATACGAGCTGAGCGCACTGTTCTGCGGTGTCCTCGCATTCGGCCTGAATTACGGTGCGTACGGCTCCGAAGTCGTACGCGGCGCGCTGAACGCCGTACCCAGGGCACAGTGGGAGGCGGCCATCGCCTTGAACATGTCCCCGTGGCAGCGCATGCGCCGGGTGATCCTGCCGCAGGCCGTGGTGCAGATGATCCCGCCGTTCACCAATCTGCTGATCCAGCTGCTGAAGGCGACCCCGCTGCTGTGGCTGATCTCGGCGGCCGAACTGACCACCGTGGTCGAGCAGATGCGCGATCGCACCGGCGCCTCGGTGGCCGCTTATCTGACGCTGCTGGTCATGTACTTCCTTCTCGCCTCTGTGATCACGCTGGCCATGAACGCGCTGGAACGCGCCGCCAAGGCCAGGATCGGTCAGCATTCCAGCGCGCGCAGCCTGCTGAGTAGCCGGAGCGCACAGCCGGCAGGGACCACCGGGGGCACACGGTGAACTACGACTGGAAATGGGACGCCGTCAGCCAAGCGCTGCCGCTGCTGCTGCACGGCTTTATGACGACGCTCCTCGCCACCGTGCTCGGCACCCTGTGCGCGGCCGTCCTCGGTCTCGTTGTGGCCATCGCCAACCGGGCACCGACCCGCTTCGTCACCGTGCCGGTACGAGTCGTCGTCGAATTCATACGCTCCACTCCGCTGCTGGTGCAGCTGTCAGGCGCTTATGCCGTCTTCAACAAGGTGGACCCGCTCACCATCGGCATCATCGTCCTCGGTATTCACTACGCCTCGTATATGTCCGAGGTGTACAGGGCGGGCATCGACGGTGTGCCGAAGGGCCAGTGGGAGGCCTGCCGGGCTCTTTCGATGTCCCCGCAGCGCACCTGGCAGGCGGTCATCCTGCCGCAGGCGGTACGCAATGTGCTGCCCGCGCTGGGAAACTACGCGATAGCCATGTTCAAGGAGACCCCGTTCCTGGCCGTCATCACGGTGATGGAAATGGTCGCAAAGGCCCGCGAATACGGGGCCGACCATTTCTCCTATGCCGAGTCATTCACGCTCGCGGGTCTTATCTTCCTGGTGGCGAGTTACCCGACCTCGCTGCTGATGAGGAAACTGGAGAAACGCCTTGGCCACTGATCCCCTGCACAAGACACCCGCGGACGACGTGGCCGACAGCGCCACCGCACCGCCCGAGGCGACGGCGCCGCCGGGCCACCTGGTCCAGTTCGACCAGGTGGTCAAACGCTACGGCGACCACGTGGTGCTCGACCAGTTGGACTTCACCGTCCAGCGCGGCCAGCACGTCACCCTGATAGGCCCCAGCGGCTCGGGCAAGACCACCATTCTGCGACTGCTGATGACGCTGGAATCCGTCAGCGACGGCTACATATGGGTCGGCGGCGAGCCGCTCTCCCACATGCGCGCCCCGGACGGCTCCCTCAAGCGGGCCGGCGAGAAGCACCAGCGTCAGGTCCGCAAGAAGATCGGCATGGTCTTCCAGCAGTTCAATCTGTTCCCGAACATGAACGTGCTCCAGAACATCACCGAGGCGCCGGTCAACGTCCTCGGCATGCCACGCGACCAGGCGGAGGCACGCGCCCGGGACCTCCTGGAACTCGTCGGCCTCCAGGACAAGGTCACCGCCCACCCCACCCAGCTGTCGGGCGGCCAGCAGCAGCGCGTCGCCATCGCCCGCGCGCTGGCCATGCGGCCGGAGATCCTGCTTCTCGACGAGGTCACCTCGGCGCTTGACCCCGAGCTGGTCGCGGGCGTCCTCGACGTGCTGCGGGACATCGCACACACCACCGACATCACCCTGATCTGCGTGACCCACGAGATGAACTTCGCCCGGGACATCTCCAACCAGGTACTGATGTTCGACTCTGGCCGAGTCATCGAGTCCGGCGCGCCCGACAAGATCTTCGGCGCCCCGGACCACGAACGGACCCGGGAATTCCTGAGCGCGGTGCTGTGACGGCCGCCCGCCAGAGCCCTCAGCACTCGCTACCGTGACCCAAGAAAGCGGGCGCCGCACCCAACCCCGGCGCCCGCCCCCAACCTCGCCCCTCGCCTCTCGCCCTCTGATTACCCGCGCGGTGCGCACGGTGCGGCGGGCCGAGGGGCGCTTCGGTCCTCCGACGGGCACAGGGGCGTCCGGAGGCCACAGATGGCCGGCCCGCGCGGTGCAGGGCGGTGGTCGGTAGCACCCTCACGGACCAGGTATTATTTCTCTGTCAGCAAGCGCCGCTAGCTCAGTTGGTTAGAGCAGCTGACTCTTAATCAGCGGGTCCGGGGTTCGAGTCCCTGGCGGCGCACTTAGTTATATATATGCTGATCTGGGCGTTCTCGGTTTCCGGGGGCGCCCTTCGGCGTTTCGGGGGTGTGTATGAGTCCAAATGAGTCCTGTGCGGGAGCTGCGTCGATGGGGCACAAAGATGAGCTGACACAAAGCGCGGACGCGTCTGTAGGTAATCACGCGGCAGACCCCACACCGAGAACACCACCCTCAAACAGCGTGTCCGCCGGCTCACCACTGATAACCGCACTCTGGACGAGCGACTCAAGGCCGCCACGCTCCAACCTGCGCTTCCAGGACCGCCGCATGGCCGACCTCGAAGCGCAGATCGCCGATCCTGGATCAACAACCTGACCCTGCCAGGCTGGGGACCCGTGGTTGTCGGTGCCGCGGGTCATACTCGTGCTGCTGCGCCGCCCGGGCACCGCAGCACGAGGGGAGCGACATGGCTGAGGTACTGGTTTTCCACCACGGGCACGGACTGACCGCTGGAGTCGGCGAGTTCGCCGAGCGGCTGCGACGGGCCGGACACACCGTCCGTGCCCCGGACCTGTTCGAGGGGCAGGTATTCGACAGCCTTGAGGAGGGCATGGACTACGTCGAGAAGGTCGGGTTCGGCACGGTCATCGCGCGCGGAACCGCCGTCGCCGAGGGGCTGCCTGCGGATCTCGTCTACCTCGGGTTCTCACTTGGCGTCCTGCCGGCGCAGAAGCTGGCCCAGACCCGCCCGGGCGCGAAGGGCGCGCTGTTGCTTGAGGCATGCGTCCCGGTCTCGGAGTTCGGCTGTGCCTGGCCCCAGGACGTCCCGGTCCAGGTCCACGGCATGGACGCGGACCCGTTCTTCTCCGGTGAGGGCGATGTGGACGCGGCCCGCGCGCTCGTCGAGACGGCGGCGGATGCTGAGCTGTTCCTGTACTCCGGCGGCAGGCACCTGTTCACCGACAGCAGCCTCCCGTCGCACGACGAGCACGCTGCGACACTGGCCACCCATCGGGTGCTCGGCTTCCTCGACCACACCGCATAGCCAACCGAAGCGTCGCTTTCCGGGTCGGCCCCGCGGTCGGCGGCGCCCACCTCGCGACAGCCGAGCAGCAGTTCCAGCAGCAGCGGAGTGAAGCCGGCCACGAGCACAGCGGCAAGCACGGTCACCAACGCGTGTGCGCACCCGCGTCTCCGCACAGATCAGCGTCCGGTCGGCGCACTCGATGTCGATGTCGATGTCGATGTCACAAGCGCATTTCGTTCAGTGCGAGGCGTCGGACCGACTCGACCGTTCCGCCGTCGTGCACCACCTCGACGGGCAACGGGTGGCTCAGGAAGCCCACCAGGCTGGCGGTCAGTCCGTACGCGCCGACGTTCGGCACGGCGAGCAGGTCGCCGACCTGGACCTCTCCGAGGTCGACCGATCGGTTGAGCACATCGAGCGGGGTGCACAGGGGGCCGACCAGCGTGACCGGCGGTGTGGCGGCGGTCACGCTGGTCGGGTCCGCCGTGCGGGGTGTGGGCGCGAGGACGTATGGACGTGTGTCGGGAGACGTGAGCCGGCCCAGACCGGACATGCCGCCGAGCGTGTTGACCCCGGCGTCGAGGACGGCGAACGAACGCCCGCGCGAGTGCTTCACGTCGAGTACCTCGGTGACCAGCGTTCCGGCCGCTGCGACCAGATACCGTCCTGACTCGAAGGCGACCTCCATGTCGCCCGCCCGCCATCCGGCGAAGTGGGTGTCCAGGGCGTTCTCGATGGCGGCGGCGAGCCGAGGGTGCCTGGTGATCTCGCCGGGCGCCGCCTGCGGCGCGGGAAAGCCGCCGCCCAGGTCGATGAGGCGCGGGACGAACCCGGCGTCCTGGCAGACCGTGGCCATCGTGTGCACGGCCTGCTGGAACTCGGCGATCAGCCCGTCCTCGTCGCCGACGTTCGTCGCGAAGTAGGTGTGCAGGCCGACCGGTCGGGTCCGCGTTCGCCGCGTCAGCAGTGAGCGCAGTGCCTCGGTGTCGGTCACGTCGACCCCGAACGCGGTGGCTCTGCCGGCCATCCGCAGGGCGCCCCTCACGCTGCCCGCCGGTCCGTTGAGGCGGACCAGATGTCGGCATTCGACGCCGGCCTCCTCGGCCAGGGCGTCGAGCCGGTCGCGGTCGGTCACCGACTCGACGGAGAAGGTCCGCACGCCCGCGGCCAGTGCCGAGCGCAGGTCGGAAGTGGACTTACCCGGTCCGGAGTACAGCAGCCGCTGCGGAGCGTGCCCGCCGGCGATCGCAATGCCCCTCTCGCCGACCGAGCTGACCTCGGCCTCGTAGCCCTCCGCACGCAACGCCTCGACCAGCAGCGGATGAGGGTTCGCCTTGAGCGAGTAGAAGATGCGGGCGGCGGGCGGAAGGTCCTCCCGCAGCATGGCCGCCGCGCGCCGCACCGCCGCCAGGTCGTACACGTACAGCGGCGTTCCGTACCGGTCGGCGAGCCCGGTCAAAAACTCGTGGTCGGTCATCGTGGCCCCCAGAGAGCTGCTTGGTCGGTCTTTCCGCCGGCGCATCTGGACAAGCGCTTCTCGACGGTCGGCAGGACGCCGTCCGGCACCTCGGTCCCGGCCGGTCGGGCAGCGATGCCGGTGCAACGGACGATGGTCTTGTCCTGGCAGGCCGGGATCGTCCTCGGGGTGCCGCCGTCCCACTGCCGTCCGGCCGAGAAGCCGGCGGGCGGCGCGGACTTCGCGGCGCAATGACGAGGGCTGACTCGGTCCTGTTGTATGTGTGTTGACAGGTGAGAGGCAACCCGGTTCACTCGCCACCGCACGCGCGGCGGGGGCCGCCCTCCGCCGGCTCCACCAAGGAGGGACGGGCCATCTTCGGCACCCAAGAGCAGAAACCGGCCCGGGTGCTGATGCGGGAGCTGCTCCTGGGCGACGCCGATCTGCGACGCTTCGTCACCGCCCGGGTGCTGTCGCGGGCGGGTGATGCCCTCTATCCGATCGGGCTGACGGCCGCGATGCTGCACACCGGCTACGGGGCCACGGAGGTCGGATTCGTCATCGCCGCCGCCACGGGTCCTGTAGTGCTGCTCATGCTGGTCGGTGGCGTGCTCCTGGATCGGGTGCGCCCCCGGGTGCCGATGATCGTCGCGGACGTCGCCCGGTTCTTCCTTCAGGGCGGCGTTGCGGTGCTGCTCTGGATCGGCCGGCCGGCCTTGTGGAGTATCGTCGCGCTGTCGCTGGCGGTGGGAGTGGCTCAGGCGTTCTTCCAGCCCGGTGTGGCGGCCATGCTGAGAACGCTGGCCGCGGACCGGATCCAGGAGTCCAACGCGCTGATCCGGACGGCCGAAGCGGTTGTCGCGCTCACCGCTCCGGCGCTCGCCGGCCTTGTCGTGGCCGTCAGCGGCGGCTCCGCGGTCATCGCCGTGGACGCTCTGTCCTTCGCTGTCAGCGGCTATCTGCTGTGGCGCATCCGCACCGGACCGGCGGCTCGTCCGGTCGGCCGGCCGCAGCTGCGGCGTGATCTGGCCATCGGCTGGCGCGAGTTCACCTCCCGGTCCTGGCTGTGGTCGGTCGTGCTGGTGTTCACCTTCTTGGGGCTGCTGATGTTCGGCCCCTACGACATCCTCAAGACGGTCCTGCTGATCAACAGGTTCGGCACACCGACCTACGGTCTGCTGCTCTCGGCGTACAGCCTGGGCACCATCGGCGGCGGGCTGATCGCGATGCGGCCGGCGGCTGAACGGCCTTTGCGTCGCGGTGCGTCGGCGCTGACGGGACTGGCGCTCGTGCCGGCGGCCATCGCGCTGCAGGCGCCGCTCGTCCTCATAGCGCTCGCCATGATCGTGGGCGGCGGCGCGTACGCCTTGTGGGCCGTTACCTGGGCGACGGCCGTGCAGTCGCACTCGCCTCCGCAGGCACTGAGCCGGATCTCCTCCTACGACGTGATCGGCTCCACCGCTCTGATCCCGGTCGGCCGGGCCCTCAGCGGGCCGGCCGCCGCCGCGTTCGGCGCCGGCGCCGTGCTGCTGAGCGCGTCGGTCTGCCTTCTGCTGGGCTGCGCCGTCCTGCTCTGCGTCCCCGCGGTCACCGGTTTGCGCCGGACCGTGGCGGCCAGGAAGGGCGCGGAGGATACAGCGGACGGGAAGGAGATGGCGGAAGGTATGGAGACGAAGAGTGTGGAGGGGACCGGCCGACAACTGCGGTCGGCCGATCGGGCGTAGGTCCGGGTGGCGCTGCTTCGCGCGGTGTCGGCGCGCGCCGGTGCCCGCTGTGCGCGGAGTCGGCCGGCCGCGGAAGCGGGACCCGCTCGCGAACTCCGTGTGCATGTCGTGGATCTGACTGCTGTCGGCCACCTCGTCACCCCGTGGTGGTGAGTCGGCTCAACGGGACCCGGACATCAGTCGAGGCCGCGGTGAGGAATGCCGCCATGGCGTCCGCGAACCGGCCGACCCAGCCGGCGCTGTACCGGTCGGTGCGGTATTCCACATGCATGATGAGATGTTCTGGATACTCCTGGGCGATAACCCGCATTCCGCCGCGTGGAATACCGGGACGGGTGTTCCGAAACGGTGAGACGGTCACCGCGCCGATGTCATCGCGGATGTTCTCGCGCCTTTTCACATGGTCGAAGTTCACATAGCGCGGAGCGGCATCGATGTCGGCCAGCTGCCGGACGCCGTACAGCTCCGGTTTGAGCTGGCTGATCAGCAGGGAATGCGGCATTCGCTGGTAGCGCAGTGCGTGCAGGATCGTGCCGCGCTCCCGGATCAGCACGTCTTCGACCGTCGCCGCGCCGGTCAGGTCCGTCCGTAGGACGTTCGGGGTGGCGAAGTATCCGAACACGTGCTGCCATTGCCGCCCGACCCGGTTGGCGGCCGAGGCCATGAAGGCGATGTCGTCGGCCGCCGTCTCCCCGGCCTCCGTGCGCATGGCCTTGACGGCGAAGGTGAGAGCGGCGGCGGACACCATGGCAGTGCTCACGCCGCTCTGCCGGCAGTGACGTTCCAACCGGGCCTTCTCCTCAGGTCCCAACCGGCGGTCCGTCACCGCCACGTCGGCCGCGCCGCCCGGCGCGGCCGCATCGTACAGACGCGACTCGGGAATCGGGTCGACACCGCGCAACCGCTCAGCCCAGACCTGTGAAATCCCCTTGAGGGTTTCCCCGGAAAGGAATGCGCGTTCCTGGCGGCAGAAGTCTGTGAAAGTCTTTTCGAGGACCGGGAGATCACCGGGTTCACCCGTGACGGCCTCTCGGTAGAGAACGATCAGATCGCGCAGCAGTATGTGTCGGGAATACGCGTCGGCCAGAATGTGGTCCATAGTGAAGTCCAGGACCGAACGCTTGTCGTCGAGTCGCACGACAAGGGCGCGGAACAGTGGCCCCCGGCGCAGATCGAACGGCGTA
This sequence comes from uncultured Actinomycetota bacterium, assembly GCA_963761765.1. GTDB lineage: Bacteria > Actinomycetota > Actinomycetes > Streptomycetales > Streptomycetaceae > Streptomyces. The sequence continues at coordinate 372,076 of CAVXIJ010000021.1, forward strand.
CGGCGATGGTCGTTGATCATCTCCAGCGCGGCCGTCCACCGCTCGCCCTCCGCAATCTCTCGGGCCACCGCTCGTTCGGTGTAGAACACCGGCTCTATGTCCGTGCCGACGCCCACCACCGAACCGTCATGCGACTGGTCGAAGACCGTGCCCATGTAGGTATGCCGCCGCAGCAGTCGCCGCAGCGCGGTCACCAGCGCTGCGGAGTCGAACTCCCCCTCGAAAGTGAGTCCGCCGCTGAAGGCGAAATGCCGCCCGCCGCCCGAGCGGAATCGCTCCTCCTGGAGATGAGTGACGGGGAAGGCCTGGTTGGCGTCGGAGTTGACCACGATCCGTGCTGCTCCCTGGGTCGCTCTCACCTGCTCGTTCTCCTCCTGGCTAGACGTCAGGAGAACCGGCGGACGACGTCCCGGATCTTTGGCACGCAGTCCGCCACTGCGCCGAAGTGCGCGACGACACTGAGCAGCTCCCGCAGGTTCAGCAGCTGCATACGGTCCTGCCAGCCGTCCTCCAGCGGAAGAATCTCCTGGTAGGCGTCGAAGAAGCACTCCGGCGGACGGTCGATGCAGTACGCCATGCTGAGGTCGGCTTCCGCCCAGTTCCAGCAGACCGCCGGGTCGATGAACGCGGGCTCGCCGTCCGCAGTGGCGACGATGTTGCCCTGGTACAGATCGCCGTGGTTCAGCACGCTGGGAGCGGCCGGGACCAGCGAGGGAAGGCGGTCGCAGAGCTGCTCCAGCCCCGCTAGGTCGCCGGGTTCCAGGGCGCCGCGCACCTTCGGCTCGCGTACGTAGCGCAGAATCCGGCGGACCGCGAAGAACTCGTGGCCGTTCAACGTCCACGCGTTCTCCTGCGGGAGCCTGCCGAGCCAGCCGTCGGTGTCCCAGCCGAACCGGTCCCCGCGCACGGAGTGCAGCCCGGCGACGGCGCGGCCCGCCGACTCCCAGAATCCGGCGTCGTCCGGGAGGGTCGGCTCCATCGCCTCGATGAGGAGGTGGACCGCACTCGTCTCCACGACGCGCGGTGTGCGCAGGCCGCCTTGCGCACGCAGCACCCGCAGGCCCTGCGCCTCGTGGGCGTACAGGCCGGGCCGCTGACCGGCGGAACTCTTGAGGACCAACCGGGTGCCGTCGCCGAGTGTCAGGCGCCAGACCTCATTGGCAGCCCCTCCGCTGAGCGGCTCGGCGTCCACGACGTCCGCCACGACGGCGCTCGGCACGGTCCGCCATCGGGCGCCCGGCGCCCGGCGCCCGGCCTGCGGCACCTGAGCGGGGTCGCTCAACTGTCCTTCACCTGCTCCTCAGCCGCCGCGTGAGGAATCGTCACTGCGCGGGATTCACCCGACCGCGCCTCGTCCTCGGCGAGCACATCCGACAGTGTGTCCCACAAGGACTGCGCCGTGGAGAAGATCGAATGCATGATTTTTTCGTCCGGGAATATCACATTGAACTGCTGTTCAAGGTCGACGGTGATATTGACCGCGGTGAGCGAATCAAGACCGTAATCCGCAAGCGGCGTCCCGTAGTCCAGCGGCTGGTCCTCAGCAATAACCAAGTTGACTCGCAGGACCGCTTCGAACTGCTCAGGAGGGCGCATATTCTCAACCACCTTTGCGTGTAGTGGAATTTCCATGAATATCCATGAATCTCCATATTCTACAGAATGAGCATTGAATCGCCGAACTCATTGAACATATAACCCTTAGGAATGACCTCCTCCTCATACACCCGCAGGAGTTCCGCACGGCCGGTCAAGGCCGAGGTGAGGCGCAGTTCCGAGCTCTGCGGCATATGGAAATTGGTGAGGAAGGCGTCACATGCCTTGAACCGGTGGCCAGGACCCATAATCAGATTGGTCCAGCCCATGCCCGGCCACACCCTGCCGCTGCGTTCGTCCGCGACGCTTTCGAGCGCCCGCAGGGCCGAAGTCCCGCACACGACGATCCGGCCGCCTTTTCTGCGCCGCTCGTTGATCGTGTCCGCGGCCTGGATGGTGACCTCGTAGCGCTCGGGCCGCGGAAAGGGCAGGCTCGCGCTGGTCGCTCCGCTGGGCAACTCGACGTCTTCGTCGTCCGCCCAGGAGACGTCCTGGCCGAGCCATTCACGCAGGTAGCCGTGCTGCCAACGCGCGGCGATGAAGTGGGTGACCTCCACGACGGCGACGCCCTGCGCCCTGAGAGCGGTCAGCAGCTCCGGTGTGAAGTGGCGCGCGGCCGAGGGAAACAGCGTCGCCCCCGGGCGTGAGGCGAAGGACGTCTGGTAGTACTCGGGATCGTCCGGGACCTTGTCCAGGTAGTCGGGGTAGGCGACCTCGCCGACTCTGTCCAGTACGTCCATGCCGCCGGGGTCGAGCCGGATGCGCCACACCCCCACGGCCTCTTCCTGGAGGAGCGTCCCGGTCACCTCGCCGTCGGTCCCGAACCGGAAGGACTGGCCGGTCCGTGCCGTGGAAGCGGGCAGTACCAGGCAGTGCCATGTGCCGTCGTCCATGGGAGAGAAGATGTTGACGACGATCGGGAAGCCCCGCGCGTCGGTACCGCGCAGGATCGACGGCACCACCCGGGCGTTGTTCACCACCAGCGCGTCGTCGGCGGTGAGGTACAGCCCGAGCTCATCGAAACGATGGTGCGTGACGGTGTTCGTGCCACGATCGAGTACCAGCAGTCGCGCGTCGCTCCTCGACGAGCCGCGTACCTCGGCCGGGTCCTGGGCGATGCGGTCGGCGGAAAAGGGAAAGTCGTACTGACTCTTCCCGAGGGCCGAATGCGCCACGGCATGACTCCTTCTTTCACGGGGTTTCCGACTGTTCACCGAAATCGTCGTCGGGCATGGGGGGGTGTCGCTGGCGGGTGGAACGGTGCGGTGGAGAGACGGAGAGGCGAAGATAATGTGACAACGTTGCCGGGCTACGGCAACCGGTGCGCGCGGGTGCGCCTGCGTAGAGAAATAGAGAAGCCGATGGCCCGCCGTCATCTGCCAGAAGGCCTCGGAGTGCGTTCCGTTCGACTTTCCGTTGTATGGACGGGGATTTCACTCGGGATGCGGCAGAGGCTGGTGACTTTCTGCGGATAGAGAAGTCGTCGTGGCATCGCGTCCTGAGACTTTGGAAACTTCCGTCCCGTCGGTCGATCAGATACAGGTCGCTCTCGGTATCCTTATCACCGTAGTCGCCGGTATGCAGAACCACTCCGCCATGACCGGCGCCGTTTCGGAAGGCCTTGGCGATGAGATCTGAGCGCGTTCACTTAGCCGTCCATGACGCGCTCTCCGGAAACACGATTTCCGCGGTCTCGCCCGCCGACAGCATCCTTCGATGTTATTGCATTTTTCTGTTTCTCACCGGTTTCTCACTGATCTCTCGTCCGATGTCGAAGTGCACGGCATTATCCGGGGCGCGCTTTACGTGAGATGGGTGAGATGCGTGAAGGATGAAATAACGTGAGTAACGATAAGAGTTTGATTGATCGAGAGTCAATACCCGCGCTGGAACCATGGCCAATGATTTCGGCAGATTACAGAATACTAAAACAAAACACTATTTCACGGACATGGTGTTCATAAAGTGCCGAACAGGGCGCGAAACGCCCGCGCCGGTCCCGCACCGGTCCCGCGCCAGGACCTGGCCGGCGGTTCCAGGGCGGAGGCGGTCGGGCTCCCCGCCACGGCTACCGTGGGCCCCAGCAGCCCCACCAGCCCCATCCCGGAGGAACCCCGTGCCCGTACCCCTCGGCGAGGACGTGGTGGCGCTGCTGCGCCGCCCCAGCACCTGCTACATCGCCACCACGATGCCCGACGGCTCGCCTCAGCTCACTCAGACCTGGGTCGACACCGACGGCGAGCACCTCCTGATCAACAGCGTTGAGTCGCATCAGAAGACCCGGAACATCGCCCGCGATCCACGGGTGGCCATCGCCGTCTCCGATCCCTCGGAACCGGCCTCCTACTTCCAGATCCGCGGCAGTGTGGTGCGGGTGACCACCGAGGGCGCGGTCGACCACATCGAGGCGCTCGCGCAGAAGTACCTCGGCGGGCCCTACCCGTGGTACGGCGGCCGCGACCAGGTCCGGGTGATCTATGTGATCCAACCCGAACGGGTCAGCAGCCCCCGCGGCTGAACCCCGCCCCTGATACAGACCTGAACGAAACCGCAGGCCGGCCGGACAACGCCGGACCGGCACCTTCAACCAGGTCCGGCCCGCGGCCGTCCCGCCCCGCCCGGCCATGGCGAGCGTGCACTCCATGGCCGGGCGCCGGCCGACATGGCCGGCCGGGCGTCCGTCAGCGCGGCACGCGGGCCCGCGTCGTGTAGTGGTCGGCCAGCACCTGGGCCATCGCGCCGGTCGAATCGGCCGCCACTTCCTTCGCCGAGAAGTAGACGTTGCCCTGCACCTGCGGCCACGCCTGGTCGAAGGTGAGATGGCGGCTCAGCTCCGCCGGGTCCTGCCACGCTGCCGGCTGACCGGCCGCGCCCTGCTTGTACAGCGCCTCGCCGACGTACAGCTGCACGCGGGTGCCCTCGACCACCTTGGACCACCACGGGACCAGCTTCGCGTAGTCGGCGGCGGCGAAGCCGATGTTCCAGTAGACCTGCGGCATGATGTAGTCGACCCACTCCTCGTTCACCCAGCGCAGCGTGTCCGCGTACAGGTCGTCGTAGGTCTGCACACCGGCCGTGGTGTCCGAACCGGTGGGGTCGGTGGCGATGTTGCGCCACACGCCGAACGGGCTGATGCCGAAGCTCGCCCGGGGCCGCAGTGCGCGCATCCGCTCCGCCGTCTCGCGCACCAGCAGGTTGATGTTGTCGCGGCGCCAGTCGCCACGGTCGGTGAAGCCGCGGCCGTACCGGGCGAAAGCGTCATCGTCGTCGAAGGTCTGGCCCGCCACCGGATACGGGTAGAAGTAGTCGTCCCAGTGCAGCCCGTCGACCGGGTAGCGTTCGACGGCGTCCAGCATCGCGTCCTGCACGAAGCGGCGCACCTCGGGGATGCCCGGGTTGTAGTAGAGCTGCCCGCCGTAGGAGACGACCCATTCCGGATGCCGGCGCGCGGGGTGCCAGGGGACGAGCGCGTCGAGGTCCCCGGTGACGGAGATGCGGTAGGGGTTGCACCAAGCGTGCAGTTGCAACCCGCGGCGGTGCGCCTCCCGCACGGCGAACTCCAGCGGGTCCCATCCCGGAGATGTCCCCTGCGTACCCGTGAGGTACTGCGACCACGGCTCGTAACGAGACGGCCAGAAGGCGTCGGCGGCGGGTCTGACCTGAAGGTATATGGCGTTGAGCCGGTGGGCTGCGGCGACGTCGAACAGCGCCGTCAGCTCCGCGCGTTGCTGGTCCGCAGACAGCCCGGGCGCCGAGGGCCAGTCGTCGTCGGTCACCGTGGCGATCCACATGCCGCGCAGTTGTTCCGTGGGGCGCACCCCGCCGGCCGCGCGGGCCGTAGCCCCACCCGAAAGCACCGTCACGGCCGCGCCGGCCGAAACCGCCGCGAAGGCCCTGCGCGTGATACGTGTCATCAACAGCTCCTGGAACACTCGTCAAGTTCTCGTACGTCCGCCTGATCATGCGGCCCAGGCCCCGTAACGGGCAATCCTCTGTAGCCCGCTTGCGGTACGTATCGCCGCGGGCAGGAGGTGGTTTTGCGGCGCGGATGCCGGGCGTCGAGTGCGACACCGGCAGGTGCGACGCGTTGATCGCGCGGACCCGACGGCACCTGTCCTCACCACCGACGACGCCTGTCCCCGTCGCCCACGACACCTGTACGAGTCGTCGACGGCACCTGAACTCGTCATCAACAGCGCATGTCCTCGCCACTCAAGACGCCTGTCCTCGCCACTCAAGACGCCTACCCTCGTCGCCGTGGGAAGACCGCTGAGACCCGGAGGCTTAAACCCAGTGAGAATTGAACGCCGAGTAGTCATCCTTGGTCCGGGGCCGTACGGCGGCATGGATCGTCCGGCGCTCGGCTCTCGTGGAGACGTTCCGCACGACACGGTCGTGCGCGCTCTGGCATGTGAGGCGGCGCAGGACGTCGCGGGGTGTCGCCGCCTTCTCATCGACCTCGCGCGAGGCGGCGTGGACGACTACGAGATCGTCGCGCTCGGTGGCTGGCCCGGCTCGGCCTGGGACTTCCTGGGCTTCGACGTCGGTGAGACCACCTCGGCGGCGTGGTCCGCCGTCCAACACCGTGCCGAGGTCTTCGACGCCGACCAGGCCGCCGCGTGGGGCAGTCACCTCAACGAGCACGGCCTGTTCCACAACCCCGCCGACGCCGACGCGTTCCTCCAGGCCTACCGGCAGGCCGACGATCCGGACGCCGGCGAGGACCCGGCCATCTACTCCGTCGTGCCCGTCCAGCGGCTGCGGCGCTCGGCGACCCGGCCGGACACCGTCCTGTGGTACACGATCGGCAACGAGCACTCGCCGAGCGATCCCTTTGGGCGCATCGTGCTCGTGCTCACCGCCGGCGGTGCAGCGGAGCTCGAACACCACTCGCGCATGGGCGACACCGTCTGGCAGGGCGACGTGCACGTCGACGTCCTCGAACGGGTGACGGCCGAGCTTGCGCGCGGCGGCTTCCCCGAGGTCGCGCCGCATCCCGTACCCGCCTGCTCGGCCATCCGACAGATCGAGATCACGGTGGACGGCGATCCTCGCTGCGCGACGATGGCCGAGAGCGCGGGCAGCGCACACGACGGCTACAAAGAGGCGTTCGCGATGCTCGATTCGCTGGCCGTCCAGCTGAGTCGCGGCACATACAAAGGAACCCGGGACACGCTCGAACCGTCGGTGTCGAACGTGCGCAAGGTCAAGTAGCCGGCCGGCCCGCTCAGAGCGCCTGGGCGCATTCCGGGCACAGTCCGCGGTAGGTGACGTCGACCGCGCAGACCGTGAAGCCGAACCTCTCCTCCACGGGGAGGTCGGCGAGCGGGTTGCCGGCCGGGTGGACGTCGCGGATGGTGTCGCAGCGGGAGCACACCAGGTGCTGGTGCGGGTGGCGTGCGTTGGGGTCGTAGCGCTTGGCCCGGCCGTCGGTGGCGACCTCGGCTACCTCGCCGAGGGAGACCAGCTCGCCCAGGGTGTTGTAGACGGTCGCCCGGGAGATCTCGGGCAGTCGTCGTCCGGCGCGGGCGTGCACCTCGTCGGCGGTGAGGTGTACGTGGTCGCCGTCGAGGACCTCCGCAACGACACGCCGCTGAGAGGTCAGGCGCCAGCCGCGCCCTCTCAGTCGCTCCAGCAGGTCACTCATATCGGTTCACCCATTCAGGTTCGGTGGGGCAGCCGGAGTTTACCAGTAGCCGTCCGAGTTACGATTGAATACGGCTTTGGCATGCTTCTTGACTTAGACTTTGTCCATTGTAGGGTCGGTTCCGGCTATAACGACCTGGGGGGAGATAGAGAGTGGATCAGCGAGCGGCGTCATGCGGCTTCGAATCCAAGGCGGAGGAGGGAGTCGACGCGGAGCGGTGGGGGTCCCTCCCTGCTCGAACATAGTTGAGAGCTTGGGGGCGACTGACGACAACGCCGGAGTCGGAGTCGGAGTCGCAGGGCGTCGGGAGCCCGCTCGCTATTTCCCCCAGGTCGTAACCGAGGGACGGGAAGAGTCCAGTGGGACAGGAGACGAAGACGTGAGTGGACCGCCGCCGGGCAGGTGCGCGGACCGACGTGCGGATGGCGGCCGACCGCGTGGCGCTGCCCGCGTAAGGGCCCAGGACGGTGCCCGTCTCGGCGTTGCGATGGCCGGTGGCCTGCGCGATCACGTGATCCATGTCTCGCGCCAGGCCGTGTGCGCGCTCTCGACGCGCGCACCGCGGCGGGATGTACGTCACATCGCACACGTCAAAAGCCCGGCCCGCCGGCACGGACGGACCAGGGCGGTCACCACCATGTCGCGTGCCGGTCGTACGGTGTCGTCACCGGCGTCGGCGGGGCGCACCGCCCGGCCGTGTCCGACGACCAAGGTCTCTCGATCGCCGAGGCCGAGGTGATCTACTGCCGAAGAGAGTCCGCCGGCGTGGTCTATCGAGGTGATCCGCCTACGTGAGCTACGCCGAAGTGATCCACTGGGGCCTGTGCCTCAACGGTCCGACCACCCCCAGTACCTGAGCACAGCGATCTAGTCCGGAAGGATTTTCCCATTGTCCGAGAACAATGACGCAATCGTCACCGACGCGAAGACGGAGGGCGCAGGTGGCTGCCCGGTAGCGCACGGGCGTGCCCCGCACTCCACTCAGGGCGGCGGAAACAGCCGGTGGTGGCCGGAGCGGCTCAACCTGAAGATCCTCGCTAAGAACCCCGCCGTGACCAACCCGCTCGGCGAGGAGTTCGACTACGCCGAGGCATTCAAGGCGCTCGACCTCACGGCCGCCAAGCGTGACATCGCGGAGGTGCTGACCACCTCCCAGGACTGGTGGCCGGCCGACTTCGGCCACTACGGCCCGTTCATGGTCCGGATGGCCTGGCACAGCGCGGGCACCTACCGGATCAGCGACGGCCGCGGTGGAGCCGGCGCCGGTCAGCAGCGCTTCGCGCCCCTCAACAGCTGGCCGGACAACGGGAACCTCGACAAGGCCCGCCGGCTGCTGTGGCCGGTCAAGAAGAAGTACGGCCAGAGCCTGTCGTGGGCCGACCTGATGATCCTCGCCGGAAACGTCGCCCTGGAGTCGATGGGTTTCAAGACCTTCGGCTTCGCCGGTGGCCGTGAGGACGTCTGGGAGCCCGAGGAGGACGTCTACTGGGGTCCCGAGTCCACCTGGCTCGGTGACGAGCGCTACACCGGCAACCGCGAGCTGGAGAACCCTCTCGGCGCGGTCCAGATGGGCCTCATCTACGTCAATCCGGAGGGCCCGAACGGCACCCCGGACGCGCTCGCCGCGGCCCTCGACATCCGTGAGACGTTCCGCCGGATGGCGATGAACGACGAGGAGACGGTCGCCCTGATCGCGGGCGGCCACACCTTCGGCAAGACCCACGGCGCAGGCCCGGCGGACGCCGTCGGCGCCGACCCCGAGGGCGCCACGATCGAGGAGCAGGGCCTGGGCTGGAGGAACTCCTTCGGTACCGGCAAGGGCGGCGACACGATCACCAGCGGCCTTGAGGGCATCTGGACGAACACCCCGACGGCCTGGGACAACAGCTTCCTGGAGATCCTGTACGGCTACGAGTGGGAGCTGTTCCAGAGCCCCGCAGGCGCCAACCAGTGGCGGCCGAAGGACAGCGGCGGGGCGGGCACCGTTCCCGACGCGCATGACTCGTCGAAGAGCCACGCGCCGACGATGCTGACGACCGACCTCGCGCTCCGCGTGGACCCGGCCTACGACCAGATCTCGCGGCGCTTCCTCGCGAACCCCGAGGAGTTCGCGGACGCCTTCGCCCGCGCCTGGTTCAAGCTGACCCACCGCGACATGGGCCCGGTCGCGCGCTACCTCGGCGCGGAGGTCCCCGCCGAGACGCTGCTCTGGCAGGACCCGCTCCCGGAGGTGACGCACCAGCCCGTCGGCGCCGAGGACATCACCGCCCTCAAGGAGAAGATCCTCGCCACCGGCCTGACGGTGTCCCAGCTGGTGTCCACCGCGTGGGCGTCGGCCTCGTCCTTCCGCGGCAGCGACAAGCGCGGCGGCGCCAGCGGCGCGCGCATCCGCCTGGAGCCGCAGAGCGGCTGGGAGGTCAACAACCCCGACGAGCTGGCCACGGTGCTGCGCACCCTGGAAGGCATCCAGGAGTCCTTCAACGCCGCCCAGACGGGCGGCAAGCGGGTCTCGCTCGCCGACCTGATCGTGCTCGCCGGTGGTGCGGCGGTCGAGCAGGCGGCCAAGGACGCCGGCGTCGGCGTCGAGGTCCCGTTCACGCCGGGCCGTGCGGACGCGTCGCAGGAGCAGACCGACGTGGAGTCGTTCGCCGCGCTCGAACCGACCGCCGACGGGTTCCGCAACTACCTCGGTAAGGGCAACCGGCTGCCGGCCGAGTACCTGCTGCTCGACCGGGCGAACCTGCTGACCCTGAGCGCTCCCGAGCTGACCGTCCTCATCGGCGGGCTGCGCGTCCTGGGCGCGAACTACCAGCAGTCGCCGCTCGGCGTCCTCACCACCACCCCCGGGTCGCTCACCAACGACTTCTTCGTCAACCTGCTCGACCTGGGCACGACGTGGAAGGCGACGTCCGAGGACGCGACCACCTTCGAGGGTCGCGACGCCGCCACCGGCGAGGTCAAGTGGACCGGCAGCCGTGCCGACCTCGTCTTCGGTTCGAACTCCGAACTGCGCGCGCTCGCGGAGGTCTACGCGAGCGATGACGCGAAGGAGAAGTTCGTGCGCGACTTCGTCGCGGCATGGGACAAGGTGATGAACCTCGACCGGTTCGACCTCGTCTGACCGAGGCGTCCGGGCCGGCCCTCGCCGGCCGGCCCGGACGTCCTGCAGTACACGTCCAGGGCGTTCTCGCTTTTCGAGAACGCCCTTCGGCGTCTCCAGGTCGCGTTGGTGACGCACGGGGCCGGTGTGCGGGAGTCGGGCCGGTGGGGCGGCCGGTTTCCGGGGCTGCGGCACGCCCGATCCGATGCGCACCGCAGCACCCGTCTTCCCGGTGCCCGCCATCAGCATGGGAGTCGTCGCACAGGACCGACGGCGACCGTACGAGCTTCGCAGTGGCTCCGAAGTGACCGTCCGTCCCGGTGGTCCGGTGCACCGGGCTGGGGGGCGACGTGGTCGACGGCTCCGGGGTCGAGGCCGGCAAGCCGCTGGCGTCGAGCTCGCGGGTGGCCAAGGCGGCGTTCACCGGTGAGACCACCACCGGGCGGCTGATCATGCGCTACGCCAGCGAGAACATCATCCCGGTCACGCTGGAACTGGGCGGCAAGAGCCCCAACATCTTCCTGCGCGCGATCGCGACGTCGCCGGCGCCCCTTCCCTCGATCCCCGCGTTGTTGATCAGTACGCCCAGCCCTCCACCGGCCTCGGCGCTCCTCGCCGCCGCCTCTACGGACGCGTCGGCAGCGGCTTCGAAAGCAGCGCGTGCCGGATCTCCTGCGGCGTGAATTCCTCCAGCAGCATTCCCGACGCCACCGGCCCCAGCCATGTGTTGCGGCAACATGGTTTTGATATTAAATCCAGTATCGAATCGTTGCTCTGACCCGCCGTCGGCTGACAAATTGCGTGGGCACGACACGGTTTTCACGGCCAGGGGTCGGGCGCTCGCGGATCACGCGGGTCTGCCCGCCAGCAGCGCGCGGCACCCAGGCATCGCGACAACCATCGAGGCGCCGCGCCCCCCGCGGCGTTGTACGCCACCCGCAGGGCAGCGGAGCCGACTAACCCCCGACTTCGCGACGGACAACGGCCCGGCAACGGCCGGACCGTGAAAGGCGATGTCGTTAGATGACCAGCAGCGAAGGCTCAAGACCGTCCCGCAGAACGCTTCTTCGGAGCACCGCGGTGGCCGGCGCCGCCGCGGCGAGCTTGATCCGCCCGGGCACCGCCTCGGCGGCGCCCGCGCTACCGCCGACCCGGACCGGCCACGACCCCGCCGGAACGCAGAAGAAGGGGGCCATCCCGACCCCGGCGGAGTACTTCGGAACTGCGATCGGAACCGAGGGCTTCCTGGCTCAATGGGACAAGATGGTCCCGTACTTCCAGCTGATCGGTGCCCGCAGCGACCGGGTGCACTTCGAGGAGATCGGCAAGACCACCCGGGGATACCCGTACGTCCTGCTGACCATCAGCTCGCCGAAGAACCTTGCCAATCTCGACAAGCTGGTCGCCACCAACGCCAGGCTGGCCGACCCCCGAGGCCTGTCCGAGGCCGACGCCAAGAAGCTGGCCACCGAAGGCAAGCCGTTCTACTACGTGCAGGCCGGCATCCACTCGACCGAGGTCGGCAACTCCCAGGCCGCCATCGAATGGGCCTACCGGCTGACCACCGAGAAGTCCGACTACATCGAGAAGATCCTGGACAACCTGGTCATCCTGCTCCAGCCGTGCCAGAACCCGGACGGCATCGTCCTCGTCAACGACTACTTCGCTGCCACGGCCGGCACCGATTACTCGCGCACCTACCCCGACCTGTACAACAAGTACACCGGCCACGACGACAACCGTGACTGGATCATGCTGACCCAGGTCGAGAGCAGACATAACGTCTCGATCCTGAACAAGTACCGGCCCCAGATCTTCCAGGACTCGCACGGCGCCGGCGCCAGTGCTCCCCGGCTGTTCACGCCGCCGTACCTGTCGCCGTACGACCCCAACATCGACACGATCCTGGTGCAGCAGACCGACACGGTTGGCCTGGCGATGCAGCGGGGCATGACCGTCGCCGGAATGAAGGGCAACGGCTGGGGCTCGACATACGACTACTGGTCCCCGTCCCGGCAGTACTGCGTCTACCACGGCGCGGCGCGCATCCTGACCGAGGCGGCGGCCGCTTCCAACCTCGCCTACCCCCAGGTGGGCACGGAGCCGCTGGGCCAGCAGACCACCGACATCAATTTCATCGAGCCGTACGACTCCAACACCTGGACGCTGCGCAACATCATCGACTGGGTCTCCCAGGCCTTCTACTCGGGCCTGGAGGCGGTCGCCTACGACAACTACAACTGGCTCTACAACTCCTACCGCGTCGGGGCCAAGGCGGTCACCCGGACCAGCCCGTACGCCTACGTCATCCCGGCTGGGCAACGTGACCCGCAGGCGGTCTACGACGCTCTGGAGATCTTCCACCTCGGCGCGGTGGAGATCCGTCAGGCACAGGCCGCGTTCACCGCCGACGGCAAGCAGTATCCCGCCGGGTCGTACGTCATCTACCTGCAGCAGCCCTACGCCGCGTTCGCCAAGACGCTGCTGGAGGTGCAGGAATACCCGCAGCTGCTCCAGTACCCCGGTGGCCCGCCGCAGCGGCCGTACGACACCACCGCGCAGACCCTGCCGATACTGCTCGGCTTCGAGGCCGAGCTCATCGCCACGTCCTTCTCGGCCGACACCAAGCTGCTGAACGCCGTCAAGCCCCCGGCGGTCACCACGCCATCCGCGCCGCCCAGCACCGGGGCGTACGCGATCGGTCCTGAGTCCTACGGGGTGTTCCGGATCGTCGCCGCGCTGCAGAAGCAGAACATCCCCACATTCCGCGCCGCCGCCCAGTTCACCGACGGCGGTCGCACCTTCCCGGCCGGCACCTTCCTCGTCCCGCCGACCTCGGCGGCCCGACAGCTCCTGCAGACCCAGTCGAAGAGCACCGGCATCCCGGTGTCCGCCGTCAGCGCGGTGCCGACCGTGGCCGGCGTCCAGCTCAAGCCGGGCACGAGGATCGGCCTGCTCAAGCCCCCGGACAACATGCCGTCCGGCTGGCTGATGTGGGTGTTCGACCAGTACGGGGTGAACTACTCCGTCGTGCAGGCGGGCGACTACGCCGACCTCGCCGGTAAGTACGACGCCATCATCATGCCGGACGGGGTCAGCAAGAACTCCATCGTCAACGGCCTGAACTCGACGCATTACCCGTCCGACTGGGCCTGGGCGTTCGGCGTCGGCACCACCGGCTGGAACCAGCTGCACGACTTCGTGACCGCCGGCGGCACGCTGGTCACCTACGGCGGCGGGACCGACACGGCCAAGTCGCTGTTCGACCTGCCCATCACCTCCGCCCTGCCCAGCGGTTCCTCCTCGGACTTCTACTGCCCGGGATCGCTGCTTAGCCAGGAGTTCGACACAAACAACCCGGCGGCCTGGGGCGTGCCAGCGAACAACCCCGTGTGGTTCGTGTCGGACGACGCTTACAAGTTGACCAGCACAAGTACGTATCCGGTGGAAGTGATTGCCAAGTACCCCGACAGCGGCGACCAGCTGCAGAGCGGCTGGCTGATCGGCGGCGAACACCTCGACGCGGCGGTCAACGGGCTGTCTTGGACGATCGGCGACGGCTACCTCGTCACCTTCGGCAGCGAGATCGGCTTCCGCACCTGGAACCGGTCCGAGCAGCGGATGCTCTTCAACGCCGCCTATTACGGGCCGTCCACGAAGCTGACCGCTGACCAGTTCCAGCGTTTCGGACAGTAGATCGCGTGGTGAGGGCGGGTCTCCCCGCCCCCACCACCGGCCACCCCCGCCAGACAGAAAAGAGAGGAAGTCACCGGTTGTACCCCGACGACGACGGAACCTGGACCAGCGCGCTGACCCACCTGGAGTGTGGTCGATGCGCCGAGCAGTACGACGCGGAGGTGCCCCAGAACGTGTGCCGCTGCGGTTCGCCGCTGCTCGTCCGCTATGACCTCGACCAGGTCCGGACCACGGTCCGGCCAACGGACATCGCGTCGCGCGGCACGGACCTGTGGCGGTACCGGGAGCTGCTGCCGGTACGGGATCCCGCAAACGTGATCGCCCTCGGCGAGGGCTGGACACCGATCGTGCCACTGCCCGGGTACGGCCAACGGATCGGTGTACCGGGCCTGCTGGCCAAGGACGAGGGAATGCTGCCGACCGGAAGTTTCAAGGCACGGGGTGCGGCGGTCGGCGTTTCCCGGGCGCACGAACTGGGAGTGCAGCGCCTGACCCTGCCGACCAACGGCAATGCCGGCGCCGCCTGGGCCACCTATGCCGCGAGGGCCGGTATGGAGTGTCTGGTCGTGATGCCTGAGGACGCTCCGCAGGTGACCCGAAAGGAGTGTCTGGCGGCCGGCGCTCGGGTCTACATCGTGGACGGTCTGATCGGTGATGCCGGTCGCATCGCGGGACAGGCGGTACGGGACGGCTGGTTCAGCGCCGCGACGCTGCGCGAGCCCTACCGCATCGAGGGAAAGAAGACGATGGGCCTGGAGATAGCCGAACAGTTCGGCTGGCGGGTACCGGATGTCGTGGTGTATCCGACCGGTGGCGGCGTGGGCCTGATCGGTATCCGTAAGGCGCTCGACGAGTTGACCGCGCTGGGTTGGATCACCGGGCGGCTACCCCGGTTCGTGGCCGTGCAGTCCAGCGGCTGCGCGCCGATCGTGCGGGCCTTCGAGTCGGGGGCCGAGACCGCCGAACCGTGGCCGGCGGACCAGGCACGCACCGTCGCGTTCGGTATCAACGTCGCCAGCGCGCTGGGCGACTTCCTCATCCTGTCCGCGCTGCGGGACAGCGAGGGCACGGCGATCGCCGTCGACGACCAGGACATCCTTGAGGAGCAGGCGGCCTGCGCGGCCTCCGACGGTCTGCTGATGTGCCCGGAGGGGGCAGCGACGCTGGCCGCGGTACGCCGGCTGCGCGCGGACGGCTGGCTCGACGGGGACGAGGAAGTGCTGGTGCTCAACACCGGCAGTGCGCTGAAGTACGCCGACACCCTGCAGGTCGGCCAGCCGCCCCGCCTGCTGCGCGACGCCGACCTGCCGCCCGAGGCGACCTCCGCGGCCGCAACGACCGGCACGGCCCAAGGCCGTCGGACACCGCGATGACGGAGTCGCCGAGTGTGGACGGTCCGCTCGCCAAGTCACCCGCCGACACGCAGCCGGCAATGGTGGAGCTGCGCGGGTTGCACAAGTCGTACGGCGATGTGGAGGTGCTCAAGGGCGTCGACCTGACGGTGACCCGCGGTGAGGTGGTCACCATCATCGGACCGTCCGGTAGCGGCAAGAGCACCCTCCTGCGCTGTGCCAACCTGCTGGAGTCGGTGACCTCCGGCCAAGTGCTGCTGGAGAACGAGGACCTGACCGGTCCCGGCGTCGACCTGAACACGGTACGCCGACGCATCGGCATGGTGTTCCAGCAGTTCAACCTCTTCCCGCACCTCTCCGCCATCGACAACCTCACCCTGGCGCCGCGCAAGCTGCTGCGGATGCCCAAAGACCAGGCGCAGGAGCGGGCCATCGCCTTGCTGACCCGCGTGGGGCTGGCCAGCAAGGCCCACGCGTACCCGAGGCAGCTGTCGGGCGGGCAGCAGCAACGGGTCGCCATCGCACGCGCGTTGATGATGGACCCGCACGTGATGCTCTTCGACGAGGTGACCTCCGCACTGGACCCGGAGCTGGTCAGCGAGGTCCTCGACGTGATGCGTGACCTCGCCGGCTCCGGGATGACGATGCTGTGTGTCACACACGAGATGGGCTTCGCCCGCGAACTCGGTGACCGCCTGGTGTTCATCGACGGCGGCGTGATCGCGGAGCAGGGCCGCCCGGCCGATGTGCTGGACCGGCCCCAGAGCGAACGTACCCGTCAGTTCCTCCGCAAAGTTCTCAGATAACCCGCCCGATCGGGCAGAAGGAAGTTGTGTCGTGAGATCGAAATTCGGCATGCTCGTAGGTACAGCGATGGTTCTGGTCCTCGCCGTCGGCTGCTCCTCCTCGTCTGACGCGTCATCCTCGTCCGGCAGCAGTGCGGGCGCGTCCAACGCCGCCTCCGGTCACCGCGTGGACGTGGGGGCGCCGCTGCCCGACGAGGTGAAGAGCAAGGGCAAGCTGACCGTCGGCGTCAAGTGCGACTACCCGCCGTTCGGATACATCGACGAATCATCGAAGAACGCGGGCTTCGAAATCGACATCGCCCACCAGATGGCCTCCTACGCATTCGGCGACCCCAACGCGCTGACCCTGACCTGCGTGACCGGATCCAACCGGGTGTCGTTCCTGACCTCCAAGCGCATCGACCTGATCGAAGCGACGATGAACTACACCCAGGAACGCGCCCAGACCGTCGACTTCTCCACCCCCTACTTCCAGAGCGGCGTGAAACTGCTGGTACCCAAGGACTCCCCGATCACCTCCTTCGACCAGCTGGCCGGCAAGACGGTCATCAGCACCAGCGGCGCCACCGCCAGCCTCTGGCTGACCCAATGCAAGAAAGACGTCAAGCAGACGCTGTTCACCGAGACCAGCCAGGCACTGACCGCACTCAACCAAAAGCGCGGTGTCGCTTTCGCCCAGGACGACGCCCTTCTGCTCGACCTGGCGGCGAAGAACTCCAAGCTCAAGGCCGTCGGCGACGCCAAGGCCGGCAGTCCCTGGGGATTGGGCGTCCGCAAGGGCGATGCGCAGATGCTGGCATGGGTCAACGGCGCCCTGGCCCACATGCAGCAGACGGACTTCCTGTGGACCGATTTCCAAAAGACCGTCACCGACCCCTCCGTGCAAAAGCAGTTCGCCCAGTACGTGCCCCGGCCGGGTCGCAACCTGACCTACCCGTCCGGCTCCACCCTGAAGTGCTGAGCATGCTCGACGTCTCCGGCTACCACTTCGACCCGGGCTTCATCGTCCACCATCTCGGCGATCTCGGAGCCGGCCTGCTGCGAACGCTGGCAATCAGTGCCATCGGCATGGCCGGCTCCCTGCTCGTCGGTGTGCTGCTCGGCGCGATCAGCACGCTTCGTATACCGGTCGCCCGACAACTGATCTCGGTCTACGTCGAGTTGTTCCGCAACACCCCGCTTCTGGTGCAGATCTTCTTCCTCTACTTCGCGCTGCCCGAAACCGGGCTGCAGCTGGACGGCTTCACCGTCGGCTGGCTGTCACTGCTTCTGTGGGGCGGCGCCTACAACGTGGAGAACTTCCGCGCCGGCTTCGAGGCTGTCGAAGGCGGCTACGTCGAAGCCTGCCGGGCCCTCGGCTTCCCCCGCCTGGCCGCCTTTCGACATGCCACCCTCCCCCTCGGCGCCCGCATCGCACTCCCGTCGGTCACCAACACCCTCATCTCCGTCTTCAAGAACTCATCGTTCATGGTCGCGATCAGCTACCCGGAACTCACCGAAACCGCTGTCAACGTCGTCGCCGTCACCTTCCGGGTGTTCGAGATGTTTCTCGCCATCGGCGTCATCTACCTCGCACTGGTCTGGCTCATGTCACTGGGCGCCGGGGCCATCGAGCGTCGCTTCGCGATATCAGGAGGACACTGATGCCCCCATGGGTCGGGCCCGTGGCCGCCTACCTCGCCGGCGGCCTGCGCGAAACCGCTCTGCTGGCCCTGGTCACCATCGCCGCCAGCCTCCTGGCCGGAATCCTGCTCGGCACCGTGCTCACGCTGCCCAGCAGAGGGGTCCGGGGGGTGGTCCGGGCCTACGTCGAAGTCTGGCGGGGCCTGCCGATCATCATCATCCTGTTCTTCATCTTCTTCGTCCTGCCCATCATCGGCGTACGGGTGGACACCTTCGCTGCCGCCGCCATCGGACTGTCCCTGTGGGGTAGCGCCAACATGGCCGAAGTCGTCCGCGGCGCCGTCCAATCAGTACCCCGCAGGCAGGCGGAGGCAGCCGCGGCGCTGGGCTTCTCCTGGACCGGACGCATGCGACACGTCCTCCTGCCCCAGGCCGCCCGGCGAGCGCTCCCCCCACTGATCGGACTCGTCGTCAACCTCATCCAGCAGACCTCACTGGCCGCCGTCATCGGGCTGCTCGACATCCTCGAAGCATCACAACGCTCCATCGAACGACTCACCCTTTCCGGCGGGTCCTCCCACGCAGTACCAATCCTCGGCGCCGTGCTCGCCGTCTTCTTCGTCATCTGTCTGCCACTGACGATGCTGTCCCGCTGGTACGAGCGCAGACTTCACTGACGCGCCCGGCCGGACCGTAGTCTCTTCGGATACACAGCGTCCTCGGTAGCGACACCATCACGAAGAAACGGGGCACCCGCGGCCATGACCGTCCCGCGCCACACCCTGCTGAACGCCGCCTACGACCACCTGCGGGCCGCCATCCTCGACGGTTCCCTCACCCCGGGCTCCCGCGTCACCGTCCGTCCGCTGACCGAACAGCTCGGCCTCAGCCCTACGCCCATCAAGACCGCCCTCGCCGCGCTCGAACGCGAAGGCTTCCTCGTCTCTGTCCCGCACCGCGGCTACTTCGTCCCCAAAGCCGGCACCGACGACCTGCTGGAACTGTACGAGCTGCGGGAGGCCGTCGACGGGATCGCCGCACGCCGGACAGCCGCGGCACCCGATCACGACCAAGTCGCCACACGGCTGCGCACGCTGCTGGCCAAGCAGCGCGAGGCCATCGAGGCGAACGACCTGCAAACCTACGGGGAGTTGGACCTCGGGTTCCACCGCCTCATATGGGAGGGCTCAGGCAGCCGACGACTCATCCCCATAGCGGAGAACCTCGTCGCCCAGGTGCGCCTGGGCAACCGTCTCTCCGCACAGGCACCCGGCCGGTTACCGGTCGCCATCGACGAGCACCAGGACATTCTGGACGCGATCAGCAAGGGCGACCCGCGCGCCGCGGAGCAGCACATCCGCAGCCACGTCCGTGAAGCGGGCCAGGCGCTGCGGCGCTACCTTGGGCTACAGGGGGCAGCGGGACAGCCGTGACTTCACGTAGCCGGCGCAACGGCTCCCGTCTGGTGCCCTGTGCGGCACGTCATCTGACGTCCCGTCCCGCCCCGTAGCTGTCGTACAGCACAGGGTTGAGCGGACTGTCCCGGGATCTGGCCGATCGCGGTGCCGGGCATCCAGCCGCGGTCCGCGGCCTGGTGGTCGTTCGTGGGCTCGGCGATGCGGATGTCGGCGTCCATGTAGATCACCGTCATGACGCGGCGCGGGACGGCGGCGCGGTTGGGCCCCGCGTGGTGGAAGGTCCACCCCCGGTGGAAGCTCGCGTCGCCGAGCGCGAAGGGCTCCACGACGTCCTCGAAGTTCTGCTCGCTGACGGTCTGCTTGAGGCGGGCCTCGGACTCGTCGGAGATGGGCAGGTCGCGGCCGTACGCGAAGCGGTGGCTGCCGCGGGCGAAGGCGAGCGGGCCCATGTCCATGCGGGGTTTCCTGCAGCGGCAGCCAGACGGTCAGGCAGCGGTCGGAGGACAGGGGCCAGTAGTACTGGTCGGCGTGCCAGGGCGTGATGCCGCCGGACGGCTCCTTGTACAGCGCCTGGTCGTGGTAGAGCCGCACCGCGTGCACGCCGAGCAGCTGGGCGGCGATACCGCGCGAGACGGCGGGAGAACACCAGCTCCTTCACCTTCTCGTTGTGTTCCCACAGGTTCGTCACCTGAAGGAACGCCTTGCCGTAGGTGTCACGCTCCGCCAGCGGCAGGTGCTGGGTGTTGAGCCGGATCACCTCCGCGGTGATCGTCGGCTCGTACGCGGCGATCGTCTCGGGCGTGAAGCACGTTCCGGAGAGGTGCGACGAAGCCGTCCCGGTCGAAGTCGGCCACGGCGGTCGAGGCAGGCCGTCGTAGGGGCGGTCGAGTTCCGGCATCGGCGACGTCGCCGTAACGGTCATGGCGGAATTCTCCTCGCTGTATCGGCGTGGGGCTGGTCCTGCGGGAGGCAGGTCTCCACCGTCGCAGCGCGAGGACGGCGCCGCCACACCGCTGCTGCCCGCTTCTGGTGCGCAGTTGGCACGCGTACCTACGACCAGGCCCCGCCGCGATCGACGTATGGCGCGCCACCGCCCTCTTACCGCGATCAGTACGGTGGGAGGATGCCGCGCTGCAGCGCCGCCGTGACCGCCGCTGTACGGTCCGTGACGCCCAGCTTGGCGAACGTGCGCAGCAGGTGCGTCTTGACTGTCGCCTCGCCGATGAACAGCTCCCGGCCGATCTCCACATTGGACAGTCCCTGCGCCGACGAGCGTGAGCACCTGAATCTCGCGCGGGGTCAACTGTTCGGCGGCCGGCGCGCGCATGCGGGTCACCAGCCGCGCGGCGACCGGCGGGGCGAGCACCGTCTCACCGCGCGCGGCGGCCCGGATCGCCTCGATGAGTTCGCCGCGACCGGCGTGTCCTTGAGCAGGTAGCCGGTCGCGCCGGCCTCGACGGCGCGCAGGATGTCCGCGTCCGTGTCGTACGTGGTGAGCACCAGCACCCTGACCGACGGGTGCCGCTCGCCGGATCCGGGCGGTGGCGCTGACCCCGTCGGTCCCCGGCATGCGCAGGTCCATCAGCACCACGTCGGGCTGGAGCGCGGCGACCAGGACCAGCGCCTCGTCGCCGACCCGGCCTCGCCGACGACGCGCAGGTCGTCGGCCGCCCGAGCATGCCGCGCAGCCCGACCCGGACCACCGGGTGGTCGTCGACGAGCACAGGCGGATCACGAGGCGACTCCCGCGGGAGGCACACGCACGGTGGTCCCGGTGCCCGGTGTCGACTCGACGGACGCCGTCCCGCCGATAGGCGCGGCCGGTTGCGGAGGCCCGGCAGGCCGAACCCCTCCCGACGGTGGCCGGGTCGAACCCGCGGCCGTCGTCGTGATGGCGATCTGGCCGTCGGGCGGTACCGAGGCGCAGCGACGCCCGCGACGCGTCGGCGTGCGTGCGGATGTTGGTCAACGCCTCCTGCGCCGCGCGAAGCATGACCACGTCCGTCCCGGCGTCGCCGCGCAAACCCGTCGGACAGACACCGCCGACTCGGCACGCCGGTGTCCTCGTGAGCCGCCGGCCAGCCGCGCGAGCGCCTCGGCCAGGCCGTTCTCGGCGAGTTCGGTCGGCGGTGAGGCGGCCACAGCGCACGCGCCTCGGTCAGGTTCTCCCGGGCCGCCCGCCGAGAGGTCCCGAGCTGCGGCCCGGCCCCGGCCGGCGGCGGGTAGGCCGACCCGGCCGCCTCGGGACAGCATGAGGATGCTGGTGAAGCCCTGCGCCAGCGTGTCGTGGATCTCGGATGGCCAATCGCTCCGCTCGGCGAGACCCCGCCTCCGTTGCGCTCGGCAGCCAGTTCGGCCCGGGTGTCGCAGCAGTTCGGTGATGAGGTCGGCGCGCTGCCGGCTCTGCTGGATGATGCCCTGGATCCACCAGCCGAACTGCCCCCCGAACGCCACGCTCAGTACCACCACGCCAGCCACCGCGACGACGCCGAGGCTCGGCGCGCTGACCGCCTCGATGACCGGCACCACGTTGAACAGTGCCAGCGCGAGCATGCCCCAGCCGATGGGCAGCAGCATGAACGACTGCGGGACCAACGCAAACAGCACCAGTGAACTGGTCAGCGTAGACACCTGCGCGGTCATCAGCAGGCCCAGCACTGCGAGTTGGTAGCAGACGGTCCGGGCCGGCACCGGTCTTTCCCGGCGAGCCCGGCGCCCGACCAGGCAGTACCAGGGGACGAGCGTGCACAGCGCGGCGATCGATACGGCGCGGCCGGCGCCGGCGCCCGTACCCCACACTGCGGCGACCGACACGGCCAGCACGACCCCGTAATACACGTCGCGCATGATCAACCCGTCCAGGCATGCTCGTCTGACACGTAGGGCAGGGTCTGACACGCGGACAAGCATGCCGTACGGATCAACCCGCTCGGCGCTCCCGGTATGCGGCGGCCAGCGCGTGCGCCGCCCCCCGACCCTCGATTTCGATCTTCTCCCCCTCGGCCAGCACGAGCGTGACCTTCTGCCAACTCCGCCCCGGGACCACCATGATGTCCGTAATGCGATCCAGCGAGACCTGACCGACATGCTCGCCAACCCGGTTCAGCATCGGGTCGGCGCTCCAGACATGCAGCGCGTCCTTCGTGATGCCGAGGATCATCGCCGCGTCCAGCGGTACGTCGGTGCGTTCGGTGATCCGGTGCGCGGCGGCCCGCGCCGCCGGCCGGGCGATGAGGTAGTTGCCCAGCGGGGACAGCATCCGGGCCGGGCTGAGCACGGTATCGACCCGGGCGTACACGGCGGTGAGCAGTTCCTGGCCGAGCTCGGCGGACAACGTAGGAACCAGTTCGTCGTCCTTGAGATGCCTATTCATGCCGGAAGTATCGCTGTCAGCAAGGCCATCCGCCGTCGACCGGTCGTTGACGCCCACGTCCACCGATCGACGGACACGGCGGCCGCCCACGCCGAAACGCTCGGCTGGAAACCCCAGCCGAGCGCCTGCGTGAACCGCTCGCGGTCCGGGCGCCGGGCGCCCGGCCGTTACTACGGCGTCAGTGTCTGCCCCAGCTGCGCACCCGCAGGGGCGCCCAGCGTGCCGCGGCCCATCACGACCGCGCCCGAAACGTCGACCCCGCTGCTGCCGCTGCCGAGGTAGGCGACCGAGCCGTTGCCGGCGTCCTCTCCCTCGGTGCCGATGGCGAGGTCGGCGCGGCCGAAGCCGGACTGGTCCGCGAGCAGCACGGCCGAGCCGTTGTGGTCACCGCTCTCGGCCGCTCCCGGCATGCCCGCGGTGTCCTGCGTGAAGGACTGGGCGCCGGTGCCGGTGAGACCGGCCGCAGTGCCCTTCAGCAGCACGGTGGCGCCGGCGTCCTTGTAGCCGGTGCCGCTGCGGGTGATGTCCTCGCCCGGCAGGCCCACAGCACATCGGCGTAGCCGTCCAGGTTCGCGTCGCCGACCGCGACCGAGGCGCCCATGGCGTCCCCGGCCTCGGCGAAACCGGTACTCCGGAGGTGTCCTGCTGGATCGTCTTCTTCCCGGTGGTAGTCGGCCCGGTCGCCGAGTCGGGGAGCACGGTGATGTCGCCGCCCGAGTAGGCGCCGGACTGGGCGGTGTACGGCTGGCCGATGACGAGGTCGTTGAAGCCGTTGCCGTCGATGTCGCCGGCCGCCACGGACCGGCCGCCGGTACGCCGAGCATGCCCACCTTCACCATGCCGGCCTCGGTGCCCTTGAACCACACCACGTGCCCGGCGCCGGACGCGTCGAGAAGGTGACCGCCACGTCCTGGTAGCCGTCGCGGTTGAAGTCACCGCTGGCCGCGTCCGCGTGGGAGAGCATGCGGAGGTCCACAGGGTGCCGAACTGGCTGGAGCCGTTCACCAGGTGGATCTTGAAGATGCCACCGGAGGCCGTTCGCCGGCGAAGACGTCCGCCTTGCCGTCACCGTCGAAGTCGCCCACGGCCGGGCCGCGCCGAGCCCGGCGCCCGCCTGCCCGGGCCTCCGTCGGTCGACTGCCGGTGGTCCACGACTCGCCGGTGGTGATCCTGGACCGTACAAGGTCGTGTCCGCGCCGCGGTCAGCGTAGCCGTTT
>CAVXIJ010000022.1:0-77445 GCA_963761765.1 uncultured Actinomycetota bacterium
TTCGCGGCAGAGGGCTTTGTTAGGTTCTGTGGTGGGGTTCGGGTGCTGGTGCGGGTTGCCCGCATATCGAGCAGGCGCCGGTCCAGGTGGCCAGGAGGGCCTGGAGTTCGCGGAGGACCGCGTAGAGGGTCAGGCCGGCGCAGGGGCTTTTGGGTCGATCCTGAGCAGGGTGCAGAAGGCCTGGGCGAGGGCGGCGAGGGTGGCGTGGCGGTGCCAGCCGAGGTAGTTGCGGCCCTCGAAGTGGTCCAGGCCCAGACCGTCCTTGAGCTCGCGGTAGTCGTGCTCAACTCGCCAGCGGATCTTGGTGATTCGCACCAGCTCGCGTAGTGGGGTGTCGGCGGGCAGTGTCGAGAGCCAGTAGTCGGTTGGCTCGGCGCAGTCGGGTGGCCACTGGACGAGCAGCCAGCATTCGGGCAGGGAGCCGTCGGCGGCGCGGCGGATGTGCCGGTTGGCCGGGCGGACCCGTAGGGCCAGGAATTGCGAGCGCATTTCGGCGTTCGGGTTGTGCTTGGTGGCCTTGCTGCCCTGGCGCCAGGTGACGGTGCGGGTGGCCGTTTGTCCGGCTGACAGGGCCAGCGCGCGCAGGGTGGTGTGCGGCTGGGGGTAGGCGGACACGGGAGGGCGGCCCTGCCCGGAGTACGGCGGGCGCTCGGGCGTGGCGTCGCCGGGGTGCGCCGTCGTGGTGGCTTTGACCGCGACCGCATAGGTCAGGCCGCGCTCGGTCAGGCCCTCGCGAAAGCCCGTGGCGTCGCCGTATCCGGCGTCGGCAACGACCGGCAGGTCCGGCAACTCCCAGTCCTCGCGGACCTCGTCGAGCATGTCCAGGGCCAGGCGCCACTTCTCCCGGTGGCGGGCAGTCTCGGGGATGCCGGCCTTGGCGCGGCGGTGTCGGATCGCCTCGGCCAGCAAAGCGTCGTCGCCGTGCTTGGTGTCATCCCAGCTCTCGGGAAGGAACAGGCGCCAGTCGACGGCGGAGGAGGCGTGGTCGCTGACCAGGTTCACACTGACCCCGATCTGGCAGTTGCCGCGCTTGCCCAGCGCGCCGCAGTACATCCGTGCCACCCCCGGCGAGTCGTAGCCGTCCTTGGGGAAGCCGACATCGTCGATGGCGTACGCCTCGGGCGAGATGTGCGCCGCAACCCAACGGGCCACCCGTTCCCGGACCTTGGAGTAGTCCCAGGTGGAGGAGGAGACGAACTGTTGGAGCTGCTGGTGGTCCACGCCCAGGCGCTCGGCCATCGGCTGCATCGACTTGCGCTTGCCGTCCAGCATCAGCCCGCGCAGATACAGCTCGCCCTTGGCTCGCTGATCCCGACGCGCCAGCGAACCGAGCATCTCTGCCGCGAACGCCTCCAGGCGCGGGCGGACCCTCTCCATCTCCTCAGGTGTCACACCTGACAGAACATCACAATCTACCTGACGGCGATCAACCGGGGTACCTAACAAAGCCCTACTAGTCACCAGCCGCCGCCTGCCGTTTCGCAACGGCCAGCCCTGCCCCCGGCGGTTCATCCCATCTCCGGGGGTATCGATGTCGAGGCATCATCGAGAGTTCGCGTGTACTCACCCGTCCGGCCTTCCCCTTGCCTGTAGCCCCCGGATGGAGCGGGAGCCCTTGGGCGTCTTCCCTGAGCTTCGCACCCTGCCGTTACCAGCAACGCACGTCAGAGCGGGGACAGATCTGTGAACACTTATCCGGAGCTACGCTGCTGTCATCGTGCTCAGCCCTCCAATCAGCGCGCTCACTCGAACCATGCGACTTCGTGTCGCACCGAGGAAGTCGAGCCCCTCGCCGTCCACTTGCAGGTGCACGATCCTGGTCTTGGCCTCCTTCGGCTCCAGGCCGAGTTCGGCCAGCAGGCCCCGCAGCCGCTCCAGGGCGGCTTCGGCCTGCTCGCGGCTGGCGCACATCACCACCGCGTCGTCGGCATAGCGCACCAGCACCCCGTGATCCCGTGTCGACCACGCCCGGTCCAGCCGGTGCAGATAGACATTGGCCAGCAGCGGGGAGATGACCCCGCCCTGCGGAGTGCCGGACACCGGCCGACGGACCTGCCCGTCCTCCATGACCCCGGCCCGCAACATCGCGCGCAGAAGCTTGAGGACCGACCGGTCGCAGACGCGTTCCTCGACCGCCTGCATCAACTTCTCATGACCAATCGCCTCAAAGCAGTTGGCGATATCCGTCTCCACCACCCAACGCCTGCCCCGCCACGCCTCATCCACGAGGACCTGGAGGGCATCGTGTGCTCCGCGCCTGGGCCTGAACCCGAACGAGCACGGAAGCATGTCGGCCTCGAAGACCGGCTCGAGCACGATCTTCAACGCGGCCTGCACGATCCGGTCGCGAACCGAAGGAATCGACAACGGCCTCTGCTCCGCCACGCCGGGCTTCGGAATGAACACCCGGCGCGCGGGCAACGGCCGCCAGCGGCCTTCCCGCAGTTCCGCGGCCACCT
Source organism: uncultured Actinomycetota bacterium (assembly GCA_963761765.1). GTDB lineage: Bacteria > Actinomycetota > Actinomycetes > Streptomycetales > Streptomycetaceae > Streptomyces. The sequence goes on from CAVXIJ010000022.1 coordinate 2,460, forward strand.
CATCAAGGAGACGGTCAACGCCGTACTCCTCAACGTCAGCCAGAGTGGTGGCGTCAATGCCCGGCGCGCCGTTGTTGCGACGCACCGTCACCCACGCGCGCCTCAGGACGTCCCTGCGGTGGACCTTGTCCCCCAGCGCGTGGAACCGTCGTCCGGGACCGGCCTTGGCCGCCCGGTAGAGCGCATGCTGCAAGGCTCGGACCGGATCCAGCTTCAGGGATCCCGACGTGGTGGAACTAGCCGAAACGGCACTCACCAAGCCCCTCCAGACAACCTGCACATCGACGAAGCAGCGGCCCTTCCCTGGCCGACGGTTGTGTTGTCCGCCGGCTCATAGCGGTACTACGGCCGCCTCCGACGCCCACCCGGCCCGCGCCCACTTCCCGGGGATCACCCGGTTATAGGACGCGCAGCTTCCGGCAGCACCTGTCCGCAGGCCGCCGGGCCGGGGAGGGCCTCCCCAGTTCCCGCTGTCACCGTCGCAACGTTCCATGCCCCATACGCCGGGGAGTCCCTCACGGCTGCATCTCCAGGATCTTCACCGCTTCCATGGCCTTCGCCCTGATTTCGGGGGCTCGGCACTCCCTGTCCCCGCCCCAAAAGGGCGGGCCTCTAACGACGCCGCAGGCTTCGCGTGATGCTACGGACCGCTGCTGTGCTCCCCCTCACAGGGCTTTCGACACCGGGCTTCGACGCCGGGCGTTTCCCCCCGACGCCGCCAGTCTGCTACCGGGCCTCCTGGCAGCTACCCGGACCGGACTTCCACCGGCAGGCGACAACGAGCTTACGACTCAAGATCAGCTACATCACGAAGACCTCCGAGTCTGCTGGGCGCGCGAAAGCGCGAGGTTAACGACGCTTCGGCAACGATTCGCTTGCGCTCGTCTTCCCGATCCCCACCTGACGCCTCTTGGACGCCTTTTCCTCATCGCTCACCACGACCGTCTTCGGCTAACGCGGCATGAGGGGGTTTGAAGCCTCCTTCCGCAAGGCGGCTTCGAAGGGCCTTCCTTCATCTCTCGCACAGCATCGCTTCCAGAAGCTGTCCTACGACCAACTCCCTTTCGCGTTCAGGACACAATCAGCCAACGCAGCAGGAGGCGGTTTGGAGCCTCCCTCCGCGGGGGCGACTCCGAGGGGCCAAAAACCCTCATCATCTGTGCAGCACCATCCAGTTGCTACCGACCTACACCGGCAGCCCCTTTCCGTTCAGGACACACGAAGACCGCCGCTTTTCGCAGCACCTCGATCGTCTCGGCCTGCTCACGGTTCTGCCGACGCAGCCGGCGCAGCTCTTCCCGCTCCGCGCTCGTCAACTCGCCCGGCGCCCCCTGCCCGCGATCGATCGCGTCCTGCTTGACCCAGTTCCACAGACCCTCGGCACTGACCCCGATCTCCCGGACCACCTCGGTGACGGTCCTGCCAGAGGAGCGGACCAGCGCGACCGCGTCGCGCTTGAACTCCTCCGAATACCGCCTGCTGCGGTTGCTCTTGCCTCCCACCCGGCCACTACGTCCTCTGGAACCTCAGGTCCCAGACTCCAGGTGTCCGCGATCAAGGGGAAGCCTCACAACAGCCCTCGTTACCTTTTTCGTGGCCCCGCAATGGGGCGCCTGGCCCCCGGGCCCGGTATGGCTGTGTGCCCCCTGTCGTACGGATGACCTGGGGGGTGTTGCCGCCGGGCTTCGGGGCACCGCTTGACCGCTGATGAGGGGCCTGACAACCGTCTGGTCCGGCGCAATGCCGGGCCGCTTCACGGGCGGCATGTCTGCGTAACGTGGTTGCCGGCGTGTGGTGCCGCAGGGACGGCCGGGAGTTGAGGAGACGAGTGGCGAGGGGCACGCGCGCATGGTCGACACGACCGCGATAGATCTTTTCCTCGGCCTGGACCTGGGCAAGGAGTTCCACCACGCCCACGGCCGGACCTCGGACGGCAGAACCGTGCACGACAAGCGGCTGCCCAACACCGAGCCGAGGCTGCTGGAGCTGTTCACCAGGCTGGTGGCGAAGTTCGGCACCGTGCTGGTGATCGTGGACCAGGTCGCCAACATCGGCGCGCTGCCGCTGACAGTGGCCCGCGCGGCGGGCTGCCGGGTGGCCTACCTGCCCGGGCTGTCGATGCGGCGGGCCGCCGACCTGCACCCGGGCGAGGCCAAGACCGACGCCCGCGATGCGTTCGTGATCGCCGAGACCGCCCGCACCATGCCGCACACGTTGCGCGCGGTGGACCGCGACGACGAGGTACTGGCCGAGCTGACGATGCTCACCGGCTACGACAACGACCTGGCCGGCGAGGTCAACCGCGCCACCAACCGGCTGCGCGGCCTGCTCTCCCAGATCCACCCCTCTCTCGAGCGCGTGCTCGGCCCGCGTCTGGCCTACCCCTATATCCAGGCCCTCCTCCAACGGCACGGCTCCCCGGCGAGACTGAGGAAACTGGGCCGTGCCCGCTGCGAGGCCCTGCTCAAGGCACACGGCTCGCGCAAGGCCCATCACCTCACCACCGAGATCTTCGACGCGCTCGCCGAGCAGACCCTCGTCGTTCCGGGCACCGAGGCCAGCGCGCTGATCGTGCCGGGACTCGCTGCCCAGCTCGCCGCCGCCCACACTCAGCGCCGCCAGGCCGAGCAGGAGATCGCCGCCCTGTTGGAGGCCCTCCCTCTTTTTCACCTCCTGACTTCCCTGCCCGGCCTGGGCGTCAGGACCACGGCCGCCGTGATCGTCGCGATCGGTGACGGCAGCGGCTTCCCCACCGCCGGACATCTCGCCTCCTACGCCGGACTCGCGCCTGCCACGAAGTCCTCGGGCACCTCCATCCGCGGCGAGCACGCACCCCACCGTGGCAACCGGCTCCTCAAACGCGCCCTGTTCCAGGCCGCGTTCGCCGCGATCGGCTGCAAAGCCGACCCGTCCTCCCGGGTCTACTACGACCGTCAGCGGGCACGCGGCAAGACCCACACCCAGGCGATCCTCCGCCTGGCCCGCCAGCGCGTGAACGTCATCCACGCGATGATCCGCACCGGGGCCCTCTACGAAGCACGCACCCCGGGCGACGTCGACCTCGCCGCCTGACGACTGCACCACCCCTACCCTCCAGGCCCCATCACGCCCGCGCACCGGCACGGCCACTCAGGCCCTGCCGGCCACCGGGCTGCCCATCAGCCACCCGATCCGCCGGGAACATCCCGCTTCGCGGGATGTTCCCGAAAACCAGGATCAATCCCTACAAGCCGACCCCACCGGGGTTGACGAAACAGATAGGGGCACCCCCCCGGGGTTGGGGCAGGGCTGCTGGTCGCGGGCCTTGGTCGGGCTACTGCTCGGCTACGAGGTGTGGACCTCCAGGGCGGCGCGGACCGCCGACTCCAGCGCCCCCTCGATCCAGGCAGGCTTGAGGGAGGTGTGGTCGCCCGCGAAGTGCATCGGGCCCTCGGGCACAGGGATGGAGGGCAGCAACTCGGTGTGCTGGCCGGGCAGCAGTACGGACGCCTCCCCGTAGGCGTACGGGTCGCGCAGCCAGCTCTGGGTGCGGCCGGCGCCGGTGTAGAAGACCTCGACGCGCTGGCCGTAGACCTGCTGCAGTCCGCACAGTGCGTGCGGGTAGCGGGCCTCGTCGTCCAGGGAGTCCCAGCGCAGTGCGTCGTCCGCCCAACTGTAGGAGGCCAGCACCACTCCGCCCCGGCTGCCGGGCACCGGGTGGGAGGGGTGGTAAATGAACCGGTTGGCGATGTCCGACACCGAGCCGCCGCCCACCACGTGCGCGGCCTCGGGCTGGTCCCGGGAGACGGCACGGTTGGCGGCGTAGTGGGTGCGCTGGCCCGGGGTGATGTGCCCGGCCGGGACGGAGGAATGTGCACCGAGCAGGCTGCCGTCGGCGGGTGCGCGGCCCGTGCGGTAGGCGTCGTACAGCTTCGGGTCGATCCGGTCCAGCTCGCGCTTCCAGTCGGCCTCGGTGAACTCCCACCAGCGGCGGCTGAACTCCAGCAGCACCTTGGTGGCGCTGTCATAGTGCAGTTCCGTGACCGCGCGACGCTTGCGGTACGACATCAGGGGGCTGATCTGTACGTGCCGCAGACCGGAGAAGGGCACCGTGATCACGGCGGCGTCCGCGGTGAACTGCTCGCGCACCACCGGGCCGTCGCGTCCCTCGGAGACCGTGTCCACCCACACGTGCGGGCCTTTACTGCCGACGTGCCGGGTGTCGGAGGAAGGGCGGTCGGGATCGTGATACTCGACGCGGGTGACCCGGCGGTCGAACCGGACCGTGTCGCGCACCTGCGCCAGTAGCGCGTCCGGCAGCGCCGCCGTACCACCCTCCAGCTCCCAGAAGGCCGTGTCGGGGCTGATGAGTGAGGAGCCGATGAAGCTGTGGATGAACGACAGGGGCAGGCGTGACGTGAGGTTCTCCAGAGTGCCGATCAGGTCGACCGTGCGCTCGTCCAGCCCCGCGTGCTCGGTGAGGAAGCGGAACATCGACCAGTCGCCGAACCGCTGGATGACCCTGGCCCAGCCCTGCACCCGTTCCGGCAACGGTTTGTCGATCCGCTTGCCGTCGGCGCCCACGGTGCTGAACTCGTCGCGTACCGGGTCCAGCACCGACCGGAGGATGGCGGCGGCGGGAGTGTCCCAACGGGCGCGCGGCACGCCGAAGGACCGGTTGATGCGGCGGGGCGCACGAGCGTACTCCTCGCGCCGTGTCCTGATGCCGTTGACGTAGATCCAGGTGCGGTTGGCGGGTCGGCCGTCACCGTCGACGTCGACGTAGTGGAAACGCCGCTTCTTCAGGTCGAGTTGGTCGATCAGACCCATCACCAGCGGGTGGCTCGAGGGCAGGCGCATGGCACCCGCCTCAGCGTACTGGAGGGGGTCGGCGAAGGGCTGCGCCGACCGTTCGTGGCCGCCGCGGCGGAAGGTCTTGATGCGTCCGCCCGCCCGGTTGCCGTTCGCCTCGAGAACGGTGACGTGGTGCCCCGCCCGCTTCAACAGCAACGCCGTCGCCAGCCCGGCCGGGCCGGCCCCGACGACAAGGACCTTCTTGGGCGTGGCCGTCCTCTGAGCAGGCAGTCCGTCCTTGAGCACACGCTCGTAGCGTGGGACCAAGGGGCGGTCGTGGTCGTCCACGACCAGCAGCGCCCGGGCCACGGCCAGGCACCTGTCGAAGTCCGCGCCCCGGGTGGGCGCCGGTGCGGCCGGGACGGCCGGGACGGGCGTCGCCGCGGCAGGGGCGCCGGCCAGAGCCGTGGCCGCCACAGCCGTGCCCGCCGTCGTTGTGAAGCTGCGCCTGGACAGGCCTGAACCTGCCACGACGGCCTTGTGGTCTTCAGTCATGACGCACTTCTACCGGTGGGCCGATCCGACCCGCCCACCTGCGCCGCCGGCGTTGCCCCGAACGAGCGATGCCGAGGTCAAACCGCTGACGGCCGTCGGGGCGGAGCGGCTCCTTCGCGACGCCCCCGAAGGGATGAAAGACAGACGGTGATCCGTGTGTCACGGCCATCTCGTCGGCACACTGCCGGGTGACCGTGTGGCCGTGCGCGGTCAGTGGGGGCGGGCGGGGCACACCGGAGCGGCATGCCTGCCGCCGCCGGAACCCCGGCGGAACAGGGGGCAGGCGTGGGACGAAGTGTTTCGCTCAAACGCAGGGCACGCTACTGGTTCGACACGACTTTGGCGCGCGGCACCTCCGCCCTCGTCGGCTGGCTGGCGCTGGGCTGCCTCGCCGTCGTCTTCCCGGCGAGCGCCGTGCTGGTGTGGACGGACCCGCATGCGCCCGCGTCCCGCTCGGGGAGGCTGGCAGCGGTCTGGCGTCTCACCGGTGAGACACTGCGGCTCGGCGGCGCGACGGGCCCGCTCCTGCGCGTGCTGTTGTCGGTCCTGCTCGCCCTGGTCGCCCTGGTGTACGTCTCCACCCTCGTCGGTCTGATCACCACCGGACTCACCGAGCGGCTCACCGCGCTGCGGCGGGGCCGCTCCACCGTCATCGAGCAGGGGCACTCAGTGGTGCTGGGGTGGTCCGAGCAGGTGTTCACCGTGGTGAGCGAGTTGGTGGCCGCCAATGCCAACCAGCGGTACGGCGCGGTGGCCGTACTGGCGGACCGGAACAAGACCACCATGGAGGAGGCCCTCAGCAGCAAGGTGGGGACCACCGGCCGTACCCGGTTGATCTGCCGTAGCGGTCCCCCCACAGACCCCGCCCTGCTCTGCCTGACCAACCCCGGCGCGGCCAGCGCCGTGCTGGTGCTGCCCCACGACGATCCGTCAGCAGACCCGGAGGTGGTCAAGACGCTGCTGGCGCTGCGGTCCGCACTCGGCGGCGAGGAAGGCCCGCCCGTCGTCGCCGCCGTCAGAGACGACCGGTACCGACTGGCGGCCTCCCTCGCCGCGGGACCGCGCGGTGTCGTCCTGGAGAGCGACGCGGTCACCGCCCGGCTGATCGTCCAGTCCGCCCGCCGTCCCGGACTCTCCCTGGTGTACCGCGACCTCCTGGACTTCGCCGGAGACGAGTTCTACCTCACCTGCGAGCCGGCTCTGGCCGGCCGCCCCTTCGGCGACACGCTGCTGGCCCACGCCACGTCCAGCGTCGTCGGCCTGCTGCGTGACGGCAGGCCGTTGCTGAACCCGGCGCAGCAGACCCTGATCAAGCCCGACGACCGACTGATCGTCATCACGGGGGATGACGACACCACGCGGCTCGACGACTGCTCCCGGCTGGTCGACGAGTCGGTGATGACGCCCCGGCAGCAGGCGAACTCCCGGCCCGAACGGGTCCTGGTCCTCGGCTGGAACCGGCGGGCCTCGCTGATAGTCGACCAGTTGGGCCGGGCCGCCGTGCACGGCTCGGTCATCGCCGTGGTGGCGGACCGGAAGGAGGTGACGGCCGAGCAGGTACGGGACGCCGGTACGGACTTCGCGCCGCGGCTGACCATCACCTTCCGGCCTGGAGACATCACTCGTCCCGAGACACTGCGGTGCCTGGAGATCGACTCGTACGACAGCGTCGTCGTGCTCGGTCCGGACCCCGTCCCGGGACAGCGGCCCGACGAAGCCGACGACCGGACCCTTGTCACACTCCTCGTTCTGCATCAGCTGCAACAGGAGACGGGACGGGAGCTGTCGGTGGTCACCGAGATGATCGACGACCGCAACCGCACGCTCGCGCCCGTCAGCCCTGGCGCCGACGTGATCATCAGTGGCAAATTCATCGGCTTGCTGATGGCCCAGATCTCCCAGAACCCGCACCTGGCCGCCGTGTTCGAGGAATTGTTCTCCGTCACCGGCAGTCAGGTCCACCTGCGACCGGCGGCGTCGTACGTCCTGCCCGGCTGTGAGGCGTCCTTCGCCACGGTCGTCGCGGCGGCGCGGCAACGGGGCGAATGCGCCATCGGCTATCGCCGGCACGACCGGGCCGCGGCCGCTCCCGACCACGGAGTGCGTGTCAATCCGGACAAGAGCGAGAGTCGGCGCTGGACCGAGCGCGACGAGGTGGTCGTGATCGCGCGGGACTGACGCGGCCCTTCACGGCATGACGTCGTGGTGCCTGATGCCGGCCACCGGACCGACCGCCAGGACCGGCCCGACGCCCGGGCAGTGTCCCGGGCGGCCTGTGGGGGCGCGACTCGCTCCTGCCCGGCGTCGGTCGCCGGGGGTCAGTAGCCCTTGACGAAGGCGATCACGTACCACTTGGCACTGGCGGCGTTGTAGACCGCGGTGAGGAAGTCCCGCTTGTTCGGCGTGGTGGTGAGTGCGACCGAGGGAATCGTGGCTCCCAGGCCGAAGACCGCACTGAGCACGAGGGCAGGGCGGCTGCCCGTGCCGTCCTGGATGAACTCCCAGGTGAGGCGCTGCCCGTCGGCGGGGTTGGTGGGCGTGCCCAGGGTTCTGTTGCCGTGGAGGGTGGCACGGAAGTGGTTCCCGACGCGGCGTTGGTGGCGATGGTGGGGGCGTCGGTGAGGGTGACGGGGGCGGGGGCGACCCTGGAGTCGACGTAGTCCTTGCGCGTCAGGTGTTCGGCCGCCGTCGGCGCGGCGGTCGTGGAGACGTTGCCTTCGTAGTAGGCGGAGCCCGAGCCGTAGACGAAACCGCTGGCCACGGTGCCGCCCGCGGTGTCGTTGATGATGTTGGTGTAGCCCGCCAGCGACAGGGGCCGGACGTTGCTGCAGTCACCGAGGGTCGCGGAGCAGCCGGAGTCGACCTTGACCGAGTCGACCGCCGGAGCCGCGGGAGTGTTCTCCGCGAACCCGAGGATGCTGACCGCCCGGGCGCCGCCGGTGACCCAGATGCTGCTGTTGGGGCTGTTGTAGGTGAAGGGGTTGAACAGACCGACACCGATCGCCGCGTTGATCTTCCAGCCGTAACCGTTGTACCCGGTGCCGCGATCGACGGCGGATTCGGCGCCGCATCCGGTGAAACTGATGCTCTGGCTTCCGATGCCGGTCACCTCGTAGCCGATGCCGCAGTTGTCCGCCGCACAGCCGACGAAGGAGCAGTAGGCCATGGTGTCGAGATGGAAGCCCGCGTTGGTGACGGTGTCCGCGTAGCAGGAGACGAACGAGCAACTCGTCCCCGCGGCGCCCCCGGAGACTCCGTGGATGTCCCAGCCGTGGTTTCCGTTGTCGGCCGAGGTCACGCCGGTGAACGTGGACACGATCGGGTTGGAGAGTTCGATCCCGGTGCCGCCGAAGTACGTCACGGTCATCCGCGCCAACGCCAGCGAGACGGTTGCGGGGTTGGCCGACCGCGTGAACACGATGCCCCTGCCGGTGCCGCTGCCCGGCCCGCGCACGGTGAGATCCGCGAGGGTCACCCGGGTGACGTCGGACCCGGTCAGCCCGTTGGCCGTGGTGCTGCTCTGCGCGATCACCGACGCACCGTCGCCGACGCCCTCCAGGATCAGGTTGGAACGGACCACCAGTGCCGAGGAGATCTTGTAGGTGCCCGCGGGGAAGACGACCGTTCCGCCGGAGGAGGGCACCGAGTTGATCGCGGTCTGGATCGCGGTGGTGTCGTCGCTGACGCCGTTGCCGGTCGCGCCGTAGTCCAGGACGTTGAACCAATAACTGCTGGCCATGACCCTCTCCTTCCAGTGAGCCTTTTCGCTGAATATGGGTCGCCTGAGCGATTGAAAGGGAGACTCCCGGGAGAGCTGCCGACGAGAAACAAAAAAGCCAGGAAATGTAACGGGACCGCAAATGATCCGATGTGGAAATTCAGACGGTAGTGCGGTCGGGAGTCCGCGTAAAGAGCTCGCGCAGCACTCGTGACACTAGTCAAGAAAATATTATTATCGGAAAATTGGAATGAGGAAGTCACATCCGCCGGGTCAACACCGGGCCGACAGCCCCCTGAACACTGCCGTCGGTCGGGCTGCTGGCGTTCCTTGCAGCGGGCCCAGATCTACGAATCGTTCATGTTCTTCGTCACCACGATCGAGTTCCGGCCCGCTTGCGCCAGGGTGACTCCGAAAGCGGACAGGTTCCCTGAACAATCGGAATGCGTCAGTTCACTAGGGCCCGGCGACTTGCTTCGCGGACGATGCGATCGGCGGTTTGGTCGGGGGTCAGGGCCGCGGTGTCGAACCACCAGCCGACATCGCCGAATTCGCGTTTCATGTCGGCGTCGAGCGTTTCGTAGCCGTCGAAGTCGAACCGTTCACGTGGATCCCTGATGGTGTTGCGATATTGGCAGACCTCGATGCCCGGTGCGAGGACAACGAACAAGACCCGGCGAGGCGAGAGCAGATCGAGGAAGAAGTCCAGCTTCTCGCGGGAGAGGATCATCGCATCGATCAAGGGCGTGAAGCCGGCGTCGGCAAAGTTGTTCGCCAGCGTACACAGATTGCGGTGCAGCAGCTCGACTTGCCGTGCTGCTTCGTGAGCGGCCTCGCCCAGGGCCCAGACGAATCCGCTCACAATCATCCTGTTGAGCTCATCGCCGTCGAGCCGAGCGGAACATAGCAGCCGTTCGGCGACAAGCCTGGTCACGGTCGACTTCCCAGCCCCCGGCATCCCCGTCACAATCAGGCAGTCCGGCGCTCCAGCAGTGGTCACGCCCGCATGGTCTCAACGTGCCTGGCTGGCGGCAATCGTATTTCATCGCACGATCCCTGCGCGGCGGGTCCGAATCCGAACTTCCGAGCTGTGCCTGATCTCGCTGAACAAACGGAGTGATGAGCACGCAGTGGGCCTTCCGGTCCGAGGAACAACGGGCATGACCAACCCTGTTCAGCCTGCTTCGCGCTGGCGGACCGAACCTCAGTGCCGGGTGCGCCCGGCAGCGAAACACTCCCTGTGCTGCATGACCATCCGGCCGTTCCTCACAAATGTGGCGTCACATCACGGAGCCAGACGTTGATCTCGGCGATGCGCGCAGCCCCTGCCCTCCCCGCCACCGTCTCGAAGTTGCGGATGTAGATCATCCCGGTAGTGGCCTGGATCTTCGGGTTGCTCATGGCCCGCAGTTGCTGCTCCAGCGCATCCGGGAAGGGCTCGCCGTCCGAGTCGATGGTGAGGACGAAATCGAAGCGCTTGCCCTGCGACGGGGCGGCCAGTGGGCCAAGGGCAAGTCGGCCGAGACCTTCAACCCCGCAGGGCCTTGGCTGGCCACCACCGACGAGATCGACGACGTCCTCGCACTGGACATGTGGCTGGACGTCAACGGCGTCCGTCGGCAGACCGGCAGCACCAAGACGATGGTTTTCGACCCGACCTCCATCGTGCAATACCTCAGCCGGTTCCTCGTCCTGGAGCCAGGTGACCTCATCAACACGGGCACCCCGCCCGGTGTCGGCATGGGCCTCAACCCGCCCGCCCATCTCCGGCCCGGAGACGTGATGGAACTGGGCATCAGGCAGCTCGGCACCCAACGTCAGCACGTCCTGGCCCCACGGTGAGCGGTGGCGTCATACGCGCCTTCGTGCTGACCGCCCCCGGCGAGTACGACGTCCAGGAATCCCCGCACCGGTGGCCCGGCGCGGCGAGGTCGCCGTCGACGTCGAACGCGTCGGGGTGTGCGGCACCGACATGGAGTTCTTCACCGGTGAGATGGCCCATCTCCATCAAGGCCACTCCTCCTACCCGATACGGCCGGGCCACGAGTGGGCCGGCCGCGTTGCTGCCGTCGGCGAGGGTGTCGACCGCGGCTGGCTGGGACTGCGCGTCATGGGCGACACCATGCTCGGTTGCGGCACCTGTCGCCGCTGCCTGCGCGGCCACCAGCACGTGTGCGAGAAGCGGAGCGCGGTCGGCATCCGCGGAGCACGGCCCGGGGCCCTGGCAGAGCAACTGTCCGTACCGGCCTCCTCGTTGCACGTCCTGCCCGACTCCGTCGACGCCGTGCTCGGCGCGCTGGTGGAACCGGGCGGCAACGCCCTGCGCGCCGCACAGGCCGCCACACCGCGGGCCGGGGACCGAGCGCTGGTCCTGGGCCCGGGGACGATCGGCGTGCTGGTCATGATGTTTCTGCGCGCGGCCGGTGCCGAGGTGCACCTGATGGGCACCACCGAAGGCTCCCTCGCCTTCGCCCGCAATCTGGGCTTCGATCACGTGTGGGCGCAGGAGTCCGTGCCGGACCTGCCCTTCGATACGGTCCTGGACGCCACGAACGCCGCCCGTCTCCCCGCCAGGGCACTGGAACGGGCGGGGCCACGACGCTGACCGCCCGGGCGGGGGACGGCGACCGGGGCAGCTGGGATAGCGTCCCTCTCAGTTCGGACAAGCGAGAGGGACATCGTGCGGTTTCAGGTGCGGGGGTGGGGCGCCCGCCGGTGGGTCGCCTTCGGGGCGATCGGGTTCGGGACGCTGTTCTTGGTCATCGGGTTGATCCTGGCGGGGGTCTCGGTCATGTTCCTGACGGATGCGGAGCGCGCCCGCGGGTCAGTGGTGGCGGTGGAGTGGCGCAACGACCACACCAGCGTGTCCGGCAAGAGGCCTCGCAGGGACCAGCCCATGGCGTACCCGGTGGTCGAGTTCACGTCGGCGGACGGCGCGCACAGGACGTTCCGGGGTTCCGTGGGTGCCAATCCACCGTCGTACGAGGCGGGCGAACGGGTCGAGGTGCTGTACCACGCCGACTCCCCCGAGGACGCGCGGCTCAATGGGTTCGCGTCACTGTGGCTGCTGCCGCTGATCTTCGGTGGGCTCGGGCTGGTGTTCGCGGGGATCGGGACGGCCGTCGCGATGGTGGGGCGTGGCCGTTCCTAGGCCGGGTGTTCAGGACAGGTGATGTCCGCCGCCCTTGACGGCGTCCGCGATCTGCGGGCGGCCTGGGCGGGCGTGAGGTGCGTGGTGTCGACGACCTCGGCCTCGCCGTGCAGCCACGTGCGGGCCGCCTCGGCGTAGGGCTCGAGGTATTTGAGGCGGAACGGGGAGGGGCCGAGAACAGTGTCCCCCTCGATGCGCCCGCGGAGGGTGTCCTGGTCGGCGTGGAGGACGAAGTGCCGTACCGGAATGGCATGGTGGGCGAGGCCCGTGCTGATCTCGCGCCAGTACTGCTCGACCAGGACGGTCATGGGCATCACCAGGGTGCCGCCGGTGTAGTCGAGTACGCGGCGGGCGGTCTCGACGACGAGCGGCCGCCACGGCGGCCAGTGCTGGAAGTTGTCCGTCTCGGGCAGCCCGGGCGTGATGTCCATGAGAGTCTCGCCGACCTTCTCGGCGTCGAACACCCGTGAATCCGGGATCAGTTGCTGCACGAGTGCACTGGTCGTCGTCTTGCCTGCGCCGTGGGTGCCGTTGAGCCATACGATCATGGAGCCTGACGCTAGCGGTGTCCGGGCCGCGGCGAGCGCCGTTCATGTCACAGAACGGGCACACGCCAGAAGGGTCCTCCCATCCGCAGCGATCCGAGCACGCGTCCGCCGCCCCGGCGCCACCGGTGACAGAGACTGCCGACAAGGCCCCCCGTCTCGCCCTCGTGCAACGCCCCGGTCCCGTCCCCGCGAGACAGCTCACTCGGGTTCATCGGAAAAAGCCGAGAAAAGTCGGACGGCGATGTCGAGAACCCGTGGCCGGCTCCGTCCCCGGGGTGAACGCGACCACAATGGGTCGCACCAGCACCGAGGAGAAACACGATGGCCAAGTACCTGCTGCTCAAGCACTACCGCGGCGCCCCGGCCGCGGTCAACGACGTGCCCATGGACCAGTGGACGCCGGAGGAGATCTCGGCGCACATGCAGTACATGAACGACTTCGCGGCCCGGCTCGAGGAGACCGGCGAGTTCGTCGACGGTCAGGCGCTCGCCCCCGAGGGGACGTGGGTCCGGTACGACGGCGAGGGGCGCCCGCCGGTCACCGACGGCCCGTTCGCCGAGACCAAGGACCTCATCGCCGGCTGGATGGTGATCGACGTCGACAGCTACGAGCGCGCCGTCGAGCTGGCCGGGGAGCTGTCGGCCGCCCCCGGGGCGGGCGGGAAGCCGATCCACGAGTGGCTCGAGCTGCGCCCGTTCCTGACCGCGCCGCCCACCATCACGGAGTGACCTCACCGATGGACGAGGTCCTGCTCCGGAGCCTCACGCCGAGCGTGCTCGGGATCCTCGTCCGCCGCGGAGCCGACTTCGCGGCGGCCGAGGACGCCGTGCAGGACGCGCTGGTCGAGGCGGTCCGCGTCTGGCCGGCCGACCCGCCGCGGGACCCGAAGGGCTGGCTGGTCACCGTGGCCTGGCGCCGGTTCCTCGACGCGACCCGGGCGGACACCGCCCGCCGCCGGCGTGAGGACCTCGTCGACGAGGAGCCGGCGCCCGGGCCCGCGCCCGCGGTGGACGACACGCTCCAGCTCTACTTCCTGTGCGCCCACCCGTCGCTGACGCCGTCGTCCGCGGTCGCGCTCACGCTGCGCGCCGTCGGCGGGCTGACCACCCGCCAGATCGCCCAGGCCTACCTGGTGCCCGAGGCGACCATGGCGCAGCGCATCAGCCGGGCCAAGCGCACCGTCTCCGGCGTGCGGTTCGACCAGCCCGGCGACGTCGCCACCGTGCTGCGCGTCCTCTACCTGGTCTTCAACGAGGGCTACTCCGGCGACGTCGACCTCGCCGCCGAGGCCATCCGGCTCACCCGGCAGCTCGCGGCCGCGATCGACCACCCCGAGGTGGCGGGGCTGCTCGCCCTCATGCTGCTCCACCACGCCCGGCGCGCCGCCCGGACCGCGCCCGACGGCAGCCTGGTGCCGCTCGCCGAGCAGGACCGCGGCCGGTGGGACACCGCGGTCGATCGCCGAGGGCGTCGAGATCCTGCAGGCGGCCCTCGCCCGCGACCGGCTGGGCGAGTTCCAGGCCCAGGCCGCCATCGCGGCACTCCACGCCGACGCGCCCACCGCCGAGGAGACCGACTGGGTGCAGATCGTCGAGTGGTACGACGAGCTCGCGCGCCTGACCGACAGCCCGGTCGTCCGGCTCAACCGCGCGGTGGCCGTCGGCGAGGCCGACGGACCGCGCGCCGGCCTGGCGGCGCTCGCGGCGCTGGACGACTCGCTGCCCCGCCACGCCGCGGTGGCGGCGTACCTCCACGAGCGCGACGGCGACCTGGCGACGGCGGCGCGGCTGTACGCCGAGGCGGCCCGGAAGGCACCCAACCTCGCCGAGCGCGACCACCTGACCCGCCAGGCCGCCCGGCTCAACGCCCGCCGGCGCCGCTGACGGATCGCGCTCACGCCACCCCGGACTGCTACGAGGGGGGCTGTCGGTGTTCTCCCGCACGTGGAACGAGACGGTGCCACGCGACCTGTTCCAGGTGCAGTGACCTGACGCGCGGTACATCCAGCTCATTTGGGGCCGGCCTGCGCGTGTCACTGCTGTTGGCGCTGCCGCGCCGCCCGCCCAGGATTGAGCCCCGGACGAAATCCAACGGCGGCTCACCCGCGGTCGGCCTCGGTGAGGTCGCCGAAGCTCAGGGTTGCGGACCTCGGCGGGACGGCGAGGCGGGCAGGAGGCCGGCAGGTGGCTCGATGCCTCACCGGGCCGGCAGTCCTCGGCCGGACCGCTGATCACCACCCGCCGAGGACGCCGCCGGACAGGGCCGCTCCGCTCCCAGCGCCTGACGCCAAGTCAAGTCCAGCACCCTGAACTTGGCGGAGAGGCCACCGCTTGCACACCAGGACGAATCGCCCAAGGCTGGATGTGAAGGGGTGTACAGGGCGGCCTACGGTGCCGTCCGGGCGGCCCCAGCCGCCGCTCGTTCCCGGGTGTCACCTGCCTCTCAGGAACGGCGAGGAGGTGCGGTCCCATGCACGAGCCAAGGCGAACGAGGCAGAGGTGGTGGCGGTGGCGGAGCAATCCGTTGCGCCGGCACGCGGACGTCGTCGAAGCCTGGATCGTCCTGCTCGTCTGGACGGTCATCGCACTGGGCGGCACCCTCGTCGGCCTGGTGACGTTCCACGCGGCCGACGAGTCCTTGGCGCAACTGCGGCGGGAGCGCCACTCGGTTCCAGCCGTCCTCGTGAAGAACACGGCCGGAGCGGTACCGACGGGGGAGGCTACGGCATCCCAGCGCGTCCGGGCGGAAGTCCGCTGGACGGCGTCGGACGGCTCCGCACGTAGCGGCTGGACTCTGCTGGACTCCGGGCACAAGCCCGGGTCAACAGTCGTGGTCTGGATGAACAGCCATGGGCAGCTCGCCGAAGAGCCGCCCACCGCGGATGCTGCGGCCGCCGAGGCGGCCATCCTCGGCATCGGCGCCGCGCTCGCCTTCGGGGGTCTGGCATTCGGCGCCGGACGCCTCGCGCGGTGGCGGCTCGACCAGGGGCGTTACGAACAATGGGGTCGTGAGTGGGCCCAGATCGGGCCGCAGTGGGGGCCCAAGCCCACGTGAGGCGGGACCGGTCGGCGGTCGGGTGGGACGACGGCCCCGCGGACGGATCCGCACTGCCCTCCGGCATCGCGCGCAAGCAGTCAGGCTGGTGAGGAGCCCGCCCGGCGATTCAACCGTCGGGGGCGAAGGAGCTGATGACGATGACGACCACGGTCGGATTCCCGGATCGGCCGGTCCGTGTGAACGCGCGCATCGACTCGCCACTGTCCCGATGGCTGTGGCTCGTGAAGTGGATCCTCGCCATTCCGCACTACGTCGTGCTGTTCTTCCTCTGGATCGCCTTCACCGTGGTGACCGTGATCGCGTTCTTCGCCATCCTGTTCACGGAGCGTTATCCCCGCGCCCTGTTCGACTTCAATCTGGGGGTGATGCGCTGGAGTTGGCGGGTCGCCTTCTACTCGTACGACGCCCTGGGGACCGACCGGTATCCGCCGTTCAGCCTGGGCGAGGAACCGGAGTACCCGGCACGGCTGGACATCGCCTACCCCGAGCGCCTCTCCCGCGGCCTGGTGCTGGTGAAGTGGTGGCTCCTGGCCATCCCGCACTACATGGTCATCGGCTTCTTCCTCAGCGGCGCCCATGTCGGGGGCTGGTGGTCCGGCGGGCTGAGTCATGCTGCTGACGGTCATCGCGGCCGTGATCCTCGCCTTCACCGAGAAGTACCCGAAGGACCTGTTCGACCTGATCATCGGCCTGGACCGGTGGGTCCTGCGGGTCTGCGCCTACGCCGCTCTGATGACGGACGCGTACCCGCCGTTCCGCCTGGACCCCGGCGGCTCGGAGACGCCGGCCCCTCAGGAGCAGCCGTGATCACCGCGCCGGCGGCCACGTTCTGGTCTCCGGCTTCCGTCTGATGCCCGCCACGGTCCTCGTGAAGTACGACGGCTTGCGATCATCCGACGCCGGTGGGGAGCCGGACCGTGAAAGTGGTCGATCCCGGGCGGCTGTCCAGGGCGACGGTGCCGCCGTGGGCCTCCGCCACCGCCGCCACGATCGACAGCCCGAGTCCGGCGCCGCCGCCCGCGCCGTCCGTGCGGCGGCGGTCGGCGCGGGTGAAGCGTTCGAAGACGCCTGGGCGGCACGTCCTCGGGGACGCCCGGGGCCGTCGTCGTGGACCGTCAGCACGGCCGCCGCGGCCGTCGGTCTCCAGGCGAGACGGTCACCCGTGGTGCCGGCGGGCGTGTGCAGGCGGGCGTTGGCCAGCAGGTTGGCCAGCGACCTGCTGGAGCCGGTGGGCGTCGCCCGGTGACCGTGACCGGCTCCTCCGGCAGCTCCAGCGCCCAGCGGTGGCCGGGGCCGGCGGCCCGGGCGTCGTCGACCGCGTCCAGCACCAGGCGGGTGAGGTCGACGGGCAGCGCGCTCCAGCGGCCGGCCCGCGTCCAGCCGGGCGAGCAGCAGCAGGTCGTCCACCATCTCGCCCATCCGGGCCGACTCGGCGGCGATCCGCTCCAGCGCCCGCGTCACCTCGGCGGGCACCGGGCCCGGGTGCAGCAGCGCCAGTTCCGCGTGGCCGCGGATGGAGGCGACGGGGGTGCGCAGCTCGTGGCTGGCGTCGGCGGCGAAGCTGCGCAGCCGTTCCTCGCTCGCGTGCCGCTTGGTCAGCGCGTCCTCGACGTGGCCGAGCATCCGGTTGAAGGCGCGCGGCCACCCGGCCGACCTCGCTGCGCGGGTCGGACGTCCGGGCGCGCGGTCGGGCAGGCGCCACCTCGCCGCTGGCGAGCGGCAGTTCGCTGACCCGGGTGGCGGTCGCGGCGACCCGGCTCAGCGGGCGCAGCGACCAGCGCACCCACAGCGCGCCCGCCGACGCCGGTGACGACGAGCGCCGCCGCCGAAGACGCACGGCGGCGACGAGTACCAGGCGGTGCACGGTGGCCTCCACCGGCTCGCATGGGCAGGCCGGTGATCAGGACGTCGCCGTCCGTCCCCGGCGACCGCCATCACCCGGTAGTCGTCCAGCGACGACAGCTCGGATCGTGTGCCCCGCGCCGTCGGCCGGCACGGCGGCGAGCGTCGCCGCGTCGGCCGCGGTCAGCGTGCACGCGCGACCGTGCCGGTGTCGCTGCCGGACGCCACCACCGCGGCGTTGGTGACCGTGCCTGCCGGCCAGCCGGGCGCCGAAGGTCCCGGCGCTCTGGCGGCGGGTGTCCGCGTCCGTCCTCGTCGCCGTCGTGGTCCGCGGCCGGCGCCGAGCCGTGCTCCAGGCTCGCCGGGAAGCGCGCCGCCCGCGTCCTGGAGCTGCTGGTCGAGGCGGCCGGTGAGAAAGCCGTTCAGCTCGCACCACCGCCGCCACCCCGACGGCCGCGCAGCTGACCGCGAGCAGCACCACGAGCCCGGCGGTGAGGCGGGCCCGCAGCGTGTGCGGGCGCGGCAGGCGCGCAGCCGCCGCCGCGGCCCGGACGGCAGCGGTCGCGCGCGGTCGCAGCCGCGCGCTCACCGGGCCGCCGGCTTGAGCACGTATCCGGCGCCGCGCACCGTGTGGATCATGGGCTCGCGGCCCGCGTCGACCTTCTTGCGCAGGTAGGAGATGTACAGCTCGACCACATGGGCCTGGCCGCCGAAGTCGTAGGACCAGACGCGGTCGAGGATCTGCGCCTTGCTGAGCACCCGGCGCGGGTTGCGCATCAGGAAGCGCAGCAGCTCGAACTCGGTCGGCGACAGCTCGACGAGCTCGCCGCCGCGGGTCACCTCGCGGGCCTCCTCGTCCATCGACCAGGTCGCCGACGGCCAGGCGCGGCCCGTCCTCGGCGCGTGCCGGGCCATGCCGGCGCGGCGCAGCAGTCCGCGCAGCCGGGCGACGACCTCCTCCAGGCTGAACGGCTTGGTGACGTAGTCGTCGCCGCCCGCCGTGATGCCCGGCGATGCGGTCCTCGACGGCGTCGCGCGCGGTGAGGAAGAGCACGCACACGTCCGGGCGTACTGCGTCCGCAGCGTCGCGCAGCACGGCGAAGCCGTCGGTGTCCGGCAGCATGACGTCGAGGACGACCGCGTCGGGCAGCAGGGCGCGTGCCTCGGCGACGGCGGAGGCGCCGTCGCCGGCGGTGCGTACCTCCCAGCCCTCGTAGCGCAGGACGCCGGAGAGGACCTCGGCGAGGTCGGGGTCGTCGTCGACGACGAGGACCCGGACCGGGGTGCCGTCGGGCCGGGTCAGGGCGAGGGCGGCCGGAGCGCGCGGTGGCGCGGCGGTGTTCATCGTCGGCGTACCAGGATGCGCTCTCGCCGCGTCCCGGGCAGCGCTCCGCCGACCTCTGAGTTCGCTCGTGAGTCCGCCGCGCCACCGCGTCTGCTCTGATCGTCTCGGCGGCCCTTCCGCCCCTGCCCCGGAGCCCGCTCAAGCCCACCGCGCGCTGAGAGGAGGCTCAGAGGTTGCGTACGCACGGTGCCGTCCCGGACGGCCAAGGGGACGGACGGACAGCCGACGGTGACAAACGGGACGACGGCGCACGCCCGACGCGAGGTCGCCCCCGCGCCTCCCGCGCCCGGCGCTCGCCGGCCGGCCCGGTGCTCGCCCTGCTGCTGGGGCGGGGCCGCCGCCGTGCTCGCCCTGTGGTGGTACGACACCGGGGTCGGTCGTCGGCGCCGGCGGGCTGGCTGACGGGGGCCGGGCGGATCGCCGGGACTGCTGTGCGGATACGCCTGCGCCGTCCTGGTCGGCTCTGATGGCCCGGGTCCCGCTCCTGGAGCAGCGGTCGGGTCGCGACCGGGTGGCGCGCTGGCACGCGATGGCCGGGCGCTACACGATCTGCCTGCTGCGTGGCGCACGTCGTGCTGATCCTTCTCGGGCTACGCGGCCCAGGACGGCGCCTCGGTCCTGGTGCACGAGACGCTCACCGTGGTGCCTGGACTACCCGGAGATGCTCAAGGCGCACGGCCGGCACGGTGATCCTGCTTCGCCGTCGGGCTCGTCTCGGCGCGGGCGGTGCGCCGCCGGGTCAGCCACGAGTTCTGGTACTACCTGCACCTGCTCACCTACGCGCGCGGTCTTCCTCGCCTTCTGCCACCAGCTCGCCCTCGGCTCCGACTTCATCGGCAGCACGGCCGGCTCAGGCCGCCTGGTACGCGCTGTACCTGGGCGTCGCGACCCTGGTGGTGTGGTTCCGGATCCTGGCTCCGGTGCGGCTCAACCTGCGTCACCGGCTGCGGGTCGACTCCGTGCACAGGGAGGCGCCGGGCGTGTACTCCGTCGTCGTCCGCGGCCGGCGGCTGGACGAGCTGGGTGCGCGTCCGGGCCAGTTCCTGCGCTGGCGGTTCCTCGCCGAGGGCATGCGCTGGACCTCGACCCCGTACTCGCTGTCGGCGCCGCCCCGCCCGGACCTGCTGCGCATCACCGTCAAGGCGCTCGGCGACCACAGTGCGGCGCTGTCGCCATGCTGCGGCCCGGCACCCGGGTGTGGGCGGAGGGCCCCTACGGGGCGCTGACCGCCGACCGGCGGCAGCCGCGCCGAAGTCCCTGCTGATCGCGGGCGGCGTCGGCATCACCCCGCTGCGCGCGCTGTTCGAGACGCTGCCCGGCCGGCGTCACCCTGCTCTACCGGGCGCGCACGGCCGGGGACCGCGCCCTGCGGCGGCGGAACTGGAGGCGATCGCGCGCTGGCGCGGGGCGACGGGTGCTCTACGCGCTCAACGGCCCGCACGGTCGGCGCCCTGGCCTCGACGGCCGACTCCCTGCGCGCGGCCGTGCCCGACGTGGACGCCCACGACGTGTACCTGTGCGGCCCGCACGGGTGTCGCGCGGGACCTGTACGAGGCGCTGCGCGCCGCCGGGGTCCCGGACCGCCGCATCCACCACGAGTCCTTCGAGCTGTGAGGCCGTCTTGCACACGTTGAAGAAGAAGCCGTCCGCTGCGCCGCGTCGTGCTGGCGAGCGCCGCGACCGTCTCCGGGATGGTGCTGCTGCTGTCGCTGAAGCCGCACACGACGCCGTCCGTAGCCGGGTCGGCCGCGTCTCCGGCACCGTCCAGCAGTTCGAGCACGTCGAGCGGAACGGCCGGATCGAGCGGAACGGCCGCGGGCACCCAGACCCTCACCGGGGACTCCGTCCAGACCCACTATGGCCCCGTCCAGGTCCGCGTCACGCTGAAGAACGGGAAACTCACCGATGTCACCGCCGTCACCTACCCGCAGGAGAACCCGAGGGACCAGCAGATCAACGCGCACGCCGTCCCGCAGCTGACCAGAGAGGCGCTCACCGCCCAGAGCTCCGACATCGACACGGTCTCCGGAGCCACGTACACCAGCGAGGGCTACCAGAAGTCACTCCAGTCGGCCCTGGACTCCGCGAGCCGCTGACGCCCAAGGCCGCGGGCCCGCGGGACCGGCCCAGACCCGTCAAGCGCGGATGTCGCGCCCCCAGGGACCACCTAGGGCTTCCGCGAGGGCACCCGCCACACCAGTGTGGTGCCGCCGCACTCGGGCTCGCCGAGTTCGAGTCGGCCTCCCAGCTGCAGGGCGCGCTCCGCCAGGTTGTTCAGGCCGCTTCGGTGGCCGTTCGCCGGGATGCCCACACCGTCGTCGGTGACCGACAGCCGTAGCTCCCGTCCGTCGACGGCCAGGGCCACCTCGGTCCGGTCGGCTCGGGCGTGCCGGGCGACGTTGGTCAGTGCCTCGGAGAGCACCGCCACCACGTGGTCGGCGATCTCCTTCGGCACGTCGGTGTCCAGCAGGCCCTCCATCCGCACACTGGGCGCGAAGCCCAGAACCGGCGCGGCCTCCCCGACCACCCGTACGGTGCGGGCCCGCAGGCCGGCGGCTCGCCCGCGCCCTCGTGCGTGCGCAGGCCGAAGATCGTCGACCTGATGATCTTGATGGTCTCGTCCAGGTCGTCCACCGCCCGCGCCACCCGTTCGGAGGCCTCCGGGTGCTCGATGAAGCGGCCCGCGCTCTGCAGGGTCATACCGGTGGCGAACAGCCTCTGGATCGCCAGGTCGTGCAGGTCTCGGGCGATCCGGTCGCGGTCCTTGAGCACCGCGACCTCCTCGGCGTCCTGGCGGCGTTCCGCCAGTTCCATCGCGACGGCGGCCTGCGCGGCGAAGGCCTGCAAGGTCTCGGTCTCCGTCGCCGAGAACGCCAGCCGACCGGTTTCCCGCGCCAGCAGGACCACGCCTCGTGCACCCGTTTCGCTCGTGCCGATGGGGACCGCGACGGCGGGGCCGAGTCCCCCGAAGCGCGGCGGATCCAGTGAGATCCGATCGTCGTGGCCGACGTCCGAGCTGGTGACCGGCGCGGCGCCGGAGAAGGCCAGCCCCATGAGGCTCCTGTCCAGGGGCAGCACGAGCCCCTGGTGCGCCTCTGCGTCTGTCCCGACGGCGATCTCCACGGCGAGTGACCCGGTGTCCTCCATGGGCAGCGCGACGGCCGCCAGGGCCGACCCGGTGATCTCGATGGCCAGCTCGGCGATCAGACCGAGGACCTCGGTGCGCGCACGGCCGGACATCAGGCTGTGGGTGATCTCCGCGTTGGCCTCCAGCCAGCGCTCGCGCAGCCGGGACTCCTCGTACAGGCGGGCGTTGTCGATCGCGACGCCGGCCGCGACGGCCAGGGTCGCCAGCACCGACTCGTCTTCCTCGTCGAACTGCAGCCCGCCCCGTTTCTCGGTCAGGTACAGGTTGCCGAAGATCTGGTCGCGCACTCGGATGGGGACGCCGAGGAACGTGTTCATCGGCGGGTGGTGAGGCGGGAAACCGTACGAGGCGGGGTGTTCGGAGATTTTCACCAGCCTCAGGGGCTTGGGGTGGCTGATCAGTTCCCCGAGGATGCCGTGCCCCTCCGGGAAGGGGCCGATCCGGTCGATCTCCTGCGCGCTCACTCCGATGGTGTGGAAGGCGGACAGCCGCTTGCCGTCCGGTCCGATCACGCCCAGGGCCGCGTACTCCGCGTCCACCAGAGTGGCCGCGGCCTCCACGATGCTGTACAACGCCTGCTCGAGGTTGAGATCCCGGCCGACCGAGAGCACCGCCTCCAGAAGACTGTGCACCCGGTCGCGGGTGCCACGGGCCACGTCGAGCCGCACCTGCAGCTCCTCCAGCAGCTCGTCCAACCGCAGCTGAGGCAGCCGTAGGCGGGCTTCCTCGGGGCTTGCCACCTGTGCTCCTCCAGGTCCCCTGACGCACGGACACGCACCGGTCCGGTCAATTGCCACGTTAATGGTCTGGGGCTGGGGGTGGTAGCGGACCGGGCCGAGTCCCCCGGGTTTCCTGCGCGGGCCGATCGGTCCCGCCGTTCGCATTCACCCCGGTCCGATCACCGGGGTCTCCGCACGGCCTGCGCCCCCTGCCCGTTTCCGGAGGGGAGGGGGCGCAGGCCGTCCAGGGTGTGTCCGCCGAAGAGTCGGCACCCGGTGACCAGCTCCGGGGCTATGCGCACGAAGACCTCCTGCGGCGCCGGTGCCCAGGAACGCGGCCCGGTCCGCAGCAGCTGTGCGTGCTCGGCCGGGTCGGTCACCAGGGTGGCCGCTCCGGTGACCACGACGCTCCAGCCTGAGCGGGCGGCGGCGTCGACCTCGTCGGCCTCGAAGGCGACCACGGCTCCGTCGAGAGCGCTCACCAGCTCCGAGGAGGCCGAGGTGCGCAGCA
This sequence comes from uncultured Actinomycetota bacterium, assembly GCA_963761765.1. Lineage (GTDB taxonomy): Bacteria > Actinomycetota > Actinomycetes > Streptomycetales > Streptomycetaceae > Streptomyces. The sequence goes on from CAVXIJ010000022.1 coordinate 25,828, forward strand.
GTACAGCGCCGTCGCCGTCCAGGCAGAAGTTGACCGGCAGCACGGCGGGCAACGCCTGCCGTGTGTACACGATGCGCCCCACGGGCACCTGGACCAGTAGGCGCACGCACTCCTGCCGGTCGAGTTCGCGGAATCCGTCGTTGGCGTACATCTGCCTTCTCGTCTCTGCCCTGACAAAGCCGTCCTGCGCCGGTTCATCCTCAGGTGAAAACCCGAGCCAGGGACCATCGGTCCCTGGCCGCGCCGAGAGGGGCCCGGTTCAGACCGTGATCCGGCGGCCCGTGACCGCAGTCGGTTCGATGCGCACCCACACGTCGCGCCGGCCCCCCGCCCACGGCGTGCTGTATGCCTGCTCCGCGAGCCGCTGTGCCTCACCGAGTTCCGTCACCATGCGCGCGCGGCCACGTACCAGCACGCTCCAGCCCTGGCTGAACACGTCGTCGATGCGGTCGACCTCGAAGGCGACCCGGGAGCCCGACGCCAGCGCCGGTGTCGCGCCCTGGGCGGTCCTGAAGACGACGCTGCCGTCGACGACGCTGTAGTTGACAGGGACGATCACGGGGCCCTGGACCGTGGACAACGCGAGCCTTCCCACGCCGTGCGTCGCGATCAGGTCAGCACACTCGGTCCTGCTCAGCTCGGTGAACTCGGGAGCACGGGCGGCCTGTCCGGGGCCAGGGGGCAGATCGGCATCGCCGCCGGTGAGCGCCGACACCCGGGTCTGCAGAACCGCCGCCAGCGAGAGCAGGGCACCCCGGCTCGGCGCGGCACCGGCATGCTGTTCCAAGTGGGCCAGATAGGTGGGGGCCATGCCCGCTCGGGCGGCCGTCTCCTCTTGTGTCAGCCCGAGTTCGACGCGGCGTGCGGCGAGTCGGCGGCCCAGGTCACCCGCGGGCGGGCGCCCCGTCGCGTTCGCCTGTGTCTGCTCGGTCATGGCCCCTCACGTCCTCTCGTCAGGCCGCCCGGACGGCGACCTCTTCGTGCGAAGGTCCGCCGAGCACCACCTTGAGGGCGCCGGTGTCGGCGGCCCGGGCGAAGACCTCGTACGCCTCCTCCGCGCGCTCCAGCGGGAACGTGTGGGTGACCAGCTGCGCGGTGGGCAGCCGGCCGGCGGCCGCCATGCGCAGCAGGGTGGGCGTCGAGTGGGTGTCCACCAGACCGGTGGTGATGGTCACGTTCTTGATCCACAGGTCTTCCAGGTGCAGCGTGGCGGGCTTGCCGTGGACGCCCACGTTGGCCACGTGGCCGCCGGGTCGCACCACGCGGGTGCACAGCTCGAAGCTCTCCGGCACGCCGACCGCCTCGATGACCACGTCCGCGCCGAGACCGTCGGTGAGATCGGCGATCAGCTGCTCGGGGTCCTCGCGCGCGTCGGCCACGGCATCGGCGCCGAGCCGCTTGGCGGTGTCCAGCCGGGACGCGACCAGGTCGACGGCGACGATCCTCTCCGGCGCGAACAGGCCCGCCGTGGCGATCGCAGCGAGGCCGATGGGGCCGGCTCCGACGATGACGACGGTGTCGCCCGGACGTACCCGGCCCTTGAGGACGCCCACCTCGTAGGAGGTCGGGAAGATGTCGGCCAGCAGTACGGCGTCCTTGCTGTCGACCGCGCCGGGCAGCGCGTGCACGGACAGGTCGGCGTAGGGGACGCGGACGTACTCGGCCTGGGTGCCGTCGATCAGGTGGCCGAGGATCCAGCCCCCGCCGCCCCGGCACTGGCCATAGCTGCCCTCACGGCAGTATCGGCAGCGGCCGCAGGCGCTGATGCAGGAGACCAGCACACGGTCGCCCGGACGGACGGTCCGGACGTCGCTGCCGACCTCCACGATCTCGCCGACGGCCTCGTGGCCCAGGACGGTGCCCGGCTGTACCTCGGGCACGTCGCCCTTGAGGATGTGCAGGTCCGTCCCGCAGATGGTGACCGTGTCCACCCGCACGATCGCGTCGGTGGGCTCCTTGACGGCGGGGTCCGGGACCTCCTCCCAGGCGGAGGTCCCGGGGCCGTGGAACACGTAGCCTTTCATGTCACTCCTCACCGTCCTGCGCTCGAGTGCCGAGGTTTCCCCACAGGCCCAGCCTGTCCGGTGGTCGTCGGCACCGCTTGGGCCGTCCGGCCCTTCCGCCGACCCTGTCGGCCCCGATGCCCCTTTCGAACCAGGTATCGAGGCCGGTCAGCAGGTGCCGGGCATTCCCTTCCCGTCCACTGCCTCCTACGCGAGTGTCAGGGCATCCGCGACGCTGGCCGCCCATGCCTCGATCACGCCGAAGTCCCGGAAGTCTCCGCCCTTTCCGGAGCGGAGGATCATCCCGGCCACGCGTCCCTTGGCGCCTTCCTCGAGGCACCCTCCGAAAGTGACGTGGCCCTGGGCGTCCAGGCGGGTCATCGCCCGCTGCACGCCCCGCACGGGCGGGATGTCCCGCTCGGAGGCCGAGGCGTCGAGCGGGCCACTGCTGAAGAACCACACGGGGCGCTTCGCGAGTTCGCCGCTGTGACGGCGGACGAACCGCCGCGCGTCCTTGTGCCAGCGTCCCGCGTAGAGCCCGCCGCCGACCACGACGGCGTCGTACGGCGCCACGCTCGTCACGGACCGGGCCGGCAGCAACTCGGCGCTCAGCCCGGCCTTGCGCAGGACATCGGCGACGGCTTCGGCGATCCGCGCCGTGGACCCGTTCGTCGTTCCGTAGGTGACCAACACGGTGTCGGTCATGGTGGTCCGCCTCCTTTCACAGTCGGGGCAGCCAGTGACTCTCGGCACTTCGATCGTCCGGCGGGCCGGAGCGCGGCCCCTAGGGCTGCACGGGGGCGGTCCCAGGGCCGATCGGCCCTGGGCGCCGCTGATGGTCCCTGGGTCCCTGCATCCCGCGCGGGGCGCTCAGGTCCAGGTCCAGTCGACGACCTCGGGCAGGTCCATGCCGTGCTCGCGGATCCAGGCCTGGTGACGGGTGCGGGTGTCGGCCATCTGCTGGCGCACCGCGGCGGCGCGCACGGCCAGGCCGGGAACGCGGTCGATGACGTCCATGACCAGGCGGTAGCGGTCGAGGTCGTTGCGGACGACCATGTCGAACGGCGTGGTCGTGGTGCCGGACTCCTTGTAGCCGCGTACGTGCAGGTTCTTGTGGCCGGTGCGGCGGTAGGCGAGGCGGTGGATGAGCCACGGGTAGCCGTGGTACGCGAAGATCACCGGCTTGTCGGCGGTGAACAGGCCGTCGTACTCGAAGTCGCTCATCCCGTGCGGGTGTTCCTCGCGCGGCAGCAGGCGGGTCATGTCGACCACGTTGACCACGCGGACGGCGAGCTCGGGCAGATGGCGGCGCAGCAGCTGCGCGGCGGCCAGCACTTCCTGGGTGGGTACGTCTCCGGCGCAGCCGAGTACGATGTCGGGCTCGCCGCCGTTCTCCGTGCCGGCCCAGTCCCAGATACCGGCACCGCGTGCGCAGTGGGCGCGGGCCTGGTCGATGGACAGCCAGTCGAAGCAGGGCTGCTTGCCTGCCACGATCACGTTGACGTAGTCCCGGCTGCGCAGTGCGTGCTCCGCCACCGACAGCAGGGTGTTGGCGTCCGGCGGCAGGTAGACCCGTACGACCTCGGGGCTCTTGTTGAGGACGTGGTCGACGAAGCCGGGGTCCTGGTGGGAGAACCCGTTGTGGTCCTGGCGCCACACATGGGAGGTCAGCAGGTAGTTGAGGGAGGCGATGGGCGCGCGCCACGGCAGCTCCCGCGATGTCCTGAGCCACTTGATGTGCTGGTTGACCATCGAGTCGACGATGTGCACGAAGGCCTCGTAGCAGGAGAACAGACCATGTCGTCCGGTGAGGAGGTAGCCCTCCAGCCAGCCCTGGCAGAGGTGTTCGGAGAGGATCTCCATCACCCGGCCGTGTCGGTCCAGGTGTTCGTCGACCGTGAGTATCTGCGCCTGCCAGGCTTTCCCACTGGCCTCGTAGACGGCCTGCAGCCGGTTGGAGGCGGTCTCGTCCGGCCCGACAACACGGAAGTCGCGCCTTTGCCACGTGTCCTCCATGACCTTCTCGAGGAGGTCTCCGAGGACGCGGGTGGGCTCGTGCAGGGTGGTTCCGGGCTTGTCGACCGGTACGGCGAAGTCGTCCAGGGACCTGACGGGAAGGTCCCGCACGAGCAGGCCGCCGTTGGCGTGCGCAGAGGCGCCGAGCCGCTTCGAGCCGTCGGGGACACAGGCGAGAACGTCGGCGACGGGGCGTCCGTCCGTGCCGAAGAGCTCCTGGGGCCGGTACGAGCGCAGCCAGGTCTCCAGCCGGCGCAGATGCTCCGGGTTCTCGCGGACCCCTGCGAGCGGGACCTGGTGGGCGCGCCAGGTCCCCTCGACGGGCACCCCGTCGACTTCGGCGGGGCCCGTCCAGCCCTTCGGGGTGCGCATCACGATCATCGGCCAGTGCACGCGCTCGGCGACGCCGTCCTCGCGGGCGGTCTGTTGCATCACGGCGATGCGCTCCAGCGCGTCGTCGAACGCCCGGGCCATGGCCCGGTGCACCTGCATGGGATCGTCGCCGCTCACATGGATCGGCTCGTGGCCGTAGCCCCGCAGCAGGGCGTCCAGTTCGGCCTCCGGGAGCCGGGCGAGCACCGTCGGGTTGGCGATCTTGTAGCCGTTGAGGTGCAGGATCGGCAGCACCGCGCCGTCGTGCACCGGGTCGAGGAACTTGTTGGAGTGCCAGGAGGCGGCCAGCGGCCCGGTCTCCGCCTCTCCGTCACCGATCACACAGGCGACCAGCAGGTCCGGGTTGTCGAAGGCGGCTCCGTAGGCGTGTGCCAGCGAGTAGCCGAGTTCACCGCCCTCGTGGATGGAACCGGGCGTCTGCGGGGCGACATGGCTGGGCACCCCTCCCGGGAAGGAGAACTGCCGGAACAGCCGGGCCATGCCCTCCCCGTCCCTCGGCACGTCCGGGTAGGTCTCGCCGTAGGTGCCCTCCAGCCACGAATTGGCGAGCACGGCCGGCCCGCCGTGCCCCGGCCCCCAGACACACAGAGCGTCGAGCCCGCGCGCCTTGATCACGCGGTTGAGGTGGGTGTACACGAGGTTGAGGCCGGGTGAGGTGCCCCAGTGGCCCAGCAGCCGGGGCTTGATGTGCTCAGCCCTGAGCGGCTCGGTGAGCAGCGGGTTGGACATCAGATAGATCTGTCCGGCGGTCAGGTAGTTCGCGGCCCGCCAGTGGGCGTTCAGGGTGCGCAGTTCCTCGTCGGAAAGTACCGTGGCGTCCTGGTGTTCGACCGTGGGCATGAGTGGCTCCGGATGTCAGTGGCGTAGGTCATCGGGCGTGGAGGCGGCATGGCCGGCAAGAATGCGGCGAGGCTGCCGCGCAAGGCGTACGAGCGGGAACTGCTGCGCCTGCAGACGGAGCTGGTGAAGCTGCAGGAGTGGGTGCGGGCGGAGGGTGCCCGGCTGGTCGTCGTCTTCGAGGGACGGGACGCGGCGGGCAAGGGCGGCACCATCAAACGGGTCGCCGAACACCTCAACCCGCGCGTGGCGCGGATCGCGGCACTGCCGAAACCGACCGAGCGCGAGCACACCCAGTGGTACTTCCAGCGCTACATCGAGCAGCTGCCGGCCGCCGGTGAGATCGTGCTGTTCGACCGGTCCTGGTACAACCGGGCCGGGGTCGAGCGGGTGATGGGCTTCTGCACCAGGGAGGAGCACCAGCTTTTCCTCCGCCAGTGCCCGATCTTCGAGCGCATGCTGGTCGAGGACGGGATCCTGCTGCGCAAGTACTGGTTCTCGGTGAGCGACACCGAGCAGCAGGAGCGCTTCCGGCGCCGTCTGGAGGACCCGCTGCGGCGCTGGAAACTGTCCCCGATGGATCTTGAGTCGATCACCCGCTGGGAGGCCTATTCGCGGGCCAAGGACGAGATGCTGGTGCACACGGACATCGGCGAGGCGCCGTGGTACGTGGTCGAGAGCGACGACAAGCGCCGGGCCCGGCTGAACATGATCGCCCACCTGCTTGGCTCCCTGCCGTACAGCGATGCTCCCCCGCCCGTGCTTCGGCTGCCGAAGCGGCCGGAGTCGACCGGCTATGTGCGCCCGTCCCGCGATCTGCAGACCTACGTCCCCGACCACGCGGCGAGCGTCTGAACGGCCGGCCACCCCGCTCACACCCGCTCGGGTACGACCGCGACAGCGCAGTCGGCGTGGTGCAGCACCGCGTGGGCGACGCGCCCCAGCCGGAGCCCCAGGTGTGTCGGGCTGCGCCGGGCCCCGACCACCAGCAGGTCGGCATCGTGCGAGGCGGCCAGGAGCACTCCGCGGGCCGGGCCCTCCACCGTGCGCCGGCGCAGCTCGACATCCGCGGGCGCGTCCTTCAGGGCCTGCTCCAGGATCTCGGCGGCCTGCTGTTCGTGCAGCCTGGCGGGTTCCCCGGCAAGCAGGGGGTGGTCGGTGCTCTCGTGCGCGGGGCACCGCCAGGCCCGCACCCCGTCCAGGGTCGCCTCGCGGATCCTGGCCTCCTGGACGGCGAAACGCAGCGCGGCGGAGTCCGTACCGCGTTCGCCGACGCCGAGAACGACCCGGCCGCCCGCTCCGGAGCGAACCTGGTTGTCATGGCTGCCGCGCAGCACGATCACCGGGCAGTCCGCGTGGGCGGCGACGGCCAGGCCGACCGAGCCCAGCAGCACCTCGGCGACCCCGCTGCGACCGCGGCTGCCGAGCACCAGCGCGGCGGCGTGGCGTCCCTCACGGACCAGGGCGTACTCGGGTTCCTCGGGCAGCACGTCGGTTACGGCCTTGACGTCGGGATGGCGCAGGCGGGCCCGCTGTTCCGCGACCCTCACGATGTCCTCGGCCTTGGCCTGCTCGGACGACTTGCCGAGGTCTCCCGCGAGCGCGGCACCCTCGTACCGCTCCCAGAGGGAGGCGTACACCAGACGCAGCGTCGCCCCCCGCAGGGAGGCCTCGTCGGCCGCCCAGTCGACGGCCCGCAGGCTCGGCTCGGAGCCGTCCACACCTACGACCACAGGCAGTTCCGTCATCGTCATCACCGTCCCGCGCTCAGGTCGAACACGATGCGGGCCTTGACCTCGCCGCGCAGCACCTCGTCGATGGAGTCGTTGACGGAGACGAGGGGACGGGCCTGGTGGATGACCTTGGTGTGCCCGGCCGCGTGCAGCTGGAAGACTTCGGCGAGGTCCTGCCCGGTGCCGACGATCGAGCCGATCACGGAGGTACCGTTCAGGACGGTGTCGAAGACGGGCACCCGGACCGTACCGTGCGCCGCCATGGCCACCATGACCAGCTTCCCGCCGCGCCGCAGCCCGGAGTTGACCGCCTCGAAGGCCGCGTCGTCCACCGCGGGCGCGATGGCCGCGTGTGCGCCGCCGTACCGCTTGAGCGTTTGGCCCACGTCGTCCTCGCGGGCGTCGATGACGAGGTCGGCACCCAGTTCCGAGGCGAGTTGGAGCTTCTCGCCGGTGACGTCGATCGCGGCGACCCGCGCGCCGGCGATCTTCGCGTACTGCACCGCCAGGTGCCCGAGCCCGCCGACGCCCGAGATCGCGACGAGCTGGGTGGGCCGGACGCCGGCGACCTTGAGCGCCTTGTACGTCGTCAGGCCGGCGCAGGTCAGCGGGGCAGCGTCCATGGCGGTGACGCCCTGGGGCACCGGTTGGGCGAAGTCGGCCCAGGCGAGCATCTTCTCGGCGTAGCCGCCGTCGCAGCCGTAACCCGTGTTGATCTGCTGCTCGCACAGCGTCTCCCAGCCGGACAGGCAGTGCTCGCACCGCCCGCACGCCTTGCCGAGCCAGGGCACGGCGACCCGCTGCCCGACGGACAGATGGGTCACGCCCTCACCGAGCGCCTCCACCAGACCCACGCCCTCGTGACCGGGAACGAACGGCGGGTTCGGCTTGACCGGCCAGTCGCCGCGGGCGGCGTGGATGTCGGTGTGGCACAGCCCGCACGCCTCCACCCGGACGCGGACCTGTCCGGAGCCGGGCTCCGGATCGGGGCGCTCCTCGATGACGAGGGGCTCGCCGAGTGCTCGTACGACCGCTGCCTTCATGTATCTCTTCTCCTCGGGACGGGTCAGTCGTGGGGGACGACGGCGACGGGGGCGGTGGAGTGGTGCAGGACGGCGTGCGTGACATGACCGATGTGGGCGCCGAACGGGCTGCGGCGGATCCGCCGGCCCACGACGACGAGGGAGGCCGCACGCGAGGCGTCCACGACATGGAAGGCCGCGCTGCCGAAGCGGGACTCTTCGACGACCGTCACGTCCGGGAACTTCTGCCGCCAGGGCCGCAGGATCTCGGCCAGGGCCGCGGACTCGCTCAGGGCCAGCGCGTCGTGCAGCGCGGGATCGGCGGGCGCGCCGTACGCGTGGTAGGGCGGCGGGTTCCAGCCGTGGACGACTCTCAAGGACGCGGCGCGGCGCTCGGCGGTGTCGAAGGCGAACTCGATCGGTGCCGGATCCGGGCGTTCGACGTCGAGCCCGAGCACGACGGGCCGGAACGGCGTCGCGGCGGACGGAATCCCCGCCGGGTCCATCTCGTGCTCGTCGGCGGTCTGCTCCAGCGCGCGGACCAGCACCACGGGGCGTTCGGCGTGCGCTATGACGGACAGGCCGACGGAGCCGAGCATGAATCCGCTGATCCCGCCGAGGCCGCGCGAGCCCAGGACAAGCAGTTCGGCGGTCTTGGCCGCCTCGGCCAGTACCTCGCTCGGGCGGCCGGCGACGTGCTCGCTGGTCACCGTGACGCCGGGGTGGCGCAGGCCGATGCCCTCGGCGGCCTCGCGGGGGATCTTCTCGGTCCAGTGCTGAAAGGTCTCGGTTCCCAGGAGCGGGGCCTGAGCCATGGGCTCCGGCACCGGCTCCCAGATGTGGACGACTTTCAGCGGCAGGTCGCGCATCTTCGCTTCGCGGGCCGCCCATTCCGCGGCGGCCCGGCTCTCGGAGGAGCCGTCGAGGCCTACGGTGATGGTGCGGAGCATGATCTCCACCTCCTGCGGCGAGGGATCCGATTCCAGCGTCGTGTGCAGGGCGTTCTTTGCGCAGGGGCCACTGGTCCCGGATGAGGGCCGAACGGCCCGCCGCACGGCTCCGCGCGGCGGGCCCGTGGCGGGGCTCGCCGTTCCTCACGCGGTCGGCGGCACGGCCGGGAAGCCGTAGCCGCGGTGAGGGTGCTCGTGCCCGGCCATGGGTGTGATCCCCTTCGAGGGGCCGGGTCGTTGCCTGACCCCTCACTCTCGCCCCACGCACCGGGCGGCACCGGATGCCGAAGGTCTTGCGGGCATGGGGCTGAACGGCCCTGCTTTCAGAGACCGTTGGGCCCGGTTCGGCGCACCGGACGCGCGGAGGGGTCGTGGTGGTTCTCGCGTCCGGTCCCGCACCGGTGGACCATGACGTCAGACGACGGAAGGCGGCAGATGTCCCAAGGCTCGGGCAGACACGTCCCGGGGTGGCAGCGCCTGGCTCCCGGGCTGGTCTCCCTCCTCGGCTACCGGCGCTCGTGGCTGAGGGGTGACCTGCTCGCCGGTACGACCGTGGCCGCCTACCTCGTACCGCAGGTCATGGCCTACGCGGCCGTGGCCGGGCTGCCACCGGTGGCCGGTCTGTGGGCGATCCTCCCGGCGCTCGCGCTGTACGCCCTGTTCGGTTCCTCGCGCCTGCTGTCGGTCGGCCCGGAGTCCACGACCGCTCTCATGACGGCCACCGTGGTCGCACCGCTCGCCTCCGGGGACCCGGCGCGCTACGCGGCACTGGCGGCGGCCCTCGCGGTCACGGTCGGACTGCTGTGCCTGGTGGCCCGGGCGGTTCGGCTGGGCTTTCTCGCGGACCTGCTCTCCCGCCCCGTACTGATCGGATACCTCGCGGGCGTGGCGCTCATCATGTTGGTGGACCAGCTGCCCCGACTCACCGGAGTGCGGACGACCGGTGCGGAGTTCTTCCCCCAGCTGTGGTCCTTCGTCATTCATCTGCCGGACGCGCACCCCGCCACCGTCGTGTTCTCCGCCGCCGCACTCGTGTTCCTCTTCGTGACGGCCCGTTACCTTCCCGCCGTGCCCGGTCCGCTGGTGACCGTCGTTCTCGGCACCGCCGCCGTACCGGCCTTCGACCTCGACGGCCGGTACGGGCTCAAGGTGATCGGCGAGGTCCCCTCCGGTCTGCCGGGTCTCGCCGTCCCGGACCTGGGTGAACTGCCGTCTCTCGTGCTGCCCGCGCTCGGTGTGCTCCTGGTCGCCTACACCGACTTCATCCTCACCGCGCGAGCCTTCCGCCGCCGTGACGACGACGGCCCCGGTCTCGACGCCGACCAGGAGTTCCTCGCCCTGGGCACGGCCAACCTCGGCGCCGGCGCGTTGCACGGCTTCCCGGTGAGCAGCAGCGCGAGCCGCACTGCCCTCGCCTCGTCGGCGGGCGCCCGCAGTCAGGCGTACTCCCTGGTGGCCGGAGCGACGGTGCTCGGCGTGCTGCTCTTCCTGAGCCCGCTGCTGACCCGCACACCCTCCGCGGTACTGGGCGCGCTCGTCGTCTACGCCGCGGTCCGCATGATCGACCTCGCGGGCTTCGGACGGCTGGCGTCCTTCCGCCGCCGGGAGTTCTTCCTGGCTCTCGGCTGCCTCGCCGGGGTGCTCGCCCTGGACATCCTGTACGGCGTGATCGTGGCCGTCGGTCTGTCGGTGGCCGAACTGCTGACCCGGGTGGCGCGACCGCACGACGCCGTCGAGGGCCTGGTGCCCGGCGTGGCCGGTATGCACGACGTCGACGACTATCCACAGGCCCGCACGATCCCCGGTCTGCTGGTCTACCGCTACGACTCTCCGCTGTTCTTCGCCAACGCGGAGGACTTCCGGCGCCGCGCCCTGGCGAGCGTCGACGAACAGAGCGAACCGGTCCGCTGGTTCGTCCTCAACACCGAGGCGAATGTGGAGGTGGACATCACCGCCCTCGACGCGGTCGACGAACTGCGCCGCGAACTGACCCGCCGCGGCATCGTGTTCGCGCTGGCCCGCGTGAAGCAGGAAATCCTGGACGATCTGGAGGCGTACGGCCTGACGGACTCGGTCGGCAAGGCCCGGATCTTCCCGACGCTCCCGACGGCCGTGGCCGCGTACCGCGCATGGCTCGCCCGCCAGTAGGCCGGCCGGCCCGGCCCTGAGGGCTCACGGACGCCCTCGGTCACCCATTCGGTACCGAACGGCCCGGTCGATGGACCAGGTGGCCCATGGCCCGCCGGGAGGACCAGGCACACGCTGGCCTTGGAAGTCAGCACCCCCTCCGCGAAGGCCGGCCATGAACAGTTCGCCCACCCCCACCATGCTGCGCTCGTTGTCGGCGGAACACCGTCAGCGGCTCATGAGCGCCGCCCAGGAAGTGTCCATCCCCGAGGGGACGCGCCTGTTCGAAGAGGGCGCGCGTGCCGACCGTTTCTGGATCATCCGCACCGGCAGGATCGAGCTCGACATGCGTGTGCCCGGCCGTCGGCCGGCCGTCATCGAGAGTCTCGGGCACAACGAGCTGGTCGGCTGGTCCTGGCTCTTCGCACCGCATGTGTGGCACCTGGGTGCGGAGGCGACCACACCGACACGGGCCTACGAGTTCGACGCCGCGGCCGTCCGGTCGATGTGCCGGGACGACCCCGCCCTGGGCAGCGAGGTCAGCCAGTGGGTGGGCCAGACCCTCGCCCACCGCCTGCGCTCGGCGAGGACGCGCCTGCTGGACCTGTACGCCCCGTACGGCGCCGGCAGCACCGTCTGACCCAAACCCTCGTACAGCGACGAAGACGAAGGAGTGGCCATGCACGGCACCCCGCACATCGTCAGCGATGTGATGACCCACACCGTCGCGGCAGTCGGCCGCGGAGCGACCGTCAAGGAGATCGTGCAGCTGATGCAGGACTGGAAGATCAGCGCCCTGCCCGTGATCGAGGGTGAGGGCCGTGTCGTCGGCGTCGTCTCCGAGGCGGACCTGCTGCCCAAGGAGGAGTTCCGCGACAGCGATCCTCAGCTTCGCTCGGCCGGGGGAACCCCCACCGCCCGACTGCGCCGCCTGTCCGATCTGGCGAAGGCCGGCGCGGTGACGGCGGAGGAACTCATGACCTCCCCCGTCCTCACGGTCCGCCCGGACGCCACCCTCGCCCAAGCCGCCCGGACCATGGCGCGGGCGAAGGTCAAGCGGCTCCCCGTGGTAGACGCCGTGGGCCTGCTCGAAGGCGTCGTCAGCCGCGGCGACCTGCTCAAGATCTTCCTGCGCACCGACGACGAGATCGCCGAAGAGGTACGGCGCGAGGTCGTCTCCCCCTGTTCCCCGCGCCGAACGCGAGCATCCGCGTGGACGTGCTGGACGGCGTCGTCAAGCTCGTCGGCCAGGTACGGGACACCTCGCTGGTGCCGGTCGCAGCACGGCTGGTCCGGGCCGTCGAGGGCGTCGTGGACGTGGACTTCGACCTCACCCGCCACAGCGAGCCGGCCCAGCCGAAGGGCGCGCCCGCACCAGGCAGCAAGAGCGTCAGTTCTTCATGAACCGGCCGGGAACTCCGGTCTTCATGAACCTGCCGGAGACTCCGGGCGGAGGCAGAACGGCGCGGCCCGCCCACGCCGGGTACAGCGCCGCTCATGGCCTGCGCGCCCGCGAGACCGACCACGGCCCCGCCGACGAGGGTCGCTCACCGGCATTCGGCATGCCTGACGGCGTCGCCGTACGCGGCGGGGGCCTGCCCCCGAGGGGCCGCCTGCCTGCCCGCCTGTGATCCTTGGCGTGCAGGAGCCGCCGCTTCACCCGCGTGAGTGGGCCGGTCGGCCCTGGTGCGTTCGGTCCGGGCGAGTGATGATCGGCGTCAGGGGCAGCTCGCAGCCTGTCCTCCCGGGGAACAAGGGGTCCGCCATGCCAGAGCGCCGTACTTTCACCGAGCAGAACCCGATCCGGGTGTTTTTGCTGGACGACCACGAGGTCGTCCGCCGCGGCCTGGCCGACCTGCTCGGCGCCGAGCCGGACATCTCGGTGGTCGGCGATGCCGGGCACCGTCGACCACGCGCTCGCGCGAGGCCCGGCGCTGCGCCCCGACGTCGCCGTCCTGGACGTGCGGCTGCCGGACGGCGACGGCATCTCCGTCTGCCGGGAACTGCGCAGCCGGGTGCCGGAGCTCGCCTGTCTGATGCTGACCTCGTTCGACGACGAGGAGGCCCTGCTCGACGCCATCATGGCCGGGGCCTCCGGCTACGTCCTCAAGCAGATCAAGGGGTCCGACCTGGTCTCGGCCGTTCGCACGGTGGCCGCGGGCCAGTCGATGCTGGATCCCGCGACCACGGCCCGCCTGATGTGCTCGCTGCGAGCCGACCCCGCGGACAGCCCGTCCGTGCCGTCCGAGCTGGCAAGCCTGTCACCGCGCGAGAGGGACATCCTGGCTCTGATCGGCGACGGCCTGACCAACCGCGAGATCGGCAGGAAGCTCTACCTGTCGGAGAAGACCGTCAAGAACCACATCTCCCGTCTGCTGGCCAAACTGGGCGTGCAACGCCGGGTTCAGGCCGCGGTCCTGGCCTCCCACCTGGAGCAGCCCCTTCGCGACGGGCGCTGACCCGCCTCCGAGGGCTCGCTGCCCCTGCTCCGTGGGCTCAGGGACGCTCGTCAGCGGTGTCGAACGTCGTGATGCCCACGTCGAGAGCGGCACGCAAGCGGCGGCGGCCTCCTCCTCGACCTGCGAGCCGTGGGTCAGCCAGTTGCCGTAGGCGATCTCACTGACGATCACGCCGCTGTTGCCGAGGTGCCGGTATTCCATCGTCGAACCCCTCATTGCGTAAGTGCGCTCTCGATCCTGCCCCAGCCGGTCGCTGAGACGACCGGCTGGGGATCACCTCCCCACGGCAGATCTGGTCAGCGGGACCCGCCGCGCACGCGCGCATCCTGGTACGTAATACTCTGCTGATGAATTCGAGCATTACGCCCAGGAGTGAGGCGGTCACGGTGCGCAGGGCCGTCGCGCGCGACGCCAAACGGCTCACGCGGCTGGTGCGGGGCTCGCGCGCCTACGAAGGACGGTACGCGGCCATGGTCGCGGACTACCGGGTCGGTCCCGACTACATCGAGACCCACCGCGTCTTCGCAGCCGTCGCCGCCGGCGAGCAGCAAGGCCCTGTCCTCGGGTTCTACTCGCTCGTCCTCGCCCCACCGGAGCTCGACCTGCTGTTCGTCGCCGACGAAGCGCAGGGGCGTGGCATCGGACGGCTGCTCGTCGCCCACCTGCAGTCCGAGGCCCGCGCCGCCGGACTGGACCGCGTCCGGGTGGTGTCGCATCCTCCCGCCGAGGGCTTCTACCGCAGCGTGGGCGCGGTGCACACCGGGACCGCGTCCGCCAACCCGCCCGCTGTGCTGTGGGACCGGCCCGAGTTCGAGTTCCTCGTTCCGCCGGGCATGGCGAGGGCGCCCGGCACGGTCCGCCAGAGCCGTGAGAGGGTGCCGGCCCGTCCGGGCCCGGACAAAACGCCGTAGGCCCTGGCTCTGGTCGGGAACTCTGCGCGCTTCCTCGGCATCGGACCGGGGCGGTGGCGTGGCCCGCGTGTGGCGATCAACGGCCACGCGTACGACCCTGGGATTGCCGATCCCTTGTGCCGGTGGCTCTGCGGGCGCTCCACCCCGACCTGGCGTTCCTGCGTGAGGTCTCGGACGAGACCCGCCTCATCGTGTCCGAGCCGCTGGGTGATCTGCCCGGCGCCTGGAACGAGGTCCCCGAGAACAGTTGCACTCTGGTGCGGCCCGGAGCGGACGAACTGCTCTCCTTCGCCCCGCAATACGCCTAGAGCGCGCGTCGGAGGGCGGGGCCGTCACCTGTTCCAGATCTTCCGGTACGCCTCGCGGTAGCCCGGCGGGTCCCAGGTGCGTGGCGCCGTCGCTGTTGGCCGGCCGTCGCGATGTGGACCGGGGGCGATGTAGCCGCTGGCGGGCTGGCCGGAGAAGGCGCGGTTGAACTCGTCGACGATCTGCCAGCCCTGCTGGGCCAGCGGCTCGGGAACGGTGGCGGCCTGGAACTGCCTGCTGTTGATGCGCTGGAAGGCGGAGGGGTCGCCGTCGCCGGCGCCGATGTTGAAGGGGGCGCCGCAGCCCTTCTTGCCGCGCCGCGCGGCAGCGCGGGGGCGGCGTCGGCGAAGTACAGGTCGTTGATGGCCACGGAGTGGGTCCACCTGGTCCCGGAAGCGGGAGAGCAGCGAGGAGACCTCCTGCGGGGTGCGGCTGCTGGCGTCCGGCGATCGGGATGTTCTCGTTCGCAGCAGCTTCACGCCCGGAGCAGGTGGCGAGCTCCTTCTTGATCAGCTCGGACTTGCCCCTGGCGAACGGGATCGAGGCGTCGGTGAAGACGACGACTCCGGCATGGCCGTTGGAGTGGCGATGATCCAGTCGGCGCTGATGCTCCGCGACGTCCTCGACCCGGGTGGTGACGTTGCTGAAGAGCTCGGGTTCCTGCTGGGGCCGGGAGCGGCGACGGCGTGCCAGCCGATGAGCGGGATGCGCTGCGGCGTTGGCCTGCGCGACCTGCTGCGCTGTCGAGTTGGGGTCGAAGCCTGCCGATGACGATGCCCGAGGGCTTGAGGGCGACGGCCTGGCTGAAGGCCGCCTGGATGCCGGCGGGGGTGCCCTGGCCGTCGATCACCCGGACCTTCCAGCCGATGGCCCGCGCGGCCTCCTGCACGCCTTTCGCGGCGCCCGCGACACCGGGGTTGGTCATGGTCTGCGCGACGTAGACGATCGTCTTGCCGGCCACCGCCGCGGGGCCGCTGGTCGGGCCGTCCCAGGGAGCGTCGGTTGCCTCGGCCCGCGCGACGGCCGCCTCGGGCCCTGCCAGGACGGCGGGGCAGCCGGCTCGCGGCCCCGGTCGGGGACTCCGCTCGCGCCGCCCGAGCGAGCCGCGATGGCAGCCGGCCGAGGGCACGTGTGGCCGCTACGGCGCAGGACGACAGGCGGGGCTGCCTTGAGGGCGACGGTGAGTGCGGCTTGCGGTTGCCGTGCACGGGGCTCCTGCGGCGGGACGAGCGGGATGGATGCGGCCTGGGGCGGAGGCGGGATCCGGGCGTGGGTCGACGGCGTGGTGCCGGTCGGGCCGCCGTCCTGCGTCCAGGAGGACGGTGGTCCGGGCGGCGTGGCCGGTGCGTCGCGTGGCCGCGCCGGCGCCGCTGCGCAGACGGCGGCGGGCGGCGTATCCGGCCAGGCCGACGGCGAGGAGCAGCGTGCCGCCGTTGAACAGCGGGGTCGCCCAGAACTCGGCGCCCAGCTGACCGATGCCGGCCAGGCCGATGGCGAGGATGGCGACGGCGACGACGGTGCCCAGGGCGTTGGCGCGGCCGGGTCTGATCGCGGTGGAGCCGAGCAGTGCGCCGACGAAGGCGGGCAGCAGGTAGTCGAGGCCGACGCTGCGGGTTGCCGATCTGCTGCTGCGCGGCGAGCAGCACACCGGCGAAGCCGACGATCAGCCCCGATCCGGCGAAGGCGTAGATCGTAGCGGCGGGTGGGGATACCCACGAGGTCGGCGGCGCGGGGGTTGGAGCCGATGACGTACAGGTACCGGCCGAGCGGCAGCCGCTCCAGCAGCAGCCACAGAGGACGGCGGCGAGGGCGAGGACGTAGAAGGCGGGGACCGGCAGGCCGAGGAACGGTGGAGTCGTAGAGGTCGGTGAAGGCGGCCGGGAGGCCTTGCGGTCCGGGGACGATCCGGGCGCCGTCGGTGATCCAGCCGGTGCACGGCGTACAGCATGCTGCCGGTGCCGAGGGTGGCGATGAAGGAGTCGATCTTGGCGAACTCGACGATGACACCGTTGAGGACGCCGACGACCGCCCCGCCGAGCGATCACCGCGAGGCAGGCGAGCGGCCAGGGCCAGCCGCTGTTGACGATGAGTTGCATCGCCATGACGTGTGCCAGGCCGAGTCCGTAGCCGATGGAGAGGTCGAACTCGCCGGTGACGATGGGGATCATCGCGCCGAGCGCGAGGATCGGCCGGGATCGACTGGTTGGACAGGATCGAGTCGAGGTGTCCAGCGTGGGGAAGGTGTCGCGGCAGGGCGAGCGAGAAGGCCAGGAACAGCAGGGCGGTGAGGGCCAGGAGGCCGTAGGCGCCGATGACGTGCCCCCCTTGACCGCGCAGCCGCCCCGCCCGGCCCCGACCGGGCCGGAGCGGGGGCGGGGGCGGGGGCGGCTGGGCGGTCATCGAGGCCGTCCCCGTTCCGGAGCGCGGGCATGGCCGAAGCGGCGCGGGTGAGTTCGGCGACCGTGAGGGCCTCGCCGCTCAGTTCGGCCGGTCACCGACCCGCGGACGAAGACCAGGGCGCGGTGGCACACGCTCGGCGACCTCCTCGAAGTCGGTGGAGATGAGCAGGACCGCGAGGCCCTCGGCCAGCGCCTCGTCGAGCAGGCGGTAGATCGCCGCCTTGGCGCCGACGTCCACTCTCGCGGTCGGCTCCTCGAGGATCAGCAGCCGCCGGCTCCGCCCGCAGCCAGCGGCCGATCATGACCTTCTGCTGGTTTCCGCCGGACAGGGTGGCGATGGGCGCCTCGGTGTCGCCCGGGCGCACCGCGAACCGCTCGATCAGCGTGGCGGCCTCGGCGCGCTCGCGGCGAGGGCTGATCCAGCGCCGCGCCGGCCGGCCGTCCCGCCGCGGGTTGGCCAGGAAGTTCTCCCGTACGGTCAGTTCGGCGGGCGCAGCCCTCCTCCTGAGCGGTTGCTGGTGCACGAGGCCGACGCCCGGGTCGACGGCCGCGGCGACCGATCCGGGTCGGTACGGGCCGGCCGTCGAGCAGGGCCGCGACCGCCGAGGAGGGGCCGGGCGCCGGCGAGGGCGCGGCCCAGGTCCATGTGCCCGGCGCCCGGTGAGGCCGACCATGCCGAGGACCTCTCCGGCGCGCAGCTCCAGGCTGACCGGTCCGGTGCCGCGGTGCCCTGACGCCGGTGAGGGCCAGGTACGGCTCGCCCCTGCGGCCGGGGCCGGGCGGGGCGGTGGCCCGTCGTGCCTCGGCCGACGATGTCGTGCACGAGGCGGGCGGGGCCGTGGTCGGCGAGCGGCCCTGGCTGACGAGGAGGCCGTCGCGCAGGACCGCGAAGCTGTCGGCGACCTGGTACACCTCGTCGAGCCGGTGGCTGACGTAGACGATGGCGTGGCCTCGGTCGCGCAGGGTGTGCAGGACGTCGAAGAGCCGGGCGCAGTCCGCGGCCGGGAGGCTGGCGGTCGGCTCGTCGAGGACGATGAGCTGCGCCCGTGTGGACAGTGCGCGGGCGATGGCGACCAGGGAGCGCTCGGCGCGGGGCGAGGTCGGCGACCGGCGTGTCGGGGTCGAGATGTCCGGCGACGATGTCCAGCGCCTCGGCGCAGCGCTCGCGGGTCCGCCGCCAGGAGATCAGTCCGGCGCGGCGCGGATAGCCGGCGCCCAGGGCGATGTTCTCGGCGACCGTCATCCACTCGACCAGGCCGAGGTCCTGGTGGATGAAGGACATGCTGCGGGAGGCGGCATCGGTCGCCGAGCGGGTGTCCGTCCACCGTGATCTGCCCCGCGTCGGCATGGTGGACGCCGGCGAGAACCTTGATGAGCGTGGACTTTCCGGCGCCGTTGGGACCGAGGAGGGCGAGGACGCTGCCGGCGTGGATGTCGAGGTCGACCTCGGCCAGGGCGAGGGTGCCGCCGAACCGCTTGGCAGCCCGCGGATGCGGACCAGGGGTTCCGCCTCGAAGGGCGCCGTCGCCTTCGCGGACGGGTCGGGAGCGTCGTGCACGGACATCTCCGGGGGTCGGCCTGGCGGTTTCTGCCCGATGGTCGAGGGGATACTAGCCGAGCAAATTACATCATTTCAGACAATTCTTTTCGCTGTGGCTTGGCTGTGACTCCAACAGGTCAGCGGGCCGGTCCCCGAACTCGGGTTCCTCCTCACCTGCCGTCGAGCTCGCATTCGGCCCAGATGACCTTGCCCTCCGAGAGATAGCGAGTCCCCCAGGTCTGCGACAGCTGCGCGACGAGGAACAAGCCGCGTCCGCCCTCGTCGGTGGAGGCCGCCCGACGCAGGTGCGGGGCGGTGCTGCTGGTGTCGGAGACCTCGCAGATCAGGGTGCGGTCGTGCAGCAGCCGTACCCGGATGGGCCCGGTGCCGTGGCGGACCGCGTTGGTGACCAGCTCACTCAGTATCAGTTCAGCGGCGAACGCAGCCTCGTCGAGTCCCCAGTCGGTCAGTTGCCGCAGGGCGGACGCACGGACTTCGCTGACGACGGCCGGGTCGGCGGGCAGGTCCCAGGTGGCGATCCGACGGGGGTCCAGGGCGTGGGTACGGGCGACGAGCAGGGCGATGTCGTCGCACGGGTGGGCGGGTGCCACTGCGTCCAGGATCGCCTGACAGGTCTCCTCGGGCGCGCGCTCCGGGTGACCGGCCAGCGTTTCGCGCAGCTGGTCGAGGACCACGTCGACGTCGCGGTGCCGGTCCTCGATCAGTCCGTCGGTGTAGAGGACGAGCTGGCTGTCCTCGGGGAGCGTCGATCTCGACGGCGTCGAAGGGCAGACCGCCGAGACCCAGAGGGGGTCCGGCCGGCAGGTCGGGATACGAGACGGCGCCGTCGGGACGGACCAGCGCGGGCGGAGGATGGCCGGCGCGGGCCATCACGCACCGCTGCGAGGTCGGGTCGTAGATGGCGTACAGGCAGGTCGCTCCGATGATGCCGGCACCCTCGGCGCGCCACGGGTCCTCCCGGTCCAGGCGACCCACGAGGTTGTCGAGGTGGACGAGGACTTCGTCCGCGGGCAGGTCGAGTTCGGCGAAGCTGCGCGCGGCGGTGCGCAGCCGGCCCATGGTGGCGGCGGCGAGCATGCCGTGGCCGACGACGTCGCCGACGAAGAGTGCGATGCGGGTGCCGGAGAGGGGGATGACGTCGTACCAGTCTCCGCCCACGTCGGCTTCGGCGGGCAGATAGCGATGGGCGACCTCGACGGTGTCCTGATCGGGCAGGCCGTGCGGGAGCAGTCTGCGCTGCAGGGCCAGGACCATGGTGCGCTCATGCGTGTAGCGGCGGGCGTTGTCGATGGACAGAGGCGGCGCGGGCGGCGAGCTCCTGGGCCAGCGAGCGGTCGTCGTCGCCGAAGGGGGCGGGGTCCTGCGCGCGGTAGAAGCTGGCGATGCCCAGGACGATGCCGCGGGCGAGGAGGGGTACGGCGATGAGGGAGTGGACGTCGTGGCCGAGCAGAGGTGCCGGGCGTGCTCGGGGTCCTGGGCGAGCCAGCCCGCGGCGGCCCTGAGGTCGGGTTCGAGCACTGCCTGTCCGCTGGTCAGACAACGGCCCTGGGGAGTCGTCGGGCCGAAGGCCGATCCGCTTGCCGGCCGGGGTGAAGGGGCAGTCGTCGCGGATGCCGTGGACCACCGTGCGGTGCAGGCCGGTCCGCAGGGGTCGGTCGGCTCCTCGCCGCGCAGCACCGCCTCGGGGAGGTCGATGGTGACGTAGTCGGCCAGTCGCGGGACGGCCATCTCGGCGAGTTCTCGGCGGTGCGGCTCACGTCCAGGGTGGTGCCGATGCGGGTGCTGGCCTCGGACAGCAGCTCCAGGCGGCGCCGGGCCGCCACGGCGTACGACCCCACTCCCGGCTCCCCGATCAGCACCAGCCCTCTGGCCGCGGGCTGCGGCTCGGGGCCGGGCGTCGCCCGCGACGGCGGCCGCGAGGCCGTTGCCGCCGTGACGCCGGCCGCTTGTCTGCCGTCCCGGCGGCCTGACCGGGCGCGGCTTCGCGGACGGGCGCGGACAGCGCCTCGGAAACGGCGTGGTCAGCGGGTACCGGAGAGCGGCGCGAGCCGTGAGCCGGCGAGGCGCCGGCAGGCGCGGCAGGGAGCCCCGCGGCTCGTCGGACCGGCGCAGGACGGCAGGGGAGGTCGCTCCTGAATCGGTGCGGGGAGGAGGGCCTCGATCGACGACGCCCTCCACCCCGGAGGGGCTGGTCATCGGACGGCTCAGCAGGGTGACCCGCCGGCCGCCGGGGAGGGGCACATCGACGGCTGCGCAGCTGCGGCCGAGGAGATCAGCTCGGCGGCCTTCTCCTTGAGGATCGGCCCGGTCACGCCAGGACGCCGATCAAGGGCCGGTTCGTCGCACCGCGATGCCGCGGTCGCGGGCCGTCGGCGGCTTCGGCTCCGGCGGCCAGGTACGCCCGCAGCAGAGCGCGCTCACGCGTCGAACTCTGCGCCAGCAGCCGCCGTTCGACGGCCCGAGCCGCCTTGCTATCACGGACGTCCAGCGCGGGCGTCTCGCGTCGACGGGCGGATAGCCGAAGCACAGGACTCCCTCGATGCGTCCGCTGAGCGGGTCGCGGACGGGAATGCCGACGCAGGCGTTCGCCTGCGAACGTTCCGCGAAGTGCTCGGCGCCGTAGACGCTGATCAGCTGCCGTTCCGCGAGGGCGAGACCGATGCCGTTGGTACCGGCGAACCGTTCGGCGAACACGAACCCGGCGACGCTCTGGATCGCCGGCGAGCTTCTGACCAGCGACACGTCGCCGAAACGGCGCTGCAGGACCGTCCCGTTCCGTCGGCGAGGGAGACGTTGATGCTCGCTGCCCGAGAACCGGACTGCAGCCGGTCGAGCACCGGCTTCGCGGCGCGGACGATCCGGCCGTCCGCTTCGAAATCATCCCGGAAGGGAAGGTCGGACTGGCCCGGCGACAGGCCCAGGGAGCGGCAGCGTTGCCACGAGCCCAGGATCGACGTGCGCACGCCATCCTGGACCGGCTCGCCCTGCAGAAACCGCTCGCGAAAGCGGGCCGGCCCCCTGCCGTCCGCAGCACGCCCCGGCGCCATCGGTTCCCCGTCGGACCGAACCACACTTCGCCTCTCTCACATCCGAGACAATGACTTTTCCCAAAAAGTCCGGCATAGACGAGGATACGGCTATCGGCCACACGAGTCACGATTCGTACAGTTCTCACACGTGGCGACTGACCGGGCCGGCCATCGATGGGGACGCGCCGGTCAGTCGCCGGAGAACGTCCAGGTGAAGGTTGTCACAGGTCAGCTCGGGGAGATCGACTCCAGGGCGTGAAGGCCGTCAGCGGGAGGCGCGCTGAGCCTCGATGACCTGACGGACAGCCGCGTTGTCTCCGGCACCCCGCTGGGAGCGCGCCGCGAACTCCGGAAACTGGACGGCCATGGCGCAGCGCAGGCGCAGCTCATCCTGGTGCCGCCGTCCACCGCGATGGTGGCCGCCGGGCTCGGCGTCACCGGCCAGGTGGCCCTGGTCAACGAATACGGGCCGACCGAGGCGACGGTCTGGGCGAGCTACCGTCGTTACAACACGCCGGGGCCCGTCTCCATCGGGGTACCCGTGCCCGGTGTACGGCTGTACGTGCTCGACGACCGGCTGCGCCCAGTACCGCGAGGCGCCGAAGGTGAGTTGTTCATCGGCGGTGCCGGCGTGAGCCACGGCTGCTTCGGGCGTCCCGAGGCCACCGCACGGGTCTTCCTCGACGACCCCTTCACGGAGGTGGCCGGCGCGCGGATGTACCGCACGGACGACCTCGTCCGCTGGACCGACGACGGCACCCTCGACTTCCTGGGCCGCCGCGACCACCAGGTCAAGATCCGCGGCCACCGCATCGAACTCGGATCCGTGGAGGCCGGGTTGTGCGCGCTGCCCGGGGTGCGCGAGGCGGTCGTCGTGCCCGACACAACGGGCACCTGCCTGACCGGGTTCGTGCTCGCGCCCTCGCTGCCCGCCTCCCGGGACCTGCGGGGACAGCTCGCGCGGTCGCTGCCGGCGCCGATGGTGCCCGCCAGGATCGAGGTGCCCGACGCCTTCCCGCGCACCGTCAACGGCAAGACCGACCGCGCGCGGCTGCGGTCACGTACCGACGAGCCTCGCCCCGTCGCGCCACCCGCACCGGCGGCGGCAGCCGCGACCGGCCTCGCCGATGATCCGGCGGCCGCGGTCGCGGCGGCGTGGGCCGAGGTGCTGAAGGTCTCGGAGGTGCCCACCGACGTCAACTTCTTCGACCTGGGCGGCCATTCGCTGGCGATGTTCCAGCTCCAGGACGCACTGGAGCGGCACACCGGCCGGCGCCCCCCGATCGTCGCGCTGTTCCGGCACACCACGGTCGCGACGCAGGCCGTGCTGGTCCGCGACGGCGGCAAGGACGCGAACGACGCCGCGGCCGACGCCCCGTACGGGCAGCACCAGAATCCGGATGTCGGATCTTCGTCGCGCGTCAGTTTTGGCGTGCCACTCCGAGAGAAAGGTCTGCACGTTGTCTTCAGAATACGATTTCCGGAAGTTCCCGGAAAATTGCGCGTGGGGTGTGTCGACGGCGTCTTACCAGATCGAGGGCGCCGTTGACGAGGACGGCCGCGGTCAGTCCATCTGGGACACCTTCTCCCATGCTCCGGGAAACACCGCCCGGGGCGACAACGGTGACATCGCGACCGATCATTACCACCGGTTCCGCGAAGATGTCGCACTGATTCGCGGCCTCGGAGTGGGCTCGTACCGATTCTCGGTGGCGTGGCCCCGGATTCAGCCGGAGGGACACGGGCAGGCGAACACCCGGGGGCTGGATTTCTACCGGCGTCTGGTGGACGAGCTCCTCGACGCGGGAGTGGAGCCTTGACTGACGCTCTACCACTGGGACCTCCCCCAGGCCCTGGAGGATCGTGGCGGATGGCGCAACCGGGACACCGCCGAGCGCTTCGCCGACTACGCCGCCCTGGTGCACGACGCCCTGAGTGACCGTGTCACCTGGTGGACGACCCTCAACGAGCCCTACTGCAGCGCGTTCCTCGGGCTGGGCACGGGGGAACACGCTCCCGGCGCCCGGGAAGGGCACGGCGCGCTGGCGGCCGCACACCATCTGATGGTCGGGCACGGTCTCGCCGTGCAGGCGATGAGGGCACAGCGGCGGGGCGAGGAGAAGTTCGGCATCACCCTCAACCTCAGCGACGTCAGGCCGGCCTCGGCGGACCCGGCCGACCGGTCCGCCGCCGAGCGGCTCGACCTGCTCCAGAACCGCGCGTTCACCGACCCGATCCTGGGCGGTACCTGGCCGTTGCCGGAACGCCAGGTGTGGTCGGAGATCAGTGACTTCGGCTTTCGCGCTCCGGACGACCTGGCCCTCATCCGCCAACCCCTCGATTTTCTCGGTGTGAACTTCTATTGCCCCTCCTACGCCAAGTTCGCGCCCACGGCGGACCCGGACCCGAACTCCGGCCGGCGGCGGACATCGATGCGCAGAACGTGCCGCCGGCAGAGCTGCCGCGCACCGCGATGGGCTGACCGGTCGAACCGGCCGCGTTGACCCGTTTGTTGTGCTGGCTCAAGGACTAGCCTGGTGCTTTCACGAGTACGGGTGTCCGAGGCTTGATCAAATAAGCGAGGAGTGCCTCTGACCTGGGACGATGGGACTTGTCTAGGGTCCATGTCGTCGTCAGGAAAGCTGCACTCCTCAGGTGAAGAAGAGTAGCGGGTCATACCCCCGTGTCCGTGTCGAGGGCGGTGGCCGCGGAGCGGTCTCGCAGGCCGGGGCCGTGCTGTTGGTGGAAACGGTCCGCAAGAGCGGCCTGGATACGGCGATATCGGCGGCCTTGGCGCCGTGGCGCAAGGCGCGGGCGGTGCATGATCCGGGCAAGATCCTGCTCGATGTGGCGCTCGCGGTGGCTTTGGGCGGTGACTGTCTGTCCGATGTCGCCATGCTGCGAGCCGAGCCGGCCGTGTTCGGGTCGGTGGCCTCCGATCCGACGGTCTCCCGCCTGGTCGACACACTCGCCACGAGTGGGAAGGGTGCGCTGACCGCGATCCGCCGGGCCCGCGCCGACGTCCGCGAGCGTGTCTGGGCGTTGGCCGGGGACACCGCCCCTGACCAGGGCGGGCAGGTGACCGTGGACTTGGACGGGGTGCTCAGAGGATGAGGATGAAGATATGGGGTGTGAAGGGCGGGGTGAGCGGTGGGTTGCGGCGGGGAAGCGGGCAGCAAAGCCGCCGACAATCACGCAATGGGGCAGCTCCCGAAGAGGTTCCGGCGCGGGCGCCGCACACTGATCCGCACCGACTCCGGCGGCGGCACCCACGAGTTCGTCAACTGGCTCGCGGCGCGGGGCCGGTGGCTGTCGTACTCGGTCGGCATGACCATCACCGACACCATCCACCAGGCTGTGCTGAAGGTCCCGGCATCGGCCTGGACGCCGGCGGTCGAGCCCGGCGGGGAGGTCCGCGACGGCGCCTGGGTGGCCGAGATCGGCGGGGACTGCCTGAAAGGGTGGCCGAAGGGGATGCGGCTGATCGTCCGTAAGGAACGCCCGCACCCCGGAGCCCAGTTGCGCTTCACCGACGCCGACGGCATGCGCCTGACCTGCTTTGCCACCAACACTCCCGGCGAGGCCATCGCCGGGCTCGAACTGCGCCACCGCCAGCGCGCCCGCTGCGAGGACCGCATCCGGGACGCCCGCTCCACCGGCCTGCGCAATCTTCCCCTGCACGGCTTCGCGCAGAACCAGATCTGGCTGGAGATCGTCCAGCTCGCCCTGGACCTGCTGGCCTGGATGCCGATGCTCGCCCTGACCGGCACGACCCGCCACTGGGAACCGAAGAAGCTTCGCTTCCGCCTCTTCTCAGCCGCCGCACAACTCGTCACCACCGGCCGCCGCCGCTACCTCCGCCTCGCGGCGCACTGGCCCTGGACCGACGTGATTACCGCAGCGGCCGACCGGCTCCAAGCCCTGCCGAACCCCGGCTGACCAGCACCTTCGAGTCCCTGCGGACAGCATCACCCCACCGGAGCAGTGGAACCCGGCGCCCACCCGACGCGACAACCGGGCCACCACCATTCCCACAAACAGCCCGCAACAGAGAAACGGCCCGCCGGAGAACCGACGGACCGTCATGCAAGATCGAGGCTAGTATCGAGAACTGCCTCCGGAATACATCACCGAAAACGGCGCGGCCTACCGCGACGTGATCGATTCGACGGGCGATGTGCACGACCTCGACCGCATAGAATTCGTCGACGCCCACCTGGGAGCGACGCAGGACGCCATGGCAAAGGGGGTGGACATCCAGGGCTACTTCTGCTGGTCCCTGCTGGACAACTTCGAATGGTCCTACGGATACGCGAAGCGATTCGGGCTCGTCTACGTCGACTACGACGATCTGCGGCGGATTCCGAAAGCCAGCCATTACTGGTACCGGGACATGATGCGGGCTCAGCGCGGAGGGTGACCGGCAACGGCATGCTTCTGCGACCAGAAACATGCCGCAGGGGCGGGCCGAAGTCCTCTCGTTCCGGCAGGACCTACCGCGCTTCGGCCCGCGGGGCGCCGCCCCGCTGGAGGTCTTCGCCCGCCCACGCCACCCGAAAGGCGCTCAGCCCCCACCCTGATGCGACACGACTCAGACAACTACTTCGAGTTGCGGTTCCGGTTGCTTGGCCGGTGCGGCCTTCGGATCCCACAGCCTGGTGTTCCGCATGCAGCCGTGGACCACCGAGGCCATCGCCAGAAGGAGCAGTGGTCCGAACACCCACGGATGTCGGGCCATCTCCACCGGCAGACAGCGATATGAGACCAGGAGCGCGGCGAAGACCATCGCACCGTAGGTGACCAGCTGGATTCCTGCCCGGTCCCAGCCGCGGTCGAAAGCGCGCAGCGCCGCCTCGATCGTGTACGTGAACACCACGCCGGCAATGAGATCCGCGCCGTAGTGGTAGCCGAACCCCAGCGTTGCGCCGAGCGTGGCAACCAGCCAGAAGGTGCCTCCGTACCGCAGAATCCGTGGGCCCTTGCGGGAATGGATGAAGATCGCGGTAGCCCACGCCGTGTGCAGGCTGGGCATGCAGTTGCGTGGGGTGACCCCGTCGTATGACATCAGGTGGGGAGTACCGATCGGCAGCGGCGTGTTCGGCCACAAGTCGGCCACCGCCCACTGCAGGCCGCCGGTGCCGGAGGCGCCCGGGCCGTAGGCGAAGACCGGTCCGACCACCGGGAAGATCATGTAGATGCCCGGTCCGAGGAGGCCGATCACCAGAAAGGTGCGCACCAGATGATGGCCCGGGAAGCGGCGCTCGCTCCCCACGTTACGTAGCTCGTAGAGCGCGACGACGACCGCTGCCGCCGGAAGCAGTGTGTAGACGGCGTCGAGAACATGGGTGCCGATCGGACCGCCGGCCGTGACGATCCGGCCTACCAGCCATGACGGATTGCCCAGCGCGTGGTCGGCGGTTGCCACGTACTGGTCGAGCACCGTCGGGCGGGTCTTCGCGGTGATGAGCAGCCAGGTGTCGCCCGTCTTGCGGCCGGCCACCAGCAGCAGGCCGAGCCCGACGCCCTTCAGCAGCAGGACACGTTCGCTGCCGGTGCGGCGGGTGAGAGCGATGACCCCAACGCCCAGAATCACCCACCACGCGCCGTTGCCGAAGGGGTGACCGTCGGTCATCTTGAAATTCACCGCCCATCGCACCAGCAGGACGACGACGTCGATGCCGATCGCGATGCCGGTGGCGATGAACCGTTGCCGCCAGGTGAACACCACCATCATCAACGCCATGCTGGAGTACAACAGGAAACCCGATTTGGGCGGGTATATCAGCTCTTGCGCCTGCGTGGTGATCGGTCCCGGTAGACCATAGTCACGCGCGGTGATCTCCAGCACGATGAGGAAGCCGGCGGTCACCACGCCCGCCGTGACCCACAAGATCGCCCGCGGTTGGCGCCACGCGGCGAGATTACCTCTGCGGTTTATTCGCGAAAAAACCCGTGATGCGATAGATATCAATGGTTTGGCCGATTTGTTAGATGTTATTTGAATAGGTCACTCTTTGTGCCGAATAGCATGGTTTCACGGTGAAGGGCTGGCGATGACAGCACTCGTCATGAGTTCGAACATGCTAACGGAATGGTTTGGAGACCCGAGCCTGAACCCAGGTCCGGCACCAGCCGTTTTCAGACGCTGTGGCGTTCGACGAGCCTGTGCATGGTGTCGAAGGCGGGCTTGGGAAGGTAGTCGTCAGGTGCGCCTTCCGGGCGCCGGGTGGCGGGCCTCGTTCTTCGCCAACCCAAGGGATCCCCGTGGCTTCCGCTTCCCGCGCTGAATCCGATTCCGGTCGGCCCGTTCCGCCAAGCCTGTGGCGGGACGACGACTTCCGCAGACTCTGGGTGGGGCAGACGGCCTCCCAACTGGGCGAACACGCAAGCCTGGTGATCCTTCCGCTCTTCGCGGTCCTGCACCTCGACGCCGGCGCCGGCCAGTTGGGCATCCTGCGCGCGGTGGGGCAGACACCGGTCCTGTTGCTCTCGCTCTTCGTCGGCGCCTGCGTGGAGAGGTGGCGGGCCCGCACCGTGATGGTGCTGACGGACATCGGCCGGACCCCGGCCCTGGGCACGACCGCCGTGGCCGCCGTCCTGGGCCTGCTGGGTCTGCCCGCGCTGTTCGTGGTCGCCGTCGTCGTCGGGGCCCTGTCCGTGCTCTTCGACGTGGCGCACCAGACGTCTCTCGTACGGCCGGTGCGAGGCGATCAGTTGGTGCGGGGAAACAGTGCGCTGGAGGGCAGCCGGTCCGCGGCCCAGATCGGCGGTCCCGCCCTCGGCGGTGCGTTGGTGTCCCTGTTGTCGGCACCGATCGCCGCCGCCTCCAGCGCGCTGTTCTTCGCGCTTTCGTTCCTGTCGATCCGGCGGATCCGTCGGATCGAACCGTTGCCGAAGCATGCGGAAGGTCCCCCTCGACTCTGGCAGCGGATCCATGAATGCCTGCGCTTCGTCATCCGTGACACCTCGCTGCGGGCCGTGTGCCCGGCTTCGGCCGCCTTCCAGTTCTCCTTCGCCGCCACGATGACCGTCTATCTGCTCTTCCTGCCGCGCGAACTGCACCTGTCGGGCACCGTCGTCGGGCTGGCGTTCGCGGCGACGGGACCCGGCGCGCTCCTGGGCTCCGTGTTGGCCGCCCGCCTGCCCCAACGGTTCGGGTACGGTCCCGTACTCGTGTGCGCGGCGGCACTCGGCGACGGCGTGCTGCTGTGTGTGCCCCCGCTGCACTGCTCCGCCGCGGTGACGATTCCCGTGCTCCTCACCGTCAACTTCGTGTTCGGAACCGGCGGCCAGTTGGTGAACGTCACCGTCATGGCTGTCCGGCAGACACTCACTCCGAACGGGATGCAGGGCCGCGCGGCCGCGACGATCACGTTTGCCGGCATGGGGATGACCCCGCTCGGCTCCCTGCTCGGCGGATTCCTCGCGCAGGAATGGGGGCTGCGCGCCAGCCTCCTGGCGGCGGCCGCGGGCATGATGCTGTCCCCGGTGCTGATGGCCCTGTCCCCACTCGCCGGCCTTGGAACAAGGCTTCCGGCTCCGCGGGACGCGCCGCCGCCCGTTGACCGGGGGCCAGGCGATTGATCGGGCGGTCCAACCCTCCCTGGGCGGACTCCAGAGCCGCGGGGTGACCGAACGCCCTACGGCCGCCCGTGCCCTGACTGCTCGCCGCCGTGATCGGGGACCGTTCGCGGCCGGGTGCCGGCCCGGCTGGCCAGGCCGAGACGGGTGGGGAACGGCTGCAGAGTGAAGGCCTCCATGCCCAGGGCCACCGCGTTGTCCGGCACTTGGGACGGCTCGACGGTGAGGCCCGGCAGCGAACCACATCTCGGACAGGGTGACCGCCTTGAGCGGATTGTCGACGTAGACGGGGATCTGAAGGCTCTTGTCCAGCATTCTCTCTATGGGGACGTCGTGCCAGTCCCAGTTCGGGGCGAAGACGGAGACGCCCGCGCCGGGATGGACGTGCCCCGGCATGCTGACGCCGACGCCGATGATGCGCTCGCGCTCGGGACCCCCGGACCCGACGGCCGCCTCGATCGCGCGGACGATCCCGTCGACGACGTAGTCCGGGTCGTTCTCGTGTTCGTCGAGAGCGATCTCGCCCTTGCCGAGCGCGCTCGGCGCGGGGTCGTACACCGTGGCGTCGACGTAGGTCTCGGCGACGTCGACGCCGACCATGCGGCCGCGGGCCGGATTGATGGTGAGCCGTTCTTGCGGCCGCCCTCCGGTGTTGCGCTCCACGGTCGCGATGTGCAGCACGTCCTCGGACAGGAACTCGGTGACGAGTGTCGCCACGGTCGCCGGACTGAGTCCGGTGTGCGGGGCGAGTTCCTGACGGGTGGACGACCCGAGTTCGAACAAAGCGTGCAGAACCTCGAACCGGTTTTCGCTCCGAAGATCACGGGCCGTGTGCCGCGCCACCATTCTCCTTCAGCTGTCAGAAGACCCCAGCCACAGGGTACGGAGCTCCGCGTCGCCCGGCCCCGCGGTGCCCTTCAGCAACAGGGTCAACCCGGGCCATCCCGGTGGAATCCAGAGCGCGTTCGAGTCTCCGCCCGAGAACGCCGGACGGGCACCGACCCAGACGCGGCCCACGCACTCCCCGGCGGCCCATCCGGTCGCCCGGATCTGTGATCCGTCCAGCCGCACCAGGAAGCCGTCGTCGGACGGCGGCAGGTCGACGTCGAGCCACGCCTCCTCCCCCGGTTCCAGGGCCAGCGGCAGCCGGACGCCCTGCGCGGGGCCCGTCCCGGCGGCGAAACCGGTCAGCAGGTCGTCGTTCTGCACGGCGCACGACCAGTGGGTCACCGGTTCGAGGCCGAGCAACTCGGCCCGGAGGCCGCCGCCACTTGGGTGGTGCGGCATCGTGACCGAGATCTGATGATGTCCGGCAGGCAGCAGAACGCAGGGGTCCTCGGCGTGGACCGTGCGCGGCTCACCGTTGTCCACGCTCACGCGCAACGGCTCGACCACGCCCCGCAGGTGAAGCGCCGACGCGGTGGCCGACCGGATGTCGCGGGTGTAGGTGACAGGGAGGCCGACACGGGTGCTGCTCCACCCGCCGAGCTCGCGCAGAGGCGCCGGCAGGCCGGCCCACTGGTCGCTCACCGCCCACAGGGCCGACACGTCCGCCACGCCCCGGACCGTCCACAGGGTGCCGAGTCCGCGCAGCGCGCCGAGGCGGAGTGCCGGCAGCCGCGCGTCGTCGAAGTTCGCGTGCCCCCAGATCTCCACCACGGCCTCGACGGCGACGCGGCCGGTTGCCTCACGGACGTCGATCCGCCGTGCCGCACCGAATCCGGCGATCGTCGGATGTACCCGGCCGTCGGTCGAAAGGTCGACGATGTCCGCCGCGCCGACGAGCAGCAGTTCGTCCGTGCCCGTCAGATCCGCTGTGGCCCGATAGGTTCCGCGCCCCCGGTACACGCCGAGCGACTCCAGCGACGGCGGCACCTCGTGCGAGCCCGCCGGCTCCTCCGGCGCGACGGCCACTCGCCGCCGCACGGCCCGTACGGCGGTGGGCGGTGTCGTGTTCCGCCCAGGCGGCGCGTCGGCCAGGTCCACCGTGCCGTCGCTGCCGGTAGCTCGCAGGAGCGCGGCGTCCGCCGGGGCCAGCGCGACCAGCGTCACTCCCCCGACGGCCGTGCGCTCGGGCGCGCCGGCCGCCGGCGCCGGGATCTCGACCCGGGTTCCGCCCAGGACGACGGTGACCGGCACCTCGGAGGAGAACGTCAGCACGCCGTCCGACGCCGCCACCAGATCCGCGGACGCCAGGGTGAGCGTCGCGTCGACACCCCAGGCCCGCAGCGGTACGTCCACCAGCATCAGCGGACAGGAGTCCGGGGCTACGGCGACCGGTACGCCGTTCACGACCGCGTTGCCCGGTGTCGTACCGAGGTGCGGTACGGCGATGAGCTGGCCGCCTCCGTCGAGGTCCAGGGCCGACGGTGAGGAACTGGTCGGGAAGTCGGCGCTCACGCCCACCCGAGGCAGGGCCGGGGTGGCGAGCGCCAGGGGTGATCCCAGGGTGTCGATCACGCGGGCGAGCACCTGCCCCTGGGCGTACTCGGGCCGTTCGGCACCGGTGGACGAGACGTATCCGCCGAAGTCGTAGTCGTGGCTCATGAAGTTGCCGGGGGCGCCCCAGTTCCCGGTGGACGGCGTGTAGCCGAAGTTCCACCCGGACGACTGGAGATAGGGCGCGATCAACGTGGCACCGCTCGCCAGGAGCCGGCGCAGCGTCCGGTGGCGCCGGTTCGTCTCCGTGATCAGCAGCGGCAGATCGCGCTCCGCCAGCACCTCGGCATAGCGTCGTACCTCGGGTTCGATGTGCGGGGAGTCGTCGTCCGGGTAGAAGTTGCACGCCGGTACGACGCCGGGGACGTTCCCGGTGGCTCCTTCGATGTCGCCCTGTCCCGCGCAGGCGATGAGCGGCACGGTGATGCCGTGGCGGATCGCCTGGTCCCGCAGGTCGGTCAGATATCCCGTGCGGTCCGCGCAGTCGAAGAAGTCCAGTTCGTTCTCCAACTGCACCATGATGACGGAGCCGCCCGCCGGGTACTGACGGCGGGCCAGGAGCGGCATCACCTGGTCGAACCACGCGGTGACCTGGGCGAGAAAGCGCGGCTCGTGCTGGCGGACCCGAAGGTCGGGATCGAGGCCCAGCCAGGCCGGCAGCGCGCCGCCGTCCCACTCGGAACAGATGTAGGGGCCCGGCCGCGCGATCACGTACAGACCGGTCTCCCGCGCGAGGTCCAGGAAGGCGGCGACGTCGCGTCTGCCCTCGAACGACCAGCTGCCGGGCGCCGTCTCGTGGAAGTTCCACGGCAGGTAGACGTCCACGCAGGTGTATCCCGAGGCCCGCACCTGTTCGAGCCGCGCCCGCCACTGCTCCCGCGGGAGGCGGAAGTAGAACAGCGACGCGCACAGCACGACGCGCGGGCCGTCCTCGGTCCGGATGCCGCGGGCTTCGAGCTCGACACCCCTGCTGACGGTTGTCGGCTGACTCACTTGACCCCCGCGCTTCCGCTGCTGATGTCCATTTCGTACAGGTACCGCTGGCCGAGGTAGTAGACGGCGATCATCGGCAGCGTGAGCAGGATCGAGCCGACCATCACCAGGTTCCATGGCGGCGGCTGGCCCGCCACCGCTGTGGTGGTGATGTACTGCACGCCCAGCGCCAACGGCATCTGCGACTCGTCGTTGAGGTAGATCAACGGCCCCATGAAGTCGCCCCATGAGTACGTCAGGGTGAAGATGCCGATCGCGATCAGCACGGGCCACAGCATCGGGAGCATGATGCGCCGGTAGATGCCGAAGAATCCGAGCCCGTCCACCATGGCGGCCTCGTCGAGCTGGCTGGGCAGGCGGGACACGAACTGGCGTACCAGGAAGACGTTGAAGGCGTTCGAGAAGAAGTTCGGCACGATCAGCGGCCAGTAGGTGTTCACCCAGCCGAGGTCCTTGAACAGGATGAACTGCGGAATCATCGTGATCTGTGTCGGGATCATCATCGTCGCGATGACGACGAGGAACAGGGCGTTCTTCCCGGGAGCCCGCAGCCGCGCGAACGCGTAGCCGACCAGGCCGCTCGACACCATCTGGCCGATGACCGAACCCACCGAGATGATCAGCGAGTTGATGAGGAACCGGCCCATGGGCAGATCGGTGCCGAACACCTTGGTGAAGTTCTGCCAGTGGAACTCGTGCGGGAGGATCGTGAACGTGTTCGTGGTCACCGTGTGGTCGCTCGCCAGGGCGATGGACACGGCGAACACCAACGGTGTCGAGAGCACCGCGGACACCACGATCAGGGTCGCGTAGGTGAACGGTGTCGCCCGGAACACCCGCAGGACGCGGGGCGCGTCGCCGGCGCGCCTTTCGTCGTCCTGGCACTCGGCGCCCTGCTGCTGCGGAGCGGCGGCGGATACGACGGTCGCCATCACTTCACCTCGGTCTCGTAGAACACCCAGCGGCGGGTGGTGCGGAAGGCGACCAGGGTGAACACCAGGATCACGGCGAACAGCAGCCACGAGATCGCCGACGCGTAGCCCATGTGGTAATAGGAGAAGGCTTGGTCGAAGAGGTACGGCACCGTCGTCTGACTCGCGTTGTAGGTGCCGGGCTGCTGCGCCTTCGGGGTGAGGATGTACACCTGGGAGAAGATCTGGAACGCCGCGATCAGCCCCATCACCAGGTTGAAGAAGATGACCGGCGTCAGCTGCGGGCACCGTGATGCTCCAGAACTGCCGTACCGGACCGGCGCCGTCGATCTCGGCCGCCTCGTACAGCTCCCGCGGAATGCCCTTCATGGCGGCGAGCAGCAGGACGGTCGCGCTTCCGGCGCTCCACGCCGACAGCAGGATCAGCGCGTGCTTCACCCAGCTCGGGTCAAGCAGCCAGTTGCGGCCCGGAGATCCCGACCCACCCGAGCACGTCGTTGAGCGGACCCGACGGCGCGAGCACCACCCGGAAGGCCATCGACGGCGGCGACCAGGGGCACCAGCGTCGGCAGGTAGATCAGGGTGCGGAACAGTTTTCGGGCGCGGACCTGCTTGTTGAGCAGGTTCGCCAGCCACAGCGCCGACCAGCAGGCTGAGCGGGACGGATATCGCCGCGTAGTGGAGCGTGTTGCCGAGTGCCTTCCAGAACACGGGGTCCTCGGTCAGCAACTTGACGTAGTTGTCCAGACCGACCCACTTGGGCGGGGTGAAGGAGTCCCAGTCCGTCAGCGAGAGGTAGATCGACGCGATCATCGGTCCGAGCAGGAACACCACGAAGCCGATGACCCACGGCGAGGCGAACAGGTAGAACCAGAGCGCCTCCCGGCGCCGCCGCTTCGACATGGCCATCGCCCGGTCATCCCGCGGACTTGATGATGGACTCAAGATTCTTCTGGAGCGCGGTAGCGCCCTCTTCGCGCTCTTGTCCTTGCCGAGCCAGAAGTCGGCCGTCGCCGTGTCGATCGCCGCGACTGCATCTCGTTCCACTCGGGGATGAACGGCGCCTGGAAGAGGAACTCGCTGGACTCGCCGAACACGCCCATGTCCACCTCCGTCTTCATCCACGCCGGCTTGAGGAACGCCTCGCTCTTCTGCACCTCGAGGTTGGCCGGCACGTCCTCGGCGGCGGCGATGATCTGCTGCTGGGCCTCGGGCGACGTCAGGAAGTCGATCGCCTTGAAGGCGTTGGTCGGGTTCTTCGCGGTGCGGGAGATGGCCAGGCCGCTGCCGAAGGAGGACACGGCCTGCTTCTTGCCGCGCCACATGGGCGCGATGTCCCACTCGAACTTGGACTCCCCCTGGCCGGCGATGGCCCAGAAGCCGGTGGCGTTGACCGCGACCTTGCCGGCCGCGAAGGCCTGGTCGCCGCCGACGTCCGTGCCCATGTCGGCGTACTGCGCCTTCGTCGGCACCACGCCGTGCTTGAAGGTCAGGTCACCGACCCACTGGAGCGCCTCGACGACCTCGTCGCTGTCCGCCGTCGGCT
Organism: uncultured Actinomycetota bacterium; assembly: GCA_963761765.1. Taxonomy (GTDB): domain Bacteria; phylum Actinomycetota; class Actinomycetes; order Streptomycetales; family Streptomycetaceae; genus Streptomyces. The sequence goes on from CAVXIJ010000022.1 coordinate 61,065, forward strand.
TCCCGTCGGCGTCGATGATCGCGCCGCCGTTCTGGTACGCGAGGCTCCACCACTGCGGGCCACCAGCCCGCGCCGCCGTAGCCCCACGGTCTTGCCCGGTTCTGCGTCAGCTCCTTGAACGCGTCGAGAGCGTCGTCCCACGTCCAGTCGGCCGTCGGCGCCTTGATGCCCTTCGAGTCGAACAGGGTCCTTGTTGTAGTAGACGATCATCGCGCCGGAACGGTCCGGTACCGCGTAGACCTTGTCCTGGTACGAGTAGAGCGACCCGATCGTCCCGAACCGCTTGGCCAGGTCCAGGCCCGCGCTCTTGGCGAGGTCGTCGAGCGGCATGAGCTGGTTCTTGCTCGAGTAGACGTTGACGTTCTCGGCGACCTGCATGATGTCCGGGCCCTTGCCGCCCGCGATCATCGTCTGCACCTTCTGCGGGTACGAGTCGCACCGGGATCAGCTGGAGCTTGACCTTCAGGTCGGGGTACTTCTTCACCAGCAGGTTGATGCGCTTTTGGTACGTGGCACGGTCGGTCTCGCCGCCCCACACCGTCATCACCAGGGGGTCGTCGCCCGAGCCCGCGCCGGAGCCGCACGCCGTGAGCGTGATGACGCCCGCCGCGACTCCTAGGCCCAGAAAACCGCGTCGCGAAAACTGCGCTCTGTCAAGCGTCATGGCACTGCCTTTCCGTGAAGCACGCACACGCCCTGAGGTCGCCCGGCGACTACGCCGGACTTCGAATGGCGGTTAAACTAACCCTCGTTTTAAGCCAGCGACAAGCCCTTGTTTCACACAGGTTTCGGTCAGCACCTCGGCCGTACGCCACCGCAAAAGCGGTCATCTCCGATGTCCTCGCAGGTGGGGTGGAGGGACGGACATCTCCTTCGCCGCGAGCCGGCCGCCGACGAGTTCCTCGGCCAGGAGCCTTTGCCCTCGTTCCGACTCGGCGCCGCGCGGCGCGCGCCTGCCACCGCGGAGCGCGTCCCTGTGCGGCCGGCGGCCACGACGACAGGGTGACGCGGCACGGGCCGCCGCGAGCGGACGACTCCCGACAGGTTCCGGTACCGCTCTTGACACCGGTGCGACGCGTGCGGGATCTGTGTCGCGATCAACCACGTCACGCTGGAGCACATGGCGGTCGACCGCTGGAATGCGGCGGTTTCTAGTCATTTGCTGGAGCGGAGACGGGTGGCTGATAACCGACGATGGCGCCCGGCTCGACGTCGTGCCCGGCTGCGCCGCGCCCGTCCGCCGCGCCGCTCCGGTATTCGCCGCCCCAGGCGTCAGCCAGGAGCGGCTGCCGCGGCCAGGCGGGTTCAGGTACGTCCTCCGCAGGCGGACCAGATCTCTTCCAGTAGTGCCGGGTAGTCCTCGCCGTAGGTGACCACGGCGGCGAACACCGCGTCGAGAGCCGCCTGCAGCGGGTCGGTTTCGGCGGCGCCGGTCACGGCGGCGAGGGCCATGTGCGGCTGCGACATACACAGAGAGTCCGCAGGCGCGCCGAAGGTGACCGCCAGCCCGTGCCCCGCCGATCCGGCCCGCTGCGGGGCCGGTGGTGGTGTCGTCTGCATGAAAGCGGCGGCGGGTCCCACGATCCGCGTCCTGTGCCCGGGCTTGGCGATGGGACCTGCGCGCCCGGGGACGCGGCCGGCCGGGACGGGGTCCGCCGAGGCGGGACAGCACGGGCCACCGTCCGGTCGGGGACCCGTGGATCCGAATCCAGGGCCCGCCGCAGGTGCGCCGGTTCGTCGAAGGGCGGCGGCAGCTCACGGCGCTCGGCGAGAGCTGCCAGCGCCGCGGCGATCCACTCGAGCCCCGCGAGGCCTGCCGCCTCACAGGCGCGTCGGGCCGCCGACAGGGCCACCGTGCGCCGCGCGCGGCCCCCGCGCCGCCGCATCGAGGCGTCGACGCGGAGCAGATTCGGGGCGTCCCAGGAGGTTCCGCGCAGCCTCGTCCAGAAACGGTTCACGTCCGTCACCTTAGGAAGCACCACTGACAACTGGCTTTCCCCGAGCCGGGAAACGCCCCGACCGAGCGCCTCGACGGCCAGTACCAAGACGCGCTCTTCAAGCCCACCTCATCTGCGCCGGCCTCGACGGCATACCCCCTCGGCGCAAACGAGATCCGCTCGGCCAGGCGGGGCAGCGCGGGCCGACACGCCGGAGGACACGCCGGTCTCCGGATATGCACGGGGTGGGGAATCTGCGCAGGAGCCTCACACGGGCTGCACTTGGCCTTTCGAAAGCCTGGATAGCGTGACTGCCGTTCCATCCTCGTACGAACGTGTCAGACCGCGGGCCCGCACGGGTCGCGGCCCGTCAACCCAGGAAGACCCAGATGGACTACTGCTCCTCGTGTCGTCGGCATCTCAACGGTGCCCTGGTGTGTCCCGGGTGCGGCGCCTACGCCCCCGACATCGCTCCGCCCTCCGTCGATGGCCGCAACGGCCTGGCCCCGGGCTCGTGGGCGATGACCGGCGACGCATTCGGCACGGCGTACGCAGCACAGTCCGCGGGCTCCGACCGGTGGGACAGCGAGACCTTGCGGGACGAGACAGAGCTCGGGACCGGCGTGAACGCCGCCCCGCACACCGCCCAGTCCGCCGACGTCGAGGGTGTGTCGCCCGACGGGCAGGGGCGGGCGGCCCGCCGTCGTCAACGGGCTCGCTGGAAGAAGAACCAGCGTCGGGCCGTGGTGGCGACCGCCGTCGCACTCGTCGGAGGCGGCCTGACCATCAGCGCGATGAACCGGAGCTCCACCGACCAGACCCAGGCGGCCGCGGCGCCCGACGACCGGACGATGGGCGCCGCGGAGGAGCAGGCACCCGTGCACACCCGCCCGGTGTCGACACCGCCCACCCTGCACCGGACGTCACGCACCACCCCCGAGGCCGAGCCACCGGTCACCAACGAGCCGCGGCGGCAGTCCCTCTCGGCCCCGTCCCGCACGACCCGTTCGGTCGATCGGCCTGCCGCGGTGCCGCCCCGTCCGGTCACCCCGGCGGTCCCGCAGTCCCAGGGCACCGCACTTCCTCCCGACACCACGGCCCCCGACACCACGGTTCCCGACGCCACCGGTCCCACCGACACGGCGACCGAACAGCCGTCGACGCCCACCCCCGCCGGCGGCACGGGCTCGGACTCCTCTCAGGCCCGTCCGGCCCCGGAATCCACATCGCCGACGCAGCTCTGCGTGCTCGTGGTGTGCATCGGCTGATCGTGGCGGGCGACGGGTGACAGGCTTGCCGTTGCCCTGTTCCAACCCTGAGCCCCCGCCCGGCGCCGGGCCGCCCCGGAACGCGCCGGGCTCGAAGCCACCCTGGTACCCCCACGTCATCGGCGATCCCCCGCCGAGCCGCGCCCGCCCCGCGTGGGCGAGGGTGACCCGGCCGTCCGGCCGGGCCAGCCGGATCTCGGCGCAGAGCTCCACACCGGAGGGCCCGCCGCGGGCGACGAGGACGTGCTCGGGCCGGCACCTTGGGCTCAGCCCCTCCGGATGCGCCGGTCGTTCCCATGGGCGGACAGGCCGACGCCCCGGGCACCGTCGAGCGGTGCCCGGGGCGTGTGCCTGCCGCCGGTGTCGGGTGATATCGGCGGGCCCGCCGACGGGCTGCCGTTGTCCGCGTTATCCGAACTGGCCGGGCTGGTAGTCGCCGGCCGGCTGCTGGATGATGACGTTGAGCGCGGTTGAAGGCGTTGATGAGGGCGATGGGCGACACCAGGGCGGCGAGCTGGTCCTCGTCGTAGTGCTTGGCGGCGTTCGCCCAGACCTCGTCGGTGACGCCACCGGCCGCGTCGGCGATGCGGGTGCCCTGCTCGGCCAGCTCCAGGGCGGCGCGCTCGGCGTCGGTGAAGACCGTGGCCTCCCGCCAGGCCGCGACCAGGTTGAGGCGCACCGAGGTCTCCCCGGCGTGCGCGGCGTCCTTGGTGTGCATGTCGGTGCAGAAGCCGCAGCCGTTGATCTGGCTGGCGCGGATCTTCACCAGCTCCTGCGTCGCGGCCGGCAGCGTCGAGTCCGGCGAGCACCTTGCCCGCCGAGATGAGGTGCTTCAGGACCTTGGCCGCGAGCGGGTTGCCGAAGAGGTTCAGACGGGCTTCCATGGTGCACTCCTTGCCGTAGGTGGCGGATACACCTCTATGACGGGAGAGCTCGGCGAGTTGTGACACGGGAAGCCGAACTGCTCGGCGGTAACAGGTCGTTATACCCGGACGCCAGGGCAGGCGATCCCGGCGAAGCCTGCGTCGGCGACGACGTCGACGCTGAGAGTGTCGCCGCCGCGCAGCAGCCGCCGGTCCTGGACGTGCCCGTCGGCGCCGTCCCGGATCGTCTCGACCAGCCACCGTCCTGGGCCGGTGGACAGCGGCACCCCGGCCGTGCGGGCGACACCGGAGTACACCTCTCGCCCAGGGACCAGCGATCACCGCCGCGGCGGGCCAGGACGGCCTCCTGGCCGGGGACCCCGGCGAGCAGCCCGGTGTCGCCCCATCGGAACTCTCAGTCCCTCCGGTGTATTCGACGACGCCTACGTGATGGGCGCACCGGCCGGGCGGGCGAAGCGGGCCGGGACCCCGGGCGAGTAGAGGACACTCACCGGCTCCCCCGTCGGACGGGGCAGGCCCGCCGCCGACACCAGGTCCTCCTCGCACAACACCAGCCGGGCCCGGTGCAACGGCCAGCGCGGGTGGGCGTTGGGCACATACAGCCGACGGCCGAAGACGGTGCTGTGCAGACCCCAGCGAGCGGTCAGGAAGTGCTCCAGTCCGGTCGGCTCTCCGATGCGCTCGCCGACCCGCACCGTGATACGGCTGCGCGCACCGCGCGGGCCGGGCCACCGCCGCGCACTGGTGTAGGTGACGGTGTCACCGCGGGATCGCAGGGACATGCGCGACCACATGTACGGCATGCCGAAGCCGATACGGCCCACCGCCACAGGGACCAGCCGGGACGCGTCCAGCGAGCAGAACACCACGCCGCGCCGCCCGTACACGTCCACCGTGTAGAGGCGGACGTTGGTCTCGGGAAAACTGCCCAGACCGGGTACCGGGGGAAGACCGAACCAGCCGGAGCGGTGCACCCGGAACGCCACCAGCCCCACATAGGTGACCCCGTCCATGGTGTCGGGACTGACGTCCGGCGGCAGCACAGCGGCCACCTCGGCCGGATCCACAGCCCAGTGCAGGAAGGTCACATCGAGCCATGACTGTGTGAGCAGGGGACGCCGGATGCTGACCGGGGCGTCGACGGTGACGGGCTCTGCGGGCAACGGCGGAGGCGGGGTCGGGGAAGTCGGCGTCACCACGCCAGTATCACCGCCCGGCCGGACCGGCGGCACGGCGGCGTGCGCGCCGTCGGTCAGAGCAGCTCGGGTCGTCTCCACTCCTGGTCCAGGACATGCTGGTCGAAGAAGTTCAGCACCGTCTCGTACATGATCCTGATGTGGTTCGGCACTTCGATACCGTGCCCCTCGTCCGGGAAGTACAGGTACCGGACGGGCACGCCGTACCGCTGCAAGTCGTTGTGGAGCCCCAGTGCCTGGCCGACCGGCACCCGGTAGTCCTTGCCGCCCTGCACGATCAGCACCGGCGTCGTCACCTTCGCCACGTCGAGGTGGGGTGAGCCGGCCTCGTACCGTTCGCGTCGTGTCCTCGGGTCGCCGAAGATCTTCAGGAAGTAGGCGTGCACGTCCGTGTCGTTCTGGAGCGCCTCCAGGTTCCACATCCCGGCGTGCGAGACGATCGCCTTGAAGCGGTCGGTGCGGGTCGCGGCCCGGTTGGCCAGGTAGCCGCCGTAGGACCGGCCGGCGAGGCCGGTGCGGGCCGGGTCGAGGTCGTCGCGCGCCAGCGCCGCGTCGGTCAGGGTGATGAGGTCACGGTAGGGCCGACCGCCGTACTGGCCGCGGCCGCGCACCTGCCATGGGGGCGAGATCGTCGTCATGCCAGCGACGGAGGATCAGACGGGGAGTGCGGATCTCGATCATGGCACCCATCCTGCCGAAGGAGAGGGCCGCACCGGTAACCGGCACCCGCCCTCGGCGCCGTCGTTGTTCCCCTACGACCGGCCGGTCACGCCGCGCGAACCCGGTGCCGCGCCGTGCGTACGGGCAGGGCGGCCGCCGGGCGCGCGGTCACAGCCGGCGTACGCACCGGCCGCACCCGGTGGGTGGTCCTGGTCGGATCGACGACGGCCTCTCCGAAGGCGATCCTGCCCGTGGAGTGCAGCGCGTCGCATTCCTTGGTCGGCAGCGCGGCGTAACAGCTTCCCCGGCCGGTGGCGGGGTCGAACGGCTGCCAGTAGCTGTATCTGCGGCGCCCGTCCGCGTGCACGGTGAGGAACACGGGGGTGCAGCGGTCGGAGATGACCCGCAGAACGTCACCACCGGTGGAGCTGGCCGGTGTGCGGGGCCGATCCGAGGTGAGGACGGAAACGGGGCGCTGCGCGGGTTGGGGCGTGGACTGCATCTGCGGTGGCCTTCCTGCGGGGACTCAAGACCGGCTGCCCAGCGCAGACGATCTTGATCTCGCTTTCTCGGCATTGTTCAGCACACCACTGACAACGGGCTGCTCGCTGGTGCTGACGCCGAGTCGTTCTCGGGACTGAAGACGGGTGAGCGGGGTGAGCAGTTCCGCAGGGGGTAAGCGAGTTGAGGCAGGCAGACGCGCCGTCGGCGCCCGAGGGAAGGAGCCACATGCCAGGCATGCTGGAGCGAATCAAGCGGTACGCGCAGAGCCCTCAAGGGCGACGCACGGTCGAGCAGGCGCGACGGGCCGCTGCGGACCCTCGACGGCGGGCCCAGGCGCAGCGCCTGCTGGGCAGGCTCCGCGGCCGTCGCTGACATCGTCCGCAACCCGCCCGACGATTGGGCGGCCCGGCCCACCGACGCGGCCGGGCCGCCCAATCGCGCCTCACGTCGCTTTCACTCGGTACCGCCGACGAACCCGTGGCCGATAAACCCGCCTCGATAGCCCCTCCGTGCCAGACCCGTCGCAGTCAGACCCTTGCCGACGAACCGGCCATCGGCACACCATCGACGCGCTGATGCACCTTGAGGCGTCGCCCGGTCACCTCTCGCTCGCGGACCGCGAGACGGTCGCCTCCGTACCCCGTACCGCGTCCGTCGTGTCACCCCGACCCTCGGGGCAGCCGGACGTAGCTTGGTCTGCGGTCAACAGACGGATACACACGACGACGAACCCCATGGTGGCGTGATGTGCTGGAGTGCGACGGCCGACCTCGTGGCGGGCAGTGCTGTCGCGGGCGTGGGGGTGGCCTGTGTGGCGCGGGTGCGCAGCAGACGGGAACTACCGCTCGCCGCACTGCCGTTGCTGCTCGGAGCCCATCAGATCGTCGAGTCGGTCGTCTGGGAATCGGGCGGCGGCAGCGGAGCCGCGACTCTTGCGTGGGCCGTCATCGCACTGCCCCTGCTGGCGGTGTGGGTACCTGGCGGAGTGCTGTGTGCCTGTCCGCCGCACGCTCGGCCCCGGGCCATCGCCCTGCTCGCGGTCGGGGCTGCGACGGCCGCGATGCTGGCGTACGGGCTCGCCACCGGGCCGGCTACGGCCGAGATCCGTGGTCGCACGGTCGGCTACGCGTTCGACCTTCCCCTCACGCCACTGCTCGTCGCGGGCTACCTCCTGGCCACCGTGGGCTCGTTGCTGCTGTCCGGTGACCGGCGGCTGCTGGCGCTGGGGATGCTGGTGGCCGTCGGGGCACTGGGCTGCTGGGTTCTGTGGCGGTTGGAGTTCGTCTCCGCCTGGTGCGCGCTCGCGGCCGTGTGCTCATTGGTGCTGTTCCATTGGGTGGGCACACGGCGGGCTTCCGTGCCGACGAGTCCGGGTCCGGGTCCGGGTCCGGGTCCGGGTCCGGCCGCACGGTACTGACACCAGGGGAACCGTCCCCACTCAAGCCATATTACTGAACCGTAACCTTCCAAGCACTACCTCCGGTAACACCATTGCAGTTACGGTCCTGACAGCCCGTCTGAGAACGGTCCGGGAAGCGCCGGTTGGACGACCGGGCCGCCCGGACCGCCCGCTCCGCCCCACCGGACAGTCAGCTCCCGAGCCGCACGCGAAGCCTCCCCTCCCCACATTCGGAGGTCCGTCATGCCCGCAAACGCACGCATAGTGGCCGCAGCCGTCACCACTGCCGCCTGCATCGGCGCGCCACAGCCGTCCCGGCTGCCGCGGCAACGGACACCGGCGCCGTGATCTCACGCGGCGTCACCATCCCCACGTTCTACAACCCGCCCGCCACCCTGCCGGTGGCCGACGGCACCCTGGTCCGCAGCGAGCCTCTTCCGCTGGCGAACGAGGACGCTCCGATCGCCGAGGGCCGGCCCAGGCCCGACAGCGACGGCGTGTGTTCGAGGGAACCGCGCACCTGGCGCTCGCCCTGCGCGACCGGGGCGCCGCCGGCGACGAGACACATGCTCGGCGGCTGCTCGCCTCCGTCGAGCGAGCCCAGGACCTGCTGGGCGGCGGGCAGACCGTGGGCGGCAGAGCACTTCCCTCGGCGTCCGGAGTCGTCTCCGCGAGCAACCCGCTCGACACCGGTTTCGGTTTCGGCTACTACCCGTACCGGCACGCGGGTGCCACCGCCTGGTACCTGTTGGCGGTGGCCCGCGCCAACCCGCTGCGGGTCTGAGCCACGTCGACGTTCATGCCCTCCGGCACATCTACGTTCATGCCCTCCGGCACATCTACGTTCATGCCCTCCGGCACGTCTACGTTCATGCCGGCCTTCACGTCGGCCCTGCCGGCCTCGAACACCTGACCAGGCCGGAACGCGGTCCCGCTCAGCCGTCCCAGTGAGCGGCGGCGAGAACCGCGGCCGCCGCGCCGGTCCCCAGGACCGCGCCGGCGACGACATCGCCGGGGTAGTGCACTCCGGTGTGGATCCGCGAGTAGCCCACCGCGCAGGCCAGCAGGCCGAGCGGAACCGTGGCGACCGGCAAGGCAGGGCCCACCGCGGCGGCGAAGGCGACGGCGGAGGCCGTGTGGCCGGAGGGAAAGGACGCGGACGCCGGCATGGGCACGTGCCTGCCCGGGAACGGAGAGTCCTCGGCACGGTGGGGACGAGACCGCCGGACCAGACGCTTCCCGAGCAGATTGGCGGTCGTGGAGGCGACGCCGATGGCCGCGACACCGAGAACGGCGGCACGACGCGGCCGACCGGGGCACAGCGCCAGAATTCCCGCGGCCACGAACGAGATCTTGGAGTGGTCCGCGGCCGCCGACAGCCGCCGCAGTGCGGAGTCCAGCGCGGGTGTCCTGGTGACCGTGACGGCCTCGTAGAGCGCCTGGTCGAGGGCGGCGAGATCACGCATCAGGCCTCGCCGTGCCCGATGGTCCCGCGAGGGGTGGTCAAGCATCGCTCTGCTCCTGTTTCTTCCGGGACGGGTGGGGGGTCCGGCCGAAGGCGAGACGGACGACACGCCGCCAGTCGACGGACGGTGCGACGTACGGGGCGCCCGGGCGGTGTCTGGGCACCCGCACCCTCAGGACGCCGGGCCGTATCGTGCACACGACGGGCGGGGGCAGGGTCAGGGCCTCGCCGTCGACGGCCACCGGGATGAGCTTCTCGTCGGCCTCGACGACCACGCGACGCGCCTTCAGAGCCGTGATGCTGCTGGCCCGTTCACCGCGCAACGCCAGTTCGGCGGCCTGCGCGGGGCCTTCCACCCGGACCGCGATCACGCCGAGCCTGCCCGCGTCGAGCCTGGGTCTGCGTCCACCGCCGAGGGGATCGGCCCTTCCGTAGGGGTTGTTGCTGACCAGCAGGGTCTGCGGGTCGTGCACCCGCTCGTCGTCCACCCGGACGTCGAGGGGGGTGCCGCCGTCGCCGACCAGCAGGTCCGGCAACTGGTCGAGCGCGGTGGCCGCCTTGGCGTCGCGGTAGTCGGGGCTCTGCACGATCTCCGCGTACGCCCCGAACGAGACCGTGTTGACGAACGACCGCCCGTCCACGTCCCCCAGGTCGACGCGCAGTTCCACACCGTCCGAGAGAGCGTCCAGGCAGCTGGCCGGGTCGTCGCGGTCCAGGCCGAGGTCCATGGCGAAGTGGTTGCGGGTGCCGGCGGCCACGACCATGAACGGCAGCCGGTGCTCGGCCGCCACCCCTGCCACCAGGGCCTGTGTGCCGTCACCACCCGCCACGCCGAGCAGGTCCGCGCCCTCTGCCACGGCCTGTCTCGCCACGGCCACCGGATCCGGGTCGGTGTCCAGATCCAGCAGCACCACCCGGGCGCCCAGCGCCTCCGCCCGCTCCACCAGGTTGTGCTGGACGACCTTGCCGCCTCCGGAGCGCGGGTTCATGATCAGTACCGGTCGGCGGGGCGGTCTGGCCGAACGGGTGTGCATGCCGTGCGGCTTGCGCAGGCGGCGCAGCGCGCTCCTGGCGAAGGCCAGCCCCACCGTCCACGATGCCAGCGCCACCACCGCGCCCACCCACAGTCCCGACACGGCGTAGAGCACCAGGACGCCCACGGGCGCGGCCAGCGCCAGCACGGCTCCCAGAAGACGGGCCGGTCCCCGGTGGGCCAAGGCCCACCAAATGCCCGCACCGGCCAGGGCCAGTCCGGCGAGCCCCAGCAGCAGGACCAGCCACCGGCCGGACCCGGCGCCGGCCACCACGGCCGCGACGGCACCGGCGACACACAGCAGGGCGAGCCTGGCCAGGGCTCGCACCGACAGCACATCCCGCCGGCCGGTGCCGCTCGGCGCCGGCTCGCTGCTCGTTCGGGTCGCGTTCATGATGCGTCGGGTGGTTCCCCGGGGTCCCGCGTTCCGCGTGCACGCGGCCGGCGGTCTCCCCACCTGCTCCGGGTCCCTTCCCTGCCTCTCTCTCCATGGTCGATTCGGGCCGTCGGTTCGACATCCCGACATCCACGGCACGGTGCCACGGGATCGGGCGGACCTGCGGCTTCAGGCTCGGCGAGCCAACGATCTCATGGCCGCGGCCCGTCGCGGCACGAGGTGGGCGCGTCCACTCCTTCTGTACGCGGGTGTACTCGTCCCGTCCTCGCGTGCTCTACTCCGCACGACCCTTCGCGCCTCGCCGGGCGGCGAGGGTGGTGCCCGCGACGACCAGACCGATGGCCACCACTTTGGCCGCCCCAGTAGTACTGGACCCAGTACTCCTCGCCCCGTTCCCCCGCAGAAGGAGCCACAGCAGCAGCGCCCCGCCGCACACGACGAGTGCCCCTCCGGCCACCGGCCCCAGCCCGGCCCACCAGGGTTCCGGTCCCGCGGACGGGATTTCGATATCACGGCATGGACCTGCTGCGGTGGTGGCGACCAGTTAACTGCACCATGTCCCAGTCATGACCCAGGCGGATCGCCTGGTCTTTCCAGGAGCGTGGTGTGGTGGAAGACGTAAGACGTGCCCTGATGGAGGGGAAGTACTCGGTGCCCGAGGTCGGCGCCGTGACCGCGGGGACGACGCCCGACCTTCCGTTCGTCGTAGTGGATGCTGACGGCTGCGAGGTTGAACCGGTCAGTGCCTACCTACAGGATCTGATGCTGGGGGACGTCAGCCCGCTGACCTGCCGGAGTTACGGGTTCGGACTGTTGCGGTGGTACCGGCTGCTCCGCTCTCTGCAGATCTCCTGGGACAAGGCCACGGAGGCCGAAGTCGCGGCGTTGGTTGGCTGGCTGCGGGAAGCGCGCAACCCGCAGCGGCTACGTGGGCGGGACAGCGCATCTCCGCCTGCGGGGTCGGTGAATCTGAAGACCGGCAAGCCGTCGCTGCGGGCGGGGTACGCGCCGAGCACGATCAACCACAACCTCAGCGTGGTCAGCGGGTTCTATGCGTTTCACGCGGGGTTCGGTGCTGGTCCGGTGGTCAATCCGGTGCCGGCCTCGCGCGGGCGTCGTGAGGCTCTCGCACACCGATCTCCGCTGGAGCCGATGCTGGTGTTCCAGCGGGGCCGACTGCGGCAGAAGGTGCCGGTACAGGCTCCGCGGTCCATCCCCGACCACCTGTGGGACGAGCTGTTCACCGGGATGGGCTGCGACCGCGACCGCGCGCTCCTGGAGTTCTACGTCTCCTCCGGAGCCAGGGCGAGCGAGCTACTGGGTGTCGGTCTGGACGACATCGACTGGTCGGGCCAGTTGATATACGTGATCAGCAAGGGCACCCGGATCCGGCAGCCCGTGCCCGCCTCCCCGAACGCCTTCCGTTACCTGGGCAGCTACCTGGGTGCCGACGGGTTGCCGGACCCGGGCCAACCGGTGTGGCGTACCCGCCGTGGGGATCCGCGGCCGTTGACGTATTGGGCGACACGACGCATTCTCCAGCGGGCCAACGACAAGCTCGGCACGAACTGGACCTTGCACGACGCTCGCCACACGGCGGCGGTCAGGATGGCGGGAGACGAAAAGCTCACCCTCGCCGAGGTGCAGACGATCTTGCGGCACGCTCACCTCGACACCACCGGTCGCTACCTGACGGCCCGCGTGGAGGACCTGCACGACAAGCTCCAGGAGCACTACACCAAGCCCCGCCCCCAGCGCACCTTCGCCGCCGGGTACGGCTCGGAGGACATCAAGACGGTGTTCGGTGGCTGAACCCGGCATGCTGACCCAGCCGAGCCGGAAGGGCATCAGCCGCTTCGTCAGCGCGACCGCCGTTCCCGCCCCGGCCCCCGCGGTCCCGCCGCACCCTCAAGGCGATCTGACGAGGGCCTCTATCGAGGAGATCGCACAGGCGGTACGCACGACCTGGCCGACGAAGTCAGCCGACAACCGCTGGAACCGAAGCCGCGGAGCTCGGGACCTCTTGCACCACCTGAGCCAGTTTCCGGGCGAGACCTGGCAGGAGCGGTGGGAGGCCAGCGGGTTCAACCAGCGTGGGAACCCTGTTTCCGTCCTGCGATCGGATCCCAGGGAGAGAAGCCAGATCGGCACCGGCGCTGCCTGCCTGATGTGTCTGCGGATCATCCAGCCCTCGTTGGAGGCATTCCGGTCGAACATCTTCCTCTACTACGGCCAGCGCTTCCTCTCGGCCCAGAACGACCCGCTGCTGGAGAGGTTCTGGGCGGAAGTGCAGGCTACGCCGGTGAACCCGGTTCACCACGGGACTGCGCTGTTCGATGTCACGGTCGCCCTCACCACGCAGGGCATCGCGCTGGCCAACCTGACTCCCGCGGCTTTCCTGCACTACGCGTGGGAGTGCCGCCGCCAGGGCCTGGTCCTGGGGGCACGCGGAGCCGGCAGCCGGTTCCCCGGACACCTGGCCTGGCAAGTGCTCCACACGATCGGCCACTTCCCCTCCCACGGGCCAGCGACGCTGAAGGCCGCCCTGCTAAACGGGCGGTCGACAGTCGAAGAACTGGTCGACCGCTACAAGATCCGCAATACCGAGGTCCGGCACCTGCTCGTCGCCTACCTGGAACGACGCAAACCCGAGCTGGACTACTCGACGCTGGACAACCTGTCGCGTCACCTGGCCAGCAACTTCTGGGCGACCGTCGAACAACTCGCCCCGCGCCAGACTGACCTGCGCATCGACGGCGAGCTCTACCAACGGTGGCGTGAGCGGGTCGCGGTCCGCGTGGACGGCAAAGGACAGCGCGACGTCGACCCCATCCTTCGGGCCGTCCGCGCCCTCTATGCCGATCTGCAGGCGTGGGCCGCGGCGGAACCCGAACAGTGGGCGATCTGGGTTGCACCCTGTCCCGTCTCAGACGCCGAGGTCCGCGGCTACGGGATCCGTAAACGACGCGTCAAAGAACGCATGGACGACCGCACCAGGCAACGGCAACCGCTGCTGAACACCCTCGTAGAACACCTGGAGAACCGGTACGGCCACCTCCGTGACCTCCTCACTCAGGTCGCGGGCACACCCGGCGGACAGACCGTCACACTGGAGGGCCGCACCTACCGGCGTCTGTGGAGCCGGGTCGACGAGCGCCGCGTCCGGCTCGGAGGGCTTGCGAACGTCCGCGTCCTCGACCTGGAGAGCGGCAAGAACATCAACGTCACCCATGCCGAGGACGCCGCCTTCTGGGAGTGGGCGATCGTTGAGGTCCTGCGGCACTCAGGCGTGCGTATCGAGGAGGCCCTGGAACTCACCCACCTCAGCATCCGGCAGTACCAGCGGCCCAACGGCGAGGTCATCGCCCTGCTCGTCGTCGCTCCCTCCAAGAGCGACCGAGAACGCGTCATCCCCATGTCCGCCGAGCTCTTCGCCGTCATCGCGGCCATCGTCCGCCGCCACACCACCGGCGGCCAGACCATCCCGCTGCTGCCCCGCTACGACCCGAAGGAACGCCAGAGCAGCGCGCCTATGCCGTTCCTGTTCCAACGCAAGATCGGGACCAAGCACGAGGTTATGTCGGACACCACCGTGGTGAACATGCTGAAGCGCCACTGCGTCGAACTCGCCGAACAGCACCCCGGCTTCCTTGCCACCAGCTTCACCCCGCACGACTTCCGCAGGCTCCTGGCCACGGAACTGGTCAACAACGGGCTCCCGATCCACATCGGAGCAGCCCTACTCGGACATTTGAATCTTCAGACGACTCGCGGCTACGTCGCCGTATTCAACGAGGACGTCGTCCGGCACTACCAGGGATTCCTCGACCGGCGCCGCCAAGCCAGACCAACAGAGGAGTACCGGCCGGTCACCGAACCCGAATGGCTCGGCTTCGAGGAGCACTTCGACCAGCGCAAAGTCGAACTGGGAGGCTGCGCACGCCCCTACGGGACCCCTTGCCAGCATGAGCATTCGTGTTTGCGTTGCCCCATGCTCACCATCAATCCGAAGATGCTGCCCCGCCTCGACGAGATCGAGGACGACCTCCTGAGCCGCCGCGACCGCGCCGCACACGAGCGCTGGCTCGGAGAAGTCGAAGGAATCGACCTCACCCTCACCTTCCTCCAGCAGAAGCGAGAACAGACTCAGAGGCTGACCCGCATCGCGCCCGTCAGCCTCGGTATGCCGGGCATCCGACCGGATGGGCAGTCATGAGCCTCGGCGTCCCCGGCCTTGGTGGGGGCTGCTACATCGCTCGGTGGGACACAATCTAGGACCCGCCAAGCGCGAGGAAACCCTCCGGCTGAGCCGTCTCCCCGCCGTTGACCTCAGCATGCCGACGGCTCCTTCGCATCGGCCAGCGAAGGAGCCGTCGAGATCGCGGACTGCCAGCGAGCTCTACGCTGCCTCTTCTTGGTCAAGGCGCTGCATGAGATGTGTGATTCGGGACAGCGCTGCCTGTGCTTGGTCGAGCGTGTCCTGGAGGTTGCTCACGTCCGTCCGCAGAGCTTTGCGGACGTCTACCGGCGGCAAAGCGGTCACGAAGGTGCCCTTGCCTTGGGTGGTTTCGATCAACCCTTCCTCTCGCAGCACTGCGTGCGCGCCCCGAATCGTGTTCAGTCCGTCAACCTGGTACTCGGCCATCAGGTTGGCGATGGGCGGCAGAGCGGTTCCGACCGGGAACTCTCCCTCGCCGAGTCGCCTGCGGAGGTCGTCGGCGATCTCTCGGTATCGCGGTGTCTTCGCCATACTCAAGACACTAAGAGGTCTAGAGGTCTTAGGCAAGCCGCTTTCCGCCTGAAGTAGGGCTTCCGTGCTTCAAGCCTTCGGCTTGACTGGTGCAGAGAAGGTTCCTGTCCGGATGGGGCATCGCGTGGGATCGGGCGAGGCGCCGGGATGCGCGGGACTTCGCCCGGTGGACGCACATCGCGCCGAAGGCTTCCCGGGTGCATTGGCGCCATCGGACCTCTGGTGAGGGGCCTTTGGAGCCGGTGCCACGGCCTGGGGCAGGCGTGCCGAACCCGGTCACGGGGCGGGCCGCGCCGGGCCGGCTCTGCTCGGCGTCGACGCGAGTGCACTGCGAGACGGTGCTGAGGTCGTTCTACGACTTCCACATGGAGGAGGGCACCGGTCCGATCGTCAACCCGTTTCCCCTAGCGCGGGAACGCCGTCGGTTGCCGGCGGCGGCTGGGCGGACGGCCCGGCAGTCGGCGGGAGGCAGGTACCGGCCATCGCTTCCTCAGCGTCTACCGCGGCGGCTGCCCGACGACTGCTTCAACGAGCTGTTCGCCGCGCTGCGTCACCACCGCGACCGTGCTCTTCTGGCCTTTTGGGTCTCAGACGGGGCCCGGGCCAGCGAGCTGCTGACCAGTCGGCAGCGTGACCCGCTGCCCGGAGAGCAATTGCTTGGTGTGATCCGCAAGGGAACCAAGGCATTTCAGCAGTTGCCGTCCTCGCCAGATGCGTTCGTGTGGCTGCGCCTGTATCAGGAGGAGGCGTGGCGAGCTGGGGCGCCCCGGGGAGGACACCAGGCGTTGTGGTGGACATTGAGGCGGCCGTTTCGGCCGCTGACCTACCACGCGGCCCGGGCGATACTGAACCGGGCCAACGCGTTACTCGGGGCGAACTGGACTTTGC
>CAVXIJ010000023.1:0-743447 GCA_963761765.1 uncultured Actinomycetota bacterium
CCCGAGATCACCGTGAGGACATTGTTGAAGTCGTGGGCGATGCCGCCGGTCAACCGACCGACAATCTCCATCCGCCTCGCCTGAAGAACCTGCGTGTTCGCGACTTCAGCCAGCGGGAATTTCCGGAGCATATTGTCAGGTCCCGGCGTCGCCCCGCTTTGCAGCGAGCGGCGGATGGCTATCTCAACTGAACGACGCTGGCAAAGCGGGACTGCGCCTCCGCCATGCATTCATTGATCACGGTCAGCAGCGCCACCGGCGTGAACGGCTTGCGCAGGCAGCGGTTGGCGCCGAGCTCGAGAGCCATCCTCAGGAAATCGGGGGCCGGCGAGTCGAGATTGGCGAAGGCATAACCGGACATCGCGATCAGCGGAACCGTCGGGGCGCGCTCGTGGAATATCCTGATCGACTCGAAGCCGCGCATATGGGGCATGAAGATATCGACGATCATCAGGTCGAATGCCGTGCCTTCGAGGGCGCGCAGTCCGGCTTCGCCGCCGTCGGCGATGGTCACCTGGAAGCCGTGACGCTCGAGATAGATCTCGATGGCCATGCAGACCATCGGGTCGTCGTCGACAACGAGAACACGTCGCTTGCTGGCCCCTCGAGGCTGAAGGTCGGCATTCGGCAGTTCGTCAACTTCTGAATCATAACGCAAGCGCGTCTCCCCGTTTGAATGGTATCGCGGCTCCGGGCACCTTCGCGTCGCATGATAGGGACTCGGGAGTCTTGCGCCGCGTTCCTCTTGCCATGATGGCCGAGCGGCGCCGGCAGCTGAATTTCAGTTTGTGAGAACGCCCTCCCTCAAGTGGTTCGATTTCCTGATTGCGTCCTTTGGGTCCGACAGCGTGCCTGCAACATCGGTCAGGGTGGCAAGATGCCTTGGATGAGGGTCGGCGTCCGACAGGCATTCGTCGATCACGCTCAGCAACGTCGTCGGCCTGAACGGCTTACGCAGGCAGCGCGTCGCGCCGAGCCTGAGCGCCATTCTCAGAACGTCGGGACTGGCGCCCTCCCCGCTGGAAAAGGCGTAGCCCGAAATCGCGATCAACGGCACCGTCGGCGCATGATCGTGAAACACCCGGATCGATTCGAAGCCGCTCATGTTCGGCATGAAGATATCGACGATCATCAGGTCGAACGCCGAATTGTCGAGAGCGACGAGACCATTGGTACCGCCGTCGGCGATCGCGACGTTGAAGCCATAGCGCTTCAGCCACGCGCGAATGGCGAGACAGATAAGAGGATCGTCGTCGACCACCAGAATGCGTCGCATGCCGGCTTCTCCCGCCGTATCAACTACGCGTCCAACTGACTCCGATATTGATCGAGGCGCAATGCCGAGTGTTGCGAATCAATGCGTGATTCATATTTCTGCCTCAATGCGAACTGTTGTCTGCCCTTTGCGGTGTATTGGAACCCCGATGCAACTTTTTGCCTTGCGCAATTTAACCGCCTCATCTTGACTGCATTGTCAGACAAGCAACGGCCACGCTGGCGCATGATCAAATTGGAGCGTCCGCCTTTGCCTTCTGTCCCGCGCTCATCCAATCATCTGCTGCAAGCTCTGCCTCCTGCGGAACTCGATGCGCTGCGTCCGCATCTCCAGTTCGGCGAGCTGGTCAGGGAAGCTGTCCTTGTTGAAGCCGGCGCGCCGCTGACGCATGTCTATCTGCCCCAGAGCGGCGTCATTTCCATGAGGATCGGCCTTTCGGAAGGCCAGACGGTGGAGGTAGCGATGGTCGGCCGGGACAGTATCGTTGGCGCCTCGGCCGGGTTTGCCGACGGCATATCGTTGAGCGACGCGGTGGTTCTGCTACCGGGTACGGCCGCCATTCTTGAAGTTGGCCACTTCCGCGCGGCGGCCGACCGGAGCATCACGTTTCGAACCCTGCTGGCCCGGCACGAGCAGGCGTTGTTCGCGCAAACCCAGCAATCCGCCGCATGCAATGCGTCGCACTCGGTCGAGGCGCGCATGTCGCGCTGGCTGTTGCATACGCGCGATCTGACCGGCAGCGAAGGCCTGCCGCTGACGCAGGAAATCCTGGCGCAGATGATCGGCGTGCAGCGCAACGCGGTATCGATCGTCGCCAGCGCGCTTCAGAAGGCCGAGATTCTTCGCTACAGCCGCGGTCACATCGAAATCACCAACGCGGAGGGGCTGAGAGAAGCGTCCTGTGAATGCTACCAGGCCGTCAAGAACCAACAGGACCGGCTACTGATGACCCCGGATTGTCGATCCCGCCACTGACCAGGGCCCCCGAGCGGTATCCGATGCAGGAAGGGGCTCAATGCCAATCCTGCTCGCCAACGGTGCCTGCCGGGAATATTCTTTAAGTCGGATACCGCGCATAAAGCGCTGGCCACCTGAGACCGGTTGTGCTCCCCTTCAGGGCAGGAGGCTCCCTTGGACTCGGCTCCACGTTCACCCAATGGCTTTTTGTCTGCGCTGGCCGCCGACGATTTCGAATTGATCCGCCCGTACCTCCGGACCGTCGATCTGCTACAGGAGTCGGTGCTGGTCGAGGTCGACGAAACGCTCAAGCGCGCATACCTACCACACAAGGGCGTGATTTCCCTCGTGGTGAAACTCGCCCATGGCGAGAGCGTTCAGATCGCGATGATCGGCCGCGACAGCATCTTCGGCACGTTCTCGGCGCTGGGCGATGCGACAGCGCTGAACAGCGCCGTCGTGCTGGTGCCGGGCACCGCCTCGACCCTTGACGTCGATCGTCTTCGATCCGCCGCCGAGCAGAGCGCGACGCTCCGGTCGACGCTGGTGCGGCATGGACTGGCGGTTCATGCACAGGTCCAGCAGACCGCCGGATGCAACGCCGCGCACACGGTGGAGTCCCGGCTGGCGCGATGTCTGCTGCACACCTGCGACCTGTCGGGCAGCAACAAGCTTGTTCTGACCCAGGAATCAATGGCGCAGATGATCGGCGCGCGCCGCAACAGCGTTTCGCTGGTCGCCAACACACTGCAGCAGGCCGATTTCATCCACTACAGCCGCGGGCATATCGAGATCACCGATCTCGATGGTCTCAGCAAGACCTCCTGCGAATGCTACGCAACGGTCAAGGCCCAGTATGAGAGGCTGGTCCATCCAGCCTGCCGGCGTTGAGCCGCGAACCGGCGGTCTCGTCTGATCCCGCCGGCACGCTCGCGACCTCGCGCATGAGTATTGCGATCAACCGCGCGTCGCAGACGTGATCGAGCCCGTATAATTACGGTGGGTCCGCGGTGCTGCAAATATTAATCCGGCCGGAATTAACGGGCTGTTCAATGACCGCTGATAGTTGTCACATTGCTGACGGCCGTGAATTCGAGAATAGCACCGAAAATCTTCTTTCGCATGCTGCGAGTATCTCGCCTGTGCAGGCAATTTGTGAACCGCGCGGAGTAACGACATGGCCTTTGATTTATCGATGCCGATCCTGGTGGTCGATGACTACAACACCATGATACGAATCATCCGCAATCTTCTGAAGCAGATCGGCTTCGAGAACGTCGACGATGCCAGCGATGGATCGGCCGCGCTCGCCAAGATGCAGGGCAAGAAGTACGGCCTGGTGATCTCGGACTGGAACATGGAGCCGATGACCGGGTACGACCTGCTCAGGGAAGTTCGCGCCAGCCCCGAGCTTTCGCAAACGCCCTTCATCATGATTACCGCGGAGTCGAAGACCGAAAACGTCATCGCCGCGAAGAAGGCCGGCGTCAGCAACTACATCGTCAAGCCTTTCAATGCCGCCACGCTGAAGACCAAGATGGAAGCGGTTTTTCCGGGATCGGCCGGGTAGCAATTCGGCGCGCCACCCAATCAACCGTTGCCGGGCGGCAGGCGACCGGGCCGCGACGTCCTCGCTCGCGGGGGCGGCAGCGAATTCGAATTGCTCCGCTATCTCGCGATCCTGCCTCGCTTTGTGCGGGGATTCCGCAAGCCACCACGACC
Organism: uncultured Actinomycetota bacterium; assembly: GCA_963761765.1. GTDB lineage: Bacteria > Actinomycetota > Actinomycetes > Streptomycetales > Streptomycetaceae > Streptomyces. The sequence goes on from CAVXIJ010000023.1 coordinate 3,956, forward strand.
TATCCCGCGCGACTTGCACCACCGGAGTAGCGCGGCAGTACTTCTACGGTTGGGAATTTTCATACACGGATAACAATAAGCAGCGATATTGCGTGAACAGAGGAGAGCTCCATGTTCACGTTTGAAACGACCGACCAGAAAGAAGTCCGTCGTTTTCGTATCGCGCAGTTCAACGGCAGAACCGCGACGATCCGATCCGGCGGGTCGACGGTCACCGGTCACGTGCGATCGGTGCTGGAAAGCAAGTCGAGCATTCCGGTGCGATGGACCATCACGATCGTCCCGACCGAGCCCAAGATCAAGGCCGAGTCGGCGCGGCCCGCGCCTCGCGTTCGCGCCTTCGTGGAAGACTTCTACTGAACGGGACGGCGCCCAGGGCCTCGCCGGCTTCGCAGCTCCATCGAAAATCAATCTGAATTTGTCAGGTGCTTGATGGTGCCCGGGCGATGAGGTGTCGTCGGGTGCGCGGATGGGATCGGCTACACCGCACCCGGATACATGAGCGCGGCGCGGACGAGATCCGCGGTATTCCGCGCACCCAGCTTTCGCATCGCCTCGGCGCGATGGCTTTCGAAAGTCCTCGGGCTAATGCGCATCCGCAAGGCGCCCTCCTTGTTGGAGCACCCCTCGCTGATGAGATCGATAACTTCGCGCTCCCGCCGGGTGAGCGGCTTCTGACCAGGCTCCGTCGCGAACATGACGCCCGGCAGGCGATCCTTGACGTGGCCGGTTCGCACTTCCCAACCGGTCGCGCGGCCCGGCACGGCGACGGTTTCCTCTTGCGTGCCGGCAATCTGTTTCACCATCGCGCAGACGCGCTCGGTTTGCTGAAGCGCATTCTCCACCACTTTTTGCAGGTAGGTCCGATTGCCGTCGGTCTGCGAAAGCTGATGGCTGTATTGTTTGATTTCGCCCATGTAGAGCAGCAGCGCGGTCAGCGGTCCGTTGAGCTGGAGAGCAATCGCAGCTCCCGCTTCTTCCATCGCCTTGGTTCGCGCCGCGAACAACCGAACCATTTCGAGATCGCCGCCGCCAAGCGCTGCACGGTCTTCCGGTCCCTTCGAAAAGGGCGAACCAGTGATTCGGGGTTCCGGCTGCATGTGTTTTGTTTAACGATCCTCGCCTGTTCGAGGGTTAATTTTGTACACGGTAAGACTACGGTGATTTCGGCTGGCAGGAGCCCGTCGCCGGCCGTGACCCGAGCGAACTCATTCAAATTGCGCCAGGATTGTCCAATCCGCGCCGCCACCTGCGCAGTTCTGCCGGCCGGGAAAGTACCTTGGCCGGCGGCGCGTCAGTCCCGCAGTCTCACGGGAGCCGGTCGGTATTCTTAATCTAGCGCCAACTGTTTTCGTGGTTCCATAACGGGTCACGCCTGCACGCGACAGGCGACCGCCGACACTCGATCAAATCGCGCGCGAAGACCAAGCTGCAATGGCGCTGACGGATGCGATACAGGACTTTCTGCAGCGGCTGTCGCCGCTGACGCGCGGCAATCTCCTGACCGAGCTTGAGCGGCTGGAAGTCTGCGGCACCGAAATACCCGGCGCGGCGCCGGTGCTGGAGAAATTGCGCGCGGAATTCCGCAAGGATGGATCGACCCAGAATCGCGCCAACAACCCCTCGCGATTCTTCTTCGCTCCGCTGGAACCGCTGCTGGTCGACACCGATCCTGACCATGCCAATGCAGGGCGGATATCGCGCGGTTCGCTGTCTCCTATTTGGGAATGGATCAGCCGGGATCTGCTGCCGACGATGACGCGCGACTATGTCAGCGCGGTGAACAAGCAAGTCGCCGTCGATAATAAGCGAGAAGCCCAACGGATCGTCGACGCCTTCCAGATCAAGGTCGTCAAGTCTCTCGAGAATACGCTAAGTTCACCCGACGCCGCCGGTCAGGCCCAGGCAAAACTCGCGAGCTACACGACCTCACGGTCGGCCTACCGCGACCTGACCAAGATCCTTTGCGTGCTGCGCGCGTGCGGTGGCCTCGCCAAGTTCAACGAAGAACTGCCGCTCAAGATCTCTGAATTCGACGATGCACAGGTCGCCAGGGTCACCGCGTTGCTGAAGGCGTTCGGAGAGAAGCACGCCGATGTACTGCCCTTTGCGCTGGCGTTGGTAGCCAGGCGACTGAAGACTCCGTGGCAGTTGTTCCGCCTCGCCACCAAGGCCGCGCCAGGCAAGAAAGCCTCCGACATCGCCGCCGCACCCTACGCGATCACCGTCACGATGGTGCTGGACCGGATGGACGACCGGCGCACGGCGTTGCGCGTCGCCCTGAAGAACAACCGGGTGCTGGTCGCGAAGGAAATCCTGACCGAAATCTACGACACCGAATACGCCTTGCGGGTGCGCATTGATCAGCTCGAGCAATCCGAGTGGGGACAGCGGCTCGAGAGTCTGATCGGCGCGACGGCAACTCTCGTCGAGTCAGAGGTCAGCCGGTTCCCCCCGAATGTCGGCCACATCCTGGGATCCCGCAGCCTGCGCAGCCATCAATCCCTCTCGGGCCGCCTGACCTATCTGGCGTGGAAGGGGCGCGATGTCCTGGCCGATGGGGCGGCCTTCTGCAAGAAACTGGTGAGCGCGGCCTGACAGCCCGCGCCGGTTTGCCGCGGACAGCGCTCGACCGAAGGTCGAGCGTCCGGCCCCAGGGACCTCGCAAGAGGGCGCTACGAGCGCCCGATGTTTCGCGGGCTCAGAAACTTCTCGATAAATCGCCCCGAGACCACGAACCTCGGCCACCAATATGCCATCCGCCGCATTTTCATCTGCCCGGTCCTCGATGCCGGGGGTGCCCCCCGGCCGCATCGTCCCTAGCGCTGAACCGGACGGCGAGGCGTGACATGCTTCACACCGGGCCCAACAAACCGTGACGCCGCTTCCACGATTGCACTCGCTGCGGCCGCGATGATCGCCAGCCGCGACAACTCCGCAGGCGCAAGCAAAAAGCCCGCCGGTTTGCACCGGCGGGCTTGAATCCTGTGGTCGCTGTCGATCTGGAGATCCCGGTACATCCGCGGAAATCGCCCGGATCGGCCGGCATCACATGGCGCGAAGATTTTCCGCGCTGGTCTTGCCGCGCATGCTGTCGACCTTGGCTTCGTACGAAAGCTTCTGGCCTTCGTTGAGCGAGCCCATGCCGGCGCGCTCAACGGCGCTGATGTGCACGAACACGTCGTTGCCGCCGTCGTCGGGCTGAATGAAGCCGAAGCCCTTGGTCGCATTGAACCACTTAACTGTTCCGGTAGACATTTTAGTTTCTCCAAGATGCGCATATGCGCGAAGTGCCCGCACGACCTCCGCGCGGGCGTCAATCCGATTTCAACGATGTCTTGGGGAGTGGAGCCGGTTCGGCGCGTTCAACAAGGCAGATCGATTATTCGAATGGGAGGCGTTTACGCCGCCCCGCCCGGAATAGCAAGCGATTCCGGCCAACATGACAAAACGCTAATGAAAGCAATGGCCGCGGATCAGCCGAGCCGGCTGATCTGTTCCTCGGTCACCACGCGCTCGACGTTCTCGGTCTTGCTCTTGATGCGATAGCGCGGGCGGCCGTCGGCCTCGATCGGCAGGCAGGTCACGATGGTATAGATGCTGCGTTGCTTGACCACAGCGCGGCCCTGGGGCCCCTGCAACTGGTGGTGGACATCGTCATTGATCGCGTAATTGTGGGCCATCGCCTGCTCTTTCCGGTGAGAACGGGCTTTTAGGCTCAATGGGCCGAAAACGCAACAAACTTCGTGGTTCGGCAAGGCCCCAGGGCCATAGGGAACCGGCTGAGGATACTGACGATTTTTTCAATTTCAGTCGCCGGTATCCACCCCCTCGGCGGTGCCGGGCAGCGCCTGGACAAGAAAACGCGAAAACAACCCCATGCAAAGGAGAGTCAACCCCTGCCAGCCGTCGAAGCGGGCGTCGCGCTGTGCACCATGGACGGCTTCCGGCACCCGTTGGTCGCTTGCGTGCCAGCAGCGGATGATGCGGGCGGGTTGAATTCCTATCGGACCGCGATCTCCGGCGATTGGTACAGGCCTGTTTTGACCCTCAGTGCCTAATCTGAAGTGTGACGCTCATCACAGCGCCGCAGATCGCCGCCCGGCATACTCGCTCCAGATCAATGGCGACACGTCGCCGAAACACGGAGCGGGACAATGAACGACCAGATTTCTATCCTGGGCGACGCCGATCTCGACATCGTTAACGGCGGCGGCTTGGACGGCTTTACGCATTACCCCACAGCCACCACCGCCAGCGGCGGTCCGGCCAACTATGGTCCCAATGCAGATTTCACCAAGGGCAACACGAAAGGCCTCTCCGGCACGGACCTGGGCAGCTCCCGGTAACGGGCATCCAGTTACGGAAATCCATCAGCCTGCGCCACGCACATTGGAAGTTGCGGACAGGAGCCGCCTCAGTTGGCGGCCTCCTCGGTAACACGTCGATGCACCCCAGCAAACACACCCCATGAGGAGCAAGACCATGTCTTCCAGCGAGAAGCTCGCGTCCGACGCCAGCAACCTACCGAACTCAGCACCGAGCAACTCGATTCCGTCCAGGACGAAAATCTGACTTTCGCGAAGATTAGAGAGGACGACGTGACGATGAAACCGGAGAATCCCGACACCAAGCCCGAGCAACTCAACGACAACGACCTCGACCATGTCGAGGGTGGCGCGAAACCTAACGGCGCAGAAGGGTCGAGCGCCGGAAAGGGCGGCAATTTCACAGCTCCCGGCGACGTCGCAGGCGCGGACTTGTTCGACGAAGCAGATTCAATATTCGGCGCCCGTCGTCAGGTAATTTGAGACTGATCAGGCATCTCGAGAAGAGAGGCTCTGGGTCATCAGCGTGATTGTAGTGCTCGACAAAGGCGCCAATCTGCCGTTCGAGATCACTGGGCAGATAGTAGTTGTCTGGCAGAATGCGGTTCTTCGAGTCTGGTGCCAGCGCTCGATCTTTCCCTGGATTTGCGGATGAGATGATACGTAAGCATCCGCTGAAGGCCGCGGGATTTGGCGCTGTGATGATCAGGCGGCAACGTCGATCGGAATGGATCGGCGCCAATTCCAAGGCAGTAGTGCGGCCAGATCAGTGGTCTTGTGATCGGCGATCCGCGCCAGAACATCGGCGAGCCAGGCCCGCGGATCGACGTCGTCGAGCGGCGGCGCGCTGCCCGCCGCACTCGATTTATGCTGGCTTCGTGGTGAGCTTGCGGCTTCAGCATGCCCGCACTTTAGCGTACACAGACATCGCGAAGCGTACTGCCGGCAGCAGTAACTCTCCTGAACGACGTCTCGGCAATCATGCTGGCATGAAGCGGCCGTTGAACCCATCACCTCAACGAGGGATTCGTACGGGCCCAGCCCGGGCATTGCACCGACCACGCCTTCGCGCCCGACCGTGGCTGTTTCGATCGCCTTGCGCCGAGGCTCGGCGCAAATATCAACGCGAGGACCGGCAGAAGCTGCGCACTCCTGCCGGATACTTGACACTCGCATCCAAAAACGGGGCGGTTTACTTGTTGCCCCGAATATCGTTTGGCGAGATCTTCGGGGCGATGTCACCAGAATGGCCGCTGGACTGATAGCCCAACGGTCCGCCCTTGCCGGTGGCGAGAGGAACGCCGATTTCATCGCCGCCCAGTCCGCCGGAGACCTGGTCGAGTTCCTCTGTTTTCAGTTCGTCCGGTGCCTTCTTCTTCCCAGAAGCCTGATTTCCGTCGTTCGACATTTCCACTCCTCCAGTTAGAGACATTGAACATTATGACTGCATATCGACGCAAACGCAGCAGATCACTGCGTCATCCGGCGAATGCGGGCAAAGAATATTGCAAGATGCCAGTTTAATTCGTGATGCTCATCACAGTCCCTCTCACCGGGTCAGCGTATCACTGCTATCACGATTGGCGGGAAGCAAAAAACGGGAGACGACAATGGCCATGTTCAAGAAATCCATCTGGAACAGTCAGCCGGACGATCTAATCGACGATACGCAGCTCAACGCCGTGGTGGGTGGCGCGATCGACAGTCGCATTCCGCGCCGCAACATCAGCGACAGCTGGGACGTCGGCGTGGCAGAAGTGGGCCAAATGGGCGTTCGTCCCGTAAGCCCGAACAGGCGCATTTAAGATTCCTCGGATATCTGGAGGAGTTCGCGGATGGTCGACGTGATGCAATCTGCATCGCCGTTGAAACTATCCGATCGCCCAGACGTCTGAACAGGATCACCCATCAAATTCTGGAACAGCGGCTTGATGGTCTCGACTTTCTTGAAATTGCTTTCGCTCAATTGAGTTGGCCCCCTAGCTAGGGCTTCGCGTCGCTCAGCGTCTTCAGCATCTGATTGAATTGGTTGCCGGCGTTCGAGACGCGATCGAGAATGCCGACGTCAAGTTCATCATGCTCAATGGCTGCCTCACCGACGGGCTGGTTGCCGGAAGACCCGCGCGCGTCCCTGAGCCGATCGGCGAGCAACACCGCAAGCGCGCGGTAAAAACGGCTGCCAAACCCGTTGTCGGTTGCAAGCTTCTTCATCAGCTCCTCCTTGTTCAGGAAAAGCACCAAGCCGTCCCCGCTGGCCGTTATCGTGGCAGACGGCGGGGCCGAGTCCACCAACGACACTTCGCCTACGATCTCTCCGACACCCATCCGTGCAAATTGTCCCTGGGCCCGGTTGGAAGCCAGAAGCTCCCCGTCGAGAAGAATTAAAAGAGAGGCGGTCTGTTCGCCTTCGCGAATCAGGACCTCGCCGTCGCGAAGGCGCCGCTGAATACCGGTTTGCGCGATCCAAGAAATGTCGGCATCGGAAAGCAGCCCAAACATGTAGAGAACCTTTCGCATGGCAGACCCTTATTATTCCAATCATTGTTGATTGCAGCCGCCGCAGCCTCAGCAAAACTGCGGCCGCGCGTCAGTTCAACATCACGGCGGGGTGGCACGATCGATCGTATCATGACCGACAACGGGTCCTACCATCGTTCCGAGTCTCTCGCCGCAGCATGCAAGAGGCTTGGTCTCAAGTACCTTCGCACAAAGCCTGACACGCTCCAGACCTAATGGTAAGGCCCAGCACCTCATTCAAAGGCCCATTGTCCGCCGTTTCCTCCGCGGGCCGGACCCACGATTAGCGTCGAAACCTTTCCAGTTCACAACGCGCCGCCTCAGCTGGCGCCTTCTTGCCTTTTGCAGTGCTCCTTACAGGCGGACCTGAATCGAATTGAGAAGATTGGTCGTCGTATCAATGAACCGCAACGCCTGCTGTGTCTTGTCGGAGGCCAGCGGAAAGCGCGAACACCTGTCCGACAGCTGGGTCAGCCGTCTTCTTTCGTCGGCAAGGATCGTGTTCGACTTTTCGATCGCGAACTTCACGACGCCCTTCACCGGGCTGTCTTCGCCAAAATCAGTGACCTCCTTTTCGATCGTGATGAGATACTCGTAACTCGAAAGCTCCTCGGATATCTGGAGAAGTTCGCGAATCGTTGAGGTAATGCAGTCCGCGTCGCCGCTGGAAATATCCGATCGCTTGGAAGTCTGAACGAGATCGCCCATCAAGCTCTGGAACAGCGGCTTGATGGTCTCGACTTTCTTGAAATCGTTTTCGTTGAGGACGCCACCGCCGGATGCATCTGGCGCGAACATGAAAATTGCGACGCCGAGGGTTGCCGGCCGTATCCATCCGCAACGCGCGCGGGCAGCAAACCGCCTTGCCGGCACGCGAGGGAAAGGCACCGCCCCGCCGGCAAGCCTGACTATCGATTTCCAGATGGCGGTTACGCCCATTGGGTCGGCCTCGGACTTGGTCGGTGAAGCATAGTTCGCCGCTGCGTGGGCCGCTAGGTGGCCCGAAGCTGGCTCGGGTTATTTTTTCCCAACGAGCGTCTCCCGAAAGAACCCGACAAGCGTCTCCCGGAAGTTGTTCTGCGTTGTCTTTTGTGTATTATTATCCCCAAGAGGGCAGGCCTGTGCGTGATCAACAGAACCAGCGGCTGTTTGCGGCAAGGGAGACGATCCCCGGTTCAGTTTGGACCCGGGAAGATGACTGATCTGTCGCAGCGGGTATTTCGCGCCGTTGCGTTACAGCGAGCCGCATCGCCCGAACAGCTCGACCACCTCGTCCGCATCACCAGGCCCCGCGACTGGATCCTTTTATTCGTTATTGGCATTGCCCTCATCGCCGCGGTGACGTGGGGTATCGTTGGGCGCGTCCCGACCCGTGCCGCCGGTGAAGGAATTTTGATTAGCGGCGGCGGGCGGGTCGTCGAAGCGGCGTCAGCGGCTGCCGGCCGGCTGGCGACGATCGACGTCATGGTCGGCGATCATGTCTCTCAGGGACAGCCGATCGCAAAGATCGTTCAAACCGAAATTCAGCAACGTTATGCGAGTGCCGTCGAAGTATTTCACGAAAAGCAACGCCAACATAAAGATCTGATCGACAAAACCGAACGGGAGCTCGCGTTAAAGCGCCAGAACTTTGCGAAACTCGAAGCTGCGTTCGATCAAGTCATCAAGGCGACCTCGCAGCGCATCGAGTTTCTAGCGGTAGACGTCAAAAATCTCGAAAATTTGCTGGCGAAGGGGCTTACTACGCGACGGACCTTCGAGGAGCGTCGCCGAGACCTCACCGACGCCCAGCAGAGAAGGGAGGACACCCAAAACGAGATACTGAAATTACGATCACAACAGACCGACCTGGAAACACAACGCGAGCGCGAAAGCCAGACGTCGGAATTTTCTCTCAACGATGCCCGACGGCAGATGGATGCTGCGGCGGGGCAGCTGACGCAGAATACCCAAATCATCAGCCCGATCGAAGGACGCGTGCTCGAAATCAAGATCTCCGCAGGCGCAGTGCTTGCCGTCGGTACGCCGGTGGTCGCCATCGAAAGCGAGGGCCAGAAGCTAGAGGCCCTGATTTATATTCCGGCAGAGCGCGGCAAGAACGTAAAGATCGGGATGCCGGTCCGCATCGAGCCGAGCACGGTGAAACGTGAGGAATTCGGAACCATGGTCGGCACCGTAGCGACGATCTCGGATTTCCCCATCACGCCCCAGGGTATGGCCGCGGTGCTCCACAATGACAATCTGGTAACCCGATTTTCAAAAGAGGGAGCCGCCTATGCCGCGACGATCAGCCTGGAGCGGGATCCGGAAACCACTAGCGGATACCATTGGGCCGTCGGAAAAGGGCCGTCCATTCGCCTCACCAGCGGAACGCTGGCGCGCGCGGAAATCACCACACGAAGACAGCGCCCGCTCGATCTCGTGGTCCCCCTCTTCAGGCGATTGACCGGGATTGATGGATAGCGCCCCATCGCAGAAACCAGCTTCGGACCAATTCCGGCGACCACCATCGCTTTGGCACCGGCTACGAAGGCTGTTTTGGCGGAGAAACGTCAGGCGGACGCCCACCATCCTGCAAATGGAAGCCGTCGAGTGCGGAGCGGCGGCCCTGGCGATGGTACTCGCCCACCACGGCGCATGGATTCCGCTTGAGCAACTCCGCATCGCTTGCGGTGTGTCACGCGACGGCAGCAAGGCCAGCAACCTCGTCCGGGCGGCGCGCAGCTTCGGCCTCGACGCCAAGGGGTTTCGCAAGGAGCCGGCGACGCTGCGCGAATTGCCGATGCCCTGCATCATCCACTGGAACTTCAATCATTTCGTGGTGCTGGAAGGTATCGACGGCAGCGACGTCTACATCAACGATCCCGCGGTTGGACGCAGGCGAACCGACATGGTCGAACTCGATCTCGCGTTCACCGGTGTCGCGCTGGCCATGGAGCCGACTGCTGCGTTCCGGAAGTCAGGCAGCAAACCGCAGGGACTACGGTTGCTGCTGCGCGAATTGCGTTCCTCGAAGACGGCCGTCGCGTTGCTGGTCGTCGTCAGCCTGGCGCTGGTGGTGCCGGCTATCGTCGCGGCAGGTTTTTCCAAGATATTCATCGACGACATTCTCATCAAGCACACCAGCAGCTGGTTCATTCCGTTGCTGATCGGCATGGCCCTTACCGCGTTGATCCGCGCGGTTCTAACGTTCGTGCGCCAATCGCTGTTGCTGCGGTTACAGACCAAGCTTTCGGTGGTCATGGTCAGCCGCTTTCTGTGGCATGTGATGGCGCTGCCGGTCGAATTCTTCACCCAGCGCCACGCCGGCGACATAGCAGCGCGCGTGGGCTCGAACGAGCAGATCGGTCGCTTGCTTTCGAGCGGCATCGCCGCCAACGCGCTCAATCTTACATCGATCGTATTCTTCGCCGCCGCCATGGCCATCTACGATCTCCCGCTCGCCGTGATCGGCGTGGGCATGTCTCTTGCGAACGTATTGGCGTTGAAATTGATCGCGGAGCGCCGTCAGGATCTCAGTCGGAGTCTTGGCACTGGAGCAAGGCAAGCTTGTCGGCGCCACCGTCAGCGCCGTGCGCAGCATCGAAACCCTCAAGGCAAGCGGCCTTGAGGACGAGGCATTTGGTCAATGGACCGGCATCCAGGCGAAGGCATTGAACGCCGAGCAGGAACTCGGCGCATCCTCGATCTTTCTCGACATGTTGCCGACGCTGTTTACGGGATTGACCGTCGCCGCGATCCTTGGCGTCGGCGGCTTGCGCGTGATCGAGGGATCGTTGACGCTGGGAGGCCTGGTGGCGTTCCAGTCCCTTATGGCGAGTTTCTCGGAGCCGGTGACCGAGCTCGTCAATTACGTCGGCAGTATGCAGACCATCAAGGGTGGGCTCGAACGCCTCGAGGACGTGTACAATTACCCTCTCGGCAGCAAGGAGAATCGCTCCGGCCCGCCGGAGCACGTCCCGGCAAAACTGACGGGTCGCATCGAGCTCAGCGATATCAAATTTGGCTATTCGATCCTGGAAGCGCCATTGCTGGACGGAATTGCGATCAGCGTCCAGCCGGGTTCGAGGGTGGCCCTTGTCGGCGCCTCCGGCAGCGGAAAATCGACCCTCGGAAAATTGATTTGCGGACTCTACGAGCCGTGGGCGGGCGAAGTTCGCATCGACGGATGGCGACTGTCGGAAATACCGCCGCAGGTTTTTGCAAACTCGATCACCTATGTCGACCAGGACATCTTCTTGTTTGAGGGAACCGCGCGCGAAAACCTGACATTATGGGACTCGACCGTGACCGAGGTAGACATCTCACGGGCGCTGCGGGATGCCGCTATTCACGAGGACATCGCGACACGGGCGGGAAACTACGACTGCTATATCAACGAAGGCGGCACGAATTTCAGTGGCGGTCAGCGTCAGCGAATTGAAATTGCGCGGGCGCTGGTATCCAATCCTTCCGTTATCGTACTCGACGAAGCGACCGGCGCACTCGATCCGGTCACCGAAAAGATCATCGATGACAATCTGCGGCGTCGTGGTTGCACCTGTGTCATCATCGCGCACCGTCTCAGTACGATCCGTGACTGCGATGAGATCATTGTACTGCAGCAGGGCAAGATCGTCGAACGCGGAACCCATGAACAGTTGATAGAGGCTCAGGGCGCCTACGCAGAAACTCGTGGCCCAAGAATGACCGAATCCCTCTTTCAGCAGACGCAGGCGCCGGCCAGGCAGGAGGGAAATCAGCCGTCCGCCGGGCCACGTTGCATTCGATGGACGTCGCCCGAAGCTTCTTGACCACCGCGGGTACGCGCTACAGGTCACAGCGGGGCATGTTGATGTCTTCGCCGTCAGTCTTGTCGAAGGCAAGGTGGCCGGCGCCCGGCACCATCTGTACCGGGTAGAACGAGGTGAGATCATTCTGGACCTCCAGGAAGGTTTCGACGGTCCCGGTTTGGAAATCCAGTTCCTCGCGGTCGGAAGCCCGGGAGCCGAGGCGCTGCTTGTGCCGCGGGCGGCCATTCATTCCTTTGATCTGGTCGCCGCATGGATCAGGCGGCTCGCGAGATCGATAACCGAGGCAAACCCCAGTTGGGAGATGCTGGAAGTCGCGAACGGTGGTACGGCTGCGGTTCCTCCTGGTGAGCGACGCCGCGGTCCGGCACGCAGCATCGTCTGGGTCTCGCTGGAATCCGGGACCGTCAAACCGATGGGGCTCGACCCGATACTCGCCGCTGGCGACCCGCCCTTGCCGCTGACCTCTGGAATGTGGATCGAGGCGGGGCAATCGGGGTGCAGCGCCATCGGCCATGAGGACGTGCCGGGTTGGGACGTTCTGTGGCGCGCCATCGATCGGTTCCATCTCAGTGTCGCCGGTTGTGTCCGGGATTACATTGTCCGAGACGCCGACCGGGAGGCACAGCGTCTTATTCTCCGCGGCGAATTGATGCTCACGCAAACGATGGAATTTTTTGATCGTCTCGCCGATGTGGTCGTACAACGCGCAGGCCACACCGCGATGGCGGTAGACCCAGCGGATCCCTTGCTCGCCGCATGCCGCCTGGTGGCGGACGCGATCCAGGCGCCCTTCGTCGCCCCACCCCAACCTACCCTGGCGCAACGCGGCTTTACCGGCGTTGTCGAGATCGCCCGAACCGCACGACTGCGCGTTCGCCGGACGCTGCTGCGCGGCGAATGGTGGAAGGATGATGGGGGGCCGCTGGTCGCGTGGCACGGTGAAGCGCGAAATCCGGTCGCGTTGCTTCGCCGCGGAAGCCACCGATATGTGATGATTAACACCAGGACGGGACTGCAGCAGCCGGTCGACCGGTCTGTCGCGATGGAATTGGCTCCGGAAGCCGCGTCATTCTATGCGGCGCTGCCGCCACGCCCGCTTCAATTCCGGGACCTGCTGAGTTTCTCGTTCCAGCAGGCAACCGGAAACTTCCTTCGTATCGCGTTTGGAGTCATCGCGATCGGCTTGCTGTCGCTGGTTACGCCGCTGATCACCAACGTCCTCGTCAATTCGGTGATACCCCGCAGCGAACTCGATCAGCTCGTATTTTGCGGGCTCGCTCTTGCCATAACGGCCATAGCGGTCGCCAGCGTCCAGACCATGCAGGGGCTGGCGATGCTGAGGGTTGAAGGCACGATGGATTGGAAGCTGCAGGCGGCGGTAATAGACCGGATGCTCAGGCTGCCCACCTCCCTGTTTCGTGAGTATACCGTGGGCGATTTCGTCGACCGCTCGATGGGGATCGACGCCGCACGCCGGGTCTTCACCGGGCGCGCGCTGCGCAGCCTGATGGCCGGTCTGTTCGCCTGGTTCAGCATTGGTTTGATGCTCTACTATGACGCAAGGCTGGGTCTGATCGCATTTTTATTGACGCTCGTCAGGGCGCTTCTGATTGTCGTCGTCAGCGCGATACGTCTCTATCACGAGAACAAATATTTCAGCCTGCAGGGCAAGATCGGTGGCTTCGTGCTGCAACTGATCGCCGGAATCGGAAAGCTGCGCGTAGCGGATGCGACCGCTCGCGCACTTGCCGTATGGTCGAGGCAGTTCTCCACGCAGAAGCGGAATTTCCTCGCATCGCAACGGGCCTCTAATGCTCTCGGCGTCTTCGAGACAGCCTATCCGTTGATAGCAACCCTCGTCATCTTCGCGGCGGCCACATTCCTGAAAAGCAAATTGCTCCTTGATGTCGGCGGCTTTCTGGCCTTTTTTGCCGCATTCGGGCAATCGATGGCATCGATCGGCGCGCTTGCTTCGGGTATCAGCAAATCGTTGATCGCCATTCCGCATATCATCCGTCTGCGGCCGCTGATTTCGGGCCCAGTCGAGCTATCGGACGAGCGGAAATCTCCCGGAGAATTGACCGGAATGGTCGAACTGTCCCGGGTGACCTTTCGCTATGCTTCTAGTGGCCCGCCCGTGCTCGAAAACGTTTCGCTCAGGATAGCGCAAGGCGAATACGTCGCCATTGTAGGCCCGTCGGGCAGCGGCAAGTCCTCGCTGTTCCGGTTGCTGCTGGGTTTCGAAAAGCCGGAGTCAGGCACGGTGTTCCTCGACGGAAAGGCTATCGATACGCTTGATATCAGTGCTGTACGCCGGCAACTTGGCGTCGTGCTGCAAAACGGCAAACTGGCGACCGGCAGCATCTACGATAACATTTGCGGTGGCGTCCAGCTGCCGCTCGAACAGGCCTGGGAAGCAGCGCGACTTGTCGGTCTCGAGGACGATATCAAGGCGATGCCGATGGGCATGAATACCGTGGTCGCAGAGGGTGTGAATACGTTATCGGGCGGCCAGCGGCAGCGGATCATGATCGCCCGTGCGGTCGCGCGCCGCCCGCGCATTCTGTTGTTTGACGAGGCGACGAGTGCGCTCGACAACCAGTCGCAGGCAATCGTCAGCACCTCGCTCGGCAATCTTAACGTGACCAGGATTATCATTGCGCATCGGCTCAGCACCGTGCGTCAGGCGGATCGCATTATCGTGCTCGTAGACGGCAAGGTTGAACAGACCGGAAGCTTTGCGGAGCTCAGTAAAATACCAGGGACGTTTGCTGCCTTCGCTCAGCGACAGTTACTTTAGTAAAGTACCTCCCGCGAGGATGGCGACCTTCGCAAGGGATGCCCGTCGCCAGGTATCTGCAAGTGGTAACTTGCCTATCACAGATGAGACGGTTCCCAGCCTTCGTTATCCGCTTGCGAGTATCGTTGGAGGGCGGCTTTGGCATCCATGCCATTTTCCTGCCGGGCCACCATAGCGAGCCGGAACTCCAGCTCCCTGGCAATGTCCGCTTCTTTCACGCACATAATCAACGAGCTAACTCGGCAACAGGTGAGACTATGAGAAGCCTCAGCTCGTGCCATCACCAAGGCTACTGAAGCCGGGACCTACCGGGTGATGCTGCTGGGGTTGCCCTTGATATCCAGGGTAACCTTAAATCCCAAGATCTCGATTTGGCCCCCTCGGGCATCGATCACGTCATCATTCTTGATGTTCGCCGTCCATTTCATTCCACCGCTCACTGCATCAAGCTTATCGATGCTCAGCTCGTGAATTTCACTGTTCAATATGGTCATGTTCATTCTCCTGCCACCTAGGCTTTTGTTCCGTGATCGAAGGCGTAACTTATCGCCTTCGTCGCCGCTGTGCCGCACATCACACAGACGTTAAGCCAAGGATTAATGCCCCCGTCAGTGGCGTTGAAGCCTATGTGAAGAGGGAGTGCGGTATGACCACGGAACCGATCCGAAAAGCCAACTCAGGCACGCAGTAGCGGCATTGGCGGTTACGTGAGCCGATGGATATCCGAGATGCCCGGTTCATACCGCGCGATGCGCGGTACCTGGCGCCGCAATGGCAATGCTTGCGGTGGGCCGCGATATAGTCGACACCCTGCAGCTTCCCTACCACCTATGTCTGCGCGTCCAATCAATCGGCCCGACGGCTCTAGAATAAAGGATTTGCTCATCGGCCAGAAGAAACCTCTTGAGCCCAAGAACACATCTGGTCCAAACAGCTAAAAAACCACCATGCAGCATCCGAAGCGGTCTCGGTGGAGGAGTTTCTCAAAATCGGGCATCGCGACGAATACTGCTGCTTCTTCGGTTAGGCCGGTCGCCGGATCGCGTTGCGCGTGCAAGGCGCGGCGAGGCACCTCAGTTGAAGAGGGTCAGTGAGTCGAGGTCCTCCTGGCTGAGGTCGAGCGCCGGAAAGTCGCTCGGAGAATAGCGGCGCTCCGAACGGCTGGCCACCGAGCGGTAAGCTTCCGCCTCGGCACCGATGGCATCCAGCAACCGCTCAACGGTCGCAGCGTTATGGCCGGCGCCGAACTCGCAGCGTATCACGAGCGCACCGCCGTCCTGCCAGCAGTTGAAGGCAATGCGGTGGGGACGAACGGCGCGCGCGGCCCGCTCCCGGCCCGCGCCCAGACGGATCAGCGCCAAGCCGGCATGGCCGAAGCGACTGATTTCTCCGAGAAAGTTGAAGGACACAAGCGGTCGAAGCCCGGTCAGGGGTCGCGCAGCGTTGCTTCCGTCTACCGGGAGGAACAAATGTCCAAGAAATCGATCGCTGAGATTGCGAAGGAAATGGCTGGCATCGACATCGCTATCCTGTCGACGCACACCGAGAACGGCGAGAAGCGAACGAAATGAAGTGCACGATCCACCGACTGGCCGCTCGTGGCGCAAAGCTGCCGTTGCAGCGTGGAGCATCGATGCGCGCAATACAAACTGTCGGACCAATTCTGTGGGATCCAATCTCACCCGAGAGAAGCGACTTCCCCGAGGCCATTCCGAAGTATTTGAGATGAAGCCGCCTCGTCCGGGCCTTCCCATCGCGCCGTATGCGGCATGACCAAGGCCAGACAGAAGGGAGCTGCGCAGAAAGCGATCCCCTCGTATTGGCTGAAATTCTCAAAGCGGGCGCGCACGCTTCAAGGAACAAGCGATTCGGGCAGAGCGTCTGGCACGGGCTATCCCAGATGAGAGAGCCAGCGAAGCTCTGATGGGACTCGCCCGGGATTATCGGCAGAAGGCAGACGTACTGGTACGGGAGCGCACCGTTGCCCACGACCTCTTGCCTGCTACGCTTACTGCCAGTAGTCCACGGTGGAATCGACCTGGTCTGGCCTGCCTCGGCGGGCTACCGCACGATCGGCTGGATTGAGGGAGTGAATTCGCTCCTTCATGACGATGCCTTTTCGAGTGCGGACGCCAGGTCCCTTGACGTGTAAGGTTTCGACAAATGACCAAATTCAATCGACCTGCCGGCAGGCAGCTCGGCGTAGCCGGTCGCGAGTATAATTGGCAATTTGGGATTTCGCTCCTTTATCCGTTGAGCAAGTTCGAAACCGTTCATCCCAGGCATCGCATAATCCGTCACCACGACGTCGAAAGTCGGATCGGATTCCAGTAACTTCAAAGCGTGGAGGCCGGATTGAGCCTCCGTGACGTTGTGGCCGAGATCCATCAACATGTCGGTCGCGCCCATGCTCACCAGGATATCATCATCCACCAGCAACACGCGCAGGCTTCGCGCCTCCTTGGGCGGCGCCAGCGAAATCTGCGCGTCCGCTGCCTTGGCACCCTGTTTCGCCCGAGGCAGCCAAATCGAGACCGATGTTCCCTTACCGGGTTGGCTCGTGATGCGCATTGATCCACCGGATTGCGCGGTAAATCCGTGCACCATCGAGAGGCCGAGCCCGTACCCTTGCCGACGCCCTTTGTGGTAAAAAACGGTTCCTGGGCACGGGCGAGCGTAGCTTCGCTCATACCCTCGCCCGTGTCCGTGACGGTGATGCAGACCAACTGATCCCGCGGCAGCCCGAGCGTCTTGCCCGTTCTCCTCGTCGTGACAGGCGATCGTCAGCGAACCACCTGCCGGCATGGCGTCGCGCGCATTGACGGCGAGGTTGATCAGCGCCAGTTCAAGCTGGTTGGCGTCAACTTCGACCGCCCAGACTTCCGGCGATATCTCGGCATGAATGGCGATATTCGGGCCCACGGAATGCCGCAGGAAATCCATCATTTCGGGCATCAGCTTTTGCAGCGAGACGACCGCGACTTTCAATTCCTGCCGCCGCGCAAACGCCAATAGCCGCGTCGTCAAGGTCGCGCCGCGCTCCGCCCCCTGGATAGCGCGGTCCAGCAGCCGAGCTATTCGCGGATCGTCCGGCACCGCTTTCTTCAGCAGGCTCAGACTGCCCAGAATGATGGCCAGCAAATTGTTGAAGTCATGCGCCACGCCACCCGTCAGCTGGCCGATGCTTTCCATTTTCTGCGATTCATGCAGTTGCCGCAGCGCGATCTCCCGCTCCCGCGTGCGCTCCTCGACCCGGCTTCGAGCTCATCATTGCTTTTCTGTAGCGCGTCCCGCGCTTCACGCAGGGCGGCATCGGCCGCCACGCGTTCCGTGACATCGCGCCAGATTGTGGTGACGAAATGGCGCTGGTCGGCGCGCCAGTGCCCCAGCGAAACCTCGAAGTGACCAGGCTTGCCATCCTTGTGTCGGCCGACGACCGAAATAACGATCGCTCTGCTTGCCGGGCGGCGTTCTTCGCCAGCGCGGATAACAGCGGATTATCAGCATCGAGCAAGAAGTCGATCTTCTGTGCCGAGCAATTCGTCATGTGCATATCCCAAAACATTTTCCACCGCGCCGTTGACCCACTGGATGTCACGGTTATCATTGATCGTGATGATTGCGTCCGGCGCCGAATTCGACAATAGCATGATAGCGGGCATTCTGGCGTTCCCGCAACACACGCTCGCGCGTCACGGCCACGGTAACGTCGAAGACCTGCAACAGGCAGAAATTTCCGTGACTCGGACGACACCGGGCGAACGACGATATTGTGCAGCAACGGTCTCGCCAGTTTCCCTGCAATGGAAACAGCGTATTCAATGTGTGGGTCAGGATGCTTGAGCTTCCGGCCGGAAACGCATCGGCGATGACGCCAGGCAGCGGGTGTTGCGCGCGTCGGGAAAGATCTCGAAGAGCGTCTTGACCAAGAACTTGCGTTGCTGGTCGCCGCGAAACGCGCGCCATCCAGCATTCCACGCCACGACCTGTCCGTCGCCGTCAATCACGACCAGGCCGATATCGACAGTGTCGAAAACCGAGACCAAACAAAAGATCGGATACGTTATCCCGCATGACCGGAAGGTTACTTCTCGATCGCGCTTGATGAAGTCGCTCACGAATTCCTTAAGTGCATTAATCGACGGCAGATCCATCAGCAGGGCAATAAAGCCATGAATATCGCGGTTCTTGATATTAAAATCGATATAAAGAAACAGAACGAATTCCCACCGGAAGCCGGCCCATCGACCTCGAACAAGCGTCGCTCCGTCGCCTCGAACGATCGAGGGCAGTGACATCCGCATCGTACGGTGCAAGACATTGGCGATGGTCGCCAGGCAGCCATTCAGAATAATATTGCCGGTTTCGGCAAGCGCTTCTTGCTCCAGATCAATGACATCTTCCAACGAATGTTCGTTGCCGACGATCGACCGCACCAGCTCAAGGCTCTGCGCTTCGGGAAAAATCAAGATCGCCTTGCCGGCAAATGGCCCTTCGAAAGACTGTTGAACGCCGACCAGTTTTTTGGTGTTACCGCGCTCGACCAGTTTCGACGCGGCCTGCCGCGTTACGATTTTGACCGAAGGAACCGATAGCAGAACCTGCTCGCCGACCATCTGGCGCAAACTTGCGGCGGCGCGGCTGACGCCCATATTGGCGATTTCCGCAAGCGCATCCTGCTCGATCTCGGTAAGGTCGTTGACGTCCGCTGTCTCATGTCGCCGCTTTCTTAAGCCTAAGCGCGGCGCCGGAAAGAAACGACCCGAGCGCCTCATCGGTCAGAGGCTTAGCGATGAAGGCGGCATTCAGTTCCCGCGCCCGGCCGATAATCTCGTCCTGCACGTTGGCGGAGACGACGGCGACCGGCATGGCCGGGTGTGGCTTGCGGATGCTCGCGACCAATTCCAAGCCATCGATTCCCGGCATGTTGAAATCGACCAGCGCGATATCTACCGCACGCCCCGGTCACCGCGGCCAAGGCCTCGTCGGCATTCGACGTTTCGACCAAGGTCCAGTCCGGCCGGATGCGGCGCAGGGAGCTTATAATCACCATGCGGGCGAGCTTGCTGTCGTCGACGATCAGGACTTTATAGGGCATGCGGGTTCTCGTGGCTGCAGCGTATGACCATCGCGTGGCCAGTGATGGCTCATAGATTCTAACTTCTCGGGTCAAGGTAAATGGCCGAGTTACGACTTGGTTCCATGTGGCGGCGGGCAGGCTACGATCCGCCGGGCCCGCGGATCAGTTCGCGCCACCAGTGCGGCACCCAAGCGTCGCCGCAGGGACCGGCCGGGCACACTCCCGCGGCCATAAACGATCTGGACCACCGCCGTGTGCGAGTTCTGACACTGGGTCCAGTCGACCGGCGGCATGCGGCGTCTGCCAGCAGCATCTGCAACAGCGGCTCGGCGTCCTCGACCGGACAGGCGCCCTCGAGGACGATGGTTCCATCTCGCCGCGGCGAATGGTCATGGCATGATCTCCTTGACATCGAGAACCAGCAGAACCTGGCCATTGCCCAGAAGCGTGGTCCCGGCATAGCCGCGCGCGCCGGCGAGCAGCCCCTGCATGGGCTTGAGCACGACCTCCAGGCGATCGCGGATCGCGTCGATTTCGAACGCGGCAATCCTGCCCGGCGGTTTCCGCGACCAGGAACAGCCGCGACGCGCGGCATCCCGCTGCCGGCCGGGCAGTTTCATCAGTTCCGCCAGCGAAACAATCGGCACGACCTGATCGCGCAGAACAAATCCATCGTTGCTTTTGATGCGGCTGATGCGGTCCGGCGGTGACGCGGACCGTCTCGGAGACTGCATCCATGGCGACGCCGAACGACTGCCCGCCCGCCTCGACCACCATGATGCGGGACATCGCAATGGTCAGCGGCAGGTCGAGCCGGACGGTCGTCCCGGCGCCGACCTTGCTCTGCATCGAAACCCGCCCGCCCATCCGCTCGACGGCGGTGCGCACCACATCCATTCCAATTCCGCGGCCGGAAACGTCCGATATTGCTCGAGCGGTCGAGAATCCGGCAGCGAAAATCAGATCGATGACCTGCTCGTCGCTCAGGGCCGCCAGTTCGTCGGGCGGCAGCAAGCGTTTTTCGGCGGCGCGGCGGCGGACGCCGCCGGATCGATGCCACGGCCATCATCCTTAACTTCGATCAGCAAACGGTCGCCGGCGCGCGACGCCTCAATCGAAATCGTTGCCGCATCGGGTTTTCCCGGCGCCGCGGCGTTGCTCGCGGTCTTCAATGCCATGATCGACGCGTTGCGGACGAGATGAACCAAGGGTTCGAACAGACGATCGACGATAGTCTTGTCGGCTTCGGTGGTCTCGCCGCGGGTGACCAGAGTGACATTCTTGTTGAGCTGCCGGGCCACGTCGCGCACCAGGCGCGGAAACGAGCGGAAGACCTGCGCAACCGGGATCATCCGCAGTTGCAGGATGGTGCCGTGCAATTCGCTCACCAGGCGTTCGATGGCGTCCTGGTCGCGCTGGATCGACGGGCGAGCTCGCTGCTGTCAAGCTCCGCTCGACGCGCCTGGCGGAATGCGCCAGCGCATTCTTGCGACCACCAATTCGCCGGCCAGATTGACCAGCGCTTCGATCTTCGCCTCGCTGACGCGCAGCATGCGATCGGCCGGGCGTTCGGAGCTGCCCGCGGGTGCCGCTGTTGACGGTCATGTCGCTCAGGGAGTGGGCATCGCGAAGGCCGCGAGCGCCTGCTCGAGCGCCGCCAGCAACGGGCCGGCGTCGGCAGCTCCAGCGCCGCGCGGCGTCACGTTCGACATCTCGGCCAGATGCGGTCAAACCCGCCATGACGCAACGCGTTTACCGCCACGCGGCCGCCGCGCCGACGCAGCCCGGCAAAACCTCCCGCTGCGGTCCGGCATCCGCAACAGTTCGCATTGCGCCTCGATGCACATCGCGAGACCAGGGCTGGTAGCCGGATGCGCGTGCTTCTGCTGCGGCAGGAAGCGCTGCCGGCGGAAGGCTCGATGCGCATCTGGTCCGGCACCAACCGAAAAATCGCGGCGATCTCGTCGCGATCGCCAGCCGCAATCGCCTGAAGCGCAGATTGCAGGCGTAAGGGTCAAGCTCGGCAAAGCGGCCCGAACGGCTCGCGCGGCTCGATATGAAACGCGAGCAGGCCGGGAACCTGTCGCATCAGCTCAGCGGATCGTCGCCATTGAAGAAGCAGCCGGCAATCGGCTCATAGGAGATGCGGAATACAAGCGGCCCACGGCATCCGCGCGCGATCGCTTCGCGCTCCGCCGCAACAGCGCGAGACCCAGTCCGGCAAGGAGCCGCCGCCCCTTTCCGTCGTGGAACTCTGTGCGGCCGACCGCCGGCTGCCGCCTGCTTCGCGCGGCAGCAACGCCCGCAAGCGCTCCGCCATGCGCGCGGCGACTTCGCCGGCGTCGCCGGCAACGCCTCCGTGGTCTCGAAGTCATCGACCCAGCGCGACACCTGATCGAGACAGGCCAGCGCCAGATCGATGATTTCGCCGCTGACGCCAAGCGGCCGTGCGCACCGCGGTCAACAGATCTTCCGCCGCATGCAGCATCAGCGTCATCGCCGGAAGCTCGACGACGCCGGCGGAGCCCTTGAGCGTATGAAAGGCGCGGAACACGCGGTCGATGCGCTCCGGCGTGCTGCCGTCACGTTCCAGCGCGATCAGGTCGTCGGTCGCCTGCCCGACAAGCTCGCGCGCCTCGGTGACGAACTGTTCCTGGAGTTCGTTCACGGTGCGGCTCCCGTCAGAACGCGGCATGGCGCACGAGATCGGTTTCCGAGACCGGCTTGACCAGATAGAAATTCGCGCCGGCCGCCGTGGCCCAGCATATCCTGCGGCTCCGACTCGGTCGAAATCATCAGCGCCGGCAGCGTCGCGACATCGGCCGTGGTCGCGCTGCGCAGCGACCGCAAAAAGGCAAAGCCGTCCATCCGCGGCATGTTGACGTCGACGATGACCAGATCGAACGCCCTGACTAAGCACCTTCTCCATCGCCTCGATGCCATTGATCGCCTGCTCGACCGCAAAGCCGGCCTTCTCGAGCGCCGAACGGTAATACAGCCGCACCAGCGACGAATCGTCGACCACCAGTATGCGCTTTTGCTTCAGGAGCCATGATCGGCCTCCGGCTTTTGATAGACGATCGCATCGGGAAACCGGCAGACGCTGAACAGCGGCGAAATCCGGCTCATGCTTTCGGAATGGCCGAGGCAAATATAGCCGCCCGGCGCCAGACAATCATAGAGATTTTCCGCCGCGACGCGGCGCGAGGCATCGTCGAAATAGATCAGCACGTTGCGGCAGAACACGAGATCGAAGTCGCGCTGCCGCGCCATGTCGGCGCTGTCGATCAGATTGACCCGGCTGAACTCGATCGAGCCCCGCAGGCCCTCGTCGATCTGATAGCTGCCGTCGGCGATGCGGTCTGAAATAGCGGCCGACGATATCGCGGCGACAGCCGCATCAGGGCGCGGTCGCCGTAGATGCCTTCGGCCGCGGCCTTGAGCGCGCGGGTATCGATATCGGAGCCGACGATCTCGATGTTGTAACTGTCGACCTGCGGCCAGTTCTCCATCAGCCACAACGCGATCGAGTAAGGCTCCTCGCCGGTCGAGCACGGCACCGACCAGATGCGGATGGTGGCGCCTCGGCTCTTGCGGCTGACGATGGCGTCCAGCAGGTCCGACGTCATGCAGCGCAGCTGGGCGTCCTCGCGGTAGAAATAGGTCTCGTTGACCGTGAAGGAATTGATCAGATGCTCGATTTCGTGCTCGGCGTCGGCGCGCAGCAGCGAGAAATAGGTCTGGAACGAGCCCGAGCCGGTGGCCGCAATCCGCTCATCCAGGCGCCGGTCGATGAAGTAGCGCTTGCTCTCGGTGAACGACATGCCGGTGCGGCGATAAAGGAATTCGCAGAACCGCTGGACCTCTTCCGGGGTGATTTTCGAAGGCGCTTGCGCTCCGGCCTTCGAATCATCCATCCGTCAGCCTTCCGCGCCGGAGATCCGGGCGATCGCCACCGAGATACGGCGAAAGGCAGGAACGGCGTCGCGGCAAAGCGCGCCGCGCATTTTTCCAGTGCGGGGATCGCATCCGGCGTTCCGACCTCGGTCAGCACGTCGATGGCTGCGGCGCAGACATTGGGATGCTGCTCGTGCTCGATCAGCGCGCACAGCAGGCCGGTGTCGCCTCGACGCCTTGCATGTTGCGCGCAAGTTCGGTGGCGAGCAGACGCACATCGGAATCGCCGTCGCTCAACAGCGGTCTGCATGAACGGCGCGACGGCTTCCGGCAGTCGCCTGCAGACGCTTCGATCGCCGCGGCGCGCAAGCCCGCATCCTGCGCGCGCAGATAGGGCAACATGGCCTTGACGCTGGCCTCGTCGCCGACGCGCATCAGCGCGGTCATGATGGCTTCGCGCACGCGCGGGACAGGTTTCGCTGGCCAGTGCCGCCGCCAAGCGCCGGCACCGCGCCCGCCTGGCCGCGAGCGCGCGCGCCGCCTTCCACCGAGTATCGACGTCGGGACTCGTCAGCGCCGCCCGGTTGCGGCGCCTGGATCGTCGCTCGCTTGCTCGGCGCCTTTGCCGCCACTTTAATCAGAGGCATGGGCGCTCACCATATCGATAATGGCCGCTGCGATATCGTCGAGCGGCAGGACCGTTCGGCGCCGCCGTTCTTTACCAGTTCGCCGGGCATGCCCCAAACAATCGCGCGTCGATTCCGCCTCGGCGATAGTGCGGCCGCCGCCGATCGCGCAATTGTTTCATCGCCTCGGCGCCGTCATTGCCCATGCCTGTCATCATCACGCCGATCAAGTAAGCCGGCATCGAGATGTTCAAGCGCGCTGGCACCATGCGTTCCACGCTCGGATGCCACAGATAGCTGGCCTTCGCCGGCGCCGGCATCGCGATGAGCGCCGGCCGCTCGCAGGCGCCACGACCACGTCGGCATCGCCTTTGCCGATATAGATGGTGCCCGGCCTGCAGCGGCATCGGCCGGTCGACCTCGACGACGTTCGAGATGGCATTCATGGTTCAGCCGCTTGGCAAAGGCGCCGGTGAAACTCGCCGGCAGATGCTGGGCCACCAGAACCGGCCACGGAAAATCCGGCGGCAGTTGCGGCAACACCACGTCGAGCGCGGCCGGGCCGCCGGTCGAGGAGCCGATCAGGACGAGCCCCGGCAAGTCCGCTTTCCCCGTTTTGGTCACACCGGCGCGGGCGCTGGGACCCATCGGCGAGCGCACGCGTTCTGGACCGGCTGCGGACGCGAGGCCCTGCCGCCGCGCATCTGATGACGCACGCGTTCGGTCAGCCGCAGGGTGCGCCGGATCCGGGCAGTGGCGGCGGCCCGGACCTTTTCCACCAGCACCGGGCGCAGGCGGTCGATCTCCAGCGAAACCGCTCCGCCCGGCTTGGCGACAAAATCAACGGCGCCGAGCTCGATCGCCTCCAGCGTGGCTTCGGCGCCTTCGGCGGTCAGCGAGGAGACCATCACCACCGGGCGAGGCGCTTCAATCATGATCTGGCTCAGGCAGGTCAGCCCGTCCATGTCCGGGCATCTGAACGTCGAGCGTGACGACCTGGGGATCGAACGTCCGCAACCAGCTCGAGCGCTTCGGTGCCATTGCGGGCCAGTGCGGATGTCGAAGTCGCCTTCCGCAAGAAAGATGCCTTCCAGCAGCTTGCGCATCAGGGCGGAGTCGTCGACGATCAGAAGCTTGATCACGTAGCGGTCGCCGCTTTGTCGAGTTTGGCTTGGCTGAACTTCGCAAGAAGGTCGCTTTCGACCTGATCGAGAAGCTGTGCGGGATCGACCAGCAGGATCATGCGGCCCTTGTCTTCAAGATTGATCACGCGGGAGATCAATCGCATCTGTTCGGGCGAAATTTCCGGCGCCGGGACGGATGGCATCGGACGGCGCTTTCAATCTTCGACAACGCTGTCGACCAGGAACCCGGCGAGCACGCCGCCGATCCCCAGCACAAGAATGCGCCGGGATCCCAGCTGTTCCGCCGCGTACAAATCGAAACGGCGGCGCAGGTCGACGACCGGCACCACACTTCCGCGCAGGTTGATGACGCCGTCAATGAAGGCAGGCGCCTTCGGCACCCGGGTGATATGCTCCGGCGTGCGGGCGATTTCGCTAACAGCGGCAATCGGCATGGCGTATTCCTGATCGCCCAGACGGAAAACGATGAACTGCTCGTCTGCCATGGCGTTCGCTTCGGGTTGGATGTCCGGCTTGCGCCGGCACCCCTGCTCGTCCAGGATACGCTGGACCAGATCGGATCGAAACAGGCGGTCCGGCGACAGCAGCGCGACCAAACGCCGGCCGCCGTCGAGCCGGCAGATCGAAGTGATGTCGGCATCGCCGGCGCCGCGGCTCAGCAGAGCCGGTGCCGGATCGATCGATGTCAGGATCGACGCGCAGAATTTCACGGGTGGCATCGACCACCAGGCCGACCAAAGCCGTCGCCCATCGACACGACCACAACCTTGCCGCGCGGTCCGCGCTTGAACCGTCGGCCGGCAGCCCCAGCAAAGCGCGCAGCGACACCAGCGGCAACAGGCGATCGCGCAACGTCACAACGCCCAGCACCGCGGTTTCGGGGCGCGGCAGTTCCGACACATGATCCGGCAGCGCCACGATTTCCCGCACGCTATCCAGCGGCAACGCATATTCCTGCTGCGCCGAGGTCGAAACTGAACACCGAGACCAGCGCCTTCGCTGGCACCTCGACCAGCCTGCTCCTGGCGAGCGATGGCTGGGCCTGGCCCCGGTGCCGTTGAGACGCCAAGCCGGTCGAATTGCCCGTCCAGATAGCCGCGCCGGGTCGAGAATCCTTATCGGGCTTCCGCCCTCGGCGCCCTTGATGACGCCTTCCAGCACGGCCGGATCGAGGTCCCGGCGCCGGCATCGTCTTTTTCCAGGCGATCAGCCGAGAACTGCCAGCAAGCGCTCGATGCGATCAACGACAAAACCCACTGGGGCAGCGCCGTTCAGGACAACCACGCGGGTCATTCATCCGTCGCCGGCGTCAGGAAGATGCAGCAGCGCCGCAGGCTGATCGCCGGCAGGACCATGCCGCGCAAATTGGCCAGGCCGAGCAGGCTCGGCGGCACCAGCGGCATATAGGACAGCTTCGGCATGCGGATGATTTCGGCGACCGCGGACAGCCGCAGGCCAAAGGACTGCGCCGGCAATCTCGAACAGCAGGAGATTTTCGGCCGCCGCAGCCGTATCCGACCACGAGCGGGAGCCGCGTCCGTGGCAGGATCGGATCGCTTTTTCCGGCGTCTTGGCTTCGGCTAGCCATTGCGATTCTGGATGGTTTCGGCGAGCGAAGCGATTTCCTCGATCGCCGCGGCGAGATCTTCGGCGCCGCGCGCCTGCTGCTTGGCAGCGGCGGCGGCCTGCGCCGAGGCGCCGGCCGCTTCTTCGGCAACCGAGGCGACCTGTCTGGCGCTTTCGGCGGCGTCCTTCATCGACGCCAGAATCGCGTCGGCGCTGGTCGCCGACCTGCGTGTCGCCGTGGCGATTTCGTTGATGTCCTTTTGCACGAGATCGAAACTCGACAGCACCGCATCGGTCTTCTGGTTTTCCGTTTCGGCACTGGCGATGACGCGCTCGAGTTCGCGCCGCACCGCCGTCATCTGCGCCTGAATCGCGCGGACGGTATCCTTGATGCGGCCGGCGTTTTCGCCGGAGTCGCGCGCAAGACTGCGAATATCCTTGGAGACAACGGCAAAGCCTTTGCCGAATTCGCCGGCGCGGGCCGCTTCGACCGAGCCGTTGACCGCCAGCATGTTGGTCTGGATGGACACCATGCCGATGCCATCGACGATCTTTTCGATGCTGACGGTGACGCCTTCCAGAGTCGGCAATGACATCGAGGCTTTCCCGCGTCGTGTCGATCGACCGCATCACGCCCTGCGACAGATCGGTGATCTGCGCGCGGCATTCGCCGAGCATGTCGTCCATGCGCTGCGTTCGGTCGAGCGATGCCTTGGCGGTTTCGCGGGACGTTTGCGCGGTCTGTCGATCTGGTCCATCGCGGCACTGGCTTCCTGCGTCGCCGCGGCCTGCTGCTGGGCGCCGCGGCTGATCTGATCGACGGCGGCCATGATCTGCGCGGCCGAGCCCGACATTTCCTGAACCGCGGTCGAAAGCTCCTCGGCGGCGGAGGCCAGTTGATCGGCCTGGCCTCCGTCGAGGAAATCTCCTTAACGTCGGCGGCAAGCACGGACAGCGACTGGGTTGCGGCCTGGCTCTCGTCGAGCACGCTGGCCTGCTGTTCGACGCTGCGCAACGCTTCCGCCGCGGCGGCGGCCTGCTCTTCGGCAGCGGATGAAATGATCTCGGCGCCCTTCTGCGCCTCGCGGGCGGCGCCTTCGGCCTCCAGCGTCGCGCCGCGATCGCCTGGCTGCCTTCGGCCAAAGCGGCGACTTCCTTGCGAAGTTCGCCAAGCGCCAGAATAACGGTCTGGCTCTTCTGCGCCTCGGCGGCAGCGGTGGCGCGGCCGCCTTGATGATCGACGCCACCGTGCCGACCTGGGTTTCGATCTGCGCGGCCAGGCTCTGCACATCGCGCGCGCTTTTTTCCGACGTTTCGGCCAGCGCCCGCACTTCATCGGCGACAACGGCAAAGCCGCGGCCATGATCGCCGGCGCGCGCCGCCTCGATCGCCGCATTCAGCGCCAGCAGATTGGTCTGGTCGGAGACATGGCTGACCGTCTTGGTGACATCGCCGATGCTGGCGGCCTGCTCGCTCAGTTGAGCCATGATGGCGACGGTGCCGGTCTGCCGCTCGCCATTGTGCTTGATGTTGCCGGCCCAAGCTCCGATCTGGCTTGAGGTTTCGACCAGCAGATTTCCCAGCGCGTCGGTGCGGCGGCGCGCGTTTCGGCGCGGTCGCGCGCCTGAACCAGTGTGGTCGCCGTGCTGATGGCAATCGAGAGGGTTTCCTGCGAGGCGCTGGCCGCCTCTTCGGCGCCGCTGGCGATCTGCTCCATGGAGCGGCGAAGTTCTTCGGCGGCCGAGGCTGACTCGGTGATGCCGGCGGCAAGCTGTTCGGTGGCGGCGGCGATCCGCTCTTCGATCTTTTGTTGCCGGGTGCCTGTTATCGCTGAGGACGCCGGCTTGCGTGACGCCGCGCCGCAGGCGATGGCTCCACAACTTGCTGCGGCTGAGGGCGACGCTGGGCTGTCTTGCCTGCGCCCAGTTCAGAGGTTTTCATCAGCGATTTCGGCCCGTTCGGCCGCTCGTATTTTGGAGGCAGCGGTCCCGGCCCGTCGGGCGCGCGGGCATCTTAGACGGCGTCCTGCGGTCGCGCCCGGTCGCCGGGGGCTTGGCCGGGGCCGCCCGGGCGCTCAGGTTTTTTCTGCATTGGAACCCATATTCCTCGAATTGGTCAATGATTTTAGCAAGAAAAGGGCTGTCTTCGCCGCTAAACTACGCGGTCTGCACTAAGACGCACAAGGAGAAAACCGCGGAGTTCCCATTTGGAAGCGCCTAATGTACCAGATATGAGTCACGGTAGTGCCATAGCCGGGCAGTAGCTGGACCAAGTTAAATGACATCCGATCCGTTCATACCCCTTAGCGAACTGGAGCGGGACGCCCTGGGCGAACTATCGAATATTGCAATGGCAAAGGCTGCCAACAGCCTGCGCCAGATGATCCAGCACGAGGTGCTGCTCGCCGTTCCATCGGTGGAAATTCTTACCGGCGCTGCCGCGAGCCAGCTGGTTGCAAGGCCAGACAATCCCAAGCTGGTCGCGGTAAGGCAAGATATTGCCGGCCCGTTCTCCGGCCGGGCGCTACTGATTTTTCCGGAACGTAATAGCCTCGAACTGGTCCGCGCGGTCGTCGGTAGCGAACTGCCACTGGAAGACATCGTCGATCTCGAAGACGAAGCCTTGGCGGAAACCGGCAACATCATCCTGAACAGTTGGGTCGCGACCATCGCCAACCTGTTGAAGAGCGCGCTCAAGATGTCGCTGCCGATTGTCATCCGGGGCGACAGCCACCACATATTCGAAAGCGCTAACGTCCACCTTCGTTCTGTTTCTACACATCAAGTTCGATATCCGTCAGAAACAGATCGGCGGCTATGTCGCCCTGCTCATGGACATCCCATCACTGGATGAATTGCGCGCGCTGATCGCGGACTTCGTAAAATCAATTACATAGCCAGGAACTACGGCTCGGTCCGAACGGGCCGCTTTACACCAAAACGTGCCATTCAAAGCATGCTATGAGCCGGACTGCTGCTTGATCGTTACAATCAGAATACTTCGGACAACTGGTTCTCGATATCTCTTCCCCAGCCGACTTCATGCAAGCCCTCACATATCTACCCGTCAATATGCCCGGCTGGTGCATCGCTGGGTCGAAAGCATCGGCCTGGAAGTCGGCCCTTTATGGCACGCACTCGATGCGGCGTACGAAGGCCGACGGGCGCACTGTCGACGAAATCCTGGAGTATCACTTCGAAGAATCCGTCTTGCTCGCGCTCTTCGCTTTCGCCCTGAGAGGCCTTGATGTTGTTCGTCATCAATCCAGCGGAAGATGTCCTGCGCGCGCCGGCGACATCTCGCTTCGCAGATTCCTGGCGTCGATTTCGACAATCGTCTCGATCGTCCCCTTTCGGGCCTTCGTGCGGAATGTCAGCTTGTCGCAGAGCGCGATCCCTCGCTTTCGGATGCACTGGTCGCGGACTTTTCCGCGAGTATTTGGCGCTGCTCCTGCGGAAGACCGGGGTTGATGCCGATGCCTTCGTGGAAGCCGCGAAGCCATTTTAGAGTGGCGGAGAGGGAGGGATTCGAACCCCCGATAGGCTTGCACCTATGCCGCATTTCGAGTGCGGTGCATTCGACCACTCTGCCACCTCTCCAGGCGCCATTGCGGGTGATTCATCGGCCCGCGGTCGGAGCGAGTTCTAGGCGAGGATGGCTGGGCAGACAAGGCGCGGCGGGCCTGAATTTGGCTGTCGCGGGGACAAACTTGCAGACGGCAAGGGTGGGGCCGCCAGACGCGACAAAACCCTGGCGGCCCCGTGTCGCGTCATTGAAATTCTGGCCGGAAGTGCGGCTTCGCTGGCCAGTCTGAGCGACGGTTTGACCGTAGCGGGCTGCCGGGAATCGGCAACGCGATCTCGCTTTTAACCTAACCAGTCAAGGTTACCCGGCCGGAGCTCCCTCAATCCTTGCTCTTCTTTTCCTTCTTGTCGTCTTTATCCTTGTCGCCTTTATCTTTGGCCTTCTTGCCGTTCCTTTGCTTGGCGCGGTTGGTGAAGCGCGCGTTGCCGAGGCCGGTGCCGATGGTGAGCACGCCCCAGCACTCGACATCCTGCATGAACGGAACCTCGGAAAGCCCCTGCGCCACGCCGTCATTGTGCATCAGCACCGCGGTGTCGTGATCGCCGATCTGCGGAATCCCCTCGACCAGGCTTGCGGGCAGGTTGAACTTGCTGCTTTGCCAGTTGCCCGGCAGGTTCTGCGCGCCCTTCTCGATCGAGCCGTCTTCGTCGATCACCCCGGGACAGGAAATTCCGATGAAGGGCGCGAGCTTCAAGCCTTCGGCCCCGGCTTCCGCGATCAGGCCCTTCAGCATTTTCACCAGCCGCTTGACGGCCCCCTCCCGGGTCGGCTCGTCGTCGGCATGGCGCCACAGTTCGGATTTCCAGACCGATGCCCTCGACAGGTCCGACGCCTTCTTCCAGCGGGTTTCGACCACGCCGCAGCGGATATTGGTGCCGCCGATATCGACCGCGAGAATGCTGTCATGCGCCTCGAAAATCCATGACGGCGCCAGATGCAGGCAGCCGATCAGGCCCGCCTCGTCCGGGTGAAAACGGATCGGCACCAGGTCGACCTTGAAGTCCGCGGCCTTGAGAAGGACGTCGGTTCGCGCGATCGCGAGTTCGCCGACGCGGCTCTGCCGGAAGCCGCCGCCGACCACGATGCGTTCGGTGCCGGCCCAGGCCTTGGTCTTGAGAAACCGCCCCGTCACATAAGCGAGTTCCTGCGCGAATTCCTCGATCGCGCCGTGCACCAGGGCGGCGGCGTGGATGTCATCGCCGACCAGCGCCTCGTCGAGTTCGCTCTTGCCGATATCGGAGGAATCCTTCTTGCCGAGCGGATCCTCGCCATTGCCCTTCAGGGGCTTGCGAAGGTCGTCCAGAATCTGACGGAAAGCGCCCTTGCTGGCGCGGTCGCCGAGAAAGCCGTCGTCGTCCTTCAGCTCGATGTTGAAACTGACGACGTCGACCGACGGCAGACGGGTGGCGCCGTGACGGGCGATGCCCGTGGTCGTTGCGATATCTTCAGCCATTTTGCCCCTGTTGTGCCCGAAATCGGGGGACAACGGCGAGGGAACCGGTTGGTTTCATCGGGGCCGAACGGCGAATAGCGAATGGCGCGAATGGGTGAAGCCGATTGGCCATTCGCCACCCGCCATTCGCCCAGTTTGGTCCAAATCCCGCATATTTGGCCGGTTTTTGGACCAGTTTGCCTTGACTCGGGGCTGTCACGGGCTATAAGTCCGGCCAATCCGGCGCGGGATTTTCTCGCGCTGTTTGTTTTTGCGCGAATTCGGGGGTTCACCCCTTGAGAGACGCGCGGAAATTGAACCCATAACGACTGAAGAAAAAGCCGGCCCGGACCTGTCCGAGGCCGGGATCGAACACGAAGGAATTAAACGATGTTCGCAGTCATCAAAACCGGCGGCCGGCAATACCGCGTCGTTCCGGATGATGTGCTCGAGATTGGCAAGATCGCCGGCGATGTCGGAACGATCGTGCAGCTTGGCGAGGTTTTACTGGTCGGCGGTGACTCGCCGGTGCTCGGCGCGCCGACGGTTGCCGGCGCTTCCGTGGCGGCCGAAGTGCTGCAGCACAAGCGCGGTCCCAAGGTGATCTCGTTCAAGAAGCGCCGCCGCAAGAATTCGCGCCGCAAGCGCGGCTACCGCGACGAGATCACGGTGCTGCGCATCACCGAGATCCTGACCAACGACAACAAGCCCACGATCGGCCCGCGCCCGAAGCGCGAGAAGCCGGTGGTCGCCGCCCCGGTCGATGACGGCGACGACGAGGCGCCGACGACCGCGAAGAAGAAGGCGCCGGCCAAGAAGGCGGTGGCCAAGAAGGCCGCGCCGAAGCCGCGCGCCAAGCCCGATGCCAAGAAGGCCCCGGCGAAGAAGCCCGCCGCGAAGAAGTGATCGAAACTGAAGCGTGACAAAAAGTGAAATGATTCCGTCAAGGAATTGATCTAGAAATTCTTTAAGCGAAGTTGGAGACGGGCCATGGCTCACAAAAAAGCAGGCGGTTCATCGCGGAACGGACGGGATTCGGCAGGCAAGCGCCTCGGGATCAAGGCGTATGGCGGCGAGCACGTGATCCCCGGCAACATCATTGCGCGCCAGCGCGGCACCACCTGGCATCCCGGCCTTAATGTCGGCATGGGCACTGACCATACTCTGTTTGCCAAGGTCGAAGGCCATGTCGAGTTTCGTGCCAAAGCCAACGGCCGCACTTTCGTATCGGTACTTCCGATGATGGAAGCCGCGGCCGAGTAGACGGTGGACAAAATGAGTCCGCCGGGTCCTGTTGAACCGGCGGAGCTCCTGAAGGCTCCTAAAGGGGAGGCGGGAAACCGGCCTCCCCTTTTTTATTGCCTATTGCGTTCGCATTCAGGAGCCCGACATGCTGCAGGATATTCCGACTCCGACATTGCGTGAGGGCAGTCCCTGCGTCCTCGAGACCGAACGGCTGATGCTGCGCAGGCCGACGCTCGCGGACGTAAAAGCGATCGCGCGTCTCGCCAATGACCGTCGTATCGCGGAGATGACCCGCCGCCTGCCGCATCCTTACCTCGAGGACCATGCGGTCGAATTCGTGCGCACGACGGCGACCGACGCCCGCGAGACCGTGTTCCTGATCGAAAACAATTTCGTGCCGATCGGCATGGCCGGCGTCGACTGGCGTGAACCGGAAGCCCGGAACTCGGCTACTGGCTCGGCGTCGAGCATTGGGGCCAGGGTTTCGGCACCGAGGCCGCGCGCGCCGTGATCGATTTCACCTTCGAGGAGTTCGAGGTCGAGCACCTGATTTCCGGCGCGCGGGTCGCCAATCCGTCGTCGCGCAACATGCTGGAGAAATGCGGCTTCCAGTGGAGCGGCGTCGAGCTGCACCGCTTCGAGGCGCTGGGATCGTCGACGCCGGTCGATTGTTTCAGGCTCACGCGCAGCGTCTGGGCGTCGCTGAAGAACTGGAACAGCTCGACACGCCACCAGCGGTAGCCCCGTCGCAAACCGTCGTCCCGGCTCTGGCGGGACGGCGAGCGGACGGGTTGCGCCCTCACACCGGCGGACTGACCACCGCCTCGTCGCGCCCCAGCTCGCGCTCGCGCAGGAAGATGTAGAATCCAGCGCCGATGATGATGGCCGCGCCGGCGATGGTCGCCGGCTGCGGCACGTCGCCGAACACGAAATAGCCGAACATGACCGCCCAGACGATCATCGAATATTGATAAGGCACCACCACACTGGCCGGCGCGAGTTTCAGCGAGCGATTGACGCACAACAGGGCCCCTACCGAGATGAGGCCTGCCGCGGCAAACAGGCCGAGGCTGCCGATATCCGGCGTCACCCAGCCGAACGGCGACATCAGCGCGCCGAGCGCGAAGGTGCCGGCAAATTGCGACGACGCCAGCACGATATCCGGGCGTCGCCCGCAGCGAGCGGGTGATCAGCATCAGAACGGCAAACGACAGGCTGCCGCCGAGCGCGATGACCGCCGGCCAGCTCACCGTCTGCGACGACGGCCGCAGCGCGATCAGCACGCCGCAGAACCCGACCAGCACCGCGCTCCAGCGCCGCCAGCCGACATGCTCGCGCAGCACCAGCGCCGACAGGGCGGTGACGAAAATCGGCGCCGCCAGGTAATAGGTGATGACATCGGCGAGCGGCAGGTAGACGGTCGCCAGAAAGAACGCCGCGACTTCGAGGGTGGAGAGCGTGACCCGAAGCAATTGCAGCCAGGGCCGTTCCAGCCGCATGAACGCCGCGCGCTGCCGCCAGATCATCGGCAGCAGCACCAGCAGCGCCGCGCAGGCCCGCAGCCACAGCAATTGCCCGACCGAATAGGTCGCGACCATGAATTTTCCGAGCGCATCGCCGAACGAGAACATGAAGATCGCCAGCAGCATAAGGCCGATGCCGGCGAGCCGCGCCGAGCGCGCGTCATAGGTCGAGATCTTGGCGAACAGGCTCATTCCGCGGCGCTTCCTCGATCGTCGTCATGGCCGGACGTGATCCGGCCATCCACGCCTTTGGCGCAGCGCTGTTGTAAAGACGTGGATGGCGGGGACAAGCCCGGTCACGGCGAATCAGCCAGAACGGATTGCCGCGGCAACACCCCTGCGATAGGGATGAGCCGCAAGCTTCACAGGAAATCCGGCATGACCGAGTTCGACCCCGCCCAGCATCGCATGGTGCCGCAACAACGCTGGTTCGAGGATTTCGTGCTTGGCGAGCGTTTCGTGATTCCCAGCCGCACCCAGACCTCGGCGGTATTCGCCGCGTTCCAGACCGCCAGCGGCGACACCCACCCGATCCATTACGACGTCGAATATTGCCGCGCCCGCGGCATGCCGGACCTGCTGGCGCATGGTTTTCAGACGCTGGTCCACACCGCGCCGGGGGCAGGGCTGTTTCCCTATCTGGTCGAGGAATCGATGATCGGGTTTCTCGAACAATCGAGCCGGTTTCTGAAACCCGTCTACGCCGACGACACCCTCTATCCCGCGCTCGAAGTCACGGAGCTGGTGCCCGGCCGGACTACCGGCGTGGTGACCTTGCGCAGCACCGTGTTCAACCAGCGCCGCGAGCTGGTGCTGGAAGGGCTGCAGAAGTTTCTGATCCGAAGGCGGCCGGGCTAGAAACCCGACCCCGCGTCAAGCCAGTTTTTCCGCGGCCCGCGTCATTTCCGGACCGAGATAGCTGCGGAAGCGCGGCGCATTGACCAGCGCGGCAAAATCCGGTTGCCGGGTGACGCCGCCGTCCGCGACCAGCAGAAACTGCTCGGCGATCTCGGCGAGGATCTCCAGATGCCAGCTCGCGGTCGGATGCAGGCACAGCACCACCAGCCGACCCTGGGCGCGGAGATTGCGGAAGAAATCGAGCATGAAGCCGATATAGCCGTCCTGAAGGTTGAACTGCGGCTCGTCGAACAAATGCACCATCGGAGCTGAAGTCGGCGACGCCAGGAGAAAGGCCGACGGCACCAGCTTGCGAAACCGCCGGACTTGGTAGGACTGATGATAGTGGATCGCCAGCCGGTCGCGCTCGCGATACTTGACCCGGTGGATATCGGTGCCGGCGACATAGACGCGGCCTGCCGAGGGCGCGTTGGAGCCGGTCATCATCTCGAACAGCGTGGTCTTGCCGGCGCCGTTCGGCCCCACCACGCCGATGATCGCCGGCGCATCGATCACCAGATCGGCCTCCAGCGTGAAGGTCGGACGGCGCATGATGCGGCCCCGGGTGTAGACCTTGCGAACCCGATCGAGCACCAGCAGCGGCGCAGCCATCAGTGAACTCCCAGCAGGCGCGCGCGCAGCGCGCCGTCTTCGCGCAAAGTCCGGGCCTCGCCGGTCCAGGCAATCCGGCCACGGTCGATGACCGCGGCCAGGTCGGCGACCGACAGCGCGATCTCGGCATTCTGTTCGACGATCAGGGACGCCACGCCCTCCTCCCTCAATTTGCGGATGGTCGCCAGCACGTCGCCGACGATCTTCGGCGCCAGCCCCTGGCTGGGCTCGTCGAACAGGATCAGGCCGGGGGCGCCGACCAGGGCGCGGGCGATCGCCACCATCTGCATCTCCCCGCCGGACAGGTTCTCGCATTCGCGTTCCATCAGATATTCCAGCGGCGAGAAGATTTCGCAGGTCTGCTTGATGCTCCAGGCCCTGAACCGCGTACGCTTCTGCGCGATGCCGAGGTTGCGCGCCACCGTCAGGGTCGGGCAGAGCCGCCGGTCGTCCGGCACCCAACCGATGCCGGCGCGGGCGATTTCGTGAGTCGGACTGCGGGTTACCTCGCGGCCGTCGAACCGGACCGCGCCGCGTCGCGGCCGCGTCAGGCCGAGGATCGAGCGCAGCATCGTGGTCTTGCCGGCGCCGTTGGGGCCGAGCAGCGCGAACACCCTGGCCCGCGGCACGGCCAGCGAGGCGCCGAACAGCGCCTGGGTCTCACCGTAATAGGTATCGATCGCCTCGACTTCGAGGATCATGCGAACCTCCCGAGGTTGGAGCGCTTGACCCATTCGTTCTGCTGCAATTCGGACGGCTTGCCGCGCGCGACCACCTGGCCCCAGTGAATTACCGAGATGCGGTCAGCCAGCGAAAACAGGAATTCCATGTCGTGCTCGATCGCGACGATGGTGAGCTTGCTCTTCAAACGCCCTACCAAAGCCGCCAGCTTCTGCACACCGTCGGTGCCGAGACCCGAAGTCGGTTCGTCGAGACAGAGCACGCGCGGGCGCTGCGCCAGCGCCACGGCGATTTCCAGCGCCCGGCGATCGCCATAGGACAGGTCCTTTGCGCGGGCATCGGCCTTGTCGGCCAACCCCACGGTCGCGAGGATTTCAAGGGCGTTTTGGGCGAAACCGGGATCGCTGGCGGCGGCGCGCCGCATGTCGAAGCCGCGGGCACGGAAAGCGGGTAAACCGACCGTGACGTTCTCGCATGCGGTAAACTCGTCGAACAGCGTCATGATCTGGAACGAGCGGGCGACGCCCTGTGCAGCGATGCGGTGCGGGCTGAGGCCGGTAATGTTCTTGCCGTCGAGCCGGATGCTGCCGCGGCTCGGCTTGACCCGCCCGGTGAGGACGTTGAAGAACGTGGTCTTGCCGGCGCCGTTCGGTCCCATCAGGCCATGAAATTCGCCTTCGGGTACCGCAAGGTCGATGCTTTCCAGCACCACGCGGTCGCCGAAGCGGACATGCACGCCAGCGGCTTCGATCAGCGCCATCGCTCGCCTCCGAACAACAACCGCATGGCGGAATGGCCCTGGCGCCGGATCAGCGAGTGCTTCTGGAACGCAGCCGTCACCGCGCCGGCGATGCCCTCGGGGCGGAACAGCACGATGGCGATGAACAACAATCCGAAATAGAGCATCCAGGCATTGGTCAAGGCGCCGATCACGTCGCGCGCGATCAGAAACACGAACACGCCGACCACCGGTCCCCAGAAGCTGACCAGGCCGCCGCCGACCAGCGTCATCATCACGACGTAGCCGGATTGATGCAGGCTCATCACGTCCGGGAATGCCGCCAGCTGCGCCATCGCGAACAGGCCGCCGGCGAGGCCCGACACCGCCGCCGACAGCGTGAAGATCGAGGCCTTGTAGAGCCAGACGTCGATAGCCGAGATGAGCGGCGCGGGTTTCGCTCTGACGGATGGCGGCGACGACGCGGCCATAGGGCGAATGGGTTACCCGCCAGATCGCCATGACTGCGAGCGCGAACACGATCAGGACGAAGTAATACAGCGCCACATTGTCGGTGAGATCGAACGAGGCGACGCCGAAATCCGCCGGCAGGCGGGCGATGTTCAGCAGACCGTCCTCGCCGCCGGTGATCCGGTACGACTTGATCGCCAGCGTCCAGAACATCTGTCCGAAGGCGATGGTCATGAAGGCGAAATAGATGCCGCGCCGGTGCGAGATGAACAGCGCCGACCAGCGCGCCGGCCAGGGCCGCGGCGAGGAACGCCGCCGCGAGGCAAACCCAGAGATTGGCGGCGACATTGAACTGAGAAAGGCCGAAGGCATAGGCGCCGATCCCGAAATAGGCGCCGTGGCCGAACGACGGCAGTCCGGCCGTACCCCAGCAGCAGATTGAACGCCAGCGCAAAGAGCGACCAGATCAGGATCTCGATGCCGAGATAGGGATAGAGCCCGACCCGCGCGATCCACAGCGGCGCCGTTGCGAGCGCCAGCCACAGCACCAGCATGGCCGGGGTGACGAGGCGCGTGGTGTCGGACGAAGGCGGCGGGATTGCGGTCATGCCTCGAGCACGCTCTTCTTGCCCCACAGGCCGCGGGCGCGGACGGTCGACGACCGCGATCAGCAGGAGGTACATCGACAGCAGCGACCACTCCGAAGCATAGGCGCCGGAGAGGCCGACGCAGAGACCGACCAGGAGCGCCGGCCACGACCGCGCCCCAGAAACTGCCGACGCCGCCGAGCACGATGACCAGGAACGCCGGGATGACCGCATCGACGCCCATATGCGGACGAATGCCCCCAGATCGGCGCCACGATGATGCCGGCGATCGCCGCCAGCACGGTGCCGAACACGAAAACCAGCAGCCGCAGCCGCGTCAGATCGATGCCGAGCGCGCGCACGATCTCGCTGTCATGCGCGCCGGCCTTGATGATGGCGCCGTACGGCGTCTTCTCGAGGACCAGCCAGACCATGCCGATGATCGCCGCGGCAAAGCCGGCGGCGTAGAAGCGATAGGTCGACCAGATCAGATCCCCGAACAGGAAGCCGCCGCTGACGCCCTGCGGCACCTGCAGCACGTAGTCGCGGGTGCCCCAGACCAGCCGGATGGTCTCCTCGATCACCATCGCCGCGCCGAAGGTGAGCAGCAGGCCGTACAGCGGGTCCTTGCCATAGGTACGGCGCATGCAGAACTCGATCGCCATGCCGACGACGCCGACCGCGGCCGGCGCGATCAGCAGCGTCGCGGCGTAGCGCCAGCCCAGCGGCAGCGCGAGCCAGGCCGTGGCGACGTCGGCCGGAAACGGCGGACGCGTCGCCCATCAATTGCATCGCGAAATAGGCGCCGAGCGCGAACAGCGAGCCATGCGCCAGATTGATCACCTCCATCACTCCGACGATCAGCATGAAGCCGAGCGCGATCAGCGCGAACAGCAGTCCGAGCGTCAGGCCGTTGAGGATATGGGGAAGCAGGTCAAGCAAGTCGCTGTCTCGTTGTTCTTGTTCGCCGGGGCGCCGCTGCCCGGGCTCTGGCAAGGAACCCGGGTCACGGTTCGCCGGCGAGGCCGCCGCCTGCGTCTCAGGAGTCGAATGTCGGCACCTGTCTCGTAGGGAGCGAGCTTGCACTTTCCTGCCGCCGCGTCGTCCGCCGCGGCCTTGGGCTCGGTCCAGCTGATGATCTCGAACAGGTCGGTCGTTGTCCGCCGGCTTGGCATTGCGCCGCGCCAGATAGATCGTCTGCTGCATCTGATGCGTGTGCGGGGTCCATCTAGGCATCGAAATGCTGCATGCGGTCGGTGGCCGAGACCTTCAGGTTCTCGAGCTCCTTGATGACTTGATGTTGTTGGTCGAGCCGGCGCGCTCGATCGCGCTTCAGCAGTTCGCGGGTCGACATGTAGCCGTTGTAGGAGACGTTGCCCGGAACCGGGATCGGGCCGTCCTTGTTGGCGGCCTGCCACTTCTTGACGAATTCGGCGACGCCGGGCAGCGGCAGCTTGTGATACCAGGTGGTGCCGAACACGCCGAACAGGCTGTTCGGCGCGCCCCAGACGTCGGGCCAATCCTGCTGATTGTTGATCCAGGCCGGCTTGCCGTCGAGCTTGAGCTGCGCGACCTGCTCGCGCAACGCCTTGATGTCGTCGCCGCCGATCGCGGTCGCCACCACGTCCGGCTTGGCCTGCTGGATCTTCAGGAGCTAGGCGGTGAAGTCGCGGGTGTTCTGCGGCACCAGCAGATTGTCGATGATCTTGCCGCCGGCGCCCTCGACCAGTCCCTTGGTCGCCGCCGAGGTGGTGTGGCCCCAGACATAGTCGTTGGTCAGCAGCAGCCAGTTCTTGCCGATCGACATCGACCGCGTTCTTCACCGCCGCCTTGGCGAAATTGGTGCCGTTGCCGTCCCAGACGAACTTGACGCGGTGGCAGTTCTCGCCGGCCTCGCTCGGCGCGGACGAGTTGGTGTTGAGGTAGATCACGCCGTATTTGCTGCGCGACCTGGCTGATGGCGTTGGCGACGCCGGAATGCAGCGCGCCGATCAGGAAGCCGCAGTCTTCGCGGGTGATCATGCGCTCCGCCACCCGGCTGCCGGTGGCGGGCGTCGTTTCGGTGTCGCCGTGATCCAGCTCGATCTTGCGGCCGAGCACGCCGCCTTTGGCGTTGACCTCGTCGATCGCCATCTGGATGCCGCGACAGGTCGTCCTGGCCGCTGTTGGCGTACTGGCCGCTGGCATCGGAGGTGAGGCCGAGCTTGATCGGCTTGGCGGCGCCCTGCGCCCAGACCCGGTTTTCCTTCCAGGGGCCGAAGAAGCTTGCCGTACCGCCGATGACGCTGGCCATCAGGGTGCCCTTCAGAACGCCGCGCCGCGAGATCTGTCGCTTTCTCATCGTTCCCTCCCGATCTGGTTAGTTTCTTGTTGCGGGGTTTAGAATGAACGTTCTATCATTGCCTGTAAAGTGGAATATTTGAACCGAATGGCGGAATGCCGCGTCGGGGGTAAGCTAGCGCCATGAACAAGGCTGCCGGGGCTGACATGAGCTACGACGAATTGCGCGGCGCGATCGCGGCCCGGCATCGCGCGCTGTCCGGCCGCCTGCAGCAGATCGCCGAATTCGTGCTGGATCACCCGACCGACGTTGCACTCGGCACCGTTGCCGAGGTGGCGGCGCGTTCGGGCGTTCCACCTTCGGCGATCGTCCGCTTCGCGCACGCGCTGGGCTTTGGCGGCTTCACCGAAATGCAGCAGGTGTTCCGTTCGCGGCTGGTCGCTGGCGTGGCGCCGAGCTACAAGGCGCGGCTCGCGCGCATGAAGCATGAGGAGAAATCGATCCTCGGCCGCAAGCCCGCGGCGGTGCTCGGGCGCTTTGTCGCGGAGGCGCAGTCGGCGCTGGTCACGCTGCAGTCAATCGGCGCATGCGCGCGAGCTGGACGCTGCCACTGCGATTCTGGGCAAAGCCCGCGACATCTATCTGCTCGGCCTCGGCGGATCATTTCCGGTGGCGACGCATCTGGCCTATGTGCTGCGGAAACTGGGGCGGCGGGTGATGCTGCTCGATGGGCTTGGCGGCAGCATCCACGAACAATCGCACCCGGCCGGACCCGAGGACGCCCTGGTCGCGATCAGCTTCCGAAACTATTACCCCGATACGGCGCGGCTGTTCCCCGAACTGGTGGCGCGCGGCGTTCCTGCGATCTCGATCACCGACAGCCTGCTGAGCCCGATCGTCGAAGGCGCCAAGGTCGTGTTCGAGATTCAGGACATGCCGGAGCCGGCGCTGCGCACGCTGGTCGCGCCGATGTGCCTGGTCCAGGCTCTCGCGATCGGCCTCGACCTCGCGGCTGACTGACGCTTGCACATTCCCGATCGAAGGAGAACGAGATGGCTTCAAACGATTCCGCGCGGACGTTGACGGGCAAGGTGGCGCTGGTGACCGGCGCCGGACGCGGGCTCGGCCGCGCCTTCGCCGAGCGGCTCGCGAGCCTCGGGGCCGATATCGCTGTTCACGGCATGCGCGAGAACGGCCCGGCCGAGTATGGCGAAGGCACCACCTTGACGGCGGTGGCGGAGGCCATCGCCGCCGCGCACGGCGTGCGCACCGCCCGCGTGCTCGGCGATCTGACCAGGAGCGAAGACATCGACCGTATCGTGGAGACCACGTCGCATTCGCTCGGGCCGATCGATATCCTCGTCCACAATGCCGGCGGCGACATCGCAGCCGCCGGCGGCAAGCCTGATCCGAACGATGCCGTCGGCATTCGCGAACAAGACGTGCGCGCGGTGCTGGACCGAAACCTGCTCTCCACCATCCTGACCTGTCAGGCGGTGGCGCGCGGGATGATGGAACGCCACTCGGGCCGCATCGTCACCATCGGTTCCGTCGCCGCCTTCAAGGGGCGCACCCAGGGCTCGATCTACGCCGTCGCCAAGGCCGGCGTCACGCATTACACGCGATGCCTGGCCGATCAATTGCGCCCCTACGACATCACGGTGAACTGCATCGCGCCCGGCGACACGAGAACCGGCCGCTTCATGGGAACGCGTAGCGTGGATCAAACCCGGCTGGTCGAGACCGGCACGCTGGACCGCATCGCCACCGTCGACGAGGTGGCGCGGGTGGTCGAGGTCTTTGCCGGCCCGCTGGGCGCGTTCGTCTCCGGCCAGGTGCTGAGGGTCGATGGCGGCGGGCAGTGCTGGCCCGGGTGAGCCCGTTTTCGAATTTCGCAATTCAACCCCATGCACAGTAACGCCCCGGAATACCTCAAAAAGCGCCAAAGGCCCGAAACTACGGGCTTTTTTGCGCATATCCGGGCCATCTAGAGGTTGCCCCGCCGACCCCCCTGCACTACCTCTAGCCCATGAAATTCCTGGACGAAGCAAAAGTCTACATCCGCTCCGGCGACGGTGGTAACGGCTGCGTGGCGTTCCGCCGCGAGAAGTATATCGAGTTCGGCGGCCCTTCCGGCGGCAATGGCGGGCGTGGCGGCGATGTCGTCATCGAGGCGGTCGACGGATTGAACACGCTGATCGACTACCGCTACCAGCAGCACTTCAAGGCGCAGAAGGGCACCAACGGCATGGGCAAGGACCGCCATGGCGCCAATGGCAAACCGATCGTGCTGAAGGTGCCTGTCGGGACACAGATTTTCGACGAGGATCGCGAGACGCTGCTGCACGACTTCACCACGCTCGGCGAGAAATTCGTCATCGCCGAAGGCGGCAATGGCGGATTCGGCAACGCGCATTTCAAATCGTCGACCAATCGCGCCCCGCGCAACGCCAATCCCGGCCTGGAAGGCGAAGAGCGCTGGATCTGGCTGCGGCTGAAACTGATCGCCGACGCCGGCCTGGTCGGCCTGCCCAATGCCGGCAAGTCGACCCTGCTCGCCGCCGTCAGCGCGGCCAAGCCGAAGATCGCCGACTATCCCTTCACCACGCTGCATCCGCAGCTCGGCGTCGTGAATGTCGACGGCCGCGAATTCGTGCTGGCCGATATTCCGGGGTTGATCGAGGGTGCGCATGAAGGCGCAGGCCTCGGCGACCGCTTTCTCGGCCATGTCGAGCGCTGCCGCGTGCTGCTGCATCTGGTGGATGCGACCTGCGAGCACGCCGGCAAGGCCTACAAGACGGTGCGGACCGAACTCGATGCCTATGACGGACATCTCGCCGACAAGATCGAGATCGTCGCGCTGAACAAGATCGACGCCGTGACCCCCGACGAATTGAAGAAGCAGAAGGACCGGCTGAAGCGCGCCGCGAAAAAAACGCCGCTGTTGATGTCGGGCGTCACGGGCGACGGCGTCAAGGAAGCGCTGCGGGCGCTGGTCGAGGTGATCGGCGAAGCCCCGGTCTCGATCAAGGCCAAGGGCGGCGCGGCGCAGGCCGAGCCCTGGGCGCCGCAAACGACATAGCGGCGCGCCGCCATCAGACGGAAGCGTCTTCCCGATGCCATGCCGCCGCGTTGAGAAGCCAGCCGACAAATCAAATGTGGCGTGCCATGGTGCGGCCGCCGCTCAGGCTCAAGCCATCCGTGTCGGCCCCGCATGACTTCCAATGCCGTCATGATTCTCGGCGCGGCGCTTACCGCCCTGGTGGTCCTGTATCCAGGACTGCTCCGCTCGCAATGGTGGCGCGCCACGGTGACGCCGTTGGCGTCGATCATC
This sequence comes from uncultured Actinomycetota bacterium, assembly GCA_963761765.1. Classification (GTDB taxonomy): domain Bacteria; phylum Actinomycetota; class Actinomycetes; order Streptomycetales; family Streptomycetaceae; genus Streptomyces. The sequence goes on from CAVXIJ010000023.1 coordinate 48,074, forward strand.
GGCTCCGGTTTTCTGGTGGTCGGGCCGATCCTCGCCCATGTCGCGGGCGGTCTCGCCTGGCTCGCGATGTCAGCGCTTTGCGCGCTCGCCTATCTCTTTGGCACGGTCATCCGGCATAACATCGCTCATGCCGAACCGCTGTTGGCCGAGAACAAACACCGCGGCCTCCTCGCGCTCGAGCGAGCCTCGGATTATGCCCTGGCCTTCGCCTATTTCGTCTCCGTCGCCTACTACCTCAATCTGTTCGGCGCTTTTGCGCTGAAGGGCCTGGGAATTGTCGATCCCTATTGGACGCGGTCGGTCTCGACTGCCGCCATCGTGGCGCTGGGGCTGGTGGGAAGCACCCGTGGCCTGCGGGCCATGGAGCATGTCGAACTGGCCGCGGTCGGGATCAAGCTGGCCATGATCGGCGGCCTGTTGTCCGCGCTGCTGTGGGCGGACGCCCTGGCGGCGATGTCCGCGACCCTGGCGCTGCCGAGTTTCGTTCACTCGGCCGGCGCGCGCGAGATCGGAATTCTGCTTGGGCTGGTCATTCTGGTCCAGGGATTCGAGACCTCGCGCTTTCTGGGGCAGACCTACGACGCGCCGCTTCGGATTCGAACGATGCGGTTGGCGCAGCTGATCTCCAGCGCGATCTATGTCTGCTTCATCCTGCTCGTTACGCCGTATTTTACCGGCGCGCTTCCGGCGGCTGGCGGCGAAACCGGAATCATCGACATGCTCAAGCCGCTCGGAAGCGTTGTCGGGCCCCTGATCATCCTGGCCGCGCTGGCCTCGCAGCTCTCGGCGGCCATCGCCGACATGAACGGCGCGGGCGGGCTGTTGTGGAGCGCCAGCCGGAAAGCCGTTCCGGTCAGAACCGGCTATTTCATCACCGCCTGCTTTGCGGTCCTGATCACCTGGTCCGCCAGCATCTTCGAGATCATCGTCTACGCCTCGAAGGCCTTCGTTCTGTATTACGGGCTGCAGTCCATCGAAGCGGCGGTCATCGCCGCCGGCGCGAATACGCCGTATCGAATGGCCAAGAGCGCCTTGTTCGTGGCGGCGGCGGCCGCGGCCTTGGCCGTGATGGTGTTCGGACTGGCCGTCGAGGGCGGGTAACGCCCGTCCCGGTCACGGCCCGGTCCCCGGATGCTTTACGTTGAATCCGCTTGCCCCTAAGAAAGTGGTCTCCATCCACGATTTGCCGGCACCCCGGTCAAAAGCCGATTTCCGGCTCTCGCTGCAAAGTCTCGTCCCATGGCCCGCCCCTCGCTGAAAAACTTCCGCCGCATCGTCGTCAAGGTCGGCTCGTCGCTGCTGATCGATTCCGACGCCGGCGAGGTGCGGGCGGCGTGGCTTGCCGCGCTCGCCGCCGATCTGGCCAAACTGCACGCCGAGGGCCGCGAACTGCTGATCGTCTCGTCGGGCTCGATCGCGCTCGGCCGCAGCCGATTGAGGCTGCCGCGCGGCGCGCTGAAGCTCGAGGAAAGCCAGGGCGCCGCGGCGGTGGGACAGATCGCGCTGGCCCGGATCTGGTCGGAAGTGCTGGGCCATCACGGCATCGGCGCCGGGCAGATCCTGGTGACATTGCAGGACACCGAGGAACGCCGCCGCTATCTCAATGCGCGCTCGACCATCGCCAAGCTCCTGGAATGGCGCGCGGTGCCCGTCATCAACGAGAACGACACCGTCGCCACCAATGAAATCCGCTACGGCGACAACGACCGCCTGGCGGCGCGCGTCGCCACCATGGCGAGCGCCGATCTTCTGATCCTGCTCTCCGACATCGACGGCCTCTACGACGCGCCGCCCGGCGCCAATCCCAACGCCAGACTGATACCGATCGTCGAATCCGTCACCTCGGAAATCGAGGCGATGGCGGGGGCGGCGGAATCCGAACTGTCGCGCGGCGGCATGCGGACCAAGATCGAGGCGGCCAAGATCGCCACCCGCGCCGGCACGCATATGCTGATCGCCTCCGGCAAGATCGAGCACCCGCTGCGGGCGATCGCCGACGGCGGGCGCTGCACCTGGTTCCTGACCCCCGCCAATCCCGTCGCCGCGCGAAAACGCTGGATCGCGGGCTCGCTGGAGCCGAAGGGCACGCTGACCATCGATGCCGGCGCGGTGAACGCGCTGCGCGCGGGAAAGAGCCTGTTGCCGGCCGGCGTGATCCGGGTCGACGGGCAATTCGCCCGCGGCGACGCCGTGGTGGTGCGCGGTCCCGACACCAGGGAGATCGGCCGCGGCCTTGTCGCCTATGACGCCGAGGACGCGGAAAAGATCAAGGGCCGCTCCTCGCCGGATGTGCTGGTCATTTTGGGCATCAGCGGACGGGCGGAAATGATCCACCGCGACGATCTGGTGGTCGGTCCGGGCGGCGCGCTTTCCCCAGGCTAGGCCGATGGCCGACCCCCGTGAGCGCCCGACGAAGCCGGCCTCATCTGTCACCTATGCCCGCGGCGCCCTTCGCAAAACCGGGATTTTCATGCTAGGACATGGCCTTAATTGACCAGGGAACCGCCATGAGCGCGCCGCTGAAGGCGATCGAGGGCAACGCCGATCTGCCCGCCTTGATGACCGACCTTGCCGGTCGCGCCCGCGCTGCCGCGCGGCTGCTGGCGCTCGCCTCGCCGGAGCAGAAAAATCGCGCGCTGGAAGCGATCGAGCGCGCCATCCGCGCCAACGCGCCGCAAATTCTCGCCGCCAACGCCGAGGATGTCGCCGAGGTCCGCGCCGCACGGCGCGACCAGCGCCTTCATCGATCGCCTGACGCTGACGAAGGCCCGCATCGACGCGATGGCCGACGGTGTGGCGACCGTGCGCGGCATTCCCGATCCGGTCGGCGCCGTCACCGAAAGCTGGCAGCGCCCGAACGGCATGACCATCGAGCGCGTGCGCGTGCCGCTTGGCGTCGTCGCGGTGATCTTCGAAAGCCGCCCCAACGTCGCTGCCGACGCCGGCGTGCTGTGCCTGAAATCGGGCAACGCCGTAATCCTGCGCGGCGGCTCCGACAGTTTCAGATCGTGCCGCGCGATCCATGATTGCCTGGTGCAGGGGTTGCGCGAGGCAGGTCTGCCCGAGGCTGCGATCACCCTGGTGCCGACCCGGGACCGCGCCGCGGTCGGCCTGCTGTTGAGCGGCTTGAACGGCGGCATCGACGTGATCGTGCCGCGCGGCGGCAAGAGCCTGGTGGCGCGGGTCGAGGCCGAGGCCCGGGTGCCGGTGTTCGCGCATCTGGAAGGCGTCAACCATGTCTATGTCGACCACGGCGCCGATCTCGAAATGGCGAAGTCGATCGTGCTGAACGCCAAGATGCGCCGCCCCGGCGTCTGCGGCGCGGCCGAAACCCTGCTGGTCGATCGCGCCGGCGCCTCCGTCACGCTGAAGCCGCTGGTGCAGATGCTGATCGACGCCGGCTGCGAGGTGCGCGGCGACGAGGCGGTGCAACGCGTCGACCCCAGGGTCAAGCCCGCTTCCGACGAAGACTGGGACACCGAATACGAGGACGCGATCATGTCCGCGAAGCTCGTCGACGGCGTCGACGAGGCGATCGCGCATATTCACAACCACGGTTCGCATCACACCGATGCGATCGTGACCGAGGACGAAGAGACCGCCGCCAGATTTCTCAACGAGGTCGATTCCGCGATCGTGCTGCACAATGCATCGACCCAGTTCGCCGACGGCGGCGAATTCGGTTTCGGGGCGGAAATCGGCATCGCCACCGGGAAATTCCACGCCCGCGGCCCGGTCGGCGCCGAGCAGCTGACCAGCTTCAAATACCGCGTCCACGGCACCGGACAGACGCGGCCGTGAAACCCATCGCGCCTGCAGGCGAAGCGAGGCCGGTTGGCGTGAAGCAAACGCGCCAGGCAAGAAAGCCCCGCGCATGCGGTGGCCGCGTTGAGTAAAGCTCCAGTGGCCTCGCTTTCGGTCGCCCAGTCCATCCCGCTTTATACCAATGGCATGCGCATCGGCCTGCTCGGCGGCTCGTTCAACCCGCCCCATGTCGCGCATCGCGCCATCAGCCTGTTCGCCATCAAGCGGCTGAAACTCGACCGCGTGTGGTGGCTGGTGACCCCGGGCAATCCGCTCAAGCAACCCGGACCCTTGCACGACCTCGACGCGCGCGCCGAGGCGGCGCGGAAGATGGCGGACGATCCGCGCATCGATATCAGCTGTCTCGAATCCGTCATTGGGACGCGGTACACTGTCGATACCATCAGCTATCTGCGCCGCCGCGCTTCCGGGCTGCGCCTGGTCTGGATCATGGGCGCTGACAATCTCGCGCAATTTCACCGCTGGCAGAACTGGCGGCGTATCGCTTCCGAGGTGCCGATCGCGGTGATCGACCGCCCGCCGCAAAGCTTTCGCGCGCTGGCGGCGCCCGCGGCGCAGGCGCTGGCACGCTATCGCCTGCCCGAGAACCAGGCAGGCCGGCTGGCGGACCAGCAGCCGCCGGCCTGGGTGTTTCTGACCGGCATGAAACTGAACCTGTCATCCACCGGCCTGCGGAACCCGGACGGCAGCTGGAAAGCAAAGAAGTGACAGTCCGGGCGGAAGTGAGTGAGGGGTTCACTGGAATATTGAAACCGTTAACCCCACATGACTAGAATAGCCCGTGGATGCCGGGATTCGGCGTTCGCGATACAGTGAAAGGAATGGTCCCTGGCCACATCTGTATTGTCCAAGTCTGTTTTACCCAAGGTTTCCAAGACGGCCCCAAAAGCGACGGCCCCAAAAACCGCGCGTAAAACATCGACCAAAGCTGCGGCCTTGAAGGCGCAACCCGACGCCGACAAGACCCTGAACCTGATCCTCTCCCGCCTCGACGATATGAAGGCGGAGGAAACGGTCACCATCGACCTTCGCGGCAAATCGGCATTTTCCGACTACATGATCGTCACGTCCGGCCGGGCCAACCGGCATGTCGGGGCGATCGCGGAGAATGTCGCCAAAAGCCTCAAGGAAAACGGAATCAAGAGCCTCCACATCGAGGGCTTGCCCAATTGCGACTGGGTGCTGATCGATTCCGGCGATGTGATCGTGCATGTGTTCCGACCCGAGGTGCGCGAGTTCTACAATCTCGAGAGATTGTGGACCCAGGGCCCGACGGCGGCGGCGACGTAGGCTGACCGGTTGCGCCGATGCGAATCGGCCTGAGCGCGTGGTAGCGTGCGGCGCGCCAATGCGCGTGGAAATCCAGCTATGCGCCTCGTCGTCATCGCCATCGGCCGGCTGAAAAAGGGGCCGGAGCGGGACCTCGCCGAGCGCTACCGCGAGCGGTTCGGCGACATCGGCCGCAAGCTCGGCTTTCGCGGGCTCGAAGTTCATGAAATTCCGGAAAGCCGCGCGCGCGACGCTGCGACCCGGATATCGGAGGAAGCCGGGGCGATTTCGGCGGCCATTCCGGAAAAATCGGCGCTGGTGGCGCTGGACGAGCGTGGCGACAACATCGACAGCGCGACCTTTGCCGGGCAGCTCGGCCGCTGGCGGGACGAAGGCATCGCCAACACTATTTTCGTGATCGGCGGCGCGGACGGACTTTCGCCCGAATTGCGGCGCAAGGCAAAGCTGAAGGTTGCGTTCGGCTCCGCGACCTGGCCGCACCAGATAGTTCGCGTAATGCTTCTGGAACAGGTCTACCGGGCCGCGACCATTCTGGCGGGCCACCCTTATCACCGCGCCTAAACGGCAGCGGCAGAGGCCCTAGAGAGCACTGATCGGATCGATGCAATCAACGCGGAACATCCAGACGTACCCAGGCACCGCCCGTCGCGGTCAGCTGTGTTCGGTCCGCATTCCGCTTTCCATCGCATTGCTGTCGGCGGGCTTTGCCGGGATCGATCTTCTGCCGGCCGCCGCCCAGGTCGCGGCAGCGGCGCCGCAGGCCACGTCGGGTTCGCCGGACGCTATTTCACCTGACGCCATCCGGCTGCGCGAGCAGGAACTGGAAGCCACCCGCGCGCAGCAGAAAAGCGCCGCGGAGTTGCAGGAGAGGCTCAAGGCCGATATCGCCGCGATCGGGCAGGATCGCAGCAAGCTCAATGCGCAGCTGATCGACATCGCCGCAAAGGTGCGCGGCGTCGAGAACCGGATCGACGACGCCGAAACGCGGCTGCGTCCGCTCGACGGCCGCGAGCAGCAGATTCGCGGCTCGCTGGATGCGCGCCGCTCCGAAATTGTCGAAGTGCTGGCGGCGCTGCAACGCGCCGGAAGGCGCACCCCGCCGGCGCTGCTGGTACGCCCCGAAGACGCGCTGCAATCGTTGCGGACCGCGATGCTGCTCGGGTCCGTGGTGCCGGAATTGCGCGGCCGCGCGGAAAAGCTGGCCGGCGACCTCACCGAGCTGGTGACGCTGCGCAAGACCATTGCCGGCGAGCGCGATCGGCTGGCGGCTGACCGCGACAAGCTCAGAGACGACCAGACCAGGCTCGCCGCCCTGGTCGACGAGCGGCAGCGCAAGCAAAGCGCGATCGAGAAGGACATGGAGGCGGAAGGCGCGCGCGCCATCGCGCTGTCCCGGCAGGTCGACAGCCTGCAGGGCCTGATCGGCAAAATGGAGCAGGATTTGAAGAGCGCCGCGAAGGCGGCCGCGACCGCCAGCCTGCGGGGCGCCCCGGTCACCCTCGACGGCAAGCCCAATCTGGGGGCCCTGAAAGACCCCGCCCGGATGAGCCCGGCCATTGCCTTTGCATCCGCCAAGGGGTTATTCGCGATGCCGGTTAACGGCAGCAAGATTCGCGCATTTGGCGGTTCCGACGGCGCTGGTGGCGTGGAAAAAGGCATTTCTTTGGCAACCAGGGCCGGAGCCCAGGTCACAACACCGTGTGACGGCTGGGTTGTTTACGCCGGACCGTTCCGCAGCTACGGACAACTCTTGATCCTCAATGCCGGTGGCGGGTATCATGTACTGATCGCCGGGATGGAGCGCATTTCGGTTAACATCGGCCAATTTGTACTTACGGGGGAGCCGGTCGCGACCATGGGAAGGAAATCCCAGGTTGCATCCGTGCTCGCGACCAATGCGAGTCAGCCCGTGCTCTATGTCGAGTTCCGTAAGGACGGCACTCCAATCGATCCAGGCCCATGGTGGGCCGCAAATGAAGGCGAAAAGGTTCGCGGATGATGCGCAAGACTTCTGTAGTTCTCCTTAGCGCCGCCACCGGCGCGGCACTGACGCTCTTCGTGACCCAGCCTCGCGCTGTCCTGATGGGATCAAGCGCGCGCGCCGCGACGTCGGACACCTATCGCCAGCTCAATCTGTTCGGCGACGTGTTCGAGCGGGTGCGCAGCGACTACGTCGAGAAGCCCGACGACAGCAAGCTGGTCGAATCCGCCATCAGCGGCATGCTGACCGGTCTCGATCCGCATTCCAGCTACATGGACGCCAAGAGCTTCCGCGACATGCAGGTGCAGACCCGCGGCGAGTTCGGCGGGCTCGGCATCGAGGTCACGATGGAAGACGGCCTGATCAAGGTGGTTTCGCCGATCGACGACACGCCGGCGTCCAAGGCCGGCATCATGGCCAACGACATCATCACCAACCTCGACGACGAAGCCGTGCAGGGCCTCACCCTGAACCAGGCGGTCGAGAAGATGCGCGGCCCGGTCAATACCAAGATCCGGCTGAAGATCGTCCGCAAGGGCCAGGACAACCCGATCGAAGTCACGCTGGTGCGCGACAACATCCGCGTCCGCTCGGTGCGCGCCCGCACCGAAGGCACCGATATCGGCTATATCCGCATCACCACCTTCAACGAACAGACCACCGAAGGCCTGAAGCGGGAAATCGCCAACCTGACCACGCAAATCGGCGCCGACAAGCTGAAGGGCTTCATCATCGATCTGCGCAACAATCCCGGCGGGCTGCTGGAGGAAGCGGTCACCGTTTCCGATGCCTTCCTCGATCGCGGCGAGATCGTTTCGACCCGTGGCCGCAACGCCGAGGAAACCCAGCGCCGCGCCGCCCATGCCGGAGATCTGACCAAGGGCAAGCCGGTCATCGTGCTGATCAATGGCGGCTCGGCATCGGCATCTGAAATCGTCGCCGGTGCACTGCAGGATCACAAGCGCGCAACGCTGGTCGGCACGCGCTCGTTCGGCAAGGGCTCGGTCCAGACCATCATTCCGCTCGGAAGCGGCAACGGTGCGCTCCGGCTCACCACGGCGCGCTATTTCACGCCGTCGGGCAAATCGATCCAGGCCAAGGGCATCGTTCCCGATATCGAGGTGCTGCAGGACGTGCCGGACGAGCTCAAGTCCCGCACCGACACCAAGGGCGAAGCCTCGCTGCGCGGCCATCTGAAGTCCGAGGGCGACGAGAAGACCGGTTCACAATCCTACGTGCCGCCGGACGCCAAGAACGACAAGGCCCTGAAGATGGCGGCCGACCTGCTGCACGGCATCAAGGTCAATGCCGCTGCGCCCGCGACCAGCGACAAGGCCGCGATCGACAAGCCCGCCAACAAGGCGGCGAACTGATCCGACCTCACTCGATAGTTCTTGCCGACCGGGGCGGCCTTCGGGCCGCCCTTTTTTTGCTGGCCGGTTCCGGGGAGGCGCCTGGTGGCGCCCGAATCAGGCTTTCAGGGCTCTCGCCACGGCGGGCCTGCCGCTGTCTCGCCTCGTCGTGGTATCGTCGATGCGGTTGATTCGGGGAGGCCCATGACGGAAACGGCCGACGATCTGAGCACGCCGCTCGGGCAGAACACGGCGCGCCGCAAGCGCCGTTTCCGGCTGCCGTTTACCGGTATCCAGGCACTGGCTGTTTTGCTCGGGCTGTTTCTGGCCGTCTTTGCCGGCTTCGCCATCTTCGCCGACAATCCGCTGGGCGGCGAGCCGGTCGCGCGCATCGCGCTGCATCAGCCCGCCACGCCGGACGGAAAGCCTGAAAAATCCGCCGCGGCGCCGCCCGACGCCGCCGGGCACGGCGCCGCGCCCGCGACAAAGCAGGCCGCGCCGCCGGAGCACAAGACCGTCACCATTATCGACGGCTCCAGCGGCAAGCGTCAGGACGTCGTGATCGGCGGCGACGCCGCCGAGAAGGCCGCAGCGGACGCAGCACCCGCCATGATGGCCGGGGTGGATCAGCGCCTGCTGGAAAAATCGCGCTACGGCATGATCCCGGTGGTGGCCGACGGACTGAAGCCCTTCACGGTTTACGCGGCCGAGGCCGACCGCGCCAAGGCGGCGAAGATGCCCGTGGTGTCGATCGTCGTCGCCGGGCTTGGGGTCGGGGCGGCCAAGACCACCGACGCCATCATGAAGCTGCCGCCCGCGGTGACGCTGGCGTTCACGCCCTACGGTTCGGATCCCTCCAAACTGGCCGAGCGGGCGCGCGCGCAGCGCCATGAGATTCTGCTGCAGATACCGATGGAGCCGTTCGACTATCCCGACAACGACCCCGGCCCGCAGACCCTGCTCACGACGCTTTCGCCCGAGGCCAATCTCGACCGGATGTACTGGCACCTCAGCCGGTTTCAGGGCTACGCCGGAATCGCCAATTTCATGGGCGCGCGTTTCGTCGTCGCCGACGCCGTGATGCAGCCCATCATCCGCGAGGCCGCCAAACGCGGGCTCGGCTATCTCGACGACGGCTCGGCGCCGCGCTCCACCGCCCCGGCATTGGCGGCCGCCCAGTCGATGCCCTTTGCCAAGGCCGATCTGGCCATCGACGCGGTGCCGACGGCCGCGGAGATCGACCGGGCGCTCGCCAGGCTCGAAGTTCTGGCAAAGGAGCGCGGAGCAGCCGTCGGCGTCGCCTCGGCGCTGCCGATTTCGATCGAACGGCTGGGCGTCTGGATCAAGGCGCTCGAGAGCCGCGGCATCATGCTTGTGCCATTGACAACCGCGATGCTGAAATCAAAATCGGGCTGAGCACCAACCGACCGGCGCGCGTACGGATCCGCCGGGTTTCGCCCGCCGGATCGGGCCCTGTGACGGCAAGAGGCTTTGACCGCAAGAGGCTAAAACGGAATGGCGCGCTACGAGGACCTGCCCTATCGAACATGCGTCGGCATGATGCTGATCAACGCGGCGGGGCTCGTCTTGATCGGGCGCCGCGCCGGCGGCATCGAACATGTCGACGAAACTCACGTCTGGCAGATGCCGCAGGGCGGCGTCGATCCCGGCGAGGATACCTGGGCGGCGGCGAAGCGCGAACTCTACGAGGAAACCAGCGTCCGGTCGGTCGAGAAGCTCGGTGAAGTCGCCGACTGGCTGATCTATGACATTCCGCGCACCGTGGCCGGCCGCACCTGGAAGGGCCGCTATCGCGGCCAGCGGCAGAAATGGTTCGCGGCGCGGTTCACCGGCAAGGACGACGAAATCAATGTCGCGAGCCCCGGCGGCGGCCACAAGGCGGAGTTCGTCAGCTGGCGCTGGGAGCCGATGAAGAATCTTCCCGACCTGATCGTTCCGTTCAAGCGCCCGGTCTATGAGCGCGTGGTGAAGGAATTCTCTGGCCTGGCCGGCAGCTAGGTTCGGATGTCCGAGAGCAAACCCTACCGCCCCAATGTGGGCGTCGCGCTGTTCAACGCTTCAGGCGACGTCCTGATCGGACGGCGCTTCAGGGATGACGGACCGGAAATCATTCTCCCGGGCCTCGAGTGGCAGATGCCGCAGGGCGGCATCGACGCCGATGAGAATCCGCGCGACGCGGTGATGCGCGAATTGTGGGAAGAGACCGGCGTCCGCAGCGCAAACTATCTCGGCGAGACCGACTGGCTGACCTACGAGTTTCCTTCCTATGACGGACCGCCGTCGCACCGGTTGGCGAAATTCCGCGGCCAGCGCCAGAAATGGTTCGCGCTGCGCTTTACCGGCGCCGACGACGAAATCGATCCGCTGACGCCGCGCAACGGCCAGCCGGCGGAATTCGACCAATGGCGATGGGAACGGCTCGATCGCGTCGCCGGTCTGGTGGTGCCGTTCCGGCGCGAGGTGTATCGGGCGGTGGCGCGGGAGTTCGCGGCGCTGGCGCGGCTGCAGCCATAGGCTGATTTGCCGGGGTTTGCAGGCGGGTCGCAGGAGCCGCCGAGGCATGATGCCGTCCCGAAACCCGATGGCGGTTCTCGGGAGAAACCATGCTCGGATCGAACGGCGAACGACGGGTCCGATTCCGAGCCAGACCGGACCCTAGTGCATCGCGGTAGCGTTGACCTGGTGGTGGATGCTCTTGAAGTGGTCGAGACGCTCGAGCGCGCGGTCGAGTTCGGAACCCTCGTGCTCGGCGAGCTTTGCTTCCATGGCGGAAATCGTGTCGGCGAACTGCGCCCGATCCAGTTCCTCGAGCGAGGTCGCGACGTCGGCCAGCACCGTAAGACCCTTGTCGGAGACTTCGGCGATGCCGCCGAGCACGATGATCTTTTCATGCGTGCCGCCCGTGGTCACCGTCAGGATCCCCGGCCGGATCGCGGCCACGACCGGCGCGTGACCGGCGAGCACGCCGAAATCGCCCTCGATGCCGGGGACGTCGACCTGATCGACTTCGCCGGAGAAGGCGAGCTTTTCAGGCGAGACGAGATCGAAGTGGAAAGTGGCCATGGAAAACCTGCGAATGGTGGGTGGCGAAGCCGCCAGCGGCTTCGTGCGCGAGTTCGTCGTCGACCACCACGGGGAGCACCGCGGCCAGCTCGACCTCAAGCGGGGCAGCTTGTTGCCGATCGCCGCGCTGGGTCGGTGGGTCGCGGTCGTCACCGGGGACACCCGGGGCAGCACGCCGGACCGGCTCCTGCGTGGCCTGGACGCGGGGCTGCTCACCCAGGACGAGGCGGACACGCTGGGCGCAGCGTTCGAGCAGGTCTGCTACGAGCTGCTGGTGCGCCGCGACCTCGGCGCCATCTCCACGGGCGCCGCCCCGACGACGTACGTCGACCCCCGTGAGCTCGACAGCCTGACCCGGCGGCACCTGCGCGAGACGTTCCGGGCCATCGCGGCGATCCAGGACGCCGTCGCCGCCGACTGGTTCCGCCCGGGCCCGGCGCGTGACCAGCACGTGACCCGCACGTGATGCTCCGAGCCCGCGACCTCGACGTCCCATGGCGAAGCGTCGAGTACTGCGTCGTCGACGTCGAGACCACCGGCCTGGACCTCCGGCGCGACGAGGTGGTCTCGTTCGGCAGCGTGCTGGTGCGCTCCGGCCGCGTGTGCGTGGGCACGCGCACCTATCTTCCAGTCCGGCCCGCCCGCGCGATCGAGGTGGCCGCGATCGTCGGTGCACGGCCTCCGTCCCCAGGACCTCGATGACGCGCCGTCGCTCGACGGGGTCGCCTCCCGGATCGGGCCCAGCTCGACGGTCTCCTGCTGGTCGCCCACGCCGCGTGGATCGAGCGGGCCTTCCTCGCCGGCGTCGTCCCGGGCCTGCGTCGACGGCGGGCCCCGGTCATCGACGCGGCTGCGCTGCTCCGGGCCGTGGGGCTCGCGCCCTCGGCACGGGGCACGAGCCCGACCTCGAGACCGCCGCCACCTCCCTCGGCCTGTGCGTGCACACGCCGCACCACGCGCTCGGCGACGCCCTGACCACCGCCGAGCTGTTCCTGGCCACCTTGTCCCACCTAGAGGACGCCGTCGGCCTTCCCCCAGCGCCCGCGAGGTGGTCGAGATCTCGCGCCGCCACCGGCTGACCTGCTCCAGTCGCCGACGGCGCCTTCGGCGACCATGGCGAACATCGCGAAGAAACCGAGCAGCAGCACGGCCCGGACCCCGGGATGTACGCCGTGTGCCTTGGCGGGCTCGGGTGACTGCTGTGCGGCGTCGGCGTCGGCATCAGGTCGGATGCGCAGGCGCCAGCGATGTGTCAGCACGGCTGCCGCCGCCGCTATGCAGACAACTGCCAGGAAGTGGCGTCCGATGTCGATCCCGGCGCCGGCCGCGAGGCCACCGCTCGCCGCTCCTGCCAAGCCTCCCACGCTGAAAAGGGCATGGAAGGAGGACATGATCCCGCGGCGATACGCTTTCTGGACTTCCACCGCCGCGGCGTTCATGGTCACGTTCAGAGTGCCTTGGACGGCGCCGAAGAACAGCAGGACGCAGCAGAGAAGCACCAGGTCAGGAGCCATGGCGGCCAGTGCGAGCGCGATCGCTTGGGCCAGCGCGAGGGGCCCCAGCGCCCGCGCCGGGCCCACAGCATTGATCAGCCGGGCCAGCAGCAGCATGCCGAGCACCGACCCGGCGGCGAAACACACGAGCGCGGTCCCGAGCTGCCCGTCGGCCAGGCCGAGTTGGGCCTTGAGCGTGGGAAGCCGGCTGGTCCATGTGCCCACGATGACGCCGAAGAGCGTGAACACAAGTGAGGTGGCCGATCTTGCCCGGGCCAGCTCACCGGTAGGGCGCGGGTGAGGGTGGCGGGTGCGACTGAATGCTCCCGGCCAGGCACGAGCCCCTCTCACTTGATGGCCAGCGGTTCAACGACGTTGGTGATCAGGTCCGACACGCTTTTGGCGATCGCGCGCGGGGCCCACAGTTCGGACCGCTGGCGAGCTTCGGAGCCTTTACGTGCGGCGTACTCGGGGGATGAGATGAGCTTGAGTGCTTTGTCGAGAAATTCCCGGCGATTCGAAAACGTGAGGTCTTCGTCGCCGACGATCTCGGGAATGGCTCCGCAGCGGAACCCGAGAACTGGTCTGCCGGACGCCATGACGTCGACCACCGCCATACTCCACAGCGCGCCGAGACGTAGTGGAGAGACACCTATGTGCGTGGTTTCGAGGATTTCCTCGTAGTCGGACCGGCTGGGAGCGTCCACTATGGTCACGAAGGGGAGCTTCTTGATTCGCTCGATGACGGTGTCCACACTGCTGTCCAACCGTCGTCTCCGTGCCGACCGACGTCCGGTCGGGTTGGTGACGATGACGCGAAACGGGACCGGCGAGAGCTGTGCCAGCTCCTCGAACCAATCGAACAGCTCGTTCGTCCCGTAGTGAGCGTAGAGCCGGTGGTTGTAGAGGAACGTGAGAACCGATGCCTCCTGGCCGCGAGTGGTGTGTGCGTCCGCGACCTGGACGGTTTGCGGCGGAGGAACGACGGCAAGCTTGTCTGCGAACGCTTCGGAGCCGGGCGCCGCCGCAAGGAACAGCTGCCTTCCCCAATCGCTGCCGATCATCATGACGTCCGCGAAATGGGCCGCCTCGACCTGACGAGCCCAGATGCTCATTGCGAGACCGTTCTCGTTGAGGCTGGGATCGAAGTGGATACGGCCGGAGGCGTCGACTGATTCTATGGGCAGATAGTGGTAGTAGACGCCGACGGGAACCTTGCGTCCGAGTTGCTCGGAAATGAGCGCGGACAACGGAACTGCTAATTCAGGCTGATTGACGAGCGGCGCGTCCGGCGCCGGGTTGAAATCCGTTAGAGCGCGCTCCAGTTGAGACCATGGGAAGCTGTATCTGACGGCGTACTTCGAATCGAGCATCTCCACTTCGATCGCCGGCGACGACGTAAGCTTTCCTATGCCGGGCGGACCGATCAGCACCGTCTCCCATCCGAGCCCGCGCATGCCGTGCAACAACGACTCCTGGAAGACGAAGCCGCTGTCCGCCATCAGATTGGAGCCATTACTCAGGTTCAGATAGGAGTAGAGGACGGGCACTCCTGATTCCCCTTTCAAAGGGAAAAATTCGAATGGTGATCGGTCTGCGCCTTCCGGTGGCGAATTTCGGCAAGGATCGTATCGAACGCCTCGTCAAGCGACGCGCTGAACGTGAAATTCGCTCGCACTTGGTCCGATAGGAATCCTTCTCGCTGCATATGCTCGACCAGTGTGCGCAGCGGGCTCCAGTAGTTGTCGATGTCGGCGAATACGATGGGCTTCGTGTGTAGCCCTATCTGCCGCCATGTGATCGCTTCGAAGGCTTCGTCCAGGCTTCCGACGCCGCCGGGGAGGATGAGGACTGCATCGGAGCGGTCCATCATCTGGCGCTTGCGCTCGTGCATGTCTTCGACAAGCACGAGTTCATCGACGCTCGCAGAGGGCGGTTCGATGTCGGCCAGGTGTCGGGGAGTGATGCCGATCGTCCGTACACCGAGCGCGGCGGCCGCGGCGCACATCGCTCCCATCAACCCCACTGCCGATCCACCGAATACGATATCGACCTTCGCTTCAGCGCAATGCGTGGCCACCTGTCGGGCGGCGTCAGTGTACGTACTCCTGCTGCCGGTGGAAGAACCGCAGAAAACGGCGATGGCTGGTGACGTCATATATGACCGGCCTCCTGTCCAGAGCTCGGAGTGCCTTGGATATCAGCCTGTGCTTCCTGCGTCCGGCATTTTTGGGTGACATGCACCGCAGCCGGCGTGGCGAATCGGCCGATTGCTTGGAATGAGGTCCTGCGGCCGGGTATGATTTCTCGGTCCGGCGGCTGGACGGCGGAATCGTCGCCGCACTTCGCCGGCTTCAGTTGATTCCATACTCCGAGACGTCGTGCGGCAACGCCTTCAGAAAGCTTGTCGGTACGAGCAGGGACGCTGGACTGCGCGTGTCCTAACGCTTTGGCACAGCTTCCAAATTTCCACCTCAATACTTCGCGTGAAGAACTTGTGTATTTTTGGCAGTATCTCGCGGAGGGCGCAACGGAACGCCACGGGAAAGCGCGTGAGCGGTGGACGGCCATGTGGCAGTAAAACCGAGGTGGTCATGCGTCAATACTCGCTACGAGCTGCGGTCTGTATTTTATGAAGCATTGACTGTCTTTCCCGGAGCGTCAGGTCGGGCGAGGCGATAAGGAATTCTTCGCTCCGCCTGCCTGCTTCCCGAGAATGTCTTGACCTGCCTCTTGACGGTGGGTCGTTTTCGGACGATATGTGCATATAGGGCCAGGTTGGGGCCCTCGTGGAAGAGGCCCTCGTAGGGGCGTAACGGCCCAACTCGGGGATTATTTCCCGTCAAGTGTTCGCCGCGTAGTAAAAATGAACAACTACGTCTTGACTCTCCGTTCTGCACGCTTCTAGGTTTTGTTAATTGTCCCGTACAACCGTCTGCGATAGGATGGAATGCTCGCGTGGATCGCGGCACCAGGAGCCGACGGCGCAGTTGATTTCGTCTTTCGGCCGCACGCTTCGTGGACGGCGTCCCGTTCTTGGCCGGCAATCCAGGTAGCGGGACGGGCATCGCGGTTCGCCGGCTGCTGCATGCCTTCAACCCCGTTGCGGCGACACTCGTCGCCGCCCCGTCGACGCTCCCCGCCGGCCGGGCGACAGTGCAGATGCGTACACCCGCTGCGACCGGGCGCGCGCCATCCTCGGAGGCAGGCCGTACTGCCCCTGTCGGCCCAGACCGAGCGCATTCGGCAAGGCGGCCCCGGTTCTTGGCTATGGTGAGCTGAACTCCCGAACACACTCTTTGTGGTTATCTGCCGGCGCCGGAGCCGACCGGAACGGGCCCTTCAGCCCGTTGCCCAGGTCACCGTGGACGACTCCAGGCGGCGCGGGACGGTGGCGCCGAGGGCGGCCTCCTCCCGAACCGTCCCACCGGCGGCGGAAGGCTCCCTGCATGACGTTGCGGCCCTGGTGCCGTCGAACCGAACCGGTCCGGCGGGCACCGAAGGAGACCCCCTCCTGCTGTGCAGTGCTCACGGCCTCCGGCGCGCGGGCCGGTTTCGCCGTCTCCTTCCTCGTCCTGACCGTGACGGCAGCCCTGGTCTGGGTCAACCGCGGCGCAGTGGAGACGGCGCTGCGTGCACAGAGCAGCTGACGGCTGGCCCTGTGTACGGGGCGCTGCTCAGACGGAGCGGAGGTACTGGTCGGGAACGTGGACGTCGGCACCGAGCTCGCGTGCTGCAAGGCGGGCCCAGGACGGGCTGCGCAGGAGTTCGCGGCCGAGGAGGATCGCGTCGGCGTCACCGTTGGCGAGGATCTTCTCGGCCTGTTCGACGTCGGTGATGAGGCCGACGGCCGCGACCGGCATCGAGGTCTCGTTCCTTACCCGGGCGGCGAAGGGGACCTGGTAGCCAGGCCCGACCGAGATCTGCACGCCCGCCGCGTTCCCGCCGGAGGATACGTCGAGGAGATCGACGCCGTGCTCCTTCAGCTCGGCGGCGAAGCGCACTGTGTCATCGGAGGACCAGCCGCCCTGCTCCAGCCAGTCGGTGGCGGAGATACGGAAGAAGAGCGGGAGCTCCTCGGGCCATACGCTGCGCACCGCGTCCACGACTTCGAGCGGGAAACGGGTCCGGTTCTCGTACGAGCCGCCGTAGGCGTCGGTGCGCTTGTTGGAGTGCGGAGAGAGGAACTGTCCGATGAGGTAGCCGTGCGCGCCATGGATCTCGGCGACCTCGAACCCGGCGTCCAGGGCGCGTCGCGCAGCGTCCGCGAACTGCCGCACCACATCGGCTATCTGCACGGCCGTGAGCTCGCTCGGCACCGGATGACCCGCGTCGAAGGCGACGGCGCTCGGCGCGAGCGGCTGCCAGCCATGCTCGCCGGACCCGATGGGCGCGCCACCTTTCCAGGGGCGGTCGGTGGACGCCTTCCGGCCACTGTGACCCAGCTGGATCGCCGGGACGGTGTGCTGGCTCTTCAGGAACTCGGTGATGCGGCGGAAGGCGGCCACCTGGGTGTCGTTCCAGATACCGAGGTCGTAGGGGCTGATGCGGCCCTCGGGAGAAACGGCCGTTGCCTCGACGATGACCAGTCCGGTGCCGCCGGCGGCCCGCGCCGCGAGATGCTGGAAATGCCAGTCCGCGGGCGCTCCCTGATGCGGCCCTTCGGGCGCGGCGCTGTACTGGCACATGGGCGCCATCCAGACACGGTTCGCAATGGTCAGCGAACGCAGCGTGTAGGGCTCGAACAGGGCGCTCATGGCGGATTCCTCTCGTCACGGGGGGCGGCGCGGACAGCGGAACGGCGTCGCTCGGAAGGCGACGCCGAAGGATGCTCGTACGATAGGCGCCGTAGTACGGGTAATGTCAAACTACGATGTCTCTCGTACAATGCCGCTGTGGTGCTGCGGGGCACGGCTGGAACCGCAGGGCCATCCCGCACGCCGACCACCGCTCGTCCCCGAACGGAGTGGAGCCGCCCCGTGACCATCGCCGCCCCCGGCAGCCGTGAGCTCGCCCATCCCGCGCGCGACCAGATCCGCCTGGAGGCGGTGCTGCACGCACTGTCGGACCCGATGCGGCTGAGTGTCGTACGCGCACTGGCCGTCACCGGCGACGAACTGGCCTGTTCGCACTTCGACCTGCCCGTCACCAAGTCCACCACCACCCACCACCTTCGGGTGTTGCGCGACAGCGGCGTCATCCAGCAGGTCTACCGGGGCACCGCGAAGATGAACGGCCTGCGCCGCGGCGATCTCGACGCTCTCTTTCCCGGTCTGCTCGACAGCGTCCTCGACGCGGCAGGGCGGCAGGCCGGGCGCCTGGCGGATGCCTGATCTCTGCCGGGCGGGCCGCGGATACGAGCAGGCCCGGTGTCGGGTGCGGGCTCAGGAGGCGGGCGTGGGCGGCTGCCTGCCCGCCGGGCCGTGGCCGGAATCCGGTGCGCAGACCGGACGGTCGGGGCCCCGTTCGGCCGGGTCGAAGAACTGCGAGAAGTCGATCGGCTGCACCGGGCGCCCGCCCGTGGCCGACCTCTCCGGGGGCACGCCCATTTCCCATTCGAGTTCGTAGCGCCGGAACAACTCGGTGCGCAGGGCGGGTACCGGCATCGGGACGCCGGGCACCAGCGCCGCGAAGACGGCGCCCATGAGCAGTGCCCTGAGCATCGGATAGTCCTGCTTGACGGTCTCGGAGCCGTACCGCTTGACCGTGTCCTCCAGCAGCTCCGCGAGACGCTGCTGTTCGGGGCACTGCACGAACCCCTCGGCCTGGAGGATCCCCGCCATGTGGGTGCGCATCAGCACCGGCCGGTCCTGCGCCAGGCCCAGGATCGCGTCGATGGCTCGTGCCAACCGCTCCCGCCCGTCGTCGGTGCTCGGCTCGCGCTCCAGCGCCATTTCCAGCGTGCGGTGCATCAGCCGGTGCACCGCCGACTGCACCAGTTGGCGTTTGCCGGGAAAGTAGTACGAGACCAGGCCGCGGGCCGAACCGGCGCGGTCTGCGATGCCCGCCAGCGTCGTCGAGTCGTATCCCCGCTCGCTCACCAACTCCAGCGCCGCCTTCAGGAGTCGCTCCCGTGAGCGTCGGCGCAACTCTTCATTGACCGATGGGCTTCGAGGGGACATCCTGTAACTCCTGCGTTGACTGGCTCACAGCCAATATACTCAGTGCGTCGCGTACGGGCTCCCTGCGGGTCCTTGTACGGGGCTGCCGTCCGCATGGGCGACGCGGGGGATCGTCCATGCGGACGGTCTTATACGGCCTGACATATGCCGAAAGCACATGTTGATTGGCCGGATCGTGATGACGTGTAACTGACGCTCTCTCACTCGGCACCCGTGGGCACCTCGACAGCCGGGACGCAGCGCCCGCGTACACGCCGCGAAAGCCGGCGCGGGCCGACCGGCAACGCCCGTGATCAGTGCGATATGACCTGGTGGTGCCGTCCGTTGAACACCGACAATGACGGCATGCTCGGCGATGACGAGATTGACGGCACCAGTGGCGGGCATCACGTATGCGTCACCGGTGACGACGTCGGACGCCCCCGTCGCCGTGTGAGCAACTCCTGGGACATACGGGGTGAGTGCGGGCACGTGTGACAGTCCTGGGACGACTTCAGCGACCTCGCCGGACGACGGCGGCGAGGTCGCACAGCCCATGGAGAAAGGGAGTCGCTGTGATCAAGGGGATCGATGTCAGTGATCATCAGGGGACCGGATTCTCCACGAGCGGCCTGGGCTTCGTCATCATCAAGGCCACGGAAGGACGCTCCTACGTCAATCCGAAGCAGTCCGCCCAGGCGAAGCGGGCCCGCGACGCCGGCTGCGCGGTCGGCTTCTATCACTTCCTGTGGCCGGGCAACATCCAGGCCCAGGCCGAGTACTTCGTGACGAAGTCCGTCTCCAAAGGCGGCGACATGCTCTTCGTCGACTGGGAGACCACCTCGTCCGGCACGCGCGCGTCGGGGGCCGAGAAGGACGCCTTCATCCGCGAGGTGAAGCGCTTGCGCGGCAGCACGCATCGCGTGGGTCTGTACTGCAACCGCGACTTCTGGGTCAACCACGACAAGACCTCCTACGCGGGCGACGCCCTGTGGATCGCCGACTACAACGGCCACGCCGGCTCGCCAGGCATCAAGGCCCACTGGCTCTTCCACCAATACACCAGCACACCGCTCGACACGAACGTCGCCCGGTTCGCGGACCTTTCCGCCCTGCGGACCTGGGCAACCGGCACGGGATCATCCACGGAGGACGACATGCCCCAGTACGTGAACCTCGGTCTCACCGAGCCGTACACCATCCGTCCGGGCCAGAACTGGGACGCGATCGAGTTCACCAAGGAGTGGACCGACGAGGCCGGCGACCACGCCGCCGACGGATCGGTCTTCGTCCGTGGCCCCGCCCGTTTCACCGGTCAGATCTCCCTCGTCCTGGAAGGCGTGCCGGTCGGGGCCCAGGTGCAGGTGCGCCAGTCCGAGGTCGACGGCGATGGGCATCTCCAGGTGGACCATCCCATCGCCGAGGTCATCGGCACCGAAGGCGGCACCTACGCGGTGATCCCGATCACCAACCGGCTCGGCAAGGGCCGCGGCATGCGTGTACGGGTGAAGGGCTTCCAGGACACTCCGATCACGGTCGCGTCCGCCGTCCTCAAGGCCGTGGTCTGGAAGGAGGACTGACATGGCCGCTCGGGTCGAAACGAAGGTGAAGGCGGCCACCGGCGCCTCGTTGGCCGTCGGTGTCGTGATCGCGGTCCTCAACGCCGTCGTCGGCAACGCCAATCTACTCGGCCCGCTGCCCCAGTGGCCGCAGTCCGTCATCCTCGCTCTCGCCCCTGCCGCGCTGACCTTCCTGTCCGGCTGGCAGGCCAGACACACGCCGCGCGACGCGTAGCGCGCCGTGCGGTGTCCGCCGTGCGCGGCAGCGGTCGACAGTCGCTCGCGTGGGTGACGTGAGGGCTCAAGGTCGCCCATACGGAGCGGTTGCCGTCGTGGAACCGGCCCCGGTCCCGGGGAGTGGGGCCGGTTTGACGACGGTATGGCGCCCGCGGCGCGCACGGGCGGGCGGGTGCGAGGTGGGCCGAGGCCGGTGCGTGCCGGTCCCGTGTGCCCGGTCCGCCCCGGTGCGTCAGGCCTCTGGCCGCGGCAGTGTCGGGCGACCGGCGAGGTCGAGGACCGGTCGCAGGCTGTCGGGCCTTTCGGACACCGGCAGATGGTCCACGAAGTGCACGGCACAGCCGATCCGCGCCGCGCCGCCGTCCGCCGTGCGATCGTCCCCGACCATCAGCACCTCGCGCGGCGCGAGCCCCAGCCGCTCGCAGGCCAGCGTGAAGATCCGACTGTCGGGCTTTTGGACGCCGTGTTCGTACGACAGGACGTATGTGTCCACGTAGGCGTCGAGGCCGTGGGCGCGAAAGACGGGGCGCGGGTCCCAGCCGATGTTGCTGACCACGCCGACGGCGACGCCCCGCTCGTGCAGGGCCGCGAGGACCGACGCGGTGTCGGGGTAGGGGTGCCAGGCCGCCGGGGTCATATGGCGGTCGTACAGCGCGTCGTGCAGGTCTGTGCCCGGCAGGTCCATCTGGCGGGACAGACCCGTGAACACCTGCCGGTGCAGTTCGGGAGTGGTGTCACGGAGGGTCCAGGCGTGCGCCAGCGCGTCCGGCAGCCGCTCCGGTGTGGAGCCGCCGGGCAGGGCGCCCGCGGCCTCAAGCCCGGCCGCCGCCCGCCGCACCGCAGCCTCGGACAGGTCCATCCGACGGTCCCGCAGCACTGCCCGCAGCCAGGACTCGGCGGACTCGATACGAAAAAGGGTCCCGGAGAAATCGAACAGCACGCCTGCAACCATGCCAAGATCCTTCGTGCCCGCCGCCTCCGGGTCAAGTACGCCCGCCGCCCGCGCGACGCCGCTCCGTGCACTAGACGCCGTACCTCGGCGGGCAAACTCCCACCGGCAGTACGGTCCCGCGGTTGGACAAACGCAGGCCCCAGGAGCGCACTGAAGGTCTATGCCGGGCTCCCGGCCTAGATCTTCGGCACACTCCTAGCCCAGCGCGTGCAGCCCGGGTACGAACGTCACCAGCAGCGGTACGACAGGCACGAGTGCAGCGACGGCCGTGAGCCGCAGTCGGTGCACAGGGGCCAGCCTGCGCTGCGGTCCGAGCAGCCTGTGCACCCGCTGCGACAGTTGGGTCTGTGGAGCGGCACCGGGGCCGAACACGCCGCGTTCCTCGTTGAGTTCGACCAGCGCCAGTGCGGTGGTGAGCCGCCCGAACCGTCGGGACGCCATGTCGTCGGCCGCCAGCTCGACCAGTCGGTGCATCTCCCTGCGGAACGCGGCGAAGACCGGCACTTGGGGAAAGCCCCCGGCCAGCGCGCCCGAACAGTGCAGCAGCCAGTCGTGCCGGGCGCGCGCATGGCCCTGTTCATGGGCGAGTACGGCATCGAGCCCGCGGTCCTTCAACCGTCGCAGGGCCGCGGTGGTGACGACGAGACGGGGTGCGGGGCCCGGCAGCCACCAGGCGTCGGGACGCTCGCTCTCCAGCACCGCCAGGCGCTCGCCGCGCGGCTGTTCACCGGGCAGCAGCGGGACGTGCGCGAGCAGTTCGGCCCGGCGGTGCCTGCGGCGCGCCCGGGTCCCGGCCACCTCGCGGACCAGCATCGCCGCGGTCCACAGTCCGCCGCAGGCCAGCAGTACGGCGGTCACCGCCGCCCACGGGCGCGGGGTTTCAAGGGCGTACGCCTCGACGACCTGGCGCGGTGCCGGCGCGAAGACCTGTCCGCGCACGGCCAGCCAGGCGGCCGACGCGCTCAGGGTCATCGACAGCGCGCAGCACAGCAGGACGGCCGCCACCACGCACTGCCAGGCCCACAGCGCCACGACCGGTTCGCGCTCGGTCCAGTGTGCGCGCGCGAGCAGCCGCGGACCCGCGGCGGCGATCACCGCACCGAGCAGCAGCAGTGCCACGGGGACCATCATGGGCATGAGCCTATGAGTGCCCGGCGCCCGGCGATATGGAGTCCGTGGGCAAGTGACGCACGCCACGGCCGATGCTCCTCGCCCGGCTGGTCACAGGGCGAGGAGCATCGCCAGCATCCCGATGCTCATCGACAGTCGGCACGCCCGCGCGAGTTCCGGCCGGTCGGCCCACCTGCGCGGGGCCGCGCCGGCTCCCGGGTCCGCCGCGGCGGTTGGCGGGGCCGGCACCAGACGGGTGCCCGACCAGAGCACATGCCCCGCGAAGTACAGCAGCAGGGCACCGGTCAGCGGCGGCACACCCGAACTGCCGTGCCGCATCAGGCTCATGTCATCCGCTCGGCCGTCCTCCCAGGCCATCACGCCCGCCATGTAGACCATGGCCAGCGCGCCGACCAGATGGTGCAGATGGTGCCCGGCGCGGCGCGCCGACCAGGCCGCGCGCAGCGCCAGGGCACCGAAGACGCCCGCGCAGAGCTGCCAGGACCAGGCGGGCGGGGCGACGGTCGCGGCCGGTATAGCCATCACCGCCATCCCGAACCCCATCAGCGCGTCCCCGCCCGCGTCGCGCCGCTGCTCCCCGACGGCGGCGCGCATGCGCAGGACGCAGTAGGTCCCCGCTGCCGCACAGAGCGCGACGAGCAGCCAGGCGGCCGGGGCCGGTGAGAGCACCGCACGCACCCCTCCCGTTCGACGGTGTGGCCCAAGGCATGCCCTTGACGCTCCGTGGTCACGCGAGGCGTGAACGAGCGCAGAGGAACGCGGGCGAGCGCAGAGATACACGAGGGAGCGCACGGATGCACGGCGTTCCGGCTCGAATACTTTCCAAATAATTTTCTAGTGAAATACCTGCTAATATTCATGGCATGCGCAGTACTCCGGCCCACAAGCGCCCCACTTCCGTCCGCAGGCTCCCGCTCTCGGGTGTACTGCGCCCGAAAGGTCCCTCCGAGATCTGGTTCAAGCACGCATGCAGCGTGGTCGTCTCCACCGCGATACCGAGCCTCACCCTGCTGGCACTCGACCGCATCGACCTGATCATGTACACGATGGCGGGCTCCTTCTGTGCCCTGTACGCCCACAGTCGCCCCTACGCCACCCGTGCCCGCACTCTCGCCTGGGTCGTCCTTGGCATGGTGGCGTCCGTGGCGATCTGCCTGGTCACCGCTTCGCTGACTCAGCAAGCGATGGTGCTCGTGGCCGTCGGCGCACTGCTCGCCGCCGTACAGAAGACGCTCTGCGACGCCGGCCGCATCGGGCCGCCCGCGCATGTGATCTACGTCTTCGTCAGCTCCGCCACTCTCTTCTTCCCGCAGCACCTCGACCAGGTCCCCGGCCACCTGGCGCTCACCGCCGTCGCGGGCCTGCTCTCCTGGTGCGTCGGCATGGCCCCCGCACTGGTCAGGCCGCACGGTCCGGAGCGCCGCGCGGTCGCCGCCGCCCTGGAGGGTGCGGGCGCGTACGCCGCCACCGGCGGTACGGCACCGGGCTATGAGGCGGCCCGTTCGGCCACCGCCGCCGCCGTACACACCGCCTGGGAGGCGCTACGGGCGGGCGGGGCCCGCAACCCCGTGCGGCGCGCCCTGGAGCTGCTCGTGGTCCGCGCTGAGGTCGCCCTCGCCGCACCCGCCGCCACCGATCCGCTGCGGTTGCGGGCGTGGGCCGGACAGGTGCGCCGCGGCGGCCCCGTGCCGCACCCCGTCGACCTCGACGGCACCGCCGCCCAGGAGATCCTCGGCGCCGACGCCGACTCCGGTACGTCCGCCCGCTCGCTCTGGCAGGCCTTCGCCCCCGGCTCCCCGATGCTGCCGGTCGCGCTGCGCACCTTCATCGGCTGCACTCTGGCGGGCTGGGGCTCTCTCGCGTTCGGCGTCGGCCGTCCGTACTGGGCACTGGTCACCGCCGCCGCCCTTTACCAGGCCAATGTCACCCTCACCTGGAACCGCGCCGTGCAGCGCGTCGTCGGGACGCTCGGCGGGGTGCTGATCTTCGCGGCCGTCGCCCCGCTCGCCCACCTCAGCCACCTGGCGCTGGTCCTGTGCGTCCTCGCCCTCGCCTTCGGCGCGGAGGCGTTCATCTCCCGCAACTACTGGCTGGGCAGCGTCTGCGTGACCCCCATGGCACTGCTGGTCACCGAGTTCGCCAGGCCCCAGCAGACCACCGAGCTGATGACCGGCCGGATCGTGGACACCCTCATCGGCGCGGCCGTCGGCTTCGTCGCCGCCCTCGTCGTCACCAACCGGCGCGCCGCCACCCGGACCGAACGGGCCCTGGTCGCGCTGGAGGCCGTCACCGACCGGGCACGGCACGCCGTGGCCGCCCCGGCAGCCGACTCCGCAGCACTGGAGAGCGCACGCCGCAGGCTGGCCGCCGCGCTCGTCGACCTGCGCGCCGCAGCCGACGCGGCGGCCGGAGAGTGGTGGCAGCGTGCGCCGGTGGCACAGGAGCGGGTGGTCCGCGCCGAGCAGAGCGGACACCGTACGCTCGCGGAGACCGTACGGCGGCAGGGACTGCACTCCTTGGAGGACGCACAGCCATGACGACAGCGAAGGGACCGGCGGCGACGGGGGACACGGTGGCCTCGGTGGTGCGCCAGTGGCACGAGGTGCTTCCGGACATCGACACCGCGCCGATGGAGATCATCGGCAGGATCACCCGCTGTGCCGCCCTGTTCCAGCAGGCCGAGGACGCCCCGCTGCGGCGCGCCGGACTCAACCGCTCCGAATTCGACCTGCTGACCACGCTGCGCCGCACCGGGCACGAACTCACCCCGAGCGAGCTGGCCCGGGAGACCTTCGCCTCCGGGGGCGGCGTCACCAAGCGACTCAAGCAGCTGACCGAACGTGGCCTGATCGGGCGGCGCGGCGACACCCGGGACCGGCGTGTCGCGCTGGTCAACCTCACGGAGGCGGGCCGTGAGCTGGTCGACTCGATCCTGCCCGCCCAGCTGGCCTACGAGGAGGCGGTCCTGTCGGTGCTCGACCCTGCGGGCCGCGAGGAGCTGAAGGGCCGCCTCGGAGAGCTGCTGTCCCGCCTGGAGGGCAGCCTCGGCGGCGCCCGCCCCTGACCGGCCCGGCCGGGAGGCCGGGGCCGACCAGCAGCCGTCGTGGCCGCGCCCTACGGCCGATAGCGGATCGGATGATCCTCGGGCACCTGCACGACGCAGATGCGCACCGCATCCGGATCGGCGATCCACATCTCGATCAGTCCCCAGGGCTCCTTCTGCGGCGGGCGCAGCACCTCCACGCCGCGGGCCGCCAGCTCCTCGTGGGCCGCGGCCGCGTCCGGCACCTGGAGCCACAGCTGAAGGCCCGGCGCGGGCGGCTGCGGGGAGCGCCCCGAGACCTCCAGGAAGCCGCCGCCCAGGAAGTAGACCGTGCCGCGCTCGGGGCCGGTACCGAACTCGCGGTAGACCTCCAGGCCCAGCTGCTCACCGTAGAAGGCGCGCGACCGCTCGGGATCGGTCGGCCTGAGAAGGGTCCTGCTGCTGAGTACATGCACCATGTGGGCCGACCCTACGGGCTCCGTGCGCCGGGATACGCTCCTTTCGGCCGCGCGGAACCTTCAGGAGCCGGGCCCCGGCCCTACCCGGGCCGCCCCTCCCGCAGGGCCCCACCCGGCCCCGGACCAGGCCACCCGCGACCCGTACAGGCCCGTCACGCACCGGACGCCGCACAAGCGGCCCCGGCGTGCCCCGACCCCGCCACAGCACCAAGCAGCGCAGTTCGGAGGAACCTGCCATGACCACCGCCCCGTCTCCCGCTCTCGGCGGACTTGTCTTCAGAGCGGCACACGCCGAGGACGCCGACGTTCTCGCGGAGCTCGTCGAGTCGGCCTACCGCGGAGAGCCCGGCAAGGGCGGCTGGACCACGGAGACAGACATCTTCGAGGGCCGGCGCACCGACCTCCAGCAGGTTCTGGAGATCATTGAGGGGCCTGGCCGGCTGACAGCCGTGCAGCGGGACGACGAGATCATCGCCTGCTTCCTGCTGGAGCACCGCGGCGACAGCGCCTACTTCGGGATGTTCGCGGTCAGCCCCGCCCTTCAGGGCGCTGGTCTCGGCAAGACCATCCTCGCCCAGGCGGAGCAGACTGCGCGCGAGGAGTGGGACGCTCGCGAGATGCAGATGCTCGTCCTCACGTTCCGCGAGGACCTGACCGCCTGGTACGAACGGCGCGGCTACCGCCGTACGGGAAGAAGGAGCCCTTCCCTTACGGCGATGAGCGCTTCGGCATTCCGCAGCGGACGGACCTGGAGTTTGAGGTGCTGGCCAAGCCACTGGTCTGAGCGCCGGGCTGGCTGCGTGCCGCGCCTGCGCGAGGCGTGCGGCGTGCGGGGCTCAGGCGGTGAAACGGGCGGTCCGTTTGATCTCCGGATAGTCGGTGGTCGCGCCGTCCAGTTCGAGGGCTCGGACGAGGCGCAGGTGGTTTTGAGTGTTGACGACCCAGCCGAAGACCCTCAGGTCGGCCTGCCGGGCGTCCTCCACGGTCTCCAGGGTCAGTCTGCGGATGTTCAGCGCCAGACCGCCCGCTCCGACCGCGGTGGCCTGCCGGACCACGTCGGGCCCGTAACGGCTGGCCACGAGCGTCGTCCGGACGGCAGGCACCAGCCGTGCCGTCTCTGCGAGTGCCTCCGCGTGGAACGAGAGCACTTCCACCCGTGCGACGAGATCGCGCCGGATCAGCACTTCGGCGAGCGTCCGCGCGGCGGCGACATCCTTGATCTCGGCCTGTAGCGGCGTGCTGACGGCGTCCAGCACCTCCTCGAAGACCGGGATGCGCTCGCCGCGCCCGGCGTCCAGCTCGCGCAGCTCGGCCAGGGTCTGCTCGACGATGGGCCCCCTGCCGTCCGTGGTGCGGTCCACGTCGGCGTCGTGCATGACGACCAGGGCGCCGTCCTTGCTCAGATGCAGATCGAGTTCGATGACATCGAGGCCGGCGTGCTGCGCGGCAATGAAGGAGCGCAGGGTGTTCTCGGGTTCGACACCCATCACTCCACGGTGACCGATGGTGAGGAAGTTCAAGGTTCACTCGCTTCCGTCGACGGCGGCTCGGCCCGCGCAGGGTGCATGGTGAGAGTTTCCCGCTCGCAACGGCGCGGGGGAGCGGGAATGGAGTGCCCACGCGGCCAGGCAACGCAGCCTAATAGCCCTCCTGCCAGAGGGAACCGCTGCGACGCGAGTGGCCGAAGACCGGTCCGGATGCCTGTCACACGGCTCCCACGGGCCTCCAACGCACCATTCGCCTCACCCGGGAGTGGGCGTGTCGGCACCGCGTTGACCCGGTGGGGCACGGGCCTTCGGCAATACGAGGCCAGGGTGCCATCTTCTCCGTAAATATGTCCGCTAGGGCGGGTGTCAGACAGGAAAAACATGCCGTAGTTGCGCCTGATCACAGGACGATCTATCGGAGGCGCACTTGTGGCCAGTGGCTCGGCCCGCATACGGTGGTGGTACGAGAAGTTCTCCTGTGGAGGAGTGGCCATGACGGAAATGCTTACGCGAAATCGTAAGGACGGTAATGTTTATCCTGCGATGCGTGTGGTAGAGCACTCTGCCTGGCCGCAGCTCAAGGAGGCCGTCGAGGCCATCAGGGCGTGGCAGGCCAAGGACGGTTCTGTTGACTTCGACGCCGAGGACGCGCCGTCACCGGATGCCGCGGGGGAAGCCGTCGCCCGGGTCATCTCGGCCATCGAGCAGCTCGCCCCCCTGCTGCCGCACGACGCCGCGTACCACCAAGCGCTCGTCACCGACCTGCGCCGCTGGGCGGACGGCGGCTTCGGCGTGCCGGACTTTTTGGACGCGCTACTCGCGTTCCAGCCCGCCGCACACCGCGAGGACGGCCTCCAGCACCTCGTCGTCTTCCCCATGTACACGCAGAACGGCAATCCCGACCGCAATCTCGAAGCGCTCGTGATGCGCATGGTGTGGCCCGACTGGCTGGCCGACCTGGAGCGCACCCGCTACGACAACCCGCTCTTCTGCGGCATCACCTTCGAGGACTTCACCGCCGGCTACGACACCAACTCAGCCGTGCTCTTCCCAGAGACCATCGCGGTGCGCGAGGCACCCGAGCGCTTCACCTGGGGCGGGATCTTCTGCGACCGCGAGGCCGCCCGCTTCCGCCGGGTCATCGCAGCGGCCATCGACGTCCTCGGACTCGACCTGCCCGACGACATCCGCACGATGGTCGGCGACCAGGAGCGCTGCCAGCAGGCGTTCGTCCTGTGGGACATGATCCACGACCGCACGCACAGCCACGGCGACCTGCCCTTCGACCCGTTCATGATCAAGCAACGGCAGCCGTTCTGGATGTACGGCCTTGAGGAGCTGCGCTGCGACCTGACGGCCTTCAAGGAGGCCGCGAAGCTGACGGCGGACGGCATACCGCAGGGCCGCGACGTACAGCACGCGGTGCTCTTCGACCGCATGTTCCGCTTCCCGGTCACCGGCGACCGGGTGCGCAACTACGACGGGCTGGGCGGCCAGCTGCTCTTCGCCTACCTGCACCGGCATGACGTCGTCCGGTGGACCGACAACACCCTGCACATCGACTGGGAGCGCGCCCCGCGCGTCACCAACGAGCTGTGCGCCGAGATCGAGAAGCTGTACCGGGACGGCATCGACCGCCCCAAGCTGGTCCACTGGTTCGCCGGCTACGAGCTCGTCTCCCGCTACCTCGCCCCGCACCCCGGCTCGCGCTGGGCCAAGGGCCCCGAGGCGCTCGACGTGACCCTGCCGCCGCGCAAGCTCGTCGACGACGTGCTGGAAGACGAGTTTCCCCTGAGCATGTTCTTTGAGGCGCTTGCCAAGAAGCTCAGGAAGGTGATCGCCTCGACCAGCGGAATCAGGGCTCAGGACACGGCGCAGGCCGCCGCGTGAGCCATCAGGGGCCGGAGGTGACGGCGATGAACACCAGCGCGGACACACTCGACGGCGCAGTGATCGCGGTGGCGGGCGCCGCGGGCCCCGCCGGGCGCGCCACCCTGCTGCGCCTCGCGGAGGCGGGCGCCACCGTGGTCGGCGCCGACGCGGACCCCGAGCGCCTGGCCGAAGCGGTCGACGCGGCCGCGGCCGCCCGGGGCGGTGCCCCGGTGCTCGGCGACACCGTCGACCTGCTCGACGCGGCGGCCACGCGTGCCTGGGCCGAGCGGATCGAGAAGGACTTCGGGCATGTCGACGGCCTGGTCCACCTGGTCGGCGGCTGGCGCGGGGGCGCCGGCTTCGCGGCCACCGACCTGGCCGACTGGGACCTGCTGGAGAAGCTGCTGATCCGCACCGTGCAGCAGACCTCGCTGGCCTTCCACGGTCCACTCGGCCGCAGCGATCGGGGACGTTTCGTCCTCGTCAGCGCCGCAGGCGCGAGCCAGCCCACGGCGGGCAACGCGGCGTACGCGGCGGCGAAGGCGGCGGCCGAGGCCTGGACGCTGGCGCTCGCCGACGACTTCCGCAAGGCGGGGGGCGAGCAGGGGCCGCGTGCAGCGGCTGCGATCCTGGTGGTGAAGGCGCTCGTGCACGATGCCATGCGGGCCGAGCGGCCGAAAGCCAAGTTCGCGGGCTTCACAGACGTCACGGAGCTGGCCGAGGCCATCGCCGGAATCTGGGAGAGGCCCGCCCGGGAAGTGAACGGAACGCGCCTGTGGCTGACCGAGAAGCCGTAAACCCCGTAAACCCCCCGCGGACCGACGCCCGCCGTCACCACGACCCCGCCGTCCGCGGCTTCGCCAGCGACAACTACGCGGGCACGCACCCGGAAATCCTCGCCGCCCTCGCCCTCGCCAACGGCGGGCACCAGGTCTCCTACGGCGAGGACGACTACACCGCCCACCTCCAGCGGGTCATGCGCAGCCACTTCGGTGCCACCGCCGAGGCGTTCCCGGTCTTCAACGGCACCGGCGCCAATGTCGTCGCCCTCCAGGCGCTCACCGACCGCTGGGGCGCCATCATCTGCGCGGAGAGCGCCCACATCCACACCGACGAGTGCGGCGCCCCCGAGCGCGTCGGCGGCCTGAAACTGCTCACCATCCCCACCCTCGACGGCAAGCTGACGCCCGAGCTGATCGACCGGCAGGCGTACGGCTTCGACGACGAGCACCGGGCGATGCCCCAAGTGGTCTCGATCACACAGACCACCGAACTGGGCACCGTCTACACCCCCGCCGAGGTCCGCGCGCTGTGCGACCACGCCCACCAGCTCGGTATGACGGTCCACCTGGACGGCTCGCGCATAGCCAACGCGGCGGCCTCGCTGGACGTGCCGATGCGTGCCTTCACCAATGCCGCCGGGGTCGATGTGCTGTCCTTCGGCGGCACCAAGAACGGCGCCCTCTTCGGTGAGGCCGTCATCGTCCTCAACCCGGACGCCGTGCGACATATGAAGCACCTGCGCAAGCTGTCGATGCAGCTCGCGTCCAAGATGCGCTTCGTCTCCGTACAGCTGGAGGCGCTGCTCGCCAAGGACCTGTGGCTGCGTAACGCCCGGCACTCCAACGCGATGGCCCAGCGCCTCGCCGAGGGCGTGCGCGCGGTGCACGGCGTCGAGATCCTGTACCCCGTGCAGAGCAACGCCGTCTTCGCCCGGCTGCCGCACGACGTCAGCGAGCGCCTGCAGAAGCGCTACCGCTTCTACTTCTGGGACGAATCGGCCGGCGACGTGCGCTGGATGTGCTCCTTCGACACGACTCAAAGCGACGTCGACGGCTTCGTCGCGGCACTTCGCGAGGAGATGGCGGAGACGGCGCGCTGAGTTGTCACCTCGCCCGGGCCGTGCTCCGGCGCAGCAGCAGGTACATCTCGCAGCCCAGGCAGTAGGCGAACGCCGCGTTGAGAAAGGCCGCGGCCAGCGCGCAGGCCGTCGCGGCGAGCCCCAGCCACTGCGGGCCCGTCGCGTACCCCGCCAGGCCCACGGCGGCGAACACCAGCCCCACGCCCTGCGCGAACCGCGGTGGCTGAGGCGCCTCGAACTCCGTCGGCGGGCCAAGACGCGGCCGGATAGCTGACCTGAACAGCCATCCGTACGGCGAGCGCGCCACCCCGCCCGCCGTTCCCAGCACGAAGCACAGTGTCTGCCAGGCGAGCAGCCAGACGCTGCCGGTGACCAGGACGACGGCCAGCACCAGGGTCGTCACGGCGGCCCCGAACCGGGGCCCTCTCACATCGATGTCCATGACTTCAGCATCGCTTGCTGAAGTGGGGCTGCGCAGCCGGGAATCTTTGCAGTCTCGTGAACGCTGCACTTGAGCGGGCATGCCGACGCCGTGGGTCAGGGGCGCGGCGGCGACAACGGCACAGGAGAGAACATCGATGGCAGGGATGACCGGCGGAGTGGTGTGCCTGACGGTGCTCGTCGCGGCGAGCGCGTTCGGTCTGCTGCACCGCCGCAGGAGCGGGAGGATACGCGTGCGCGCACGTGACGACGGCAAGCGGCTCGGCGAGCAGGAACTGGGCAGCCCGCTGGGCGAGCGTGCCACCCTGCTGCAGTTCTCCAGCGCGTTCTGCCAGCCTTGCCGCGCGACCCGGCGGATCCTCGCCGACGTGGCCGCCGCGGTCCCCGGTGTCGCGCATGTCGAGATCGATGCCGAGCACCATCTCGATCTGGTGCGCTCGCTCGACATCATGAAGACACCCACCGTGCTGGTGCTCGATGCACGCGGCAGCATCGTGCGCCGCGCGAGCGGCCTGCCGCGCAAGGCGGATGTCGTCGCCGCCCTGGGAGAGGCCGTCTGAGCGGGACCCGCGTCCCGGCGGCGGTGACGCACCTCCCAGATCCCGGACAGTTCTTGACCATATGCACCGTGTGTCGTCAGCCTGACCTCATGCCAGGAGAACCCCGTCTGTACGCCCGCGTCCATGTGGACCTTGCCCGCACCGCGAGTGCCTGTTGTCCGGAGAGCTGAGCAGCGAAGGATCCGGCCAACTCCCGCCCCGGCAGTAAGGACAACTCCATGATGGCCTCGCCCGACCTCGGTGCCCCCCGGCTTGCCGCGCCCGGCTCGCCTCACCCGCTCGACGCTCCCGGCCTGCTGCGCTCCGTCTTTCGGCGGCACGCGGCGGGAGTTGCCGTGATCACCGCTGGTGGCGAGAGCCCGGTCGGCTTCACCGCCACCTCGCTCACCTCCGTCTCGGTCGAGCCCGCGATGCTCTCCTTCGGCATCAGCCTGGCCGCCTCCGCCTGGCCGGTGATATCCCGGGCCGACCATGTCGGCGTGCACATACTCGGTGAGCACCAGCGTGAGCTCGCCGCCACGTTCGCCCGCAGCGGCGCCGACCGCTTCGCCTCGCCCACCCGCTGGCGGCCCGGCCCCGAGGGCGTTCCGGTACTGGACGACGTACCCGCCTGGCTGGTCTGCCGGATCGTCGCGCGGGTGCCCGCCGGAGACCACCGCATCGTCCTGGCCGAACCGTTCGCCGGTGACGCCACGGGCACGGGCGGCCCCTGCTGTACCACGAGGGCGGCTTTCGCGCATTGCGCGACTAAGGGCTGTCCGGTAGAGATCTGAGCCGGAGATTCGCCGCCTACTGCCGGCGAATCTCCGGCTCAGGTCACCAGGGCCCGTCCTGTCGGCGGCCCGGCAGACTCCGGTTACGCAGCGTTGTAAAGGTCACAGTTCAAAGCGCTTGCTTAGCGGGAATCATGCGGATGTACTGATGAGTAATGTCGGGCATCGGAGCCGATCCGCCCCGACCCGGATCTGCCGCTCCAGGCGCATATGCTGCCTGCAGGAAGGCAGCCGAAGGAATGACGACGCAGTAGGAGAGCCGGCGTGAGCTTGAGGATCGTTGTCTGTGTGAAGTACGTGCCCGACGCCACTGGCGACCGGCACTTCGCCGATGACCTGACCGTCGACCGTGACGACGGTGGACGGCCTGCTGTCGGAGCTGGACGAGTACGCGGTGGAGCAGGCGCTGCAGATCGCCGAGGCTCGACGGCGAGGGCGACGCGGAGATCACCGTGCTCACCGTCGGTCGGCGAGGACGCCAAGGACGCGCTGCGCAAGGCGCTCTCCATGGGCGCCGACAAGGCCGTCCACGTCGAGGACGACGATCTGCACGGCACCGACGTCATGGGCACCTCGCTGGTGCTCGCCAAGGCCATCGAGAAGACCGGGTACGACCTGGTGATCTGCGGCATGGCCTCCACCGACGGCACGATGGGCGTGCTGCCCGCGATCCTCGCCGAGCGCCTGAGCGTCCCGCAGGTCACCCTGCTGTCCGAGGTCTCGGTCGACCGACGGCAAGGTCACGGCCGCCGTGACGGGGATGCCGCCACCGAGCAGTTGGAGGCGTCCCTGCCGGCCGTCGTCTCCGTGACCGACCAGTCGGGCGAGGCCCGCTACCCGTCGTTCAAGGGCATCATGGCCGCCAAGAAGAAGCCGGTGGTGTCCTTGGACCTGGAGGACCTGGAGCATCGACGGCGGACGAGGTCGGCCTCGAGGGCGCCTGGACGCGGGTCGACGACGCCACCGCAGCGCCCGGCCCGCACCGCGGGCACAGTCGTCAAGGACGAGGGCGAGGGCGGCAAGCAGCTCGCCGAGTACCTTGCGGAGCAGAAGTTCATCTGAGGCCCGCTCAGGCCCGCCGCTCCACCGCCCCCGCATACTTCGTACCGCAGGAGACCATTCCCATGGCTGAAGTTCTCGTCTACGTCGACCACGTGGACGGTGCCGTCCGCAAGCCCACCCTGGAACTGCTGACCCTGGCCCGCCGTATCGGCGAGCCCGGTCGCCGTCGCGCTCGGTTCCGGCGCCGAGGCCGCCGCCGCCGTCCTCGCCGAGCACGGCGCGGTCCGGTGCTGACCGCCGACGCGCCCGAGTTCACCGACTACCTCGTCGTGCCGAAGGTGGACGCGTTGCAGGCCGCCTACGAGGCCGTGACGCCGGCCGCCGTACTGGTGCCGTCCTCCGCCGAGGGCAAGGAGATCGCCGCCCGCCTCGCGGTGCGCATCGGCTCCGGCATCATCACCGACGCCGTCGACCTGGAGGCCGGCGACGAGGGCCCGGTGGCCACGCAGTCCGCCTTCGCCGCGGCGTTCACCACCAAGTCCCGCGTCAGCCACGGGCACGCCGGTCATCACCGTCAAGCCGAACTCCGCGCCCGGTCGAGGCCGCTCCCGCCGCGGGCACCGTCGAGCCGCTCGCCGGTCACCTTCGGCGCGCAGGCCACCGGCACCAAGGTCGTCTCGCGCACTCCGCGCGAGTCCACCGGACGCCCGGAGCTGACCGAGGCCGCGATCGTGGTCTCCGGTGGCCGAGGCGTCAACGGCGCCGAGAACTTCGCGATCATCGAGGCGCTCGCCGACTCGCTCGGCGCGGCCGTCGGCGCCTCCCGCGCCGCGGTCGACGCCGGCTGGTACCCGCACTCCAACCAGGTCGGCCAGACCGGCAAGTCGGTCTCGCCGCAGCTGTACATCGCCACCGGCATCTCCGGCGCGATCCAGCACCGCGCCGGCATGCAGACCTCGAAGACCATCGTGGCCATCAACAAGGACGCCGAGGCCCCGATCTTCGACCTGGTCGACTACGGCGTCGTCGGCGACCTCTTCGCAGGTCGTCCCGCAGCTGACCGAGGAGGTCAAGGCCCGCAAGGGCTGACCACCGCCCGGGCGCCACCGGGCCGGGGCCGCACGCGCACACCGCCGCGCGGCTCCGGCCCGTCGTCCATGCCGCCGCCCGCCGGTGCGTGCCGCCATGGCGCGTTCCGGCCCCGTACCAGCGCCATTGACGCGACCCGCGCCGCCGCTAACGTTCGATCAACAGAATGTTGATTCCAGGGTGCGGATCGCCCGGCGGCCACGGAGGCGTGCACTTGAGCCGCGCAGGAGAATG
The DNA here is from genome assembly GCA_963761765.1 of uncultured Actinomycetota bacterium. GTDB lineage: Bacteria > Actinomycetota > Actinomycetes > Streptomycetales > Streptomycetaceae > Streptomyces. The sequence goes on from CAVXIJ010000023.1 coordinate 83,899, forward strand.
TGACGACCAGTCTCGCCGCCACACGGTCGGCGCGGATATCGGCGCCCTGCTCGCCCCGGTCGACGCCGAACTCGACCGCCGCTACCCCGGCGATCCCGGCACCCGGCAGCCCGTGCACACCGTCTACGTGCCCGCCGACGCCTTCACCTCCGGCACCGCGCGCGACCTGGGGCGAACAGGCCCTGGCAGCCCTCGACGCGCACGCGCCGGACGCCGCCTCGTTCGCCGCGGTCCTCGGCCTGCCCGACGACCTCGCCGCAGCCCGTGCACGACCGGGTCCGGGCGAAGCTGGCACGCGAGCCCGTCGAGGACCTCCGCATCGACTTCGAGGACGGCTACGGCATGCGCCCCGACGCCGAGGAGGACGCGGCCGCCGCCGCGCGCCGCCCGGCTGGTCGCCGCAGCGCGTCCGCCGAGGCCGGCGCCGCCCCGTACCGGGCATCCGTATGAAGTGCATGGAGGCCGCCGTGCGGGAACGCGGCATCCGCACCCTCGACATCTTCCTCACCGGCCTGCTGGCGGCCGGCGGCCTGCCCGGCGGGCTCGTGCTCACCCTCCCGAAGGTCAGGCTACCCCGAGCAGGTCGCCGCGATGGCCCGGGTTGTGCGACGCGTTCGAGAAGGCACACGGCCTCGCCCGCCGGCCGGATCGGCTTCGAGATCCAGATCGAGACCACGCCAGGCCGTCCTCGGCCGCCGACGGCACCGCCACCGTGCGCGCGCATGATCGACGCCGCCGAGGGCCGCGCCACCGGTCTGCACTACGGCACCTTCGACTACAGCGCCGCGCTGCGGCGTCAGCGCCGCCCACCAGGCCAGCGACCACCCGGCCGCCGACCACGCCAAGGCCGTCATGCAGGTCGCGGCGGCGGGCACCGGCGTACGGGTGGCCGACGGCTCCAGCAACGTGCTGCCCGTCGGCCCCACCGCGCAGGTGCACAAGGCCTGGCGGCTGCACTACGGCCTGGTCCGCCGCTCCCTCGCCCGCGCCTACTACCAGGGCTGGGACATGCACCCCGGCCAGCTGCCCACCCGCTATGCCGCCGTGTACGCCTTCTACCGCGAGGGCCTGGACGCGGCCGCCGCCCGCCTGGTGGCCTACGCTGCGCCGCGGCCGGCGGCGACGTGCATGGACGAGCCCGCCACCGCCCGTGCGCTCGGCGGCTACCTGCTGCGCGGCCTGGACTGCGGCGCGCTGGACACCGCCGAGGTCGCCCGGCACACCGGGCTCACCCGCGCCGACCTGGAGGCCTTCGCTCCACCACGGCCCGCCGGAACCTGAGGCGCGGGACCCGCTGCCCGGCGCCGGGGACCGTGGTGGCATTGCGAACGGCGCGCTCGTGTCCGTTCGGCACGCCGCGGCCTGCGCCTCGTCACCGCGGCGGCGGAATCTCGCCCGAGCCGCGGGGGATCAGCCGGGTCGGCAGTTCGATGCGCTGCGGCGGCCGTCGGCGCACCGTCCAGGCGGCGGAAGAGCAGCTCGGCGGCGCTGCGCCCGAGCTGGGCTGCGTCCTGGGCGACGACGGTGACCGGCGGGTCGCAGCAGATCGGCCAGCTCGAAGTCGTCGAAGCCGACGAGAGCGACCCGGTCACGCGTTCGGCCAGCACCCGCACCACGGTCACGGTCACCCGGTTGTTGCCCGCGAACAGCGCGGTGACCGGCGTCGGGCCCCGTCAGCATCTCCTCGGCGGCCGCCGTACCCGCTCCGGGATCGGTCGCGCCCAGCGACATCCAGCGGGTCCTCGATCGGCGAGTCCGCGTCGTCCATCGCCGCCCGGTAGCCGCGCAGCCGCTCGGCCGCGGTGTGGATGCGGGGCTGGTCGCCGATGAAGCCGATCCGGCGGTGGCCGTGGGCGATCAGATGGGCACGCCGTCCCGGGCGCCGCCGAAGCTGTCGGAGAGCACGACATCCGCGTCGATCCGGCCCGGCGGGACGGTCCACGAAGACGGTGGCGACGCCCGCCTTGATCTCCGGTTCCAGATATCGGTGGTCGTCACCGGCCGGGATGACCACCAGACCGTCCACCCGGCGGGCGCACAAGGCGAGCGCGAGCTCCTGTTCACGCTCCGGCTCTTCAGCGCTCGATCCGTTGATCAGCAGCGCGCCATGGGCGCGCGCCACCTCCTCCACGGCCCGGCTGAGCGGCCCGTAGAACGGGTCGGCGAGGTCTTCGAGGACCAGGCCGATGCTGGCGGTGCGGCCCTTGCGCAGCACTCGTGCCGAGTCGTTGCGCCGGAAGTCGAGCGCGTCGATGGCCTCCTGGACACGCGCGCTCGGTGTCGGGGGTCACGCCCGGTTCGCCGTTGACCACGCGGGAGACCGTCTTGAGGCCTACCCCGGCCCGTGCGGCGACGTCTTTCATCGTCGGACGATTGCCGTAACGGTTCTCGGCTCTGCGGGTGGTCTCGGCCACGGTGTTCTGTCCTGTCGTTCATGGAGGTAGGGGGACCCAGGAAGATGGGGGTGGAGACGGGGTGTAGAGCATACGACCTGGACAACGTTGTCAGCTGCACGGGAGACTGGTGCACCGATTCTCCGGTTACTCTCTCGCCTGCCCTTTTCACCAGGAGACCTCACACTGATGCACACCGACCTCGTCGCCGCGCTGGACATCGGCGGCACCAAGATCGCCGGAGCCCTGGTGGACGGCGGCGGGCGGCTCTTGCTGCGCGCCCAGCGTCCGACCCCCGCAGGGCAGGACGGCGACACCGTCATGGGCGCCGTCGAGGAGGTGCTCGCGGAGCTGACGCGCCGATCGCCGCTGTGGGCGCGGGCGGTGGCCGTCGGCATCGGCAGCGCGGGGCCCGTGGACGCCGTCCACCGGCACCGTCAGCCCGGTGAACGTGCCCGGCTGGCGTGGGTTCCCGCTGGTCACGGGTGCAGCGAGGCGACCGGCGGCCTGCCCGTCGTGCTGATCGGCGACGGTGTCGCGATGACCGCGGCCGAGCACTGGCAGGGCGCGGCACGCGGCCACGACAACGCGCTGTGCATGGTCGTCTCCACCGGTGTCGGCGGCGGTCTGGTGCTGGGCGGCGCGCTGCACCCGGGGCCCACCGGCAACGCCGGTCACATCGGCCACATCAGCGTGGATCTGGACGGTGACCTCTGCCCGTGCGGTGCGCGCGGCTGCGTCGAGCGGATCGCGAGCGGCCCGAACATCGCCCGCCGCGCGCTGGAGAACGGCTGGCGGCCCGGCCCGACGGGGACGCCTCGGCCGCGCGCGGTCGCCAGGCGCGGCGCGCGCCGGGGATCCGGTCGGCGGTGGCCTCGTTCGAGCGTGCCGCGCAGGCGCTGGCCGCGGGGATCGCGGCGACGGCCACCCTGGTCGAGATCGACATTGCGGTCATCGGCGGCGGGGTGGCCGGCGCCGGGGAGGTGCTCTTCGCGCCACTGCGTCGTGCCTTGTGCGACTACGCCACGCTCTCCTTCGTGCGGCGGTTGACGGTGACGCCAGCTCAGATGGGCACGGACGCGGGTCTGGTCGGCGCGGCGGCGGCCGCGCTTCATGCCCCGTGCGGTGCGGTGACGCCGGATGGGACCGCGGCGGACGCGACCGCGGCGGGCGTCGGCGGCTGACTTCGAGCCCGGTCCCGCACGGGGCCGGTAGTAAGCGTTTGCCCACTTCCACGTCAAAACCCTTGACGAGATGATCGCTTCGCAGTGAGATCCAAATCTCGTGTTGGGCGAGATGAGGTGACCCCGAGGAGGGGACATGGCACAGTCATCGTTTCAGGACTCTGGAATCCATGGCATGGCTGCCGGGGCGCGGATATCCCCGGTGTCCAGACGCGGCCTGTTGCGTACCACGGCGGTAGCGGCGGGCGCCGTCACGCTGCCCGGTCTGCTGGCGGCCTGCGGCAAGGGTCCTGGTGACGGCAACACGATCACGGTGGGTTCGAACGCGTCGGACGCGGTGCCGAAGAAGGCGTACGCCGACGCGTTCCACGCCTACGAGAAGAAGTCCGGGAAAACCGTCAAGGTCAACACCAAGAACCACGAGGACTTCCAGGAGAACATCAACCGCTATCTGCAGGGCAGTCCCGACAACATCTTCATGTGGTTCGCCGGATACCGCATGCAGTATTTCGCGCAGAAGGGCCTGCTGGTCGAGATCAGCGATGTGTGGCAGGACCTGAAGGGCTTCTCGCCGGCCATCAAGGCGCAGTCCTCACGGGCGGGCAAGCAGTTCTTCGTGCCGTACTACTACTACCCGTGGGCGGTGTTCCACCGGAAGAGCCTGTTCACGCAGCGCGGCTACGAACAGCCAAAGACCTGGGACGACTTCATCGCCCTGGCCAAGCAGATGCACAAGGACAATGTGCCGGTCGCCTTCGGCGACAAGGACGGCTGGCCCGCCATGGGCACCTTCGACTACATCAATCTGCGGGCGAACGGATACGACTTCCACAAGGCGCTGATGGCCGGTGAGAAGGAGTGGACCGATCCCAAGGTCAAGAATGTCTTCGACCTCTGGCGTGAACTGCTGCAGTACTGCCAGCCGGGAGCCAACGGACGCACCTGGCAGGAGGCGGCGCAGGGGTTGCAGAAGCGTACCTGCGGTATGGCCGTCTTCGGAATGCCCCACCCGGGCCAGCAGTTCCCCGTGAACGAGCGCGACGACATCGACTTCTTCGCCTTCCCCGAGATCGACCCCGCATACGGCCAGGACGCCGTGGAGGCACCGATCGACGGATTCCTGATCGCCAAGAAGTCGAGGAACGTGGCCGGTGCGAAGGACCTGCTGCGCTTCCTCGGCACGCCCAAGGCCGAGGAAGCCTATCTGGCCGGCGACCCGAACAACGTCGCCGTCAACACTGGTGCCGACACATCCAAGTACAGCGACCTCCAGAAGAAATCAGCCGAGCTGGTCTCGAACGCCAAGCAGATATCGCAGTTCATGGACCGCGATACCCGTCCGGATTTTGCGAGCACCGTGATGATCAAGGCGATCCAGGACTTCATCGGCAACCCGAAGGACGTGGACGGGCTCGTCAACGGCATCGAGCGGCAGAAGAAGACCATTTTCTCCCAGCCCGTCGGATGACCGTACGGCGGGCCGGACGGCGATGGGCGGACAGCGGAACCAGCGCCGACGACACCGATAACGCAGCCAGCGCAGCCAATGCGGGAAACGCCGTGCGACCGGAAACCCCGGGAGCCCCGGGAAACGCTGAACATGGGGAGGGATTCACGACATGCCGCTGAACAGGACGCGACGTGCCGGGCGCAGAATGCGGCGCTTCACGCGCCGTGATCTCCTGGTGCTCGGTGTGCTTCTTGGCATTCCCGTGCTGCTTGACATCGTTATCGTCTGGGGGCCGACGCTGGCTTCCGTCGGACTGTCGTTCACCGCCTGGGACGGCATCGGCTCCGTCCACTGGGTGGGCGGACAGAATTACGACAACCTTCTGCACAACTATCCGTCGTTCTGGCCCGCCGCACGGCACAACCTGCTGTGGCTCGGCGCTCTGGGTCTGGTCGCCACACCGTTCGGTCTCCTGCTGGCCGTGCTCATCGACCGCGGTGTGCGCTTCAGCCGTTTCTACCAGTCCGTGATCTATATGCCGGTGGTGCTCTCGCTCGCCGTCGTCGGTTTTATCGCCCAGTTGATCCTCGGCACCGACGAAGGCGTGCTCAATACGATCCTCGACCGTCCGCAGGATCCGATCGACTGGCTCGGGAATCCGCACCTCAACATCTGGATGATCATGCTCGCGGCATGTTGGCGGCATGTCGGCTATGTGATGATCCTCTATTTGGCCGGACTGAAGGCGGTCGATCCGGCGCTGTCAGAGGCCGCTGCGATCGACGGCGCCAACGCCCGCCAGACCTTTTTCCGCATCACCTTTCCGACGCTGCGTCCCGTCAACGTCATCGTCGGCGTCATCACCGTGATCGAAGCGCTGCGCGCCTTCGACATCGTCTATGCGGTCAACAAGGGCCGCAACGGTCTCGAACTGCTCTCCGTGCTCATCACCGACAACATCATCGGCGAGGCGAGCCGTATCGGATTCGGCTCGGCCATCGCGGTCGTACTGCTCGCCGTCTCCCTCGGATTCGTGGTGACGTTCCTGGTCCAGGAGCTGAGAGGAGCCAAAGAAGGATGACAGCCGGTCACGGCACTACTCCCGCCACCGTCGCCATCGCGGGCGGTGCGAACCGTCCGCGACGTGGCCGGTTCGGTGTGCACGCCTTTCTGCTCGCGGTCTCGATCGTCTTTCTCGCCCCGTTGCTGCTCGCCGTGTACGCGTCGCTGCGGCCGTATGAAGAGACGGCGAAGTACGGCTACTTCTCGCTTCCCCGGCATTTGTCGTTCACGTACTACCGGCAGGCCTTCACCGAGTCCGGCATGGGGAAGTACTTCGTCAACACGCTGATCATCGCCGTGCCCGCCGTCATCGTCACGCTCTTCCTGGCCTCGTTCGTCGCCTATGCGGTGTCCCGTCTCAAGCTGCGCGGCAGCCTTCCGCTGCTGATGTTCTTCACCGCTGGAAACCTGCTGCCGCAACAGGTGCTCGTCACTCCGCTCTACGTCCTGTTCAACCGGATTCCGCTGCCCTGGTGGATGTCCGACTCGATGACCCTGTACGACTCGTACTGGGCCGTGACCCTCGTCAACATCGGTTTCCAGCTCGGCTTTTGTGTATTCGTTCTCGCGAGTTTCATGCGCACCATGCCCCAGGAGATCACGGAGGCGGCGATCGTCGACGGTGCGGGCGTGTGGAGCCAGTTCTGGCGGATCGTGCTGCCGCTGTGCAGACCGGCCCTTGCCGCACTCGCCACTCTCGAATTCACCTGGGTCTACAACGACTTCCTCTGGGCCCTGATCTTCATATCCGATCCCGACAAACTCCCGATCACCTCCTCCTTGAACAACCTGCGCGGCCAGTTCTTCACGGACTACAACCTGCTGGCCGCCGGATCCATGCTGGTCGCCCTCCCGACGATCATCGTGTTCCTCCTGCTGCAACGGCACTTCATCGCCGGGCTCACCCTGGGATCGACGAAGGGGTGAGCACGGCCGGTCAGGGATGCCGCGGCGGCCTTGCGGGTCTGTGCCGCCCGGCGATCTGATCAGGGCTGGTTTCCGCGACAGGGTGTTGCGGGCAAGCCACAGGGGGCCGACACAAGAGGGGGGAACCGTGATCGTCTGGATCAACGGTGCGTTCGGTGCGGGGAAGACCACCACCGCGCGGGAACTGATCGACCTGATCCCGAACAGCACGCTCTTCGACCCCGAGGTCGTCGGCGGCGAACTCGGCCGCCTGCTGCCCGCCAAGCGCCTGGCCGAGGTGGGCGACTTCCAGGACCTGCCGATCTGGCGGCGGCTCGTGGTGGACACGGCCGCCGCCCTCCTCGCCGAGGTGGGCGGAGTCCTCGTGGTTCCCATGACGCTGCTGCGGCAGGAGTACCGCGACGAGATCTTCGGCGGGCTCGCCGCCCGCCGCATTCCGGTCAGGCATGTGCTTCTCGCTCCGGCCGAAACGATCCTGCGAAGCCGTATCGCCAACCGGCCGATACCGCCGGGACCGGCCGACGGAGAGATACGCGTACGCCAATGGGCGTACGACCACATAGAGCCGTACCGCACCGCGCTCGCCACCTGGCTGGCCGCGGACGCGCACCTCGTCGACACCAGCGTCCTCACCCCGCGCGAGAGCGCGGTACGCATCGCCGAGGCGTTGCGTACCGGGGCCGCCTCCGCCTGCGACATCGTGCAGACTCCCGAGCCCACCGCGGAGACGCTCGCCTCCGGGGTGCTGCTCTTCGACGACCAGGACCGGGTGCTGCTCGTCGACCCGACCTACAAGGCGGGCTGGGAGTTTCCCGGCGGAGTCGTCGAGCCCGGCGAGGCACCCGCCCGCGCCGGAATGCGCGAGGTCGCCGAGGAGACCGGCATAAGGCTCGACGACGTGCCCCGGCTGCTCGTCGTCGACTGGGAGTCGCCCGTGCCTCCCGGCTACGGGGGCATCCGGCTGCTCTTCGACGGCGGGCGCCTGACCCGCGGCACGGCCAGGAACGTCCTGCTGCCCGGCCCGGAACTGCGGGGCTGGCGCTTTGTCACCGAGCAGGAAGCCGCCGGGCTGCTGCCGCCCGTACGGTACGAGCGGCTGCGCTGGGCCCTGCGGGCACGGGAGCGCGGCACGGTGGTGTACCTGGAGGCGGGGGTGCCGGTGTGAACGGCGGCCGGCCGGTCAAGCCCGTGCCGGGCCGCCGTGCCCGCCGTGCCCGCAGGGCCCGGCGGGCAGCGAAGGAGGCGTGAACGGCCTCAGCTCGCCGCGTAGTTCCGCAGGAACAGGGCTTCGGCGACCGCCAGGCGCTCCAGCTCCACGGGCGACACGCTCTCGTCCACGGCGTGGATCTGCGCTTCGGGCTCGCTCAGTCCGATCAGCAGGATCTCCGCCTCGGGATAGAGCTCAGCCAGCGTGTTGCAGAGCGGAATCGAGCCGCCCTGGCCCGCGTACTGCATCTCCTGGCCCGGGTAGGCCTCACTCATCGCCTCTGCCATCGCCGCGTAGGCCGGGCTGCCGGTGTCGGCGCTGAACGGCTGGCCCTGGCCGACCTGCTCGGCGTGCACCCGCGCGCCCCACGGCGCATGTGCACTCACGTGGTCCGCCAGCAGCAGGGCTGCCTTGGCGGCGTCCACACCCGGCGGCACCCGCAGGCTCACCAGGGCCCGCGCGCTCGCCTGCACCGACGGGGTGGCTCCCGCGATGGGCGGGCAGTCGATGCCGAGCACGGTGACCGCGGGGCGCGCCCAGATGCGGTCGGCGATGGAACCGGAACCGATGAGCCGGACGCCGTCCAGCACCTTGGCGTCCTTGCGGAAGTCGTCCTGCGCGTACTCGATGCCGCTCCAAGGTGCGCCGTCCGCCAGGCCGTCCACCGTCGTGGAACCGTCCTCGGCCCGCAGCGAATCGAGGATCCGCACCAGCGCGGCCAACGCGTCGGGTGCGGCGCCGCCGAACTGCCCCGAGTGCAGATTGCCCTCCAAGGTGTCGACCTGCACCCGCACCAGCGTCATGCCGCGCAGCGTGGTGGTCACCGTCGGCAGGCCGATCCGGAAGTTGCCCGCGTCGCCGATCACCATCGTGTCGGCCCTCAGCAGCTCCGGATGGGCCTCGGCGTACCGCTCAAGACCGCCCGTGCCCTGCTCCTCCGAGCCCTCTGCGATCAGCTTCACATTGACCGGGATGCCTCCCGCGGCCCGCAGCGCGCGCAGCGCGAGCAGATGCATGACGATGCCGCCCTTGCAGTCCGCCGCACCGCGCCCATACCAGCGGCCGTCGCGCTCGGTCAGTTGGAACGGGGGTGTGGTCCAGGCGGCCTCGTCGAGCGGGGGCTGTACGTCGTAGTGCGCGTACAGCAGAACGGTTGGAGCGCCCGCGGGCCCCGGCAGGAAACCGTAGACCGACTGGGTGCCGTCCGGGGTGTCGAGCACGGCGACGTCCTGGAAGCCCTCGGCGCGCAGTGTGGTGGCCACCCAATCGGCCGCGGCTTCGCTCTCGCTCCTGGGGAACTGCGCGAAGTCCGCCACCGACCTGAAGGCCACCAGTTCGGCGAGCTCCTCCTGGGCCCTCGGCATGAGGGAGGCGACGGTCTCGGCGATCGGGTTCGGTGGCATGGGCACGCTCCTCGTGGGTGCGGTGATCCGTGCGTACACATGGTGGGTACGGCTGGCTGTCTGTACGTGATCGTAGAGGGCGGGCGATGGTGTCCGTGGTGGGTGGGTGGTGCGGTGTGCCGGTGGAGGGGCCGGTGGTGGGTGGATGGCCGGGGTGTGCCGACGGTGTGGCCGGATACGGCGGTGCGGTGGGTGGTGCCGGCGGGATCCGGCGGCTGCCGGTGTGCGGGGGTAATGTGCGGTTACGGAACAGTTTGCGCCGAGACCTTCCAGGTGCTGAGACGCACCGGGAGCATGTTCATGATCCTCCCACGGAGGGAACGGGCGACGCCCGCCGTAGGATGCCCCAGAAAGGTGTGCCAGACGGCTTGATCGGGAGCGGTAGACCATCGTGAGCAGCGACAACTCTTCGGATGACGCCCGACAGGTGTGGGACGTCGTCGTGGTCGGAGCGGGACCCGCGGGAGCAAGTGCCGCGTATGCGGCGGCCGTCGCCGGACGCCGGGTGCTGCTTCTGGAGAAGGCCGAGCTGCCCCGTTACAAGACCTGCGGGGGCGGCATCATCGGCCCTACCCGCGACAGTCTGCCGCCCGGCTTCGAGCTGCCGCTGCGGGACCGGGTGCAGGCGGTGACCTTCTCGCTGGACGGCAAGTACAGCCGCACCCGGCGCTCCTCGCATATGCTCTTCGGCCTCGTCAACCGGCCCGAGTTCGACCACCAGCTCGTCCTGCACGCGCAGAAGGCGGGCGCCGAACTGCGCACCGGTGCCGCCGTCTCACGGGTGGAGCAGCACGGGCCCGCCGTGCCCGACCGGCGCACCGTGGCGGTCGTGCTGCAGGGCGGCGAGACGCTGCTCGCGCGGGCCGTCGTCGGGGCCGACGGCAGCGCGAGCCGGATAGGAGCCCATGTCGGGGTGAAGCTCGACCAGGTCGACCTGGGCCTGGAGGCGGAGATCCCCGTTCCGGAGGCCGTCGCCGAGGACTGGGCGGGCCGGGTGTTGATCGACTGGGGACCGATACCGGGCAGTTACGGCTGGGTGTTCCCCAAGGGCGACACCCTGACGGTCGGCGTCATCTCTGCACGCGGTGAAGGCGCCGCCACCAAACGGTACTTGGAGGACTTCATCGGCCGGCTCGGCCTCGCCGGGTTCGAGCCGAGCGTCTCCTCGGGCCATCTCACCCGCTGCCGCAGCGACGACTCGCCGCTGTCCCGTGGCCGGGTCCTGGTCTGCGGGGACGCCGCGGGGCTGCTGGAGCCCTGGACCCGCGAGGGCATCTCCTTCGCGCTGCGGTCCGGACGGCTGGCGGGGGAGTGGGCGGTGCGGCTCGCGGAGGCCATGGACGCCGTGGACGCTCGTCGCCAGGCGCTGAACTACGCCTTTGCGATCAAGGCGGGGCTCGGCGTGGAGATGAGTGTGGGCAAGCGCCTGCTCACCGTCTTCGAACGCCGCCCCGGCATGTTCCACGCCGCACTCACCGGCTTCAGACCCGCCTGGAAGGCGTTCACCCGCATCACGCGCGGTTCCACCACTCTCGGCGAGATCGTCCGCACCCACCCGGTCGCCGGGCGGGTACTGAATGCGATGGACCGGTAGGGCCTGCGGAGCGGGCCGGTCCGGCCGTCGTCGGCGGTGGCGGGTCGGGCGGCCGGGCGGCGCACATCCGCGGTTTCGCGGTGTGTGGCCGGGCTCGCCAGGAGAGGGTCGGCGGTTGTCGTGGTGACCGGTGGTCACCGCGTGACGGTGAGGCGGAAGACCGGGTGCCGGTGGGCTGCGGCCAGTAGTTCGGCGTCGGTGGAGTCGGCGGTGACATCACCGAAGAAGCGGCCCACCTGCCAGCCCCACTTGGTGAGGTAGGCCCGCAGGATCGCCGGCTTCTCCTCGTCGGGCAGCTCGACCGCGGTGAACTGCCGTGTCCCGCGTCCGACCTGCAGGCGTCCGCCGCCTGCCGCCTGCATATTGCGCACCCACTCGGAGTGACCGCGCGCTGACACCAGATAGGGCCCGCCTTCGTGAGTCAGCGGATTGACGGGAACCCGGCGCCATTCGCCGCTGGTACGGCCGCGTACCGACAGCTCCGCGGATCCGGCCAGGCTGACGCCGCGCCGGGCCAGCCAGCCGATGACTCCGCTCATCGTCTTGTCGAAACGCTCGGGCTTCACGTAGTGCGTCGTCGATGTCATGACGGCCTCCGAGGCAGATAAGAGTTGCCGGGTTGGTGAGTGCGCTGCTCTTCTTTAAGAGCGGTGCTCTCGGTGTCTCTGTGGATAGTCTGCATGACTTGGTCCCGTCTTGCAAGAGCACTGCTCTCGAAACAGTGCGACGATCTGAAACGCGATGTCTGCCCTTGAACGAGAGCGGAGCTTCCGTATGTGTGCACTGCTCACGAACCTGTGTCAGACTCGTCTCCATGAGTGCGACTAGTGGCGCCCGCGCCCGGGCCCGGATCGAGGTCACAGCGGCGATCAAGGACGAGGCCCGCAGACAGCTCGCGGAGCAGGGCGCGGCCCGGCTGTCCCTGCGTGCGGTGGCCCGGGAGCTCGGCATGGTCTCCTCCGCGCTCTACCGCTACTTCCCCAGCCGGGACGACCTGCTGACCGCCCTCATCATCGATGCGTATGACAGCCTCGGGGCGGCGGCGGAGAGCGCTCACGCCCGGGCCGTGGCCGATGGAGTGCGGCCACGCGGGCGCTGGGACGCGGTGTGTGCGGCGGTCCGGGAGTGGGCGCTGGCCCATCCGCACGAGTACGCGCTGATCTACGGTTCGCCGGTGCCCGGCTACACCGCTCCGGAGACGACGGTGCCGCCCGCCGCTCGGGTCGGCCGGCTGCTCATCGACGTCGTCCGGGACGCTCACCGGAGTCACGGGGTCGCGGTGCCGCGGCTGCCGCAGGAAATGCGGGCCGAGGCGGCGCGCATGGCGGCGGATCTCGCTCCTGACCTGCCGCCCGCGGTGGTGGCGGCGCTGGTTGCGGCCTGGGCGCAGTTGTTCGGGCTGATCGGCTTCGAAGTGTTCGGACAGTTCCACCGGGTCGTGGTGGACCGGGCGGCATTCTTCGCGCACGCCGCGGGACAACTCGCGCACGACGTGGGCCTCGTGGATCCCGAGACCACGGCCCCCGGCCCCGGCGCCCCGGCGCCGTCCCGCGATCACGCAGCCGGCAAGGCGCGCACGCAGCCGTAAGGCCGCCGTCTGACGGACCAGCGCTCTGCCGCCTGACCCGGTGTCCCGACGCCGCTGGACGTGAACGAAGCCGGCCGGGGCTACTCCCTGTGTAGTACGCCTGATCACCACGCTCGGCGGACGCCGTGCGCTCCTCGTGCCGTCTAGCGTGGCGGCATGGCAGATCAGCGCACCCGATCGCACGGCGGCCGGGCCCCGCACGAGGGTGGGCCGCCATGGCTGTGGTGGCGACACGGTCCGCCCTGGGCCGGGCGGACGGCACAGGAGGAGCCTGGCCCGGCACGCCGGCCCTGGCTCTCCACGATGGCACTGACCGCCTTCGTCGTCGTCGGCTCCCACTTCGCCGCGCGCGGCCAGCCGGGGCGTGAACCGCTCGACGCGCTCGCCGTGGCGCTACTGGTCGGCGGTTCGCTGCTGCTGCTCTGGAGCCGGAGCCATCCCGCTGTGGTGGCCTTCGGCGCATCCGCCGCGGCGCTCGTCTACCTGGCTGCCGGGTACCCGTACGGGCCGGTCCTGCTCACCGTCGCCCTCGGCTGCTTCCGCGCCATCGTGACCGGGCACCGCAAGGCCGCCTGGGCGGCCATCGGCCTGCTGTGGGCAGGGCACCTTCTCGTGGCCCACTGGCTGTACGCCCAGTTGCCACCGCCGGGCGACGGGCCCACGCCCTGGCAGAGCGAGATCGCGGTCGCCGCCTGGGCGCTGGCGGTCGTCGCCGTCTCCGAACTCGTCCGCATCCGCCGCGAGCAGTGGGCGAAGGAGCGCGCCGAGCGGGCCCAGGCGGCAAAACGGCGGGCCGACGAGGAACGGTTGCGCATCGCACGCGAACTCCACGACGTGCTCGCTCACAGCATCTCCGTGATCAACGTCCAGGCGAGTGTGGGCCTCGCGCTCCTCGACTCCGACCCGGAGCAGGCGCGCACCGCACTGACCACCATCAAGACCGCCAGCAAGGAAGCGTTGGGCGAGGTGCGCCAGGTGCTCGACACGCTCCGCACCCCGGGGGACGCGCCGCGCGCTCCGGCCCCCGGACTCGCCCGGCTGCCCGAACTCGTCGAGCAGGCCGCCCGCGCGGGCCTGACCGTGACCGTCGACACCACCGGCGGCGAAGGACCCGGCTCACGAGCCGCCCGGCCCGGCGCGGCTGGAGCCGCACAACAGAACAGCGGCACGACGCCCGCGGATGCGGGACGGCCTTCCGGCGGCCGGGACGACGCTGCCGGCGGGCATTTCGCGCTGCCGCCCGGGCTCGACCTCGCCGCCTTCCGTATCGTCCAGGAGGCGCTGACCAACGTGGTCCGGCACTCGGGTTCGCGGCATGCGCGGGTGCAGGTGGTGTACGAACAGCGGGCGGTGCGACTGCGTATCGACGATGACGGTCCCGCCACCGGTGGCGAGGCGGGAGGCGGCGGCAAGGGGCTCGCCGGGATGCGGGAGCGTGCCGCCGCGCTGGATGGCACGATCGAGGCGAGCCCGCGCCCCGACGGCGGCTTCCGGGTGTCCGCCGTGTTGCCGCTCAAGGAGGCACCGTGATCCGGGTACTGCTCGCCGATGATCAGCTGCTGGTCAGGGCGGGTTTCAAGGCGCTGCTCGACGCACAGCAGGACATCGTGGTGGCGGGTGAGGCCGCCGACGGCGAGGAGGCTCTGCGCGCCGTGCGCGAACTGCGCCCCGACGTCGTGCTGATGGACATCCGCATGCCCCTGCTCGACGGTCTCGCCGCCGCCCGTCAGATCACCGCGGACCCTCACCTGGGCGCCGTGAAGGTCGTCATGCTGACCACGTTCGAACTCGACGAGTACGTCTTCGAGGCGATCAGGTCCGGAGCCTCCGGCTTCCTCGTGAAGGACACCGAACCGGACGAGCTGCTGCGGGCGGTCCGTGCCGTGGTCGAGGGGGACGCACTGCTCTCGCCCGGGGTGACGCGGCGTCTCATCGCGGAGTTCGCGGCCCGTTCCAAGGAGCCCGCGGCGGCCGGTTCGCTGGCCGCGCTCACCGAACGGGAGCGGGAGGTGATGGCGTTGGTGGGCATCGGCCTCACCAACGAGGAGATCGCGCGCCGCCTGGTCGTCAGCCCGTTGACGGCGAAGACGCACGTCAGCCGCGCCATGGTGAAGCTGGGTGCCCGCGACCGCGCGCAGCTGGTGGTGCTCGCCTACGAGTCCGGCCTGGTGCGGCCCGGCTGGCTGGGGTGAGCCCGGCGGGGGACGGGGCCGGGCTCGTGCGGCGGGTCGGGGCGGACGGCTTCGTGCGGGTGCGGCGGCGGGTGTCCGTCACACGATGCTGGATCGTTCCTGCCACAGGTCGGCCAGGGCGGGGGTGGTACCGCTGACGGATGGGAAGGGGGCGCGGTTCCACAGGGCCAGGTAGAGGTCCGCGGCCGGGCCCGACACCTCGCAGTCGGCGTCGCCCTGCGCGTGCCGCTCGGTGACGGGTGGGTCGGCGGACAGGTGCAACGTCCACACGTCACTCGTGTCCGTGGCCCGTATGCGCAGCACACGGGGTGACTGCGTACGCACCTTGCTCGACGACCGGGCGTGGAAGCCGGCCAGCAACTCGTCGATACCGTCCACGGCCAGCTCCAGGCCGATCCCGTCGGGCCGCGCGCCACGGGCGGATTCCGCGTCGGCGCGGTGGATCGTCGTCTCGTGGAGCTGTCTGCGCGCCCAGAACTCCCGTGGAGGCAGCGCCGGCAAGAAGGTCCAGCATGCCAGATCCGCACTGGCCACGCGCAGCGCCGCGACCAGTGCGGCATGCCCCTGCTCGAACCATGACAGAAGCGCCGCGTCCGCAAGGTCGGGCGCGGGGCCGAAGGGCTGGAACGAGGTGTGCCCCTCGGTGAGGTACCCGGTGGCCCAGCGGTGCACCGTGCCGGTGTGCTGTACCAGGTCGCGGACCTGCCAGCCGGGACAGGTCGGCACGGTGGCGTCAAGGCCCGTGTCCGAGGCGGCGCGCGCCAGCGACGTGCCCTGACGGTCCAGATGGTCGATTAACTCTGCTGTCTCCATAAGAGGATGGTGCCCGTTCATACCTCGCCAGTCGGTCACTTATCGTCGTATTTTTTCCGAACAGTTCGAGCCGTCCATGTGAGGGCGCGGCGTGCGGACAGGCACCAGGAGCGGGGCGGGGGCGCTCAGGCGGGTTCGGTGTGCCGGGTCGCGTAGCCGACGAGTGCTGCTACCGCCGCGAGCAGGGCCACACTCGTCAGGGCGGACGGCAGCGAGAACCAGTCGGCCATGAACCCGATCGTGGGCGGTCCGAGCAGCATTCCCGCGTAGCCGAGTGTGGCCGCCGCCGCGACACCGCTCGATCCGGCGAGGGCGCCCGCGCGGTCCATCACCACGGGGAAGATGTTGGCCAGGCCGAGGCCCGTGATGCCGAAGCCGAGCAGCGCCGCCCAGAGTGACGGGGCGAGTGAGCCGAGCAGCATCCCGGCGGCGGCGGTCGCACCGCCCGCCACCAGGGTGCGGGTGCGGCCGAGACGTTCGAGCAGTGTCGTACCGGTGAACCGTCCGATGGTCATGGCCAGAGCGAAGGAGCCGTATCCGGTGGCCGCGACGCCCGCGTCCGTGGCCAGGTCCTGCTGGAGGTGCAGAGCGCCCCAGTCGGCGAGCGCCCCTTCCCCGTAGGTGCTGCAGAGCGCGATCAGACCGAACACGAGCACCAGGCCGCGGGTGCGGCTGGCGGGCCGCTGGGAGACGGGCTCCGCGGTCCGTGGCGGCGGCACCGGATTCGGGTGCGGCGCCGGGCGTGCGGTGCGCGGGCCGTCGGCGAACTCGCCGTCGGAGCCGGCGGATCCGGTCGCGGCGGGCTCTCCGTCCTGGTGGAGCAGCGCGGAGACCTCCTCGCCGCGGCGTGCGGACGCGGGCTCCCGCACGGTCTCGGGGCGGCCCGCGGGGGCCGGCCGCGCGGGCACCGGCGCGGTGTGGCGCAGCAGGACGCGCCCGGTGACCGCCGTGACCAGGAGTCCGGCGGCGGCCAGCGCGAACAGGTGGCGGGTCGGTGACAGATGGCTCGCGACCAGGCCGCCGACACCGGATCCGACCATGCCGCCCAGGCTGTACGCCGCGTGGAAACTCGGCATCACCGGACGCCGTAGCGCCGCGACCACGTCCACGGCGGCGCTGTTCATCGCGACGTTCAGGGCGCCGTAGGCCGTGCCGAACATCAGCAGCACCCCGCCCAGGGCGAGCGCCGAGTGCGTCAGTGGCGGCAGTGCGACGCTCAGGGCCAGCAGGACGCCGCTGACCACGGTCATCGGATGGTTGCCGAAGCGTCGGCAGAGCCGCCCGGTGACCATCATCGTCACCACCGCGCCCGCCGAGACACCCAGCAGGGCCAGGCCCAGCGCGCTGGCCGAGGCGTTGGTCTGCGCCTTGACGGCGGGAATGCGGACGACCCATCCCGCGAAGACAAACCCGTCGAGCGCGAAGAACACCGTCACCGCGGCGCGCAGCCTGGTCAGAGCCCGTGCGTCCGGGGTGCGGGAAGCCGACGCGGCGGTGAGTTTGTTCGGTCTCGGCACAAAGTCAGATTAGATACACGGTTCGGTTCCGACAAGGGAATTATCCCAGGTAATGGCCAGGGCTCACACCCTGCGTCACACGGCCATGACGGTTCCGATGCCCGCGTCCTCGAATCGGGCCAATGTCTCCGCCGGTGCCGCGGTGTCCGTGATGAGGGTGTCCACCTGGTCCGTACCGCAGATCCGGGCGAAGGCGTGGTGGCCCAGCTTGCTGGAGTCGGCCGCCACCACCACCCGCTGGGCGCGTTCGCACAGCAGCCGGTTGATCGCGGCCTCGGCCTCGTCGTGTGCCGTGGCCCCGTGGGCGGGATCGAAGCCGACCACGCCCAGCACGGCCACGTCGAGCGTGATCTGGCCGAGCACACCGTCCGCGAGCGGGCCGATCAGCTCGTAGGACTGCGCACGGGCCACGCCTCCGGTCACCACGATCTTGAACTGGGGGCGTACGGCGAGTTCGTTGGCGATGTTGAGCGCGTTCGTCACGATGGTCAGGGCGGGGGAGCCGGACGAGGGGTCGGCGCGCACGGCGAGGGCGCGCGCGACCTCCGTGGTGGTGGTGCCGCCGGTCAGCCCGACTGTCTCACCCGGTGCCACCAGTGCGGCGGCGGCCGCGGCGATGCGCTGCTTTTCAGGGGCGCGCCGGGCCGTCTTGTACCGCAGCGGCAGCTCGTACGAGACACCGTGCACCACGGCGCCGCCCCGGGTGCGCAGCAGCATCTGCTGCTCGGCGAGCTGGTCGAAGTCGCGCCGGATCGTCGCCGCGGACACCCCGAGTTGTGCCGCCGCCTGCGCCACGTCGAGCCGGCCGTGCTCCACCAGCAGCTCCAGCAGCGCCTTCCACCGGGCGTCCCGCGACATCGGTCCTCTCCTCCATCCTCTCTTCATCCTGTCCGCATTCCCGCATTCCCGCATTCCCGCACGGCTGCAGGTCGGCGCGGGCTACCGCCGCACCCGACCTGCGGCCCGGCCAGGTGACCCTGGAGCCGCCGGCCACCGATGCACGCGTGCTTGATGGTGGTCGTAACAGGCCCTATATCGTGCAGGAACAATCAACTGGAGGAGGCGCGGTATGAGTCATGCCGACAACGAGCTGATCAGCCAGCCCGAGTGCTGGACCCGTGCTGCCGCCCTGGCCGGCACGCACGCCGCCGTCCTGCCCGGTGCCGGGGAGCGGGTCGCGATCGTGGGCTGCGGGACCTCGTTCTTCATGGCGCAGGCGATCGCGGCGCTGCGGGAGGGGGCGGGGCAGGGCGAGACGGACGCGTTCGCGGCCTCCGAGTTCCTGGGATGTGCGGCCCGGCGTCCCTACGACCGGGTGCTCGCCCTCACCCGTTCCGGTACCACCACCGAAGTCCTTGAGGTTCTGGCGGCCGTCCGGGGCCGCGTTCCCACCATCGCCGTCACCGCCGACCCGCACACTCCCGTACGGCAGGCCGCCGACGAAGTGATCGTGCTCGACTTCGCCGACGAGCGCTCCGTCGTCCAGACCCGGTTCGCCACCACCGCGCTCACGCTGCTCCGTGCCCACCTGGGCCTGCACACCGACAGCGTGGTCCGCGACGCCCGCACCGCCCTCGCGACATCGTTGCCCGAAGGCCTGGCCGCGTGCACGCAGTTCACGTTCCTCGGCCGGGGCTGGACCGTGGGTCTCGCCAACGAGGCGGCGCTGAAGATGCGCGAGGCCTCACTGTCCTGGACGGATGCCTGTCCGGCGATGGAGTACCGACACGGCCCCATCAGCGTCACCACACGGGGCACCGCGACCTGGATGCTGGGCGAGGCCCCCGACGGACTGGCCGAACAGGTGCGGGCCACGGGCGCCACCTGGGTGCCCGGCGCTCTCGACCCGCTCGCCGAGCTGGTACGGGCCCAGCGGCTCGCGCTCGCCGTGGCCGCTGCCCGCGGCCTCGACCCCGACAGCCCGCGCCATCTCACCCGCTCGGTGATCCTCGCGCAGCCCGCGCAGTGACCCGCGTGCCGACGGCGGGCTGACGCCTGTCACGCACCGGCCGCACTCGTCACGGGCGGCATCGCGAAGGTCGATACCGGTACGGCGCTGAACCTTGCGCTGACCGCGACCGTCCGGGAGTTCCTCCGTCGAGGTCGGGCGCTTGCCCCGGATGCGGTAGGTCACGCTGTGGTCGGCGGTCGTGACTCCGTGGCTCTACAATATGTAGTATTTTGCCCTGTGGCAGCCCGGCGGCTCCGGTGGCCGTCCGGCGGTCACCGGCGGTGCGTCGGACGGGTGAGGAAGGCGTGTGAGGGGATGGGCGGCGAAGACCGCGGTGGGGCCGATGGCCGCAGGCGGGCGCCCGGGGAACTGGAGGCCGGCGTGCTGGCCGCGCTGTGGGCGGCGGACGAGCCGCTGACGGCGGCACAGGTCCAGCAGCGGCTGGACGGAGACCTGGCCTACACCACCGTGCTGACGATCCTGTCCCGGCTGCTGGACAAGGGCATGGTGACTCGGCGCAAGGCGGGGCGCGGCTACGCTTTCGCGCCGGCACGCGACGAGGCCACCCACACCGCCGGACAGATGCGCTCGCTGCTGGAGCACGGCTCGGACCGCGAGGCGGTACTGGCCCGGTTCGTCAGCGAACTCTCCGCCGACGACGAACGACTGCTGCACCGACTGCTGGGCGACTATCCGGAGTCCTGAAGCTGCCCGTGGGCGGCTCCCGGCCTCCGGCTCGCTCGGTAACCGGGGATCGTGTGACCGTCAGGCGGCGGGCTCGGTCTGCGGTTCGCCGACCTCCGTGGCGGCGCAGGCCGGCCCGGGCACCGGGCCGAAGCGCGCGAGGTACGGCATCAGGTGCAGGCGGGGCAGCAGCCAGGCGTGCCACGCCCCGGTCAGGCAGATGATCGCAGCACCGCTGATCAGCACCGAACCGAGGACGTCGGTGGGGTAGTGGGCGCCGATGTAGAGGCGGGAGAAGGCCACGACCGCCACGACCACGACGGCCGCGATGCCGACCGGGCGCTGCCGGCGGGTGCCGCGGGCCAGGAAGTACGCGGCGGCGACCGCAGAGACGGTGAAGGCCACATGGCCGCTGGGGAAGCTGTTCGACCCGATCTCGGGATCGAGGGAGTAGACCGCCGGAGGCCGGTTGCGGGCGACCAGCAGCTTGCCGAGCTCGGAGGCGTTCCAGCCGGCCGCGACCACCAGGAAGGTGGAGACCGCGGCGACCGGGCGGTGCCGTACCAGCAGCAGCCAGCCGCACCACAGGGCCAGGATGGCAAGACCGCCCACCGGCGAAGCGAGATCGCTCACCCCCAGCATCACCGTGGTGAGCCACCCGGTGCGCGTGTCGGTCTGCAGGGTGCGGTCCGCGGCCAGGTCGTGCGGCTGGATCAGCGGGGTGTGGGCGGCGATCAGGCCAAGGGCGATCGCGGCCAGGAAGACCACGACGGACAGGCGCAGCCAGTGGTGCACACGGGGCATGGCGGGACGTCCCTTCTCGCGGTCGGCGCGGCGGTGTCGTACGGAGGACGCTCCACAGCGCGAACATGACGGATATATGACGCCTGGATGGCGGAGCGGCAACCTCCATTGAAATCTACTACACCTTGTAGAGTTTCTTGTCGTCGTTGATCCGTTCGGCGGCTGAGACCGGGGCCCGGCGGCGGGACGGGGGAGGGTGGGTGGATGCACGCCATCACCGACTGGCTCGGCGGACTGTCCGGTCCAGTGGTCTACGCGGTCGTGGCCGCCCTGGTCTTCGCCGAGGACGCGCTGTTCTTCGGCTTCGTCCTGCCCGGTGAGACCGCCGTGGTGATCGGCGGTGTCGTGGCCAGCCAGGGCAGGGTCGACGTGCGGTGGCTCACGCTCACCGTCGTCCTCGCCGCGATCGCCGGGGACACCGTCGGCTACGAGGCCGGGCGGCACTTCGGCCCGCGCATCCTGGACACCCGCGCCCTGCGCCGCCATGCCACGCGGGTCGAGAACGCCCAGGAGCTGATCCGGCGCCGTGGTCCTGCCGCGGTCTTCTTCGGCCGCTTCATCGCGTTCTTCCGGGCGATGATGCCCGCGCTGGCCGGCGCCTCTCGGATGCCCTACCGCCGTTTCCTGGTCTTCAACGCACTCGGCGGCATCGTCTGGGGCGTCGGCTTCACGCTGCTCGGCTATTTCGCCGGTGCCGCCTACTCGGGCGTCGAGGGGCTGGTCGGCAGGGGCATCGCCATCGTGCTGGCCGTCGTGGTCGTGGCCGGGGTGATCGTGTGGCATGTCCGACGCAGGCGCGGCGGCGCCGCAGACGGCACGGACGCTGGCGAGGACGGTCGGGACGACGGTGGCGAGGACAGGAGCGGAGATCACGAGGACGAGCGCTGACCGGGCCTGGTGCTGCCCGCGCTGCCGGGCCGCCGGAGCCGTGCCGTCGTGCACGGGGCGCTGACCGGAGGGCGGGCAGGACGGCGGACCGGCGCCGCCAACTCAGGACAGCCGGACGGGCTGCTTCTCTCGCGGGCTGTGGTGTCCGTACAGCTCCTGCTCCACCTCCTCCAGGCGCCGGTTCTTCGTCTCCGGTATGAGCGTGGCGGTGAAGACGAGGGCGAGCACCTTGGAGGGGGCGCCGCGGACTGACCCCCGGCGGCGTAGCGTGACCGAGTCCCTCCTCCCAGGGCCGCAAAGTCCCGGGAGGTGCCCCCAAGGCAGCGGTAGCGGACACTGATCACGGGAGATTCGCTCACATGAACGGCAAGGCGGTCCCACGGGTGCGGGGGGACGGGTCCATGCGTACGCGTCTTGAGCGTGGACGCGGCGCACTCGGCCCCGCCCTGGAGCTCGTGCACACCGGCCGTGCTCCCACCCGTGCGGTGCTCACCGCGGAACTGGGCGTCACCCGTGCCACGGCGGGCGCGGTCGCGGCGGAGCTGGCGGCGCTCGGACTGATCCGCGTGGATGACAGGCCCACCGCGGCGGCCGGGGCGCACGGCAGGCCCTCGCACCGGCTCGCCGTCGCCGACCAGGGGCCCGTGGCGCTCGCCGCGCAGGTGCACGCGGACGGGTTCCGGGCGGCCCTCGTCGGTCTCGGCGGCCGGATCGTCGCCACCGCACCCGCCTGCGAACAGGTCGACGCCGACCCGGCACAGGTGCTCGGCTCCGTCGTACAGGCCGGTACCGAACTGCTGAGGCAGACCGGCCGCCGCTGCGTCGGCGCGGGTCTCGCGGTGCCGTCATCGGTGGCGGAACCCGAGGGCACCGCACTCAACCCGTTGCACCTGGCCTGGCCCGCCGGGGCCCCGGTACAGGAGATCTTCGCCGCGCAGGTACGGGAAGCGGGCCTCGCCGGACCCGCGTTCGCGGGCAACGACGTCAACCTCGCGGCACTGGCCGAGCACCGGCACGGCGCCGGGCGCGGGGCACGCGACCTGCTCTGCGTGGCCACCGGCCACCGCGGGGTCGGCGGCGCGCTGGTGGTCGACGGGCGGCTGCACACCGGCAGTTCGGGTCTTGCCCTGGAGGTCGGCCACCTCACCGTCAACCCGGAGGGCAGGCCCTGCCACTGCGGCAGCCGCGGCTGCCTGGACGTGGAGACCGACCCGCTCGCCCTCCTGACGGCCGCGGGCCGCGAGCCGGGACCCGAACTCTCCCTCGTGGACCACGCCCGGCGGCTGATCCGCGACGAGTACGCGGAGCCCGGCGTGCGCGCGGCCATCGAGGCACTGATCGACCGGCTCGGTCTCGGGCTGGCCGGCCTTGTCAACATCCTCAACCCGGACCGGATCATCCTCGGCGGTCTGCACGGCCAGCTGCTGGAGGCCGATCCGGACCGCCTGCGGGCGGTGGTCGCCGAGCGCAGTCTGTGGGGCCGCAGCAGCGGAGGCGTACCGATCCAGCCCTGCACACTGGCTCACAACAGCTTGGTCGGGGCCGCCGAACTGGCCTGGCAGCCGGTCCTTGACGACCCCCTGGCGGCCCTGGCGGGCTGAGCCGGGCGCACCGCACGGGACGCGCAGACGCCTGCCGGAGGAAACGAGGCCGTGGGTGCCGCCGTTGCCCGTG
Organism: uncultured Actinomycetota bacterium; assembly: GCA_963761765.1. Lineage (GTDB taxonomy): Bacteria > Actinomycetota > Actinomycetes > Streptomycetales > Streptomycetaceae > Streptomyces. The sequence goes on from CAVXIJ010000023.1 coordinate 107,230, forward strand.
CGGGCCGGTCGCGCTCGCCGGACGGCCGGCCCGTAGCTCGACAAAAGCGGGGACGGCCCGCACCATCACGCCCGCCCTGCCGGAGTACGCGGCGCCCTCGCGCGCCTACTCCCGCCGTGGTACACGCACTGCCGCTGGCTGTACGACGACGGGAGCCCGCCGTGGCGCCAGGCTCGAAGACACAAGGAAGCACCCGCCGTCCGGCGGGCGGTCGCCCGCGCGATCGCCCGGCACCGGGCACCAGGCACCGGCGAAGGCCGTGGTGCTCGCGCCGCAGAGGAGATGACCTGAGATGGACGTACTGGCTTACGCACACGGCGGGCCCGGCCCGTGGATCCTGTTCTTCCCGCTGATCTGGGCGGCCGTGCTGGTCGCCGTCTTCTTCGTGCTGCGCCGCACCGTCTGGCGCGGCCGGCGCGGACCGTGCCGCCCGGCGGACGCCAACGCTCCGGTCGCCGTGCTCGGCCGCCGCTTCGCCACCGGCGAGATCGACGAGGACGAGTACCGGCGGCGCCGTGCCGTCCTGGACGAGCGATACGCCCCCGACCGGCAGGTCGATGACCGCAAGGGCCGTCCCGCGTGACCACGGGGACCGCACCCCGGCCGGCTGCCCGTGCTGTGGGCCGTCCACTCAGCCGACCACGGCAGGGCGGGCGCCGGGTCCGCTGAGCGGCCAGGGGCAGCCGTGCACGGGAGCCGTCAGATCCGTCAGCCCCGCCAGACCCAGCAGGACCGGCAGACCGGCCGGCACATCCGTGAACGGGCCCGTGGTGGCGGCCCCGTAGACGGACAGCGCGGCCGGGAAGGGGGCCGTGGGAGGAGCCGGCAGCGTGAACCAGACGACCTTGCCCAGGTCGCCCTTGCCGCGCGCACCCCAGCTCTCGCACGTTGCCGCGATCATCGCGAGCCCCCGGCCGCAGGTCGCGAACGGCTGCGCCGCGTTCATCCGCGGCAGCCGTGGGTCGTGGTCGTGCACCGAGACGGTGAGCCGGTCGAGCAGCAGCTCGATGTCGACGGTGCAGGTCTTGTCCGGGCGGGCGTGCCGGTGCACGTTCGTCAGCAACTCGGTCACACCGAGCGCCGCCCGGTCGGTCAGGGCGTCTAGACGCCAGAAGCGCAGTTGCGCGGAAACGATCCTGCGGACCTGTCCGATCCGCGACGGCAGGGCCTGGAGCTCCACCGTGCAGTGCCTGCTTGGCTGGCTGATCACGGCTGCGACTCCCCGAATGCTAGGTTCCGGAAGACGGCGAAAAACGGGATCAGCAGGACGGCTGCGCCGTGCGACCGCCTGCTGGAGTGACGGCGGACTGGTTCGCGATGTCATCGCCGATGCACCCTGGGTAACGTACGACCAGAGTCTCCCAGCAGGCGGGTGCGTGCAACTTGTGCGCAGCCGGATGGTGCCGCGTCCGTCAGGAGCGGCGCCCGCCGGCTCTGCGGACCGCTTCGATGAAGCGGCGCGCGGTGGGCTCTTTGCGCTGGTCCGCCGCCTCTTCGTCCATCGTCAGGCGATAGCGCGTGCCGTTGACCTCGGCCGAGGCGCTGTCGCCGTTGGTGAACCACGACTTGCCCGCGCGCACCGCCTGTACCGGAGCGCTGTCGATCTCGCTGCCGTAGCTGGTCAACAACTCCAGCCTGCCGTCGCTGATACGGACCTCGCCGGCCCGGGTGAGCGACCGCATTCGTTTGCCGATCCGTACTCGGTTGGCCCTGAATTCCGGCTCCGCCATGATGCCCCCTCTTATCCGCGAGATATCCGCCCGGCCCCCGCCCTTGCAGCACCGCTTTGGCCGTAAGTGTTCCCGCATCTTGCAGTGTGCCCGTGCCTGCCGCCGGACGCCAGTGTTCGCCGGGAGACTGTGGTGCACGCCCGGCGCACCATCGCCCGGCGAGCGCACGCGGAAAGTGCAGGGGATGCCGGTGGGGCGTGCGCGCCGGTGCCCGTGCCGTGTCCCGGGTCCGCTCCACGGGGCGTCCTCGCAGGTGAGAAGCGTTGCAAAGGTGCTTATCATCGAGGCTGCCCTGCGCCGTACGGATGACCCTGCTCCGCATTGTCCCCAGGACGTGCCAGGCACCCCACGCCGCGCGAGCGGCACGAGCCAAGGAGTCCGCGTCGCGATGGCCACCCCTCAGCCGCCTGCCCATGAACCCGTCGGCACGCTCGACGTCGACCGCAGCGACCCCGAGTACCGCGCCTGGCTGGCGGAGGCCGTGCGGACGGTCCAGGCCGACGCCAACCGCTCCGCCGACACCCACCTGCTCCGCTTCCCGCTGCCCGGGACCTGGGGTGTTGACCTCTACCTCAAAGACGAGTCGACCCATCCCACCGGCAGCCTCAAGCACCGCCTGGCCCGTTCGCTCTTCCTCTATGGCCTGTGCAACGGCTGGATCCGCCCCGGCCGGCCTGTCATCGAGGCCTCCAGTGGTTCGACGGCCGTCTCCGAGGCGTACTTCGCGCAGCTGATCGGCGTGCCGTTTATCGCCGTGATGCCGCGCACCACCAGCGCCGAGAAGTGCCGGCTCATCGAGTTCCAGGGCGGGCGGTGCCATTTCGTGGACGACCCGCGCACGGTCTACGAGGAGTCCGCGGCCCTCGCCGCCAGGACCGGCGGCCACTACATGGACCAGTTCACCTATGCGGAGCGTGCCACGGACTGGCGCGGCAACAACAACATCGCCGAGTCGATCTACCGCCAGCTGGAGCTGGAGCGCCACCCGCAGCCCGCGTGGATCGTGGCCACTGCGGGCACCGGCGGCACCTCGGCCACCCTCGCCCGCTATGTCCACTACATGCAGTACGCCACCCGCATCTGTGTCGCCGACCCGGAGAACTCCTGCTTCTTCGAGGGCTGGACCAGCGGTGACACCAGCGTCACCTGCGAGCGGGGCTCCCGCATCGAGGGCATCGGCAGACCTCGTATGGAGCCCAGCTTCGTACCGGGCGCCGTCGACCGGATGATGAAGGTGCCGGACGCGGCGAGCGTCGCCGCGGTGCGCGCCCTGGAGAAGGCGATCGGGCGCAAGGCGGGCGGGTCGACCGGCACCGGGCTGTGGAGTGCGCTGAAGATCGTCGCCGAGATGGTGGCCGAGGGCCGCACCGGCAGCGTCGTCACGCTGCTCTGCGACCCGGGCGACCGCTATCTCGACAAGTACTACTCGGACGGCTGGCTGGCGGAACAGGGCCTGGACATCGCGCCGTACACCGCCGCCATCGAGTCCCTGCTGGCCACGGGCGAGTGGCCCGGCACAGGGGGCGGCTGAGCGGGGGCCGGCGGGGGAGCGGTGGCGCACGGGTGAACAGCGGCGGGTGCGCGGGGGAGTGCGGTGCGGATGCCTGCGCCGGTGGCGGGGCCGACAGGTGCGGTGTCTGGGCGCAGGACCGGGCGGGTTTCAGGCGTCCGCTGCCGCGAGGCGCTTGTCCAGAGCGCCTGCCGCCCTGCGGAACTCCCGGCCGAGGCCCGGCGCGGCCAGCCGCATCACGGCCTTGAAGAGCGCGGAACCGTCCGCGGAGATCGTCCACTGGATACGGGTGCCCCCGCCCGCTGCCGTCAGCCGCCACTCCTCCACGAGCGCACGCACGCCGGGGACATTGGTCTCGTCCACGCGGTAGGCGTATCGCTCGGCGGGCTCACGGGCCACGATCGCTTCCAGGAAGCGGGCACCGCCCCGCAGGTGGATCTCACGGGCCGCGCCGTCCTGCACGGAGCGGGCGCGCGTGACCGCGCCGAACCACTCGGACCAGCCGGCCGTGTCCTCGGCGAGCGCATGGAACACCGCATCGGGCGCGGCGGAGATCTCGCGGGCGAACACCAGGCGCACGGGCGCGGATTCTGCGAAACCGGGCTCGACGGGCCTCAGACGACGTGCCATGGAACCATCTCCCTGACGGCGAGAGCGAGCCGGCGGATGCCCGGCGGCACCGCGGAGGAGCGTCTCGTGCCGTCCATACGCCGGTGTCCGGACAGTACGCTCACGCCTGCGCGCAGGCTTCGGAGCTCGCCGGCTCCTCGGGCACCGGGCCCTCGTCGGCAGAACCCGGCTCTCCCGCGATCACCAGGCGCCGCAGTTGCTCCGCTACCTCCGCGCGCGCCTGGGCCGGCAGTCCGCGGTCGGTGACCAGGGTGTCGACCTGAGTCAGCGCGGCGAACGAACTCAGGCCGACGGTGCCCCACTTGGTGTGGTCCGCGACGACGACCACCTGCCGGGCGGAGCGCACCAGGCGCCGGTTGGTCTCCGCCTCTGCGAGATTCGGGGTGGACAGGCCGGCCTCTATCGATATCCCGTGCACACCCAGGAAGAGCAGGTCGAAGTGGAGTTCGCCGATCGCGCGGTCGGCGACCGGCCCGACCAGGGAGTCGGACGGGGTGCGCACTCCGCCGGTGAGGACGACCGTCGCCGCGCCCTGGCGCTGGCCGACGGTGCGCTGTGCCGAGTGGAAGACGTCGGCCACCCGCACCGAGTTCGTCACCACGGTCAGATCCGGCACGTCCAGCAGGTGGTGGGCGAGCGCGAAGGTCGTCGTACCTCCCGACAGGGCGATGGCGGTGCCTGGGGTGACCAGGGCGGCAGCGGTCCGCGCGATGTCCTCCTTGGCCGTCAGCTCCAGGCCCGACTTGGCCTCGAAGCCCGGCTCGTGGGTGCTCGCCTCGATGACCGGGACAGCGCCGCCGTGCACCTTCTCCAACACGCCCTGGCGGGCCAGCGCGTCCAGATCGCGGCGGACCGTCATGTCGGAGACGCCGAGCTTTCTGGTGAGTTCATTGACCCGGACGCCGCCGCGCCGTCGTACCTCGTCCAGGATCAGGGCGCGGCGCTGCTCCGCGAGGAGGTTCTGGTTCTCACTCACGCCGCGGGGATCCTCTCGCCTTGGCCCGGCCGGGGAGACCGTGTGCCGTGATCGTTCACCATGCTGCCATTCGCCGAGCGTTCGCCGTGTGTCGCTGTGTGGGATCTGAACATCCTCGCACGTGCCACTGACAGGCATGGCATCTTGGCCAGGACAGGGCGGGCAACTCCGTGCGGCACCCGCCCGCCGTCCCGCCCTTGCCACACCGGCCGCACGCTGTGCCGTCCGCCGTCATCTCGTCCCGCGCGCGCCGCACGAGTACCACGGACCGGGGAAATTCCGGGCCGACGGTGGTGTCCGCGCGCCGCGGTCCGCGATGCTGGTTCCTGACGTAGCGTGACACCTCACTTACGCGGCACCGGGGGGACGGCGAACTGTGGAACCTGTGTCCGAACGGCCCACAGCGGACCGGCCCGCACTCGCGGACGAGACCGCCCTCGAACTCCTCGTGCACGGCGTCGGCGGCGCCACCCCCGAGGAGATGCTGGGCGACCCGCGCACCGTCCGCGTCACCGGCGACGAGATCGCCGCGGTCTACCGACGCGAGGACGACGTCAATGCCGAGCGGCACCCCGAGGACTATCAGGACAAGCCCGTCCCGGAGGCGTACGTCTGGTCCAACCTCACCTCGGGCAACGGCTCTCGCGCCCTGTGGCTGCTCCTGCTGCCGTTCATGGTGGTCAACCTGGCCCACTGGATGCGTCCCAGCGCCCGCCAGCGGGCCAGGACGGTCCGGATCTACGGGCTGCTGGTGCGGTTCACCGGCCTCACCCTCACCGTGGTACTGGTCGCCGCGGTCTGCGAGGTGGCCCTCGACCTGGTGGCCTGGCAGTGCGCGGGCACCCGCGGATGCGCCCAGGGCCATATCTGGCTGCATTTCCTGGCACCCGGCATCTTCCGCGGCGGCTGGTGGACCCAGCCCGGCCGCCGACTCGCGTTCGCCGCGCTCGTGCCGACGGTCCTCACCGCACTCCTGTGGTACCTCTCGCACCGCACCTGGAGCGCCTATGAGTCCCAGCAGCCGCTGCCGCACCGGGATCCCGATGAGGGCGCTGAAGCCCGCCTGCCCACCGCGCTCGGCAGGCCGGGCTTTTGGTACGGGCGCCGGCTCGTCGCCCGGCTGAGGGCCGCGCACACCGCCGCGGGCCTGCTCACCGTTGCCGCCGCCGTCGGCACCTCCGCCGCCCGCTACGACCGTGCCCCCGGCGGCCCGGAGACGCTCGACATCCTGGGGCGCGCTCTGGACGCGCTGCTCGTCGTCGGCGGTCTGTTCGTCGTCTGGGTGGTCGGCCGCCGGGGGCGCAGCGAGCGCAGGCTCGACCGTGAGCTCGACCGGGCCCTGGTGCGGTGGCTGCCGCTGAACGCCTTCGGGCTGCTGGTGCTCGCCCTGGTGTACGCCGGATGGTCACGCCCCGGGTGGCACTCCGCTGGACGGCTGCCGGGCGATGCCACCTTCGGAGGTATCGCCCTCGTCCAGTGTGTGCTGGTTGTCGCGCTCGCGGTGGTCGCCTGCCTCCTGTACCGCAGCATGTCCGGGACCCGTGCCGTGCTGCACGGTCTCGGCGGCCCCGCCGTCGCGATGCTGGCCTGCGCGCTGGGCGGCGTGATGACCGGCGGAGTGGCGCAGCGGGTGGGCGACTGGGTCGACGGTGCGGGCGGCACCGGCACTGGTGGCACCATCGACGGCCCTCCGGTGCTGCTCACCTGGCAGGCGTCGGTGCTGCCGCCGCTGCTCGTGGTGCTCCTGGTGCTGGCGGGCTGGCTGGGCGTGCGCACCTCCGCACGGACCCGCCGCGGCCTGGCCCAGGTACGCGCCGACTACGCGGACGATGTGGACGACAAACGGGACGACGCGGCGCGCACCCAGCAGATCGCGGGCACCCGCGCGCGTGCCGTCCTCACCGACCGCGCGCCCCTAGCCGCGGGCATCACCTCCGCGGCGACCCTGCTGCTGGGCGCGGGCGCACTCGCCGGGTCCTGGAGCACGGGCAAGGTGCCCTCCGAGGCCGTCAAGGGGACTTATCCCCTGGAGAGTCTCGTGGAGGGCGCGGCGCAGGCCGCGCAGGCACTCGGCTCCTGGCTGATCGGTTTCGGTTTCATACTGTTCGTCACCTGGGGCCGGCGCGCCTACAAGGACGTCTCCGCGCGGCGCACCATCGGCATCCTCTGGGATGTCGGTACGTTCTGGCCGCGCGCCGCGCACCCGTTCGCGCCGCCCTGCTACGCGGAGCGCGCGGTGCCCGACCTCACCTGGCGCATGGCGACGTGGACGCGGGACACCGGCGGGCGGCTCGTGCTGTCGGGGCACTCCCAGGGCAGTGTGCTGGCTGCCGCGGCGGCCTGGCAGCTGCGGCCCGAGATGCGCGGCCGGGTGGCGCTGCTGACCTACGGGTCCCCGCTGGAGCGGCTCTACGGGCGGTGGTTCCCGGCGTACTTCGGTCCCGAGGCGCTCAGCGGACTGCATCGTGAAGTGGTCTGCTGGCGCAATCTGTTCCGGCCCACCGATCCTATCGGCGGCCCGGTACTGCTGCCCGGCGAGGCCGCTCCCCGGGTCGACGCCCATCCCTTCAAGGACCCGCTCGCCTACGGCCGCACCGACCTGCACCCGCTGCCCGCACCGATCCTCGGGCACTCGGACTACCAGGCGGATCCCGCCTTCGACAAGGAACGCGGCTGGCTGCTGGCGCGGTTGCGGCCCGGTGTGCCCGCGCAGCGGCCCGGGGCAGACGGTGAAGGTGCCGATGCTGATGCCGGTGCTGCCCCAGCTGTCGACGTCGCAGACGTGGCCGACGGGCCGCACCGTCAACCACCAGATGCGCTCCAGGACTGAGGCCAGCCGCGCCTCGCACCAGGATCGAAAGGACGCGCTGACGGCGCCTGGGAGACCGGAGCGCCGCGCAGAGGTCGGCTCCGGCCGTTCGCGCCCCAGCCTCAGGGCAGTTCCGGCAGGTCCTCCGGGTAGAGCAGGGTCAGGTCGTCCGTGCTCGGCTCCGGCAGCTGGGCAACCCGTCCGGCGTGCCGCTCCACCATGGCCTCGAACGTCTGGCGTGCCGTGCGGCCGTTGCCGAACGCGGGGCCCTTGGGGATTTCGGTGAAGTACTTCAGCAGGTGCTCATCGGTGCCCTCGGCCAGCCGGTACTCCTGCTCGTCGGCCTGCTGCTCGACGATGCGCAGCAGCTCCTGCGGCGCGTAGTCACCGAAGGTGATGGTCCGCGAGAAACGGGATGCCACCCCCGGATTGACCGACAGGAACCGCTCCATCTCGGCTGTGTAGCCCGCGGCGATGACCACCACCGCCTCCCGGTGGTCCTCCATCAGCTTCACCAGGGTGTCGATCGCCTCACGGCCGAAGTCCCGCCCGGAGTCCTCCGGTGAGAGCGCGTACGCCTCGTCGATGAAGAGCACGCCGCCACGGGCGCGGTCGAACGCCTCCTGGGTGCGGATGGCCGTGGACCCGATGTGCTCGCCGACCAGGTCGACCCGGGACACCTCCACCAGGTGGCCGTTGTTGAGCACACCGAGGGAGGCGAGGATTTCGCCGTAGAGCCGGGCGACGGTGGTCTTGCCGGTGCCGGGGGAGCCGGTGAAGACCAGGTGCCGCCGGGCCGAGGCCGCCTTCAGGCCCGCCTGCTGCCTGCGCCTGCCCACCTCGATCATGTCGGTGAGGGCGCGCACCTCGCGCTTCACACTCTCCAGGCCCACCAGCGTGTCGAGTTCGCCCAGGACGTCCTGCGAGGCGCGTACGGGGCGCTGCGGGGCCGCTGGCGGGGTCGGCTCGGTGGACGGCCGGGTGGCGGGCTGCTGTTCGGCGGCGTGCCGTACGGGGGTGTCGCCGAGCAGTCCGGCGAGTGGCGCGGCCGGTGCGAGGGGCTCGGGTATCGCGGTCCTGGGGCCGCCGCTCTCATCGCTGGTGCAGTCTTCGACGAGCGGCCCGCCGCGGCCGTCCTTGGCACCGCCGCCGGACGCGTCCGCGAACTCGTAACCGCCGCGCGCACACCGCTCGGTGCGGCATTTGCGCAGGATGCTGCGGCAGCCGTCGATGATGTGGAAACCATAGGCACCGCTACCGGTGACACGGCAACCTTGGAAGGTGCCGCGCGCGCCCGCGGAGACGTAGAAACCGGCCTCGGCGGGCGCGGTGACCGTGCAGCGCTCGATGCTGGGATCGGCGCCCTTGGTGACGATCACGCCGGTCTGCGTACCGTCGATGGTGCAGCCGGACAGGGTGCCTCCGCTGCCGTGGTCGCGGAACCAGGCGCCGGTGGCGGCGCCGCGGATACGGCAGTCGTCGAGCTGTGCGGTGGCGCCGTCGCTCACCGACACCGCCGTGTTGCGTACCTGAGAGAGATCGCTGTCGACGACGTCGGCCCGGGAGCCGCGGTCCAGCACGAACAGGGCGTCCGGTACGTCGTGCACCCGGCAGGCGTCCAGGACCGCCGTCGCACCGTCGCTGACCCACACCGCCGGATAGTCGCCGGTGCTCTCATGGATCTCGCACTGGTTGGCGTCGACGCGGGTGCCCGGATCCCACACCGAGAGACCGTTGCGGCCGAAGCGGTGCACGGTGGAGCGGGTGAGGGTGAGCACGGAGCGGGACCTGAGGTCCACCGCGTTCTCGGGGATGTCGTGGATGCGGCAGTCGGCGAGGGTGAGCACCGCGTCGGTGTCGAGGGTGACGCCGTCCGAGGTGGTGCGGTGCACGTCGCAGTCAGTCAGGTGCGCAGCGGCCCGCGCGGTCACCTGCACACCGCTGCCCTTGACCTCGTACACCTCGCAGCCGACTGCCTCCAGACCGGTGTGCTCACCGGTCACCGACAGGCCCGCCCCGGAGGTGTGGTGCACTCGGCAGCGCTCAAGACGCGGATGCGCCCCCGAGCGCACCGCCACGCCCTCCTGGCCGGCGGCGACGACCTCGCATTCCTCGAAGAGGCCGCCCGACTCGTCGAGCACGGCGATACCGATGCCCGCCGGATTGTCGACGGTGCAGCGGCGGACGGTGGGCCGGGCCTTGCCGCGCACCTCTATGCCGCTCGCGGAGCGGGTGACGATCCGCAGGGCCGATAGATCGGGGGTGCCGTCCTCGATGAGCAGTGCGGGGGACGCCGCGTCCTGGCCTTCCACCTGCACGTCCTGGACCACCGCGGAGGCGCGCAGCGTCAGCGGTACGCCGTCCACGGGTGCGATGCGCACCGAACCGGGCGAGCCTTCGGGTCCGCGCAGGGTGACGGCGTGTTCCACCACCAGGTTCTCGCGGTAGGTGCCGGGGGCGATGGTGAGCACATCACCTTCCACCGCCGCTTCCAGGGCGGCGGATAGGGAGGCGTACTCGCCCGTGCGGCGCCGCCACCGCGAAGCGCCGGAGTGCGTCACCTGGACCGTGCCCTGTGCCATGCGGAGTTCTGTCCCCCACCTTGTGTTCGGCGGCTTGTGAAGTGTGCCGGACGTGCCTGAAGAACCGGCCGGTTAACCGTAGCGCGTGCGAGACGGGGGAGCTGACCCATGGCCCTGGGCTCGGGCGGCCCGGGCGCGGCCGGTCAGCTGCCGGCGCCCGTTCTGCCCCAGTCGGGACCGGCCCTTTGCCATGCCCGGTCCCACCCGGCGTACCTGCGGCGCACGATACGCCACATGATCAACCGTCGGACGCCATCGAGGAGCGCGGCCCCTGCCGCGGCGGCGCCGATTCCGGCGAGGGCGGCGTGGGTGTTCGCGGAGACCTCGTCGAGCGGGCGGGCGACGACGGTGCCGTGCCGGTCGGTCCAGATGGCGAGCTGCGCGCCGGGGTGCAGCGCCCGCAGGCCCGCCATGACCCTGCCGCGGTGCCGGGTGCCGTCCGGGGCCTGCCAGGTAGCGATCACATCGCTGTGCGAGTTGCGCGCGGAGACGGTCTCGGGGTCGAGGTCGAGTGACGGCTGACGCACGATGCGCACGATGGTGGCCGTGACCTCATGACGCTCCTGGTGCTGCTGCTGGACCGACCGCAACAGGGCACGCTCGCTGAGCGTCCCCGTCACCACGCCCGTGATCGGCGCCGCGACGACGATGAGCAGCGCGGTCGTCAGCGCCACCCAGGCTTCGAGAAGATCGGTCTTCCGGCGCAGCGGATTACGCCGCCAACGCCACAGTCCGGCGATCGCTCGCACAGCCCCGTACCCCCTTCCGTGTCCGTCACAGCCCTGACCGGCACGGCTCACGCGCGCGGGGTGGAGGAAGAGAGAGCAAGCGCACTTCTCCCCCTGGCCCCCTCCGATTGCCTGGCTGCCGTACGAAGAGAACGGCCGTACCGGGCGGGTGGGTTCCCGCACGGGCCGTGCCTTGTGGCGGCCTGGCGGTCGCCGTGGGCTTTCGGACAGTGCGGAACCGTTCGCCTATTCAAGGACGATGACGGGATCACCGACCCGTACGGTGCCGGTGGTCTCCGGTACCAGATTCTGCCCGAAGGCCAGCCGATCCCCGAATCGGCGGTGGCGCGCGAGAGAGCGCAGCGGTTCCCTGCCACGCTCCGCCGTGCGCTGGTCGGTGGTGGTCACGACACAGCGTCCGCTCAGCTTGGCGACCCGGAAGGTGACCTCGCCGACCGCGAGGCGCCGCCAGCCGTCCTCGGCCCACGGGGCGCTGCCGTCGATGACCATGTTCGGCCGAAACCGGTTCATCGGCAGCGGTCCCTCGTGCGCGTCCGCGCCCTCGGCGATCAAGGAGTTGAGCGCGGTCAGCGAGGAGAGCGAGGTGAGCAGGACCGGATAGCCGTCGGCGAGGCTGACCGTCTCGCCCGGGAGCGCGTAGCGCGGATCGACTGGGCGGCGCGTGGCCGGGTCGTCGAGATGGACGAGGCGGACGTCCGCGCCCAGATAGGAGCTGAACCAGGTGTGCGCCACCGGGGCGGCGCACACCAGCTCGACCTTGTCCTGGAAGAGCTGTGCCACCACACGCTCACTGCCATCTGGCACCGCGACGGTGACTGCCTCCCGGCCCGGCGCCGTCAGCCGCAGCCCCCCGCTGGGCAGCAGTTGGACGGTGGTCAGTGCCAGGCTGGGCTGGGATCGCTGGGTGACGACCCGGTCGGCGCTGTCGATCAGCATCCAGCGCCGGTCACCCGCGATGCCCCACGGTTCCACGGCCGCCTCGTGAGGAGCGTGCCCCTGGGTGGCCTTGAGCGGATACACGTGGAGTGAGACGAGCACGAAATCAGCCGTCTTGGTCATAGCGCCATCCTGCCAGCCGCGACTGGCACACCTTCCGACGCTCGTGCTCGCCGCTGGTCAGTAACCCCGGTACTGCCTGTTGTAGGGGTCGTCGTATCCGGCCGGGGCGGGGGCGGGAGCCTGCTGCGGTGTCATCGGACGCGGCGGCACCGGACGCATCGGCGCCGCGGGACGCATGGCCTCGTAGCCCGTGCCGGCGGGAGCAGGAGCGGGGCGCTGCGGCTGGGCCTGGGGGTATCCGCCCGGGTAGCCGCGCGGCGGTGCCGTCTGCGGCTGCGCGTACGGTGCTGGGGCCGGCTGCAGCTGCGCCGACTGCGGCGCCGGGTAGCCGTACTGAGGCGGTCCGGCCGAGGGGCCGGCGGGAAGGGCCGGGAGCGCTGACGGGAGGGCGGGCAGATGACTGCTCGACTCGTAAGCGGCAGGAACGCGGATCGGTGCGATCTGCGGAGTGCCCCGCTCTGCGACAAGGGAGTCGTAGATCGGAGTGTCCGGGAAAGACGGCGCGGAGTAGTAACCGCCGCCATAAGTGGAGCGGGGGGAGGTCATGCTTCATAAGTTAAGCCCACGATGTGCTAGTTGGGGAGACCGATAAGAGGGTTGTTTTTCGTACCGGCCGTAACTGTGGACCCCTAATGCGATCGAACGTGGGAAAAACGGTCGCCCGCCAGACGGCGCCGCGCGTAAAGACCAAGCTCCTGAAGGGTTACTCGCCGGTCGGCCGTCCGCTCGCGGGTGGCGCTGCGCGGCCTCCGCGACGAGCGAAGGCCAGGGAATTCGACCGGCCCCGCGAGCAAAACGGAAGCGTGAACGGATCGGCCGGTCAGGGCTCTGTACGAGGGAAGCGGACATGTCAATGACCGAGGCTCGAATGCTTCGGTCGGGTTACCGGCCGTGCAGCTCGAATTGGGCCGGTGCTCTGGCCCGGAAGTAGCGGACACGGGAGCCGGTGCGCTGCTGCCGGTGGCCGGAAAGATTCGCTCCGACGGTGCTTTTGTCATTTCCGGCCGGCCGCGGCGCGCCACGTTCGCCGTCCACCGGCGTCACGGCTGCTCGTGAGCGGCCTCTGTGGACGTCTGGGCGGCCTGCCGCCGCGTCGGCCGCGCATAGGTGCGGCCCTTCCAGGCGGCCCCCCGGCCCCGGTAGTGCTGCACCGCCGAGTCCACCGTCATCAGCAGGTACAGGAACGCGGTGAACGGCAGCAGCGGCGCGAGCCACGGCGGCTGGCGGTAGTAGCGCAGCATCGGCAGATACGTCCCCGTCATCACCAGCCACGCCAGGCCCGCCGTGATCGCGGTGCCCGCGCTGCCCGTGAGCAAGCCTGCGCAGAGCCCCGCGGGCGGCACGAGGTACACCAGCGCGAGGCCCGCGACGGTCCCGGCGAGCAGCAGCGGGTTGTGCCGCAACTGCGCGTAGGCGCTGCGCGACACCATGCGCCATAGGTCGTGCAGGCGCGGGTAGGGGCGCACGCTGTCGACCTGGTCGGCAAGGCCCAGCCAGATGCGACCGCCAGTGCGCTTGACGGCCTTCGCGAGCGAGACGTCGTCGATGACGGCCTGCCGGATGGCGTCCGGCACCCGGGCGCGCTCGGCGGCCTCGGTGCGCAGCAGCACACAGCCGCCCGCCGCGGCGGCCGTGCGCGACCTCGCGGACGGGCCTTTGCCGGGCATGCGGCCGATCCAGCGGAACGGATACAGCTGCGCGAAGAAGTAGACGAAGGCCGGCACGACAAGGCGCTCCCAGACGCTCTCCACGCGCAGTCTGGCCATCAGGGACACCAGGTCGAAACCGCCCGTCTCGGCGGCGGCCACCAACGCACGCAGACTGCCCGAGGCGTGGGCGATGTCCGCGTCGGTGAGCAGCAGGTACCGCGGCTCGCGGGTGCGGGCCAGGCCGATGCCGTGCCGCACGGCCCAGAGCTTGCCGGTCCAGCCGGCTGGCGGCTCACCCGGCGAACAGACGGTGAGCGGCAGTCCGCCGTGTCGTGCGGCCAGTGTCCTGGCCAGCTCGCCGGTGCCGTCCGAGCTGCCGTCGTCGACGAGGAAGATCTCCGCCCGCCCCGGATAGTCCTGCGCCAGCAGCGACGGCAGGCTCAGCGGCAGCACCGGCGCCTCGTCCCGGGCGGGTACGACGACACCGACCGACGGCCATGCGTGCGGTGCGTCACACGGCGGCAGACGCACATCGGTGCGCCAGAAGAACCCCTGGCCCAGCAGCAGCCACAGCCAGCAGGCGAGTGATACGAGGGCAGTCCATGTCAGGGCGCTCACCAGCCGCAGTCTGCCCCACGAAACCCGGGCCCACACGCTCCGCCCCGCCCGCGGACACCGCATCCCGGCCGTGCGCCGCACTGCCTCCGGCCATGCGGCCGAGACTGCCCCGACAAGTGCCGCACCAGGTGCCGCAACGGGGACCGGCAGCCCGCCCCGGTCCACGCCCCGCGGCGCGGCCCGCGCGCCGGCCCGGCAGGCGGCCCGGAACCCGCCGGTGAGCCGGCCGGCCGGGATGGCGCCTGGCCCGCCTCCCACCGGGTCCCGACCAGGCCAGGGATGGTGCAGTCGTTTAAAGTGGCCGGGTGAAGATCGCGCTCATCGACTCCGGACTCGGCCTGCTCGCGGCCGCGGCAGCGGTGCGGCGGCTGCGGCCCGACGCCGACCTCGTGCTCTCCAGCGACCCGGACAGCATGCCCTGGGGGCCGCGCAGCGCCCAGGACGTGGCGGACCGTGTACTGGCCGCCGCGGAGGCTGCCGCGGCCCACGCGCCCGACGTGCTGATCGTCGCCTGCAACACCGCCTCTGTGCATGCCCTCGCCGCGCTACGGGACAGGTTCGAGCCGCGGTTGCCGGTGGTCGGCACGGTGCCCGCGATCAAGCCCGCCGCGGCGGGCGGCGGCCCCGTGGCGATCTGGGCCACTCCGGCGACCACCGGCAGCGCCTACCAGCGCGGCCTGATCGCCGACTTCGCGGACGGTGTGGCGGTCACGGAGGTGCCCTGTCCCGGGCTCGCCGACGCCGTCGAGCACGCCGACGAGGCCGCCATCGACGCCGCCGTGGCCGCCGCCGCCGCGCGCACCCCGGCCGACACCCGGGCCGTCGTGCTGGGCTGCACCCACTACGAACTGGTGGCCGAGCGCATCCGCGGTGCCGTGCTGGGGCTACTCCCTCGGCATCCGTCGGCCGGACCCTCGCGCAGGCTTTCGGTGCGCGACGGGCGCGAGGGCGCCGTGCCGCTCGTGCTGCACGGTTCGGCCGGTGCCGTGGCCACTCAGGCGCTGCGCAGGATCGGTGCCCAGCCGGCGCCCGGCGACGCCGCGGCACCCGCGGTGGGCGCGCTCACCGTGTTGTTCAGCGGGCGCCCGGCGGCGCTGCCCGCCGAGGCGCTGGCATACCCGGAAGGCCGGCAGTTGGCCGGGGTCAGCCCGGTGATCTGACGCCGCTCCCGGTGTCGTGCGGCGCGCGATCCACTGCCGGGAGTGCCGAACATGGGTACTCTCAGGGATATGAGGCATCACCTCCGCGGGCCGCGTGGCTCCGGCGACGCCCTGCCCGAGATCTGGACCGGACGGGCGACCAATCGTGCGCAGTGGCTGCTCGCCACCGCCGGTGCCGCCTGCGTCGCACTCGGCATCAAACTCGCGGTGGACGCCTCGTGGACTTCGGTGCTGCCCGCCCTTGTCATGTCGGTCGTCGGCTGCATCGCCGCCGGGCTGCTGATGCTCTACGGCACCCTCGCGTTCGTCCATGTCGCCGTGAAGGTCGACAAGGACTGCCTGGAAGTGCGCTGCGGGTACGTCGGTCTGCCGCGGCGGCGCATCCTCCTCTCTCATGTCGTCGACGCGGCGTTCGCACCGCGTGTCACGCCGCGGCAGTGGGGCGGCTGGGGGTATCGGTGGCGGCCTGGCAAGGGCACTGCCGTCGTGGTCCGGCGCGGCGAGGGCATGGTGCTGATCCTGGGGGACGGCCACCGGTTCACCGTCACCGTGGACAACGCCGAAGCGGCGGTCAGAGTCATCCGCGACCGGCTGCGCCTGGCGACCACCTCAGGACCCTCGATCTGAGAACGCGCCGGCACGTCCGGCGCCGGGCCGGTGGCAGCCGTCCGACGATCTCGGGTGGCCCGCAGGCCGCAGGCAGCCCGCCCGCAAGCCGTGCGCGCGGTGCCGTACCCGACGACCTGTTGTTCAGTCCCGGCCTCCCGGGCCCGCTCGGCCCCCGCCTCCCGCCGGCCGGTCAGCCACGCTGTCCGCGGCCGGTTCGTACCCGAGCGGCCGGGCCGTGGCGAAACCGGCGACGAGGCCCGCGCCGGCCGTCACCGTGGTGAAGCTCAGCGCGTTGCCCGCCAGGGCGAGGGTCGCGAGCACCGTCAGGGCTGTGCCCGCGGTCAGGACGACGGGAGTGGGGCGCGGCGAGTGCCACAAGGCGAGCAGGAGCCAGTAGTAACCCGCGCCCAGTAGCACTGCGCCCACCAGTCCCTGCTCGGCCGCCTGCTGGAGCAGCGCGGAGTGCGGCCGGCCGTCGGACGTCAGGGTCTGGGCCAGCGTGGGACTGAGCTCGCCGAACCGGCCGGGGCCCGCGCCCAGACCCGGATGGTGCACGGTGAGGCCGAACGCGTCTCGCCACAGCAGGAGCCGGTGCCCGCTGAGCACGCGCCCCGCGAGGCCGCCGGGCAGCACGCCCGCGGCCACCGCCCAGGTGCCCGCCGCCGCCAGCCCCGCCCCGGCCCCCAGCGCCGTCAGCTCTCGTGACCTGCGCACCCGGCCCGTGACGCAGGCACACCCGAGCACCGCCACGCACCCCACCACCCCGGCGGCCGAGCCGAGCAGGGCCGCTATCGCCGTGATCGCCACGGCCACCGCACGCAGCGCGGTGCGGACCGGTGCCCGCACCGCAGCCCCCGCCGCGCAGCAGGCCGCCCCGGCGGACAGGGTCAGCACGGCTGCCGTGCCCGCGGCGCCGCCGAGCTGCGGGGGAGTGTCCGGCAGCCGGTCGGAGTGCGGCGCGGCCAGTACGAGGGCGGTGCCGGCGAGCGCCCCGGCCGCGGGTGCCGCGACGGGCAGCAGCGCCCCGGTGACGCGTCCGCCCGCGTATCCGGCCAGCACCGCGAGCACGGCCAGCAGCATCCCCTCCGGCCTGCCGCCACTCGCCGCGGCCGTCACTAGGGACCACACCGCGCAGGCCGCGAGCACGATCACGCCGGCCGGGTCCGCCGCGCTGTGGCCGGTATCCGCAGCCCAGTCCGCGGACAGCTGCGCATGTCCCGAAGCTTCCACCCGTCGCCCCCCGATGTCTGACGGGCCCCGGCCGCCGCGGACCGGATCCGGGCCGGATGCCGGGGACTTGAGCCCACCGTAGTTGCTGATCCATCGGTTTGTGGAGGGAAAGGTAAGGAACTATGCAGAAATGGCGGAGAACGCACGTATGGGGCCTGTCGGACGACGGGGCGGCGCCGGTCCGGCGGGCTCCTCACCTCTTCGCAGGCCCCTGCGCGACGCGCCGTACACTCCCCGGGTGACCGCCACCGCAACCTCCGTGGACCGCACGGAAGCACCCCTGTCCCGCGCCGCGTCCTCCTCGCGCCGCGCGCGCCTGCTCCGGGGGCTGGTTCTGGCCGTCGCCGCGGCGGGCTCCGGACTGCTCCTGTACGTCAGCTTTCCGCCACGGCACCTGTGGTGGCTCGCGCTGCCGGCCTTCGCCGTCTTCGGCTGGAGCCTGCGCGGTCGGAGCTGGAAGACCGGCGCAGGCCTCGGCTTCCTCTTCGGCCTCGGCTTCCTGCTGCCGCTGCTGGTGTGGACGGGAGTGGAGGTCGGCCCTGGCCCCTGGCTGGCGCTGGTCGTCGCGGAGGCCTGCTTCCTGGCCCTGACTGGTGCCGCCATGACGGTGGTCTCGCGGCTTCCGCTCTGGCCGCTGTGGGGAGCGGCCCTGTGGATCGCGGGAGAGGCGGCCCGCGCACGGGTGCCGTTCGGCGGCTTCCCCTGGGGCAAGGTCGCTTTCGGGCAGGCGGACAGTGTGTTCCTGCCGCTCGCCGCGGTGGGCGGCACTCCTGTGCTCGGGTTCGCGGTCGCGCTGTGCGGCTTCGGCCTCGGTGAGGCCGTCCGCCAGCTGGTGGCCGCCCGCCGTCCGCGGGCGCTGCGGCGCGGCGCCGCGATCGCGGCCGTGCTGTCTATCGCCGTTCCCGTGGCCGCGGCTTTCGCGGCGCGCCCGCTGGTCAGCGCCGCGGCCGAGGACGGCACCGCCACCGTCGCGGTGATCCAGGGCAATGTGCCGCGCGCCGGACTTGAGTTCAACGCGCAGCGCCGTGCGGTCCTCGACTACCACGTGCGCGAGACACTGCGGCTCGCCGCCGCCGTCAAGGCGGGCAAGGCCGCCCGTCCTGACCTGGTGCTCTGGCCGGAGAACTCCTCCGACGTCGACCCGTTCACCGACCCGGACGCCCGCGCCGAGATCGACGAGGCCGCCCGGGCGGTCGGTGCGCCGGTGTCGGTGGGCGGCGTCGTCCAGAAGAGCGACGGCAAGCTCTACAACGAGCAGATCTTGTGGGACCCCGACAAGGGCCCCATTGACACCTACGACAAGCGGCAGATCCAGCCGTTCGGGGAGTTCATCCCGTTGCGCGGTGTCGTCAGCGTCTTCAGCAAGGACGTGGGCATGGTGCGGCAGGACTTCTCGCGCGGCACCAAACCCGGCGTGTTCACCATGGCGAACGCCAGAGTCGGCCTCGTCACCTGCTACGAGGCGGCCTTCGACTGGGCCGTGCGCAGCACCGTCGAGGACGGCGCCCAGATGATCTCCGTGCCGAGCAACAACGCGACGTTCGACCGCAGTGAGATGACCTACCAGCAGCTGGCCATGAGCCGGATCCGGGCCGTCGAGCACAGCCGTACCGTCACGGTGCCGGTGACCAGCGGGGTGAGCGCGGTGATCAGGCCCGACGGGCGGATCGTCAGCCAGACGAAGATGTTCACCGCCGACGCGCTGGTCGAGAAGGTGCCGCTGCGTTCCTCGCTGACCCCCGCCACGCGCATGGGGGTGCTCCCTGAGGGCCTGCTGGTGCTGGTCGCGGCGGGCGGCTTCGGCTGGGCGGTGACGCGGTCGGTGCGCACCCGGCGTCGGGTGGCCGCATCCGGGGCGGACGGGGCAGGAAGCGGGTCCGCCACCTAGGGGGAGCAGACCGCGTGAGCGGCTCCGCCGGCGGGCCTGCCGGGCAGGTGCCGATATGCCGGGCGGGTGCGGCGGCCCGCCGGTGACCGCCGGCCGCCAGGGTCGCCGCATGGCAGCTCGTTAGGGTCGCTGTATGGCAACTCCTGACTTCATCCGTGCCGTGCGGGCCACCGCAGGCCATCAGCTGCTCTGGCTGCCCGGCGTTACCGCCATCGTCTTCGACGACGAGGGCAGGGTGCTGCTCGGGCGCCGCAGCGACAACGGGAAGTGGTCGGTGATCGGCGGCATCCCGGAACCGGGCGAACAGCCCGCGGCCTGTGCGGTGCGCGAGGTGTACGAGGAGACCGCGGTGCGCTGCGTCCCCGAGCGGGTCGTCCTGGTGCAGGCCCTCGAACCCGTCACCTACGACAACGGCGACGTGTGCCAGTTCATGGACATCACCTTCCGCTGCCGCGCGGTGGGCGGCACGGCACGGGTCCACGACGACGAGTCGATCGAGGTGGGCTGGTTCCCGGTGGACGCCATGCCGGAGCTGAACGAGCCGGGGCTGATGCGGGTCAAGCAGGCCCTGACCGACGCCCCCGCGTGGTTCGATCCCGCCGTTCGCCTCTGACGCGACGGGCCGGACCGCCCGCTCGCGGCCCACCACGGCTTGCGCGCCCGCGCACGATGGCCTTCGGTGGCCGTCATGACCGGACTGACGCACGCCATGCCCGAGGACGGGGCCGCACCGGTAACCGCGTACTTCGTCTGTGCCACGCCCCGGACCGGCAGTTCGCTGCTGCTCGGGCTCCTGGAGTCAACGGGGGTCGCCGGCCGGCCGCAGGCGTACTTCCGCGTCCCCGACGAACCGCTCTGGGCCGACCGGTGGCGCCTGCCGCGCGGCCCCGGCGGCGCCTTCGCCTATCCGGATTACCTGGCGGCGGCGCTCGCCGCGGGCCGTGGCGACAACGGGGTGTTCGGGGCGAAGCTCATGTGGGGCACGCTGGACGAGCTGGTCGGCAAGCTGGCGGTCGTCCACCCGGACCTGGCGGGCGACGACATCGCACTGCTGAACCGCGTCTTCGGCCGCACACGCTTCGTGTACGTGCGGCGCGCGGACGTCCTCGCCCAGGCGGTCTCCTGGCTCCGGGCCGAGCAGAGCGGTGTCTGGCGCCTCGGCGGGCATGGTGAGGTCAGCGGCGCCAGCCCAGCCGGCCGACCGGCCGGCTTCGACGCCGCGGGGGTCACCCGGCTGATCGGGACCGTCCAGGAGCACCACGCGGCCTGGCGGGACTGGTTCGCCGCCGGCGGCATCGAGCCGTACGAGGTCTGCTACGAGGACCTGGTGGCCGACCCGACCGGCACCGTCCAGGGCATTCTGGACTTCCTCGGACTCCAGCTGCCCCCAGGCCACCTCCCCACCGCGCGGCACCGCCGCCAGGCCGACGCGCTCAACGATCAGTGGATGGCCCGTTACCGTACGGAATCGGCCGGGCACTGACGTGCCGCATGGCCTCCCCGGCGGCCCACACGCCTACCGCCGCGCTGCCCCGTCACCGGCTGGCACCGGAACGTGCCAGGTCAGCGAGGTGCCGCCGGCGGGTGATGAACCGAGTTCCAGGGCGCCGCCCAGATACCGCGCGCGCTCCGCCAGATTGCACAGCCCTCCTCCTGTGCGCGACGGGTCCGTAAGGTGCCCCGTCCGAAGGCCGCCCGGTGTCATGCCGACGCCGTCGTCGCGCACCGTCAGCCGCACCTCGCGGCCGTCGGTCCCGAGGATCACGTCGACCCGGCCGGCGCGGGCGTGCCGGGCGACGTTGCTCAGCGCCTCGGAGAGCACCGCCACCGTGTGGTCGGCGATCTCCTTGGGCACCCGGGTATCGAGCATGCCCTCCATCCGCAACCCGGGCGCGAACCCGAGGGCCTCGCCCGCCTCACTCGCCTCCCGCACCACGCGGGCCCGCAGATGCGTGTCCGCGGCATCACCGTGGGACCGCAGACCGAAGATCGTCGACCGAATGATCTTGATGGTCTCGTCCAGGTCGTCGACGGCCCGCAGCACCCGCTCGGACGCCTCGGGGTGGGTGATGAAGCGGCCGGCGCTCTGCAGCGTCATGCCCGTCGCGAAGAGTCGCTGGATCGCCAGGTCGTGCAGGTCACGGGCGATGCGGTCGCGCTCTTCCAGCAGCCGGATCTGCTCGGCGTCGCGCCGCCGCTCGGCGAGCTCCATCGCCACGGCCGCCTGCCCGGCGAAGCCGGCAAGCAGCTCGGCCTCACCCGCGGTGAACACGGCGCCGCCCGACTCGCGGGCCAACAGCACCACGCCCCGCACCCCGTCGCCGGACCCGATGGGCGCCGCCACCGCGGGACCGAGCCCGGAAAACCGCGGCGGGCCCACCGTCACCCGTGCGTCATGGCAGACATCCGCACTGGTCACAGGGGCGCCCGCGGAAAATGCCGCACCCATGAACGTGCCTTCCACGGGCAGTGCGAGACCCCGGTGTGCCTGCGCCTGGCTGCCGATGGCGAGTTCCACGCTCAGACTGTCGCCGTCCGCGACCGGCACGGCGACCACGGCGAGCGCGGCGGAACTGATCTCCCTGGCCCGCTCGGCGATCATGCCGAGCACCTCGGTACGCGAACCGCCGGACAGCAGGCCGAAGGTGATCTCCGCGTTCGCCCGCAGCCAGCGCTCGCGATGCGCCGACTCCTCGTAGAGCCGTGCGTGATCGATGGCCACACCTGCCGCGACGGCTACCACGGAGAGCACCGCCTCGTCCTCGTCGTCGAGGTCGCCGGCGCGCTGCTTGGCCAGCTCCAGGGTGCGCAGCACCCGTGCCGGAACACCGAGGAAGGTGTGGTCCAGTTCGCGGCCGACCGTCAGGACGGCCTCCAGGAGGCTGTGCATCCGGTCCTGTGTGTCCCGCGCCGTATCGAGCCGTGCCTGTACGTCGTCGAGCAGTTGGTCAAGGCTCAGTTGCCGGAGCGGTACGCGCACGCCCTCGGAGCTCTCCACAGCCGGTTCCTCCAGCCCCCCACGCGGTGACGGACCGGGTACGGTCACCTTCACGGTACCCGTATGTGCCGAAAAGGTGCAGAACGGGACGTGGAGCTCGCTGGTGGGTTCGCGGGGTGCAGGGGGTTCGCGGGTTCGGGGCGGGGTCCGCCTGTCCATCACCGCGCCGGCGTGCCAGGCCCGTCAGTCCTGCCCGCCGCGGCGGTGTCCCGGCTCCCGGTGCCCCTCCCGGGCCAGCCGGTCCTGCTCCTGGGTGGCGAGGACGGCGGCCTGGATGCGCCGCTCCACGCCGAGCTTGGCCAGCAGCCGCGAGATGTGGTTCTTGACGGTCTTCTCGGCGAGGTAGAGCCGTCGGCCGATCTGCCGGTTGGTGAGGCCCTCGCCGATCAGTACGAGGATCTCCCGCTCGCGCTCGGTGAGACCGGGCAACGCGTCCGGCGGTGCCGGCTGGGACTCCTCGCCGCGCAGCCGTGCCATCAGCCGGGCCGTGGCGCTGGGGTCGAGCAGCGACTGCCCCGAGGCCACCGTGCGCACCGCCGAGACCAGGTCAAAACCGCGGATCTGCTTCAGTACGAAACCGGACGCACCCGCCATGATCGAGTCGAGCAGGGCCTCCTCGTCGTCGAACGAGGTCAGCATCAGACAGGCGAGTTCGGGCATCCGCGAGCGCAGCTCCCGGCAGACCTGCACCCCGTCGCCGTCGGGCAGCCGGACGTCGAGCACCGCCACCCGCGGGCGTAGTGCGGGCACTCGGACCAAGGCCTGCTCGGCGGTGGCCGCCTCGCCGACCACCGTGAGGTCCGGCTCGTCGGACAGCAGGTCGTGCACGCCGCGTCGCACCACCTCGTGGTCGTCCAGCAGGAAAACCATGATCGGCGTGCCGGAGCGGGGTCGTTCACTGTCCGCCATCAGCCTCCTAGCGGGGGACCACCGGCTTGCCTGCCGCACGGGCCGGCGCTCGGTGCAGGGTGCCCGCCCCGGTGGGGTGAGGAGTGCTGCGGGCGTCTGTCGCGTACCCGGAACCGGCGCAGGTATGCGGCAGATGTCAGCAAGGCTCGTTTTACGCCGTCTAGCAGGTGGCTTCGCGCGGGCACGGGCGCTACGGGTTTCGGGACGGCTTGGCCGCGCTGCTCAGGGTGTGGTGCCCGCCGGGTGACCTGCGGTGAGTTCACGGCCGCTGACCAGCTCCGCCTCGATGCGTACGAAGATGTCGTCGGCGTCCCTGGGCGGGCCGAGCCAGGACCGCGGGCCGCTGCGCGCCAGGCGCTCGTGCTCCGTCGGGCTGGTGACCACGGCGGCCCGGCCGGTGACCACGACGCTCCAGCCGGAGCGGGCGCCCGCGTCCACCTCGTCGGCCTCGAAGGCGACCACCACTCCGTCGAGCGCGCGCACCAGATCGGAGCCGGGCGAGGTGCGCAGTACGACGGCGGAATCGGTGTCCAGGCAGAAGCGGACCGGCAAAACGGCGGGCAGTGCGTGCCGGGTGTGCACCACGCGGCCGACGAGTGCGCCGTTCAGCAGCCGCAGGCACTCCTGCCGGCCCAGTTCTCGGAAGCCGTCGTCGGCGTACATGGCGGAACTCACCCTCACGGTCCTGGTGCGAGCACGGAGCCTCGTCCCGCTCCGCGTCCCACGCCCACGCTCGCCCGTCCCATGGCCCGCCGCACAGGGCCCAACCGGCCCCTGGTCAGCGGGGAACGGCCCTGGCCTCCCTGGTCCGTCAGGGAGTCGGGACCAGCGCGTCGTGCTGCTCTCCGCCGAGCACCACCTTCAGCGCACCGGTGCTGGTGGCCCGCCCGAAGATGTCGTAGGCCTTCGCCATGGCGTCCATCGGGAAGGTGTGGGTGATCAGGGAGGACGTCGCGGGCAGCCGTCCGGAGGCCATCATGCGCAGCAGGGTGGGAGTGGAGTGGGTGTCGACGAGGCCGGTGCTGATGGTGACGTTCTTGCTCCACAGCTCTTCCAGGTGCAGCGTCGCGGGTTTGCCGTGCACGCCCACGTTGGCCACGTGCCCGCCGGGCCGCACCATGCGCAGACACATCTCGAACGTCTGGGGGATGCCCACCGCCTCGATGACCACATCGGCGCCCATGCCCTCGGTGAGGTCGGCCACCAGCTGTTCCGGGCCTTCGTCCGCGCTGACCACGGCGTCCGCACCGAGCCGTTTGGCCGCGTCGAGCCGGGCGGGGGCCAGGTCGACGGCGATGATGCGCTCGGGTGAGTACAGCTGGGCGGTGGCCACCGCGGCGAGCCCGACGGGTCCGGCGCCGACCACGACGACGGTGTCCGAGGGCCGCACCTGCCCTTTCAGAACGCCCACCTCGTAGGCGGTGGGGAAGATGTCCGCCAGCAGGACGGCTTCCAGGCTGGGCACCGCGCCGGGGAGCTTGTGGAGGGACAGGTCGGCGAAGGGCACCCGGACGTACTCGGCCTGCGTGCCGTCGATCAGATGGCCCAGAACCCAGCCACCGCCGCCCAGGCACTGCCCGTAGACACCGGCCCGGCAGAAGCGGCACCGGCCGCAGGACGAGATGCACGACACCAGGACCCGGTCGCCGGGGCGCACCGCGCGGACCTCGGCGCCGACCTCGACCACCTCGCCGACCGCCTCGTGCCCGAGCACCGTGCCGGGCTCCACCTCGGGCACATCGCCCTTGAGGATGTGCAGATCGGTGCCGCAGATCGTGACGGCGTCGACGCGCACCACCGCGTCCGAGGCGTCCTGGACATCGGGATCCGGGACATTCTCCCAGGCGGACGCGCCGGGGCCGTGGAAGACGAGTGCTTTCATGACCGTCCCTTCCGAACCTGTCGTAGCTGTGGCGGGTGGGCCTCACGCCTGTCGGAGGATGGGCCTCACGTATCCAGCATGCGCGGCCCGGCGGCCGTCCGCATGGGCCGCCCGGCCCTCGCGGCAAGTCCTCCGGACCCCTCGAACGCACCTGGTCGGCCCCTGTCCGCGGCCCGCCTGCGGATGGCACGTTCTCACTGGTGGGACACGAGGAGGTGTGGTCCTCATGCGCACGGGCAGGCATTCTGGTTCCGAACCGCCGCCACAGCCGCAACCGGGCCCGTGGCCGGGTCGGCCACGGCGGCCATGGCTGTGGCGCTGGCATCGCAACCCGCTGCGGCGGACCCTGGACCTCGTCGAAGCCTGGGTCATCCTGATCGCCTGGATCGTCGTCGCCGTGGGCGGTGTGTTCTCCGGCGTGGTCACGGCCCGGGCCACCGAGGACACGCTGCACCAGCAGCGCGCCGATCGGCATGCCGTCACGGCCCAGCTCACCGAGGACACCCGCTGGGGCACGGCCACGGCCGGGGACGTCGGCGACCATGTACGGGCGAAGGTGCGCTGGACGGGCCCCGACGGCGCCACGCACACCGGCATCACCCTGGTCGACGCGGGCCACCAGGCGGGTTACCCGGTCCGGATCTGGACGGACCAGCACGGGAAGCTCACCCACGCACCGCCCGGTGACGCGGAGATGGCGCTGCAGTCGGTTCTGTTGGGGGGCGCGGCGGCGGTGGCCTGCGGGGGTCTGACCTATGTCACGGGACGCGGCGTCCGGCTGGGCATCGACCACCGCCGTGCGGCGCACTGGGACAAGGAGTGGGAGGCCGTCGAGCCCTGGTGGGCGCACCGGATGAGGTGAGTGGAACCACGGCAACCACACCACGGCGATGGCGGACCGGAGCGAACCGGTCCGCCATCGCCGTGGTTGTCCCTCAGCCAGCCGCGCACTCTCGTCGGCGGCTGCGGGCCTTCGTTCACTTCCTCACGTCCACGCTCCGCTGCCGTACGGCGCGTAGAGGTCCAGCAGACGGTTCCTGGACGCCTGCAGCCGGTGCGCGAGGACCTGGCCGACCCAGCGTGAGATGGCCGCGTCCAGCATGGGGTCCGAGCGGCACAGGTCGCGGACGGCCGCCGCGTCGAACTCGTGCGCCCGTACCGGGGACATCGCCTCCGCACCGAGCTGCCACTCGTAGGGCTCGAAGAGCCAGGACCAGCCGATGAGCTCGTTGTGCCCGAGCGTTTCGACGACGGCCGCGCTGCGGCCCGGCACGCGGATGTCCAGCGAGACCGAGCCGGTGCGCACGATCCAGAAGAGGTTGGCGCGATGCCCTTCCTCGAAAATGCGTGCCCCTTCGTCGAATGACACCTCGCGGGCCAGCCGCAAGAGCCGTTCGCGGTGTTCCAGCGCCAGGGCGTGGGTGGTGACGTTTGGCGCGACGGTCATGGCCGGGCCCTGCCTTCCTTCCGCGGCCGGGCAGCCGGTCCGCTGTACCCCTGGCGCGCGGCGCGGCCGGCTCCGGGGCACTGCTCGCCTGCGTCTGCCACGGGCCTGGGCTGCGCACCCTTCCCGTGGACGACTGCTCCGGCACACATACTTCGTCCCGAGCGAGACGGCCTTGCGGATCGCTTCGCCTGGGATGTGTTCGCTACGAGCTTGCCGCCGCAGGACCTGCGAGGTCGCTGGGCCGATGGTCCCGGGACCGGGGCAGACCGGCCCTCCTGGCGGCACCCGGCGGGGGTGCGACGATGGAATCAGGTCTCTGCCCGCCGCGAAGAGAGGTGCGGATCATGGAATTGCCGCTGGTCGTGGGCGTGGACGGATCGGAGTGCAGCCTTCGCGCGGTCGACTGGGCCACGGCTGAGGCGGCCAGGTACGGACTTCCCCTGCGGCTCGTGCACGCCTCGCTGTGGCAGCGCTACGAGCACACCGACCCCGCGCCCGGCCTGCGCAGCCCCCGTGGCCCCGGCGGACAGGAAGTCTGGGAGACCGGCGGTGTGGCGGCAGCGGCCGAACCAGGGGTGTCCGTGGCGCAGCGCCCGTCCGGGGCGGCGCTTCGGACGGAGGCCGCGGCCCAGAGCGCGCGCGACGTCGTACGCCGTGCCGCGGAGCGTGCCGCGGCACGCAACCCAGAGGTCCGGGTCCTCACCGACGCGTTCTGTGAGGAGACGGAGGAGGCGCTGCTCAGGGAGGCGCGCAACGCGACCGCCCTGGTCGTCGGGGTGCGCGGCTGCGGCGCCGTGCCCGGGGTGCTGCTCGGCACCGTCGCGCTCGCCATGGTGAACCGTGCCCCGTGTCCGGTGGTCGTGGTGCGCGGCAGCGATCACAACCGCGGCGAGCGCCACCGGCGTGTGCTGCTCGCGGCGGGAGACACCGCCAGCTGCGCGGCTGCCGTACGGTTCGCGTTCCAGGAGGCCGCACTGCGCCACAGCGAGCTCCAGGCCCTGCGCGCCTGGCGCTGTCCCGCGTCCCAGACAGCCGGCCGTCTGCGGTGGCCCGAGGGCCGCGCACGGCGCCACGAACAGCGTGCCGCCCAGCTGCTCGACGGCACACTGCGTGCCGCGGCCCGTGAGTACCCGGGGGCCGACGTGGTCCGTACCGTCATCGAGGGCCCTGCCCACGAGGTACTGCTGGCCCGCTCGCACGACGCGGACCTGCTGGTCACCGGCGCCCGGCGGCACCACCGGCACATGGGCGCGCAGATCGGCCGCGTGGCGCACACCATGCTGCACTACGCGGACTGCCCGGTGGCGGTCGTACCGCACCGCGAGTAAGCCTTTCTCCCGCTCGCCGTCCGCCTCGGTCCCGCACAGCGCCCTGCTGCCCCCGTGCCGACCCGTGCGCCGCTCCGCGACAACCCCACCGGATTGAGAGACGGCCAGACGGGAAACCGGAGAAAACACGGCACGAGCCGCACCACAAGCCCCATCAGCCACTGATCCCTGCGGACACGGTCCACCGAAGGCCCCGCCCCCGGTCCGCCGGCGGCCCGGCAGACGGGCACCGGCAGGCCCGCACACGTCGCCCGTACCGACGCACCGCCGGGACGGCTGCCACGGGTCCACGGTGCCAACCGGGAGGAGCGAGGCATGACGGCGATCCGCGTACCTCT
Source organism: uncultured Actinomycetota bacterium (assembly GCA_963761765.1). GTDB lineage: Bacteria > Actinomycetota > Actinomycetes > Streptomycetales > Streptomycetaceae > Streptomyces. The sequence continues at coordinate 135,331 of CAVXIJ010000023.1, forward strand.
CGCCGGCGTTCCGGCCGTCGTCTTCGACACCGACGGAGTGATCGTCAACTCCGCGCGCATCCACGCCGCGGCCTGGAAGGAAGCCTTCGACGCCTTCCTCGAAGCCCATCCGCCCGGTGATCCGCGCCAGCGGCGGCCGTTCGACGCGCATGAGGACTACGTGCGCCATGTCGACGGCAGGTCGCGTCTGGACGGCGCTGAGGCGTTCCTCGTCTCCCGGGGCCTGCGACTCTCTCCGGCGACCATTGAGGCGGTCGCGGCCCAGAAGGACGAGATCTTCACCTCCTGGCTGCGCGAGGGCGGTATCGATGCCTACCCGGGGACGGTACGGCTGCTGCACGCGCTGCGCGACGACGGTGCCCGGCTCGCCGCCGCCTCCGCATCCCGTCATGCCGGCGAGCTGCTGAACCGCGCCGGGGTGGCGGACCTCTTCGAGGTGCTGGTGGACGGCGCCGAGGCGGCGCGGCTGCGGCTGCCCGGCAAGCCGGAGCCGGCCCTGTTCCTGGAGGCGGCCCGCCGCCTCGGCCATCCGCCGCAGGACACGGCCGTCGTCGAGGACGCCCTCGCCGGAGTGGCGGCCGGCCGCCGCGGAGGTTTCTCCCCGGTCATCGGCGTGAACCGCGCGGACCGGGAGATGGGCGAGCGGTTGCGGGAGCACGGGGCCGACGCTGTGGTGTACGACCTCGGAGAGCTGCTGACCGAAGGAGCTGCCGCGTGAGCGAAGACGACTGGACCTGGGAGTACGAGGGCTACGAACCCTCCGAGGAGAAGCTGCGGGAGTCGCTGTGCACCCTGGGCAACGGTCGTTTCGCGACCCGCGGTGCCGCGCCCGAGTGCGATGCCGACGAGGTGCACTACCCCGGCACCTACGGAGCCGGCTGCTACAACCGGCTGACATCGACCGTGGACGGCCACCAGGTCGACAACGAGGACATGGTCAATCTGCCCAACTGGCTCCCGCTGCGCCTGCGCATCACCGGCGAACACGGCGACGGCCCGCCGCGCGCACCGTACGGTCTCGGCGCACCTCCCGGACAGCAGGACGCACCGCCCGCTCCCTGGCTCACCCCGGACGCCCCCGCGCTGCGCGAGCACCGCCAGCTGCTCCGTCTCGACCGCGGCCTCCTGGAACGCCGACTGCGCTACGAGGACGAGCAGGGACGCATTCTGACGGTGTGTCAGCTACGGCTGGTGCACATGGGAGACCCGTATCTCGCCGTCCTGCGCACCGAGGTGCGCGGCGGAGAACTTCTGCGGCCGGATCGAGATCGAGTCGGCGCTCGACGGCAGCGTCACCAACTCCGGTGTGGCCCGCTACCGCGATCTAACGGCCGCCATCTCACCGACGTCCGGACCGGCAGCACCGCACCTGACCGGTGTGGCTGAGCTGCCGTACCACCTCGTCCGGACATCCGCATCGGCCTGGCGGCGCGCACCCGGTGCACGGTGGCGTGCGCGCCCAGGCCGGTACGCCGCACGAGGCGCAGCGCGCCGTCCAGGTGCTGGCGGACGGACGCCGCCCAGGGGCGCACCGTCATCATCGACAAGGCGGTGGCCCTGCACACCTCCCGGGACCCGGCGATCAGCGACCCGCTGCACGCGGCCGTGGACCGGGTGGGCCGCGCCCCGGACTTCGACACGCTGCTGGACACCCAGCGCACGGCATGGGACCAGCTGTGGCGGCGCGCCGAACTGGACGTGCCCGGCGAGGCCGGTCGGTATTCTGCGGCTGCACCTCTTCCACGTGCTGCAGACCCTCTCCCCGCACACCGCCGACCTCGATGCGGGCGTGCCGGCCCGCGGACTGCACGGCGAGGCCTACCGCGGTCATGTCTTCTGGGACGAGCTGTTCGTCCTGCCGTATCTGAACCTGCACTTCCCCGAGGTCTCCCGGGCCCTGCTCGACTACCGCTACCGGCGTTTGGAGCGGCCTGCAACTGCCGCACGGGACGCGGGGCGCGCCGGCGCGATGTACCCGTGGCAGAGCGGCAGCGACGGCCGCGAGGAGACCCAGCAGCTGCACCTCAACCCGCGTTCGGGGCGCTGGCTGCCCGATCACTCCCGTCTCCAGCACCACGTCGGCTCGGCGATCGCCTACAACGTGTGGCAGTACTGCGAGGCCAGCGGCGACACCGAGTTCCTGCACACCAAGGGCGCGGAGATGCTGGTGCAGATCGCCCGGTTCTGGGCGGCCTGCGCGACTACGACCAGGGCCTGGAGCCGTTACCGCATCCGCGGAGTCGTCGGCCCCGACGAGTACCACGACGGCTATCCCGGTCCCGACGTGGCGGGCCTGGACGACAACGCCTACACCAACGTCACCGCCGCCTGGGTGCTGACACGCACCCTCGAGTCTGCTCGATGCGCTCCCCGAGCCTCAGCGGCGCGAACTCGCCGAGCGCACCGCGATCGACGCCGGCTGAACTCGACCGCTGGGAGGAGGTGTCGCGCACGCTGCACGTGCCCTTCCACGCGGGTGTGATCAGCCAGTTCGAGGGCTACGGCGACCTGGAGGAGCTCGACTGGGACGGTTACGCCAAGGAGTACGGCGACATCCGGCGCCTGGACCGGATCCTGGAGGCGGAGGGCGACACGGTCAACCGTTACCAGGCCTCCAAGCAGGCCGATGTGCTGATGCTCGGCTACCTCTTCTCGCCGGCCGAACTGGCGGCTCTCTTCAACCGCCTCGGCTACCGCTTCGAGGACGACCTCTGGCGTCGCACCGTGGACTACTACCTGCGCCGCACCAGCCACGGCTCGACGCTCAGCGGTCTGGTGCACGGCTGGGTGCTGGCCCGGGTACGACAGGCGGAGGCGTGGAAGTTCTGCCAGGAGGCGCTCAAGGGCGACATCGCCGATCTGCAGGGCGGCACCACCGGCGAGGGCATCCACTTGGGCGCCATGGCGGGCACCCTCGACCTCGTACAGCGCGGCCTGACCGGTCTCATCACGCGGGGCGGGGCGCTCGGCCTCGATCCGGTGCCGATGCCCGAACTCGCCGAGTACAGCTTCTCGGTCCACTACCAGGGCCACGCCGGCATCCGCCTGTGCGTGCGGCCCGGGCTGCTGCACCTCGCCGTGCCCGACTCGGACCAGGCCCCCATCGAGATCGAACTGCCCGACCGTTCTCTTGCCGTCGAACCGGGCGAGTCGGTCGAGCTGATGATTCCCGACTGACGGCCGAGGCCCGCCGGCTCGGTCCGGAGGCCGGCAGGGCGGGCGCGCACGCGTCACCGGCTGGCCGGAACCATCATTGACGCCCCAAGATCCTGTTGGAAACCTGATGAACCCTGATGGGTTCTGTCGGATTCTGAGGAGGCGTCATGCGTGGCGTACCGGCATGGAGCGAGGCGCTCGGGCGCAGAGGGTTCATCGGCGGGGCGCTGGCCCTGGGCACGGCCGCCGCCTTGGGTACTCCCCAGGCCCGGGCGCACGCCGCCGCAGCGGCGACCACCTGGGAAGACGTGATCACCGGCTCCTTCGACAGCTACGCCGCCCTGGAGGCGGACTTCGCCTACCTCTATCCCTGGGGCTCGGACCACAACGGCAGCGCGCGGATGTACGGCAGTTCCACCGATCACAGCCAGATCTCCGTGAGCGGCGGAGTACTCACTCTCAAGGCGTCCCGGATCTCGGGCGACGAGGGAACCAGCAGCTCATCGCCGCACCTGCCGATCCACTACCACTCGGGCGCCGTCCACGCGAAGACCCAGGTGGTGGTGGACGCGCAGTTCCCCGACTGGGAGGTCAAGGGCGAGTTCCAGGTCCCCAGCGCGCCCGGCACCTGGTCCGCTTTCTGGCTGACCGGCGTCAACAGCTGGCCTCCGGAGAGCGACATCCTGGAGTTCAAGGGCAACGCCACCAACTGGTTCAACACCTTCCGGACGTCCTCGGACGTGGACACCACGACCGTCGGTGTCTCCTCGCCCGGCGACTGGCACGGCTACCGCGCCTGGATCACCAAGGTCAGCGACACCGACGTCGACATCCACTACTACCTGGACGGCACCTGGAAGGCGGTCCACCACGCCCGAGGCTTCGTCGGCAAGCCACTCTGGCTCATCATCAACCTCCAGATGGAGGGCTCAGCCGGCTCCTCGGGCCCCGGTGGCGACACCTTCTACCGGGCACGCAACGTCTACGTGGGCCGCAACCGCACCTCATGAGCCCCGCGGCGCCCCAGGCCTCGAACGCGGCGACGAGTCCCCCGGATGGTCCGGAGGGCTCGCGCTGCGCGTGACGGTGAACGGGTGCGGCGGCGGTTCACCAGCCGACGGCCACCTCAAGCCACTGCGGGTCGCTGTGCGAGATGAACGAGGACTGGCCCGCGTAGTCGTCGTACGGGAAGCCGTACGCCAGGCTGTTGATGGCGTGGTCGTGCCAGAACTTGGAGTAGTAGTTGGCCGGGGCCGACTTGTAGTAGTTCGCGGGCGTCGACCACTGGCTCTGGGGCAGGTCCGCCACATGCCGGTTCAGCGCCGAGCACGTGGCCGCGTCGGTCGCCAGCGGTCCCGCGCAGTGGAAGATGTCGGCGGTGGAGGCGTTCACGCCGACCTGCTGCGCGTAGCCGCTCATGTAGTTGGCGTACTGGCCGCCCGACTGGAAGGCGGGCGCGTTGCCCGGCGAGGGGATCTGGTACGGCTTGTCGACCTCGGTGAGCGATTTGAACTCGGTCGGCATGGCGTTCGCGAACTCCTGCCAGGTGGCGTCCCTGGACTCCTGGAACGTTGCGTAGTCCTCGCCGACCGCGGTGTCGTAGCCGTCGCTCGCGTGCAGCCGCATCGCCAGCTTGAGCGCGAAACCGTCGACGCGGGTGGTGTTGCCGTTGAAGACGTTGGCGCCGACGGTGAACTCGATGAAGTCGCTGTACTGGCTGGTCGGCGAGCCCAGGTGGAAGTACATCCGCCCGGCCGAGTTGGCGGGCATGTCGATGTACGGCTGCTCCGCGATCGAGTGCGTCTGGTTGTTGAACGTCCAGTAGACCTGGCTGTCCGGGTACTGGCCGTTGGTCTTGTTGAGCACCTTGACCATGAGGACGTTCTGCGCGGGCGGGATGGTGCTGGTGTCGCCCCACCAGTCGGTAGGCGGCGCCTGACCGTCGGCAACGGCGGGGACGGCCGTCTCGGCAGCGGCGGCACTGTTCACGACCGCGCCCGAGGCGGCGAGCACCATGGCGACGGCGGCGATCAGATACGGGGTACGACGGCGGTGGAGCGGGCGGGTTGTGCTGGGGGGCATCGTTCCTCCCGGGCAGTGGGGGGTGGGGAAGGTCATGTGCGGTGGGGATGGAAAGACCGGCGTGCGGGCGGTGGCCACGGGGTGCTGCGGCTCGCGTCCCCGCCTTGCGGCTCGCGCTCCGGTACGTCGGTGCCATCGGTTCGGACCAACGAGAGAGCGCTCTCAAAGAGTCTTGGGATTGCGTGTACTTGTCAAGGCGCGGAACATCGCCGGGCCGCGGAAGAGGACCGGAGGCGGTTGACCGGCGAAGAGGGCCGGAGCGGCGATCTGCGCGCCCGGCGGCGGAAACGCGCCACAGGCGCGGTGTCCCGCCGCCGCGGGCGGCCCCGGCGTCCGGTCAGCCGGCCGCGCGGCCCCGGGCCAGCGGCTCGCTGATCACCAGGGTGGAGGAGACCACATGGCCGCCCTGGACCCCGTCGACCCGAAGCCGCGGCCGGCCCAGCACGTCCGGCGCGGCCGGCCGGGCGGTGATCCAGCACGGCTGGTCGAGCTCGACGTAGCGGAAGAACGTCGTCTCGAACGCCACCGGGAGCACCCGTCGCGGCATGGCCTCCGCCTGCGCCGCCTGCGCGGCGGCCTCCAGGAGCACCATGCCGGGCACATGGTCGTGCGGATGGTCGAAGAGCACCTCGTGCGTGGTGTCGGTGCGTAGCCGCCAGCAGTGCTCGGCCCACGCGGGCGCCAGCACGACATCCCGCGCCCGGGCACGCCCCACCTGGCGGGTGGCGACGCCGGGGGCGGGAGGCAGGGCCCGGCCGAAGGCCCGGGCCGCATCCGCGTGGCCCGCCCGCAGCCGCCGGTAGATGGCGGGCGGGTGGGTGACATAACGAATTTCGGCGCAACCCAGGTGTGCGCCGCCGCTCGTCGCGTCGATCCGGGCGGTGACCCGGACCGAGCCGAGCCGACGCCGACAGACCGCGGTGTGTCGAATCCGCAGCTCGACCGTGGCCCAGGAGCCTTGGGCGGGGACGAAGGCGGCGGGGGTGACGGTGGAGCGGGCGTACTCCCAGCCGAGACGGTGGTCGAGCGGTATGTCGTGGACCGTGTGGGAGAGCAGGGCCAGCGCCTGACGGATACTCTCCGTGAACAGCAACGGGCTGGTGACGTCCCCGTGCAGTGTGTAGAACGGGTGCGCCCGCGGCCAGTCGACCGTGACGGTCTGAGACTCCGGAGTAGCAGAGCGCCAGTCGCGGACAAGGATTTCGGAACCCTCGATCTTGCGTACATACTCGGGAACTGCCGGTACGGTCCCGCTCCGAGGTGCTGACTGACCGCCGGTGTCTTCTCGGGTCTCTCTGCGATCTGCTGAGAGAACATCAGTGGCAGAGGTGACCATACGACTTCTCTCCCTGGACATCACTCGGCGTGCAAGGTGGCGGCCGCCTAGGACTGGCCGACCGGGCGACGTGGGGGATACAAAAATAAAGAGTGTCGTTTTTTTGTCGAGCAAGATCGGATAGGTGGGCATGCCAGGACGGGTGGTGAGGCAGGAGCGGGCCGTGCGGACCCGCGCGGCCCTCTTGCGCGCGGCGGCCGAGGAGTTCGCCGAGTCCGGATACGCCGGGGCCAGCGTCGCGAGGATCGCGAGCCGGGCAGGCGTGACCCTGGGGACTATGTACCACCACTTCAAGCGCAAGGGGGAGTTGGCCCGCGAGATCGTCCGCGGCCAGCCCGATCTCGTGGTGCCGCCGATACCCTCCCAGGGCCTCCAGCGCGTCATCGACATCACTTTGACCTGGGGCTACCAACTCCTCGACCATCCCGTCCTGCTGGCCGGCGCACGGCTGGTGATGGACCAGGACCAGTTCATCGAACCCGAGGAGAACTCCCACGCGCAGTGGACGGAGGTCGTGGTGCACAACCTCCGCGCGGCCCAGCGCAAGCGTGAACTGCGCTCCGGTGTCGACGTGGAGGCGATCGCACGCCTGCTCGTCAACTTCTGCACCGGCGCGCAGATGCACGCCAGTATGGAGTCGGGCCGCAAGGACCTGCCCCAGCGCATCGTGGAGATGTGGCGCTGCATCCTGCCTGCGCTCGCCGTGCCGAGCGTTGCCAAGCGCCTGGAGTTCGGCGAGAACCGGGGACGGGAGGTCTGAGGGGCCCGGAGCGAGTGTCGCCGCGGCGCACCACGCCCGGCGGCACGCCGCCGGCAACCGCGCCACGCCCGCCGTCGAACCGGCGCGCCGAGTAACCGTCGCCGAATCTCTGCGTACCTGCGGCTTTGACCGTACGGTGTGCCTCGCACAAGACGGACGGCACGCGGCTGTTCGGTTCGGCGAAGGCGGGACAATGCTCCAGGGCAAGACGGTCATGATCACAGGGGCGTCCAGTGGTATCGGCGCGGCAGCCGCACGCCTGCTGGCCGCCGAGGGCGCGGCGGTGGTGGTGATGGCCAGACGCGAGGCCCGGCTGAGCCGACTCGTCGCGGAGATAACCGCCGAGGGGGGCCGTGCGGTGGCCGTGGCGGGCGACGTGACCTCCTCCGCCGACGTCGAACGGGCCGTGTCGACGGCAGTGCAGACCTACGGCGCGCTGCACGCCGCGTTCAACAACGCGGGCTGGGGCTCCATCGGCGCGCCGCTGCACGAGATGGACGACGCGGACTACCAGCGGATCATGGACGTGAACGTCCGCGGAGTGTGGAACTGCCTGCGTCACCAGATACCCGTGATGCTCCGGCAGGCCTCCGGCGGATCGATCGTGAACACCGGCAGCACGGCCGGCCTCTTCGCCACCGGAGCCGCCGCTCCGTATGTGGCCGCCAAGCATGCGGTGGCGGGCCTGACGAAGGCCGCCGCGGCCGAGTACGGCAGCCGGAACATCCGGGTCAACGTCCTGATGGTGGGCAGTACCCGTACGGAACTGCTGGAGCAGGCGATGCGCGACGTACCGGAACTGAAGGAGGCGTCGGTGGCCCGCGCCATCCAGAAGAGGCTGGCGGACCCGGTGGAGATCGCGCAGGCCGTGGCCTGGCTCTGCAGCGACCGCGCCTCCTTCGTCACCGGGGCCGCGATGCCGGTGGACGGCGGATGCAGCGCGGTGTGAGCCGCCGCGGACCCGCCTATCCTGAACAGCGATGTTCACACCCGAAGGTCCCACCGTCCGTGAGCTCGCCGTCCAGGCGCTGTCGTCCGTCGAGCGCGGCTACGACCTGCTCGCACCGAAGTTCGACAGGACACCGTTCCGTACCCCGGACACCATCCTGGACGCCGTGGCGCACGCGCTGCGGCCCCATGGCCCGTTCGGCCACGGCCTCGATCTGTGCTGCGGCACCGGCGCGGGCATGGGCGTGCTGGCACGGGTGTGCCGCGGCAGGGTCACCGGGGTCGACATCAGCGCCGGCATGCTCACCCAGGGCCGCGCCGCCTGGGTCACGAGCGCGTCGGACGCGCCCGCCGCCCCGCCAGGCTCTTCGGCGCCTGGCGACGCCGTGCGCGGTGATGCGGTGCGTGCCGACTGGGTGCGCGCCGACGCGCTGGACCTGCCGTTCGGTGCCGTCTTCGATCTGGTGGTCAGCTTCGGGGCGTTCGGGCACTTCCTGCCCGCGGTGCGGCCTGCACTGTTCTCCGAGGTCAGGAAGGTTCTCAAGCCTGGCGGACGGTTCGTCTTCCCGATCGCGGCACCCGCCGGGCCCGCATCATTGCTCTACTGGATGCTGCTGGCCTTCGACGCGGCCATGCGGGTGCGCAACGCCTTGTGGCGCCCGCCGTTCGTCATGTACTACCGCACGTTCCCACCCGCGCGGGTACGCAGGGAGCTCATCGCCGCGGGCTTCGACGTGACGCTGCACGCACTGCCCGAACTAGGCCGCGCCCGCGACGGCAGCCCGCGCTGCGGCCTGATCGTGGCCACCCGGCCGGACGGCGGGTGACCGGACACGCCGCCGGCTCTGGCTCCTGATCGGCCCGCACGGCTCCCGCCCTGCCGGGCCCCGTCACGGAAGAGGGCACGCGCCGGCCGCTCACCCTCCAGGACCAGGTGGAGCAGGGCAGGAAGGCCTGCCCGTTCTTCGGGACGGGCCCGCCTGCCGCCGGGAACTCCCGCGCCGTACACCGCGGGCGGCCGCCCGGGCACGGCTCTGCTCAGGTGTGGGGCCGTACGAACACGTAGCCCTTGTCGAGCAGCCTGGGCAGGTAGTCGGAGACGGCCCGTACGGTCTGGGTCCGGTCGCCGCCGCCGTCGTGCTGGAGGATGATGCTGCCCGGTCCGACGTCACGAGTGACCGCCTTCTCGATGCTGGCGATGCCAGGACGGGCCCAGTCGTTGGTGTCGATGGACCAGCCGAGTGGCTCCATGCCGAGCTTGGCGCAGACGGCCAGGGACGGGTTGTTCCACTCGCCGTACGGCGCCCGGCACCAGCGCGGCGGCGCGTCGAGGACCTTCTCGATGATGTCGCTCGTCCTGCCGAGTTCGTCCTTGACGCGGCCCAGCGAGAGGGTGGTCAACTGCGGGTGCGTGTAGCTGTGGTTGGCCACCACGTGCCCGCCCGCGGCGATCTGGTGCAGCAGCCGGGGGAACGCGGCGGCGTTCTCGCCGATGACGAAGAACGTGGCCTGCACGCGGTAGGTGCGCAGCACGGACAGGATCTGTGGGGTGAAGCGCGGGTCCGGGCCGTCGTCGAAGGTCAGCGCGATGTTGCGGGCGTTGCCGGGCAGGGTCAGCTCCGCGTGGGTGCGCACCTGCGGATGGTAGGCGGGAGCGCCCAGCGCCGAGTCGCCCGCGAGCGGCCGCAACCGGTACGCCTGCCGCCTGCCCGCCTCCACGGGAACGGGGCCCGGCCTGGGGCCCGTCGACGGGCGCCGGGGACCGGCCGACGGACTCTTGCCGGTCTTGCCGGACGGACTCTTGCTCGCCGACGGGCTCTTGGCGGCCGCCGGATGCCCGTGGGAGGCCGGTGTCCCGCCGGTCGTGGGCCGGTGTGCGCCCGAAGTGGCGTGGTGGGTGGGCCTGGACAGCAGGACGGCCGAACCTGTTGCCGCGGCGGCACCCGCTCCGAGCGCGCTGGCCAACAACCATCGGCGCGTATTCATATGATTATCGGATCGCATTTCTCCTCAATGTCATAGTGGCGCCGGGAATCCGCGGAGTGCGGTCGCGCCGCGCCGTCTTCTTCACCCGGCCGGCGGACCTCGCCCGCACCGCAGGAGCGCAAGACGCCGGCGAACCCGGTACGGCGGCCGACAGGGGCCGGCGGAGTGACGGGAAGGGGGCCGGGGCCACGGGTGCGCGGAGAGGCGCCGCGGGCGCGGGCGCCGGGATGGCCGAATCCGTCTCGACCAGGCCGCGGGATGCCGCCTAAGATCGCGGTGGCGGCATCGCGTGCCGGTCACCGACCGGGTGAGGCATGGAGGTGCCGCGAGATGCCCTCGGAGGCATTGCGCCGTGTCAGTCGAGTTGAACCACACCATCGTGCACGCCCGGGACAACCAGGAATCCGCCGCATTCCTCGCGCACATCCTGGGACTTGAGGTGGGGCCCGCATGGGGCCCTTTCATCCCCGTGGCCACCAGCAATTCCGTCACCCTGGACTTCGCCACCGTTCCGGCGGAGACAATCGCCGTGCAGCACTACGCGTTTCTCGTCTCGGACGCCGAATTCGACGCGTCCTTCGCGCGGATACGGCAGCGCGGCATCACGTTCTACGCCGATCCGCACCGCCGGCTGCCCGGTGAGATCAACCACCACCACGGCGGCCGGGGACTGTACTTCATGGATCCGGCGGGCCATGGCATGGAGATCATCACCAGGCCCTACGGCAGCCATCCAGACCAGCCGTCCCCGCCGTCGTAACGCGCCGGCCGCCCGGACCGGTTGACCCGCCGCGCCCCGGCTCTCGCACGCGATGTCCGCGCGGCGGCTCCGAAACGGCGCCGTGGGCCCGCGGGTGGCACGGTGCGCGCCGTCTTCGCCGACGGGTGTCCGAGCGCATTCCCGACGGGCTCTTCGTGACCGCTTTTATGACGGCGGTATGACGGCTGCCCGGTCCGGGAATGCCAAGGGCCGCGTCATCCTTGCAGCTGAGGTCCGACCTGAGTGGTGTCGGCCGCACCGTGGTGAGCGGTGTGTGACACAGAGCGAGGAGTGCATGGGCAAGGCGTATGCGTACACCGAATTCGGCGGGCCACAGACCGAGGCCCTCATCGACAGGCCCGCGCCGGACCCCGGCCCCGGACAGCTGCTGATCGCGGTCAGAGCGGCTGGCGTCAATCCCGTCGACTGGAAGCTGCGTACCGGTATGCGCAGGCCGGGCATGGCCGCGCCCGAGCTGCCAGCCGTCTTCGGCAGCGAAGTCGCCGGGACCGTCGAGCGGGTCGGCCCCGGAGTGCAGGGGTTCGCACCGGGTGACGCGGTGTTCGGCAGTCCCGTCACCGGCGGTTACGCCGAGTACACCCTGCTCACGGCGGCCTTCACCACCCACAAGCCGGACGCCCTGTCCTTCGCCGACGCGGCCTGTCTGCCGGTCGCGGCGGCCACCGCCTACGACGCCGTCCACCAGCTGGACCTGCCCTCTGGCGCGACCCTGCTGGTCACGGGCGCAGGCGGCGGCGTGGGCGTGGCGGCCCTGCAGATCGCCCGTGCGGCGGGCCTTAGGGTCGTCGGGGTGGCGAGCGAGAGCAAAAAGGACCTGGTGGAATCGCTCGGCGCGGTACACGTACCGTCGGGGCAGCACAGCAGCCTCGCCGAACGCGTGGCTGCCGTGCTGCCCGAGGACGGACACGGTCTCGCCGGAGTGTTCGACCTCGTCGGAGGAGAAGTCCTGGAGGCCGCCGCGAGCCTGCTCGACGACCCGGGCGGGGCGCTGATCAGCGCTGCGGATCGGGGAACGGTGGACCGGCTCGGCGGCGCCGCCGTGACCCGGGTGCGCACCTCGGCCGTCCTCGACGCGGTCGCCGCACTGGTCGTCAGCGGCGCGCTGGACCCGCACGTCATGCAGACCTTCCCGCTGGAGCGGGCGGGCGAGGCACTGCGCGCCGTGGAGGAAGGCCACAGCCGCGGCAAGATCGTCATCGAGGTGACCGCGTGATCGCGCAGCCCGCCGGGCACCCCCTGGACAACCCCGCGTACGGGGCGCTGACGGGCCCGCACGCCCACCTGGCCGAGCGCCGGGGACGGGTGCTGCGCTACCAGGCCGACGTGTCGCCGTGGCTCGCCCTGCCCGCCGATCCCGGCCCCGACGACTGGGCCGACGTCGCCGCACTCGCGGGCCCGGGCACCGATATCCACCTGCCCGGGGTGAGCGTGGCCCTGCCGTCCGGCTGGGAGGTCACCGGGCACATCCAGGGCGTCCAGTTCACCGGCGAAGACCTCCACGCGCTGCCCGACGACGAGATGACGCCACTCACCGCCGCCGACGTTCCGCGGATGCTCGACCTGGTGGCCCGCACCCAGCCGGGCCCGTTCCTGCCGCGCACCATCGAGCTCGGCCCCTATCTGGGCCTGTGGCGGGGCGGGCGTCTTGTCGCGATGGCGGGGGAGCGGCTGCACCCGCCGGGCTGGACGGAGATCAGCGCGGTCTGCACCGACCCGGACTTCCGCGGCCAGGGCCTGGCGACCCGGCTCGTCCGCGCGGTCGCGGCAGGCATCCAGGCCCGCGGTGAGACCCCCTTCCTGCACACCAGCGCCCAGAACACCACCGCCATCCGGCTCTACGAATCCCTCGGCTTTCGCCGGCGCCGCGGTGCGGAATTCGTTTCGGCACGGGTACCTCAGACGCTGCCTGAACAGCGCATGGCCGAGATGGCGTAGGAGGGGGCGGGTGCGCCCGGGATGCCGGGCGGTGTGGTGCGGCGGCTCAGTTCCCGGCGGGCGGTGTTTCGTGCCGGGACGGGGGCGCTGGTGGCGGCTGCTGGTCGTTGTAGCGCTGGAGGAAGGCCGCGAAGCGGGCGAGGTCATCCTGCGGCCATCCGTCAAGGCGGGTCTCGAAGGCCGCCCGGCGCCGCTCGGTGACCTCGGCGAGGATGCCGGTGCCCTCCGCGGTGAGGTCCAGTACCTGCCCGCGGTGGTCCTCCGGGTCCACCCGGCGCCGCACCAGGCCGGCCCGTTCCAGGGCCGCCACCTGGCGGCTCACCGTCGACTTGTCCAGGGCGTAGTGCGCCGCCAGATCCGTCGCCCGGCAGCCGCCGCGCTCCTCCAGATGGCCCAGCAGGGTGTACGCGACCAGGGAGAGCTGCGGGTGCATCCGCCCGGCGGCGGCCCGCGCACGCCGGGCAAAGGCGGTCAGCTCGCGGTGGATGGTCTCGACGGCCGCGCCACGGGCCCGGTCGCCGGTTGGCGGGGGCGCGGGGCTGCCGGGTGCGGGGACGGTGGCTGACGGGCGGGCGCCGCTGCCCTCGGCCGTCTCGTCGAGCCGGTCCGCGGCAGCCGCGGCCCCTGGACCCGTCGCAGCCGGCTGGGGCGCCCCCGCCCGGGCCGGCCCGGCCGCCGTGGCACAGGCATCGGCAAACTCTCCGGTGGCTCCTCCGGCTGACTCCACGACCGCTCCTTCCGCCCGGACGCCCGGCACCACGCCACACCTCTGCCAAGCTAGTTGCAGAATACAACTCGGCACCGCACCGGAAGGCTCCGCGGACAGCCGTGGGACATCGAAACGTGTAGTCAGAACGTTCAGCCAGTAAGAGGACGGGCTGGGCACGGGGCACCGCGGCCCGCCGAGGGGCCATGCGTGCGCAGATTGCCGGCCCGCGCGGACCTCGGCGGGCCGCGTACAGCGCAGCCTGGCAGACGTCGGCAGCCGCCCGTCGGTGCGTGCCGCCCACTCCGTCACGGGTGTTGGACGACCACGGCTGCCGACCCGCCCGGCCCGGTCACTGGTCGTTGGTGTCGGGGACCGTATCGGCCACCCATCCATAGGGCAGCTCGGCGCCGTCGACGGTGATCGCCTCGACGGTGCCGGTCTGCGGGTCGATCTCGGCCTGCATCCCATGGCCCGCGTATCGCGGAAACCCCGACACGCCCAGGTCACCCGTCGCCTCGACGGCGACGGTACGCAGGCTGCTGCCGTGGTTCGGGTGGCCCTCCGCGTCGGTGATCCGGGGCTTGAGGGCCACGGTGTAGCGGTGGGGCGTCTCGGTCATACTTTCGAGCGTATGCCGCCGCGCGGTCCGCCGCTAACCCTGGCACCGTGGCCCTGCCCCTGTTGGTGGTACAGGAGCGGTCCAGGAGTGGTCTAGGAGACGGGCCTCCTGGGGAGTGTGGCGGCGGTCGGGTCCCAGTCCGCCGGCAGGGCTGCGGGCGGCACGACGTGGCCGGCCGGTGTGGCGAACTCGCCGCGCGCCGCGGATTCGTCCACCGCGGTCATCGTCTGGAGCACGTGCAGAGCAAGTGCGCCGGACGCGCGGTGCGGCCCGTCGTTGCGGATCGCCCGCGCCATGTCCAGCACGCCGAGGCCGCGGCCGTCGGTGCGCCCGGTCACCGGCAGTTCCTGCCAGTCGTTCGCGCCGTTCGCACGGACCTTCAGCGGGCCGCCGAACGTGTTCGGATCGGGCACCGCGAGCGTCCCCTCCGTCCCGGTGATCTCGAACTGGATGCGGGACTGTGCCGAGTCGAAGCTGAACGTCGAGTTGGCGGTCGCTCCCGAGGCGAACTCCAGCAGCGCGCAGACGTGCGTGGGCACCGTGACCGGGAAGGTCTGCCCCGCCTTCGGCCCGGAGCCGACGGTGCGTTCGAGACGGGCCCGGGTCGCGGTGGCCGCCACTCGGGTGACGCCGCCGAAGAGCGCCACCAGCGCCGTCAGGTAATAGGGGCCGATGTCGAAGAGCGGGCCCGCGCCCTGCTGGTAGAGGAACGCGGGGTCGGGGTGCCAGGACTCCGGGCCCAGACTCTGCATCACCGTCGTCGCGGCGACCGGGGTGCCTATCCGGCCCGACTGGACCGCGCGCAGCGCGGACTGCAGCCCGGCGCCGAGGAACGTGTCCGGGGCGTTGCCGACCAGCAGTCCCCGCTCGGAGGCCTCCGTCAGCAGCTTCTCCGCCTCGCTGGGCGTCAGCGTGATCGGCTTCTCCCCGTACACGTGCTTGCCCGCCCGCAGCGCGGCCGTGGCCACCTGGCCGTGTGCCGCGGGCACCGTCAGATTCACGACCAGCTCGACCTCTGGCACCGCGAGCGCGGTGGTCAGGTCGCCTGAGACGGGCACGTCATAGGCGCGGGCCGCGGCCAGCGCCCGTGAGGGGTCGAGGTCGGCGACCGCGAGCAGCCGCACGTCGGGAAAGCCGCTCAGGGTGCTGAGGTACTGCTTGCTGATGACGCCCGCACCGACGACGGCGACTCCGACGGGACCCGTGCTCATGCGACCTCCAAGGCGGAGAGGAAGTTGTGGCTCTCGGCGAGCTCCGCGAACAGGTCGCCCGCGCAGGCGTCGAACTCGACGATGCGCCAGACGTCCGGGGCCGCCGCGAGGATCTCGGACACCGGCATCGTGCCGCGCCCGACCGCCACGTTCGGCTCGTCCTTGACGCCGGGACCGTCCTTGACGTGCAGCGCCCACACCCGGTCGCCGAGCCGGCGCAGCAGGTCCGGGGTCTGTGCGCCGCCCACCGCGGCCCAGTAGGTGTCGATCTCCAGGAAGACGGCGGGATCGAGGAGACCGGCCAGCACCTCGATGGCGTGCAGCTCGCCGAAGGTGGGCTCTATCTCCCACCAGTGGTTGTGGTAGCCGAGGCGCATGCCGTGCCGCGCGGCCTGTTCGGACAGGCCGTTCAGGAGATCGGCGGCCCGCGCCATGCCGTCACGGTGGGTGAAGTCCTCATGTGCGATGCCCGCCGGGACGATGGCCTCGGTGGCGCCGAGCTCGGCGACGGCGTCCAGCACGCGATCGGTGTCGTGCTCCGGCTGGATGAGTTGGATGGCGTGCACGCCGCTGACGGCGAGCCCGAGGTCGTCGAGGCGGTTGCGCAGGCCTTGCGGGTCGGTCATTACGTCGAACGGTTCCACGGCACCGAAGCCCATACCGGCGATGCGGGCCAGTGTGCCGTCGCGGTCCTCGGCGAGCTCCGCGCGTACGGAGTACAGCTGAACGCTCAGCGGTCGTGGCATGAACGCCCTCCCTGTCTGTCGACGAGGACGGTAATGCGCCGCATCTGCTCTGCCAATGACCTGATTTACGCCATGACCGGTACTTACGGGGCGTAATGGGGCACCGAACTGGACGGTAACGTGCCCGGGCGTGCGGAAACAGCCGGTATGGCGGGCGCACGGAGGCGCGCGCGGTGGTGTCCGGACCGGTTGCGCGGGGGGTGGCGGGGGCTGCTCGGATCGTGTCCGGGGGCGGGCCGGGGCGCGTTTTGGACGTCACAACGGCTGTCGTCCGCCCGGACAGGACCGGGCGGACGATAGCTGGGGACGTGGTGAGAGACCGCGGAGGAGGACGGGGGAGTGGCGGACAGGGCGGGAGACGGCGGGAGCGGGACGGCGGGCGGAGAGCTCCCGGACGGCGGCCGGATCAGGTCCTTTTCTGGGTGCGGCGGCGGTGCAGGTACCAGCCGCCGGTGCCGATCGCGGCGGCCACCAGAGTCCCGCCGACCGCGGCGGTGAGCGGACCGTAGTCCTTCGTCCCGCCGCCCACGCCGCCCTGGACCCCGAGTGCCGGAGACGCGGAGGACGTGGGCATCACGGGGGAGGCGGTGGCGGTGGGTGGCCGGGTGGTGGGTACCGGGGTGATCGTGGCGGGGGCCGTCGTCGAGCCGTTGTTGACGGTGACGGTGACGGTCCCGGTGCCGGCCGTGGTGCCGTCGCTGCACATCACGATCACGGTGTGCGAGCCGGACGCCACGTTCGACCACGATGCGCTCTGGCCGCTGCCGGCCGAGTTCAGCGTGGCCTGCCGGCCCTGCGCGAAGATGGCCTGCCCGCTGGAGAGCAGGGAGGCGTTCCCGCCGTTGGAGCATGCCGATGTGGAGACTCGTACGGTGGAGCCCGTGGCGGACACGCTGACTCCGGCCGCGAACGCCGTCTGACCTGCCAGAGTCAGCGGCAGGGCGAGAGCGGCCGCGGTCAGGCCGGATCGGACGACTATCTGATGAGTGCGCATAGGTTTGCCCTCCGGCGGCACGGGTGGCGGTACATCCCAGGCGCCGCCGTGGGTCGGGGAAGCCGTGCTGCCTCATGTAGAGCCAAGTCGGCCTGAGCACCATCCGCGAGTTGACCGCCGCCGGGCAGGTGACGGGGTACCTCCACTGGCCCAGCAGGGCTTGCGCCCGCCGTGGCGGACCGGGCCGGCCGTGCGCGACCGGTCTCCGCTCACCACCGCCGGCCCGCGTCATGACGGGCGGCTCCTCGTCTCATGCTCCCCGCGACCCGCGTACCCCGCAGTGCGCGTGCCCACCCGTCTGCACTGCCACTCCTGCATGCTCCCGCACGCCGTGCCACGCTCCTGCGCCACCGCGCACCGCCCGGGCCGGACGCTGCCGGGCTGGGCGGCCCCTGACGCTGTGTGTCAGGTCTTGCGGTAGCTGTACGCCTCCGTGGCCGCCGCCTCGACCGCGTCGAGACCGGCGCCCGCGGAGGCCGTCACGACCGCGGCCACGGCGCCCTCCACGAACGGCGCGTCCACCAGTCGGGTGTTCTTGGGGAGCTCGTCGCCCTCGGCGACGAGCGCCTTGACGGTGAGCACCGCACTGCCCAAATCGGCCAGGACCGCCACGCCCGCACCGCGGTCCACCCGGGCCGCCGCCGCGGCGATCAGCTCGGCGCTGGTGCCCAGGCCGCCGTCCGCCGTGCCGCCCGCGGGTGCCACCGGCGCGATGACGCCGCCGCCCGCGAGGCCCGTCGCCAGTTCCGCGACGGCCGACGCCACGGCCGCGCTGTGCGACACGAGCACGACGCCGACCTGCCGGGCGCCGCCGCCCGCCGCGGACCCGTTCCCCTCACTCACCGGAACCCTCCAGCTCCCCGGCCGCCTCGGCGAGCGCCGCGATCAGCAGCGCCGAGGACGTCGCGCCGGGATCCTGGTGCCCGATGCTGCGCTCACCCAGGTAACTGGCCCTGCCCTTGCGGGCCTGTAGCGGTGTGGTCGCCAGTGCGCCCTGCTCGGCGGCGGCGCGCGCCGCCGCGAAGGACTGCTCAAGGGCCTCGGCGGCCGGCAGCAGCGCGTCCAGCATGGTCTTGTCCCCGGGCGCCGCGCCGCCCAGGTTCGCCACCGCGTTCACGCCCGTGTGCAGCGCACCCGCCAGCGTGGCCCGGTCGACCTCGGCGGCGTCACCGAGCGCCTTGCCGGTGCGCCGCAGCAGCGTCCCGTACAGCGGCCCCGACGCACCGCCCACCGTGGAGACGAGCCGCCGCCCCGCGAGCATGAGCACGGCGCCCGGCGTTTCCTGGTGCTCCTCCTCCAGCGCCGTGCTGACCGCCTTGAAGCCACGTAGCAGATTGCTGCCGTGGTCGGCGTCGCCGATCGGTGAGTCGAGCTCGGTGAGCTGCTGCGCGTCACGCGCCACCCAGGCGGCGGCCACCGTCATCCAGCGGTGGAAGAATGCGGCATCGAGCACGGTCTCTCCTCATCAGAGTTGATTCGGTTCCGAAAATGCCTGGCACCACGCACCACGCACCACGTGGCATGGCGCGGTAGGGCGGCTGCCCGGACGGACGCCGGGCAGTCAGACGCCCCAGCGCAGTCCCGCAGTGCGCACCGGAGCGTCCCACAACCGCAGCAGTTCCTCATCGACTTGGCACAAGGTCACGGACGCTCCTGCCATGTCCAGGGAGGTGACGTAGTTGCCGACGAGCGTGCGGGCGACCGGCACGTGGCGCTCCGCCAATACCCGTTGGACCTCCGCGTTGAAACCGTAGAGCTCCAGCAGCGGGGTGGCGCCCATGCCGTTGACCAGGACAAGTACCGGGTTCTTCGGCTCCAGGTCCGTCAGGACGGCGTCCACGGCGAAGTCCGCGATCTCCCGCGAGGTCATCATGGGGCGCCGCTCACGGCCCGGCTCGCCGTGGATGCCGATGCCGAGCTCCAGCTCGCCCGGCGGCAGATCGAACGTCGGACTGCCCTTGGCCGGGGTGCTGCAGGCGCTCAGGGCGACGCCGAAGCTGCGGGTGGAGGCGTTCACCTGACGGGCGATCGCCTCTACCCGCTCCAGCGGCTGGCCCTCCTCGGCGGCGGCCCCGGCCAGCTTCTCGACGAACAGGGTGGCACCGGTGCCGCGCCGGCCTGCCGTGTACAGGCTGTCCGTGACGGCCACGTCGTCGTTGACGAGCACCTTGGCGACCTGGATGTCCTCGTCCTCCGCGAGTTCCGCGGCCATGTCGAAATTGAGCACATCGCCCGTGTAGTTCTTGACGATGAACAGCACGCCCGCACCACTGTTGACGGCAGCGGCGGCCCGCACCATCTGGTCCGGCACCGGAGAGGTGAACACCTCACCGGGGCAGGCGGCCGACAGCATGCCGGGGCCCACGAACCCGCCGTGCAGCGGCTCGTGCCCCGAACCGCCGCCGGAGACCAGGGCGACCTTGCCCGCGACCGGCGCATCCCGGCGCACCACCACCCTGTTCTCCACATCGACCGCCAGTTCGGGGTGGGCCAAGGCCATGCCCCGCAGGGCGTCCGCGACGACGGTCTCCGCCACGTTGATCAACATTTTCACGGGTTCCTCCTGGTGCGGGTGGCAGGGCGGTTCGTTCCGTGGGTTTGCGCTGCTCGCAGGTATGTTAAGCCTGGTACTTGAGCCAGGCGATCGACGGTGGACCCGGGCGCGGCCCGCCATGACCACGGCCGGCTGACCAAATGTTCGCAAGACGGGCCAGGCGCGGGTGACAGCGGGCGGCGGGGACGACTCTGCCACGGCCGGTCCGTCCGCGATGTCACCCGCGGCGCGGTTCACCGGGCCGCGGGTGTTCGCCCGAGAGACGGCCATGGCGGTCGGGGGCGGGAGCGGCTCCGGTGACACCTTCTCCGTTCCTCGTGGCCGCCGAGCTGCGCGGACTGCCGCGCCACGGCGCCGCGTGGTGTGCGGTATGGGCGGGTATGCATGCAGGGCTGGATCGCACGGATCCGGGAGTGGCGAACTCCCCGCGGTCGGACAGGGGATTCCTGGGACCTGCCGTGGGTGGCGTGCGCCGCCGCCCGATCGGCGTCCGTCCGCTTCGGCGGAAGCCGGCCCGTGCGTATCGAGCCGTGCCGGTCCGTACCGAGCCGTTTCCGTCCGCACCCCGATGGAGTCCGCCGCCATGACACCCTTCGACGGTACGAGGAACGACGCCGGCACCGGACCCGACGCCGGCGCCACAACCGCCGCGGCCGCCGCTTCCCCGCCGTCGCCGCCCGCGCCCGCTCCTACCGTTCGGCTGCCGGACCCGCGCCCCGGTGCGCTCCTGGACGAGGCCCGCCGGTACGCGGCCGGTGTCGTCGCCCTGCGCCGGTCGCTGCACGCCGCCCCGGAGATCGGCCTGCAGCTGCCGCGCACCCAGGAGCGTGTGCTGCGCGCCCTGGACGGCCTCGGCCTGGAGATCCGCACCGGACGCGAACTGACGTCGGTGACCGCGGTCCTGCGCGGGGCGCGCCAGGGTCCCGCCCTGCTGCTGCGCGCGGATATGGACGCACTGCCGGTGCACGAGGAGACCGGACGGGACTTCGCCTCGCGGGTGCCCGGCGCGATGCACGCCTGCGGCCATGACGCCCACACCGCCATGCTGGTGGGAGCCGCGCGGCTGCTCGCCGCGCACCGGGAGCGGATCGCCGGACAGGTGGTCCTCATGTTCCAGCCCGGGGAGGAGGGCTGCCACGGGGCCCGGCACATGATCGACGAAGGAGTGCTGGAAGCCGGCGGGCACACGGTGGACGCCGCGTTCGCGCTGCATGTGATGCCGAGGCTGCCAAGCGGCACCGTCCATCTACGCCCAGGTCCGCAGATGGCCGCTTCCGACCGGATCCGCATCGTGGTGCGCGGCCGGGGCGGGCACGCGTCGGCCCCGCACACCGCCTGCGATCCCGTGCCCGTGGCCTGTGAGGTCGTACTGGCCCTGCAGACGGCGATGACCAGGAGGATCTCCGCGGCCGACGCGGCGGTCCTCACCATCAGCCGGCTGCACGCGGGCTCGGCATCCGGCGTCATCCCGGAGACCGCCGAACTCGCCGGCACCCTGCGCACCCTGTCGGCCACCACCCGTGCGCTGCTGCACACGACGGTTGCCCAGGTCGCCGCTGGCATCGCCGCGGCGCACGGCGCACGGGCCGAGGTCACCATCACGCCGGGGTACGCGCCGACGGTCAACGACGCCGGGTTCACCGCCTTCGTGCACCGCACCGCGGCGGGTGTCCTGGGCGACGACCGGGTGCGGGTGCTGCCCGAGCCCGGCATGACCGCGGAGGACTTCTCCTACGTCCTGGCCAAGGTTCCGGGCGCGCTGGCCTTCCTCGGGGTCCGCCCGCCGGTTCTGACACCGGAAGAGGCCCCTGAGCTGCACTCCGGCCGGGCGGACATCGACGAGGGAGCCCTCGCGGCCGGCGTCGCCTGCCATGCCGCCGTGGCGCTGCGCTTTCTGTCCGCCCGCGACGAGCATCCGGATCATCTGGACAGCCCGCCCTGAGCACCCGGCAGTCCGCCCGGCCGGAACACCTGCCGCCACAGGGACATCTGCCGCGCCGTCACCGTCGCAGGGCCTGCGGTGCGGACGAGCACAGGGTCGGTCAGTTCGTCGGCGACCAGCTCGATTTCTTCACCGCGCTCCGCCACGCCCGGCGGCTCGGATCACGCGGCACGCCGTGGCGAGCGCGCCGGGATCGTCCCAGGACCAGGACGCGCCCATGTCGCCCTGACTCATCCGGTGTGCGCGGCGGCGACGTGCTGTGCGTGGCCCGGCTGGCGTGCCACTCCTGGGACCTTGACCTGCTCGGACGCGGATCCGGCCGGGGCGGGAGAGCTATGGGCGATGCTGACGTGGATGGCCTTGCCGCCGCCCTCCAGCAGGCTGATGGTGACCTGCTTGGCGAGGCGGCACACCAGCTGCCAGCCGTAGCCGCCCGGCAGCCAGTTCCCCGACGGCCGTGCCACGGTGGGCAACTCGCTGCTGAGGTCCTGGACGCTGACGGTGATACGGCCCGGCAGCGCGGCCACCTCGCAGCGGACGAGGCCGCCGCCGTGCCGGATGGCGTTGGTGACCAGTTCGGAGACGATCAGCAGACAGTCGTCGACGAGCCGCGCGTCGCAGCCGTGCAGCCTGCTGCGGGCCAGCGCGCGTGCCTGGGCGATGGACGCTGGGTGCCCGTCGCCGCCCGCTGCCCAGTGCACCGGTTCGCCGTCTGCCGGCTTGTTCGCTCTCACCGCACCATCACCCCCGTGAGCCCCGGTGGCCCTCGTCCTGTGTCTGCCCGGGATGATCCCGTGTAGACAGGTCCGATGCGCCACTCCAGGTATAGAAGATCGTACTCCTGTGCGGATTGCGGCGCCGGGTATCCGCGACAGGAACGCGGCCCCGTTCTCGGCGGCGCCGTGGACCGCCGGGCCGTACACCGGTCGGCTCCGCCCGGAAAGGGCGGGCGGCGGGGTTTGCGCGGCGGGGCCGGGGCTACCCGCAGCATGCCCTGGCGGGACGGGTGAACGGCCAGGCGCGAGCGGAGCGAGGGAGCTCGGAGAGGAGAGCCGAACGGTGACGTCCACGGCTTGGCACGCGGCGGACCGGCAGGATCTCGTCGCGTTTCTGGAAGAGGGTTTCGCCTGCGCACAGGCCTGCGCCGACTGCGCCAGGATTTGTGCGGGCCGGGTGAGCTTCGCGGGCCCCGGCGAGGCGGGCGTGGGCCATGAGCTGCGCCGGCAGGCCGTGCTGTGCACGGAGGTCTGCGACGCGACCTGCGCCATGCTGTCGGAGCAGGCGCATCAGGACGAGTACGGAATGCGGATCCAGGTCGAGTGGTGCAGGGCGATGTGCCTGGAGTGCGCCCACGTATGCGACCGGTACGAGGGCGCCGGGGAGTGCGCGGCGGCCTGCCGGGAGTGCGCACGCGCCTGCACGGACTTCCTCGCCATCCTCGGCTGACGGCCCGCCCCGGTCACGGCACCGCCACGGTGCCGCCGGGGCGGCGGCCTGTACTGGGCGACACAGGCGCTGCCCTGTGCGGCGACCGCGCCGATCCGCCGCACACGCCTGCCCTGCGAGCGCGCGCCATGCCGATACGGGCCGGCGCGCGCGGCACGCGGCCCGGTGCGCCGCACCACCTCCGCGCACCAGGCCCGGTTCGTGTCGGCACCGGAGCCCCGGTGCCGCGTACTCGACCCGGCCGCGCTCGTCCGGACGCACCCGTGCACACCGGGAACACGTGGGCACCGCCGAGACGTTCAGCCGGGTACCGCGTGCGTAGCCTGGGAGGGCTCCGCCCGCCCGAGGGGCGCGGCGCGGCGGGACGCCGGCGGTATGGCCGGGCCTTGGTGCGCTTGCGGGACGGGAAGGGGTGCGGGAGGGGTGCGGGAGGGGCGCGGGCGGGGGGCTGACGAGGGTGATGCGGGGCTCTTCGGGCCCTCATCGGTGACCTGGCAGCTGCACGCCGATCCGATGATGTGGGTGGCGGGCGTGCGTGCCCTGTACCTTCAGGCACTGCACCCGCGCGCGGTGCGCGGCGTTATGCAGAACTCCGACTTCCGCCGGGACGCCTGGGGGCGGCTGATGCGCACCGCCCGCTTCGTGGCCGCGACCACCTACGGCACCACCGGCGCCGCGCAGCGGGCGGGCGCCCGGGTCCGGAAGATCCACCCCTGCTGACCGCCACCGACCCCGCCACCGGGCAGCGGTACGGCATCGGCGAGCCCGATCTGCTGCTGTGGGTGCACTGCGCGGAGATAGCCTCCTATCTGCACGTCGTGCGCCGCTCCGGCTTCCCGCTCACCGACGCGCAGGCCGACCGGTACATCGCCGAGCAGTGCACCGCGGGCGCCCCTCTGGTCGGCCTCGACCCCGATGACGTACCGGCCGATCAGGCGGCCGCTCGCCCGCTACTTCGAGGCAGTGCGGCCCGAGCTCGCCGCGACCCCCGAGGCCCGGGACGTCGACGCCTTCCTGCGGCGCCCCCCGGTCCACCCGGCACTGGTTCCCGTACGGGCGATGCTGTGGCCGCTGCGTGGCGCATCTCGCGTACGCCACGCTGCCGCCGTACGCCCAGGAGCTGTACGGCCGTGCCGGCACCGCCACCGGCCAGGCGTGACCCGGCAGCTGCGTGTCACCGGTGCCGTGCTGCGCCGCGTCCCCGGCCGCGTACGCTGGCAACTCCCGCCCAAGAACATCCTGCGCGCCATGGCACGCCTCGGCCCCGGCAGCCGTCCCGGCGCCGTACGGACTCGGCACCCGGGTCGCCATACTGGACGGATCAGGGGAGGGCGCGGCGAGGTGACGGGGGCGTGCGTGACGCCGAAGATGGCGGAGGCCAGGCTCATCCAGGGCCGCTACCGGCTGCTCGACTGATCGGGCGCGGTGGCATGGGCGAGGTGTGGCGGGCGAGGGACGAGTCGCTGGGCCGCAAGGTCGCCGTCAAGTGCCTCAAGCCCCTGACGCAGCAGCAGGACCAGTCGTTCGCCCGGGTGATGCGAGAGCGCTTCCGCCGGGAGGCGCGGGTGGCCGCGTCCCTGCAGCACCGCGGCGTCACCGTGGTGCACGACTTCGGCGAGCACGAGGGCGTGCTGTACCTGGTCATGGAGCTCCTGGACGGGCGACAACCTGAGCCAGTTGATGGCGAGGACGAACACCCCCGCAGTGCGCTGCCGGTCACCGAGATCGAAGAGGTCGCCGACCAGGTCGCCGCGGCCCTCGCCTACACGCACGAACAGGGCATCGTGCACCGCGACCTGAAGCCCGCGAACATCATGCGGCTCTCCGACGGCACCGTGAAGATCTGCGACTTCGGCATCGCCAGGCTCGGCCACGACATCGGCTTCACCCAGCGTCTGACCGGCTCCGGCATCGCGATGGGCACCCCGCACTACATGTCGCCCGAGCAGATCGCGGGCGGCTACGTCGACCACCGCAGCGACCTGTACTCGCTGGGCTGCGTGCTCTACGAGATCGCCACCGGAGCGCCGCCGTTCGACCTGGAGGACGCCTGGGCGGTGCTCGTCGGACACCGTGACACACCACCCGAGCCTCCGCGCCGCCTCCGCACCGAGCTGCCCGGGTACCTGGAGGACATCATCCTCGACCTGCTCGCGAAGGAGCCCGACGCACGGCCCGGTGACGCCCGCGAGCTGAGCCACCGCATCCACACGGGCCGCATCCCGGCCAGCCGGCCGCCCGGCGCCGAACGGGGCACCGGCGTGTCGCCGCACGGCCGCGGCGCGCCGGGCACCGCTCCCGGGCCGGCGGAACTCGACGCTCGGGGCCTGCCGCCCTGGACCACGGGCATGACCACCGGCCCCAAGGCGACCGGCGCCGGCCTGCTGCGCAGCACGCCTCCCGACGCCGCCGCGGGCCTCACCGCCGCCTGGACCGCCCGCACGGACGCCGGCCCCGGCCGCGCACGTCCCGCGGGCGCGCCGGCCCAGGGCACGGCCGCGGGCCGTCCGGGCGGGGCCCGCCCCACCGGCGCCGCCCAGTCGGACCCCGGCCGGGCCGCCGCGCAGGCGCCCGCCGCCGCCGACGCGCCCGCCGTGCTCGCCTCCCGGCACGACGCAGGGTTGAGCCTGGGCAGGCTGGGCCGCTGGGCCGAGGCCGAAGAGGTGCACCGTGTGGTCGCCGCCGAGCGGCTGCGGGTGCTCGGCGCCGAGCACCCGGACACGCTCGCCAGCCGCCATGAGGTGGCGTTCAGCCTCAGCCGCACCGGGCGCGCCGCCGCCGCGCTGGCCGAGTACGGCGACGTGTTCGCGGGCCGGACCAGAGTGCTCGGGCCCGACCATCCCGACACACTGGCGACCCTGCAGGAGACCGCGTTCGAACTCGGCCAGCTCGGCCGCCACCAGGAGGCCCACCAGGTCTACACGGCGGTACTCGCGGCCCGGGAGCGCATCGTGGGCCCCGAGCATCCCGACACCCTGCGCTGCCGCCACAACCTCGCCTTCAACCTGAGCAGACTCGGCCGCCTGGAGGAGTCCTGCCGGATGGCCTACGAGGTCGCCGCGGCCCGCGCCCGCGTGCTCGGCGCGCACCACCCCGACACCCTGGTGACGCAGTACGAAGTCGCCTACGTCCTGGGCCTGCTCGGGCGCTGGAGCGAGGCGCTGGACTTCTACCGCGCCGTCGCCGCGGCTCGCGCCCGCATCCTCGGCGCCGACCACGCGGACACCCTCGCCGCCCGCTACGAGATCGGCATCAGCCTGGGCAGGATCGGCCGCAGCGCCGAGGCCCTGGAGCTCTACCGCGGCCTGGTCGAGGACCGCACCCGCGTGCACGGACCGCACGGCCCGGAGACCCTGCGCGCCCGGCATGGCCTCGGCGTCAACCTCGGGCGTCTCGGCCGCTGGGAGGAGGCCCTCGCGGAAGGGCGCGACGTGGCCGCGATCCGCGCCCGCATCCTGGGCGCCGACCACCCGGACACTCTCGTCAGCCGCCGTGAGATCGCCGTCGCCCTCGGCTGGCTCGGCCGCTGGCCCGACGCGCTGCCCGAGTACCGCGCGGTGGCCGCGGCACGCACGCGTTCCCTGGGCGTCGACCACCCCGACACCCTGGCCGCGCACAACGACGAAGCCCACTGCCTGGAACAACTCGGCCGCGGCCCCGAAGCCGTCGAGGTCTACCGCCGGGTGGCGGCCCTGCGCCGACGGCACGCGGCGGGCGGCGGCTGACCGTGCCAGCAGGGCCGGCTTTGGCAGCCTCGCCGCCGGGCGCCGGAACACCGGCCGGCGCATCGCACACCGGGCCACCTCTGGCCGCCGCGATCTTCGCATGCTACGAAGGACCATGCCTGCTCGTGATGCCTATGACGCAGTGATCATCGGCGGAGGACACAACGCCCTGGTGGCCGCCGCCTATCTGGCCCGCGCCGGACGATCGGTGGTCGTCCTGGAGCGGCTCGGCGGCCCCGGCGGCGCGGCCGTGTCCTCTCGTCCGTTCGCCGGGCTCGACGCGCGCCTCTCCCGGTACTCGTACCTGATCAGCCTGCTGCCGGCGACCATCGTGGCCGACTTGGGGCTCGACTTCCGGCTCCGCAAGCGATCGGTCTCCTCCTACACGCCGTACACACCCGCCGGGGGCCGGTCGCCGTCGGGACTGCTGGTCGCCGCGGGCCCCGGCGCGGCGGAGCGCACCCGGTCCTCCTTCGCCCGGCTGACCGGCGGCGAGCGCGCCCACGCGGCGTGGCTCGCCTTCTACGAGCGCACCCGGCACGTCGCCGAACGCGTCTTCCCCACCCTGACCGAGCCCCTGCCGACCCGCGACGAACTGCGCCGCCGCATCGACGACGAGGACTCCTGGCGGATGCTCTTCGAGGAGCCCCTCGGGGCCGCCATCGAGGAGCACTTCGAGGACGACCTGGTCCGGGGTGTGGTGCTCACCGACGCTCTGATCGGGACGTTCACGTCCGCCCACGACCCGTCACTGCTGCAGAACCGCTGCTTCCTGTACCACGTGATCGGCGGTGGCACCGGCGACTGGGACGTGCCGGTGGGCGGCATGGGCGCGTTCACCGACGCGCTGGCCGCCGCCGCGCGCGCCGCGGGTGCCGAGATCGCCACCGGGCATGAGGTCATCCGCGCCGAGACCGACGGCCACACGGCCGAGGTGACGTACCGCACCGCACTCGGCGAAGGCACTGTCGCCGCCCGCCATGTGCTGGCCGGCACCTCGCCCCAGGAGCTCGCCACCCTGCTCGGCGAGGAGCCGCCCGCACCGGCGGAAGGCGCCCAGCTCAAGGTCAACATGCTGCTGGAGCGGCTGCCGAGGCTGCGCGACACCTCCGTGGACCCGCGGGAGGCGTTCGCTGGGACCTTCCACATCGCCGAGGGCTACGACGAGCTGGCCCGCGCCCACGACGAGGCCGCGGCAGGCATCCCGCCCACCGCGCCGCCCTCGGAGATCTACTGCCACTCGCTCACCGACCCGACCATCCTCGGCCCTCGACTCGCCGAACGCGGCTGGCACACCCTCACCCTGTTCGGACTGCACACGCCCGCCCGGCTCTTCCGGCACGACAACACCGTCGTCCGCGATCAACTGCTGCAGGCGACACTGGCCCAGCTCAACGCGCACCTCGCCGAGCCGATCGAGGACTGTCTCGCTCGGGACGCCGACGGCAGGCCGTGTATCGAGGCGAAGTCACCGCTCGACCTGGAGCGGGACCTCAGATTGCCGGGCGGTCATATCTTCCACGGCGACCTGTCGTTCCCGTGGGCCGCCGAGGGAACCGGCCGCTGGGGCGTGGCGACCCGCCATGCCAACGTGTTCCTGTGCGGGGCGGGCGCGGTGCGCGGCGGCGGGGTCAGCGGTGTCGGCGGGCACAACGCGGCCATGGCGGTGCTGGGGCGGTAAGGCGATACGAGGGGGCGCGGGGCGGGCGGTACGGGCGCGGGGCGCGCGGGCGCGCCTTTCCTGCGCTCCAGCGCTCTTGCGGGACGCCGGGCCTCATCACCGCGGATGCCGGTGACCCGGCAGCCGGCGGCCCGCGTCAAGGCCGGCGGGCCCGCGCGGCGGGCCGTCGCTGCGCACCGGCCGGACAGCGGCCGGCCCGCCCTGACCTGCCGCGTCCCACACGCCTCCGTGGTGCCCTGTGCGGCGCCCGGGCCGATCGCTAGGCTGACCGCGGTGATTGAACCGGGAGGAGCACGGACGTGGCCGACAGCACCACGCGGCAGTACCCGCTCGCGGGCTGGGACAAGCCGGACCTCGACCTGAGCAACGCGGACTGGCACTCCAGCAGCCGTGGATTCGGAGATGTCCAGATAGCGTTTGTCGAGGGTTTCATCGCGATGCGCAACGGCGGCCGTCCGCAGAGCCCGTCTTTGATCTTCACCCCCGACGAGTGGGGTGCGTTTGTGCTGGGAGCCCGCGAGGGAGAATTCGATCTGACCTGATCCGGGGGGCCCGACCTGGCCCGACCGGGCGGGCCGGCCGCCCTGGCCGGCCGCCCGCGGCTCGGCGCCGGAGACGAGGAACCCATGAGCACGCTGCCCGTCGTAGTGGCCGTCGACGGCTCGGAAGGCAGCCTGCGCGCCCTGGACTGGGCCCTGGCGGAGGCACAGCTGCGCGCCGCGCCGCTGCGTCTCGTCCATGTGCGCCCGTACGCCACATGGACGCAGCCCGGCGCCCTGACCGCGAGCCCCGAACCGCCCGCGGAGGATCTGGTGCTGGCCCGCGCGCTGAACTCGCTCGCGGGCCGCCCCGGTCTGCCGCCGACGGACAGCAGCAGCCTGGCGGGCACCCCCGGCACCGTGCTGCCCGAGCAGGGCGGCGCCGCCCAGCTGCTGGTGCTCGGCTCGCGGGGCCGCGGCGGCTTCGCGAGTCTGCTGCTCGGTTCGAACGGGATCGCCGTCGCCCGCGATGCGCCCTGCCCCGTCGTCGTGGTGCCCAGACCCGGGCGCGAAGTGCCCGGCGCGGCGCCCGCGACCAGCGGGCCGCGGGTGGTGGTCGGCGTCTCCGCCGACGCGCCCGACGACCACACCCTCGCGTTCGCCTGGGCCGAGGCCGCCCGGCACGCGGCCGTGCTTGAGGTGGTTTGCGCCTATCCGTGGCCCAACTACGTCTGGGCGGCGCCCGGCGACTTCATGCCCACCGCCGAGGACCAGGAAGCGGCGCAGGCGGCGACCGCCGACCAACTGGACGACATCCTCCGCCCCTACCGCCAGTCCCACCCGCAGGTGGCCGTCGTGCCGAAGGTGCTGCCGGGGGATGCGGCAGGACATGTGGTCGCCGCCTCACAGGATGCGGTGCTCGTGGTCGTCGGCCGCCACCACCGGCGCCTGGCACGCGCGGCCCGGATGCTGGGCTCCGTCACACATGCCGTCCTGCTGCACGCGGCCAGCCCGGTCGCGGTCGTCCCGCCCGCCCAGCAGGCCGAGCAGACGGCCTGACGGCGCGGTGTCACGAGGGACGACATAGCGGCAGGTGCGCGCGGCCCGGCCCGGGAGCCGGGGCGGTTTGGGCCGCGCCCCGCGGTGGTAGCCCTGCTCTTTGCACCGCGTATACCCGATATATCCCGCCCGCCCGGCCCAGGAGCCTTTATGAACCCGTCCGGCAGTGCGCGTCGCGGCGTGCCCGTACGAGCCGTGGGACGTCCTGGATGACCGGTCTGACGGTCGCGGCGCGCGCGGGGGACCTGTCCGCTGCACGCGCCCAGATGGGGTTCTCGCTCGCCTGGCACATCGTGGTGGCCTGCCTCGGTGTCGGCCTGCCGCTGCTCACTCTCGCGGCCGAGTGGTACGGCATCCGCACCGGCAATCCCGCGCACCGCCTGCTGGCCCGGCACTGGGCCCGCGGCATGGGCGTGCTGTTCGCCGTGGGTGCGGTGTCGGGCACCATCCTGAGCTTTGAACTCGGGTTGCTGTGGCCCGGTCTGATGGGGCGGTTCGGGCAGGTCATCGGGTTGCCGTTCGCCCTGGAGGGCATCGCCTTCTTCATCGAGGCGATCTTCCTGGGCATCTATCTGTACGCGTGGGACCGCTTGCCGCCCAGGCGGCACCTGCTGACCGGCGTGCCGATCGTCATCGCGGGAATCACCTCGGCGTTCTTCGTGGTCTGCGCGAACGCCTGGATGAACCAGCCGCGCGGCTTCACCCTGCGCCCCGACGGCACACTCGCCCGCGTCGACCCCTGGGCGGCGATGCTCAACCCGGCGAGTGGCCCGCAGAGCGTCCATATGATCCTCGCCGCGCTCATGGTGGCGTCCTTCGCGACCGCCTCCGTGTACGCCGTCGCACTGCTGCGCGGCCGGCGGGACACCTACCACCGGACGGGATTCCTGCTGCCGTTCTCGCTGGGGGCGCTCGTGGCACCCTTCCAGCTCGTCGTCGGCGACTGGCAGGCGCGGTTCCTGGCGACCAACCAGCCGGTCAAGCTGGCCGCCATCGAGGGCGTGTACCGGACCGCCTCGCACGTCCCGCTCACCATCCTCGGCGCCTCGAACGGCCACGAAGGGCTCCAGTACGGGCTGGAGATCCCCGACGGCCTGTCGCTCCTGGTCGGCTACTCACCCGAGACCGTCGTGAAGGGACTGAACGAGGTGCCGCGCGACCAGTGGCCCACGGTGACCGCCGTGCATCTCGCGTTCGACGTGATGGTGGGCATCGGCATGCTGCTGCTCACCATGGGCGCCCTGCTGCTGCTCGGCTGGTGGCGGGCCCGGCGCACCGGTCGCGACCTGGCCGATCTGCGCGGCGTACGGCCGTTCCTGCTGGTCGCCGCCGTCTGCGGGCCCGCCGCCGTGGTCGCCCTGGAATGCGGCTGGAGCGTCACGGAACTGGGGCGGCAGCCCTGGATCGTCTGGGGCGTGATGCGGGTACGGGACGCGGTCAACCCGGCGAGAGGGCTGGGGATCGGGCTGTGGCTGGTGCTCGCCGTGTACACGGCCATGACGGTGGCCACGGTGTACGTCCTGCGGCGCCTTACCCGCACCACCCCGGTACCGATCGCGCCCCAGGAGAGCGATGTTCAGCGCTATCCCGTCACCTGAGTCGGGCGGGCCGTCCGCCAACCGGGGCCCGTGGCGTGCAGCGCGTGGCGCAAGAGGGCGGCGGCCGTGCTCGCCGATGTGACACTTGCCGTGATGTGGACCGGCCTGACCTGCTACGCGCTGTTCGGCGGGGCCGACTTCGGCGCCGGATTCTGGGATCTGCTCGCCGGGCGTGCGCGTCGCGGAAGCCCGCAGCGCAGGCTCATCGAGCACAGCATCGGCCCGGTGTGGGAGGCCAACCACGTCTGGTTGATCTTCGTACTGGTCCTGCTGTGGGCGGGCTTCTCGCCGGTGTTCGCCGCCGTGCTGTCCACCCTGTACGTACCGCTGACGCTCACCGCTCTCGGGATCATCGCGCGCGGTGCCGCCTTCGCTTTCCGCAAGGCCAGCACCGAGCTGTGGCAACAGCGTTTGTTCGGTGCCTGCTTCGCGGTGTCCTCCGTGGTGACCCCGTTCTTCCTGGGCACCGTCGCCGGCGGCATCGCGTCCGGCCGGGTGCCGCCAGGGATCGCCCGCGGCGCGGCCGTGACCAGCTGGATCAACCCGACCTCCGCTCTGGGCGGGGTACTCGCCGTGCTGGCCTGCGCCCATCTCGCCGCGGTCTACCTCTGCGCGGACGCCGCCCGGGCCGGCGACGCCCTGCTGGCCAGGGGCTTCGAGCGGCGCGCGTTGGTCAGCGGCATGCTGAGCGGCCTGGTGGCGCTCGCGGGCATCGCCGTCCTGCACGAGGACGCGCCGGTGCTTTTCCACGGCCTCACCCACCGGGCGCTCCCGCTGGTGGTGATTGGCGCCGCCGCGGGCCTCGTGAACCTCGGGCTGCTGGCCCGGCGGCGCTATGTCGCCGCCCGGACCGTCGCGGCGCTCGCGGTGGCCGCCATCCTCTGGTCCTGGGGCGCCGCCCAGTACCCGCACATGCTCGTCCCCGACACCACCGTGACGGACACCGTCTCGGCCTCGTCCGTGCTGGTGGCCTGCCTGATCTCGCTGGCCGTCGGCGCCGTCCTGCTGATCCCGTCGCTCTGGCTGCTGTACGCGACCTTCCAGCGCCCGGAGAGCCCCGGCGACGCGGGCGCGCCCTCCTAGCCAGTGCGTCCGAACTGTGGCACGGCCAGGACAGTCACCAAGGCCCGCCGGGTACCGGTACCCCCATGTCGGCCACGTACCATGTCCGCATGTCCTTCCTCCGCCGCCGCAACCCCGCCACACCCACGGGCCCGGACTTCGACGTCCTGGCCATGGATCCCGGGGACTGGCCGGGTAATCTCGGTGCGGGGCTGCTGCCCGCGCCCGACGGCAGCTGCCAGGGCGTGTTCCTGCGCTACGACCTCTTCGGTGGACGCGGGCCCGCCATGATCATCGGAAATCTTCCTGAGGGCTCCCCGGCCCGCGACCTCGAAGACGGCGAGATCCCCTTCGAGGTGGAACAGCTCCTGCTCGCGCTGGAGAACGAAGAAGACGTCACCATCGTCGGCTCCGAGGACATTCCCGTGCTGCAGGGCGACAATCTGCTGGTCGTCCGCCGCATCAAGCTCTCCGAGAGCCGTATCTCCTGCGTGCAGTTCGACCGCAGCGACGGGGTCCTGGTCACCATCGCCGCCTGGGACCGGCCCATCACCGACGATCTCTACGCCCTGCTGAAGCCACTGCCCGCCGAGCTCTTCCAGGCCGGCTGAGCCTGACGCGGCAGGCCGGGCACGGTGCCGGACTATGAGTACGGCCTCATGCCTTGCCGAACAAAGGTCGGACCTCTAGCGTCAGGGATATGTCTGATGGCCTGACGCGAAGAACGACCATGAAGTCCGCTGTTGGCGGAGCAGGCGTGCTTGCCCTGGCGGCGAACGCCTTGAGTGGCACGGCGTCCGCTGCTGGCCGCACATCGGATACATCCGATGACTTGATGCTCTGGTACACGGCGCCCGCCACCGACTGGGAGACCGAGGCGCTGCCCGTGGGCAACGGCGCCCTCGGCGCGATGATCTTCGGCACCCTTCCCTCGGAGCACCTCCAGTTCAACGAGAAGACGCTGTGGACCGGCGGCCCGGGCGCCGCCGACGGCTACGACAGTGGCAACTGGCGCGAGCCGCGGCCGGGCGCCGTGGCCGCCGTCCAGCAGCAGCTCGACGAACGGATCACGCTCACTCCCGAGGAGACCGTGGCCCAGCTCGGCCAGGCCCGGCGCGGCTACGGCGCCCAGCAGACCTTCGGCGACCTGCACCTCGACATCCCCGGCGCCCCGCCCGCCACGCCCGCCGACTACCGCCGCGCCCTGGACCTCGCCACCGGCACCGCCACGGTCACCTACACCGACCAGGACGTCCGCCACACGCGCGAGTACTTCGCCTCGTACCCCGATGGAGTGATCGTCGCCCGGCTCGCCGCCGACCGGCCCGGATCCGTCGGATTCACCCTCCGCTACACCTCACCCCGCGACGACTTCAGCGCCACCGCCCAGGGCGACCGGCTCACCGTGCGCGGCACGCTCGCCGACAACGGCATGCGCTTCGAGGCCCAGCTCCGCCTGCGGCACCAGGGCGGCACGCTCACCGCCGGCGCCGACGGCAGCCTCACCCTCACCGGAGCCGACGAGGCCCACTTCGTGCTCGCCGCAGGCACGGACTATGCCGACAGCTATCCCCGCTACCGGGGCGACGATCCGCACCTGGCGCTCACCCGCGCCGTCGACGCCGCCGCCGACCGGGCCCACCCGGCACTGCGGGCCCGCCACGTCGCCGACCACAGCGCACTGTTCGGCCGGGTCGTGCTCGACATCGGGCAGGCCGCCGCCGCCGATGTGCCCACCGACCAGCTCCTCGCCCGCTACACGGACGGCGCGAGCGAGGTCGACCGCGCCCTGGAAGCGCTCTTCTTCCAGTACGGCCGCTACCTGCTGATCGGCTCCTCGCGGCCTGGATCACTGCCCGCCAACCTGCAGGGCGTGTGGAACAGAGCACCGACGCCGCCTGGTCGGCCGACTACCACGTCAACATCAACCTGCAGATGAACTACTGGCTCGCCGAGGCGGCGAACCTGCCGAGACCACCGCGCCCTACGCCGACTATGTGGACGCGATGCGGGAGCCCGGGCGGGCCAGCGCGCGCGAGATGTTCGGCTGCCGGGGCTGGGTGGTCCACGACGAGACCAACCCCTTCGGGTTCACCGGGGTGCACGACTGGCCCACCGCCTTCTGGTTCCCGGAGGCCGCCGCCTGGCTCACCAGCAGCTCTACGAGCACTACCGCTTCACCGGCTCCACCGACTACCTGCGCGCCACCGCCTACCCGGTGATGAAGGAGGCCGCCGAGTTCTGGCTGGACAACCTGCGCAGGACCCGCGCGACGGCACGCTGGTCGTGTCACCCAGCTACTCGCCCGAGCACGGCGACTTCACCGCCGGCGCGTCGATGTCCCAGCAGATCGTCTGGGACCTGTTCACCAACACCCTGGAGGCCGCCGAGATCCTCGGCGAGGACCGCGCTTCTGCGACCGAGCTCGAAGCGGCGCTCGCCGCCCTCGACCCGGGCTGCGGATCGGCTCGTGGGGCCAGCTCCAGGAGTGGAAGACGGACCTGGACGACCCGAACGACGACCACCGGCACGTCTCCCACCTGTTCGCCCTGCACCCGGGCCGGCAGATCGAACCGCTGGCACGCCGAGCTGGCCGAGGCCGCGAAGGTGTCGCTCCTCGCGCGCGGCGACGGTGGCACCGGCTGGAGCAAGGCCTGGAAGATCAACTTCTGGGCGCGGCTGCGCGACGGCGACCACGCGCACAAGATGCTCTCCGAACAGCTGACGGCCTCGCACGCTGCCCAACCTCTGGACACCCACCCGCCGTTCCAGATCGACGGCAACTTCGGCGCCACGCCGGCGTCGCCGAGATGCTGCTGCAGAGCCAGTACGACGTCATCGAGGTACTGCCCGCGCTGCCCTCGACCTGGGCCGGCGGATCGGTGCGGGGGCTGCGGGCCCGAGGCGGGGCGACGGTGGACATCGAGTGGTCCGCGGGCCGCGCCACCCGGATCACGGTGCACGCCTCCCGCACCCGAGACCTCACCGTGCGCGGCGACTGCGTGCCGGGCGGGGAGGTCACCTACCGGGCGAAGGCGGGCACGGAGCGGGTGTTCGGCGCGGCGCCCGGAAGCTGACGCGTTCCTCGGCGGTTTCTAGGGACCGCCCCTTGCGGACCCGGTGGGCCCGCAAGGGGCGGGCCCCGCGTGGCTCAGGCGTGGGTCTTGGCCAGCAGTTCAGGATCTCCTCGGTGGTGCCGCGCTCGCCGAGCCGGGGGAAGATCCGCTCGACGCTGTTGCGGTGCGCCTCGCGGGTCCAGGTCGGTCATGGCGTCGGTGGCCAGGGTGACGTGGTAGCCGTGCTCGTGCGCGGCGCGGGCGGTGGACTCCACGCCGATGCTGGTGGCGATGCCGGCCAGCACGATCTGGGTGACCCCGCGGCGGCGCAGCTGGAGATCGAGGTCGGTGCCGTAGAAGGCGCCCCAGTTCCGCTTGGTGACGATGATGTCCCCGGGGTGCCCGGCAAGGTCGTCGACGATGACGTCCCAGCCCTCGGGCAGGCTGCGCCGGCGGCGCGGGGCCTCGGTACGGCCGGGGACGGCGTCCGCGCCGTCGGCGGCGGCGGTGACCCGGACGAGGACGACCGGGAGGCCGTGGGCCGCGGAAGGCGTCGGCCAGCGCGCCGAGCGGGCCACGACGTCGGCGCCGGGGTACGGGGCGGTGGGCGCGGCCGACGATGCCGTTCTGCAGGTCGATGACGACGAGCGCGGTGCGCGGGTCGAGCGTGGTGAGGGCCATGGTGTGGCACTTTCTGTGCTGTTGTCGGCTCCGACGGGGGCCGGGCTGGTGTCGGGGGTCTGGGGAGCGGGGCGTGTCGCGGTCGGACCTGGAGCGGGCCGACCCGGCGCAGTGAGCGGTCGAGCAGGGTGACCGCCAGGAGCAGGCACGGCGCCGGCGAGCATGAAGACGGCCAGGTGGTGCAGGCCGGCGGTGTCGGCGCCGTGCGCTGAAGAAGGCCGCGTCCGCCGCCGATGCGACCATCGCGCCGAGGTACATGAAGGTGCGCAGCAGCCCGGCGGAGGAGCCCATCCGGGCGGGATCGGCCTGGTGGTAGAGGGCGTTCTGGTTGGCGAGGCTGTTGAGGCCCTGCGGCACGCCGACGACCACGGCCGACGCCGACCAGCAGCCAGATGGCGCTGCCCGGCGTGCAGCACCAGCAGCAGCGCGCAGGCGACGATCTGGGCGACGCTGCCGACGACGCAGCTTGCCGCGCACTCCTGGCGCCGGCCGGTGATGGTGGAGACGAGGATCCCGGTCAGGAACATCGGCAGCAGGACGAGCCCGGCCGCCGGCGGCGGAAGCCCGCGCCCGTCCTCCAGCCACTGCGTGAAGCCGTAGAGGAAGGCGTAGGACGATGATGTAGGCCAGGAACTTGCGGCCGAAGGTGGCCAGCAGCGGGCCGTTGCCGCCGAGCACCCGCAGGTCGATGAACGGCTCGGCGACCCGCAGCTCCCGGGCCGCGAAGCCGGCCGCCGCGACGGCGGTGAGCACCAGCAGGTACCAGTGCGGCGGCCTCGGGCTCATCAGGAACAGCATCAGCGCGGTGAGCATGGCGGCGAACAGGGCGATGCCCGGCGAGGTCCACGCGGCTCGCGCGGCCGTTCGCCGGGCGCGCGCGCGATCTGCCGGGCGTCGTCGGCGTCCTCGGCAGCCGCCGCGACGCCGAGGACCAGACAGGCCAGGGACAGCGGGACGTTGACGCGGAAGATGGTGCGCCAGCCGCCGAGGCCGATGAGCAGCCCGCCGAGGGTGGGGCCGACGACGGCGACGGTCTGGCTGGCGACCGCGAGCGCGGTCAGGACTCCGGCCGGACTGTCCTGCCCGGTGCGCCGGCCTCGCTGCGGATCAGGTACATCGCGGCCGGGATACGCCGGCGCAGGTGCCGAACCCGAGCAGCACCCGGGCGGCGACCAGGACGCCCAGGGTGCGGGGCGAGGGCGCCGAGCAGCCCGGCGAGTCCCGACCAGTGCCGTGCCGAGCAGGTACAGGCGGCGCGGGCCGTAGAGGTCGACCAGCCGTCCGACGACGGGCTGCCCGACGGCGGTGGCCAGGTAGAGGCGCGGAGACCAGCCAGGCCGTCTGCGCGGCGGCGCCCCGAGCGCGCCGCCGATCGGCACCAGCGCCACAGCGATCATCGAGGAGTTGACCGGGTTCAGCACCGACGCCGAGGACCATCGGCGCGATGAGCCGCGGTCGAAGGCGTTCGGCGTGCCGCCGGGGGAGCGGCGCAGCGCCCGGACGGCGCGCACGGGTTGCTCATCACGGTTTCAGGAGCCGTTCCAGCAGGGTCATCGCTTCCAGCACGGTCTGCCGCTCGGCGTCGGTGTAGCGCTCCTGTAGGGCCCTGGCCAGCCATTCCTCGCGGACCTGCCGGGTTCCTCGAGGTACTGCCAGGCCGCTTCGGTCAGGGTGACCAGCTGGCGGCGGCCGTCCTCGGGGTCCGGGCGGCGCTCGATCAGCCCGCGCTCGGCGAGCACCGCGAGCGTGGCGGCGACCGACTGCGGGCGTACGTGCTCGGCGGCGGCCAGGGCGCTCGCGGATGCGGCGCCCTCCTTGCTCAGCCGGCTGAGCACGGAGACGTCTGGGACGGCGTGAGGTCCTGGGTGTCGGCGACCTCGCGCAGTCTGCGCCGCAGCCTGCCGAAGAGCACGCGCAGTTCACGCGCCGCACGGACGGCCGACTCGCTGACGGCCAGGGTGCTGTCATCCATGCGCCCACGCTAAAACCATCAGTTCAGGCTGTCCAGTTTCGACTGTGCAGTTTTGCCTGGATGACGTGTCCAATCCGTGCTGCGCGCCGTGCCCCGCCCTCCGTACGCGACACGGCCCTCGGTACGCGACACGGAAGTAGTCCGCGAGAGCGCCCCGGAGCCCGCACGAAGACAGCAAAAAACCGGGTTCCGACCCGTGTGTCACACAGGTCGGAACCCGGCCGCGGTGCCGCAAGCGTCAGCCGGCGTGCACCACGTCCACATCGGCTGCCCGCACGTACTCCACGCGGTGCCCGAACTGGATCTCGTAGTACTTCAACGCGCCGCGCACGATGGCGTGCGTGGACACGTCGAAGGTGTTGGAGTAGTCGTACTCCCCGTTCATCTCATCCGCCACGGCGTAGCTCTGCCCGGCGGCGAAGGTGTACTGCATGGGCGCGAGGGCCTGGACGGGGATGTTCGCCGGGTACGCCTCCGGCTCGGGGTAGGCCCGTCCGTAGATCGGCACCGACGCGGCTCCGGGCTTGGGAGTCGCGATGAGACCGTGCGCCCCGACGGCGGTCGGCTGGGTCCTGGGGTTGTAGAACCACGCCTCCTGGCCGAGGTACCAGATCGCGGTCCAGTCGCCCTGCCGGTCCGCCACGGCGTACGTCTGGCCGGTCGCCGCACGCGCGCTGTGGTCGTACACGCTCATCGTCGCGTCGCCGTTCGGCGGGTGCTTGCCGATGTCCTTCACCAGCGGGGCGTCGGCGCTCGGCTCGGTGCGGAGCATGATCGACCCGCCGGCCGTGCGGCGGGCACAGGGCGCCGGGGTCGTTCGCGTCGCATCCGGTGTACGGCACGACGTTCTTGTCGTAGTCCGGGAGGATCTTGACCATGGCCGAGCGCGGACCGGCCGTCGCGTGCAGCGGGTGCGCCCAGCAGGGCGAAGTAGTGCGCCCAGTCCCAGTAGGGGCCGGGATCCTCGTGCATGCCCCTGACGTTGGCCGGCGTGATGCCCGGGACGTTGTCATGGCCGAGGATGTGCGCCCGGTCCACCGTGATGTGGTACTTCCGGACGAGGTAGCGACCAGCGCCGCGGAGCTGCGGTACATCGCCTCGGTGTACCAGGCTCCCACCCTGGGCGAGGAAAGCCTCGTGCTCGATGCCGATCGACCGTGGCGTTGATGTCCCAGTTGCCCGGCGTGCCAGCCGACGTCCTTGGTCTTCACGTGCTGGGCGATGTGCCCGTCGGCGGAGCGCACGGTGTAGTGCCAGGCGAGGTACGCCGGGTCCTGCACCAGCTTGAGCGTCGTCGCCCAGGTCGCCCTCGGTGTCGTGGATGACGATGGAGCGGATCTTCTGGCTCTTGGGCCGGTCGCCCAGGTCGTGGTTGCCGTAATTCGTCGGGTCGTTCGGATCGAGCTGCTGGTACGGCGCGGGGATCCACTCGCAGCCGAGGCCGGGCGGGCACTCGGTCTGCGGGTCGTTACGGCACCTCACCGGGGGCGTCGCGCGTACGCCGGGAGCGGCGGCGAGCGTGACGTGCTGGCCGTCGTCGGTGGTGCGGTGCGGCACCGGTGCGCAGACACGTCGTAGACCTGTCCGGCGAACCACGTGGTGCCGCCGTGGCGCGCGAGTAGCGTGGGATCGCGCCGAAAGGCGCGGGTCGGAGCTGAGCGGCTTGCCGAGGTCACGCTGGTAGCGGGCCAGCAGCGCCGCGCCGCCGCGTACGTTCGCCGCGGCGTCGGTACGCAGCGCACCCGCCGTGGTGCCGGTGAGCCTCGCGGCCTCCCGCAGCGTCTGGGTGCCGGCCTGGCCCTTTGCGGCCAGGTCCGCGGCGCCGGTCTCGGGGTGGAGACGCGGGGCGCGAGGTGTCGCCGCGCGGGTCTTCGGCGCCATCGGGAGAAGTGCTCTGCCGACGCGGCCGGCGTGACGTCGGTGAGGTGCATCGGGCCGTAGCCCGCGCCGACGCTCGGCCTGCCGTGGTTCGCGTCCCAGCGCGACTCCAGGTAGGAGACGGCGAGCAGGACGTTCTCGGGAACGTGCGTGTCGGCCGCGGCGGTTGCGAAGGCGCTCTGCAACTGGCCGTACGCGGGTACTTCTGCCCCGCTGGACGGGCCGGCGCCGATCAAAGGCAGCAGCAGGGCGGCCGACGCGAGCACACCTGCCGTTCTGACGTGGTGTCTGTGCGTGGCCTGGGTGCGGCCTGGAACGGATCCTCGCAATGCAGCCTCCTGGTACGAGTGGGCGCGATGCGGCGTGCGGGGCCGGATGCGGGGTCAGTGCTATCGGCTCTACGACGATCCGTCAATCATGAACGGAGAATCTCCGCAGGACGGGATTTCCCACGTCAGCTACGGTGAACGGGGCGCGGGACGTCCTGGCGTGCGCTGGCGGTGACACCGCCTGCGGTGCGTCAGTGGCATGGACCAATGACCTGGTCCGGGACGGGGCCGCTCTGATGCGGCCACCGACACACGGAAAGGCCCGCGGTATCGCGGGCCTTTCCGTACGGTGTCGCCGTGTCAGCGGGTGCCGACGGCCGCGCGCACGGCTCGCCGGGCGAGCATGCAGTCGTCGTGCAGCCGCCGCAGCAGCAGGCGCTGTTCTTCGCAGGAGGGGATGGCGGGGGACGGGTAGCGGTCCCGGGCCGTGCGGCTGGCCGGTGCCCTCGCGCAGCGATCGCTGGACGGCCGTCTCATAGGTGCGGATCTCGCGCGTGAGGATCAGCATCAGGTTCACCAGGAACGCATCGCGCGAGGCGGGGCCCGCGAACTGGGCGAGCTGCGAGATCTGACGGCGCGCCACGGGAGCGTCGCCGAGCACCGCCCACAGGGTCGCCAGGTCATAGCCGGGCAGGTACCACCCGGCATGCTCCCAGTCGACGAGTACGGGGCCCGCGGGGGTCAGCAGCATGTTGGAGAGCAGGGCGTCGCCGTGACAGAACTGGAGCACGGTGCGTCGGCCCGGCGCGTGCGAGCTGTGCGCGATGCCGTGCAGCAGCTTCTGCAGATCACCCATGTCGCGGTCGGTGAGCAGGCCGAGTTCGTGGTAGCGCGCGATGCGCGTGCCGTAGTCCAGGGGGCGGCCGAAGGTGCCCTCCGGCGGCTGCCACTGGCCGAGCCGGCAGATGGCGCCCAGCACGGCCCGCAGCTCGGACGGCGGCGGCGCCTGCCGGGGATGCCGCTGCAGGGCGCGGCCCGGCCGGGCACCCGCTCGATGACCAGCGTGCCGCCCGCCGGGTCGGCGGCGATGAGCCGGGGGGCGCGGACGGGTGGGCGGTTGCGGACGAAGGAACGGTAGACAGCTATTTCGTGCTCGAAGCGTTCCTCCCAGACGGGGGAGTGGTCGACTAAGCACTTGGCGACGGCAGTGGCGCGGCCGGTGGTGCCGATGAGCAGCACGGAGCGCCCGCTGCGGCGCAGTAACTGGACGGGACTGAACTCCGGGCAGATGTGCTGCACGGCCGTGATCGCCGTGCGCAGTTGCGCGCCCTGCGGGCCCGACAGGTCAAGACGTCCGCTCAGTGGTGACATGCCCACTCCCGGCACTCCGGGGATGCGCCGGCCCCGGCGGTCGGCGGCCAGGTGGTGCGGGACGTGCGGGGAGTCCGGATAGGAGACGACGCCGCCCGCCGACGTGGGTGCTTCTCGTGCCCTCGGAGCTCGGCGCAGCGGCCTGGCCGGGGCGGACGTCGGGGCGGACACGGAGGATGATGCTGCGTACATGGGCGGAACAGATCCCTTCGTGTGCCTGCGAATGCGCCGCACCGACCGGCCCGGCGGTCGAGCGGGCACCCTGGGGAGTGCGGGCCGGCCACCGGGCCGGGACGGCGCTTTCCTACCTGACACCCCACGCCCACTGGCACACCATCTGGCGGACCCTAGCGAACCCTGGCGAATAGTCGCCCAGCAACTGCCAGGGGGCTACTGTCGATTCAGCCGAGAACCTGGGGGCTTGACGTGAGCGGACAACCCAACACCCGCCTGGCGGACCTGTTCGGCCTGGCCGGCTGGTCGAAAGGCGAGCTTGCGAGGCTGGTGAACCGGCAGGCGGCCGCCATGGGCCACCCTCAGCTGGCCACCGACACCTCGCGGGTGCGGCGTTGGATCGACATGGGAGAGATCCCGCGCGATCCGGTGCCGACGGTGCTGGCGACCCTGTTCACCGAGCAACTCGGCCGTGTCGTGACCATTGAGGACCTCGGTCTGGTCCGGCACGGGCGCGTGGGGAAGCGGCGCGACGACGGGGGTGAAGAGCAACCCGACGGACTGCCGTGGGCGCCCGAGCGGACAGCTGCGGTCCTCACCGAATTCACGGGAATGGACCTCATGCTCAACCGACGCGGCTTGGTGGGCGCGGGCGCCGCGCTTGCCGCAGGATCCGCACTCAGCAGTGCCATGCATGACTGGCTGCACACCGACCCGGCCCTCGCGGCCGACGCCCCCCGACCCGACAACCCCCTACACGCCGAGTCCGCCGGGCTCGACCGTTATGAAGCGGCCCCGATCGGGTCACAGGAAATCGAGGAACTGGAGCGCTCCGTCGAGGTGTTCCGCGCTTGGGACGCGGCCCGCGGCGGCGGGTTGCAGCGCAAGGCGGTGGTAGGCCAGCTCAACGAGGTGGGCGGCATGCTCGCCTACCGGCACCCCGACCATCTGCAGCGGCGCCTGTGGGGCGTCGCCGCCAACCTCGCCGTACTCGCGGGCTGGATGTCGCATGACGTCGGTCTCGAACCCACGGCCCAGAAGTACTTCGTCATCGCCGCCCACGCGGCCCGTGAGGGCGGCGACCGGCCGAGGGCGGGTGAGGCGCTGTCCAGGGCCGCCCGCCAGATGGTGCACCTCGGCAAACCCGACGACGCCCTGGACCTGA
Source organism: uncultured Actinomycetota bacterium (assembly GCA_963761765.1). Taxonomy (GTDB): domain Bacteria; phylum Actinomycetota; class Actinomycetes; order Streptomycetales; family Streptomycetaceae; genus Streptomyces. Next base: position 178,706 of record CAVXIJ010000023.1, read on the forward strand.
TGAAGCTCGCCACATCCGGCTCGGGCGAGCAGACCCTGCCGCGCACCAAGGCCATGCTCTGCACCATCGAGGCCTGGGCACAGGCGTCGATGGGCCACGGGCAGGCCATGCGGCGCACGCTCGGCAGGGCGGAGGAGCTGTTCGTCTCCGACAAGGGCGATGTGCCGCCGCCGAGCTGGATGCAGATGTTCGATGCGGCGGACCTGCACGGCATGCAGGCCCTTGCCTACCGCACTCTCGCCGAGCACGAGCCATCGGCGGCCGGTACCGCACAGCGCCATGTCAGAGAGGCCCTGGAACTGCGGAACAAGGGGCACGAGCGGTCGCAGATCTTCGACCACCTCACGCTCGCCTCGGCCTGCTTCATCGCCGACGATCCCGAGCAGGCCAACGCCTACGCACGTCTCGCACTGGCGTCGATGGGGTCGAACTCCTCGCAGCGCACCTGGGACCGGTTGCGGGAGATGTATCGGCTGACCGGGCAGTACGCCGGCTACCCGAAGATCGATGAGCTGCGGGAGGAGATCCAGCTCGCCCTGCCCAAGCAGGTGCGCAAGAAGGGAGTGACCAAGCCCCGGGACGCTGCCTGGGCGTGAGCGGCACGCCGCCCGGCCGGGCGGCATCTGCGAACCCATGAGTCAGAGTCGTCTCGTCCCGTTGTACACGGAGCAGCGGGACGAGACGCGCGGTGCGATCGCCGCGAACGACAGAGGGGCACCGCGGGCGAGTGGGCACTACGGGTACCGGTGGCAGTGCACATGGATGTGCGAGCCGCAGGAGCCCTGCCACGACGGTGGCGAACTTCCTGAGGCTCGACCGCGAGTCCGTACCCGGCCTGCGCGCCAAGTAGGCACCGGAGCGAGTCACGGGTCTCGCTCACACTGTCCACGGCACAACGTCGCTGACGTCACGCGCCGCCTGTCAGGGGCGGTGCGCGACGTCAGCGCAGGGCAGGGCTCGCCCTTCTTGAGCATCTTGCGGATACCGGCGTCCGGCCATGAACTGCGTCCGGCATCTTTCCTGCGGTGGGAAGGACCGAGGACGACTCTTGCACAGCGCAGGTTCCCGTGTAAGGCGTTTGGCACAATCCACTTCCACGGTGCAACTGGCATATGTCGCAGGTCTGAAGATGCGGCGCGGCACCAGTGAGGACGCCTAGCGGACCGTGTCGGCCGGGCTGGAGCGCCGTCAGTCGTACAGGGCCGGGCGCGCGACCTGTTCGACGTCGACCCGGGCGCCGCTGAGCTGGGCCTGCACACCCGCCTCGGCGACCGCGGCCGTCGCATACCCGTCCCAGGCGCTGGGGCCCGTCACGACCCCTCGGCGGGTGGCGTCCACCCAGGCCTGCACCTCGCGGTCGTAGGCATCGGCGAAGTGCACCAGATAGTCCTGCGGGATCTCCTCGCGCGTACTGCCGTCCGTCTCCACCACCATCGGGTGCGCGTCGCCGATCCGGGCGCTGCCCGCCTCGCAGACCGCCTCGCACCGCACCTGGTAGCCGAAACCGCAGTTGACGAAGATCTCCACATCCACCACCGCACCGCCGGACGTCTCGAAGATCACCAGCTGTGGATCGAGCAGCCCCTCGGGGGCGCCCTGGGAGGGCGCGGGACGCAGTACGGAGACCGCGGTGATCTCCTGGCCGAGCAGCCAGCGGCTGACGTCGATCTCATGCGAGACGGAACTGTTGATCATCATCGCGGAGGTGAATCCGGCGGGCGAGGACACGTTGCGGTGGACGCAGTGCAGCATCAGCGTCCGTCCGAGCCGGTCGGAGTCCAGCAGTGCCTTGAGCCGCAGATAGGCGGCATCGTAGCGCCGCATGAACCCAACCTGGAGCAGCCGTCGGCCGAGCTTGCTCTCCGCCTCCATCACCCGCAGGGCCCCCGCGGAGTCCGGGGTCATCGGCTTCTCGCAGAGCACCGGCAGGCCGCGTTCGAAGGCCGCGAGGAGCGCCGGTTCGTGGGCCGGGCCCGGGGAGGCGATCAGTACGGCGTCGACTCCGCGGGCGTCGAGCGCGGCGAGAGGATCGGCGTGCAGCGACGCCCCTTTGATGCCGGCCGCCGCCGACTCGGCACGCCCGGCGTCCGGGTCCGCCACCGCCACGACACGGGCCCCGCTGATCGCCCGGTCGATGCGCCGTACATGATCGGCACCCATGTGGCCTGCCCCGAGGACGGCCACCCCCAATAGGTCACTCACCCGTACACCTCTTCTGCCGGTTCCTGTGTCAGCGCTGCCCGCCGGGCCGGCCGGTGAGGGCCGCCCGCGGCGCCTTCCGTGCCGCACGGCACCGCGGCGCTGCGCCCGTTACCCGTCCGCATCCGTCCGGGGCAGGAGCGCGCCGCATGCGCTGTGGGCGCCGTGTGCGCCGGGTCACCATCATGCCCGGCCGGTGCGCGGGCGTGCGCCTGGTGTGCCGTCAGCGCCTTGCCGGTGGTTGCTCCGTTCGGGCGGTGGCGCGTGGACTGGCGATCAGGGGTGGCGCGGGCCGGGAAGGCATGCCCGGACAGGGCGCGACCCGGGACAGTGGCCGGGCCCGTCGGTACGGCTGCCGCTCGGGCGACCGTATGAGCTGCACTGGGAGGCCCGCGGTCATGACAACTCAGCCGACACAGCCCACGCCGTCGTCCCAGCCGCCGGCGGCGTCCGCCACCACACCCGTGGCCCCGGCCCCGTCCGCCACTCCGCCGCCGACACCGTCAGGGCCGTCGTCGCCCGCCGCGTCCACCCAGGCAGCCCCCGCTGCCTCCGACGGTTCCCCCGTCCACACCTGGGCGGTCGAGGACCTGCCGGCCCTGGAGTTCGATCCGCTGCTGACCGGGCTGCTGCGCGACGAGCCGGTGGCCCGGATCCGGCTGCCGTTCGCCGGGAGCAAGGAGGCATGGGTGGTCACCCGCTATCAGGACGTCAAGCTGGTGACCTCCGATCCGCGCTTCAGCCGTACCGCACTCGTGGACAAGACCGTCACCGGTATGTCGGGGCACCGTGTCGCCTCGCCCGCCGGGCTCAACTACGCCGACCCGCCGTACCACACCAAGCTGCGCAAGATCGTGAACAAGGCGTTCACCGGCCAGCACATGAAGCGACTGCGTCCGATGGCGCAGCAGACCGTGGGCGAACTCCTGGACACCATGGCCGCGCAGGGCTCCCCGGCCGATCTGATGACTCATCTGCACGGCCCGCTGCCGCTGTCCGTAGTCTGTGATCTGCTCGGCATTCCGGCTGACGAGCGCGCCCGGCTGACCGCCTGGCCCGATGTGATCCTCTCCGCCGGGCGCGGCGCGGCGGCGAGCAACGCGGCCAAGGCCGAGATCACCGCATACATCACCGAACTGCTGCGCAGCAGGCAGCAGAGCAGCACGGACGATCTGGCCGCGGTACTGGCCCAGGCCTGGGCGGCCGGGGACATCAACGAGGCGGAGGCGGTCTCGCTGGCCACCGCGATCCTGGTGAGCGGCGCGCACGCGGTGCGCAACAACAGCGCGAACATGGTCTACATGCTGCTGACGCACCCGCAGCACCTGGCGCGGCTGCGTGCCGAACCCGGACTGCTGTCGTCCGCCGTCGACGAACTGCTGCGGCACATCCCGCACCGCAACGGTGTGGGCCTGCCGCGCATCGCCACCGAGGACGTCGAGGTGGGCGGAGTGCGCATCCGCGCCGGTGAGGCGGTCTACGCCTCGTATCTCGCCGCCAACCGCGATCCCGAGGTCTTCGCGGAGCCCGACACCCTCGACTTCGACCGGGAGGGCGTCGCCCATCTCTCGTTCGGCCACGGGCCGCACCACTGCATGGGCGCGATGCTGGCCCGCATGGAGTCGGAAGTGCTGCTCGCCGGACTGCTCGACCGGTTTCCGCGGCTCGAACTGGCCGTTCCGGCGACGGATATCGAGTGGCAGAGCAAGGGCTTCATCCGTGGCCCGCGGGCGCTGCCCGTCACCTGGTGAGCCGCCGACCGGTGAGCCGGCCCGGCGCAGCGGCCCGGACCGGCGAGAACGGCCTGTCCGCACGCTCACGGGTGCAGATGGCGGATGACCGCGAGCACCCGGCGGTTGTGGTCTTCGGACGACGGCAGTCCGAGCTTGGCGAAGACCGCCGCGACATGCTTCTCCACGGTTTTGGCGGAGATGACCAGGGCCGTCGCGATCGAGGCGTTGGAACGGCCCTCGGCCATCAGCGCGAGCACCTGCCGCTCGCGCGGGGTGAGCGTGGCGAGGTCGTCGGCGTGCCGTCCGGCGCCGGCGAGCTGAGTGACCACTTCCGGGTCGAGCGCCGTGCCGCCGGTGCCGACCCGCACCAGTGCGTCGACGAACTCCGCGACATTGGCGACCCGGTCCTTGAGCAGATAGCCCACGCCCGCCGAACCCGCCGCAAGCAGCCGCATCACGTACCGCGTCTCCACGTACTGCGAGAAGAGCAGTACACCGGTGCCGGGGTGATCGCGGCGGATGTCGAGAGCGGCGCGCAGGCCCTCGTCGGTGTGGGTGGGCGGCATCCGGATGTCGACGATGCTCACCTCCGGGCGGTGCGCATCGACCGCTGCCCGCAGTGCCTCGGCGTCTCCTACGGCCGCACACACCTCGTGCCCGCGCTCGCTCAGCATCTGGGCCATCAGTTCGCGCAGGACAGCGGCGTCCTCGGCGATCACCACACGCATGGCACGCATGCTCTCACGCGCGCAGCGGCAGCTCGACGGTGACGACCGTCGGACCGCCCGCGGGAGAGTCGATGTCCAGGGTGCCGTCGACCGGCCGCACCCGCTGCCGAAGCCCTGTCAGGCCGCTGCCGCGGTCAGCGTCGGCGCCGCCGTGCCCGTCGTCGGTGACGCACAGGCGCAGCACACCGCCCTGCTGACGTGCCGTGACGGCCGCCCGCCGTGCTCCGCTGTGCTTGATGACGTTCGTCAGCAGCTCGGCGGCGCAGAAGTAGGCGATGGTCTCGATCGCCGCGGTGGGCCGCACCGGCACCTCCACCGACAGGTCCACCGGCACGGCGCTGCGTGCCGCCAGGGTGATCAGGGCGTCGTGCAGGCCGTCGTCCAGGACGGGCGGGTGGATGCCGCGCGCCAGATCGCGCAGTTCGCTGATGGCCTCCGTGGCGTTGTGGTGCGCCGTCTGAACGAGGCGGCGCAGCCGGTCGAGGTCCGGGCCTGCGGTGTCGGTGCCGAGATCCTCCTTGATCATGTCGAGGCTCATTGCCAGCGCCACCAGCCTGACCTGCGCCCCGTCGTGCAGGTCACGCTCCACCCTGCGCAGCAGCGCGGCGGCGCCGTCCACGGCCAGCGCCCGGGTCTCCTCCAGGTCCCTGACCCGCTCGCTGAGCGCGCCCGGGCCCAGCAGTTCACGCATGAGGCGGCGGTCGACGGCCACCGCCGCCCCGGTCAGCCAGGGCGCGATCAGCAAGATGACCATCCCGACGGCCGCGGCGAACAGGGTTCCGGCGAAGGTGTGGAACCGCGGCGAGCCGCCGAACGGGAGCGGAGTGAGCATCGCCGCCCCGTACGGGCCGCCGTGCCGCGGATACTGCCCGAGCACACTCCACCGGAGCGGTGTGGAGAGGTTGACCAGACCGGTGAGCCACCAGAGCACCGCGTACATGCCGAACGCCGACACCGGCAGCTTCACCAGCACGTAGGCGACGGCGCGCCAGGCGGTGACGTCCCGCAGCCGGGCGTCGAGACGGCCGAACAGTCCGCGCGCCGCGCTCTGCAGCGCGGGCGCCGGGATGCGCTCGTTCAGCAGCCGCCGGGCGAGCCACCGGTGCGCCCTGCCCTGCGCCCGCGCCAGGCCGAGGCCCGCCACCAGGAACAGTGCGCCCAGGATCCCGCCGATCAGCGAGACCAGCAGCCCCGAGCCCACGCAGAGCAGCACGACCAACAGCACGACCCCGGCCAGCGCGACGGGAAACCCGACCAGGCAGTACACCGCCTGGGCCCATGCCCGCCGGGTGAACGGTGCGCCCAGGACCGTGTGCGCCCCGGACAGCAGCCGTGTCCGGCCGCCGACGCGCGGCGCGCCGTCGCGCGGCACGGCGGGCGCGGGCGCCGCTGGGGCCGGTGCCTTGCGGAGGTCGTGCATGAGCTCAGTGTCCTTCACCGTGGGACCAGGTTTGCCAGGTTTGCCGGGTTCAGTGCGCCGCGGTTACGCGTCCCGGCGGGTCAGCACTCCGGTGCCGACGGCGAGTACCACCGCCGTGTACAGGCACAGCATTCCGAAGCCGGCCCACGGTGCGAGCATCCCGTCGACCGGCCTGGCCACCGCGAGGGAGTTCCCGGCGATCATGGTGGGGAAGTACTTCGCGATACCGGTGCCGGTGAGCCCGGCGAAGAGCGCGGGAAGCACGAAGACGATGCCGACCAGGGCGCCGATCGCGCCCGCGGTGTGCCGGATGATGGCGCCCAGGCCGAGGCCGAGGAGGCCGATCAGGGCCAGATAGGCGCCGGACAGCAGCACCGCCCGCAGCACGCCCGACTGCCCGAACGACGGATGCGGCACCGCCGCGTCCAGCGCCGCCCGCCCCGCGAAGAAGGCGGTGAAGGAGACGGCCTCGCCGACCACGAGCGCCAGCGCGCCGAACACGGCGGCCTTCGCGGCGAGCACCAGCGGGCGCCGCGGTATCGCGGCCAGCGTGGACCTGATGGACCCGGACGCGTACTCGCCGGTGATGAGGAGGACTCCGAGCACACCGATCACCAACTGCCCGACGGCCACTCCGGCGAGCACGTTGTTGGTCGGGTCGAAGGCGGCTGCCTTGGCGGGAGCGGGCACTTTGGTGTGCGCCATGGTGATCACACCTATGCCGACCGTGGCGAGGGCCGTCAGCAGCAGCGCCCAGAGCGTCGAGCGCAGGCTGCGCAGCTTGATCCACTCCATACGGGCGGCGTGCCGCAGGCCGCAGTGTCCGTCCGGGAGGTGCGCGGGAGCGGGCAGGCCGGGTGCCGGGGAGGAGGGTGCGAAGGTCATGGCCGCGGCTCCTGGTGCTGTGCGGGGCTTCGCCGGGGCACGTCCCGGTGGGCCTGGTCAGGGCTGTCAGGGCTCTCATGGCGAGGGAAACGAGGGAAACGGAGGGAGCCGGGAGAGCGAGGGGCGACGGCGGCGGTGGCTGGGATGTCCGGTGCCACACCGTGGTACTCGCGGCTGTCTCCGGTCAGCCGGAAGAACGCCTCCTCCAGCGAGACGCCCGCGCCGGTGAGTTCGCGGACCGAGGTGTCGGCGAGCAGCCTGCCCTGGCCGATCACCACGAGATGGTCGGCGGTGCGCGCCATCTCGCTGATCAGATGGCTGGAGAGCAGGACGGTACGGCCCTCGGCGGCCAGCGACGTCATCAGATTCCTGATCCAGCGCACGCCTTGAGGATCGAGGCCGTTGACCGGTTCGTCGAAGAGCAGCACTTCCGGGTCGCCGAGCAGCGCCGCCGCGATGCCGAGCCGCTGGGCCATACCGAGAGAGAACTTCCCCGCCCGCCGCCGCGCGACGCCGCTCAGCCCGACGGTCCGCAGCACCTCGTCGACCCGGCGGGAAGTGATGCCGCCGGCGGCGGCCAGCGCCGACAGATGGTGGTACGCACTGCGGCCCGGATGAAACGTACGGGCCTCAAGCAGCGCTCCCACCTCCCGCAGCGGCCACGCCATGTCCCGGTAGGGCCGCCCGCCGACGCGCACCTCGCCGTCGTCCGGCGCGTCCAGACCCATGATCATGCGCATGATGGTCGACTTTCCCGAGCCGTTCGGCCCGAGGAAACCCGTCACACCGCCCGGTCGTACCGTGAAACTCAGCCCGTCCACGGCGACGGTGGCCCCGTACCTCTTCGTGAGATTCCTGACCTCGATCATCACCACTCCCTGGAGCACTTCGGCACATGCTCACGGGATCTCACGCTAGGCAGCGCGCGGCGGGCCGGTAACGGGGCTGACCGCCATCTGCGCCTGGGGGTGATCCCCCAGAACGGGGGCGCACGGCCGGACGTCGTGCCGCTCAGGGCGCGCGGAACCGCGCGCATGGTGCCGCGCGCGGTGGATGACGCTGGACGACGGCCTCGTCGGCTCGCGTGCCGTCAGAGGGCGGGCGGTACGGCGGGCGGGGTTCCGGTGGTGCTGGACGTTTCCTTGTTGTAGCCGGCTTCCTCCAACGTGCCGGGGGCCTCGGCCGGCGGCGGGGGAGTGCGGCCGGCCGCGGTGGCGGCCCCGGGCTCGGATGCCGCGGGTTCTTCGGGTTCTTCGGGTTCTTCGGATCCCTCTGGTTCTTCGGGCGGCGCCTGGTTGCCCGTGGACGGTGCGTCGGACGCGTTCGTGCCGGAGGCCCGCTCCAGGAAGCGGAGCAGTTCCACCGGGAAGGGCAGGACGAGGGTGGAGTTCTTCTCCGCGGCGACGGCGACCATGGTCTGCAGCAGCCGCAACTGGAGGGCGGCGGGCTCCTTCGACATCGTCCGGGCGGCGTCGGCCAGCTTCTTGGAGGCCTGGAACTCCGCGTCGGCGTTGATGATGCGGGCCCGGCGCTCACGGTCCGCCTCGGCCTGCCGTGCCATCGAGCGCTTCATCGTCTCCGGCAGCGACACGTCCTTGATCTCCACCCGGTCGACCTGCACGCCCCAGCCGACCGCGGGGCTGTCGATCATCAGCTCCAGGCCCTGGTTGAGTTTCTCGCGGCTGGAGAGCAGATCGTCGAGGTCGCTCTTGCCGATGATGGAACGCAGCGAGGTCTGCGCCATCTGGGAGACCGCGAAGCGGTAGTCCTCGACCTTCACGAGCGCGCTGGCCGCGTCGACGACCCTGAAGTAGACGACGGCGTCCACCCGCACGGTCACGTTGTCCCGGGTGATGCCCTCCTGGGCGGGCACCGGCAGGGTGACGATCTGCATGTTCACCTTGTGCAGCCGGTCGACTCCCGGGACGATCATGGCGAATCCCGGTTCACGGACGGCTCCGCGCAGCCGTCCGAGCCGGAAGATCACTCCTCGTTCGTACTGTTTGACGACGCGCGCCGACGAGGTCAGGTAGACGAGTACCACACAGACCACCGCTACCAGCGCGGCGAGCAGACTTCCGACCATGACGGCCCCCTGACGTCCGTATAGCTGTCATTAGCCGTAATAACCAGCATAGGTCCGCAGAAGCAGAAGGCGGCGGAAAGCTCAGCGACCCGACGCCCGCCGCCGCTCTCTACTCGCCGTCACGCCCGGATTCCGCCCGTGGGCTACAGGAGGCTCATCAGCCCTCGGGCCGCCGGACTGGTGGCGGGCTGCTGGGGCAGTACCGCGACGGTCTCGTAGCCGATCCCGGCCGGTTTTTGCAGCGGGACGGCGACCAGGCCCGCAGCCTGCGGTTTGCGTGCGAAGTGCCTGGGCACCACGGCGATGCCCAGGCCCTCCTGGACGAGTTCCAGCAGGCTGTGCACGTCATTGACTTCCAGCGTCACGGTGCGGCGCACCCGGGCCGCGGCGAAGGCGGCGTCGGTCGTCCTGCGCGGTCCCCAGTCCGGGTGGAAGTCGACGAACGCCTCCTTGCCGAGCGTGCTCAGGTCGGTGATCTCGGTGACTCCGTCGGCGTGCGCGGTGCTCTCCCCGTCCTCGGCGCGGCCCGTGCCCGTGCTGCCGCGGGCGGCCAGTGAGTGCGCGGGATGGCAGAGCACCGTCATGGGTTCGCTGGCCAGCGGCACCGTGCGCACCCCACCGGGCAGCTCTCCCGAGGTGACCGCGAAGGCGAGGTCGAGCCGTCCGGCGGCGACCTCGTCGACGAGCTGGGCGGAGCCCGCCTGCCGCAGCCGGATCTCGACCTCCGGGTGCCGCTCCCGGAACGCCGCAAGCAGCCTCGGCACCCGTACGCCCGCGATGCACTGCTCGGTGCCGAGCGCAAGCCGTCCGCGCAGCACCCCCTGGACCGCGGCGACCGCCTCCTGTGCGGCCCGCACCCCGGCCAGGACGCGTTCCGCCTCGCCGAGCAGCGCACGGCCCGCCTCGGTGAGCGTGACGTGGCGGGTGGTGCGCACGAAGAGCGGCGCCTGCAGCTCGCGCTCCAGCGCCCGGATGGACGCCGACAGGCCCGACTGGGAGACCATCAGCCGTTCCGCCGCCCGGGTGAAGTGCTGGTCCTCGGCGACGGCCACGAAGTGCTGAAGATGTCGCAGTTCCATGATTCAGCAGCGTATCCGCTCAATCCCATCGGATTCTCCTGTTGGACCGCTGCCTAGGATCGGAGGAAGGCTAAGGCCGTGGCCGTCTCGGGCCGTCGCTGCACGCGCGGTCCCGTCCGGTGCCGGCCCCGCATGCCCGTTTCACCCGCCCGTCCGGCCGGATCCGTCGCGGATCCCTCATCACTCTTCGCAGGAGCGCCCGTTGTACACCGCACATCCCGACCGCTACGCGGCCATGCGGTACCGCCGCACCGGCCGCAGTGGCATCAAGCTGCCCGCACTGTCACTCGGCCTCTGGCACAACTTCGGGCCCGACCGCCCGGCCGAGACCCAGCGGGACATCCTTCTTCACGCGTTCGACCTCGGGATCAACCACTTCGACCTGGCCAACAACTACGGACCGCCGCCCGGTGCCGCGGAAGAGGCCCTGGGGCGGGTGCTCCGCAGCGACCTCGGGCGCCACCGCGACGAGCTGTTCCTGTCCACCAAGGCCGGCTACCTGATGTGGCCGGGCCCGTACGGCGAGTGGGGCTCGCGCAAGTACCTGCTGGCGTCGCTCGACCAGAGCCTGGACCGGCTGGGCGTGGACTACGTCGACCTGTTCTACTCGCACCGGTTCGACCCCGACACCCCGCTGGAAGAGACCATGGGCGCCCTGCACTCGGCCGTGCAGCAGGGCAAGGCGCTGTATGTGGGCATCTCCAACTATTCGCCGGAGCAGACCCGTGAAGCCGCCCGCATCCTCGGCGAGCTCGGCACCCCGCTCCTCATCCACCAACCGCGCTACTCGATGCTCGACCGGTGGATCGAAGACGGCCTCCTGGACGTGCTCGACGAGTTCGGTGTGGGCTCCATCGCCTACTCGCCGCTGGAACAGGGCCTCCTCACCGACCGCTATCTGAACGGCGTTCCGGCGGACTCCAGGGCCGCCGGATCGAGCCCCTTCCTGACCGAGGAGAAACTCACCGAGGAACTCGTCGGGCGGCTGCGCGCTCTGAACGGGATCGCCCAGGACCGCGGCCAGACTCTCGCGCAGCTGGCCCTGGCATGGGTGCTGCGCAAGGTGACCTCCGCGGTCATCGGGGCCAGCAGCACCGCACAGCTAGACGACAGCGTCGCCGCCGTCAGCGCGCTGAAGTTCGATCCTGAGGAGCTGGCGCGGATCGACGCCGCCATCGCCGGAGGCGAGGCCGCGGGCGCCTGACCGCACCGGCCTCCCGTGCCGACCTCTCGTACGGGGTCGGCACGGTCGGGCGCGGACGGTACAGGACGGGACGGCGCAGAAGGCAAAGAGAAGGTGGTGAATGGGAATTCACCTACACTGGTGAATTCCCATTCACCACCTGGCGTACAGACGGCACGCACGGCCGCGGTGCGCCGGGTTCGCCATGCGCTGGAGCGTCCATGAAGTCCGTCCCGTCGGCGCAGACCGGCACCGAATCGCCGGGCATACGCACCCGCATGACCGTCCCGGTGCTCGCCTTCGGCGGCATCCTCATGGCCGTCATGCAGACCGTCGTCGTGCCTCTGCTGCCGGACCTGCCGCGGCTCACCGGCTCCTCGCCCGCGGCCGTCTCCTGGATGGTCACGGCCACCCTGCTGACCGGCGCGGTGCTCACTCCGGTGCTCGGCCGGGCAGGTGACATGTACGGCAAGCGGCGGGTGCTGTTGCTCGCGCTGGCACTGATGACCGGCGGTTCCGTGCTGTGCGCGCTGACCGCCGACATCCGGCTGCTCATCGCGGCCCGCGCGCTGCAGGGCGCGGCGGCGGCCGTCGTCCCGCTGTCGATCAGCATCCTGCGCGACGAACTGCCTCCGGCGCGCACCGGCTCCGCGGTGGCCCTGATGAGTTCGACGGTCGGCATCGGCGCCGCCCTCGGACTGCCGCTCGCCGCGCTCATCGTGCAGTACAGCAACTGGCACATGATGTTCTGGGCCACCAGCGGCCTCGGCGCGCTGGGGCTGGCGCTGGCCTGGTGGGCGGTGCGGGAGTCCCCGGTCAGGTCGCCCGGACGGTTCGACACACTGGGCGCATTCGGGCTCGCCGCCGGTCTGGTCTCGCTGCTGCTCGCCGTGCAGCAGGGCGGGCAGTGGGGCTGGGGCAGCCCGCGGATCCTGGGCCTGTTCGGCGGCTGCGCGGTGATCATGACCCTGTGGTGGCGCCAGCAGCTGCGCACCACGGACCCGCTCGTCGATCTGCGGCTCGCCGCCAGGCCGCGGGTGGCGCTGCCGCATCTGGCCGCCCTGCTCGCCGGTTTCGCCTTCTACGCGAACTCGCTGGTCACCGCCCAGCTGGTGCAGGCGCCTACGGCGAGTGGTTACGGGCTCGGCCTGTCGATCGTTGGCGGCGGTCTGTGCCTGCTGCCGAACGGCATCGTCATGCTGCTCTTCTCCCCGGTGTCCGCCCGGATCTCGGCCGCGCGCGGTGCCACGGATCACGCTCGCCCTCGGCGCCGCCGTGATCGCCCTCGGCTATGTCGTGCGCATCGCCGACAGCCGGGACCTGTGGGTGATCGTCGTGGGCGCCGCGGTCGTCTCCACCGGTACCACGCTGGCGTACTCGGCCCTGCCCACCCTGATCCTGCGTGCGGTGCCCAGCGTCCAGACCGCCTCCGCCAACGGTGTGAACGTCCTGATGCGCACCATCGGGCAGGCGGTGTGCAGCGCCTCCGTCGCCGCGTTGCTGGTCCGGCACACGATGCCGGTGGGCGGACGTGAGATACCCACCCTGCACGGTTACCTGCTGGCGTTCGTGATGGCGGGCACGGTCGCACTGATCGCCTGTGCCGCGGCGTTCGCGATACCCGCGGAACCCCTCGCGCCGGGCCTGCGCGGCGGTGCGTACGGCATGACCACGGAGACGGTCGCGACCTCGCTCGCCCGCGACGACGGCCGAAACGGCGCGGCCGTTGACAGCGGGACGAAGGCCCTGCGGGACGGGGCGGCGGGCGACGACGGAACGAAGGCCCTGGAAGGAGCGTGAGCATCATGACCGCCCGGCCTGCTGGTCCCACGGCATGACCGCCCTGCCGCCGCCCGTTTCCCGGACGGCCGGTCCGCGATCCGCCCGGCGTGACGCCGGTGCCACCAAGGCGGGCATCCTCCGTGCGACCCGCCATCTGCTGGCCAGGCACGCGCACGCCGACATCACCCTCAAGGCGGTCGCCGAACGAGCCGGCGTGAGCCCGCCGCTGATCCTGAAGTACTTCGGCAACAAGGAGGCGCTCCTCGCCCAGGTGATGTCGTTCGAGACGGACACGGCGGCACTGCTGGACGCGCCCCTGGACGAACTCGGCGCGCACATGGTCCGCCATCTGCTGGTCAGCCAGGCGCAGCACGGTGCGGACCCGCTCCTGCGGATCGTGTTCGCACCTCTGCAGGGCGCGCACGGCGACATACTGCGCGCCAACTTCCGCACTCAGGCCGTCGAGCGGCTCGCCGCACGGCTGTCCGGTCCTGACGCGGGCCTGCGCTCCGAACTCGCCGTCGCCATGCTCCTCGGCCTGGGCGTCATGTACGGCATCGCGGTCGGCCACCATCTGCACGGGACCGCCATCGACCGCATCACCGAGCGCTACGGGCCGTCGGTCCAGGCCCATCTGACACCGGGAGCGGACGGTCCGGTGAGGTAGGCGGGGCAGGCGGTGGGGCGGTGCTGCGGGGCGCGGGTACGTCGACCGGACCCGCTCCGGGGGCGCGGGCGCCGTATCGCTCCTAGCGTTGCTTGCGGTCAGTGGTTTCCGCGCCCGGCGCGGAGTACTCGTTGATGCGCTTGATGCGCTTGATGCGCTTGATGCGCTTGATGGGATTGCGGGATGCGGGAGCAAGGGAGCGATGCCATGCGGACGAGGGTGTGTGCCTCGGCCGCCGCGGTGGGAGCCGCGGCGCTCACTGCGGCGGTGGCGCCCGCCGCGGCGGCTCAGAACGCGTCGTGGCAGGTGAACGTCAACGCGGAGCGGACGACCGTGCGACACAGGAGCCAGCCGGCGCCCGACTCCCAGGACTGTCGGGCGCCGGCAGCCGGAGCGGCTGCCGCGGTCCACAACGGCGCCGGGCGCGCCCAAGGCCGTCCTGTGCCGATCACCGGATACCGTCCGCCCGCGTCGCCCGCGCCCGCCGGGGCGCCCCGGGACCGGACCACAGGCCGTCCCGCGGCGCACGAGGTGACGTACGCCTGCGCGGGACGGACCAGGTCCGTGCCGCTGACGGTTTCTCGCGCGGACACCGGCGGCCGGGCGGTCCGCGCCGACGAAGCCTCTCCGGACGATGCCTCCGCGCCTGATGTCGGATCAGCGCCCGCTGAGCAGGACGCGCCTGATGCCGGATCCGCACCTGACACCGCCACGGCGCCAGACGACACCGTCAGCCCGGACACCGGCAGCGCACCCGACACCGGAGCAGCGCCCGACGGCGTCACCGCACCTGACACCGCGTCCGGCCCGGACCAGGCCCCGGACCCCGGCACCGCCCCGGACCCCGACGACGTCACCGAGCCCCTGAACGGCCCTGGTGACCCCTCGTCCGCCGAGGACCCCGGAACGGGCGGGGACACCGGACCGACCGGGAGCCAGGGCCAGGGCCAGACCACGGACCCGAGGCAGGCCGGGAACGTCGGTTCGGGTGCGGGCCGCGGGTCTGGCGGTGGATCCGGGCGGGATTCCGGAGCCGGGTACGGCGGTGACACCGGTCCGGACGGCGGGCGCGCCCAGGATCTCGGGCCGTCCGCCGCCTCTGGACCGTCCCGTGCCCCGGGGGCGGCGCCGCACGCCGCCGATCGCGGCCGGGACCGCGGGGCCGGCGGTCACGCTCCCGCGCACAACGGCGTGCAGGCGGGCGTCGGCGCATCCGATGAGAGTCCCTGGCGTACGACGCAACTGGTCCTGGGCGCGGCCCTCATCGCGGCCGTCCTGGGCGCGGCCGGGTACCGCTGCTTCGACTATGTGCGGGCCACCGGGCGACGTCCGCGCCGGTGAGGTTTTGGTGAGACGCCGCGGGCAGGCGTCGCGCGCGGTACCTCGCAGCCCCGCACCGGCCCGGCGTCGGCTCCGCTCGGGAGCCGGTCCGTCAACCCGGCCCGGGCAGCAGTCCCGCTCCGCGCAGCAGCCGGGCCACCTCAGCGATGGCGGCGCTGCCGAGCGGGATCTGCGGGCGTGCCGTGGCGGCGCAGGTGATGATGCCCAGGTGGTGGAGGGCGGACTTGAACGCTCCGAGCGCCGACGAACTGCGCCCCATCTCGGCCTCGGGCCCCACGTCGACCATGCTGAAGAGCGTCACAAGACGCTCCTGCTCCTTGGCGGCCTGCGTCCAGTCGTCGGCTAGCGTCGCTTCGTAGAGCCGCACGTAACCGGCCGGATCGACGTTGCCCAGGCCGGGCACCAGGCCGTCCGCGCCGGCCAGCAGGGCCGCGTCGGCGGTGAGTTCGGAGCCGGTGAGCACCGTGAAGCCAGGGGCCGGGCCGTCGCCGCGGCCGTGCCGTCCGCCGAGTGAGACCAGCAGCCGCCGCAGCCCGCCTTCATCGCCACTGCTGTCCTTGAGGCCGGTCAACGTGCCGTCGGCGGCGAGGTCGCGCACCAGCGCCGCGGGCAGCTTGGTGCCCACCGAGACGGGGATGTCGTAAGCGAAGAGCGGTAGGTCCACGGCGTGCCGGAGCGCGCGGAAGTGCGCCGCGATCTCCTGGGGATGGGTGCGCGTGTAGAAAGGCGCCGTGGCCACCAGGGCGTCGGCGCCGAGCCGTGCCGCCGTGCGCGCGTGGTCGATGACGCGCGCCGTGGTCGTGTCGATCACTCCGGCGAGTACGGGCACCCGGCCACCGGCCGCGGCGGCGACCGTCTCCACGACGAGGGCGCGCTGGGTGTCGGTGAGATAGGCGGCCTCGCCGCTCGAACCGAGTGCGAAAACGCCGTGCACACCGCTGCGGATCAGATGCTCGACCAGCTGGGAGAGGGCGGTGGCGTCCACCTCTCCGGTGGGGTCCAGCGGTGTGCAGATCGGTGGAACGACGCCGCGCAGGGGTGTGGTCAGGGCCATGAGGGCTGCTCCAGTGAGACTGCTCCTGAGGAAGACAGGACGTAGGACGTGAGATGTCCTACGTCCTACCCCACCCTATCCCCGGAAATGTGTGACAGGTGAATTCGCGGTGGCCGGAAGGTTAATCGGTGCTGGTCGCGTGAGCCAGCGGGCCGGGCCGCCCGCCTTTGCGCGCCGCCGCACGACGCACGCGGCAAAGCCGCACGCCGGACATGTCAGCGGTGCTGGAAATGCGTATACGCATAGGCCCTTCTTCGAAATCGAGTGTTCAGAAGACCGAATAGCGTTGGAGTGACCGAACTAGAACTTGCCGTGATATAGCGTCAGGACGCACGCTGCGATGGGGTCGCGGCACTAAGTCCGTACAGAGGTCGCCGGGTGCCGGTGCGGGGAGCGGAGGATCAGTGGATTCGGTGACAGCGGCAGCGCGCGGGCGCAGAGGTGACGAGGTCAAGTCCGCGGCCCGGGTGCTGGAGGTGCTCGAACTGCTGGGGCAGGACGGTGCCCGCCTCTCGCTCGCCGAGATGGCGGGCGCGATGGCCGTTCCGAAGAGCAGCCTGCACGCGATCCTGCGGACCATGCAGGCGCGGAACTGGGTGGACGTCGACGCCTCCGGCACCCGCTACAGCCTCGGCCTCAAAGCCCTGCTCACCGGCACCGCCTACCTGGAGGGCGACGATGTCGCAAGCCTCGCCGGGCCGGTGCTCGACGCACTCGCCGAGGAGACGGGGGAGTCCGTCCACCTCGGCAGGCTGGACGGCACGGACGTCGTCTACCTGGCCAAACGCGAGTCACGCCATGCGCTGCGGATGTACTCGGCGGTCGGCCGCAGGCTCCCCGCCCACGCCACCGCCCTCGGCAAGGCGGTGCTGTCCCAGTACGACGCCGCCGAGGTGCAGCGCCGGCTGAACTGGCCGCTCGCCCGGCTCACCCCGGACACCGTCACCGACCCCGACGCCCTGCTGGCCCAGCTCGCCGACGCCCGGCTGCGCGGCTGGGCCCTGGACGACGGGGAGAACTCGGTGGACATCAGATGTGTGGCCGTCGCCCTCGGCCCCACCCCGAGTGGCGGCGACGCGCTCAGCTGCGCCGCGCCCAGGAGTCGGATGGGCGACACCCGCATGGCGGAGATCGCCGAGGCCGTCGCCGAGGCCGCGCACTCCCTGCGCACTCTGCTCAAGCGGCTCGGCCAGCACTGAGGCGCTGCGCGCACCACCGCCCGACCGCCGCCGACCGCCACCGGGACACGGCCCGAATCCGCCCTCCAAACGGGCGGCTCGGGAAGGGGCAGTCCTGCGGAAGATGAGAGAAAGAGCGCTGCACTATGGGGCAGACATCCGATCTTTTACGGCAGACTCGTTGACAAAAACGAAGCTTATGCGTTCGGATTGAGGGACATCATTCCGGTAACTGTATGCGGGAGTTCGCATGGCCCAGCCGCCTGATCCCCGTGCCCGTACCGCTCTGCCCGCCTCACCGGCTGCCCCCACCTCATCGTCCGCATCGAGACCAACGTCCCGGGGCTCTACGGCCTCGGCTGCGCCAGTGGTCCGCAGCGCACCCTGGCCGTGCGCCGCGTACTCGACGACTACCTGGCTCCGATGCCCACCGGACGCGATCAGGACGGCATCGAGGACGTCCACTGGCTGCTCCTCAACAGCGCATCCTGTCAACAGCGCCTCCTGGCGCGGCGGTTCGCGCACCGGTAACGCGCTCGGCGGCATCGACGTGGCCCGGACCCGCGTTCCCGCCCTCGGCTTCGACGAGGCAGCCGCCCGCCGGCGCCCCGTACCCGAACCACTCCACGGCCGCTGGGCCCTGCTGCGAGCCACTGATGGGAGCGTGCAACGACCATGACGACCGACACCCGACGGGCCCTCGTCGTCCGCGGCGGCTGGGAAGGCCACCAGCCCGTGACGATCACCGATCTCTTCCTGCCCTTCCTCAGGGACCAGGGCTACACCGTCGAACTCCATGACACGCTCGCGGTCTACGAGGACGCGGACCTGCTCGCCGCCACCGACCTGATCGTCCAGTGCTGGAGCATGGGCACCCTCACCCGCGAACAGAGCGCGGGCCTTGGCGCCGCGGTCCGCGCGGGCACCGGCCTCGCGGGCTGGCACGGCGGCATCGTCGACTCCTTCCGCACCGATCTGTCCTACCAGCTGCTGACCGGCGGACAGTTCCTGATGCATCCGCCCGGCTTCCACGATCACACGGTGCACATCGTTCCCGCGCGGGCCGCCCACCCCGTGGTCGCCGGGCTAGAGGACTTCCAGGTGCACACCGAGCAGTACTGGACGGCCACCGACCCGCTCATCGACGTGCTCGCCACCACCGTCTTCGCGCCCGACGAGGTCCGCGAGCGGCCCGTGGTGATGCCCGCCGTATGGACCAGGACCTGGGGCGCGGGCCGGGTGTTCGTCAACACCATCGGCCACAAACCCGACGACTTCGACGTGCCCGAGGTCCGTACACTCACCGAGAGGGGACTGCTGTGGGCGAGCCGTTGAAGCCGCTGCGTATCGGCATGGTGGGCGCCGGAAAGATCAGCGGCGCCTATCTGACGACCCTGGCCCGGCTGGACACCGTGCGCCTGACCGCCGTCACCGATCTCGACGCGGACCGTGCCCGGCAGGCCGCGCACACGGCGGGCGGCCGGGTCGCGGTGTGCGCCTCCCTCGCCGAACTCACCGCCCGCGACGACGTGGACGCCGTCTTGAACCTCACGGTGCCCGCCGCCCACGCGGACGTCGCCCTCACCGCACTCGCCGCGGGCAAGCATGTCTACGGTGAGAAGCCGCTCGCGGCCGGCCGCAAGGAAGCCGCTGCGGTGCTGGCCGCGGCCAAGGCGAGCGGGCTGCGGGTCGGCTGCGCACCCGACACGGTCCTCGGCACCGGCGTCCAGACCGCACGCAAAGCCGTCGACGACGGCCTCATCGGCCGGCCGGTCGCCGCCACCGCCTTCATGACGACGCCGGGCCACGAAGCCTGGCACCCCGACCCGGAGTTCTACTACCTGCCGGGCGGCGGGCCGCTGCTCGACATGGGCCCCTACTACATCTCCGCGCTGGTGCACCTGCTCGGCCCCGTGGTCAGCGTCACCGGTGCCGCCGCACGCCCCCGCGCCGAGCGCGTGATCGGCAGCGGCCCGCGGGCCGGGCAGACCTTCCCGGTCGAGGTCGACACACACATCACGGGCGTCCTGGAGCATGTCGGCGGCGCGCTCTCCACCCTCGTCATGAGCTTCGACATCCACGCCGCCCGGCTGCCCCGCATCGAGGTGCACGGCACCACGGGCTCGCTCTCCGTCCCCGACCCCAACCACTTCGACGGCCCTGTGGAACGGTACGAAAAAGGGCCGGTCACAGGCGCCGGCACCTGGCAGCCGCTGCCCGTCTCGGCGGGCTATCCCAACGGCGGACGCGGCATCGGCCTAGCCGACCTCGCCGGCGCCCTCACCGAAGGCCGTCCGCACCGCGCCGGTGCCGACCTCGCGAGCCACGTGCTCGACGTGATGCTCAGCCTGCTCGACTCGGCACACGACGGCATCCGGCTGCCGATCACCACCAGCTGCGAGCGCCCGGCCCCCGTGCCTCATCCGGTCCCCGTGCCGTAACGCCAGGCGTCCAGGCCCTGGTTCCGGGAGCGAGGCGGCAGGAAGAAGGAGGTCCTTCCTGTCGCTTGCCGCTGTCCGCGAATTTAATCGACAATTCCGCAGAAAGTGGTTACGAATTCGCCTGACAATTCAGTCGACCATCTTCCACGCCATGTTCACGCCTCAGTTGCGCGGCCGGGCATGGGCCTGGCGAGCGGCTCCTGCGAACCCAGTCGACAGTTTCAGTGCGTCAGCTTCAGGCCGGCCACGCATCCGACGATGCCGGCCAGCAGCAGCACTTTCAGCGGGCTGGCGGGTTCGCCGTTGAAGAGCATGGCGTACGTCGCGGTGAGTACCGCCCCGATGCCGACCCAGACCGCGTAGCCGGTGCCCACGGGCACCGTTCGAAGCGCGAAGGACAGACCCGTCATGCTCAGCACAAGACCGAGGACGAAAACCACACTCGGCAAGGGCCGGCTGAAGCCTTCCGATTTGCCCAGCGCGGTCGCCCATACCGCTTCCAGCACTCCGGACAGCACGAGAATGATCCATGCCATGACAGACTCCTCGCGTCGTCTTGTCATGACTGGGTACGGCGCACCTCGTCCAGGAGCCTGTCGGGCTCTACGAATCACGATCGCACATCACCCGGCACCCTCGACATATCGACATGGAGGCTTTCGTCACCAAGAAGCCGCGCTCGGGATGAATTCTCGCCGACATAGTTGAATCGGCAAAACGGCGGCCAATTCGCAATGCCGCAATTTTCAGGAAATAACGGCGACAACAGCGCCGGGGTCAACCAGTGGGACGATCTCTCTCCTCGCCGGAAGCCGTCCGCCGCGTCGTGATCAACGCGGCGGACGAGGCCTGCGCTGGTGAACAGTCGCACGGATCTGGTCCGTGGCCCTCGGAGTCGGGCGCCGGTGTGACGTCGGGACTTTCCGGGGTCTAGCGGCGTGTCACGATCGTGCCGCCATCGCCTGCCGGGACGGCTCCCCGGTGGGGATGTCCGCGGGCCGGGTCAGCGGGCCGCGGCGCAGCAGAGCACCGCAGATGACGGCGCCGGCCGCGTAGATGCCGGCGCACCACCAGAACACCGTGGTGTAGCTGTGGACCGCCGCGGCCTGGGCCAGCTGCGGTGTCGGCCGTCCGTGCAGGTGGTCGGCCAGGTAGTCGGTGGTGGCGCTGGCCGCGATGGTGTTGAGCAGTGCGGTGCCGATCGAGCCGCCGAGCTGCTGACCGGTGTTGATGCTCGCCGAGGCCACCCCCGCGTCGTGCGGTGCCACGCCGAAGGTTCCTGTGGCGGCCACCATGCCGAAGATGAGGCCGTTGCCGGCACCGGTCACCATGAGCGGTCCGAGCAGCGCCGACGCATAGCCCGAATGTGCGCCGATCTTCGTCAGCCAGGCCATGGCGACGACGTTGAGCAGCATGCCGGCGATGACCATCGGCTTGGGGCCGAACCTGGGCAGCAGCTTGGTGTTGCCCAGGTTGGCCATGATGCCGCTGAGCGCCACCGTCGGCAGCATGGCGAGGCCCGAGCGGACCGCCGAGTACCCCAGGGTCACCTGCATGTAGTAGACGAGGAAGAGGAAGACCCCGAAGGTGGCGGCCCCGATGGTCAAGACGGTGAGGTAGGCGCCGCCGCGGTTGCGGTCGAGGATGACGCGCAGCGGCAGCAGCGGCTGCGCGGCGCGCGTCTGCCAGACAGCGAAAGCGATTAGCAGCGCGACACCGGCCACCAGGAATCTCCAGGTCGAAGGCGTGTGCCAACTGTGCGACGCGGCCTTGGAGAAGCCGTAGACCAGGCAGAACATTCCGCCGGACACCGTCACCACGCCCGGCACGTCCAGCCAACCGCCTGGCGTCCTTGGCTGCTTGCTCACCAGCAGCATGCCTGCGATGATCGCGACCACGGCGAAGACCACGTTGATGTACATGCACCAACGCCAGGACAGATAGGTGGTCAGCGCACCGCCGAGCAGCAGCCCCAGGCCTCCGCCGGCGGCCGCGACGGCGCCGTAGACGCCGAACGCCTTGGCCCGCTCCTTCGGGTCTTTGAAGGTCGTGGCCAGCAGCGACAGGGCGGACGGTGCCAGCAGGGCACCGAAGAGCCCCTGGCAGGCGCGCGCCGTCACCAGCATCGAGAAGTTGACCGAGGCGCCACCGACGGCGGAGGCTGCGGCGAAGCCGGCGAGTCCGGTCAGGAAGGTCGTCTTGCGGCCGATCAGGTCGGCCAGCCGCCCGCAGAACAACAGCAGACTCCCGAACGACAGTGCGTACGCGGTCACGACCCATTGTCTGTCGGCGGTCGTGAACTTCAGCGCGCGCTGCGCCGACGGCAGTGCGAGGTTCATGACGGTCAGGTCGAGGACGACCATGAGTTGGGCGGCGGCGATGACGGCGAGGATCAGCCACCGTTTCGGATCTGCGGCCCTCGTCCCGGCCGCCTCTGGGCCCGGCCCGGCCGCGGAAGCTGCACTGTGCGCTGCCATGACGATCTCCTTGTCGCATCGAATGGATGGGGGTGCCCAGGGCGGTCACCGCGCGGTGCTGGCTCGCGGGGCTTTCCTGCTCACGGGATGGCGGGTTCGTACGCGCAGTCCGACGGCACGGCCTGCCGTCTCTCCCGCTCGCGTGCTGCTCCGCCCGGCACCCTGACGAGCACAAGACGCTGGCGCCCCGCTCCCTGTGACAGTGCGGTCATGTGACGTGGGCCACGGACCGTGAGTGTCACAAAGCGGCGGGGAGCGGTGTCTTGTGCGTGTGGCAGTGCTGGGAGCAGACAAGCAGGAGTCAGGCATGGGCGAGCGCAGCGAACGAACTACGGACCCGGCCGAGCCGCTCGATCGTGCCGAGCGCGTGGACTCCGTGAAGCCCGTGAAGCCTGTGGATTGCGCGAATCCCCTGGACGCCGCTACCGAGGCTTTCGTCGCCCACCGCAACCTGCTGTTCACCGTCGCCTACGAGATGCTTGGTTCGGCCACCGACGCCGAAGATGTCCTACAGGAGACGTGGCTGCGATGGGCGGGCGTCGATCTCGGCACCGTGCGGGAGGAGCGTGCCTATCTGGTGCGGATCGTCACTCGGCAGGCGCTGGACCGGCTACGTGCGCTCGGCCGGCGTAAGGAGTCCTACGTGGGGCCGTGGTTGCCCGAGCCGTTGCTGACCGCGCCTGATGTGGCCGAGGACGTCGAGCTCGCCGAAAGCGTCTCGATGGCGATGCTGCTGGTGCTGGAGACGCTCGCACCGACCGAGCGGGCGGTGTTCGTGCTGCGCGAGGTGTTCGATCTGGACTACGACGAGATCGCCGAAGCCGTCGGCAAGACCCACGCCGCCGTACGCCAGATCGCCCACCGGGCACGGACGCACGTCGCCGCTCGCCGACCACGCGGCACCGTCTCGCCGGCCGAGACCCGAGCCGTACTCCAGGCCTTCCAACGAGCGGTCGACACCGGCGACCTACAGCGCCTGCTCGACATCCTCGCCCCGGACGTCGTCGCCCTGAGCGACGGCGGCGGAGTCAAACACGCTCTGCTGCGGCCTGTCGTGGGGGCCGGCAAGGTGGCTCGGTTGCTTGCCACCGGCCGGTACAAGCGCGACGGCGAAAGGTCGGTCGAGCCGGCGCAGATCAACGGCAGTCCGGCGCTGCTCGTCCGACTCGGCGGGGAAATCGACGGCGTGCTGGCGGTACGGATCGAGAACGGCCACATCACCGGCCTCTATAGCGTGCGCAATCCCGAGAAGCTGTCGCGTGTGGAACAGGAGACCGTCGTGAGCCGCTGAGACCGGTGCAGGGCTACGGTGTGGCAGCCGGCGTGCGCCAGGCGTTGATCAAGTGGGCGCCAGAGCCGATGGTGCAGCGAATTGCCGTCCGCGGCCTTCGCGAACTGTGTCTGACCAGCCTGGCTGCGGATCTCGCACCCGCCGGCACGCGCGGCGTCGGCGGGGTGAGGGGGGTGGCGGCACCTCGCTCTGGCTCCATGCGCAGAGACACGCAAGCTCCTCCTTCGGTCGTCCATGCCGGAGGAGTGTGCGCGTGTGGGGCACGGTGTGCTGGGCACTCAATGAATGAGGGCGAAATGTAAAACTATACACTATTCGCCATATTTACTACTGATTATCGGTGCGAGGCGAGCGGAGCGTGGAGGAGGAGCCCCATGGCCAAGGACTACTCATCGCCGCTGGTCAAACCCGTCTGCCTGCTGACGCCGCCGGGCGTATACGCACCCCAATACGACACCGAACTGCTGGGTCGGGCGCTGTGCCGCGAGGGCGTCGTGCCGGGAAGCGACGTCCTGGACCTTGGCAGCGGTAGCGGCGCGCTGGCCGTCGGAGCGGCACGGATGGGAGCCCGGGTGACGGCCGTCGACATCGCCTGGCCTGCCGTGCTCACCACGTGCCTGAACGCGTTCCTGTCCCGGCAGCGGGTGACGGTGCGCCGAGGCGATTTGACGGCCGCAGTTCCCGGCCGGACCTACGACCTCGTCGTCAGCAACCCGCCCTACGTGCCTTCACCGGCCCGCACGCTGCCACACCGAGGCCGGGCTCGCGCTTGGGACGCGGGACGCGACGGCCGAGCCCTTCTGGACCGGATCTGCGACGCGGCTCCGGCCGCACTGCGGCCGGGAGGCGTCCTGCTGATCGTGCACTCCGGCATGTGCGGCGTCGAGAACACTCTCAAGCGCCTGGCGGACGCCGGGCTGTACGCCTCGGTGGCCGACCAGGTCCGCATTCCGTTCGGCCCGGTGCTGCGCTCCCGGCGTGCGTGGCTGCGCCGTGAGGGGCTGCTGGCCGGGTGGGGCGACGACTACGAAGAGCTGGTGGTCATTCGTGGCAAGCGCCCCTGAACCTGATCGTCCCCGCCGGGTCACGGTCGACCGTGACGGCCCGATGCTGGTGGAGGGACCGGTCGAAGTCGTCGGTGACGACGGCACGGTCTTCACCTCAAGGCGTTTCGTCGTCGCCATCTGCACCTGCCGCCGCAGCCGCCGCCACCCCTGGTGCGACACCAGCCACCGCTGCCGTGTGAAGCGGCGAAAGGGGGAGGGAGCGGCGTGAGGCCCGCATATCTGGAGGCACGCCTGCACAGCCCTGCCCTGCCCTCGCCCCGAGGAAGCCTCTCGGCCGGGGTCATCAGCGCGCTGAGCACCGGCGCAGCGCCACCGCCGCCGGTGCGGTCCGCCGATCCGTACGGAGACGATCTCCAACTGGCCCTCTATCTCCTCTACGAACTGCACTACCAGGGTTTCGCCGAGGTGACCGACGACCGCGAGTGGGACCCGGACCTGCTGGCGCTGCGCCGCTCCCTGGAGCAACCGTTCATCGAGGCCCTGCGCGCCGACACCTCTCCTGCGGCTGACGCAGAGGAGGCGTTCGCCGACCTTCTGGTGGAACCAATCGGACACGACGAAGCGAGCGTCAGCCACTATCTGCAAGGGGAGGGTGAGCTGTGGCAGGTGAGGGAGTATGCGGCGCTGCGCTCGCTCTATCACCTCAAGGAGGCCGACCCTCATGCGTGGGTCATTCCCCGTCTGCACGGTCGGGCCAAAGCTGCGATGGTGGCCGTCGAGTTAGATGAGTTCGGTGCCGGGCGCGCCGAGGAGATCCATGCCCGACTGTTCGCCGACCTCATGGCGGATCTCGGCCTGGTCACGGCGTACGGCCACTACCTCGAAGCCGCGCCCGCCGAGGCCCTGGCCACCGTCAATCTGATGTCTCTGCTGGGCCTGCACCGCACCCTGCGCGGTGCGCTGGTCGGGCATTTCGCCGCCGTCGAGGTGACCTCGTCACCGGGCTCGCGCCGCCTCGTCGAAGCCCTGCGTCGCGCCGGTGCGGGTCCGGCCGCCATCCGGTTCTACGACGAGCATGTGGAGGCAGACGCCGTCCACGAGCAGGTCGTCCGCCGTGATGTGGTCGGCGGCCTGCTCGGTGGCGAGCCGGCCCTGGAGCCGGACGTCGTCTTCGGTATCCAGGCCACCGGCCTCCTCGAAGGCCTGCTCGGCACGCGCCTGTTGCACGCGTGGCGGCAGCAGCACAGTGCCCTGCGTGTGCCGCTTTCCCGGTAGGCACCCAGCCGACGCGACACCGTCCGCTCTGCGTCTGGGCCGCGGCCAACAACGTCGAGCTGATCTTCCTGCCGGCCTACGGCTCGTGCTGCCGGGAGGTGCCCAGTTCACCGTCCGAGACGATTGTCGAGCAGGGATTTACGATCACTGGGCAGGAGTTCCACAGCTCCACCCCGGCCGTGATCAGCTCCAGTACCGCGCGGTGTTCGTCGGAAGTCCACGCGGCGGACTCGCCTGCGAACAGTTTCTCGTAGGCGCTGTGATGCACCGCTCCCTGCTGGGGCAGTCGGTGGAGTGCGTCGAAGCCACGGGCCAGATCCTCGAAGAAGTTCCACGCCTCCAGCACCGCACCCTGCGGGACCTTTCGGCGCACTGGATTCTCCAGCCAGCGCTGAACACGGACGAGCTCCAGCGTATTGGCCTCAGAAGTGGCCAGCCCCCGCCCTCGCCGGCTCACATACACCCGCGCCTGCCGAACTGTCACGAACGTCGGCACTTGCCAGCGACCGGCCTCTGCCAGCGCATACACCTGATCACGTACATCGCCCTGTCCACCGATCCACAGAACGACCGCGCTGCGGTCGCGCCCGCGCACCCGGTACGCATAGAGACTCCCACCTTCACGGCGGCATCCGGGCGCAAAGACATCTGCCATCTCGATCGGCTCCACGCCCTCACACTGACACGACACGCAAGATCCGTCGCGGCATTTCTCCGCGGCGTCTGGCGGGATCGGAAATCCCAGAGAGGTCCGCAGACCCGGCCGACGATGCGAGCGGAGCCACTAGCTGTACTGACCGGACAGGTTGATTGAGTTTGTCAAAGTCACGGCCGGATCACGGTCGCTTGACCTGTACCGAGGTCCAGGGCTGAGGCTTGCGGCATGAGTGAGGCAGATGAGTTGTTCGGCATCGCGGAGATCGCGGCGCAGGTCGGTCTGGCGCCCGACACGTTGCGGTACTTCGAACGTCAGGGGATCGTGCCGTCTCCGCTGCGCGACAGCGCGGGGCGTCGCCAGTACACCACGGACGACGTTGAGCTGATTCGCATGTTGGTTCATCTCCGTGAGACGGGGATGCCACTGGCCGACATCGCACAGTTCACAGGCGCCGACGACAAAGTTACTGATCCGGCCAAGCTCCGACTGGAGCTGCTCACGGCTCATCGCCGTCGCGTCCAAGATCGCCGCGAGGAGCTGGACCGTGCGCTCGAAGTGATCACTCGGAAGATCGCGGACTACAGCGATCGGATCACGAGTTCGCTGGAACTTCTCGACCGGCCGGACTGCACGATTGCCTTCAGCGTCCAGGGCGAGGGGCCACTGCTCTTCCTCGTCGGCGCTCCGGCGGGGCGAGCCGGCTTCGCGGCATTGTCGAAGGAGCTTGCGGGCCAGTTCAGTGTCGTCACCCACGATCCGCGCGGCATCGGTGCCAGCCGTGCGGCCTGCGGGATGGCCGAGCCCACGCCCGAGGTTCTCGCTGAGGACCTCGCTGCGCTCGTCGACAGGTTCACCGGCCGGCCCGCGCTGTTCGTAGGTACCAGTGGTGGTGCCGTGACGCTGCTGGAGCTGGCCAAACGACATCCTCACCTGGTCGGCCGGGCTGTGTTGCACGAGCCGCCCCTTGTGTCCCTCCTGGACGACGCAGACTTGGCAAGCCGAGCGGCAGCAGCGTTCACAACGGCGTCAGCCGATCCTCAGCAGGCGGTGCAAGAGTTCTTCGACCTCAGCGGCGCGGCCTACCACACAGGCCCGGACCAGACTCCTCCCGCGCACATGGCCCTGCCCGAGCTGCCGGCTGAGGAACTCGACAAGAACCGCTACTTCCTGGGTCGGATGGCCGGCCCCACGGTCTTCTACATGCCCGACATCGAGGCCACCTGTCAGATTCCGGTGGCGCTGTGCGCCGGCACGCTGAGCCATCACCAAATGGCGCGCCGGGCGACGCAGGCTCTCGCTGGACTGTTGGGGCTGCCTCTGGTCGACATGCCCGGCAACCACGTGGGAGCAAGCGCCGAGCCGGCGGAGTTCGCCCGCGCCCTCGCGCCGCTGCTCGAACCCTGAACACAACCGCTGGCCCCTCCTGGGCTGCCCGGCCCAGGAGGGGTCTTGCCATGTCGCACCGCAACGCTGCACTGACTCCACGCCACCGCTTGAAGCTCGCACGGCTCGTTGTCGAGGACGGGTGGCCGATCAGCGAGGTGGCCGCTCGGTTCCAGGTCTCCTGGCCGACTGTGAAGCGGTGGGCCGACCGCTACCTTGCTGGCGACCCAATGCACGACCGTTCGTCACGTCCGAAGACCTCGCCGAGCAAGACGAGCAGGGCGGTGACCAAGCGATGCATCAGCCTACGCATCCGGTTGCGGGAGGGGCCGGTTCAGCTCGCCGCCCGGCTCGGGATCGCGCCGTCGACTGTGCACCGCATCCTTGCCGCTACCCGGTTCAACCGGCTGTCGGATGTCGACCGCGCGACCAGTGAGCCGATCCGCCGGTACGAGCACCCACACCCAGGGTCGCTCGTGCACGTCGACGTGAAGAAGCTCGGGAACATCCCCGACGGCGGCGGCTGGCGCTACGTCGGCCGCAAGCAGGGGGAGAGGAACCGAGCGGCGACGCCCGGCAAGCCGAAGAGCAAGTGGCGTGGCCCGAAGATGGGCCAGGCCTTCGTCCACACCGTCCTCGACGACCACTCCCACGTCGCGTACACCGAGGTCCACGACGACGAGACTGCCATCACAGCAGTAGGCGTCCTGCACCGCGCCGTCGGCTGGTTCGCGCAGCGTGGTGTCACCGTTGAGCGGGTCCTGTCCGACAACGGGGGCGCCTACCGATCCACGCTGTGGCGCGACACCTGCGAGGCCCTCGCCGTCCGGCCGAAGTACACCCGCCCCTATCGGCCGCAGACGAACGGCAAGGTTGAGCGCTTCCACCGCACCATGGCCGACGGGTGGGCTTACGCCAGGTGCTACCAGTCAGAGACTGAGCGCCGTGACGCTCTCAAGGTATGACTGCACCACTACAACCACCACCGCCCACACACCGCCTGCGCCAGCCAGCCACCCTTCACGCGATTGATCAACGTCCCCGGTCAGTACAACTAGCTGACCACGTCGATCCCGGACGGGAAACCCGACTGCCCCCAGACCATCGCCCGTGATCTACTGCCGAGCATGCCGTTGCTGATGCTGGATCTCGACAACACCCTGGTCGACCGCGATGCGGCCTTCTGTGCTGCCGTCGCCGTATTCCTCGCCGAGCACCGTCTGCCCGACACCGATCTCACGTGGGCGATGGCCGTCGACGCCAGCGGCTATACCGCCCGCCACGATGTCGCCGCGGCCATGACCGACCGATACGGGGACACGGTCCCCGTCGTGGCCATCCGTGCCCTGCTCGACCATGGCGTCGCCGATTACGTCGTGCTGACGGATGCTTCCCGCGAGGCCGTGTGCAAAGCCCAGGCCGACGGCTGGACCTGCGTGATCGTCACCAACGGTCGCGTTGCCCAGCAGGAGGCAAAGATCCGTCATACCGGGCTCCACCAACTCGTTCAGGGCTGGGTGATCTCCGAGGAGGTTGGCCTCAAGAAACCCGAACCGGAGATCTTCCACGCTGCCGCCGATGCCGTCGGAGTGCCTCTCACCGACGCATGGGTCATCGGCGATTCACCACACGCCGACATCGCCGGTGCGAACACGCTCGGGCTTCAGAGCGTGTGGGTTTCGAACGGGCAGCCGTGGACCGAGAGCGCCTTGCGGCCTACCCATGTCGCCGAGGACGTCGCCACCGCGATTAACTACGTCATCGGTACGGCGAGATAGGGCACGCGGTACTTGCGCGGAGGATTGTCCCTCTGGACCTTCGCGGGGGAGGTGCGGTCAGGTGGCTTTGAGCCGGTACACCAGATCGGTGACATGGGCAGGAGCGGGCTTGTCGTCCGGATCGGTGATCGCGGTCACGGCCAGGCCGGCGGTCGCGGCCAGCTTCTCGAACTGGTCCCGGGTGTACCAATGCATGATCCATGGGCGGTCCACGATGCTGCTGTCCGAGCCGTGGTGGCGCTCGTAGCGCAGAGTCGTGGTCTGTGTCCGAGCTGTCTCGTCGCGTTGCTCGGCGACGACGGATACCCGAAGCTCGGCGCCGTCGGGTGCGGCGGCCGTGCGCACAAGGCCGATCTGTTCGGTCGGCATCGGTGTGGGTGTGAACAGGGGTACCAGGGCGGTGCCGTCCTCCGCCAGGTGAGCGCGGATGCCGCGTAGGGCGGCGAGCGCCGTGGCGTCGTCGGGGAGCAGGGTGAAGGTCGGCCCGGCTAGGAAGATCGCCCGGTAGCGGCGGGGCAGGTTCAAAGCCTCCATACGCTGGTGGAACACGGTGACACGGATGCGTTGCTCGGCTGCCCGGCTCCGGAGACGGTCCAGCATGTCTGCGGAGGAGTCGACGCCGTCGATCTCCAGGCCGCGTCGGCGCAGTTCGAGCAGAGGCTCGCCGTCTCCGCATCCCAGCTCCAGTGCTGGCATGCCGGCTTGCTGAATGAAGGCTGCGTAGGGTTCGTGGTCCGGGGAGGCGGACTTCAGCGGTCCGTAGAGCTCTGCGACGATGCCGGTGTAGAAGTCAGCTGCATCCACGCTCGTCACTATTCAACTGACTGTCCGCGAAGACGGTGAACTCGGCCTCCGCCAGGACCAGACCTCGCAGCGGGCCGTCGAAGACGTCGACGCCCAGGGGCGGCACGCTGCAACGCGTCTTGGACAGCACCGCGGCCGGCAGCGAGGCGAGCAGGTCGTACTCGGTCGGCGACAGGTAGGTATTCGTGATCAGGCCCTGAACACCGCCCGGACGAGGCAGCGGCACTTTCTGGGTCAGCTTGAGCTCGCAGTCGCCATCCGGGAAAACGGCACGACGCAGACGCAGACGTGTGCCCACCAGATACCGGTCGGTGATCATCCGGGTGACCGTCACCGATGATGGCGCCGGAGGTTCGGCCAGCAGGAAGCGTCTCTCCCGTTCGACGCGTGCGTACTTTCCCGGGCGAACCGAATGACCTTGAACACCGCCAGCTTTGTTTACCATGAGGCCAGCTTCTCAGCTGTTTCTCGGCTGCTTCTCCCGGCTCGGATGCCGGGCCGCCGGGCCCGCGCCGGACGCGAGCTCGTCATCGCACTCGCCGACCGCCTCGCGTCCTGCGCCCGCCAGGATTGCGCTCGCGGACTGACAGCCGCCCGTGCCTGGCATGATCGGCAGCAGTGAGTCTTGATGCCGCACTGGAGCGCCGATGGATACGACCGAGTCAGAGCATGCTGCGCGCGTGTCCGCTTACGCGACCGTGGGAGCACGGCTGTCCCTGCTCAGCGACCGTCGTCTCGGGGACGCCGTGTCCGGCGCGCCGCGGCTGGGTTCCGGCATCGGCGGCAGGTCGGCGGAGATGGAAGTCGAAGGGGTACGCGTCTTCGTCAAGCGGGTCCCGCTGACGGACATCGAGCTGCAGCCGGAGCACCTGCGGTCGACAGCCAACCTGTTCGGGCTTCCCCTCTTCTACCAGTACGGGGTGGGATCGGCGGGGTTCGGTGCCTGGCGTGAACTTGCCGCTCACGCCATGACCACAGGCTGGGTGCTGAAGAACGCGTACGCGGGTTTCCCGCTGCTATATCACTGGCGCGTCCTGCCCGACAGTCCCCCTGAGGGTTTCACCGACGTGTTCGGGGGCGTCGAAGGGGCCGTCGCGCACTGGGACGGATCACCAGCGGTGCGCCGTCGGCTGGAGGCGATCGGCAGGTCCTCCTTCAGTCTGGTGCTCTTCCTGGAGCATGTGCCCCAGACGCTCGCCGCCTGGCTCGGCGACTTCCGTGCTGAGGACCGACCGGAGCCAGGAGGCGATGCGCCCTATCGGTGGGTCGAGGATGCGCTGATGCGGGGGACGGAATTCATGAGCGCGCGCGGACTGGTCCACTTCGATACGCACTTCGCGAACCTCCTCACCGACGGCCGTCAGGTGTACTTCGCCGACTTCGGGCTCGCCTTGAGCCGCGACTTCGACCTCTCAGCGCAGGAGCGCGCGTTTTTGGCGGATCATCTTGTGTACGACCGCAGCTACGCACCAGGCCACCTACTGCGCCATCACCTGCCCGACGGCGTGCGGGGCGGCAGCGAACACGGGGCCTTCCTGCGTGCCTGGGTGCAGGGCCGTCGATCCGACAGCGTGCCGCCCGAAATCGGCGCGATCATCGACCGGCACGCCCGGCACGCCATCGTCCTGGGCGACTTCCACCACCGATTCCTCACACAGAGCAAGGGCACTCCGTTTCCCGCGGCTGAGGTCCGGCAGGCCCTCGCCAGCACATCAGCATCGAGGTAGCCGAGGCCGCCGCGCCGATCCGCTTGGTCGTGTGCACGGGGCCGAGGGCTTGGGCCAGCGCGTTTTTCTGCCGAGCCCCGTACCGGCCGGATCACGGAGCGAGGAGGACCCGCTGACACAGGAGCTGAAAGACTGCGCGGCCGGACAGCCGGCGCTCGGGGTGTCCTGACCGCGGAGCGGAGTCGTCGGGCGGGCCGCGTTCTCGCGGCGATGCCGCACCGAAGATGAAGGATCTTGGTTCATCGGCGTCCCCGCGGAGAGAGGCATCAATGATGGTGGGATGAACAGCCAACCGATCGGCAGTACACGGCGGATGCCCGCCGGGCTCGTTGCGCTCGCTCTCGGCAGCTTCGGGATCGGCCTGACCGAGTTCGTGATCGCGGGGCTGCTCCCGCAAGTCGGTCGGAGCCTTGCGGTGTCCGAGGCCGCGGCGGGATGGTTGATCTCCGGGTACGCCCTGACGGTCGCGGTCGGCGCGATCGTGGTGACCGCCGCCACCGCCGGCCTGCCCCGCAAGGCGGTCCTCACCGGGTTGGTGGCACTGTTCGTCGTCGGCAACCTCCTGTCCGCCGTCGCACCGAACTATCCGCTGATGCTGCTCGGCCGCGTCGTCGCGGCGCTGTGCCACGGCTCGTTCTTCGGTATCGGCTCGCTCGTCGCGCGGCGCATGGTCGCCGCCGAGCGGGCGTCGAGGGCGGTGGCGGTGATGTTCGCCGGGTTGACGGTCGCGAACGTGCTGGGCGTACCGTTCGGCGCCCTGGTCGGCGAACGCTGGGGCTGGCGCGCCACGTTCTGGGCGATCACCTGCGTAGGCATCGTCGCCGCGGTCGCCATCGCCGTGCTGGTGCCGGGCTGGGCCGGCGCCGCCGACGGGCCGCGTTCCGCCGAGGATCGCGGCACGGCCACCGGCCGGGCGGACGGGCTGCGTACCCAATTGCGCGCCTTCCGGTCGGCGCAGGTCTGGCTGACGCTGGCCGCCACCGCGCTCGGGTACGGCGGGATGTTCGGCGCGTTCAGCTACCTCGCCTACACCTTCACCCAGGTCACCGGCTTCTCCAGCACGGATGTCGCCTGGCTGCTCGTCGTGTACGGCAGCGGCCTCGTGATCGGGAACATGGTCGGCGGACGAGCCGCCGACCGCAATCGCGACCTCACTTTGATCGCCGCCCTGGCCGGTCTCACCCTCACTCTCACCACGTTAGGGATGCTGGCCGCCAGCCCCACCGCGGCGGTGGTCCTGGTCTTCCTGACGGGGCTGTTCGGGTTCGCCAGTGTTCCCGGCCTGATCACCCGTGTCACCGACCACGCTCACGGGGTGCCGCTCGCCGCCAGCGCCAACGTATCCGCCTCCAACATCGGCAACGCCCTGGGCGCCTGGCTCGGCGGCTTCGCCATCAGCGTCGGCCTCGGCTACACCGCTCCGCTGTATGCCGGCGCCGCCATCGTCCTGATCGGGCTCGCCGTGATGACGGTAGCCGCACGCCGAGCGGGCCGGTCCGTGCCTGGCGCCGCCGATCGCGGGCTTGCCCAGGACTCGGCGTCCGCGGGCTGACCAAGCTGCCTCTCTGCTGGTCCTGGCCGATGCTGCGTCCGCGATGAGCCTGCCGGCACGGTCGGATCGCCCGGAACGATCGCCCGGAACGAGCGGGTCCCGCCCGCACGGCCGGGTGGAGAGGCGCGACCCCTACGCTGCTCGCATGGCTACGGGTGACGAAGCGGGAAAGCGGCTGCCGATATCGGACTCTGTGCCGACGCGGACGGCTGATCGGGGACGTGGCTGGTACCGAGGTGACTGCCATGTGCATTCGGTGTGCTCGAACGGCGGCGAGCTGACTGTGGAGCAACTCGCGGCGGGCGCCCGTGCGGCGGGGCTCGATTTCCTCGCGGCCACCGAGCACAACACCGCCGCATCGCATGACGCCTGGAGCCGGCACGCCGACGGCACTCTGCTGGTGATCCTGGGCCAGGAAGTCACCACCCAGACCGGACACTGGCTCGCGCTGGGGATCCCTTCCGGACAGGTGATCGACTGGCGTTACGGCGTGCAGGACCACGTGATCGGCCGGCACCTGGACGAGGTCCACCGAGCCGGCGGGCTCTGTGTAGCGGCCCACCCGCACGCGCCGTATGCCTCGGGTACCTTCCTGTACCCGTACCAGGGCTTCGACGTGGTCGAGGTGTGGAACGGGCAGTGGAGTTCGGACGTGCCGTGGCAGGCGGACAATGAGGCGGCCCTGGCCGCATGGGGAGAGGGCCTGGCCGCGGACATCCACCAGGGGCGGTGGCGGCCGGCGATGGGCAACAGCGATGCCCACCTGGCGGGCCAGATCGGCATCCCGCACACCGTCGTGCTGGCCGACGAGCTGCGTGCCGACGCGATCCTCGCCGGCATCCGCGCCGGCCGAACCTGGGTCGCCGCGTCGCTCGCCATCGAGCTGTCGTTCACCGTCTTTGCTGGTCATCGCAGTGCCGGGATCGGTGAGCGGTTGAAGATCGGCGATCGGCCGGCCGTCGCGCGAGCCGACCTGAGCGGCGTGCCCTCCGGCATGGTCAGCTTCCACAACGAGAAGGGAGAGGCGTACCGCGTACCACTGCCCGCCACCGGATCGGGCACGGTCGAGTGGCACACCAGCGCCAAGGAGTCGGCGTTCGTCCGCATCGAGGTCCGCGACCTGAACGGGCATATGGCGGCGCTCGGCAACCCGGTCATCCTGACGTGAACGCCGGGCACCGAACGTGGCTCGGCACCGGCCACCGCTACGGATGAGTGCGCGGGCGGATGCCCGGGCACGTCCCGTCCGCCCAACGCGACGCCGTTCGGTATGCCTGATTCCCTGGGTTCAGGCGGCGAACTCGGTGAGATCGATCGCGTGAATGCTCAATGGAAAGCCGTACACCGGGTGCCTCGTTTCGCGTTCCCAGACCATGCCGAGCTTGTCCATCACATTCTGGGACGCGTCGTTGCCCATCCGGTCGATGCCGATGACGCGGTCGATACCGCGATCCTGGAGCGCGAACTCCAAGGTCGCGTGAGCGGCTTCGGAGGCATATCCCTGGCCCCAGAACTGATGCCCGAGCCGCCAGCTGATGTCCACCGCGGGCAGCACCTCCGGAAGGAAACTGGGCACGGACAGG
This sequence comes from uncultured Actinomycetota bacterium, assembly GCA_963761765.1. GTDB lineage: Bacteria > Actinomycetota > Actinomycetes > Streptomycetales > Streptomycetaceae > Streptomyces. The sequence continues at coordinate 214,017 of CAVXIJ010000023.1, forward strand.
CCCGTGAAACCGGCCAGTTCGCCGGAGGCCAGCAACTCGACGGCGAAGAGGCCGAAACCCTCGTCGTCCCACTCCTCCTCCCACCGCTCGATGGCCGCCGCGGTCTGGTCCAGGTCTTCGACCGATCCATCGCCGATCCACTGCATGACCTGCGGGTCCGCGTTGATGTCCGCCATGGGGGCGATGTCGTCGTCGTACCAGCGGCGGAGGATGAGGCGGGGAGTGCGGATCTCGGTCATGGCACCCATTGTGGCGAAAACAGAGCCGCGACGTTAAATCGGGTGCCGGTACGGGGTCCGTCCACTCGCTGCGACACAAGGTCCGGCCTGTGGATACTGCCAGCTCAGAGCGGGTGCGACCAGCCTCGAAGCCGTGCCGGCGGCGCATCGTCCGCGGTGCCCGAGGCCGCGCCCGGCAAGCCATAACCGCTCGACGCCCGCGGTGACCGACGGTGAATGCGTGGCCTACTCGCCGGCGGCGTGCGGCCGGCTCCTGCGCGCCGTCGCCTCGATGCGGCGCGGCGCGGCGCGGTCTCGTGCGCTGTCATGACCACCGCCAGCGTGATGACTGCCGCCCCGATCACGAAGAACGCGGGGGAGGCGATGATCCCGTCTTCGCGACCAGGAGAGTGACCAGGAACGGCGCCGTGCCGCCGAACGCGGAGACCGAGAAGTTGTAACCGAGAGAGAACCCGCCGTATCGCACCTTGGTGCTGAACAGTTCGTTCATCGCGGCCAGGGTCGGTCCGAGGAAGATGCCGAGGATCAGCCCGAGCCCAGTGTGCGCGAGCACCACGAGCACCGTGCTCTTGGAATCCATCGTGAGGAACAGCGGATACGAGAACACGATGGCGAGCACACAGGCCCCGCCCAGCACCGGTCGCCTGCCGACCACGTCGGACAGCGCGACGGTCAGCGGGATCATCACGCAGACGAAGATCATCGAGATGACCGACGATGCCGAGGCCACGCCGGCCGAGTGGCCGAGGGTCTTCGTCTGGTAGCTCGGGATGAAGGTCAGGATCACGTACAGCGCCGCGTTCTGGAACAGCGCATAGCCCGCGGTGCGCAGGATCGACCGCCAGTGCTGGGTGATCGACTCCAGCAGTGGTCGCTTGGACAGAGTGCCCTCGGCTCGCATCCTGACGAACTCGGGGGTCTCTTCGAGCCTGCTGCGGATATAGAGGCCGATGATCCCGAGCGGGGCCGCCAGCAGGAACGGGACGCGCCAGCCCCAGCTGTCCATCTGCGCCGAGGTCAGCGCCAGATTCAGCAGCAGCACCACCAGCGAGCCGAGCAGGAAGCCGAGGATGCAGCCCATCTCGACATCGACACGGTCGCCGCGGAGATCATGCTCCGCTCGGAGAAGGCGCTGCGCACGGCGCTGCGCGGGCTGCAAGACGGCCGGTACGAGGCCAGGATGACCTCGGACGGCTTCAACGGGCAGGCCATCCACCTCGCGGTCGCCGTGACCATCGACGGCGACCACGTCGAAATCGACTACGCGGGCTCCTCACCGCAGTCCCCGCACGGCGTTAACGTGGTGTTCAACTGCACCAGGGTGTACACCTCGTTCGCGATCAAGGCAGCGCTCGCTCCCGACGTGCCGCACAACGCCGGTTCGTTCCGTCCCGTCACCGTCCTGGCACCGCGGGGTTCGGTGCTGAACTGCATCGATCCGGCGCCGGTCGCCTCCAGACACCTCGTCGGACACTTCCTGCCGAGCCTGCTCTTCGATGCCCTTCGCCCCGCGGTCCCCGGCGGTCTGCCGGCCGCGAGCGCCGACGCGCTGTGGATGACGGTGTGGCGCGGTGGCGAGATCGACGAGGCGGACCCGTTCACGCTGACCGTCTTCGGCGCCGGCGGCGTCGGCGGGCGGCCGACCAAGGACGGACTGAACACGACCGGTTTCCCGACCGGTGTGCGGGCCGCGCCGACCGAGGTCCTGGAGACCCTCACCCCGCTCGTGCAGCGCCGCCGCGAGCTGCGGACGGACTCTGGCGGGGCCGGTGAGTACCGTGGCGGCCTCGGCCAGGTGGTGCAGGTATGCCGCCGCGGCGAGCACGGCTGGACGGTCAACGCCAACATCGACCGCATCGAGCATCCCGCGGCGGGGGCGCTGGGCGGCCTGCCCGGAGCGTGCGGTGAGTTCGCCGACGTGGCGACCGGGCACGATCTCGCGCGCAAGCGGCTGGTGCGGCTCGCCCCACAGGCGCAGGTGCGACTGTGCTTCCCCGGCGGAGGCGGCTACGGCGATCCGCGGAAACGGCCGGTGGAGCGCGTGTTCGACGATGTGGTCAACGGATACATCAGCATGGACGCGGCCCGTGAACACTACGGCGTGGACATCGAGTACATCGGCGAGGCGGATGCCATCGTCCGCCCACCGGAGTCCTACCGCATCCGCGAAGCCGCGACCCGTCCGAGCGAGGAGAAGGTTCGATGATCGACACCACGGAGCTGCGGGCGCGGTTCGCCCGCGGCCTGTCCCGCATGTACGGCCAGGAGGTTCCGGCCTACCAGACCCTCGTCGAGGCCTGTACCGAGATCAACAACGAGTGCGCCGCCGTGCGCGGCGACACGACGCGGCTCGGCAGCATCGAGCGCGTGACGGCCGAACGCCACGGCGCCATCCGGGTGGGCACTCCACAGGAGCTGCGCCAGGTCAGCCGGATCTTCGGCGCGCTCGGTATGCGGCCGGTCGGCTTCTACGACCTGCGTACCGCCGCGACCAGCGCGGTACCGGTGGTCTCGACCGCGTTTCGGCCCGTCGACGCCGAGGAACTGGAACGCAACCCGTTCCGGGTCTTCACCTCGATGCTGACGGTCGACGACCGGCGCTTCTTCGACGCGGACCTGCATCGGCGGCTGGAGAATTTCCTGTCGCAGCGCACCCTGTTCCCGCCGGAGCTGCTGGCGCTCTCCGAAGAGGCCATCGCACGGGGCGGTCTGCCGGACGCTCAGGCCGAGGAGTTCCTGAGGCTGGCCATCGCCGCGTTCGAGCTGTCACCGCAGCCCACCGACCGCGCCTGGTACCGCGAACTCGAAAGGATCTCCGCGGTCGCCGCTGACATCGGCGGTGTGGCGAAGACGCACATCAACCACCTCACCCCGCGTGTGCTCGACATCGACGAGCTGTACCGCCGGATGACGGAGCGCGGCCTGACGATGATCGACAAGATCCAGGGCCCGCCGCGCTGGGACGGCCCGGACGTGCTGCTGCGGCAGACCTCGTTCCGCGCGCTCGCCGAACCGCGCGTGTTCCGCGAGGCCGACGGTTCGATCACCACGGGCACGCTGCGGGTCCGTTTCGGCGAGGTCGAGGCCCGCGGTATCGCGCTCACCACCGCCGGTCGTGCGCTCTACGACGAACTCATCGTGGCGGCGGACGCCGAACACGGGCCGGCTCGGACGTGGCAGGACGCCGCGAACCGCGTATGGACGAAGCGGTTCCCCGATTCCGAGGCCGCCCTCGCCGAGGCGGGCCTCGCGCACTTCACCTACTCGGCCGCTCCCACCCGCCCGCAGGGCGCCACTGCGCCGACCGGAGTCCGGGAGCTGCTGGCGCAGGGCTGGATCACCGCGGAGCCCATCGTCTACGAGGACTTCCTGCCCCGCAGCGCCGCCGGGATCTTCCAGTCCAACCTGAGCGACGAGGGGTCGAGGAACGACGACGTCGCCGGCACGCACTACGACCGCGGCTGGCTCTCGGAGGTCATCGGCAGCCCCGTGGACGAACCGGAGGAGCTCTACCGACGCCAGAGCGAGGCTTCGCTGGCGCGCGTACGTACCGAGCTGGCCATCGCATGAACGACTTGTTCGACGAGCGCGCTGAAATCCGTCGATGCTCCTCACCATGGCGGGTCGTCAGGGGGCCGGCTATCGGGAACAACGCCTGCGGATCGCACTCCCTGGCCTGGGGCCGCACCGCGGACAACGTCCTTGAGCTCGAAGTGGTCACCAACCGCGGCGCCGTGCTCCGCATCGGTGAGATGTCCCAGGACGAGATCGACGAGGCCATGGCCGCGGGTGATGACCACGGGACGAGAAGGACTCCACACGCGGCCGGGCCCGCCTGCTGTACGAGATGGCCCAGGGCGAAGTGATCACCGACGGCTGGCGGTCCACGGAAATGCGTGACGCCCTCGACCTGTGCCTGTCCTGCAAGGGGTGCAGCGCGGACTGCCCGGTCGGCGTGGACGTGGCGACGTACAAGGCGGAGTTCCTCCACCACCACTACAAGGGACGCATTCGCCCGCCTCGCACAACTCCATGGGCTGGCTGCCGCTGCTGTCCCGGCTGGCCGCCCGTATGCCACGACTCGTCAACGCACTGGCCGCTTCCCGTCTCGCACCACTGATCAAACGGCTGGGCGGCATTGCCGCGTAGCGGGCGATACCACGCTTCGCCGAGCAGACGTTCCTGTCTGTTCCGCGCCTGCTCCGCCGAAGGCAGCTGTCACCGCGGGCCCGTCCTCCTGTGGGTGGACTCCTTCAACAAGCGCTTCAGTCCCGACGTGCTCAAAGCCTCGGTGGCCGTGCTGGAGAACGCCGGCTACCGCGTACAGGTCCCCGACGGCGCCCAATGCTAAGGGCGTCCTGGTCATCGACAACACCGCACGCGGTATTGGCAAAGGCGGGACCCGCATGAGCCCGACCGTCTCCGTCGGGGAGGTGGCCCGTCTGGCTCGCGTCATGACGTGGAAGTGGGCGAGCGTCGACCTCTTCTACGGCGGAGCCAAGGCCGGCATCGGTCGACGAAGGAACGGCGCACGAGATCAAGGCCGGACTCGTCGTGGAAGGCGCGAACCTGCCCACCTCGCCCGCGGCACAGGACATCCTCGCGGGGCGTGGCATCGCAGTCCTGCCCGACTTCGTTGCCAACGCCGGCGGTGTCGTCGCCGCCGCATTCGCCATGGACGCCCGCTACTCCGGATTCCGGCCCGAGACGCCCCGCATCTTCGAGACGATCTCCAGTCGACTGCGCGCCAACGCCATCGCCGTCCTGGAAGAGGCGAAGCGCCGCAACACGACCCCGCACATTGCCGGCCGCGGCCTCGCCGAGAAGCGCGTCCGCACCGCCATGCACAGTAAAGGACGCATCCCTCGCTAGAGCCTGTCACGGCGGCTCGATACGGGACACGGGACGCAGAAGGCGGCGAGGCGTCCCGTACACGCCACGCAGGGCTACCCGGAGAGTTCTCCTGGTAGCCCTGCTGCTGCGCCCTACCGGTCAGGTTCCTACCTCATCGCAATCGGCCACGGGCCGCTCTAACACCAGCTGAGCGATGAGTTCACCTGTGTGACGTTGGTGATGGTGATGTTGCTGCCCACGCACGGGCTCCAGGTGATGTTGGTGTTGGACACCGTCATGTTCTCCAGCTTGATGTCCGACGACGGGGCGAACTCGTCCCGTGCGGCGACCCGGATCTCACCGCCGCCGTTCACCGTGCCGGACTGGCTGGCGATGGTGACGTTGTAGCAGTTCTCCAGCAGGATCGCGTTGTTCCCGGTGTTGGCGATGTCCACCCGGTCGATCACCGCGCCGCCGCTCTCCGAGACGCAGAAGATGCCGCGTCCGCCACCACGCGCGATCACGGTTCCGACGTGGATGTTGGTGGGATAGCTGTCGCCCACCCGCCCGTTCCGGTTCGCCATGCGGAACGCGGCGTAGCCGGTGCCGGCGCCGGCACCGTCCGCGTCGACGGTGCCGACCGTGGCGTTGATCGTTTCGTTGAGGAGCAGCCCGGAGTCATGCACGTTGCGGGCGGTGACGGTGCCGATGGTGATGCCGTCGACGCCGTACGTTTCCACACCGTGGGTGCTCGTCCCGGACACGTACACGCTGTCGATCTTGACATTCTTCGCGAACACGCTGGTGTCGCCGTAGTTGTCGATGCGGACACCGAGACCGGAGGACACTCGGATGTCGATCTGTCCGAGGGTGAGGTTGGAGACACTCCGCATGAAGATCCCGTACACCGGGGTCCCGGTGATGTTCACATGCGGGACCTCGACGTCATGCGTGCCCCGGGAGTAGATGGGTGCCAGGTCGCCGGAGCCGGAGCCGGTCACGTTGATGGTGCCGCAGACGTCCAGCAGCGTGTAGCTGGGCAGTGACAGCTTCGAGCTGGCGCTCACATTGCCCGAGCCCCGGACGACCACGTTCTGCTTCGAGGTGCGTCCGGACGACAGGCTGTTCACCGCGGCCTGCATGGCGGCCAGCATGTCGCTGCCGGTGTAGACGGTGGTGCTGCCGTGGTGGGCGGTCCAGGTGCTGCCGCTTTGCACCGCGTCCGCGTCGTAGGACAGGCTGCCGCAGGACGCGGCCTGGCTCGCGGAACTTGCGGGCGTCTGGCTGGTGCCGGCACTGGCAGGTGCGCTGCGGGCCGGGCCTGCGCTGGCGCCGGCCTGCGGGGCCGCGACAGAGATCATCGCTGCACCCAGCGCGAGTACGGTGGCGATGACGGCACCGCGTAGCCGGGGTCGGGCGATACCTCTTAACGTCATGAAAGGCTCCTTTGGCTCTCATCGATGTGTCGGCGGAACGGGTCGACCACGGTGCTTCTCGGTTTGCGGGCACCCACCGTCACCGGCCGGCGCCCGTGCCTGCCCGTACCTCCTCGGCGACTGAGGCGGCCGGGCCGGCGGTGTAGCTGTACGGCGGAGCGGTGAAGCTGCTCACCTGCGTGATCTCCAAGGCGGCGGCGCCGAGGCCGTGTTGCGCTCGACGCAGTGGTGGCGCATGACGGAACCTCTTTCGCGGCTCAGGTGTCGCCGCAGGAGATCGGAGGTTTGGGAGCGCTCCCATAATTTCGCCGATCGTAGCTATCGAACGGAGTTCGCATAAGGGTTGTCACACGATGAGCTTGGACTGAACGTCGATGAGGCTTGGATTGAGTAATCAGGAAGGACGCGCAAGAACACGGAAGGGTGCGGGGGCGGGATTTGATGCTCTCGCCTCGGCCGGCTTTTCGCCGGGTTCGGCTTGGTGTGGGACGCCAACGACGACGAGGCCCGAAAGTTGCCTAAAACCACCCGTTCGAGTGAACTACTCTTCTGTGACCACCAGTTGACGCAGAGTGCGTAAATATAACTGCACCGAAGCCGCGGCGCTCGCGTTGTCCAGACGCGACGTCGATGTCTCCATGTCAATGAGGGGTTTCTCCTACTTTGCACAGCTCAAGCAGCCTCAGCTCCCGTATGCCCAGGTTCCGATCGGCCGCCATCAGCGCCTCCGTAGCGTTCGCCGCGGGCGCGCTCGCGCTGGCACCGGCGTCGCTCGCCACCGCGGCCACCGCCTCCGGTGACACCGCCGGTAGCGCCGACGCGATCGTGCTGAAGACCGATCTCGATGTGTCACTCCTGAACAAGACGGCGGAACTTCCGCTGAACGTTTCCCTCAACGGGGTGCACGCACCCGCGGACGCGAACAAGTCCCTGCTCACCGCCACGCTCGACGGTGTCGACAAGGGCAAGCCTTTCAGCGTTCTGCGCGCCGACGTGGCCACGGCCAAGGCGACCACGGACACGACGAAGTCCGAGGGCTACGCCAACCTGGCCAAGGCGACCGTGCACGTCCCAGGACTTCCGCTGCTCGGCCTCGTACAGGTCGACGCGGTCACCTCCAAGGCGACGTGTGCCGCAGGTCAGGCGCCCACCGCGAGCACCAATTTCGTCGGCGACGTGACTGTCCTCGGCAAGAAGGTCTCGGTGCGCGCGGGCGGCACCACCAAGGTGACTGTCGACGGTGTCGGCGAGGTCAGCCTGGAGCTCGCCAAGACGGTCAAGACGTCCAACACGGCCGCCTCTACCGCCCTGCAGCTCACGGTCCACGTCAACCCGGCCAACCTGAACGTGGCCGAGGTCACCGGTGACGTCACGCTGGTCAAGGCCAGCTGCCAGACGCCTGGCGACGACGGCGGCACGAGCGGGTCGTCGGGCGGTTCCTCTTCCGGCGGCGGTTCTTCGTCGGGTGGTTCGTCGACCGGGGGCAGCGGCTCCGCGACGGGTTCGTCCGGCGGTTCCGGCACCAAGACCCAGACTTCGAATCTGGCCGAGACCGGGGGCAGCTCGCTTACCCCGTACATCGCCGGTGCGGCGGCCGTCCTGGTCGTCGCGGGTGGTGGCGTCGTCTACCTGAGCCGCCGCAAGAAGGCCACCGCATAACCTCGCGCCTAACGGCACAGGCAGCAGCTCTCATGGGCGCCGTCCGCATCAGCGGCCGGCGCCCATGGTGTGCCTGGTCGGCACAGGCTATCCAGCACAGCGTTGAGTGCAGATACGCCTGGCAGGTCGCGAGCACTTCCGTGGGATCAGAGGCTTCCGTAGCCGTCGTTGCCGAGACCGGTGTCCTGCTGGCTCTCCCACAACCGTCCCGATGTACCCAGTGACCTGACGTCCCCGATCACCAGGCCGTCCACCGCGTCGCGTGGCTGCGCCCCGGCGTTCGACGGAACAGAGGTGTAAGCATCGGCCGCGCTGGAGGCGGAGATGCCCGACGTGGTGCTCGACCACGGGGCGGTCAGCTCCGTGGCACCGGCGCCAACGCCCAGCGCACTGCCGTTCAACGCCCCGTCGGTCGAGCTGTCCAGCTCGTTACCGCTGTTGTAGACCGACTGGTTGCCCATCTGGTAATAGGCGTTCGACGCCGAGGTGGTCCTCGGTCCGGCAATGAAGTAGTTGCCGATGACGTCGTGCAGGAAGTGGCCGCTGGAATTACCCGCCGTGTATCCGGCCTGGTAGTTGTACACCACGTTGTTGATGAACTGGGTGTTGGCCTTCGCCAGCGGATTGCGGTTGTGGGCATTGGCCCAGATGTTCCGGTACCAGGTGAACGAGTCGCCTTCGGTGTGGGCGCCGAACTGCTGGCCGATCGCGTCGGCGATAATGGAGTTCTGGACGGTGATGTTCTTGGCCCCGACCGCGTCCACGCTGTCCCACTGACCGAACTCGATCGATACATGATCGAGGATCATGTTGCTGGCGTTGTACAGGCTCACCGCGCTCTTCCCGCTGTCCGGGTCCAGGTCGCCCTGCCGGAATCGGATGTTGCGCACGATGTCGTTGCTGGATCCGGCGAACGACACCTCGCCCGCCATGATGCCGATGCCGTTACCGGGTGCGGTGGTGCCGTCGATGGTGAGGTCACCGGCCGCGCTCACCGGGCTCGACAGCCGGATGTAGCCGCTCACGTCGAAATCGACGATGCGGTGCCCACTGCTCACCGCATCGCGGAACGACCCGGAACCGGAGTCGTTCAGGTTGGTGACGTGGTACACCGAGCCGCCCGTACCTCCGGTCGCACCGCTGCCGAAGCCGACCGCGCCGGGGAACGCGACGCTGGGCGCGGCGGCACCAGCCGTCGCCCCCGAAGTCACCACCGCCGCCACCAGTGCCGCCGCTGCTACAAGCCCAAGACCTCGTCTGGACATGCTGGTTCTCCTGTCTGTATCGATTGAGGTGCCTCAGAGGCGTACTGCTGCGCCGACCCGCTGACCGGTGGTGACCGCCTCGGTCCACGGAGCGCAGGGCATCGCGGCGGTCGAGCCGACAGCAGGATGTGGCGGGGCCTCCGGCGGCGAAGGAAAGTGCTCAGGTGGTGCGGAGCGCGGCGCAGAACTGCCCGGGCGAGAGGCGGGCGACGCGGGCCCGGGCGGTGCGGTCACATCTGCGGCCATGGTGATCCTGGGTCTGTGACAGAGGCACAGGGACAGTCGCAGTAATGAATCGATTTAAAAGCTGAGCTGAGGCCTTGTCAAGGGATCATGCAGGGGTCGGTACGGCGCCTGCATGGCTGCCCGCACCACACCGTGATCTTCCTCGTATGTATCTCAAGTCCCTTGATTCACTACAGGGTTGAGGCTTGCAGGCTCATCGGGCCGTGTCTTGTACGCCATTTTTTCTGGACGTTTGCGGCGAACGGAACACGGGCGGCCAGGTGATGATGAGGGCCTCGGAGACCCCTTGAGTGGCCGGAAAAATCCTGTCGACGAGGTCACCGCAGCATGCCAACATCGCCCCGATATGAACAGAACCGATTACCCCACATCCTGGGACGAGCGCACGATGCTTTTGACCTTCCTCGACTACACCCGTGCGACAGCTCGGGCGAAGTGCGAGGGAGTCAGTGAAGACGATGCCCGCAGCGCCCCACTTTCCGGATCACCGCTGACCACGATCTCAAGCCTGATCAGCCACCTGCGCTGGGTGGAGTACTACTGGATCGAGGTCATGCTGCTGGGTGGTGAGGACGAAGGCCCGTGGACGGAGGAAGACCCGGACCGCGAGATGCGTATCGCGCTGGACATCCCCATCGCCACTCTGCTTGAGGAGTACGACGCCCAAGCCGAGAAGAATCGGCAGCTCATCGCGGAACTCGAACTGGACACGCCCTCGAAGATCGCAGGCAAGAGCGGGCCGCTCACCCTCCGCTGGATCCTGCACCACCTCACCGAAGAGACGGCCCGCCATAACGGCCACCTCGACATCCTGCGCGAACTGGCCGACGGTACTACCGGCAGCTGACCTACTCCGCAAAGACGCGTCCAAGGCCCGAAGCTGATGGTCCACGCGGCCGACATCGGTTCCTATGGCCATGATGACGCAGAGCCTGGCGTCGTCCTTCGCCGACCACGCTCCTGGCCGAGGTGCTGGTCGAGGGGGAGTGCGGCGGGTGCTGGTCATGGCGTGGGTCCGGACCTGGCCTTGGCGGCGTGGCCGTCGCGGGAAGGTGCGTGTCGATCCTCCTCACCCTTGCTCGTCCAGCATGAAGGATCCATATGTCGGCTCACCCGCTCGTTCGTAGGCGCAGTACTGCACACCCGCGCCGGTAGTGCGGGATTTCGTGAGCGTCCAGGCAGCGGGGGCGGCGCCCTCGTTGAAGAGCCGCTTGCCGGTACCGATGATCACAGGGTTGACGAGCACCCGGTACTCGTCGACGAGGTTGTGCTGCTGCAGGGTGCGGATGAGGTCGCTGCTGCCCTGTGTCATGATCACGCCGTCGAGCTGCTCCTTGAGCTGTGCGACGGACTGTGCGGCCTCGCCTCTCAGCAGATGGGAATTGTGCCATTTCAGGCTGTCCCGAGTGCGCGAGGTGACGTATTTGGGCATGGTGTTGAGTTTCACGGCGATGGAATTGTTCTCGTCGGTGACGCGCGGCCAGTAGGAGGCGAAGATGTCGAAGGTCTTCCTTCCGAGCAGGAGATGGTCGGCGGTCCGCTCGAAGATGTCGTTCATCAGCCCCATGAAGTCGTCATCGACGTACGGGACCTGCCAGCCGCCGTGCTCGAAGCCTTCGTCGACGTCCTCGCCTCGGCCGCCGGGGGCCTGCATGACGCCGTCCAGGGTGATGAATGCGGTGACGATGAGTTTGCTCATGATGCTGCCTTTCGGGTGCGGAATCCGCTTGCATACGAATTGACTCCCGGACCGGTGAGAAATCATCGCCCGCCGTGCGGCCAAGGCCGGTTTTGGGTACATTTCCATGATTGGCGACCCGTCACACGCAACCTCGACCGGCGTCACTACGCTGCACCGCTCGACGCTCGCGGCAGGCCCTCGTGGCGTGCGCCGGCCCCACCGCGAACACCTCGAACGTCGTGAAAACCCGCGAACGCTGCGAACAATGCGAACGCCGCGAAGCGGACGCTCAAGGAGAGTCCGGGCCCCGCACTGTGCGGCTGGACGGCGCCAGGCGTGGCGCTGGAGAACCTGCGCGTGTACCTGCGTGTGGAAAGCGCTTTCTATCCCGGCTGCGACCGGGTCTCGGGAGCCGCCCGGACGGACGGGACAGAGGCTCCGCACCGGTCGTGGCGCCGGCACCTGCGCTGGCCCGCACAGCTCATCCCACGCAGCCGGATGGGCCGATCGAGGTGGCGGCTACCTGCCGGCGCAGCACCAGCGACGATGACTTTTCGAGCGGCACACCCTAGGTGAGTGCGACGGTGGCCGAGGCGGTCAGGCCGCCCGAGGTCACCATGAGGGTGAGTGTCCCGGAACGTACCGCGGTCAGCATGCCGGACGACAGGTCGAGCACGGCCAGCGTCCTCGGGTCGTGCTCTGTTTTCTTGGTGTGCTTGGCGTTCTTGGCGTTCATCGCTTCGGACGCCGAGTTCGCGACGACGAGCCCGGCATCCCCGTCCCAGGTGACGGTCGCCGGGAAAGCGCAGCGGGAACCTGAGGCCGAACTCGCTCGTGATGCCGGTCGCAGAGACCATGGCCGAGTGGCCCACTGCGACCTGGTCGGGGGCCGACAACTCGATCCCGTCGATCAGCGGTCGGGTCTCCGCCTGCAGCCAATTGCGGGTTTCCGGGCTCGGCTGCCCGGCCTTCACCCGAGCGGGCCGCCGGTCGACACCGACATGCATCCAGCCGAAGAATCCGCCCTGGTCGGGCGAGCTGTACGGGGTCTTCCCCACGGCCGGGGTGGTGACCTCGAGCACTCCGTCGTCGCGGGTGACCGACGCGGTGTGCGCGTGACCGGTGAACAGTGCGATGGGCTTGCCGGAGTTCTCCCGGAAGTCCGCCAGCCAGCGCTTGAAGAGGTCTGCCGCAAAGCTGGTCGGACAGCTGTGAGGCACCGGCCCCTGACGGGTCCTGCAGCGGGTGGTGGAAGGAGACCACGACGCCGGTGACCGAGGGGTCGCGTCGCCGCCTTCGCCAACTCGGACTGCAGCAGCGGAACCTGGTCCCAGTCCGATGTACGCATGTCACCGGTGTGGGAGTCCAGCAGGATGAAGCGGGTGCCCTTGTGGTCGAAGACCTGCCGGTTGGGTCTGCCGGTCGCTTCGAGGAAGGTGTCGAGGCCTCCGGTCGCCGACAGACCGGCCTCGTGGTTGCCCGGCGTCCAGTAGACCGGCAGGTCGCTCGGTACATGGTCGCGCAGCAGTCCGTTGGCGAGCTCGAAGTCCGCGGGATTGTTGTTGTCCACGAAGTCGCCGTTGATGAGGATGAAGTCGGGCCGGCCGGCGACGGCCTGGTCCAGCGCGATGGCCGCCTGCCGCCCTGAAAAGGAGTCCAGGTCCTGCCGCGGCGCTGATGTGCAGGTCGGACAGGACGGCGAACGTCCACCGATGGTCCGGCAACACCGCCCTGCTCGACGACGTAGGGGTCCGGCCGCGGCGGCTCACTGGCGTCGGGCTGCTGCCCGACCTGTGCGGCGAGGGCGTCGAAGTCCAGCTGGCCGGCGTTCTTGTTGGTCTGCGACGTCTCCACGACGTAGACGCGCAGCAGCGTGATGGGCTCCGAGAAGCCGGCGGGGATGTCGCCGACGACCCGGCGCCAGCCCGTCCAGTCGACGGTGAGGGCGAAGGTGAACGGCACGTTGGTGGTGCCCTGCGAGTACATCATGGCGCGCAGCCAGTGGCTGCCGGCCGTCGCCGTTGACCCACAGCGCGAGCTTCTTCGTTCCGGTGGGCAGGGTGAGCGGTCCTGAGCCGGCCACCGCATAGGCCGCCGAGGTGCTGGACTGGCCGGTGAAGTCGTAGGTGAGCCGCAGGGCATGGTTGTCCGCGGCGGCGCCGGGCCGGTCCGGGGCTGCCACGACGGCGACCGACGCGGTGCCCCGCGCGAGCGATGCCGCGGTCCAGTTCTCGGCCGGCTCGAACTCGGCCAGCGGGACGTCGATCAGGCCCACCGTCACCGGTAGTTTCGCGGTCACGCCCTGCACGGTCGCCGTGAGGGTCGCCGCCTTGCCGCCCGCGTCCGCGCCGCCGGTGATGCTGAGGCTGCCGTCGGACTGCGGCCGTCACGTCGATCACGGTCTTGTCGTAGTCGAGGGTCACGTCGCGCGGTGCCACCGGGGCGTCGAAGCCGTCCGCGTCGTACCCGGTGAGCCTGACCCGTCGCCGTCGCGCCAGGGTCGATCGTGACGGTCCGCTGGGTGAAGGCCAGCCGGTGCAGGTCGCCGAGGACCCGCAGCTCGTGCTCGCCGTCGCGCGGAGCCGGAACGGGCGCGCAGCGTCCCGGATCCCGGCCGTCCGGCGTGGAAGACGCCGTCCGCCGCCCTGCCCAGCGAGCCCGGCTCGGCCTGCCAGGCGACCGGGTGCCCGCCGATGGCCACCGGCGCCCAGCGTCTCGTCGTAGCCGGCGACCGCGACGTCCATGGTGAGTCCGGGAACCACCCGGTCGGCCTGCGGACGTACGTCGAGCCCCCGCAGCGGTGCCCGACCCCGACGGGCAGAACAGGCCGACGCCGTTGGGCACGGGCCGCTCGTTCGCCGTCCGACGGGGTGTTGACGACACCGGCTGCGGCGTCGCCGGGCCGCCGGGCGACGAAGTTCGGTGGAGCCGCCGCCGTCGAGCATGAAGGCCTCGGCGGCGCCGAGGCGCACCATGAGCTTGGCCATGTCGTCGAAGCTGAGGCCCGGCGGAGAAGTTCGCCGATCCGTCGACCGCGACCAGCAGCAGGCGGTGCCCGCCGTCCAGCCAGGCGATGGCCGTGCGCGGCTTGAGCGCGTCGTTGCCGGTGCTGGGCGGGAAGTCGATCGCCGCGCCGTCCTTGGACCAGCACCGATCCGCTGCCGAGCGCCATGCGCAGCGCGGTCGGCGCGTCGCTCTGCGGTGCGAACGCCACGGTGACGGTGTCACCCGGCCTGGGCGGTGGCCAGCCGGCCGGCGGCTGCGCCTCGGCCGAGGACGATCAGCCCGTCGTCGCGGTACGGCCGTGCTGGTGAGCTGCGGCGTTGACCGCGGTGACCTTGCCGCCCGCCACGACGAGTTCGGTGTACGGGCCCGGCGTCGTGGATGAGGGTGCGGTCTCCCGGGCCCCACAGCGGGGTGAACACAGCGATGCCGTCAGTGGGCACGGAGGCGGAGTTGAGCGCGGCGAGCGGGCTGCCCGGTGCCGGCCACGGTGACCGTGCCGGTGATCACCAGGTCGGCGAGCCGGGCGACCCGGTCCGCGCCGACGCGCCGCGACGGTCGACGTCTGGTCGGTGCCCTTGCGCAGCTTGCCGTCCTGGATCTCCGGGCCCTCGGCCGCGTAGGTCTCGGTGATGTCGAAGTAGTCGCCGTTGACCGCGGCGACCGCATGCTGCGTGCCGGCCGCCTGCGCCAGCGCCCGTGCCTCGCTCACCTCGCCCGCGATCAGGTCCACGCCGACCGACGCGTCCCGTCAGGTCGGCGTTGAGCACATGGACCCGCGTCCAACCGGTACGACCGAATGTGTCGAAGGAGGTGAGGACGATCCCGGGTGCCACGGGGCAGTCCACCCGATGGGTCTCGACCGACTCGCCCGGGACGGTCGTCTGGTACTTCGGAACCGTGTAACGCAAGGGACCGTCGGACGCCGGAACGGGGGAGGCGGGAGTGCCTCCGGCCGGTCCGGTTCCGTTCCCCTGGCCGGGGTTTGCGGATGCGACGCCACCGGTCGCGGCGAGCCCGGCGGCGACAGCGCCGACGATGAGACCGCGGCGTGTCATTCCAGTGGCGACGCTGTGACGACTGTTCATGAGCGATCACCATATTCACACTGGCGGGCGCGGAGAAGAGCGATGAGTGATCAGTGCGGCAACTTCTGGCGGTGCCGGCAGCCCGGACAACCGTTCCGCGGTCCATATCGAGCGGTCGGCCGCGTTCAGGAGAACGAGTACGTGGAGGGCGACGCAGCCCGGTACACCTGGGCCGTACCGTGGAACTACCGTGGCCTGTTCGACGCGATGGGCGGCGACACGGCAGCCCGTACGTTTATCGCGGCAACGAGCCGACACTACAAACCCCGTGGGCGTACGGCTACGCCGGTTCCTGTGCCGTTCGAAAGCTTGTCGCTGCTGATCAGGCTACGTACTGTACTCACTGATGGCGCCGCCGAGGACTCGGGTGCACAGGAGTCTTCGCGTGGTTGCATTCTGATCCTGCGCCTGGTCCGGGAGAACCCGTCGCGGGGCTACCGCAAGGTGCACGGCGAACTCGCCACGCTCGGCACCAAGGTCGCCGCGTCCACCGTCTGGGTGATCCTCAGAGCCGAAGGCATCGACCCCGCGCCCGACCGCAGCGCCACCACCTGGGCCGGCTTCCTGCGCTCCCAGGCCGAAGCTCTCCTGGCCTGCGATTTCATCGAAACCGTCACCCTGACCGGCTGACGCCACGACACAGAATCCACTGCGGCCACTCCACGGGAACTGTGCCAACCGGGCATTCATATCGGACATTGCCGAACATAACCTGAAGAGGAGTTGGAAGTAGTACGTGACTGAACGCCCCACCGTGTCCTCTCGTACCCGATCTTCCTGATGGTGTCCCGTGCGGCGCGCTCAGGGTGCGCGGAGCACGGTGCTGCGATCCCATAGGCTCGGCGGATGGCGAAGTATTTCGATGTGCACCCCGAAAACCCCCAGCGGCGGACCATCAGCGCGGTGGCCGACAGTATTCGCTCCGGCGAACTCGTCGTCTATCCGACGGACTCGTGCTTCGCGTTGGGCACGCGGCTCGGCAGCCGGGACGGGATCGACCGGATCCGGTCGATCCGCAACCTCGACGACCGTCACCACTTCACCCTGATGTGCCAGAACTTCGCGCAGCTGGGCCAGTTCGTGCATGTGGACAACGATGTGTTCCGCGCCATCAAGGCCGCGACGCCCGGGCGTTACACCTTCATTCTGACCGCGACGAAGGAGGTGCCGCGCCAGCTGCTGCACCCGAAGAAGAAGACGGTCGGGGTCCGGATCCCCGACCATGTCGTGACACAGGCCCTGCTCGCCGAACTCGGTGAGCCCCTGCTCTCCAGCACACTGCTGCTGCCCGGCGAGGACGAGCCGCTGACACAGGGCTGGGAGATCAAGGAGCGGCTCGACCACGTGGTGGATGCCGTGCTCGACTCGGGTGACTGCGGTACCGAACCGACCACGGTCATCGACTTCTCCGGCGGCGAGGCAGAGATCGTACGTCGAGGGGCCGGCGACCTGGCCCGGTTCGAGTAGCAGAGGGACGCCAACAGCCGCAGACTGTGCAGCGGAAGAGCATGGCGCTTGCCCCCTGCCCGAGGTGGGTCAGGAAGTCCTCAAGCTGAAACGCGTCGTTCCAACCGCTCATCTGAAGGTCGAGCCGCAGCTGGTCGAGTGCCTCTGGGCGGGCTGCGAGTTCGGTGTATCCGGCCTCGCCGATGAAGGCGGCTGCGTCGTTGCAGTGGACAAGCCAGTGCGGATCCTGCCAGGCGTGGAAGCCGGGGGTGCGGCGCGTGACCTGCTGCAGGGTTTCCTCGCCGATGCCGTCGAGCCCGTATGCGTCGATGAATTCGTCTTCGAAGCGTTCGGCGGCGCTGCCGTCGGCGACAAGCGTGCCGAGCCGGAGGATGACGTGCGCGCTGGAAAGGTGCCGGCGGGCGGCCGGTGACGTCGAGCGCGCAGGAGCCACGGGTGGGCGGAACGGCGCCACGTGGCCGGGCACGCGACGCCGTCCGCCGTCCGTTTCATCGTGGGAGAACGTCCAAGCGGGGATCGGGTTTCATGAATGCAGAGTCTGGATGACGCCGGTGGGGCCGCCTCCGGTCCACTTGCCGGCGGCGTCGCCGGCTTCCACGACGACTACGTAGCGATGCCCCGGCTGCAGGCCGGTCAGCGTGTAGGTGGTGCCGGCCGTCGTCGCGGCCGTGTCGATCGGCGTGAACGGCCCGTCACCGACAACGCGGCCGTTCACCAGCACGCGGTAGCCGGCGACGCGCTGGTCGTCCAAAGCGGCTGGCCACGTCAGCGTCGCGCTCGTGCCCGTGACGCCGAAGACCCGCAGTCGGCTGTGCACGGGCCAGGACGGCACGGCGTGGTCGTCGCCCGGTCCGGTCGTGAGCGTGGCCGTCGCCGGGTAGGCGGTCACGTTGCCGCTGACGTCGACGGCCTCCAGGCCGACCGTGTATGCCGTCGCGGGCGTCAGCCCGGTCAGCATGAAGGAGGTGTCGGTGCCGGGCGCTGAGCCAATCGTCTTGCCATTGAGGAGCACGACGTAGTGGTCGACGCCGTAGTCGTCAGTCGCGCTCTTCCACGTCACCCGTCCCCAGGTGGTGCCGACGCTCGCACCGTCGACCGTAAGGGCGTCCGGCGCCGCCGGGACCTGCGGGGCGGTCGTGTCGGGCGTTCCGCTGGTGCGGACCTCCGCGCCCGGGCCGGCCGTGGTGTTGCCCGTGGCGTCCCTGGCCGCAACGGAGACCTGGTACGTCAGCGCCGGCGCGAGGCCGTCGATCGTGGCGGTCGTGGTGGCGCCGTCGACGCTCTTCGCGACATGCCCACCGACGAGGACGTCGTAGCCGGCCACGCCCACGTTGTCCTGAGCCGCGAGCCAGGAGACGGTGACGGTCGTGTCGCCGGACGAAGTCGTGAGGGCCCCGGCCTCCCAGGAAGGCGCCGCGGAGGCATCGGTGGTGGTCTGACTCGTCGTGTCGCTCCCGGTGAAGGTCAGCCCGGACGAGTGCTGGATCTGCCACGGGTCCGCCGGGCCCGCGATGCTCACGTCGTCGAACGAGCTGTCGGTGAGACAGTCGAGTTCGGCCGTCTTGGTGTTCCGGAAGGTCACATGGTCGAAGTGCAGGCGGGTGTGCGGCCGGTCCGCGACCCCGCTTACCTGGATCGCGTCGCCTGCTGTCCCGTCCACGGTCACGTTCGAGACGGTGACGTCCTGGAACTGCGCCTTCTGTCTCGCCGGCTCGACGGTGATCGCGGCGCCGGGGTCGTTGTAGGCGGAAGTGAAGATGAATGCCTGTTGGGTGATGTCCTTCATCGCGGTGTCGCGGAACACGACGTTCCGGCCGCCGCCGCCGTTGGTGGGCACGGTCTTCATCCGCAGCCCGACGTTCGTACCGTCGACGACGTTCTGCTCGGCAAGGATGTTCTCGATCCAAGAGCCGGTGTGGCTGCCGACGACGACGGCGCCGTGGCCGTGCCGGAAGTAGTTGTCGGCGATCCAGGCGTTTTGCGTCGACGGCTCGTTCTCGCTCGCCGCGCCGAGGCCGGCGGCGAAGTTCATCGCGTCGTCGCCGGTGTCGAAGACGCTGTTGATGACGGTCAGGCCGTCGCCCTGGTTGAACTCGATACCGTCGGCGTTGTTGACGTCGTAGGTGAGCAGCTTGACGTCGTTGACGGTGACGTCGTTGCTACGCACGTTGACGAGCGTGTGGTTCGACGGGTTCACCGCCCTGAAGCCCCCGTAGTAGACGCCGTCGACGCCGCGCATCGTGATCAGGTTGGAGCGGGTCGGGTACGGGTCGGGGCTGTCGTACTTCTCTCCGGCCTGCTGGAACTGGGCCTTGGCCAGGATTCCGTTCTGCTGCACGGTGTCCTTGCTGGACTTCGCAGAGACCGGGAAGTACCCCTCGTCAAGCCCCTCCTGCTTCCAGCCGTTGCCGTCGATGGTTCCCGGGCCGACGATCCGGATGTCATGCAGGCTGCCGTAGTCGTAGGTGTGCGCGTTGAGCAGCGAGTGGTAGCGCTCGTCGGTGGAGTAGTCGTACAGCCGGAAGTGGTAGGGGTACTCGTCGGGATTCGCGCTGCCGAGCAGCGTCGACCCCTGCCCCACCTTGAAGGTCATATCGCTCTTCAGCCACAGCGCGCCCGATACGAAGGTGCCGGCGGGCAGCAGCACGGTGCCGCCCTTGTCGCATGCGTCGATGGCCTTCTGGATCGCCGTGGTGTCGTCGGTCGTCCCGTCGCCCTTGGCGCCGTACCGCGTCACGTCGAACACGTGCGAGACCGGGGCGGTGCGCTGCACGAGCGCCGCACTGTCAGACGACTCGGTGCCGTTCACATCGACAGACCGCACCGTGAACGTGTACCGGTGGTCCGGCCGGAGCCCTCGCACGGTGACGTTCTGCTCGACCACTTTCACCTGGTCGGCGCTGTCGGGGTCAGCGTAGAACTGGTCGATGAAACGCGCGGCGTCGGTCTGGTTGCCGCTCTGCGCATCGCCGGCGAACCGTCCGTCCAGGTACACGTGGTAGTCGACGGGCGCCGGCCCCGAAGCCGGGCGCTTCCAGACGAGCGTGACACTGGAGTCGTCGTAGGCGAGGCGCGGCACGGCCACGTGTACCGGCGACGCAGGGCGCGCATCGTGTTGCGGCGCGGTGGACGACGCAGCCGAGGCTGCCTGGGCCGGTATGCCGATAGCGAGGACCAGCGCCGCCGAGGCCAGCAACCGGGCCGGCGACCGGCGTCTATGGCGGGATGCGAGTGGGGTCCGGGTCACTGGTCATCTCCTGTTCTGCGATGCCAGGTCACTCCGGCACGCGAGCGGGGCCCCGAGGGAATCGCCGTACGGCGCTCAAGGCGTTTGTCACGGCCAGAGTGGAGGGCACCCGGTTCAATACGCCAGCCCCCTGCCGGGTTCTCGCTGCATCAGCCATGGCACCTGAAGGGTGTCAAGAATGGCTTGCACAGCTCCTGGCCTGCGGTTCTGTCGATTGATCAGCTCGCTGCGTCGAGGATGTGCACGGTGCGGATGCATGTCGCGTTCTCCGCGTTGCTCACTGAACACCTACTTGCCTTGGGTCAACGCACGTCATCCACTGCACGTTCCGCCGAACACGGTGAGTGGCCTACCGGTGAGCGATTATTCGGTAGCTCCGGTCTCGTTGGACTTTTACAGTGACCAGACCGACGTCGTCCTGGAGAGAGCCTGATCATGCGTGTGCACTATCCCCGCACGCCGCATCTCCCGTGGTCGCCGGGAGCGACGTCGGACGACTTGCGAGCCGGTGAACTGTCCGGACTGTGCGGCCGTGAGGTCGTGGTCACCGAGAAGCTCGACGGGGAGAACACCACGCTCTATACCGACGGACTCCACGCCCGGTCGCTGGATTCTGCACACCATCCCTCGCGGGCGTGGGTGAAGAGCCTGCAAGGGCGGATCGGTGCAGAGATACCGCAGGGCTGGCGGGTGTGCGGCGAGAACGTCTTCGCACGGCACTCGATCGCCTACGACGACCTGGAGAGTGGGTTCTACGGGTTCTCCGTCTGGGACGGCGGTCATCGCTGCCTGGACTGGGACCGGACGGTGCGGTTCCTGCGGCGCCGGGGGATTCCGGTGCCACGGGTGCTGTGGCGGGGAGTCTTCGACGAGCGGGCGCTGCGCGCGTTGCGGTTGGATACCGCGCGCCAGGAGGGCTACGTCGTACGCACCGTCGAGGGGTTCGACCGTCAGGAGTTCGGACAACGGGTAGCCAAGTGGGTCCGCGCACGACACGTTCAAACCGATACGCACTGGATGCACGCTGCCGTCGTAGCGAACGGTATGGGGCCGAACGCCGCGCTGTGGGCCGTGCGTTCAGGGGCGGCAGCCGACGTTCCGTCCCTGTCAGCCGCGTTGGGCCTCGCTCCGGAGGATCCGGTAGCCGCCGAGGCCGCCATCGCCGATGCGTCCGCGAGACTGGGCGTGCTGGGCCGGTCCGGGGACGCACGGCTGGAGGGTGTCCTGGCCACGATGTTCCACCGCATGCGCCGGTCGTGGCTCGGGCCCCGTCTCGTGGGACCGCTGGGCATGCCGGCCGCCCGCCGCGTCGCAGACCTGGTCGGGCTGGCCCCAAGACTTCAGCGTTCCTACCCGGACGGCGACCGCCGGACCGGCCTGGTACGCATGGCGCTCGCCGCCGACCTGGGCGTGCTGCACGCACTCGCGGGAGCGGTCGCACACGACGTCGAGGCGCGCGAGCAGGTCGAATGGTCCGCGTTGCACGCCGAAGACGCCGGGCTGCTCGGCGAATCGCCGCTGGAGCCGCTACGGGCCGGACTGCGGGACGCACTCGCCGGCCTCGGCTCCGCTGCCGCCGACCGGTGCTGGGCGCATGCGCGGGACGCGTTCGCCACCGGACGGATCTCCACCGTCGACGAGGCAGTGGCAGCGAGCTGGCGGTGGCGCTCCGGAGCGTTTCCCCAGCTGATCCGTCTCGTCGGGCCGTCGGGCAGCGGCAAGAGCACCTTCGCCGGAAGTCTCACCAAGGCCGACTCGCGTATCTCCCTCGACGATCTGCGCCAGGCCCGTGGCTGCCGGGTCGACCAGCGGGCCAACGGGGACGTGCTGAGGGACGCTCTGGGCCAGCTCGACTCGACGCTGGCCGATAGCGCAACGGTGGTGTGGGACGCCACATCCCTCAACCAGCACCAACGTGCCCTGGTGCACAAGGTGGCGCAGCGCCGTGACGCCCTCGTCACTCATGTGGTCGCGCTGATCGACGAGGACGAGTTGGCAAGGCGCAACGAGGAGCGGGCGCACCCGGTGCCGCCCGAGGTGCTCACCGCGCAGCTGCGCAGATTCGCACCGCCCTACCCGGGCGAGGCCCACCGAACGTGGTACATCGGAGCGGGCGCAACCGTCGACGACACCGAAGGCACGTTGAACGGTGCCATGGACGGAGGGCAGACGTGATGCGTACGAGCGACGAGATCTATCACCGGGTCCGCTGGGACCCGCGGTTCGATCCGGCCCGGTTCGTGCTGGGGATCAACCAGCGCGGTGCCGACCCCAAGCGAGTCCCGCTGCCCTCCTTCGTACCCGGCGGCGAGGTCCCGTGGCACCGGGTGCTGTTCGTCGAGGCGGACGGCGAGCTGGTCTGGGACCGCGCCACCGGTGTGGACCGCATCGACACGTCGGATGCCGGCCAGGTACGGAATCCACGCCTGCTACGCGCGCCCTTCTTCACGGCCAAGACACCCTTCACATGGGAACCGGCACACGGATGGCGCCCCGCCGACGGCACACCTCCGACAACGGTGCCGAGCACGGCTGGTCTGCGCATTCTCACCTGGAACACGCTGTGGGACCGGTTCGACAGCGACCGCATCGACACCGCCCGGCGCCGGCCCCTGCTGCTCGCAGCCCTGGAGGACGTCCACGCGGACGTCATCGCGCTCCAGGAAGTCGAAGCCGGTCTGCTCACCCTGTTGCTGCAGGCACCCTGGGTCCGCGCCGGCTACACCCTGGGCACTGACCCGGAAGGCAAGGACATCGATGACAGCGGCCTCCTGCTGCTCAGCAGGCTGCCCGTCAGGGAGGCGGCGCGGCACGCGCTCGGACCGCACAAGGCCGTCACCGCCATCACCGTGGAGACCGGCTCCGGCCCACTCGTGGTAGCCGTCACCCATCTGAGCAGCGACCACTCCCACAACGGCCCGGCCAGGCGGCAGACCGAACTGGGTCAGCTCGCCGAAGGACTCGGCAGCGTGGACGGCGATCTGATCCTGGTCGGTGACTTCAACGACGGCGGTGATGAACCAGCCGCCACGCTCGGGCTGCGGGACGCCTGGACGGAGGTACACGGGCCTGGCGACCGGACGCCCACCTTCGACCCGGGCGTCAATCCGCTGGCCGCGGTGTCCTCGCTGTCCGGCCGGGCCTCCAGACTGGACCGGATCTTTCTGCGCGCGGGGCGGCTGCGAGCAGCCGGGGCCTTCCTGCGGGGTGACTCGCCCACACCGGACGGACTGTATGTCTCGGACCACTACGGTGTGGCGGCGGACGTCGAGTTGAGCGGCACCGAGTCCACGGATGCTCTCGACGCCCGACCGACAGCCCGCACCGCGCTGGCGTGGATACCGCCCCAGGAGCTGTGGCCGATCCTTCAGGACATCCGCCGGGAGCACGATCCGCAGATCCACCGCTGGCCGCCGCACGTCAATCTGCTCTTCGGTTTCGTGCCGGAGTCCGACTGGGAGCGCGCCGCCCCGCTGCTGGCCGAAGCCGCGGCTGGCATGGCGGCCTTCACCGTCCGGCTGGACGGGGTGTACACCTTCGGGCACCGCGACGATGCCACCGTCTGGCTCGACCCGGCGGCGGCCGACACGGCACCGTGGACAAGACTGCGCCGCGCTCTGGAGGAGCGTTTTCCGCTCTGCCGTGGCCGCGCCGAGGGCTTCACCCCGCATCTGACCCTGGGGCGGACACGAGATCCGCAGCGCCTCGCTGCCGCATGCGCCGCCCGGCTCGACAGCATGTCGGCACGGGTCGGCGAGCTGGTCCTGCTCTCCCGCCGGGGTGACGAACCGATGCGTCCACGCGCCACGATCACTCTGGGAACGGGCGACGTACGGTGGCTGCCCGAAGCCTCCAGGTCCGCCGCCGAGCCGGCCGCGGAGAGCAAGGCCCAGGACGCCCGGGCGCGCAGGACCGCGCAGCGTATCTCCGCCGCGCTGAGCGACGGAGTCGTCCACATGGTCGGATCACGCCGCATGGGGTGCGCCTTGGCTGGAGCGGACCTAGACCTGGTCGCGGCGCTGCCGGGCAGCATCGACCTGGCCGGCATTCGGGCGCGGATAACCGCCGCGCTGCCGGACGCCACCCGAGTGCGGCAGGTGATCGGCGCTCGGGTGCCGGGCCTGCGGCTGCGCACCGGTGATCTGGACGTCGATCTGGTCATCGTCGGTACGGGAACGCTCGACCCCAAAGAAGCAGTCGCCCGCCGCGCCGAGTTGGGCACGGCGGCTGCGATCGCGCTGAGCGCGGTGAGCGACGCGAACGCGGTACGGGCCGCGGTAGGCGACCAGCACGCCGCCTTCGCCCGACTCGCCAGGCAGGTGAAAGCCTGGGCCGGGACGCGCGGCCTCGACTCGGCCTCCTTCGGCGGACTTCCGGGCCTGGCCTGGTCGGTGCTCGCAGCCCGTACGGTACGCGAGGCCGAGGACCCAGCCGCTTCGGACCTGCTCCGCCAGTTCTTCGCCACCTGGGCCGCCTGGGACTGGAGCCAACCGGTCGGCCTCACACCCACCGCAACGGCACCGCACGCACCAGTGGCACTCATGACTCCCTCCGAACCGGTCCGCACCTGCACCGGACAGGTCGGCACCGGCTTCCGCGACCGACTGGACGATGAGCTCTACCGGGCCTGGGACGTCCTGGAAACGGCAGCTGCGACGGACGCGGACCTCTGGCCAGAGCTGTTGTCCCCACCGCCCCTGCACCGGCAGCACGCCGCCTGGGCGATCCTGACCCTACGCCTGGGCTCTGCCGACGAGTTCGACGAGACGCTGGGGCGGGTCCGAGGACGCCTGCGGGCGCTGCTCACCGCTCTGGAGGACGCCGGAGCGGCGGACGCATACGCCTGGCCCCGCCCGATCGAGACCGGACCGATGTTCGCGCAGTACGCGATCGGCCTCGGCCGCATCCCGCCCGACGCTGCCCGGCTCGCGGAAATCTCCGAAGGGTGGGGCGCAGGCCTGCGCGGGGTCGAGATCACGTGGGCGGAATGCGGCACGCCGCACTTCTGAGTGCGCGTCATTCCCGGCTGGGACGCGCGTGCAAGCGCAGGCGGATGTTGCGGGCGTGGTAGAGCGTGGCCAGGGCCGGCGGTCGAAGGTCGACGCCGGGGACTACTTCGGTACGCCAGCGTGCTGTCAGAGTGGCGAGGGCGAGAGTGGCTTCGGTCATCCCGTAGGTGTCACCGATGCATTTGCGGGCCCCGCCGCCGAAGGCCGTGAACGCTCCACGCGGCAGCGGGGTATCGCGTTCCGGGTCGAAGCGGTCGGGGTCGAAGCGGTCAGGATCCGGATAGACACTGGCACGCCGGTGCACGGGGAGTGGGCTGGGAAGGATCGTGGTGGCCGGCGGAAGTGTCCGTCCCGCCAGTTTCACTTCTCGGGTCGTCAAGCGCATGACCAGCCATCCCGGCGGGTACAGGCGCAGCGTCTCGGTGATGAACCGGTCGGTGAAGGGCAGGTCCGGTAAGTCGTCCCACTGGGCGGCCCTGCCTTCCAGGACCGTGTCCACCTCGGCATGGAGTCGGCGTTCCAGCTCGGGATGTTCGGCCAGCAGGTACAGAGCCCAGGACAGCAGGATGGAAACGGTCTCGGTGCCACCGAGCAGTACCGTGATGACCTGGTTGCGGAGCATCTCGCCGTCGTGATGGTCGCCAAGGACGGACAGCAGGCCGCCGCCGTCGTGCTGGTGGTCGGTGATGATCCGGTCCAACGTGCGGTTCAGTGTCTCCTGGGCCGCTGCGTAGCGGCGGTTGCCGGGCAGCGGAAGACTCCGAAGGGGCGCGGGGATGAGCATGCGCCGCCCGAGGGACCCGAAGGTCGCGTTCAGCGAGGTGTGCAGAAGCTTCAGGGTGGCGTCGTCGAGAGCCTCGGAGAACAGGGTGCGGGCCACGATGCGCATGGCCAGGCGGAACAGGATCGGCAGCGGCTCCAGGATCTGGCCGTCGTGCCAGGAGTCGGAGAGCGCGCTGATCTCCTCGCACATGATGCTGCTGTAGTGCTCCACCCGCGGGCTGGTGAAGGCGGGCTGGACGGACCGCCGCATGGCGCGGTGGTCGGCGTGGGGGCAGGTGCCCAGGCCGTTGCCCATCATGTCGCGGAAGGCGTCGAAGTAGGGGCCACCTTTGTCGAAGGTCCGGTCGTCGGCCAGCACCTGCCACAGGATTTCCGGGTGGCACGTGACATAGACCGGTTGTGTTCCCATCCGGATCTCGACCAGGTCGCCGTGCTCGGACAGCGAGGACAGGAATTCGACGGGGTGGTGCAGGAGTTGGGCGGCGTGGCCGAGGACGGGAAGAGCGCCGGGGGCACGGCCGAAGGTGAGAGCGCCGGCGTTCATGTGCGGGCGGGGTGAATGACGATGTGGCGCACGCGGGGTCATCTCCTCAGGTAGCGGGTGTCGTCGCCGAAGAGTTCGACTGCTGGGCATGCCGTGGCATTGACGATTACACGCGCACGCTTACAGGTGCCATGGTGCGTCAGTCGAAGGTGCGTTGCGCCGGTCATTCCCGGCCTCCTCGCCAAGGTGTGCAGCGGCTTCCATATTGCGCCGAATATGGCCGGACTGCCGCTCATGATGTCCCTGTCATATTCTTCCGTGGCTGCCGACTGGATCTCCTTTCTTACCTTTCTCGCTGGTGGAGGACTGCGAGGTGGTACCAGAACGCCTGTACTGGTCGATCCTGCAGCCTGTGCGGTGAATGCCTTACCGCTGACCAGTCGCGGAATCATCGGGTTTTTCGACGGTCGGCTCAGGTATGGATGAAGGCTGGAAGTGATTGATGGCTGAGAGTGAGACGAGACCTTTTTCGCACGCCTGGCCACCCGCTACGAGCGTGGCAGGCCGCCTTACACCGTGTCCTACCTGGTCAGTTGGTAGTTGCGCTGGATATGGGGAGTGAGTGGTGGGGATGGATCGTTGCGAATGGCCTGTCGGAGGTTCCGAGGCTGTTGCTGCCGCCGGCACGGGTGCGTTCGCAGGGGCGGCGGAGTCGCGAATACCGACGATGAGGCGGCTTCGACGCGATCATTTACGTGCTGGTCAGCGGCTGCGCCTGGCGAGCCTGCCTCCGTGCCTCGAAGTGTCGAAGTCGGCCGTGCACCTCCGATTCTGTTGAAGGAGGTATTCTAATTCATAATCCACCGGCGCAGGAGCCTCGTTAAATTTCCTCTCCTGCCTCACTCGACCTTGTGAGTGCCGAAAGGATTTCCCTGCGGCATATGGGTGTGGGGGGCCACCAGCGATAACGAGGTTTTCAGCGGTGACGTGACGTAGCGTCGTGACCGGGGTTTGGGCGCGCCTGCTCCGAGCGGGCATCGGCCCTGGTGGTGGCGGTGTTCAGGGAAATGGTGGCGGTGCTGAGCGGGTGTCCGGCCGCCTGCGCGGTGTTCTCCGATGTCGGAGGTGACCGTGGCCCGCGAGTGGCGCGTGGTCCGAGCGCATCCGCGAGACCGGCTGCGCCGACGCCTCGGCGACCCAGGCCACGCCCGCCATGCCTGGCGCGCGTGCACCGGTCCTGACCTCCTGGCTCGCCATGGCTTCCTTCCTGTCGGCGGGCCACAGTCGATGATATCGGCACTCATGGTCATCATCATGTTCCCGTTCTGACCCGGAAACTCGCAGTCTCGTAGCGGTTGGCATCGATAACATTCTCCGCCATAGTTCCGGCCATCGAGGCGCATCCGTCAGGAAGCAAGTGGTGCCCTCTCGTTTCCGCGGCCCCTTCGGAGTTTTCTCCTCGGTCTGCCGCAGCACATGGGAGAAGACATGAGGAAAACCGTCGTACGTGCCCTCGGTGCAGCGAGTGCCGCCGTGTTGGCACTCACCGCCGCCGGATGTGCCGGATCGGGCACGAAAAGCACGGGCGCCTCGGGGGCATCATCGATGACCTTCTGGGGCTGGGCCCCCGGCTACGCGGATGCGGTCAAGGCGTACAACGCCTCCCACCCGCACACCAAGATCGTCTACCAGGCCGTTCAGCCAGGCTCCAAGGGCGGCTAGCAGAAGATGCTGAACGCGGTGAAAGCGGGCAACGCGCCCTGTCTGGCGCAGGTCGGATACGAGACCCTGCCGAGCTTCGCCGCACAGGGCGCCCTCCAGGACGTGACCAAGTACGCCTCGGCCGACGAGGGCGACTTCCAGAAGTCGGCCTGGAAGTCGGTGACCTTGGGCGGGAGCGTCTACGGCGCGCCCGTCGACACCGGCCCCATGGCCCTGTTCTACAACAAGAAGATCTTCGACTTGCTCGACCTGAAGGCCCCCACCACCTGGGCCGAGTACCGCGCCGACGCCAAGAAGATCCACGCCTCGAACCCGCACCGGTACATCTCCTCGCCCTACCTCGACTACGACTATGCGGGCCTGGCCTGGCAGGCGGACGGCAGCTGGTTCGGCGTCAAGGGCGACACCTGGCAGGTCACCATGGACTCACCCGCCAACAAGAAGGTCGCCGACTACTGGCAGCAGCTGGCCGACGACCACCTGATCAGCGGCGCGCCGATGTACGACCAGGCCTGGTACACGGGCCTGGGCAACGGGAACGTCGCCACCGTCGTCGGCGCGGTCTGGCAGGCCGGGGTCATCAAGGGCGGCGCGAAGGACGGCGCCGGGCAGTGGGCCGTGGCACCCATGCCCCAGTGGAGCGCCGGCGCACAGCAGGTCGGCAACGCCGGTGGTTCCGCCACCGCGGTACTCAACGGCTGCTCCGACCCCGGGGCCGCCTGGGACTTCGCGCACTGGCTGAGCACCGACCGCACGACGTTCGGCTCCCTCGTGGACAAGGCCGCGCTCTACCCGGCGGCCACGAAACTCCTCGACCTGCCCCAACTACGCACGAAGGACTCCTACTTCGGTGGGCAGAACATCTACGACGTCTTCGCCGACGCCTCCGGGCACGTCGGCTCCGACTGGACGTGGGGGCCGCTGATGACCAAGACCGCCGCCGACCTGGACGACGCTCTGGGCAAGGCGTGGGCCGGCAAGAACACCATCGCCGGCGCGCTCGGCACCGCGCAGGACCAGACGCTCGCGGAGATGGCGAAGCAGGGCCTGAGCGTCGCGAAATGACGCCGCCGTGCCAGGCGGGCGGATACGTCGACTGCCTGGCACGGCCAAGCCGCAGCCGCCCCGGCGCCCGAGCCAAATGAAGGAAATGTACGTGTCCCCTGCCGCCGCCCAGGCGCACACCACCGGCCGTCGCTCGGTGAAGGCCGCCCTGTCCCTCTCCGGCACACCGCCGGTCCCCCGCGTGGCCGTCCCTGCCCGGGCGGGTGCGGACGCCGCTCGCGTTCTGCGCTCCGTTCCTGGTCCTGTTCGTAGGCATGTACATCGCGCCTATCGTCTACGCCACGGTCAGCAGCCTGTACACCATTTACCGCTCGGGGCTCGGGCTCACCGCCCCCACCAAAGTGTTCGATCGGCAACTACAGCAGGGCCCTCCACGACGGAGCGTTCACCTCCTCGCTCGGCCGGGTAGCCCTGTTCGGGCTGGCGCAAGTGCCCGTCATGCTCGGCCTCGCGCTGGTGCTCGCCCTGCTCATCGACTCCAAGTCCGCCCGCGGCAAGAGCTTCTTCCGGCTGTCCAGCTTCGTGCCGTACGCGATCCCCGGCGTAAGCGCCGCGCTGATCTGGTCGTTCATGTACTCGGCGCAGTCCAGCCCCGTCAACCGGCTCCTTGAGCCGCTCGGCTTCAGCATCCCGTTCTTCGGCGAGAAGCTGGTGCTCTGGTCGGTGGCCAACATCGTCACCTGGAGCTGGGTCGGCTACAACATGATCACCATCTACGCCGCCCTCCAGGCCATCCCGGCAGAGGTGCTGGAAGCCGCGCGTATGGACGGCGCCTCCGCTCTGCGGATCGCCTGGAGCATCAAGATCCCGGCGGTACGCGGCGCGCTGGTCCTCACCACCGTGTTCTCCATCATCGGCTCGGCCCAGCTCTACAACGAGCCCGCCGTACTGCAACCGGTCTCCGCCGGGGCCATCTCCTCGTCCTTCACCCCGATCATGTCCGCCCAGAGTGCGGTCGCGGCCGGCAACTATCCCTATGCGGCAGCCCAGTCGGTGATCCTCGCCCTGCTCGTGGGCGTCGTGTCCTTCGTGTTCTTCAAGGTGACCGGCCGGGGGGAGTCCGCATGAGCGCCGTCGATACGACGCGAGCGCGGATCACGCCGCGGCGCGAGAGTAGCCCGGTCAGCCGGGCCACGGTCGCGACCCTGCTGAGCCTGTCCGCCGTCTACTTCCTGTTTCCGCTGTGGTGGCTGCTGGTGTCGGCGACCAAGCCGTTCGGTGAGCAGTTCAGCGGCAGCGGCCTGTGGTTTCACGGCTTCGGCCTCTTCGACAACCTGGTCCGGCTCGGCGAGCAGGACGGCGGCATCTTCTGGCGCTGGATGCTCAACAGCCTGATGTACTGCGGCGCGGGCGCGCTGCTCGGCACGGCGTTCTCCGCGCTCGCCGGGTACGCGCTGGCCAAGTTCGACTTTCCCGGCCGGGGCGCCATCTTCGCGCTGGTGCTCGCCGCCGTCCTGGTGCCGAAGGTGCTGTTCACCCTGCCGCTGTACTTGATGTTCTCGGGCGTGCACCTCATCGACAATCCGCTGGCCGTCCTGCTGCCCAGCGTGGTCAGCCCGTTCGGGGTGTATCTGGCGCAGGTGTTCGCCGCGCAGAGCATCCCGGACGAGGTAGTGGAGGCGGGCCGGATCGATGGTGCGGGTGAGTTCCGTGTCTTCCGCTTGATCGGGATCCGGATGATGCTGCCCGCCCTGGTCACCATCTTCCTGTTCCAGTTCGTGGAGATCTGGAACAACTACCTGTTGCCCGCGATGGTGCTCGGCGACGACCGGCTTCAGCCGGTGACCCTCGGCCTGGTGGGCTGGAACGCTAGCCATGTCGCCGTACCCCCGCCGCTGGTCGTCATCGGCTCGCCGATCTCCGTCCTGCCTCTCCTGCTCGCCTTCCTCGCCCTGCAGCGCTTCTGGCGCGCAGGCATGACCGCCGGAGCCGTCAAGTGAACACGCGGACGACCCCGCCCGGCGCCCGCACAGAACGCCCCGCGGCGACGCTCACCCACGCCCGCGGCACCCTGCTGCGCGAGGGCCGCCCGCACCAGATTCTGTCCGGCTCGCTGCACTACTTCCGCGTCCACCCCGAACAGTGGGCCGACCGACTGAACCGGCTGGCCCCCCTCGGACTCAACACCGTCGACACCTACATCCCGTGGAACTTCCACGAACGTGCCCCAGGCGACGTCCGCTTCGACGGATGGCGAGACCTCAACCGGTTCGTCCGCCTCGCACAGGACACGGAACTGGACGTGATCGTACGGCCGGGCCCGTATATCTGCGCCGAATGGGACAACGGCGGGCTGCCCGTCTGGCTGACCGGCACGCCCGGCATGCGGCTGCGCACCTGCCACCCGCCATTCCTGGCGGCCGTGGAAAGCTGGTTCGACGAGCTGATTCCCCGGATCGCCGCCGTCCAGGCCGACCGGGGCGGCCCTGTGGTCGCCGTACAGATCGAGAACGAGTACGGCTCGTTCGGCGACGACCGCGACTACGTCCACTGGATCCGTGACGCGCTGATCGCACGCGGCATCACCGAACTGCTCTACACCGCCGACGGCCCCACGCCGCTCATGCTCGACGCCGGCACCGTCGAGGGCGAACTGGCCGCCGCGACCTTCGGCTCCCGCCCCGAACAGGCTGCCCAGCTCCTGCGCGCCCGCCGCCCCGAAGAACCCTTCTTCTGCGCCGAGTTCTGGAACGGTTGGTTCGACCACTGGGGCGAACCACACCACGTCAGGCCGGCCCACAGCGCCGCCGCCGACGTGGGTCGCATTCTCGACGTGGGCGGTTCGGTGAGCCTCTACATGGCCCACGGGGGAAGCAACTTCGGCCTGTGGGCGGGTGCCAACCATGACGGCGAGCGGATCCAGCCGACCGCCACCAGCTACGACTCGGACGCTCCCGTCGCCGAACACGGCGCGCTCACCCCGAAGTTCTTCGCACTGCGCGAGAAGCTGACCGGCGCCGGCGGCGGCCCAGTGCCGGACGGCCCGCTGCCCGCCGACCCGGTCCTGCTCGCGCCCCGCACGCTGCCGGTGACCCGTGGTGCGGCTCTCCTGGACGCACTGCGGACGGTGACGGAACCGGTGCACGCGTCGACGCCTCTGAGCTTCGAGGAACTGGGACAGGCCGCCGGCCTGGTCCTCTACACGGCCGAGCCGCTGCTGCCCGCTGCCACTCACGAGCTGACCGTCAGCGGCCTGCACGACCGCGCCCAGGTCTTCTGCGACGGCGCCCCCGTGGCCGTACTCGACCGTGCGACCTCTTCTTGCACCGTGACCGGCACCGGGCAACGGGTCCGGCTGGAATTGCTGGTGGAGAACCAGGGTCGGATCAACTACGGACCCCTGCTCGGACAGGGCAAGGGCATCCTCGGCGGCGTTCGGGTGGAACGGCGGCTGGTGCACGGCTGGCGCATGCACCGCCTCCCGCTGGACGAATGGAGTCCCGACGGCCTCGCCCGTGCCGTCGTTCTCGCCCCGCCCGCCGGCACCGCCGGGTTCGCCACCGCCCGGCTTCGCCAAGGGCTTCTGCTGGATCAACGGACAGCTTCTCGGTCGCTACTGGGAGATCGGCCCGCAGACCACGCTCTACCTGCCCCGCCCCTTCCTGCACGCCGGAGAGAACACCCTCACCGTGTTGGAACTGGAACGCCTCGGCGACCACCTCGCCCTGTGCGACCGGCCGGCCCTGGACGAGGCGGAGGAGTACATCGAGAGCTTCGACTGACGAAGCGACGCCCACCGGCCCCCGCTCACGCCGCCCCCCAGCCACCGGGCGGGCGTGCCGTGAACCGTGGAAAGCACCGGGATGCGGCGACACCCCGCCTTGTCCATCCCGTGAGAAGTGAGAAGGGTGCACAGGAGGCCCTCGCTGACCAGCACTGGTGGCCGCCTGCCCGAACTCCGGGCTCAGGGGCCGGTCCACCCTGACCGGCCGGCCCCTGAGCCCGGGCCCATCCTCGCCCGCCACGCACCGCGCCAGCTCCTTCGGCCCCTTCGGCCATTCAGCCCCTTCAGCGCCTTAAGGTGCCCGGCCATTCCTCCAAGGCGTCGCCTGCGATCACCCGATCCGTCACATGACCGTCACCTCGGCCTACATGGCCCAGTCCTACGCCGCCCTGCGCTAGGGCGCCGGCCCCGGCCCGAGCGACGCCTTCGCGGCGTCCGAGTATCCCCTCGACCGCCCCTATGACCGGATCGTCGCCCTGACCCGCTCCGGCACCACCACCGAAGTACTCACCCTCCTCGCCCGCCTGCACGGCGACGTCCCGACCGTGGCCATCACCGCCGACCCGAACACTCCGATCACCCAGGCCGCCGACGACCTTGTCGTGCTGGACTTCGCCGACGAGCGATCGGCGGTGCACACGCGGTTCGCCACCACCGCCCTGACCTTCCTGCGCGCCACCCTCGGCCTGCACACCTCCGCCGCCGAGGCCGACTGCCACCGCGCGATCAGCCTCCCGCTCGACCCCGGTCACCTGAACGACAGGACAAGCTCTAACCGACCACCTCGTACTGCCCGGTCACCCGGAAGTACCGCAGGGCCTCCGGGGAGCCGTCGTCGAGGGCCGTGCCGGCGGCAGCGCGCAGAGCGTCGCTGATGTTCGGGTCCGCGAGCATGCGGGAGATGTAGACGGCGTCGTCCTCCGCTTGGGCGAGCCGGTACCCGGTCTCCAGGAAGGCTCGTACTGCTTCGGGGGTGTCGGCGTCAAGAGCCTCGTTGCATCCCTTGATGACCGCCTTGTCGCTGTTCTTCGTCGCCTCGAAGAGAATCCTGGTGACGGCAACCTGGTTATCCTCGAACTGGGCCTGCTGGTAACCGGTTTCCAGGAACGCGCGCATGTCCTCCACGGTGCCGTTGAGAGCCTTGTTGGCTTCTCGGACGACCGCCTTGCCGCTGTTGACCGCCAAGATGTCGGCTATCGCGGCGCGCAGTTCACCTTCTGTCATGTCGTCCACCGGCGTGTCGGACGTGGCCGTCACGGTAGTGGACGTGGCCGTCGGAGCGGCGGCGAATGCCGGGGCGGTGAGAAGGAGAGCAGGTGTCAGGGCGGTAGCAGCGACGAACAGCGCGGCGCGGGTCGGTCTCATGGGTGTGTGCCTCCATGGGCGTGCGGCGGGTGAGGTCGTTCTCAACCCTTGTGCACCAGAAGCACCAACGATATCGAGAGACATGCCCTGGTCGAACAGGCGCGCGCATTTCGTTCACGCCGACCGATGCACCCAGGTACGCCTCCATGGAAGTTGAGGTCGCCGACCACCTCCCCAGGTCACCGGGGGAGGCAGGTCTGAACTGTCGGTGATGAACGCGAGTTGGGTGTCACGTTCGCCGTACCACGGCGATGGTCACCGCTCCGAGCCCACAGGCGATGGCGGCTGCGAGGTAGGCGAGGTGGTAGCCGGTGAGTTGGTCATTGCCGGTCGCTGCGACCAGGACCATCGCCGCCACTCCGGCGCTGGCGCCGATCTGCTGTGCCACGACGTTCACCGCTCCGGCGACCGCGTGTCGCTCCGGCAGAACGCCGGTGAGCCCGGCGGACGTCATCGAGGGAAAGTTCAGTCCTTGGCCGATGCCGCTGATCACCAGGCCGGGCAGCACGTACTGCGCGTAGCCGCCGTGGTGCGGTGTGTCCAGCCACAGCGCTGCTCCTCCGCCGATCAAGACGAGCCCGACGGCCATCAGCGTTCGCGGAGCGTGCTTGGCCAGCAGACGTCCGGTGGCGAAGTTGGCGGTGAGGAACACGGCCAACGACATCGGTACCAGCGCGAGACCGGACTCGGCCGGAGAGTAGTGCAGCATCCCCTGTAGATACAGCGGCGCGAAGAACAGCATCCCGACCGAGCCCATGTACTGGAGGAACGCTGCCAGGCTCGCGGCCCGTACCGATGCGATCCGGAAGAGGCCGAGAGGAAGCACCGGGTCGGCGGTGCGCAGTTCTCGTACGACGAAGAGCAGCAGGAAGGCCACCGCGGCGCCCAGTGCACTCCATGCCGACGCGCCGTTACTGCTCACGCCGACGATCAGCAGGGTGAGGCCGAGCGTGCCCGATATCGCACCGGGCAGGTCCAGCCGGCCGCCGCGCCCGGCGCCACGGGGCAGTCCGGCGCGCGTCGCAGCCAGCACGGCCAGGCCCAGTACCACTGAGAACCACAGCACCGACCGCCAGCCGAAGAACTGGGTCAGTATGCCGCCCAGTAGCACCCCGCCGCTGAAGCTCGCGGCGCCGACGGCCGCGTACACACTGAATGCGCGGTTGCGCGCCGGACCGGCTGGAAACACCTCGGTGAGCAGAGCCAGTGCGGCCGGGCCTGACAGGGCCGCGCCGATGCCCTGGGCCGCCCGCGCACCGAGCAGCACCGCGGTGTCCGGCGCCAGAGCCCCAGCCGCCGCGGACACCGTGAACAGGGCGACGCCGCATGCGAACACCCGCCGTCGGCCGAACACATCGGCCAGGCGGCCACCCACCAGCAGGAAGCCGGCGAAGGTGACGGCGTAGGCGGTCATGACCCACTGGAGCGTGGTGTCGTTCAGGCCGAAACGTGCTCCGACGGACGGCAGGGCGGCATTCAGCACACCGAGACCGCTCACATCCAGTGCGAGTGCCCCGGCCAGCACCCCAAGTGCCAGGCCAGGCCTGAGTTGTGGCACTACCGTGGTGTCGGTCATGCGGGCCTGCCGAGGATCGTCGCCACGACGTCGTTTGCTTGTCCGTGGTGCGCGATCAGCTGACGGTCGCTGGGATGCATCCCGATGCCGTTGCTGGAGTCAGACAGCAGGCCGACTGACGCGTTGTCGCGGATCAGGTCGGCGGCTGCCTGGAAGAGGTGATGGCTGAGCCATAATCGGGCGAGCGTTCCTCCCGCGACCGTACTGGCGGCCTCGGTCCATACGCCGGGTGGTGCGGTCACAAGACGGTGTGAGGAATGTCCGGATAAGGGTACGTCAGCATCGGCCGCGAGTGCCTGCCGTGCGGTGGCGAGCCCTATCTGTCCGGTGTCCACCACTAGGACGCGGGCGTCGGCCAACGTCGACACGTGGTTCGTGGTTGTCATGCCGAGCAGCTTGCAGTGCCGCTCACCTGCTGTCCAGCCCACCCTGAGCCGTATGTCGCCGGAGCGTATCCCGCACACCTCACCTCCCGTCGGCTGCGGCATGGCGACGGCATACGACGCATCTTGGAACCGCGTACCACCCGGCACGGAAGCTGTGTGTCACAGCCAGCCTGATCGTGCGACCAGCAGACCGGCCTCGAAGCGGCTGCGTGCACCGAGGCGGCTCATGAGTTCGGCCATGATGCGCCGCACGGTGCGCAAGGAAACGCCGAGTTGGCGGGCAGCGACTTCGTCGGTGCTCCCGCTCGCCAGTAACTTCAGCAGTTCCTTCTCCTGGGCGGTCGGTCCAGTGGCGGAGGTTTGCCGCGGGGAACCCAGCGGCACCGCCTGCTCCCAGACCTGCTCGAAGAGTGCCACAAGGGCGGTCACCACGCCCGGGTTGCTCAGTAGTACCGCGCCCTCGCGACTGTCGGACGGGTTGGTGGGCAGCACCGCGGCGGAGCGGTCGGCGATGAGCATGCGGATCGGCAGCGCGGGCACGGTACGCACCTCGCCGCCGAGTTCGGAGAGCCAGTGCGCGTACTCGACGGTCGCCCGGTTGTTGCGCACGCTGTCCAGATATACGGTGCGCAGCCGGATCCCGTTGCCGAGACTCTGCTCGTCCAGCGGGCGGCTGGCTTCGAGGGATTCCCGGCTCTGAGCGCCGCCGGGGGAGAAGTTCAACCCCGGCTCTTCAGCGGAATTGGTCGATCTGACGCCCTGACAGCAGAAAGGTGCCGCCGACCTGCAAGGATGCGAGTGTCTAGATCGAATCCGGCACAGGAGTCAGGGCACCTTTCTGGTGAGTGAGCGTACAGGGTGGGACCGCGGTCTGTCTGTGACGGCTGACGGGAAAGGGCTGGTCGGGCATGCCGGGGCGGTGCTGTTGCGCAGGCTCGCCGACCGCGTCGGCCTGACCGACGCACTGGCGGGAGTGCTTCCATCGGGCACGACCTCGTCGTGGCGGGACCGGGCCACCGCGCTCGTCGGCCTCGTCGTCGCGATCGCGCTCGGCGCCACGAATCTGCTGGAGGCCGAGCAACTCCAGCTCCACCACGGCCTCCTGTTCGGACCGGCAGTGTCGGACTCCACGTTGCACCGGCTGCTGTCCACGACGGACGAGACGAGGCGCGCACAGATCGCGAAGGTACGACAGCGGGTGCGTCGCCACGTCTGGACGCTGCTGCACCTGCGGCCCGGCGGCTTCCCGTATCTGACCGTCGCGGGGCGGCATCTGAAGGGCTGGATCGTGCTCGACATGGACGCCACGGTCATCACCGCGGCCTCCAGGAAACAGGGCGCCGCCGGCACGTTCAAGGGCACCTTCGGCTTCCACCCATTGGCCGCATGGCTGGCCAACACCGACGAGTGCCTGGCGATGGAACTGAGGGAAGGCAACGCCGGCGCGAACACCGTCGCCGATCACCTGCGGGTGCTGGATGCCGCACTCGCGCAGATACCCTGCTCCTCCCAGGCCAAGATCCTGGTGCGGGTCGACGGCGCCGGTGCCACACACGGCCTGCTCAAACGCCTTCAGGCGCTGAACACCATGCGGCGCACGGTCCGCTACACCGTCGGCTGGACGATCACGCCCGAGGACGAACGCGCCATCGCCCGCCTCCCCGAAGCCGCCTGGGAAACCTCCCTGCGACAGGACGGCGAGGTCCAAGAGGGCTACTTCGTCGCCGAGTTGACCGGACTGAGCACTCGTGAGGGCTGGCCCAAGGGCATGCGGCTGATCGTCCGCCGCGTCAAGCCCTCCCGCCGCCACCTGGGGAAGCTGACCGCGTTCGAGCAGAAGACCGGCTGGCGCTACTCGATCACCGCAACAAACATCCGGCACATGGGCCACATCGCCGGCACCCACCAGGTGCAGTTCCTCGACGTCCTTCACCGCGATCACGCCGAGGTCGAAGACCGCGTGCGCACCAACAAGGCGATGGGGCTGGCGAACCTGCCGTCCAAGTCCTGGCAAACGAACGCGAGCTGGATGCTCACCGCGAACCTCGCCGCCGATCTCGACGCCTGGCTGCGGCTGCTGACCCTCCACGACCAAGCGGACCTCGCCGACGCCGAGCCGGACACGATGCGCTTCCGCCTCTACCACCTGCCCGCCCGCCTCGCCCACCACGCACGCCGCCACCACCTGCGCATCGAACGGACCTGGCCCTGGGCCCAGACATTCACGACCAGCTGGAAGCGGATCAACAACCTGACGGCCGCCACCTGACGACCAGCCTCTGCCCCAACACACACCGAGAGGAGGAAGGCCAGCAGCCTCCGGGCCCGTGGAACCCGGCGCACCCCGCAGCGACACGCGACGGCCCGCCCTCACACGGCGAGGGACATTACGGGCGAACCACCAGACCACTCAACGACCAAACCCCACCGAAGAATCGAGGCTAGCTTCGCATTGCGCTGTTCCATATGTGCAGACGAATAGCTTACGGCCAGTTCGGCTGCCGCGGCTCGCGCAGCAGCGAGTCGGGCGTGCTGCGAGTGGATGTCCATTTCTCGCAGCCGAAGCGGTGCGGCCAGCACGACCTCGGGATTGCTCGGTACCACCGTGTCGTAGTCGGTGAGATCGAGCATCGAGAGCTTGGCGAGTTCATCCAGAGCGTGCCGGACTTCGCGTTCGCTGATGCCTAATACCCGGACGATCGCGCCGACGCCATCCGCAGGATGGGCGAGCAGAGTTCGATAGACGTGAATGCAGATCTCATCGACGCCCAGCGCCTCGGCTAACACTCGGTCACTGTCGCCCGCTCCGTCTTCGTCGACAACGCCCCGATCGGATATCAATAGCTCTCCCCCCACCAAGGCCAAGACAGCCTGAATCCATTACACCAAGAATCTCCCTGGTCACGACCGTAACTCCTCGCCCACGCCGACGCAGCAAGATTCAGTACGGAGACTTGGCTATCAACCTGTACAAAGTTGGTTCCTGTAGCCTTAAACGGGGCAGGTCGCCTGTCCTGTAGCTGCCTCACGGCGTCAGCGACCCGTTCGATCCCTTGTTGATCGTTTTCCCCGGAGCGCTCGGGCTCATGCGGAAGCAGCGCGTGGCGTGGCCGCGCCGCCCGGCAGGGAAGTGGACGCAGTAGAGCGCGATGTTGTTGCGTGTGACGTCAGCATCCGGACGGCCGTCGCACAGGGTCAGTGCGGCGATTGTCTGTCGGACCGCAGGCTTTCCTCGGCCGCGTAGGTGCCCACGCCCTCCAGCTCGATGCAGACCGGCAAGGAGCTACTGCCGAGCCCCATGGGACTCGCTATCGATCCAGTCGGCACCGGGAAGTGCGGTGATCGCCCGAGGAAGGTCAGCCGTGGCCGGGGTGTGGGGCATGGGTGTCTGTGGCCCGCACGCCGTCGTCGGGAGGATTGTCCGCGTGGAGACGAGGTGGACGGGAAGAACGAAATCCGTCCGGAATCGATCGGTGCGGTCCGGTTGGGCGGGGCTGGATCGGTGTCACGGCCGGCTGCCGGTCCCAAAGGCCCTCGTCTGCCGCGTCCCTTCGCCACCTGGGAAAGAGGCGTTCGAAGGCGTCTGTTGACGGCACGGTGCGAAGGCAACAAGAGGCCAGGTGGCTGCAGAGGTCCGGCGCCGAGACACGACGACGACGCCATCACAGAGCCCGAAGGCGGCCGGGTGCCTCAATTCGGCATCGTATGCAACTCGGGCGCACCGGATCAGCTGCTTCACCGCCGCCAGTACTGATTCGCCTGCGTCGGCAGCGGAAGTGCTGGTGAGATAGATGGCTCCCCGTCGTTCGCTCGGCGGCCCGGTCGGCACATACACGTGCTCGATCTTTCCCTCGCCAGTTCCGGCCAACACCTCGGCGGCT
Organism: uncultured Actinomycetota bacterium; assembly: GCA_963761765.1. Classification (GTDB taxonomy): domain Bacteria; phylum Actinomycetota; class Actinomycetes; order Streptomycetales; family Streptomycetaceae; genus Streptomyces. The sequence goes on from CAVXIJ010000023.1 coordinate 254,176, forward strand.
TTGTCAATACCGAGCCATGACTGGCCGAAATTCCCGGGTCGAACCCATAGATGAACGACGTACATGCCGCATAGCTTTCCATCAGAAGTCGCGCTCATGTCACGTGGCCATTGGCAGCAAGCGGTCATGGCGCCTTCGCGCTAAGATCAGTAATTCGACGCCCCAGACATGCTAGCAGCCCCCTGTACACGCGTTTCTGACACCTTGAGGCCACTGCACCTTGATGCCAGATTCACCGCTTGCGACCCGGTGAGATCACCTGGCAATTTGAACTACACCGTGAGTCGCGACCAGCCCCCGAGGGGTAATTTCCGAGGGGGAAGTCTGAGGAACCAGTAAGTCTCGAAAAACTAAACAGGAATGGAACTATGCGACGCGAGACTTTTCTCCATTTAATATCGATGACCGCTGATTTCTCCACTGCCTTCCTGGGTGCATCCGTGACGGCGGCGGCTTCGGGTCACCCATCGGCCGCCTGTGCGCCTGACAACTGGGGATGGGACTGAGGGCACTCGGAGCCCTGGCCTTCACGGAAGTGAAAGCGAGAGCGCGTAACACCGCGCTCGACGGGTGGATCGTATGCCCGACGACTTGGTGCGCGTTTCCAACTCTGTAGCAGGTGGCGCGCGGCGCGGAGCGACCCGGACGGTTTCGTGTGCATGGCCCCCTTCATGGTCCGGTGGAATGGGCAGGAGATATTCCTCGGCGGCAACGCGTCCAGCGGTTCGCCTTCGTCGTCTGGACCTGGTCGGCCGCCCGGCAGGCCACGGCACTCACCACATCCTCGCGGTGCGCGCTACTCCCCAAGACGCGCCGCAGCCCGCTCGTGGAGCCGTCCTCGACCCGATCGACCGGCACGTATCGCTGCAACTCAGCGACGGAAGCGAGCTGTTGATCGCGGGCGCGCTCAGCGCCCTGTCTTCACGACCGCCGCTGCACATCTGGCAGAGCCACGCGGTCGTCGTACTGCCCGGTTGCTCGGCCGTCATCCAGTTCCCGGCGCTGGGCGCGGCCGTGCCGTTCCTGGTGGGAGAAGTGCAGGACACCAGTTGTACCGGACGAGGCCGAATAGCGGAGTCATCCCCTTGCTGATTGCGTCAGCCTTGCTGAGGAGCCGAATTGCCACAAGAGCGCGGAGTGCGTGATGTGCAAGCCGTAACGGATTTCCTGCTTTCTCGCATCGTTGAGCTGCTCGGCGTATCTAAGGATGCGGTGGATCGTTGGGCGCCAATGCACCGGTACGGCCTTGACTCGATGAAGTCGACGACTCTGGTCGCCTCGTTATCCGAATTCCTCGGCTGGCAGGTTCCGGTCACATGGATGTGGCAATATCCGACCATCGACGAACTGTCCCGTGCGCTCGTTGATGGTCCACGCGCCGCCGAGGCCGCCCCGAGCAGCAATCGCCGTGTGGTGCCGCGTGAGCCCGTCGCGATCGTGGGCATTGGCTGCCGGTTTCCCGCAGGGCCGGACCCGTCCTCGTTCTGGCAGTCACTGGTCGAGGGTCGCGACGCCGTCGGGCCGGTACCGGCCGTGCGGCGCGAGCTCCTGGGCGATTCGGCGCGCTGGGGCGGATTCATCGACGGTATCGACCAGTTCGATCCGCTGTTCTTCGGCATCTCACCCCGCGAAGCCGTCCAGATGGACCCGCAGCAGCGCCTGGTGCTGGAGCTGGCATGGGAGGCGCTTGAGGACGCGGGTATCGCGCCCCGCAGTCTCGTCGGCAGTGACACTGGCGTGTTCATGGCCTCCTGCTGGGGCGACTACGCTGCGTTGGCGCACTATCGCGGTCCCGACGTCCAGATCACACCGCACACCGCGACCGGTATGCACGACGGCATCATCGCCAACCGCGTCTCCTACATCCTCGGTCTGCAAGGCCCGAGCATGGCCATCGACGCCGCCTGCGCGGGATCACTGGTCTCGGTGCATGTGGGATGCCAGTCGATCTGGATGGGCGAGAGCGAGCTGGTGCTGGCCGGTGGCGTGAACCTGAGCTTCGTCTCCGACTACTACACGGCCATGGACGCGATGGGTGCGCTCGCACCGGACGGCCGCTGCAAGTCCTTCGACGCCCGCGCCAACGGCTACGTGCGCGGTGAGGGCGCCGGTGTCGTCGTGCTCGCACCGTTGAGCGTGGCACTTGAGCGCGAACTGCCGGTGTACTGCGTGATCAAGGGCAGCTCTTCCAACAACGATGGTCTGAGCAACGGCATGACCGCGCCGAATCCCCAGGCGCAGGAGTTGATGCTCCGCACCGCGTACCGGCAGGCCGGCATCGCACCGTCCCTTGTCGACTACATCGAGTGCCACGGCTCCGCGACACCACTCGGCGACCCGATCGAGGCCCATGCCATCGGTGCGGTACTGGGTGCTGATCGGGGAGAGGCGCTGCGACTCGGTTCCGTCAAGTCCAACGTCGGGCATCTGGAGGCGGCAGCCGGCATCGTCGGCCTGGTCAAACTCGCACTGTCGATCCGCAACGGCGTACTGCCGGCGAGCCTGCACTACGTCAACCCGAACCCGCAGATCCTGTTCGACCAGTACAACCTCAAGGTCCAGGACCGGTTGACGGCGTGGCCGCGACGGTCCGACGCGCGCCGGGGCGGTGTCAGCTCGTTCGGCTTCGGCGGCGCGATCTGTCACGTCGTCGTCGAGGAGCTGCCACGACCCGAGGGCGCACTCCTGATGCTGGCCGAGGACTCCCAGGAGGCGCTGGCCGAGCGGGTCTTGGCGCTGCGTGACGAAAGCGACCTGCGGGCGATCTGCAAGCGGACACCTGGCGAGGGAAGTTTCCGGCTCGCTGCCGCGGCCCGCGACCTGACCGAGTTGCGGGCGCAGCTGGATGCCTTCACCGCCGGCACGACGGTCGCCGGGCTGAGCGTCGGGGAGAAGGCCGAACGCAGGCCGCGGGTGGCGTTCCTGTTCTCCGGCAATGGTTCGCAGTGGGTGGGCATGGGCAGGCAGCTGCTCGCCGGCATGCCGGTGTTCCGACGGTCCATGATGCGCTCCGACCTACGGATGCGGGACCTACTGGGTTTCTCGCTGGTCGACCAACTGCTGGCACCTGATGGCCGCATCGACGACATGGACGTCTTCCAGCCGCTGCTGTTCTGCATGCAGGTCGCGTTGGCCGAGGCCTGGCGCTCGTTGGGGGTGGAGCCGGACGTCGTCGTGGGACAGAGCGTCGGTGAGTTCGCCGCCTCCCACATCGCCGGTGCGCTCGACTTCGACGATGCCTCCTTGCTGGCCGCCAGCCACGGCCGGCTTCTCCAGCAACTGGCCGTCGGACGCGGCGACGGCATCGTGGTCACGACCGGTGCGGACGCCGTCAGAGAGCACCTGACCGGCCAGCTCACGGTTTCCGGCTACAACGGTCTGAACTCCACACTGGTCACCGGCACACCGCAGGAGATCGACGGACTCGTCCAGCGGCTGACCGCAGAGGGCATCACGAGCCATCGGGTGCGGATGGGCCATGCACCGCACTCGCCGCTGGTCGACCACGTCCTCGCCCCGCTGAGGGCCGAACTCGCCGACCTCACGCCCCGGACCACGCGCGTCCCGATGATCTCCACGGTCACCGGCGAGCTGGTCGACGGCCCGGAGCTGGGTCCTGACTACTGGGCGAACAACCTGCGGTGGGAGATCCGGGTGCTCGATGCCCTGACGACCCTGCGCAGCCACGACATCGACGCCGTGATCGAGCTCAGTCCGCATCCCGTGCTGCTCAAGTCGGTGGGAGAGGTCCTGACGGCGACCACTCTTCCCTCGCTCCGGCGAGGCACCGACGAAGCCTGGACCCTGCTGGGCTCGCTCGGCGCGCTGTACACCGCCGGCCACGCTGTGGCGGCCGGTCCGTTCACCGCGGGTGACCGGGGACGACATGTCACACCGAGCCACGGTGACGTCGCGGCCGATGAACAGCTGCGGCTCGTGCCCGTCACCGCGCACTCGGCGGCCGCGCTGGCCGACACCTGCCGCGAGCTGTCCAACCATCTCGAACGCGACGCCGGCCTGCGGGTCAGCGACCTCGCCTACACGCTCGCGACCAGGCGAACCCACCTCAACCACCGGATAGCGCTGTTCGCCCGCAACCGCCAGGACGTCCTGGACGGACTCGCGCGGGTCGCCGCAGGCCAGCCGCATCCCGATGTCGTCACGGGCACGGTCGCCGGCAACAGCGACCGGCGGGTGGCGCTGGTGTTCTCCGGCGGCGGTACTCAGTGGGTCGGCATGGGCCGGGAGCTGATGCGCTCACACGCCGGTTTCCGCAGGTGGATGCAGGCCTGCGACGCCGCCGTGCGCGCGGCCGGCGGCTGCTCGGTGCTCGACCAGCTCGCCGCCCCGGCCGAGGCGTCCCGGTTCGAGGAGATGGACTTCCAGCAACCCGTCCTGTTCGCCCTACAGGTCTCGCTGGCGAAGGTCTGGCTCGAACTCGGCGTCCAACCGACCGCCGTCGTCGGCCACAGCCTGGGCGAGGTCGCGGCGGCATGCGTCGCCGGCGCGCTGTCGCTGGACGATGCCGCCCGCGTCGTGGTCGCCCGCTCGCACCTGCTCGAACGGAAAGCGGCTCCGGGCGACATGATCTCGGTGGATCTTCCGGAGCAGGAGCTGCTGCCGAGGATCGCCCCGTACGCCGAGCACCTGGCCATCGCCGTGGTGAACAGCCCCACCAGCGCCGCGGTCTCCGGCTCGGTCGAGGCCGTCCGCGCTCTGGAGGCCGACCTGAACCGGGCCGGGATCTCGACCAGGAACATCCGGGTCGAACGGCCGGTGCACAGCCCCGGCATGGATCCGCTCATCCAGCCACTGCGCGAACTCATCGACGGCATCACCCCGCTGACGCACACCATCGACTTCTACTCCACGGCACTGGCCGACACGGTGAACCCGGTCGCCGACATCGACTACTGGGTGCACAACCTGCGCAACCAGGTCCGGTTCGCCGAGACGGTCGGTGCGCTGGTCGACAAGGGGATCGGCACCTTCATCGAGATCGGCCCGCACGAGACGTTGCGCGGCGCCGTCGAGGAGATTGCGCTGACCCGTGGTGCCCAGGTGCACGCGATCAACTCCCTGCGGCGCGCGGAAAGCGATGTGAGATGCCTGCTGGGGGCCGCCGCGTCGTTGTACGTCAGAGGCATCCCGTTGACCTTCGACTCGTTGTTCGCCGACGACGTCGAGGTCGTTCAGACCCCGCTCGTGCAGTGGCAGAAGGACCGCTACTGGCTGGACACCAAGCCGCGCATCGAGGCTGCCCCGGCGCCGGTCGCCGCGACCGCGGCGGTGGCGGTGACCGAGGCCGTGGTCACGACCGTGCAGAACAGGTCGGCGGAGGACGTCATCCTCGGTGAGATCGCCGATGTGCTGGGCGTGCCGGAGAGCAGGTTCGACGACGGTGCCAGCCTGCGCAACTTCGGCCTTGACTCGATGCTGGCGATCCGCCTGGTCAACAGGTTCCAGTCGCTGTTCGGGCAGCGGTTGTCGCCGGTGGAGTTCCTCGACAGCCGGACCATACCCGAGCTCGTCGGCCATATCGCCAAGACCATCGGCCGGCCGGCCGCGACCGCGCAGGTCGAGCCGGCACTGACCGTGGAGATGAAGCCGACCGCCGTGGCCAAGCCGGCGCCCAAGGCCAAGCCGGCACGGACACTGCTCGACAAGCTGCCCGAGCTGGACGCCGAGGAGTTGGTGGACGAACTGGCCGCGCGCGGACTCATGGACCCCACCGACGCGCCGGCGCTCGACCAGCTGCGTGCCGATGATCTCGGTTTCGGGCTGGCACCGCCGTCCCACGGCCAGGTCTCGCTGTGGTTCATGCAGCAGATCGCACCGGATGCCGTGCCCTACAACTTCATGGTGGCCGCCCGGATCCGGACCACGGTCGACGAACAGGCACTCGACCGGGCTGTGCAGGCCGTGGTGGAACGGCATCCCGCGCTGCGCACGGTCTTCGTCGAGGCCGGCGGCAACCCGTACCAGGTCATCCTGGACGAACCGGTGTACGAGTACCTCGTCGTGGACAGCACAGGCCTGGACGACGAACAAGCCCGCGAGAAGCTCGCCGAGTACGGGCACATGCCGCTGGACCTGGACAACGGGCCGCTGGTGCGCGTGGTGCTGATGACTCGCGGGCCTGCGGACCACTACCTGCTGGTGCTCGTGCACCACATCGCGTCGGACGCGGCATCGGCCGACGTGATGGCCCGCGAGCTCCAGGCGTTCTACGAGGGGGCCGACCCTGCCGCGGCCAACCCGGTCCCGCCCTACACGGACTTCGTCGAGTGGGAGCGGCAGTGGCTGGCGGGACCGGCGGCCGACGCGGCACTCAACTGGTGGTCGCAAGCACTGGCCGACCCGCCCGCCCACCTCGACCTGTCCACCATGGAGCGGCCTCCCGGTGTCACCTACGAGGGCCGCGACCTCACGTTCCGCTGGAGCGCCGAGGAGAGCCGCCGGCTCAAGGAGTTCGCGGTGCGCGAGGGCGTGTCGGTCAGCACCGTCGTGCTGGCTGGGTTCTTCGCCACGCTCAACCGGGTGGCCGGCGTCGAGGACTCCGTGCTGGGCACCGCCATCGCGCAGCGCAGCGAACCCGGCTGGGAGTCCGCTGTCGGGTACTACCTGAACACCGTGCTGGTACGTGCGAAACCCAGCGGTGGCCGCAGCTTCCTGGATCTGCTGCGCGAGGTCCACGCATTCTCGCTCGGCCTGCTCGAACACATGAACTATCCACTCGACCTACTGGCGTCCACCCTGAAACCGCCCAGGTCAGAGGGCCGCTCCCCGTGGTTCGACGTCGTGGTGAACTGGCTGTCCTCGGACGCGTTCCCGCACGCCATCAAGCTCTTTCACGGCACCGGCGCAACCATCGCCCCCGACAGCGCGCTGCCCCTCGAACCACTGCCGGTGCGCAGGCACCTCGCCAAGTTCGACCTGGAGATCTCGATGGCTGATATCTCCGGCGAGGTGGTCGGTCATGTCCAGTACAAACCGAGCTTCCTGGAGAGGCAGACCGTGACGGCACTGCTCGCGCGCTACCACAATGTGCTTTTCGACTCGATCGCCCACCCCGACCGGCCACTCGCGGACATCGCACCGGCCGACCGTCCCGAGGGGGCGGACCAGTGACCGCGACCCTGCATGCCGAGTTCGTCGAGCAGGCGGTCAAGGCCCCCAGCGCGACCGCGGTCTATTCCGATGCCGGCATCCTGACCTACGGCGACCTGGACGAGCAGTCCGGCGCGCTGGCCGAACGGCTCATCGCCGAAGGCGCGGGACCCGGTGTCCCGGTCGGCATCTGCGTGGAGCGCACGCCCCACCTGCTCGTCGGCATCCTGGCCATCCTGCGCTCCGGCTCCTGCTATGTGCCGCTGGACCCGCGGTACCCGGCCGAGCGGTTGACCTTCATGGTCCGGGACAGCGGAACCCGCCTGCTGCTGACCACGCCCGCCTCCCGGGCCAACTGCCCGGCAGGACCGACGATGGTCGTGCTGGATGAGACCGTGACGACCGAGCCCGGCGAGAAGCCCGTGCCGGTGCTGCCCGGCGACACCGCGTACGTGATCTACACATCGGGCTCCACCGGTCAGCCCAAGGGTGTGGCCATCCGGCACAGCGGCTGCGTTGCCATGTTGTCCGAGATGGACCGCATCTACGTCGGTTGCGACCTGAGCGGTATCTCCGCGGCCAGCTCGGTCTGCTTCGACATGTCCGTGATGGAGATCTTCGCCGCACTCTGCCGTGGCCACGCCGTCGTGCTCGTCGAAAGCGCCGTCCACCTGCCGGAGAGCCAGTACATCGACAAGGTCACCCATCTCAATGTCATCCCGTCGGTGATGAACGGCCTGCTCGACGCCGGTGGCCTGCCACCGAACCTGAGCTCGATCGTGTTCGGCGGCGAGCCCCTGCGGCGCAAGCTGGTGGACCGGGCGTACCAGCAGACCAGCGCCGAGCGGGTCTTCAACGCCTACGGGCCCACCGAAGGGACCGTCTTCTGCTCGCACAAGGTGGTGCCCAAGGACGAGACCGATGAGCCTTCGATCGGCACGCCGTCGGCCGGCGCCCGTGTCTACGTGCTCGACGGGAACCTGAAGCAGCTGCCGGCCGATGTGCCAGGTGAGCTCTACCTCGGCGGCGCCGGCCTCGCCCACGGCTACGTCAACCGGCCGCGCACCACCGCCGAACGGTTCGTGCCGGACCCGTTCCTGGCCGACGAACGCATGTACCGCACCGGTGACGTCGTCAAGCTCACCGCCGACGGTGAGCTCCAGTTCGTCAGCCGCACCGACCACCAGGTCAAAATGCGCGGCTACCGTGTGGAGCTGGAAGAGGTCGAGGCCCGGCTGACCGGCAGCCCCGAAGTCCGCGAAGCCGCCGCCGTCGTACGGGACGACAGACTCGTCGCCTACGTCGTGCCCGCGGGCGACACCCGGGACGGCATCTGGCTGGACGCCGACCTCCAGGCCACCATCACCGGCAAGCTCACCGCCGAGGTGCCCGACTACATGGTGCCCCGGACGATCGTGTTCCTGGCCGCGCTTCCCTTGGCGCACGGCGGCAAGCTCGACCGCGCCGCGCTTCCCGAACCGCCGGCCGCCGATCCGGGCCGGCCCGTGGAGGCCGCCGGCACACCGACCGAAGTGACGCTGTCGGAGATCTGGAGCCAGCTGCTGGGCCTCGAACCGGCGAGTATCGGTGTCCGGGACAGCTTCTACGACCTCGGCGGCGACTCGCTGCTGCTTGTCCGTCTTGCCAGGATGATGACCCGGCGGTTCGGCCGCCGCGTCGGCGTGCCCGACCTGTTCCGCTTCCGCGACATCTCCTCCCTCGGCCGCTGGCTCGACGACGACAGCGACGCCCCTCCCGAGCTGGTCCAGTCGGCTCGCCGGCGCGCCACCGCCCGCCGCGCCGCGCTGCGTGGCCGCGCCACCTCCACCGACAGCTGAGCCACTCCCACCTTCACTCAAAGCAGGAGGCTTCCCATGTCCGACAGCCTTGAGCAGGACTACGACCCGGGTGATGTGGCCGTCATCGGCGCGTCGTGCCGGTTGCCTGGCGCCCGCACCAAGCAGCAGTACTGGGACAACCTCGTGCACGGCAGGGAGTCCATCACCTTCCTGGCCAAGGACGAGATCGAGGTCGACGAAACCATCATCAACAACCCGTTCTACGTGCGGGCTTCCGCCCTGCTCGACGGGTACGACGAATTCGATCCATCGGTGTTCGGCATCACCGACCGGATGGCGAAACTGATGACCCCGGAGCACCGGCTGTTCCTGGAGAGTGCGTGGGAGTCGTTTGAGGACAGCGGTTATGACCCGGAGCGGATCAAGGGTGAGGTGGGCATCTACGGCGCCAACAGCCCGCAGACCGCCGCGCGCTACAGCTCTCCGCCGGACTGGGCGTCGGTCGGCCCCGAGGTGATGGACCGCAGCCTGGCATGGACGCCGGACAGTATGACGTCCAACGCGCTGTACTACCTGGGTCTGACCGGTGAGGCCCTCACCATCACCGCGGTCTGCGCCGGCTTCCACTACTCGGTGCACCTGGCCTGCCAGTCGCTGCTGCTCGGCCAGACCGACCTGGCGATCGCCGGTAGTGTGCTGGTCCGCCTGCCGCACCGCCGTGGCTATCTGTGGGAGGACGGCCGCATCCTGTCCAAGGACGGCCACTGCCGCCCGTTCGCCGCTAACGGCACCGGTTCCGTGCTGGCCAGCGGTGTCGCCACGCTGCTGCTCAAGCCGCTGGCACGGGCCGTCGCCGACCGCGACCACATCTACGCCGTGGTCAAGGGCACGGCCATCAACAACAACGGTGTCAGCGCGGTGGCCTATGGTCTGGCGCAACCCGAGCGGATGAGCGCGTGCATCGCCAACGCCATGGAGGTCGGCGGCGTCACCCCTGACACCGTGTCCATGTACGAGGCCAACGGTTTCGGTCATCCGATCACCGACGGGCTTGAGGTGCATGCGGCGACTCTGGCGTACGGCAAGCAGACCGGCACCACCTCGATCGGCTCGGTCAAGGGCAACATCGGCCACGGCGGTGTGGTCGGCGGCGGCGCCGGTTCGATCAAGGCCATGATGGCCCTGCACCACAAGCAGCTGGCACCGACGATCAACCTGACCGAGGTCAACGAGGACCTCGACTTCCCCAGCACCCCGTTCGTGCCGCAGCGGGAGTTGGCGGACTGGAATCCGGATGTCGGCATCCGCCGTGCGGGCGTCACCGCGCTCGGCGGCGGTGGCTACAACGCTCACCTGGTGCTGGAGGAGGCGCCGATGATTGCCGAGCGTGGCCCCGAGGCCGTCGGCAGGCCGCGCCTTGCCACCCTGTCCGCTTTGGACGACGAGACGCTGGTTCGTCAGCGCACGAGGCTGAGGGACTGGCTGGTGGCCAACCCGGACCTGCGTCTGGACGACATCTGCTTCAGCCTCACCATGGGCCGCAAGGTGATGGCCCGCCGGTGGGCGGCCGTGGTCCGCAGCCGTGCGGAGCTGATCGAGGCGCTGTCCGCCGATTCTCCCGGTGGCCTGGCCGCCGCGACCGGTGCCACGCCGCAGGTGGACGCGGACTCGTTCCACCGCAACGAAGACGGGATCGTGCCGTCAGGAAAGGACGAACAGGCACTGTTCAAACTGGCTGCCGCCTGGGTGAACGGTCAGCGGGCGGACTTCGGCTCCCTGCACCTGGGGGAGGCCAGCCACCGCGTGTCCCTGCCCACCTACCCGTTCCAGCCGCGTCGGTTCTGGCGTACGGACTGGTCGTCGTGAGCACAGCGGCACCGGACACCGTGGACCTGGGCGACCCGAAGACGTTCGCGGACAGCGACCTCGGCGAGTTCTGGCGCACCGTGCGGGACACCGCCCCGGTGCACTGGAACCCGCCGGCCTCTGGCCGCCGGGGGTTTTGGGTGCTCTCCCGCTACGACGACATCATGGCCACCTACCGGGACGACGTGAACTTCACGTCCGAGCGCGGCAATGTGCTGGTCACGCTGCTGGGCGGCGGTGACGCCGGCGCCGGCCGGATGCTGGCCGTCACCGACGGGCACCGGCACCACGAGTTGCGCAAGATCCTGCAGCGGGTGCTCTCGCCGAGGGTACTCAGCGAGGTCGCGGCGACGGTGCGGGGCAACACCCGGCAGCTGATCCGGGAGGCGGTCGAGAGCGGCGGCTGCGACTTCGCCGAGCAGATCGCCAGCCGGATCCCGATGACCACGATCTCCAGCCTGCTCGGCGTGCCGGAGGAGGACCGGGACTTCCTGCTCGCCCAGACCAAGGCCGCGCTGTCGACCGAAGATGAGGATGACGAGGACATCGGCGAGGTCGACTCCGAGATGGCCCGCAACGAGATCCTGATGTACTTCATGGACATCGTCGAGGAGCGGCGCGAGTCGCCGGGCGACGACGTGATCAGCATGCTGGTCGGCAGCTCCATCGACGGTGTGCCGCTGTCCGACGAGGACATCGTGCTCAACTGCTACAGCCTGATCATCGGCGGCGACGAGACCAGCCGGCTGACGATGATCGACTGCCTCTACACGCTCGCGGCCAAGACCGAGCAGTGGCGGCGGCTCAAGCACGGTGAGGTCGGAATCGACACCGCCGTGGACGAGGTACTGCGCTGGGCGTCTCCCACGATGCACTTCGGACGCAGTGTCATCAAGGAGACCGAACTGCACGGCGTACGGCTGCGGCCGGGCGAGATCGTCACGCTCTGGCACGCCTCCGGCAACCGGGACGAACGGATCTTCGATGCGCCCGAGGCGTTCGACCTCGGGCGCACCCCGAACAAGCACATGGCGTTCGGCTACGGCCCGCACTTCTGCGTCGGCTCGTATCTGGCCAGGGTGGAGATCGCCGAGCTGCTCATGGCGTTGCGGGACTTCACGACCGGATTCGAGCGGACCGGTGAGGCGCTGCGCATCCGCTCCAACTTCCTGACCGGGTTCTCCACGCTGCCGGTGCGGTTTTGGCCCGACCATTTTGGACTGAAAGAGGTCGACTGATGAGCGGCAACCCCTTCGACGACGGCGAGGGCGACTGGCTGGTCGTGAGGAACACTGGCGGACACTACGCGCTGTGGCGGCCGCACCTGGATGTGCCGAAGGGCTGGCGGATCGCCTACTTGGGCCCTGACCGTGACGGTGCCCTCGACTATGTCGAGCAGAACGTCACCGCCATGGTGGAAACGCCGACGACCTGACCTCACTACCTTCCACCACCTGCGGCGATCTCGCTGCCGCGGGTGGCCGGGCCGGCTGCGGGCGGACATCGGCGACGACCGGCCCCCGCCGACCTGACGGCGGTGGACAGCACGGTGGCGAAGACCGGATGCATCGCGCGGCCTCGGACCGCTCTCGCAGGGGCGGGGCCGATGGCGGGGAAACCGCTCCGCGCTGCGCGGTGCTGCCCCGTTCGCGAAGCGATGCACCGCTTGTCCATCTACCTCCCGGTCCTGGCCGGGCCGGCTGGTCCTGTGCCGTAGTGGAGCGCTCTTACCCAGACTGAACAGACACCCGACTAGCGACCGCCGGGAGCGCGAATGAATATCTATATTTCAGGACAAGGGGCATTCGCGGTACAGGTCGCGGAGGCCATGCTAGAGGAAGGGCACCGGATTGCGGGCGTAGCCGCCCCTCGGCTGCGCAAGGGACATTCCGACGAGAGCAACGCGTTGTCCTGGGACCGGCTACGCGCCTGGGCGTATCCCAGGAGGATCCAGTGGACGGACTCGGTCGAGCTGCGCGCGATGCATATCCCGGACGGCGTGGAGGTCATCATCGCCGCGCATTCACACGCCTTCATCGGTCGCCGCACGCGTGCCAGGGCCACCGTCGCCACCATCGGCTATCACCCCAGCCTGCTGCCGTTGCACCGCGGCCGGGACGCGGTCCGATGGACGATCCGCGACGGTGACAAGGTGACGGGCGGCAGTGTCTACCACCTCACTGAGCGAACCGACGCCGGCCCGATCTCCGCACAGGAGCACCTGTTCGTGCCGCCGGGCTCGACTGCACAGAGCCTGTGGCGCGACCACCTGGCCCCGCTCGGTGTGCGGTTGCTGCTGCGGGTGGTCGCCGACCTCGCCGAGGACAGGCGGATCGAGGTTCCGCAGGACGAGGAGATAGCGACCTGGGAGCCTGCGATGGGCGCGCCACCGCTGTTCAAACCCGAACTCATCGCGCTGCCCGGCACGGCGATCATCGATGGCAGCAAGTGGGCACTCCACGTGCGGTGATAGACCTACGAGTCACAGATCGACGTATCCCCATCGCTCCCTGCACCAGCTGGGACCGGCTTGCTGACCGGCACTCGTTGGGCTGGATATCTGGTTGCCGGGCGGGGGAGCGGACTTCACGGTGGGGTTTGTGTCCGTTCGTCGTGCGTGCGAGCAAGGGCGTGATGAGGTCCTCCGCCCTTGCTCGGGCCACTGGCCGCATACCTGCCTGAAAATCGGGTGCTGTGTGCAGGGCGGCCTGCCAGGATGAGGATCATGAGTGGCCAGACGCACCTGGATGGACGGCAGGTCGTAGGAGAGACACGCCCGCTCGCCCTGGTCACTGGGGCGGGGCGTACTGCGGGAATCGCGGCGTCCGTGGTGCTGCATCTGGCCCGGGCCGGCTGGGACGTGGCCTTCACATACTGGACTCCGTATGACGCGCGGATGCAGTGGGGCGCGGAGGTGGGAGCTCCCGAAGAGTTGCACAAGCAGGTGGCGTCCCTCGGGGCGAGAACGCAGGCGATCGAGGCGGACCTGAGCGATCCGGCTGTGCCAGCTCGCCTCTTTGACAGTGTCGAGCGTGAACTGGGGAATGTCTCCGCGCTGGTGCTCTGCCATTGCGAGTCGGTCGACTCGGGCCTGTTGGACACCACGGTGGAGAGCTTTGACCTGCATTTCGCGGTCAATGCGCGGGCAACCTGGCTGCTGATCCGGGAGTACGGACTGCGGTATCGCGGGCAGCACGGCAGCGGGCGCATCGTCAGCCTGACCAGCGACCACACCGCCGGCAACCTGCCTTATGGGGCAAGCAAAGGGGCGATGGAGCGGATCACGTTGGCCGCCGCTCGCGAGCTCGCCCATCTGGGAGTGACCTGCAACGCGATCAATCCAGGACCGACCGACACCGGGTGGATGACTGAGGAGCAGAAGGCGGACATGACCCGCTTCACGCCTCTCGGGCGCCTTGGTGTGCCGCAGGACTGCGCGAATCTGGTCACGTTCCTCTGCTCAGCGGAGGGCGGATGGATCAACGCCCAGCTTCTGCAGAGCAACGGTGGTCTCGGGTAGCCGAGGAATTCCTCATGACGCCACGGGTGCTTTCGGCTGGCGACGTCGGCGGCACAGCCTTGAGAGGAACCGGCGTCGCTACGCCTCACGGCTGCTGGGCGTCTTCATGCTGCGTGGACTGCCTTGAGCGTACCCAGGCGGCGAAGGCTTCGACTCCGTCCACGACGGCCTCGAAGCGCAAGGAGTGGAACCGGTCGAACGAATGCTGTGCCCCGGAGAGTTCCGCGTACACAACACAGCTCGACGAGGCGGCACGCAGCCTGTCGGCGAAGGCGCGCGCGCTCTCGACGGGCACCAGCGTGTCGTTGTCGCCGTGGGCGAGGAAGAACGGCGGTGCGTCCGGCCGGAAGTACGCCGAGGGCGCCGAGGGCGCCGAGGGCGGCTGGTCCTCGGCCACCGCAGGGCCGTAGTAGCCGTACAGGGAGATGGCGGCGGTGACTGATGTGTCCGCTTGCTCGAAGCCAGGCTGGAATACGGGATCGTTGGGGGTCAGGGCGGCCATGCAGGCCATGTGGCCGCCGGCGGAGCTGCCCGAGATGAACAGCGTTGAGGTGTCGGCGCCGTGCTCGTGACCGTGCGCTCGCACCCAGGCAATGACCTTCTTGGCGTCGATCAGGTGATCAGGGAAGCGTGCGTGCGGCTGCAGACGGTAGTTCGCGCTGACGCAGACCCAGCCCTGACTCGCCAGCCGGTAGAGGAGCGGGCGTGCCTCGCGGTCCTTCTTGCCCCGATGGAACCCGCCACCGTGCAGGTGGATCAGGACGGGGGCGCCCTCGGGGCGGGAGCGGTGGCGGTAGACGTCCAGCAGATTGCGCCGGCCGGCGTCGCCGTAGCGGATGTCCGCCACCCGTTCGACGTCCCAGCGGCGCACGAGGACCGGCCGGAACAGGATTCGGGCGAACGGAAGCCGACGGCGCAGCCGGGCTGCCGTGCCGGCATCGAGGGCGGCACGCCAGTCGGCTCCGAGGCCCTCGCTCAGGGCGGCCTCGACCAATTGGCCCGCCCGCAATCCTCGCCAGGTGACGATCAGGAGCCCGGCCGTCGTCGCGACGGCCAGACCGAGCACCGCCCGGCCGCCGGGCGAGGCGAGATCGCCCTGCACGGCGGCGAGCAGTGTCGAGCCGGAAATGCAGTACACGGCCAGGAAAGGTAGTTCGTTGATGACGAAACCGAAGCCGAAACTCATGCCGCTCAGCAGCGGCGCCCGGCGCGGGGCGACGAGAGCGAAGAACGTGCACCATGTCAGGAGCGCAATCGCTCCCAGATAACCGAACGGCATGTCAAGGACCCTACCTGCACACATACTTCGCCAATTTCAGGGATGGCCTGCTCGAACTCCACGACGGGCCCGGTGTTCTGGACGTCGTCGACGCGCCGTTCGCCCCGCGAGCGAGTCCGGAACCGAGCCTCAGGAACCGGACATGCGACACCTCGGACAACCGCATTGCCTCTCCGACTGGGACAGCGCAGACCCGTGTCGTCTCAACCAGGAGCACATCGCGATGTTCCGGGCCTGACGGTGCGCCGTCAGGAGATCCGGAACCGCAACCGGCAGATCACCGCATCCGTGTCCCGGCGCACCGCACGGGCCACCACCGCACCACGCTGGTTCTGCAGCAGCCGCTGCCACAGCCGTTCCGGTTCGATCTCCGGTATCAGCACGGTGAGGCGGACACCGGATTCGGCGGCGGCCGTCCGTCGTACATACGAGACGATCGGACGGCCCAGGGCCCGGCGCTCGGCGTCGAGGCGGATCAGCGGGACACCGGGGTTCCACAGCGCCCAGTCGCGTTCCAGTGCCTCGCACTGGGCGCGGTCCTCCGCATCGGGATGGCAGACGGTGACCGCACGTACCTCGTCGCCCAGTGAGGCGGCTGCGGTCAGCGCTTCACTGGTCAGCTTCGACAGGTGCGACACCGGGACGATCACCAGGGAGCGGTGGCGGTGCGGCGGCAGGGGGATGCGGCCCAGGCCCACCCGCGCTCCGATGCGTGCGTACGCGCGGTGCACCGCGCGAAAGGCCGCGACCATGAGCGGCACAGCGATGACGATCAGCCAGGCTCCGGCCGCGAACTTGGTGGCGGTCACGACGACCGCGGAGATCCCGGTGAGGACGGCACCGAAGCCGTTCAGCAGGGCCTTGCCTCGCCATCCTCCGCCCCGTTCCCCGTGCCAGTGCAGGACCATGCCCACCTGCGCGATGGTGAAGCCCACGAAGACACCGATGGCGAAGAGCGGCACCAGGGTGTTGGTGTCGCCGCCGGAGAAGACCAGCAGCCCGGCGCAGACCAGGGCCAGAGCGAGCACACCGTACCGGTGGACCTGGCGGTCGGCCTTCAGCGCGAAGACGTGCGGCAGGTAATTGTCGCGGGCCAGCAGGTTCAGCAATGCCGGCAGCCCACCGAAGGACGTGTTCGCGGAGAGCGCCAGAAGGATCATGGTCGCGAACTGGATGACGTAGAAGGCCCATGTGTGACCCAACGACGCGTCCGCGAGCTGCGCGAGGACGGTGACTCCTTCGACCGGCTGGAGATGGAAACGGGAGATCAGGACCGACAGGCCCACCAGCATCAGCCCGAGGACCGCACCGAGCGCGATCTCGGCATGCTGGGCACGCCGCACCCGCGGCACGCGGAAGGACGGCACCGCATTCGCGATGGCCTCGACACCGGTGAGTGCCGAGCAGCCCGAGGCGAAGGCTTTCAGCAAAAGCAGCGCTCCGACCGTGGTGGCGTTGTCCGCGAGCACCGAGGCATGGCCTGCGGCAGCCGCGGTACTCACAGGCGCGGACCGGCAGAGCCCGACCGTGATGAGGACGAAGACCGAGGCGACGAAGACCGCGGTGGGGACGATGAACGCGCGAGCCGAATCGACGATGCCACGCAGGTTCACACCGGTGACCAGGACCAACACGGCGAGGCAGAGCCACAGCCGGTCGTCGTAGAGCTCCGGGAAGGCGGAAGTGAGCGCGGCGACGCCCGCGGTGACGGCCACGGCCACGTTCAGGACATAGTCCAGGACGAGGGACGCGGCTGCCACCAGGCTGGTGCGGGTGCCCAGGTGGGCCCTGGCCACCGCGTAGGAGCCGCCACCGTCCGGGAAGGCGGCGATGACCTGCCGGTAGGAGGCGACCAGCACGGCGAGCAGACCGGCGATGGCGAGCGTCACGGGCAGGGTGAACCCGAGGCCGTGCGCTCCCGCCGCGGCAAGGACCAGCACGATTGCCTCCGGCCCGTACGCCACCGAGGCCATCGCGTCCAGCGAGAGTGCCGCCAGGCCGGTGACCGCGGTCAGGCGGTGGCGATCGCCGGTATCAGGGGGCTCCTTGGCCTGGGAGGCGGTGCCGGAATCGACCGTCGGAACGGACATGGGATGCGGGCTCCTTCATGGACGACGGCCCACGCGGGTCTGGAAGGGGCGTGCGCGGGCGCACGCACAGGTTCTGTCCGCTCTGTGCCGCGGCGGGCCGATCCTGGCGCGCTCTTTGTGCCGGACCCGCCGCGCTTGATGTCTTCTTGACGCGTCGGCGGCCGATGACGGGCCTGGCGCGCGGCCGACGGGTTGTCCGCAGCCCTGTGTGTGACCTGACGGCAGGCGGGCGCGGCCTGACGGCCGCCGCTTCGCCCGCGTCAGCGGGTCGGACGCGGTTGCCTGCCTGTCATCAGGATCTCCAGGCCGAGGCGTGTGGTGGCCAGCACGACACGGTCGTCGGCGCGCAGTACACGGCCGTGTGCGGGGCGCCAGTCGAAGCCTGGCGGCTCGTGGCGGTCGAGCCGCAGTCCGGCGAGAGTATCCAGCGCTGGAGGCGGCACGGGTACTGCGACGGGTCCCACGGCCAGGACCCGCCACTGGTTCTCCCGGAACGCCGCGTGTACCGAGCGCCCTTCGAGCTCGGGATGTCCGGCCACGTCGACCACGGTGAACAGCAAGGAGCCCCGCTCGACCGGCATCACGCCCAGCACATGACGGCCCATCATCGCGGCGGCGAACGGCGGCGCGGCCAGCGCGGAGACGCTGCGGCTGCGGGTGGGTGCGTCGGGGTATGAGGCGCGCAGGGTGCGCTGGACGGTGGCGGCGAAGTCGTCGTCGTACAGGCGCATCACCACGCGGACACCGGGGTTGGCCTCGCGCGCGGCCATCACGATGTCGAGGTTCGGGCCGTCGCCGTGAGTGACGACGAGCACCGACTTACTGTGTCGGATGCGGGCCCGGTCGAGGACGCCCGGCGCTCCGGCGTCCGCCAGCAGCAGAGGTACGCCGAGCTCACGGGCGAGGGCGACACCGCGTGCATGCGGATCGCGCTCGACGGCCACGACCTGGTAGTCGGTGGTGTGCAGCTGGGCCAGCGCACGCGTGCCGATCTTGCCCAGGCCGACCAGGACGATGTGGTCGGTGAGGTTGTTGGCGGGCGGGTGTCCCGCGGAAGCCGTACGGAAGGCCTCGGTGGCGTTCATGGTCGCGGCGACGACCAGCGGGAGGACGGCCAGGCCGACGAAGCCCGCGATCAGCTGCAGCAGGCGGCGGGCCACGGCCTCGTTGGTCGCCGGGTCGCCCATGGTGAAGATGTCCAGCAGCGGCAGGTAGACGTTCTTCCACCACGGATGCTCGTCGGCGAAGAGCGCCGTGGCCGCCGCGAGCATGAGGACGCTCGCGGCCAGCGCGCCGAAGACCGCGCTGACCTCCCGGGTGAGGAACACCTTCCACGGCAGGTGTGCGAGCCGCGCCCGCAGCCAGCTGCCCGTGCCGCGCCGTTCGCCCGGGGGCGGCTCGGGCGGGTGGTCGTGGGTGACCTCCTCCAGCATCAGCCGGCCGTGTGTGAACTGCCGGTGGTAGGCAGTGTGGGTGTCAGGCAACAGTTGAGTGCCGTCCTCGCCCGGTGTCTCGGGACTGTCCTCGCTCGCCGGGTCGTCCTGGTGCGTGCCGGAGAGCACGGCCAGCGTGGCCAGGTCGGCCGGCCTGGACGGGGCCCCCGCGGGCCGTACGACGCCGCGGAACACCTTGCCGTCCACCAGGAGGGTGTGGCCGGAGCCGACCGCCGCGGCTGCCACCAGCCCGGGCACCGCGGTGTCGGCGTCGGACAGCACCGTGGTGGACATATCAAGCAGCGGATCGTCGCCTTCGCCCGCTGCCACCGCCGCCCGGTCGAGGAGCCGCTCCAGATGGCGGCCTCGCTCGCGGTGGAACATGCGGATGACCAGGCGTATCGACGGGTTCAGACCACGGGCCACCAGCGCCGCGGTCATGTTCACCTGGTCGTCGCCGTAGGTCAGCGCGAGAGCCGCGGCCTGCTCCACACCCGCGGCCACCAGGGTCTGTTCGTCCGGATGCGCCGACACCAGCAACTCGATGGGTGAGTCCGGATCATGGTGCAGTGCGGCTATCTCACGTCCGTACTGATCCTGCCGCGACGGCAGCACTACGGTGACGGCCTGGCCGCACACCGCGTCCAGTTCCACAGCGAGCCGGTGTGCAAGACCGTCGTCACCACAGATCACCATGTGCTGCGCACGCTGATTCACCACGCGGCCGGCAGGCGGAATTGACGTCACAACTGCCAAGAGAGACTCAGCAGAGGTGTGTGGTTCCAGGATGCGGCCGGGTCGGTGTCACGATTGTGTATAGCCCGGCCCGGGGCCGCGCCGAACGCACCGACGCCTCCCGGCAAGTGCGGACCTTTTCGCCGGTCCGCGCCGTCTGTGTCAGTAACCATCAACAGCAACCACCCTCGGTGAACATCACGTTTGACAGACTTCACGGTAAGGCGGCCTGCCGCCCCGCTCAGGAGCGGGGCGGCAGGCGCCGACCGGTGGGACGGGGTTGGCGTACTGCGGGCTCCTCTGGTCGAGCCCACCGCGAACTCGGGCACCGCCTGGGTCCGGACCGCTACGAAGCCACCCGGAACCTGACGCGTGCTACCGGCTAGTGCTCGTCTTGATGACATACGCGACCAGCTTCGCCATGTTCGACGCGTACGCGGACGTGCTGATCCCCAGCGGCCGGTCATGCAACTCGTACGGTGGCTCCTGAGGCGGCTTCTGCGGGTCGTAGGGCGAGATGTCGCGGACGTCGCCGACGTTCGTGCTCATATACGCCGTGCCGTCGTACGGCTCCGTCGAACCCGGTCCGCTGTACGGGTTGGTGACAGCTTCGATCGGTGTGAGCCAGTAGTCGCGCGTGCCGAGCCCGTCCACCAGTTCCGCGGCCTGGGCGTCGGTCACCGCGGGCAGGTCGAAGGGCGCGTCCTGGAGGAGATCGGAGAGCTGGATGTCCCGTACCGAGTAGTAGGCGGGCAGCGGGACGCTCACACCCGGCGTCAGCGGTGAACGGGCGCGCAGCGCCGCCACCTGTGCGTCGCTCATCGCGGCGAGCTCCGCATGGGTGGCGCGCAAGCCGTCGATGTCGACGGCGCGTCCCGACGAGTAGTGGCTGAGTGTGTCGCGGGAGTCGTAGTCGAAGTAATAGGACCCGTTGCGGATGTTGGAGCCGAAACGGTGTGTGAACTTCCCCCGGTTGGTGCCCAGCTCCACGAAGGCGGGGTGGGTGCGGCCGGCGAGCAGCGGATTCTGCGCGATCTGGTCGTCGGTCAGCCGGCAGGTCTCCAGCCAGTCCAGTGCCTCGGGCACCCGCGCAAGGAAGGTCCGGTCCCCGGTCAGGCGGAAGTAGTGGAACAGTTGCTGGACATTGGTCTGCGTGGTGTGCGTGGTCAGCGATCGCGGCTCGTACGACCTGGCCGCCGCCGGCGCCCCGGCCGGCCTGCCGCCCTGCGCGCGGGACAGGTGCTGCAGGCCCCAGCCCGCCTGGGGCGCCGGCTGCTGCATCCGGCGCAGGCACTCCATCGCGCGCCGTACCGGTGCGAGCAGATCGCTCCGCCCGAGCGCGGACACACACATGATGAGGAACTTGATGTTCTCGCCCAGCACGTCGTCGTTGAACGTGACGTGGTGGGTGTAGTCCCCGTCCTCCATGCCGTGCTGCGCGTCCTTGGGCAGCCACGGCGGACGCTTTTCCGGCCACGGCATCCGGCTCACGGAGCCGGGGTGCGCCGGGAAGCGCTGCGGCCAGCCTCCGTCCGCCGTCCCGCCGTCGAACTGAGCGGCCAGGACGAAGTCGATCGCCTTGTCGAGCGAGCGCTTGAAGCGCGGGTCACGGCGCTCCACGTAGAGCCGCAGTATCAGTTGCGCGGCGGCCGAGGTGCCCGCGTCGTCGAACGTCGCGTTGCCGTAGTAGTGCTGGAACTCCTCCAGCCGCCATCCGTTGGCGCCGATGGTGGCGTATCAGTCGCGCAGGGAATCCTCGCCCGCGAAGTCGTGGACGTAGTTCCAGCCTCCGACCGGCAACTGGGCCTTGACCAGCGCGAGGCCGGTGCGCTCGGCTGCCTGGAGGAAGACCTCTTCGCCGGTGGCGTGATAGGCGTCGAGCATGCTGTGGCCCATGGAGGGGGTGCCGGGCGGCTGAACCCAGCACATGGTGCGGCGGGCTTCAAGCTCGCCCCAGGTGACCGACAGATCAGGTAGGTAGTTCCAGACGTACGCCCCCTGGTAGGAGACCACCCGGTCCATATGGACGGCGGCACGGCGCATTGCACGGACACAGAAGGAACGATTCGTCAGGGTCGACGCCTGGGCGGGAGCGGTCGACAGGGTTACGGCCGGTGCGGCGAGCAGCGGGGCGGCGGCCAACTGGTGGAATGTGCGACGGCTCAAGGGCTTCTTCATCCGTGAAGTGCCTTCCTCGCCATTGCCAGGTTATTCACCTGGCTGAACCTGCTCTTCCACTTCGAGAACGTAGCGATGCCGCCGAAGATCGACAAGTATGTGGACCAAAGTTTCGTATGAGAACACGCAAGTCGCGGGCCGCGTAACGGAGGGTCTTGGCGGTGGTGCGGCCTTCGACTTGTCCGAGCAGCCCGCCGAGGCCGAGGGCGTCGACGAAGCCGGTGTGCCACCGGTCCCGGGTCAGGCGCCATTTGCCGGTCTCCGCATTCTGTTCCCAGCTCGGCCCTCCGCGGCGGGTCTCGTCGATGCCAGGGGCATCCTGCATCCGGGGCCGTGCCGAATGCCTCATGACGATCGGCTGGGTGTGGTTCGCTGCTGGGGTGACTCAGGACTTGGAGATCGTCGCATTCGAATCCGCCGAGGCATTCCAGGCGTGGCTCGACGAGAATCACGCCGTCTCGCCCGGCATCTGGCTCAAGCTTCGCAAGAAGGGCCCCCAAATCGTCGCGCTGGACTACGCCCAGGCGCTCGACGTGGCACTCTGCTACGGCTGGATCGACGGCCAGAAGGCCGGGTTCGACGACCAGCGGTGGCTCCAGCGGTTCACCCCGCGTAAGCCGCGCAGCAAGTGGTCCAAGGTCAACCGGGACAAGGTGGCCGCCCTGATCGAGCAGGGCCGGATGCATCCGCCGGGACAGGCCGAGGTCGACCGCGCCAAGGCAGACGGCCGCTGGGAAGCGGCCTACGACGGCGCGAAGACCGCCACGGTGCCGGACGACCTCAAGGCGGCCCTGACCGCCGACCCGGCCGCGGCGGAGTTCTTCGAGACACTGGACCGGCAGAACCGCTACGCGATCCTGTACCGGATCCAGGACGCCAAGAGGGCCGAGACCCGGGCGCGCCGGATCGAAAAGTACGTAGCGATGCTGGCGAAGGGCGAGAAGCTGCACTCGTAGTCACGGAGAGAGACCGTGGCCATGTGCTGCCGGGGACTCCCGGCGCGCCTGCGGCCCCGGCAGCTGCCACCACCTGCCGTCGCTGAGCGTAACGAAACGTCAGAGGCCCTGATCAGGCACACCGCTCAACTTCGAGACCCCGTAACGGCCCGGCCTCATCCGAGGGCGGCCGGGCACAGCGGACCGGCTCCACAAACCCCGGACCCACTGCGGCCGTTCATGTGGCTGGAGCATGTTGAGTGCGTGCGTCCGCTCGGCACCGCGCTGAGGGGATGAGATGTCGGCCGTGATCAGGGCTGTATGAGTTTGAAGACGAGCCTGGCGACCGATCGTTGGACGGTGTGCCGCAGTCGCATGGGCCTCGGACGTGCGGTTGCGGCGGTCAGGCGGGGGAAGAGGGCTTCGGCGTTGGTGCGGTTGACGGCGGCCAGGGCGGCGTGGTCGAGGGCGGTGTCGAGGCCGATGGCGAAGTACTGGCCGGCGGTGGCGGGGGCGAAGGGCCAGTCACTGCCGAAGAGGACGTGCCCGGGGCGGGCGAAGGCGAGCAGCGTCGGCAGCGCCGCGGGACTGGAGGACAGGGCGGTGTCGAAGTAGAAGGCACGGAAATCGTCCAGCACATCCAAGAAGCTGCGGCCGGTCTCGCCGGCGATGGTGACGGCCAGGCGGTGGGAGGCGTACGGGACGAAGCCGCCGGCGTGGCTCAGGACGAAGCGGATCTTCGGATACGTACGCACGATGCCGTTGCGTACCAGCAGGTGAGCCGCGCGGGTGGTGTCAAGGAGGAAGTCGGCGGCGAAGGGCGGAATGCCGTCCACGGCCGGGGCGGGCAGCTCGGCGGGATGGACGAAGACGACCGCACTCCGCTCGTTCAAGGTGTGCCACAGCTCGTCCTGGCCGTCCGCGCCGAGGTAGCCGCCCTGGTTGTTGGCCAACAGGGTGACCCCGTCGGCCCTCAGGTCGTCGAGCGCCCGCCGGGCCTCCGCGGCGCAGGCGCTGATGTCGGGCATGGGTAGGGTGGCGACATAGCCGAAGCGGCCGGGGTGGTCGGCGGCGAGCTCGGTCGCGAAGTCGTTGAGACGGTGGGCAAGATGCGTGGCTTCGCCGGGATCGGCGAGGAAGCCGGTGCCGGGAGTGGAGACGGAGACGACGGCGGTGGCGATGCCCAGCAGGTCCATCAGCTCCAGCGCCGCCTTTGGACACCAGTCGGGCAGCGGGCGGCCACCGGCTTCGGTGATGCCCTCGTTGGCGAGCAGATCGCGGTAGAAGGGCGGGATGATGTGCTGGTGGACGTCGATACGCCGGGATCCGGTGGTCATGAGGTTGTCTCCTGGGCGGCGATCGGGCCCCACTCGCTGAGGTGGGCTTCACTTCATGACCACCGATCGTAGTGCCGAAGGAACTGGTAGTGATCAACGCAGGCTGACAGCGCGTCGCTCGGATGTAGGTGCTGCTGTATGCGCTGCTCGGTCCGCGCTGTGACCGGTCGTCCAGCGCATGCCGCCTGCGCCGCCTCTTGGCACCGGAGATCCGCCTGGCACTCAGGCCGTTGGCTGTACCAGATCGCCCGGCTCCGTGACCGGCCTCGCCGCGCCCGTACGAAGCATCAGGAACGTGACCACCGCCACTAGCATCATGGCCGCGGCACCCGTGTACAGCGCCGCGTGCAGCCCGTCGATGAACGCTTCGCGGTACCAGCGGTGGAACGCTGTGCCGCCGGGCCCCGCGAGTTGCGCCGACGGTCCCTTGGCGAGGGCGCGGTCGACCAGTTCGTGCGCCTTGCCCGACGGGAGGCCGCCCGCTTCCGCCTTGTGCAGGAGCGATGACTTCATACGGGAGTTGAGCACCGCGCCGAGTGCTGCCACGCCGGTCACGCCGCCCAGTTCGCGCAGCATTTCGACGATCGCCGTCGCCATGCCGGCCCGCTTGCCGCGAACCCGGTCGACGACGATGACGTTGACCGGCACGAAGGTGAGGCCCACGCACACGCCGATGATCGGAAGCACCCACCAGTACTGGGTGTAGTGCGCGTTGTCGCCGTACAGGGACAGGCCGGCCAGGGCCACCGGGCACAACGCGGCGCCGATCATCAGAGGTCGGAAGGAGCCCCAGCGCGTCGAGAGCCAGCCGGCCACCGGCGCCGAGATAACGATGAACGCGGAGCCCAGCAGGAAGACGACACCGGCACCGGCCGCCGACCAGCCGAGGATGTACTGGAGGTACAGGGACAGGAAGAAGATCGCCCCGAAGAGCGCCAGACTCGTGGCGAAGCAGGCGAGCGCCGCTGTCGCACAGGGCCGGTCACGGAAGAATGAGGTCTCGATCATCGGCTCTGTGGCACGTGTTTCCCGGACGATCAAGGCGGGCAGAGCGACGACGGCTGCGGCGAACCCGGTCAGGATGCGGGGGTCGCTCCAGCCGTGCGAGGGCCCTTGGACGAGCGCGTAAACCAGTCCGCCCAGGCCGACCACGGCGAGTACCTGTCCGGGCAGGTCCCAGGGACGACTGCGTTCCGGAGGCGCGCTGGGCAGCGAGAGCGCACCGAACAGCAGCAGGCACACACCGATCGGGACGTTGATGAGCAGGACGCTGTGCCAGCCGAACCGCTCCACGAGCAGGCCGCCGACCACCGGCCCGAGGGCGAGGCCGAGACCGGAGGCGGCGCCGCGCAGCCCCAGGGCCTTGGCGCGCCGTACGTCGTCCGGGAAGACCTGGCGCAACAGGGCCGCGCTGGACGGCAGCAGCGCCGCGCCGCCGACTCCTTGGACGACCCGGCCGGTGATGAGCATCGCCCAGCTGTCCGCGCTCGCCCCGATCCCGGAGCCCACGGTGAACGCGGCAAGACCGGCCAGGAACACCCGGCGCTGCCCCAGCCGCTCGCTGACGATGCTGCCGGGCAGCAGTAAGGCCGCCAGGACGAGCGTGTAGGAGGCCACGACCCACTCCAGGCCGCTGACTCCCACCGACAGGTCGCTGCCGATCTTCGGCAGGGCGTTGTTCATCGCCAGGCTGTCGAGCAGGGCCATGAAGACCGCCACGGACTCGACGATCAGCACGGCATTCGGGCGGTTGCGCAAAGACGCCGGAGCAAGGGCGGCGCGGGAGCGCGCGATGACACGAGGCAAGGGCATGGGTGACAGTCCAAGAGAGTCGGGGACGCGGGGTCAGCGGACGCGCTGTGCGATGAGCTTCAGCACCTGGTCGTGGGCCTGGTCGGGATGGCAGAAGTAGTGGTCGCCGGGGAGTACGTCGAGGTGGAAGCGGTCCTCGGTCAGCACTTCCCAGGCCCGCATGTCCTCTTCGGACACCACGGGGTCATCGGCGCCGTGCAGGGCGGTGACGGGGATGCGCAAGGGGAGTTCTTTTGGATCGTGACGGTAGGTGTGGACCAGCCGCAGATCCGCGAAGTGGGGCGGCTCCGCCCCGTCGAGCAGTCGTGCGGCGAAGTCCTCCCCGAGACGGCCGCCAAGCGCGCGCCGGAATTCCGCCGGCCGGGTGCGCTGCTCGCGCAGCAACACGTCGGCGGCGGGCAGCTCCGGCAGACCGAGATCCTGGCAGGCGCTCGCGACGCGGCTCAGCAAGGGGTTGGCGCCACGGGACGGGCAGGTGAACGCGGCGACGAAGAGGTGCCGCAGCCGATCACCGTGCGTGTCGGCCAGCCGGCGGGCCAGGCGATAGGCCAGCAGAGCGCCGACGCTGTGCCCGTAAAGCGCGAACGGCCGGTCGGCGTGTGTGCGCAGTACCTGTTCCAGGGCGTTGACCATCTCGTCCGCGTCCTCGATGCACTGCTCGTCCCGGCGGTTCTCGCGGCCCGGCAGTTGCAGTGGACAGACGTCGACGTCATCGGGCAGTGCGTCGGGCCAGGTCCGAAAGAGCGAGGCGCCTCGACCTCCGTACGGTAGGCAGAACAGCCGCAGCCGAGCCGTGTCGGTCAGGCGGGCGTGGCGCAGCCAGCGGGCCGGTTCGAGCGACACCGGTCTGACGAGGCACGGCGACGCTCCCGGCACCAGCAGATCGCGGACCGTGGTGAGCAGTTCCGCGATGGTGCCGTGCAGCAGGACATCGAGCGGCGGCTGCACACCCAGGTCGTCTTGCAGGCGGGTGCGCAGCTCCATCCCGCGCAGGGAGTCCACGCCGAGATCCGCGAGCCGGCCGTCGGCGGACAAGCCTGCGCCGTGCGCATCCCCGGGGCCCGCCAGCAGGCTGCTGAGGTATGCGGCGAGGATTTCGCGTCGCACCTCCTCGGACGCCGCGAGGAACCGGTCGACGAGGTCGCCGCGCCCGGGCCCCAGCTTCCTCTGTGATGCCTCCGCGGCGACCTCCATGCGGGCCCGCTGTGCGCCGGTGATCCGGCGTACCGCGGCCCCGTCGCACTCGGCCACCAGCAGCCCGTCGTCGTCCCACAGGCGGTAGTCGGCGGTCAGCTGCCCGGGCGCGGGGTCGCCGGTGAGGCGGAAGTGGACCCACAACGGCCCGCGGCGCGCCGGGCCGGCCAGTGCGAAACGGCCGACCCGGGTGGTGAGGAACACCTCGTCCGCGGCCAGCGTCGACCCGGCGACCAGGACGTACAGCTGGGCACAGGTGTCGAACACTCCCACAGGCACCGGTAGCACCTCGTCGTCACCGGCCGCCTCAAGAGCGCCGCGGGGACGCAGCCGGGCCACCGCTTCACCGTCGCCGTACCACGCCTCCTCGACCCATTCCACCGACGGGCCGAACGCCAGCCCCCGGGCACGCAGATCCGCGTAGAACCGCGGGCCGTCGATGCGCTCCGGCAGCCTGTCGCGGAGCTCGTCGCGGCGGGCGGGCCAGGCCGGCGCGTCAGACGTGACCGTGTCGGCCCTTTGGGCGTGCAGTGCGCCGTGCAGATGCAGGGTCCAGCCGGCCTCGCCTTCGGCGCTGCTGTGCACGGTGCAGGAGCGCGCATCGCCGGCCGCGTCGGCTTCGCGGGAGACCGTCAGCTGGATGGACCGGGCCTCCTCGGCGAAGTACAGCGCGTGAGTGAACTCCGCGTCCCGCACCTCGTACTGCGCGCCGCCGTCGAGTTCCCGAACGGCAGCCGCCAGCATCTCCTGGTAGTAGCCCACGTGCAGGACACCGCCGGTGTCGGCGAGCTGCGGCAGCAAGGCCCGGCTGACGCTGGTTCGGAACTGGTGGTGCTCCAGAGGCGAGGACAGCACCCGCAGCGCGGTGGCGCCTCCCAGGGAACGGCCCGCTTCGGCCGCCGAGCCCCCAGCGGCCGGACGGCGGTGCGCTTCGGCCCGCGGTAGCGGCGGTGCGTACCGCTGCCGTTGGAACGGGTAGGGCGGCAGGTCGAGCCGGACCGGCCGATCGCCGCGGTGCACGCCGGCCCAGTCGAGGGCCAGTCCGCCCCGGTACGCCGTGGCCAGGCCCTCCACCAGCTCGGTCCACGCGTCGTCCCCGTGTGCCACGCGCCACCACGTGCTCCCGGACGCGGACGCCGCGGCGGGTCCGCCGACGGCGACGAACAGGCCGTATCCCTTCTCGGCCAGCCAAGGGGCCGCGGCGGCGGACGGCTCGGCCGAGGATCCCGGTGCGCAGCCGGACCAGAACCCCGGGACGGCGAGTTGGTCCTCCCGCACCATGTCCGCTGGATGGCCGGCTCCGCCGTGCAGCAACCGCACGGCCGGTGGCCGGCTGGGCACGGTATGCGGTGCCGGTGCTCCGTGGCGGGCCGCGAGGAGGGCACCGGCGGTCGGCAGGTCCAGGGACTGCGCGACGACGGCGGCTGCCAGGAACCCGACGCCCGAGCCGCCCACGGCGGCGGGACGCACGCCCCAGTCCGCGAGCAGGCGGGCCAGTGCGACCTGGCACGCCAGGGTCACGGCGTCCGCTGCGCGCGGTGCGAGCAGGTCCGCGGACACCGGCACGGGGACGAGTGGGCCGTCGCTCGCCGGCGACAACTGCTGGACGCATGCGTCGAAGGCGGACCGGAAGCCGCGGTGCCTGCGGTGCAGGACGCCGGCGGCTGCCACGGCCTGCTCGGGTGTGGCGTCCAGGAACAGTCCGACGTGCCGGGCGGCGCCTGGCTGAGTGTCGGCGTCGGGTGCCGGCGTGGCGAGCCGGCCGGCCAGGTCGTCGAGGCGGGCGGCGAGTTCAGGGCCCTCACGGTCGGTGACGAGGGCCGCGCGGTGGCCGAAGTGGCGACGGCGGGCGCCGAGCGTGTGGGCGATGTCCGTGAGCCGGGCGCGGGGATGGGACCGGACCCAGGCGGCGATACGGCGGGTGTGGTCGGCCAGCGCCGCAGACGTGAGCGCGGACAGCGGCACCACCTGGGCGGCCGGTGCCGCACCGGACGCGGGTGCCGGGCGCGCACCGGAGCCGCCACCGGCCGCCGGTGCCGCGGTGCCGGCCTCTTCGAGGACCAGATGCGCGTTGGTCCCGCTGAACCCGAACGAGCTGACGCCCGCGTATCTCGGGGTGCCACCGGCCGCCCACGGCTCGGACACCCGGGGCAGGGTCACGGGCAGCCGTTCCACGCCCAGCCGGGGGTTGGGCACCCGAAGGTGCAGGTTGGCCGGGATCCGGCCGTGTTCGAGTACCAGCACCGTCTTGATCAGACCGGCGATTCCGGCCGCCGCTTCGAGGTGGCCGATGTTGCTTTTCACCGCGCCGAGCCGCAGTGGGGCCGCCGCGGTCCGGTTCGCGCACAGCACCTCCGCCGCGGCACCGACTTCGATGGGATCGCCGAGCGGGGTACCGGTGCCGTGCGTCTCCAGGTATCCGACGGCCTCTGCTGCCACCCCGGCGTTCGCCAGCGCCTCGCGGATCAGCTCGCGCTGGGCGCGGCCGTTGGGCACCGTCAGACCGCTGGTGCTCCCGTCGTGGTTGACCGCGGAGCCGCGGATGACCGCGTGCACGGGGACGCCCGCTGCGACGGCGTCCGACAGCCGCATCAAGGCGACCGTGCCGCACCCCTCGGCGCGGACATAGCCGTCGGCGGAGGCGTCGAAGACTTTGCAGCGGCCCTGCCGTGACAGCGCCTGCATCTTGCTCAGCACCACGAAGACGTCCGGGGACAGCATGACGTTGACCCCGCCCGCGACCGCCGCGTCGCACGCGCGGCGGCGCAGACTCTCCAACGCCAGATGCACGGACACCAGCGAGGACGAGCAGGCGGTGTCGACGGCGAGGGCCGGCCCGTGCAGCCCCAGAGCGTGGGCCACCCGTCCGGCCGCCATGCTCGGCGCGGCCCCGATCCCGGTGAAGGAGCCGACGTGCCGCGGCTCCACGGGCACCCGCGTGTGCTCCGAGCCGGAGATGCCGACGAAGACACCGATACGGCCCGAGTCCGGTCCGTCGGTCAGCAGCCCGCCCCGTTCCAGGGCCTCCCACGCGGTTTCCAGCAGCAGCCGGTGCTGGGGGTCGGCGGCGGCGGCCTCGCCCGGTGACATACCGAAGAACGCGGCGTCGAAGGCGTCAATGTCCTCATCCAGGAATCCGCCGGCGGCCGTGTACGCCTTGCCGGGAGCATGCGGATCCGTGGCGCGGAACAGCTCGGCGGGCCAGCGGTCGGCGGGTACCTCTGCGACCGCGTCACGGCCGTCGACGAGGAGTTCCCAGAAACGCTCTGGCGTGTCGGCTCCGCCGGGAAACCGGCAGGCCATGCCGACCACGGCGACCGGTTCGGCGGCCCGGGCGCGTTCTTCGGCGAGTTCACCGCGCAGCGTCCGGATCGCGTCGAGGGAACGCTTGAGCAGGTCGTCCTGATCCATGCCGGGGCTCCTGTGGTTCTGGTGCGGTGTACTGGAAGTGCCGGTCACAGGCCGATCTCTTCCAGTACGCCCTGCAGTTCGCGCCGTACGTCCACGCCGGTGACGGCCTCCTGCGAGCCGCGTGGCGGAAGGACATCCAGGACGCGGGTCAGCCGTGCGCGGTCCGCGCGGATCACACCGAACTCGCTCTGCGCGCTCGCCAGAGCCAGGTCGAAGGCTTCGGTACCGGTGGGAGTGTCCAGCAGGTCCAGGCCGAGGTGGCGCAGCAGTGCCTCCTCCGTCTGCGCGTCGGCCTTCATCCCGCCGTGCCGCCAGGACGGCCAGACGAGTGCGATGCTGCGCCCGCTGCGTTCACCGGCCAGCCGAAGCCGGTCGCGGTGGCGGGCGAACGCGCACAGGAAGCGGTTGGCGTAGGCGTAGTCGGCCTGGCCGGGGTTGCCGACCAGGGCGGTGAGCGAGGAGAACGTCATGAAGAAGGCCAGGTCGTCGTCGCGGGTGAGTTCGTCGAGATGCAAAGCGCCCAGGACCTTGCCGGCCAGCACCGCGTCGATGTCCTCGATCGACTTGTTGACCAGCAGGGCATCCTTGATGTGCCCGGCGGAATGGATCAGTCCGTCGATCCTGCCGTGCCTGTCGCGGGCCTGCTCGATCAGGCTGCGGGCGCCGTCCTCGCTGCCCACGTCCGCCCGGACGTACGTGACGTCCGCGCCGAGCTCCGCGATGCGTGCGACGGCCGCGTTCCGTTCGGCGTCCAGTTCCGAGCGCCCGCTGAGCACGAGCCGGACCCGCGCCCGGCGGGCCAGGTGTTCGGCGAAGATCAGGCCGAGGCCGCCCGCTCCGCCGGTGATGACGTACACCCCGCCGTCGACAGGCCCCGCCACCGGCGTGTTGGCGCGCTGGGGCCGCACTTCGCGCACGCGCCGCACCAGGCGCAGGCCGCCCTCGTAGCGGACGTCCGCTTCCTGGCCGGAGCCGCGCAGTTCGGCCGTGCACACGCGCAGCACGTCCTGGGGATCCGGCCGCGCACCGCCGTGATCCGCATCGAGGGCCACGGCCTGGTACAGCAGGCGCGGGTTCTCATGGCGCAGCGACCGCGCGAAGCCCGACAGAGCCTCGGCGAGTGGATCGGGTCCGGCTGCCCCGTAGGCGTCCACGTGCAGGACCCGGACCGTCAGCTCGCGCGCCCTCGGCATGAGGCTGCGGGCGAGCTGGAACTGGGAGCGCACACCGAGGTCCAGGCGGCGCTGCGAGGTCCGGGCGGCTTCGGTACCCGAAGTGGCCGTCCACAGATGGACGAAGGTCCCGGGCAGCCGTGGGCGGCTCGCGCCGAGGCTGCTGAGCAGCCGGTCCCAGTCGTCGGCGGCACCGGGCCTGACCCGGTACTCCTCGGCGCTGTCGCACGCGTACGCCGCACCCGGCCGGACGAGGACGACGGGCGCCTGGCAGCCGCGTGCGCGCAGGCGCGCCCTGAGCAGCCGGGCGACGGCATCGTCCGTGTCCAGGATGACCACGCCCGCGGACCACACCTCGGCCAGGTCGTCCGGTGCGGTGTGCGCCACTGGCTCCGGCTCCCAGTCGGCCGTGTAGTGGAGGGTCTGGTACCGCTCGGCCGGCTGCTCGGGCGGCAGGTCCGCCGGGGCGGCGGCAGGCGCGTCGAGATCCATCAGCGACAGCAGATAGGGAGCCAGCTCCCCGATGGTCGGATAGTCGAAGGTCACCGTGGCGTACAGCTCGACGCCCAGTTCCTCCTCGATACGGGTACCGAGGCGTACGGCGAACACCGAGTCGAGGCCGAGGTCGAAGAAGCCCGTGTCGGGGTCCGGCGGCTCCTCGGGGGCGTACTGGAGCAACCGGCCGAGTTCCGCACGCAGATGGTCGACCAGCAGCGCGCACCGCTCACTCGGGGGCGCGGCGCGTACCGCGGCAACCAGCCCGGCACCCGTCTGCACCAGGGACTTGGCGCCGTTCTCCGCGTGCGGTGTGATCTGCGTCGCCGCATCCGTGGCCTTCTTGACGGCCGGTGGCGTGGCCGGGACGGAGCCCTGCTCGTCGAGCCAGTAGCGGCGTCGGCTGAACGGGTAGGTCGGCAGCGGGACGCGGCGCGGCTTCGGACCTGCGCGGTACAGCTCCGTCCAGGCCCAATCCGTGCCGGCGGCCCAGGCCCGGGCCAGCTCCTCGGCATCCTGGCCGACCGGTGGCCGCAGAGGTCCGCCGGCCGCAAAGGAGGTACGGCGCGGTGCGTGACCGGTGTGGACGCGGCTGTCGGCGTCCGAGGCCAGATAGGCGTCCAGCAGCGCGATCGCCTCGGCCGGTTCGGACGCGGTGAAGGCCAGACGGTGCGCCAGATGGACCCGCCCGGTCTGCAGCGTATGGGCCACGTCCAGCAGAAACGCGTCGGGGCCGCCCGGCTGGGAGTCCGGTCCGGCTTCGGCCAGGAAGCGACGCAGCCGTGCCGCGTAGTCGCGCAGATTCGGTTCCCCGGCGGCGGACAGGAGCAGCACGTGCCGCCGCCGGCCGGGCGGCGCGCGGTGCGCCTCGGGCGCCTCTTCCAGGACCAGATGGACGTTGACCCCGCCGGCTCCGAAGGAGCTGACGCCCGCACGGCGCGGGTGTCCCGCCGTTGGAGCGTCCCAGGGGCCGGCTTCGAGCTGTACACGGAACGGGGTCTCCTCGAAGGGGATCTCCGGGTTGATCCGCGCCGAGTGCAGCAGCGTGGGCGCCAGTTGCCGGTGCCGCAGCTGCAGGACGACTTTGGTGAGCTGGGCGATGCCGGCCGATGATTCGGCGTGCCCGATGGCGGACTTGACCGAGCCGATGGCACAGGACTGGCGGGCGGTGACACCGGCGAAGGCGTCGGTCAGCCCGCGCAGCTCGATCGGGTCACCGAGGCTGGTACCGGTGCCGTGTGCCTCCACATAGCCGATGGTCTCCGGCCCGACACCGGCGGATCGCAGCGCTGCCTGGATCACCTCCGTCTGCGCCACGGGATTGGGCACGCTGTAGCCGAACGTCCTGCCATCACTGTTGACGGCGGAACCCTTGATGACAGCGTGGATGTCGTCGCCGTCGCGCAGTGCCTGCCCGAGCGACTTGAGCAGTACCGCCCCGACCGCCTCGGCGGGCACATAGCCGTCCCCGCCCTCGCCGAACGCCCGACACCGGCCGTCGCTGGACAAAAAGCCCGTCTCGGCGAGTGTCATGAACTTCGCGGGGTGCAGGCTGAGGTTGACGCCACCGGCGAGCGCGGCCGTGCACTCACCGCGCCGGATGCTCTCGCAGGCCAGGTGCACCGCGTACAGGGAGGAGGAGCAGGCGGTGTCGACGGTGAGGCTGGGGCCGCCGAAGTTCATCAGGTACGAGACGCGGTTGGCGACCGAGAAGGTCTGCGTCTCCACCGCCAGCCACTCACCGCGCTCCAGCGCCGCCGAGCCGAACAACTGGTAGTTGTTGTACGTCACTCCCGCGAAGACGCCCACCGCACCGCGCTGGTCGGCCAGTGCGGCGTCGGCCAGGGCAGCCGGCGTGTAACCGGCGTCTTCCACGCACTCCCACGCGACTTCGAGGAACAGTCGCTGCTGCGGGTCGAGGTAGCGCGCCTCGATCGGTGAGATGCGGAAGAACGGAGCGTCGAAGGCGTCGACGTCCTTCAACCAGCCGCCCCACCGGTGCCAGGCGTCCCCGTACCGCTGTCGGGCCAGTTCCGCATAGCGCCCAAAACCGGGCCGGTCCTGCGGGATCTCGTCGATGCAGTCGCGGCCCCGCAGCAGGTTCTGCCAGAACTCGGCGACGGACCGGGCACGGGGGTAGCGACCGCTCATCCCGATGACGGCGATGTCCTCGGCGCGGGTGTCCGCGGGCGGGGCAGTGATGGGAGCGGTTCGGGCGGGAGCCGAGGTGGGAGCGGCAACGGCCTGGCGGTTGGCGAGGTATCCGGAGAGGCTTCGCACGTTCTTGTAGGTGAAGACGAGCGTGGCCGGGAGCTTGCCGTAGTGCTTCTCCAGCCGTGCGCGGATCAGCTGGCTCGCGAGGGAGTCCAGGCCGAGCCTGTCGAAGCCGGTGTCCTGGTCGAGCTCGTCGCGCCGCCACCCGAGGGTGTCGGTCAGCACCTGGATCAGATGCTCCGTGATCTGCTCGCGGCTCTTCGTGACGGTCCGCCCTGACGGTCCAGCGCCGGTGGTGCCCTGCCCCGCGGAAGCCGGGGTCCGGCCCACGGGCGTGGACACCTCCTCGGCGGCAGCCGGCGTGGATGCCGGTGCCGCGCGCCTGGGCCACAGTCTGCGTTCCTCGAACGGATACGTGGGAAGCGGCAGTCGGCGAGGAGGCCGGCCCGGATGCAGCAGGCCCCAGTCCAACGGGACGCCCGCGGTCCACAGGCGTGCCACGCCGACGAGGTCACCGCGTTCCGCCAGAGCACCGATGCGGGCCTGGTCCCCGGTGTCGTCCTGGGAGTCGGCCGGAAGCGGGGAGACGGCACCGCTCCAGACCTCGTCCGCGTGGCCGTCGCGCAGAAAGCGGGTGAGGCGTGCCTGCAGCGTGGCGGCGTCGCTCGTCAGTACCGCGAGCCGGTGCGCCATGGCACGGCGGCCCGTCTGCAGGGTCGCCACGAGGTCGGCGAAGGAGTAATCCTGCGACGAGTGCTCCGCGAGCCAGGCCACCAACTGCTCGGCCCTGGCCCGCAGCCGCTCCGGGGCATGGGCGGACAGCGGTACTAGTGCCGCGGCGGGCAACGTTTGCCCGTCAAGGAGCGGTGTCCGGTGCGTGCTCTCGGCGTGCCGGCTGGAAGTCCTCGTACTGGGCGTACGTGGGCTTTCGGCCGGTGCGGTGAGAGTGCGTGCCGGGCGTCGCGACGGGGCGAACGTTGCCTGTTGCGGCACTAGCTGGGGGCGGCCGGGGGCCGGGGGCGCCGGGGAGTGCGCGTCGGCGATGTACTCCTCAAGGACCACGTGTGCGTTCGCGCCGCCGAAGCCGAAGGAGCTGACTCCGGCCCGGCGGGGCAGTTCGCGGCCCTCGGTGTCTTTCAGCCGCTCCCACGGTTCCGGCCCGGTCGGCAGGCGCAAGGGGCTGCCTGCCAGCCGGAGCAGGGGGTTGGGGGTCTCGAAGTTGGCCAGGCCGGGCAGGTGGCCGTGCCGCATGGCCAGCAGTACGGTCGCCAGTCCGGCCGATCCGGCGGCGGGTTCGAGATGTCCGATGTGGCTCTTCACCGCCCCTACCGCCACATGCTGGTGCGACGGGGCCGGCAGACCCCACTCCGCGTAGAGGCGGGCGAACGCCCGGCGCAGCCCCTCGATCTCGATCGGATCGCCGAGCGCCGTACCGGTCCCGTGGGCCTCGATCAGCCCGGCGGTCGACGGATCGAGTCCCGCGGTCCGCCAGGCGGCGGCGACCACCTCGGCCTGGGCGTTCGGGTCGGGCACAGTCAGGGACATCGTCGGTCCGCTGTGGTTCACCGCGCTGCCGCGCAGCAGGGCATGGATGTGGTCGCCGTCCCGCAGGGCGTGGGACAGCGGCTTGATGAGCAGGGCCACCACGCCCTCGCCGCGCACGTAGCCGTTGGCCCGCACGTCGAAGGTCTTGCAGCGGCCGTCCGGGGCGAGCATCCGGGCCTTCGACAGGGTGATAAACGTTCCCGGGCCTGCCATGACGTTGACTCCGCCGACGATCGCCTGGTCGCAGTCGCCGAGGCGGATGCTGCACATGGCCCGGTGCAGCGCGGCCAGCGACGAGGAGCAGGCGGTGTCCACCGCTTCGCTGGGCCCGCGCAAACCCATCCAGTGGGAGACCCGGTTGGCGAGCAGCGAATGGGCCAGCCCGGTCACCGTGTGCGCCTCGATGTCGCGCCCGGCGGCGCTGAGTACTTCCACGTAGTCGATGGCGCTCGCCCCGACGAACACCCCAGTGCGGCAGCTGGCCAGCTCTTCGACCTGGTGACCGGAGTCCTCCACCGCCCGCCAGGCCGTCTGCAGGAGCAGTCGCTGCTGCGGGTCCATCAGTTCGGCTTCCTGCGGGGAGATCCCGAAGAACGTGCAGTCGAAGGCGTCGGGGGCACGCATGAACGCCCCCCAGGGCACGTGCCGGACGCCGTCGTCCAGCCTGCCGTACGGCGCGCGCCAGTCCCAGCGTTCCTCGGGGATGCGCGTGATGACGTCCCGGCCGGCGAGCAGGTTCTGCCAGAAATGGTCCAGGTCGTCGGCGCCGGGGAGCACTCCGCTGATGCCGACGATGGCGATCGGCGCGGGGGAGTCCCGGTGCTCGACCTGAGTGCGGGCGTGCATCCGGCGTTCGGACGGCTGGCGGGGCGGTGCGTCCGTCGGCCGGGCAGCGGGGCGCGCGGACGCTTCGGCGGAGGGCCGCTCGGCGTGCGGCGGCCGGAGTGCCGATCCGGGCCCGTCGGCATAGCGCGCCGCCAGCGGTTCGCCGTACTGGCCGACGAGGTGCCGGGCGAGGCCGCGGACCGTGCGGTACTGGAAGAAGGCCGCGGGCGGCACCTTCAGCGCCAGCGTCTCGCAGAGTTCGGCGGACAGGTCGATGAGCTTGGTCAGATCCAGTCCGCAGGTGCTCAGGTCGTCGTCCGGCATCGGTCCGGGGCCGGCCAGGCGCAGCACCTCACGCGCGCGTCGCAGCAGGTCCTGCTCCACCCGAGCGGCCAGCCACCGCTGATCGGGAACCGTCGGTGTGGACGGGGCGAGGACGGGGGTCGCGGTGGCGGCCCGGATCTCACGGACCATGGAGTCGAGGGCACGGCCCACGCCGACCTGCCGGAAGGTGTCGACGCCGGCTCCGATCAGATGGCGGATCGACTCCGTCCACCGCACCGGTGACGAGAGCTGCCGTACAAGATCGGCGGACAGGTCGGGGCCGTGCGGCAGCGCCGTGACGTTCGAGACGACCGGAAACCGCGGCTCGGCCAGGGGCGCCGATGCCACGTGCGCAGCGAACTGCCGCTGCGCATCGCGCATGTAGCGGGAGTGGAAAGGCCCGCTGACCTTGAGTTTTGCATACATGTCGGCGCCGGCGCCGGTGCAGAGGGCCTCCGCTCGGGCCACGCTTCGCTCGGGTCCTGAGATGACGAACTGCGTCGGTGTGTTGTGGTTGGCGATGTCGACGTCGTCCAGTTGGGCGTCCCGCAGGACCGCGGCGATCCGCTCTTCGGCCAGGCCCACCACCACGGCCATGGCGCCCGCGGGGGCCCGGGACATCAGCTCGGCGCGCCGGGCGACCAGGCGCAGGCCGGTGGCGAAGTCGAAAACCCCGGCCGCTTCCAGCGCGTTGTACTCGCCCAGGCTGTGACCGGCGGCGAAATCAGGGGAATTGCCGTGCGCTGCTCGCCAGGCGCGGTAGGACAGCGCGTTCACCACATAGAGGGCGGGCTGCGTCCACCGGGTCTTTGAAAGAAGCCCATTGGGATCCTGTACGCAGAGTCGGTCGATCGCGTATCCGAGGACGTCGCCGGCTTCTGTTGTCAGGTCCGGATATTGCTCGAATAGTTCCGCGCCCATGCCGGAATATTGAGCCCCTTGTCCAGGGAAAAGAACTGCAATCATTGAGCTGAGTCTCCGGATTCGGTGGACGCGGCACACTGCCTGAAAATAATATTGGTCCTAGGATTCTCGAACTACGCATGGTGGGTGCGGATATTCACTCAGGAGAGTGTGAATCTCACTCAGGAGAGTGAGACTTCCGTACGAGTTTCCGAGTGCATAACCCACATGGGTGTTTGTGTTGGTGAACGGTCAGCAACGCCTCTGGCCACCGCTATGGTTGCTGACCAGCGCCGCCTATGACTCC
The DNA here is from genome assembly GCA_963761765.1 of uncultured Actinomycetota bacterium. GTDB lineage: Bacteria > Actinomycetota > Actinomycetes > Streptomycetales > Streptomycetaceae > Streptomyces. The sequence continues at coordinate 292,660 of CAVXIJ010000023.1, forward strand.
CGTTGGTGTGGGACCGGTGGCTCCAATGGCCGTTGAATTCCGTTGAGAATGCCCGATCGGAGTTGCGGTCTCCTTCATGGAAGGTTCCTCATGAGTGCCGCGTCGATAGACGAGCTGACCCGTGCCTTAACGTGTGAAAGCGATGCGGGCGAAGTGGCTGACCGGGCGTTCTCCGTTGAATTTATTGATCGGTTGGCCGCGATTCCGCGTACGTCGGTCTGTCCGCTGAAAAGACCCGTCGACGGGTTGCGTGGAATTGTTTCCGCTGAGGATGTGGATCAGGCGCGTGCGGCCGGTCTCGAAGTCATCGGCGAATTACCGGGAATTTATCCGGAGTGGCTGGGCGACAGAAGCTTCATATCCGTGCACGGGGTGCGTTACCCCTATGTCTGCGGAGAGATGGCCAACGGTATCGCGACCACCTCGATGGTGGTGGAGATGGCGCGAGCCGGCATGCTGGGATTCTTCGGCGCGGCCGGGCTGGACCCGGAGCGGGTGGAAGCGTCGATCGCCACGATCAGTACTGCACTCACATCGGACCAGGCATGGGGTGTCAACCTCATCCACTCGCCGCACGAGGCCGCGAGCGAGGACTGGTTGGCGGAGCTCCTGCTCGCCCGGGAGGTCCCTCGCATCAGCGTCTCCGCCTTCATGGACGTCACCCCGGCCGTCGTACGGTGCTCCGCCACCGGACTGCGCACCGACCCCGCGGGACGCATCGTCCGCCGCACCCACCTCTTCGCGAAGATCTCGCGTCCCGAGGCCGCCGCCGCCTTCATGTCCCCGGCGCCCGCCGAACTGCTGACGGCGCTGGTGCAACGAGGACAGCTGAGTGAGCAGGAGGCGGCGCTCGCCGCTCGGGTGCCGGTGGCCGAGGACATCACCGTCGAAGCCGACAGCGGCGGCCACACCGACAACCGCCCCTGGTCGCGCTGCTGCCCCGCATCCTCGCGCTGCGCGACGAGATCCAGCGCAAGCACGGCTACCCGGACAGGATCCGGGTCGGCGCGGCCGGCGGGACTGGGTACGCCGCAGTCGGTGGCCGCGGCGTTCGCGCTGGGCGCCGCCTACGTGGTGACCGGCTCGGTGAACCAGACCGCGGTGGAGGCCGGGCATCTCGGACGAGGCCAAACGCGCTGCTCGCTGACGCGGACATCGCCGACGTGATCATGGCGCCGGCGGCCGACATGTTCGAGCTGGACGTCAAGGTGCAGGTGCTGCGCCGGGGCACCATGTTCGGGGTGCGCGGGCTGAAGCTCTACGAGCTGTACCGCACGTACGACAGCCTCGCAAGCCATCCCCGCCCGCGAGCGCGACGCGTTGGAGCGCAACATCCTGCGTGCGAGCGTGGCGGAGATCTGGGCAGAGACGCGAGCGCTTCTGGAACGGTCGCGATCCCGCGCAACTGGAACGCGCGGCGAGCCGACTCCAAGCACCGGATGGCGCTGCTCTTCCGCTGGTACCTCGGCCGGTCCAGCCGGCTGGGCCATCGCCGGCGACACCGGGCGCAGGGCCGACTACCAGCTCTGGTGCGGGCCGGCTCTGGGCGCCTTCAACCACTGGGTGGCGGGCGGATTCCTCGCCGAGTCCCGCGAGCGCGACGGTCGTACAGATCGCCCTCAATCTGCTGGAGGGCGCGGCCACCGTGCTCACCCGGGCCCACCAGCTGCGCAGCCTGGGACTGCCCGTGCCTGACAGCGCCTTCGCCTTCCTTCCCAGGCCACTTGCCTGAGCTGATCCAGGCATCCGGCCTCCGTTTTGTCCCTGTCCGCTTTCCACCGGCAAGGCTGCCTTCATGTCCCGTCCTCGTAAGATGCCCAGCGCCTGGACGTCGCCGTCGTCGGGCTGTCCGCCCTGCTCTCCGGGGTCACACAGCACAGCGGCTTCTGGCGCAACGTGGTCACCGGCCGTGACCTGATGACGCGACGTGCCGGCGACGCCACTGGCTCTCGAGGACTACTACGACCCCGACCCCGCGGCGCCGGACAAGACCTATGCCCGGCGCGGCGCCTTCCTGCCCGAGGTCGACTTCGATCCCGCTCGCGTTCGGCGTCCCGCCCCACCAGATCGAGGCCACGGACACCAGCGCAGCTGCTGGCCTTGATGGTGGCGCGGCGCGTTGCTCGACGATGTCACCGACGGCGACCCGCACGGCTGGACCGCGAGCGGGTCAGCGTCGTGCTCGGCGTACCGGGGCCACTGCAGCTGCTCGCCGAATGGGCGCGCGCCTCGGCCGGCCCGTCTGGCTGCACGGCATGCGGCGAGGCACGGCATCGACCCGACACCGCAGGCGCGCCGCCGATCTGCGATCATCCGACCAGTTCACGCCCTGGCAGGAGGCGACCTTCCCGGGCCTGCTCAGCAACGTCGTGGCGGGCCGGATCGCCAACCGGCTCGACCTGCACGGCACCAACTGCACGACTCGACGCGGCCTGCGCCAGTTCGCTCTCGGCGCGCTGTCGATCGCCGTGGGCGAACTCGCGCTCGGCCGTCTGCGACCTGGTCATCACCGGCGGCGTCGACACCTTCAACGACATCCTGATGTACATGTGCTTCAGCAAGACGCCGGCGCTGTCCCGCACCGGGGACTGCCGGCCCTTCTCTGCCGCGGCCGACGGGACCATGCTCGGCGAGGGGATGGCGATGTTCGCGCTCAAGCGGCTCGCGGACGCCGAAGCGCGACGGCGACCGCGATCTATGCGGTGCATCCGCGGCATCGGCTCCTCCTCCGACGGCCGGGGCACGGCCATCTACGCACCCGTCTCCGCCGGGCAGGCGCGCGCCCTGCGGCGGGCGTACGAGCGGCGGGCTACGGCCCGGACACTGTCGAGCTGGTCGAGGCCCACGGGACCGGCACCCCGGCCGGCGACGCCGCCGAGTTCGGCGGGCTCAGCGCAGGTGTTCGAAGAGACCGGCCGGCGCGGACATGGGATGGTGCGCGCTCGGGTCGGTCAAGTCGCAGATCGGGCACACCAAGTGCCGCCGCCGGCGCCGCGGGGATGCTCAAGGCGGTCCTGGCGCTGCACCACAGGTCCTGCCGCCCACGATCAAGGTGGACAGGCCCAACCCCGCACTCGGGCTGACCAGCAGCCCGTTCTACCTCAACACCGAACTGCGTCCGTGGATCCACAGCGCCAGCACACCCCGCGCCGCGCCTCCGTGTCCAGCTTCGGCTTCGGCGGGAGCAACTTCCACGTCACGCTGGAGGAGTACGTACCCGAAGGCGGCCCGAGCCGCCCCGCGTCCCGGGTGCGCACCGCGCCGCACGGAACTGTTCCTGGGCTCCGGTGAGAGCGCCGCGGACCTCACCGACCGCCTCCGTGCGACGGCCGACGCCGCCGAGGCACCGGACATCGTCGCCCGCCGGTCCCAACTGGCGTTCCGGCCCGACGCACCCTGCCGACTCATGGTGCCGGCCTCCGATGGACCCGAACTGCGCCGGCGGCTGCTGGCCGCCGCCGAGCGGATCAGCCGCCGCCCCGCAGGAGCCGTTCAGTCTGCCGGACGGCACGCGCTACGCCTGCACGCCCGGGCAGCCGGGACGACTGGCCTTCCTGTTCTCCGGGCCAGGGCAGCCAGTACGTCGGCATGGGCGCCGACTCGCGCTCAACTGCCCCTCGGCGCTGAGCGCGATGGGACGCTCTGGCCGACTGGCTCCACGAGGGGCGAGGAGCCGTTGCACCGGGTGGTCTTCCCGCCGCCCGTGTTCACCGACGAGGAACGGGCGGCACGAGCAGGCCAGGCTGCTACCGCGACCGAGTGGGCGCAGCCCGCCCTCGCCGCCCAGAGCCTGGCCCTACTTGCGGTGCTGGCCGAGGCCGGCGTGACGGCCCGATTGCGTCGGCCGGGCACAGCTTCGGCGAACTCGTCGCGCTGCACACCGCGGGCGCCTTCGACCGCAGAGCCAACTGCTCCTGCTGGCCCGCACCCGCGGCGAACTGATGCGCGACGCGGCCCCGGCGCCCGCCGGGATGACGGCGCTGGGCTGCGGCTACCCGCAGGCCCGCGCGGTACTGGACGGGCTCCGGCTGCCGCAGGTGCTGGATCGCCAACGACAACGCCCCGGAGCAGGTCGTCATCTCCGGCACGCTGGAGGCGCTGGCCCGCGCGGAGGCGGCGTTCACCGACGCCGGGATCGCCGGCGGCGGCTGGACGCCGCGAGCGCGTTCCACAGCCCGCTGGTGGCGGACGCGGTACCGCGCTTTCGACGAGCACTTGCGCCGAACCGACCTCCGGGCGCCGCGGTATCGACGTGTACTCCAACGCCCGCGCCGACGTGTACCCGGCGGACCCGGCGAGGCCAGCCGACCGGCTGGCCGAGCATCTCGTCGCGCCGGTGCGCTTCGTCGACCAGATCGAGGCGATGTATGCAGGGGGCGTGCGCACCTTCGTCGAGGTCGGCGCCGGCGGCGCGCTACCGGACTGGTCGGCCGGATCCTGGGTGAGCGGGAACACATCGCCGTCTGCCTGGACCAGCGCGGAACAGACGGCTTCACCGCCCTTCAGACGGCGCTCGGCACGCTCGCCCTGCACGGCGTGGCGGTCGACTTCGCCCCGCTGTGGCATGACACATCACCGTCGTCAGCCTCACACGAGGATCCCGACGACGGACCGGAAAGGAAGAAGAGGAACGGCATGACTGTCCAGATCATGGGGGCGAACCATCCCCACCGAGGCACGGCCCCGCCCACGGCCCCGCCCATGGCCTCGCCCATGGCCCCACCGATGACCTCACCGATGGCTCCGGCCATGATTCCGGCCATGATTCCGGCCATGGCCCCGGCCATCGACTGGGCCGACTCGATGAGGGCGGCGCACCATCGGCTGACGGAGTGCACCGCGGTACTCCAGCAGGCGATGACCGGCTGTATCCAGGCACTGGAGGCCGCGGCAGTCCTCCACCAGTCTCTCCAGCAGCTCCAGCCACCCGCCGCGGTGGCAGCCCCGGTCGCTTCCGCCTGGGCGGCGTGGCCGCCGGCGGCTGCCTCGCCGGTCGGATGGGGAGCACCCGCGCCCTCCGCGTGGCCGAGGCGCCAGGCGCGCCGCTGCCCGCTGCCCTGCCACTTCCTTCATGGCGATGGCGCCCGCCATGTCCGCTCCCGCGGCAGCCGCCGTCATGGCGCCCGCCGCCGTACCCGCGATGGAGATGTCCCCGGCACCACACCCCATGCCATGGCCGCCGGTAGCCGACCCCGTCGTCTCCGCGGCCCCGGCGACACCCGCCCCCGGCATTCCCGCCCCCGTCGTCACCGCTCCCGCGGCTGTGACGCCTCCAAGCCCGCCGAGCCGGTATCCATGGCCGCCGCCCCGGTGAGTGCCGCCCCCGCGGTCGACAACCGCGCCATCCTTCTTGGCGCCGTCGCCGAACTCACCGGCTACCCCCTGGACGTCCTGCACGACGAGATGGACATGGAGACGGACCTCGGCATCGACTCGATCAAGCGGGTGCAGATCCTCGCCGCGGTCCGCAAGGCCATCCCCGCACTGCCCGCGCTCGACCCCGGTGAGGTGATCAAGCTCCGTACGCTCGGCCAGGTCAAGGTGGCACTGGACCAGGCCGCCGGTTGTGGGCAGCTGCCGTCGTTACAGGGCCCGACCGTCGGCCCTGCGCCGCCGGTCTCCAGCGGCCTGGCACGGCTCGTCGTGCACGCCGCTCCCGCCCCGGTGCCGGGTCTCGCGCTGCCAGGACTCACCAGCACCCCGCTGCTCGTCACGGACGACGGCCAGGGCGTCGCGCCCGCGCTCGTCGCCGAACTCAGGCGGTGCGCGCTCACCGCTGACCTGGTGTCCGGAGATCTGCCTCCGGACGCCGCAGGAGTGATCTGCCTGGCCGGCCTGCGTCCCGCGACGCAGGCCCGCCAGGCGGCGGAATCCGCCTTCCGCGTCGCCCGGACCGTCGCGGCCCGGATGACGGCGAACGGCGGGGTCTACGTCACCGTCCAGGACACCGGCGGCGACTTCGGGCTGAGCGGTCGCAGTGGCGACCGGGCCGAACTGGGCGGCATCGCAGGGCTGGCCCGTACCGCCGCTCACGAATGGCCGCGCGCGGCGGTCAAGGCGATCGACATCGACCGGGCCGGGCGTGGCGCCGCCGACATCGCCCGCGCTCTGGCGGCCGAACTGCTGTCCGGCGGCGACCAGTCCGACGTGGGACTCGGCGCCGACGGCAGCCGCGTCCGAAGCGACCTGCGCCCGGAGGATCCGCGGGCGGCGCACGAACCCCCGCCCTTGGACCGTACCGACCACATCGTGGTCACCGGTGGAGCGCGCGGCATCACCGCCACGTGCCTCGCCGAACTGGTGCGCGCCCGACGCCCGCGCCTGCTCCTGCTGGGCCGGACCCGCCTGGCGGACGAACCCGGCTGGTTGCGGGACGCCGCCGACGAAGCCGCGGTCAAGCGCGCCTTGCTGGCACACGGCGGACCGGCCCCCGACCGGCCGCCGCCCCTCGCGGTGGTGGGCGCCCGTGCCCGTCAGGTGTTCGCGGCCCGCGAGGTACGCGCCACGCTGCGGCATCTTGAGCAGGCCGGCGCCGAGGTCCGCTACGAGACCGTGGACGGCCGCGACGCCGCCGCCGTACGGGACGCCGTCGACCGGGCGCGGGTGCGGTGGGGCCCGGTGACCGGCGTGGTGCACGGCGCCGGCGTGCTGGCGGACCGTCCGATCGCGGAGAAGACGGACGAGCAGTTCGCCGCCGTGTACGGCGCGAAGGTCGACGGGCTGCGGGTGCTGATGGACGCTGTCGCCCGCGATCCGCTGCGCCTGCTCTGCGTGTTCTCGTCCGTCGTCGCCCACACGGGCAACACCGGGCAGTGCGACTACGCGATGGCCAACGAGACCCTCAACCACATCGTCTCCACCGCCCGGGCGACCCGCCCCGCACTGCTCGCTAAGGCGTTCGGCTGGGGACCCTGGCGGGGCGGCATGGTCACCCCTGCCCTGTCGCAGCACTTCGAGGAGGTCGGCGTACCGCTCATCGACCCGGCCGCGGGAGCCACCGCGTTCGCCGCCGAACTGACCGGCCCGGCCGGCGGAGCGGACCGGCTGGTCCTGGTCCTGACGCGGACCGCGTCGTCCCGGTGACCTCGGCCACCGGCGGCGGACCACACACTCCACGGGAGCGGCACCTCGCGGACGCCGTGGTGCCGCGCAGCGGATTCCCCTACACCGAGGACCACGCGGTCCGAGGGGTCCCGGTGCTTCCTTTGGCCTGTGCCGCGGAGTTCATCGCCCGGGCCGCGGCCGGGCGGCAGGGACCGTCCAGCGGGCTGCTCCTGCGCGGGCTCACGGTGCTCAAAGGCGTCGTCTTCGACCCGGCCGACAGGCGACCGTACTTCCTCCGGGTGCGCGGCACCCGCGAGGCGGACGGGCTGCGCCTGACGCTCGACTCGGCAGCGGGCCGCCCGCACTACCGCGCCCTGGTGTCCACCGAGCGCCCGCCGCCCGCCCCCGTCCCGCGCTTGCCACCGGACGGTGCCTGCGCGCCTTCGTATGCCATCTACGACGGCGACGTGCTGTTCCACGGTCCTCGTTACCGCATGCTCCGCACCGTCGACGGGCTCGGACCCGATGGCGTCCGAGCCGTCCTGGACGGTCTTGATGGGCTCGGCTGGGACTCGGACCAGCCATGGGCCACTGACCCGGTGGCTCTCGACGGGGCGCTGCAACTCGCGGGGCTGTGGGCCCGGGACGCGTTGCACCGGGCCACCCTGCCCATGGGCGTCGCCGAAGTGCGCGTGCACCGCGGCGGTGCGCTTGGCACCGGACTCAGCGCGCTCCTCAGTCGGCGCGAGGTGGGGGACCAGCAGGCGGTGTGCGATGTGCGGCTGGCCGACGCAGGAGGGGCGGCGGTGGCCGAGTTGATCGGCGTGCAGTTGGTGACACGCCCCAGGTGAAAGCGAGAGGTGTGATGTACGCGCGACCCCAGCCCCACCGGAGCCCGGCTCCGCGGACCTGGCCCGCACTGCTGCGGGACCGGTTCCGCAACGCATGGAGCCGGCACCGCCCCTGCCGAGCCCTGGCCCGGCCGGAACGGCGCCGGCTCCCGGCACCGACGCCCTGCCGACCCGCCTGCCCGGCGCCCTGATCTCCGGCGCCGCGATGTCCGGCACCGACCGCCCACCGGGCCGCACCGGCACTCGTGTCCTGCGCATCCGGACGACCGTCGCCCGGGACCGCTGGTACCTCGATCCGGCCGGCCGGATGTGCCCCGGCGCCTTACTGGAGGCCGGCCAGGGCGACCGGTTGCTGACCGGCCGACCCGGGGCGGACACGGGGGGCCGGGGGCAGCGGTCGTATCGACTGCTCGACTGCGACTCGCCTTCCACGGGCCGCTGCCGGTGCCCGGGGAGACGTTGCGCTACGAGATCCATGTCGACGATTCCGCCGAGGCCGCCGGCGTCCGGTTGTTCTCATTCCACTACGACGCCTATGTCGGCGAGGAACTGCGTGTCCAGTGTGCGCGGGGGCCGGGCCGGGCTCTTCACCGACCAGGAGCTCAGGGAAGCCAGGGGCGTGCTGTGGAACCCGGAGGAGGACCTGGCCCGACCCGCGCTGGCCCCTCGACACTGCCGCCGGTGCAGCGGGCCCGTTCCTTCAACGCGGCGCAGGTGGTCGCATTCGTCGAGGGCCGGCCCGCCGAGTGCTTCGGCGCCGGCTGGCAACTGACCCGCTCCCACGTCCGCATCCCCGCGCATCCTAGCGGTCGGACTGCTCTGCACAGGTCACGGAGTTCGACCCGGGGCGGGCCCTCGGCCGCGGCTATCTGCGGGCGCGGCTGAACCGCATGGCGCGACGGTGGCCCTTCGACCAGCACGTTCCGAACGGCTCTCAGGTCCCGGACGACCCACGTGTTCCAGGCGAGCCATACACGCCGGGCCGCTGATGTTCGCGGGCTGCCACCAGGCGATGGGCTTCTATCTGACCGCCTGCGGTTTCACGGTCGACCGGGACGGCTGGCGATTCGAACCGGTGCCAGGCGAGCGCCAGTCGATGGTCTGCGCGGCCAGGTGACCTCGCGCAGCGAGGAAGTGGTCTACGAGGTGTTCGTCTCGGAGCTGTCCGCCGGGCCGGAGGTCACGCTCGGGCCGACGTGCTGTGCACGGTCGACGGCGTCCGGGCCTTCCACGCCGCGGGGTCGGGCTGAGGCTGGTGCCGGACTGGCCACTCACGACTGGCGGTCGCCGCACCGCCCGCCGTGCAGCTGACGGGCACGCCGGTAGCGACCGGGCGCTGGCCGGGCTCGTGGGCGACCGGGGGCCGGTGCCGTCGCGGAGGTGGAGGGGTTCCGCTACGACTATGCCGCGATGCTCGCCTGTGCCGGGGCAGGCCGACGAGGCGTTCGGACCCGCGTACCTCCCTTCGACAGGCCCGGGGACTGCGGGCGCCGGGCCCGCCGTTCCACTTCATGAGCCGGGTGGTGGGCGTGGAAGGGCCGCCGTGGGTCATGGAGGCGGGCGCCGCGGTCGAGGTCGAGTACGACGTGCCGGAGGAGGTCTGGTACTTCGAGCAGGACGACTTCCCCGGGGCTGCCGTGCCGCGTCCTCATGGAGGTCGTCCTGCAGCCCAGCGGCTGGCTCGCCCGTACGTGGGCTGCGCTCACCGGCCGCGAGAGCGATCTGCTCTTCCGCAATCTGGACGGCACCGGAACCGTGCGCTGCGAGGTCCAGGGCCTCAGGCCCTGGGGACGCTGCACACCCGTGCCACTCTCACGCGAGGTGCGCGGACAACGGCGCGACGATCATGCTCTTCTTCGAGGTCAATGCGCCGGCGACGGCGAGCCGTCTTCGACCTCGTCACCAGTCTTCGGCTTCTTCCCGCCCGGCCGCTTTCGAGGGCCAAGTGGGCCTGCCGCCGTCGGCGGCGGAGCGAGGGCTGCCTGGACGAGCCGAACGCCTACACGGTCGACCTGACCGCCCGGCCCGAGAAGTACTCACCGGCCCGTTGCGGCTGCCGGCCCGATGCTGCTGATGCTCGACCGGGTCACCGGCTACTGGCCGGACGCCGGCGCGGCCGGCCTCGGCCGGCTGCGCGCCGAGAAGGACGTGGACCCCGGACGAGTGGTTCTTCAAGGCGCACTTCTTCCAGGACCCGGTGCAGCCCGGCTCGCTCGGCGTCGAGGCCATGTGCCAGCTGCTGCGGGCCTACGCGATCGAGCGCGACGCCGGCGCCGGACTTGAGGAGCCGAGCTGCGAACCGGTGTCCGGGCGTACACCGCTGGTATGGAAGTACCGCGGACAGGTCCTGCCGTCGGATCGGCGGGTGACCGTGGAGCTGGAGATCACCGTCGAGGGCGAGGACCTGCACGGCCGCCACCTCGAAGCCCGCGGCTGGCTCTGGGTGGACGACACGCGCATCTACCGGGTGGACGGTCTGGCCCTGCGGATCACCCCGAAAGCGCCCGGGTCCACCGGCACTCATCTCGCCGGCGGCGTCCTCGACCCGGACCGGGACACCTGGCTGACGGACCACCGTCCGGTCCTGACCACCCCCTGCGTCCCCATGATGCATGTGGTCCGGTTGGTGGCGGAGGCCGCGGAGCGTGCCACAGGTGTCGTGGCCCACCGGATCCGGGATGTGACGGTCCGCCGGTGGATCGTGGCAGATGCCCCGGTGCGCTACGCCGTCCAGGTCCGCCGTGACGAGCAGGGCATCCACGTCGAACTCCTGGCGGGCGACGGCACCGGCGGACCGGACGTCGTCGCGAGCGGCACTGTGGTGCCGGGAGAGCAGGAGCCGGCCGCGCCGCTGCCTCCGCTCTCCGGGGCCCGGCCGGTCGACGAACTGCCCTACGACGCCGACGCACCCCACCTCTTCCACGGGCCCGCCTTCCACTACCTGCGCGGCCTGCACACCGGCCACCGGGGCGCCACCGGTGTACTCGACCCGCGGCGGGGCGCCGTCACTGCGGCGCCCCATCATTCGGGCCTGCTGGACGCGGCACTGCACGTGGTCCCGAACCACGCCCTGTGGATCTGGGACGAGACCATTCCGCGGGACGTCTTCGCCTTCCCGTACCGGCTGGACGCCCTCGACCTCTACGAGCCGCTGCTCGGTACCGCGCCGCTGCGCGTCGAGGCCCGCCTGACGGACAGCGCCGACCTGCCCGCCGGCAGTTTCGCGCGCATCGCCCTCCAGCTGTACCGCGGACGGGCGTTGGTGGCCGATATGCGGCTCACCGAGGCATTGGTGCCGTCGGGTTTTCTGGGCGCCGCCGACCATCCGGCGAGGACGGCGTTCCTGTTCGACCGCGTCTACTCGGCGGGCCTGGGAGTGGGCGTCAGCGGTCCGCCGGGCGTCACGCAGGTGAGCGCGACCGCCGTGCGTGGCGCGGACTGGTACCCCGGCCTGATGAGCAGCCTGTACGGCCTTCCCGAGTCGAAGGACACGCCCGACCGTCCCGAGCAGCTGGCGCAGGTGGCCGTGCGCGACCACGTCGGCCGACTGCTGCGCGCGCACCCCTCGCAGGTGGAGACATCGCCGGATCTGAGCCGGGCGTGGGTAGCGGGGTGCCCCCATGACGTGGTGAAGGTATGGGTGCGGCCCGAGGGATCGTCGGTCGCGGTCGGCACGCTGGCCGGACTCGCGGGCGCGGACTGACGGCGGACGCAGGCATCCGAGAGGTGCTGCCACCTCCCGGACGCCCGATGGCCGCTCAGCGCGAGGTCAGTGTCCACAGGTGGTCGGCCGTGCCGTTGTCGTCCCACTGGAGGACCTGGGAACCGGAGGCGGCGCTCATGTCGGTGACGCCCAGGAGAAGGCCGCTGTTGTAGTTGGCGATCTTGTAGTTGCCGCCGTCGGCCGGGAGGATCTGCCAGAGGTGGTCGGCGGTGCCGTTGTCGCCCCAGATCAGAGCGGTGCCGCCGGCCGCGGTGCCCGCGTCGGTGATGCCGAGCAGAAGACCGCTGGCCTTATTGGCGATCTTGTAGAGGCCGGATCCCGCGGTCGTGAGGGTCCACGACTGGCTGCTGCCGGTGCCGACCGTGGCCTGGACGACTGCGGTGCCCTGAGCGGTGCCCGCGTTCTGGGTGTCCAGGGCGAGGCCGCTGTTCTTGTTGGTGAGCCGGTAGGTCCCCGCCAGTGAGGTCGAGCTGCCGCTCGGGGTGATGACCAGGTGGTAGCCGTCCGAGGCGTTCATCGTCACGGGCACCGTGACGGAGCCGTTCGAGACCGGATAGTCGGTCTCGGAGATCGTGAACGGCGCAGAGACGGCCGTGGTGCGGCCCTTCGACGGTGTGTACTCCAGCTTGGCGTGCACCGTGCTGCCGAAGGCCGAGCCGAGACCGCCTGACGGTGACCGCCGACGAACCGCTCCCGCCGCCGAAGATGACGCTGACCTGCTTGCCGTCGCCGCTGAGCGAGGCGGCACCGTCGAGGCCGGTCTGGGACGGCGGAGTGGTGGTGAGCATGTTCCCGGACATGTCGCCGTACCACTTGTACAGCCAGTACGAGCCGTTGGGTGAGGCACCGGTGTCGGTGAGGGTGTCGCCGAGGGTGCCGTAGTGGTTCCAGAAGGCGAGTTCGGCGTCGTGGACACCGGCCCGTTCGAACTTGGCGACGTAGCCGGCAAGCGGACCGGGCACGCCCACCTCGGCAGTGGTGCCGTACTCCTCGATGGAGATCGGGCGCGCACTGATGCCGAGGCTGCTCTCCAGGGAGCGGTAGGCGGCGACATGTGCGGCGATGTTCTGGCTGCCGCCGAGTTCGTGCCAGGAAATGATGTCGGGAACGGTGCCGGAGGCCTTGGCGTCGGTGAGGAACTGGCTCATCGAGCCCTGGTTCCACGCGGAGATGCTGGGGCCCTGGATGGGGGTGCTGCCGTCCTTGGCGCGGACTTCCTTGTATGTCCGGGCCCAGCCGTCGTCCCAACTGCCGGCTGCCGAGGTGTCCCAGGTCCAGTCGGGCTCGTTCCACAGCTCGTAGGCGCTGATGTTGCCGGCCCCTGATGCCTTCACAGAGGCGGTCTGCTTGTCGACGGCGGACAGCCAGTCGCTCCAGCTCACCCACTTGTAGGGGAAATTAGGATACCAGTCGGGCATCCGGACGACGACCTTGGCCCCGGCCTTGGCCGCCTTGGATGCCACGACCAGCGCGTCACCGCCGGGCCTGGGCTCCCCGTTGGGAAGCTGCGCACCGCCGGGCGCCATCTGAACGAAGGTGTTCGGCTTCAGCGCGGCGACCAGGCTGTCGGAGGGCGTGCTCGCGTCGGCGAGACCGTACAGGCCGCCGCTCGCCGCATGGGTGACGGGACGCAGGGTCTGGGCGGCGTTGACCACCAGGGTGGTGGCCGCGGTGGGGGAGGCGTGCGCGGGAACGGAGCCGAGGCCGGCGGCGGTGGCGGCCAGCGCCGCGGCCCCGAAGACCGCGGTCAGACGGCCGAGCGGCCGTGGCCGGCGGCGCGTGCCGGCGGGGTCTGTCAAGCGACTCATGACAGGGGTTCTCCTGACTGGGGGATGAGAGCGCTATGGACAGGTGCCCCGTCAGTCCTTGACGGCGCCCGCGGTGACGCCCGCGGCCACGTAGCGCTGGGCGAGGACGAGCAGGACGGCGGCGGGGACGGACGCGACGACGGCGGTGGCCATGATCGCGTTCCATTCCTGGTTGTTGTTGCCGATGTAGTGGTAGATGCCGAGGGTGATCGGCCGCATTTCGCCGCCGCCGTCGAGGGTGTTGGCGAAGACGAAGTCGGACCAGGCCCACAGGAAGCTGAAGAGCGAGACGGTGACCACGGCGTTGCGGCTCACCGGCAGGACGACGGACCAGAAGGTGCGCAAGGTGCCGGCGCCGTCGATGCGGGCCGCGGCGGTGAGCTCGTCGGGGATGCCCGACATGAACGCCGTGAAGATCATGACGCCGAACGGCACGGCGATGGTGGAGTCCGCGATGATCAGGCCCCACCAGGAGTTCAGCAAGCCGAGGTCCAGGAAGATCCCGTAGAAGCCCATCGCCATGACGATGCCGGGGATCATCTGCGCGACCAGCAGGACGAGGCCGAGCGGCCCCGCGCCGCGCGGGCGCAGCTTGGCCAGCGCGTAACCGGCCGGCGCGGCCAGCAGCAGCGTGACGGCGACCGTGCCCAGGCCGATGAGCAGGCTGGTGCCGAGGTAGGGCAACTGGTCGTTCAGGACGGCCCGGTAGCCCTCGAAGGTGGGGTGCAGCGGGAGCAGGTCGGGCGGGGTCTTGCGCATGTCCTGCTGCGGGGTGAGGGAGACGTTGAGCATCCAGTACACCGGGAACAGCATGAGCGCGGTGAGCAGGACGCCGATGACGGTGTTGCGGCGCGAGCGCCGGTGTTGACGCGGAGGGTCCGCCACGCGAGGTCACGGTTCCTGCCTCCTCTGGACGCGGATGTAGAGCAGGCCGAAGACGAGAGCGATGAGGATGAGGATGTTCCCGACCGCGGCACCCGGCCCGAACTGCGGCAGCAGCGTGCCGAATCCGAGCTGGTAGGACCAGGTCGCCAGGGTCGACGAGGAGTCGCCAGGACCGCCCTTGGTCATGATCCAGATCAGGTCGAACACCTTGAGCGTGTAGACCAGGCCCAGCAGCAGCGTGATCGCCGAGACCGGCCGCAGCAGCGGGAAGGTGATGCGCCGGAACTGCTGCCAGGCCCGTCGCCCCGTCCAGCGCCGCGGCCTCGTACAGCTCGGTGGGGATGTTCTGCAGGCCGCTGTGGAGGATGACCAGGTTGAACGGGATGCCGATCCAGATGTTGGCGATGATGACCGAGGTCAGCGCCCAGTGCGGCGAGGTGAGCCAAGCGACCGGGGCCACACCGACCAGGTGGAGGGCGTAGTTGACCACGCCGGACTCGCTGTTGAACATCCACGACCAGGTCGACGCCGACACGATCAGCGGCAGCAGCCACGGGATCAGGAACAGTGCCCGCAGGATGGGCGCCAGCCGGAAGTGCCGGTTGAAGAAGACCGCGAGGGCGAGCCCGGCCGCGTACTGGAAGAGGATCGACACGAACGTGAAGATCATCGTGTGGCGCATCGCGGGGCCGAACGTCGGGTCGTGCAGGACCTGCGAGAAGTTGTCCCACCCGGAGAACGGCGCGTCGCCCGCGACGAAGGACCGAACGGTGTAGTGGCGCAGGCTCAGGTCGACGTTGCGGTAGAGCGGGTAGACGTAGAAGGCGACGAGGTAGGCGAGGAGCGGGGCGACGAAGGCCAGCGCGGTCAGCCGGCTCCTGCGGCGCTGGCGGCGCCGCAGTGCCATGGCGTCGTTCCGCCCGTCGCCGCCTGTGCGTCCCGGACGCGGCCGGGGACCGCCGTCGGCGGTCGACTCGGGCGATGGTCATGCGAACTCCTGGATGCGGATGGCGGTGTCCGGGGCGTGCGGTGCGGCGGGCGTCAGCCGCCGGCCTTGTCCTTGGCGGCGGTCTGCTGTGCCGTGTCGAGGGCGGCCTGCGGGCTATTGCCGCCGGACAGGGCCGCCTGCACGGCGGTCCACATCGGCTGGGAGATGGTCGGGTACTTGGTGCCCAGGCCGCCGCTGGTGCGACCGCGCGCCGCGGCCACGGCCGTCACCCAGGGCTTTAGCTTCGGGTCCGCCGCGACCTGCTTGGCCTGCACCGCCGCGGTGGGCGCGATGTACATCAGGGTGGTGTCGGTGGCGCAGCAGGTTCTGCGTCGCTGGTCAGGCAGGCGACGATCTTCTTGCTGACGTCGTAGCGCGCGGTGTCCTTCTGGACCGGGACGGTGACGAACTCGCCACCGGTCGGCACCGGAGCCGCACCGCCGCCGCTGCGCGTCGGGATGTTGATGATCCCGTAGGGGAAGCCGGCCTTCTTGGCGTTGCCGAGCTGCCAGGTGCCGTTCTCGCCGAAGGCGTATTCGCCCGTGGCGAACTCCTGCCAGCGGTGGTCTGCGTGTTGTTCAGCACGTCCTTGGGCGCGTAGCCCTCCTTGACCCACTGCTTCCACAGCGACAGGGCGGCCACACCCTGCGCGGAGTTCAGCTTGGTGAGGTCGCCGCCGGCGCCCCAGAACCACGGCAGGAACTGGAAGCTGCCCTCCTCCGTGTTGATCGCGGAGAAGGTGATGCCCTTCTTGCCGGCCGCCTTGACCTTCTTCAGGGCCGCCGTCAGCGAGGCCCAGTCCTTGATGCTAGGCGGGGTCGACGTGGGCGGCGGACAGCACCTTCTTGTTGTAGTAGAGGGCGAGGGTGTTGGCGCCGATCGGTACGCCGTAGGCGGCACCGTCGAGCGTGCCCGCGCCGATGATGTTCTTCTGGAACGACGATGTGTCCAGGCCGAGGTCGCTCGTCTTGTTGAGGATTCCGGCCGCCACGAGGGTGGACACGACCGGGTTGTCCAGGAGCATCACGTCGGGGGCGTTGCCCTGCTGGGCGGCGAGCAGCGCCTTGTTGCCCAGGTCCGTGGTGTCGTACGCGGTGCGCTTGACGTGACACCGGCCTTGGTACCGCACCCGACGACGAGCTTGCTCCACGCCGCGCTGGCGTCGAACTGCGGGTACGGGTCCCAGAAGGTGTACGTCGAGGACGAGCCGGACGAGGAGCCGGCGGAGTCCGGAGCCGCCCTGGCAGGCGGTGACGGATACGAGTGCGCCGACCGCGGCAAGAGCGGCGGCCAGGGTACGGCGGGTGTGTCTCACTGGGATGACCTCGTTGTCAGGGTGGAAGGTGGTGGCAGGGTGCGCGCGGGCAACGGGCGGGAGTCAGGAGGTGGGCAGCCAGACGCGCATGCTGCCGTCCCGCCGGTTGGCCCAGGCGTAATAGGGGACCGCGGTCAGTTCGACCGGCTCACCGGACGGCGCTGCCGGAGTCGCCGGCGGTCTCTGCGGGCCGGTAGGGCCACCAGCCGTCGGCGGCGGACGGGCCGGCGTCGGCCGGCGGCCACGACGGTGGTGACGCCGCCGAGCAGGTCCGGGCGGTGCTGCACGGTGAGCGGGTGCGCGGCGTCGATCACGATGTCGTCGAGCCCGCCGCCGGAGTGGTCCACCTGCTCCAGGCAGTACACGAGCGGGCCGCGTTCGATCGCCACGCAGCCGCGCACGGCGTCCACCCGCGGGTCGGCCGCGGTGAGGCGGGGGTCGAGGTCGAGTTCGAGGACGACCTGGTCGCCGGGCAGCCAGGTGCGCTCCAGACGCAGCCAGCCGTCGGTGACGGGAGCGTCGGCGTGGTCGTACTGCGCGTACGCAGCGCCGGACTGACTGACGCACCGCACCCGGTACGTCACGGCACCACTGCGGGATGCGCAGCGAGAGGGCCCAGGGCTGGCTCCTGGGGGCCCTCCTCGACCGTCAGGCTGATCGCACCGTGCCACGGGTAGTCCGTCTCGGCGCGCACGGCGATCGGGGCACCACCTGTGTCGCCGGTGGTGCTGGTGTAGCGGCCGGTGACGTACTGGTGGATCTGCAGACCGCGCCCGTCGGCGTCCGTCGAGCACAGGTAGTGCTCCAGCGAGGCCAGCAGCCGCATGACGTTCGGCGGGCAGCAGGCGCAGCGGAACCAGCGGGTGCGGCGGGCCGACTGGTCGCCGCCGGCGTCGGTGTGGCCGTCGCGGACCTGCAGCGGGTTGACGTACAGCCAGCGCTCACCGTCCAGGGAGACCCCGGCGAGGAAGCCGTTGTACAGGGTGCGCTCGATCAGGTCGCTGTAGCGGGCCTCGCCGGTCAGCAGGGCCATGCGCCAGCTCCACTGGATGGAGGCGATGGCGGCGCAGGTCTCGCAGTAGGCACGCTCGTTGGGCAGCTCGTACGGGTCGCCGAAGTCCTCTTCGTCGTGGTGGGCGCCGAGTCCGCCGGTCAGATGGGTCTTGGTGGCGGCCATCGCCTGCCACATCCGCTCGGCGGCGGCGCGCAGGTCGTCGTCGCCCGGTCTCGGTGGCCAGATCCGCCGCCGCGGCCAGCAGATAGAGCTGGCGCACGGCGTGGCCTTCGACGGTGACCGCCTCGCGCAGCGGTACGCGGTCCTGGCAGTAGGCCTCGCCGCCGAGCAGGCCGTGCCCGTGACGGTCCACGAAGTAGCCGGACAGGTCCAGATAGCGGCGCTCGCCGGTCTCCCGGTACAGCTCGACCAGGGCGGTCTCGATCTCGGGGTGGCCGTCTATGCCGTCGACGGGCTTGCCGCTGCCGGGCGGGCCGAAGACCGATGTCGAGATGATCGGCGAAACGGCGTGCGACATCGAGCAGTTCGGTGCGTCCGGTGGCGCGGTGGTGGGCGACCGCCGCCTGGATCAGATGGCCCGCGCAGTACATCTCGTGGCCCCAGCGCAGGTCCTGGTAGCGCTCGCCGCCCTTGCGCGATCTGGAACCAGGTGTTGAGGTAGCCGTCGGGCTGCTGTGCTCCGGCGACCAGGGCGATGATCCGGTCCACCTCGGTGACGAGCGAACGGACCTGCTCGCCGTCGTCCGGGGACACCTGCTGGCCCAGCTGCCAGGAGGCAGCCTCCAGCCACTTGTAGACGTCCGTGTCCATGAACGGGTAGGCGCCCTGGAACGCGCCCTCGGCCGTGCCCGCCGCCAGCCGCAGGTTGTGCAGGTTTCCCGCCGACTCCAGCAGCTCGGGGCCCTGCGGGATGGAGGTGCGTGCGTTGACCTCGCGGCGGGTGTGCCAAAAACCCGCGTCGATCCCGGCGACGCCGGGCCGCAACGCGGCGTGCGTGCCCGCGCCGAGACGCACCGGCCCGATGGCGGTGGTCGCCTTGCACGGCCACGTCGCGCTGTTCGGGCGGAGTCGACCGCGCGACAGACGCCGCGGACTCGGGGGAAGGCTGTGCGGGGCGTGTGCGGGGCATGGCTCTCCGGGAAGACGGCGGCGGAACGGGGGCAGCGCATAGGACGAACCGGCGCGGGGGGCATGGCCCTCGCCCGTTGCTCGCGGGCGGAATGCCGCCTCGGAGCTGTGTTTGAGCAATCGTTTTCCTGTCCCGAAAGTACAGGGGAAGCCGAGAGATCGGGTCAAGGGTCATGACGTGACTTTCTCTCGTTGCTCAAGTACTGGAACTAGGCCTCTGCGGCTGCGACCATGAAGACACTGCGGCTGCCAGCATGACGTCAGGGAAGCCCAGGAAGTCGAGGAAAAGGATTGCTCGTGACCGTTGCTCCAGGTTCCCCCTCGGCCGGCCGGGCCAAGCTCGCCGACGTCGCCGCGCTGGCGGGCGTCAGTGTGGGCACGGCCTCGAAGGCGCTGAACGGCAGCGGCCGGATGCGGCCCGAGACCCGGCAGCGGGTGCTGGACGCGGTGGAGGCAGCTCGGGTTCCGGCCCAACCAGCACGCGCAGAGCCTGCACACCGGCCGCAGCTGGACGGTCGGCCTTATGACGACGGACGGCATCGGCCGGTTCAGCACGCCGGTCCTGCTCGGCGCCGAGGATGCGCTCGGCGTCGGGAAGATCTCCGTGCTGCTGTGCGACACCCGGGGCGACGCCATCCGTGAGCAGCACCATCTGCGCAACCTCATGGACCGCCGGGTGGACGGCATCATCGTCACCGGCCGCCGGACCGATCCCCGTCCCGCCGCTGACCGGCATCGAGCCGATCCCCATCGTCTACGCGCTCTCTCCCTCCGACGACCCGGCCGACACCTCGGTGGTCTCCGACGACCGGAGCGGTGCCCACCTCGCCGTCGAGCACCTGCTGGCCACCGGGCGCACCCGGATCGCCCACGTCACCGGGACCGGAACACCACGCCGCCGCCCGCGACCGCGCCCGGCATGCGGTCGAGCACCTGGAGCACGCCTCGCTCGGTCTGACGACCGGCCGGGTCCACTTCGGCGAGTGGAGCGAGGCGTGGGGGCGCCGGGCCGCGGATGCGGTGCTGCGGACGGCGCCCGACACCGACGCCTTCTTCTGCGGCAACGACCAGATCGCCCGGGGTGCGGCGGATACGCTGCGCGAGCGCGGTGTGCACGTCCCCGGCGACATCGCCGTCGTGGGCTACGACAACTGGGGCACCATGGCACTGGCCAGCCGTCCGCCGCTCACCACCATCGACATGAACCTCACCGAGATCGGCCGGATCGCCGCCCTGCGACTACTGGAGGCCATCGACTCCGACACGGCACCAGGCGTGCACACCGTGCCGTGCCGACTGGTCGTTCGCGAGTCCAGCTGAGCCGCCCGGCTGGTGCCACGCGGGTTGCGCAAGACTGAAGTCGCGACTCTGCGCGAAGCCTCGACGGAGCCAACGATGAACGTTGCGGTGCGGATGACTACCCGCCAGCGATGGCGTCCATAAGCTTGCGGGTGAAGCGGTGCATGTGCGGATCGAGGGTGTTCACGGGTTCGGTGAGGATCCGCTGCGCAGAGAGCCACTTGATTGCTTCGAACTCTTCCTCGTCGAATGAGGTGATGCCGTCCACGTTCGACTGCACCACGTACCACAGCGACACATCGGTGTGCCGGCCCTGCCCGCGGGTTCGGGTGATGGTGAGGAAGAACGGTCGCGTGCCGGAGACAGTCGACGGGACGGCTTCGACGCGCAGTTCCTCGCGGCATTCGCGCGTGACCGTGTCCCACGGGTCCTCCATCGGCTCGACGTGGCCGCCGCTGGGGAGCCAGAGGCCTGCTGTGCGGTGGGCGACGAGCAGGAGCTCGCTGCGGGCCTCGTCCAGGACCACGAAGTAGCTGACCAGGTGCATCAGTGGGACGTCAGGCTTCCGGGTCCGATATAGCGGAGCCCCGCTGGCGACCCACTCCACGGCCGCGGCGATGTGCTCGCGCTCCTGTTCGTCCCAGGGTCGCACGCCCTTCAGTACATTCGTCAGCCGAGCACGTAGAAGCTGGTCGGGAACGTCTGAGGCATCAATGGTGGGCACGGCCCCATGATGCCCACCAGTCGGGGCCGTCGTGAGCGAGGCCGAAGGCCGCCCCGTGACGGACCCCGCGAACTCCCGGTGACAGAGGGACGAACAGCTGTCGCTGCCTTCTCTGGTCACGCCCGGCTCGGCTCCGGCGCGCTCGTCGTCTTTGACGAGACGCTGTCCGCCCTGAAGTGCGTGCACTGCGGTAGCGGGTGCCGGGACGGCTCCATCGAGGTGGCGGCCAGGGGGCTCATCGCGGCGGCATCAGCCGTGCGGAGCACCGCCATTGCCCGGGTCGAGTGAAAATTGTCACATCCGGGTGGGCCCGGTCCAGGGCGCCGACGGAGCGGCGAGCGGCCTGGTGGGCGAGGGCGAGCGAGTCGCCTCGCACGGCCAGGCCGCGTCCCCTGTCAGACGGTGGATACGGTGCGGTGGCGTCGGACGGCCGGCACTCATCCTGGTCCGGCGGGCCCGGGTGCGCCCGCCGCCCGGACGGGGCACCCGGAAACGGCCTGTGACCTGTCCTGAACGCAGCTCACCGCGGGAAGTTGCCGCTCGGCAGTTGCCCTGTCTGCAGCGCGCCGCCGACCCCCGAGCCCATCTGTTCGAAACGGTCCTGGAACTGGGCGGCGATCTGGCGCGACTCATGGCCGCGGCTCGGCTGCCCGGTCACGTCCATGGCCACCGTCAGCACCCCGCTGATGACCGAGGCACCGGGGAGAGCTTCACCGGGGTGCAGGTGAACGAGAACGTCTTCGCCGAGGAGGAGTTGTACGGAATGAGCTGGGCCTCGGGCAGGGTGATGGTCTGGCCGGTGTGGAAGGCTTGGTCCATCGTCTTGAAGACACCCACCGAGTCGAGTCCGCTGAGGGCCTGCCGGCCCCGGCTCAGCCGCGGCACCAGACCGAACGCGTCGCCCTGGGTGGCGTTGGCGTAGCGCAGCAGGTGCTCGGGGCCCTCGGTGAGCATGATCGGGAACGGGGCACGGTCGAAGATGGCGAAGAGCTGCTGCTGCTGGGTCAGCAGGCTGTCGCGGAGCTTGAAGTCGGACAGCAGCGTCTCGGTGAGCTGCTGCATCGTCTCCTTGCCCTCCCGGCCCCACTGGCGCGGCTTCATATCGGCCACGCAGAGGGTACCGAGGATCACACCGTTGTGGTCGCGCAGCGGCGTGCCCAGGTACGAGCGCACGCCCATGTCGTTGACCAGCGCGTTTCCCTTGAATCTGGGGTAGTCGAAGACATCGTCCAGGGCCAGCTGGGCGCCCTGGGCGACGACGTGCGGGCAGAACCCGTAGTCGGAAGGTGCTTCACGGGCGATATCGCTGAGGTCGAAGACTATGCCGTCGGCGCTCCTGCTGTCCGAGTCCGACGGCGGGACGTACATGCCGCGGAACATCTGCCGTTCGGTGCTGATGAAGTTCACCATGGCCAGCGGGGCCTGGGTGAGGGTTGCCGCAATTTTCGCAACACGGTCGAACGTCGCCTCGGCGCCCACCGAGTTAAGGCCGAGGACCTGAAGCCGGTGGGTACGTTCCTCCGCCTGGCGGTCGTGATCAGGTGACAGGGAATCCATGACTGGAGATGAAACCAGATCCGTCTGCTTTACGTACCGCCCCCACTGCGGAACTTTGGCTGTCTCACACCACAACTGCCCCATCGGGAGCCGGTGCGCCGTCGGCCGCGGACGCTGGTGGGCCACCCATCTCCGCCGGTCATGAACGTGGGTATAACCCTGCATCCTGTCCAGACCGACCCTGTTCCATTCCCGGAACGATCAGTTCCTGCCAATCCTTGATGTCGCAACGACTGCATCGGTTCTTACATATGACAATCGTTCAATGGTTGGCTGTTGGGGACTGTGAGCACAGGGGTAGCCTCAGCGCCGGTTGAGCAGGGTGGTACGGCGGGTCCGTCGCTCTGCCAAGCCGGTGCAGGTCTCAGCTGGGTCGCGGTCGGAGGGAGGGTAATGCGGTCGGCCGGGTGTGCCGCCTCGCGGCGGGTCCTTGAAACATCGCGCAGCAACAGGTTCGGGGCCGGAACGATACATCAAGTTGGCCGGTTCCAGACCGGTGTGGACGTGTCCCGAGTGGCGCTCTCGTGGGGCGGACGGCGGGGTTCGTGCCACACGGGTCACGTGACAGCGTTGTCGGTGCGCACGTTCCCGGTCATGAACGCGCGCATAGGTACGGACGCTCGTCCCAGCTGCCGAGATGACCACGTGGCATATGCTCCGTACGGTCGCAAGGCACAGTGCACCCCCCACTCCGTTTCCGGATGCTGACGGCACGAATCAGGACGTAACCATCTCGTGTCGAGTTTCCACCTGTCAGAATCCGAAATTCTGCACCGCTCCGGCGGCTCAGGAACGTCACGGCCGCCTCCCTTGGGTACTCATGGCGCAGGCGCACAGGCAGTAACTCAGGTGATACCCGGGGAAGCATCGAAGGAGTGTTCTGGTGAACAGGTCGACAGCAAGCGTCGAGACACGCTCGGTGGCGGTGATCGGCATGGCCTGCCGGTTCCCGGGTGCCGCGGACGCCGACCAGCTGTGGGAGTTGCTGTGTGACGGCGCGGACGCCACCAGTGAGACACCGTCCGACCGCTATGACGTAGACGAGTTGTACGCCACTGATTCCCAGCCCGGGACCCTGCGCAGCCGCCGGGCCGCCTATGTACGCGACATGGCCGCCTTCGACGCCGAGTTCTTCGAGATGTCGCCCACCGACGCCGCGGAACTCGACCCCCAGCAGCGACTGCTGCTGATGGCCGCCTGGGAGGCACTGGAAGACGCCGGGCAGCTTCCCGACGACCTCGTCGGCACCAGGACCGGCGTCTTCGTGGGCAACACGCGCGGCGACTTCCTGGAGATGCGCTACCGCAAGGGCCTGCAGGCGGCCACGGCCTCGCAGTTCCACAACTACCGGCCCCTGCTGGCCGCCCGGATCTCCTACTTCTTCGACTTCCGCGGCCCGAGCGTGGTGCTGGACACCGCCTGCTCGTCGTCGCTGGTGGCGGTGCACAACGCGGTGCAGAGCCTGCGGGCCGGGGAGACGCCCCTGGCCCTGGCCGCCGGGGTGAAC
This sequence comes from uncultured Actinomycetota bacterium, assembly GCA_963761765.1. GTDB lineage: Bacteria > Actinomycetota > Actinomycetes > Streptomycetales > Streptomycetaceae > Streptomyces. The sequence goes on from CAVXIJ010000023.1 coordinate 316,505, forward strand.
CTCCAGCTCCGCGCCGACGAGGGCGTGATGATGACCCAGGCCGGCACGCTCGCCCGGGACGGCCGCAGCAAGTTCGGCGACGCGAACGCCGACGGCTACGCCCCGAGTGACGGCGTCGGCGTCCTCGTTCTCAAACCGCTGGTCGACGCACTGGCCGACGGCGACCGGATCCGCGCGGTGATCCAGGGCAGTGCCATCAGCAACGACGGCCGCACCGGCGGCGCCCTGCTGACCCCTTCACTGGCCGGCCAGATCGAAGTCCTGCGGTGGGCCTACGAGGACGCCGGAGTCAACCCCGCGGACGTGGACTTCGTCGAGGCCCACGGCGTCGGCCTGCCCGCCTTCGACCCGCTGGAGTTCGCCGCACTCGGCGAGGTGGTGGGCCACGGGCGGCCCTGGGACCGGCCCTGCCTGGTCGGCTCGGTGAAGACGAACATAGGCCACTCCGAGGCGGCCGGCGGCCTCGCCGGACTGATCAAGACAGTGCTCTGCCTGGAGCACGGTCAGGTACCCGCCAGCCTCCACATGAACACACCGAACCCGCGGGTCGCCTGGGACCGGCTGCCGCTGCGGGTGCCGGACCGTCTCCAGTCGCTCCCCTTCACCGGCAGACCCGCACTGGCAGGTGTCTCCGGGCAAGGGGTCTCCGCCCTCAACGCCCACGTGGTGCTGCGGCAGGCCGACACCATCGCGGCCGGACGCGTCCCCGCGCCGCGTCAGGAGCGCGGCACCCAGGCCTACCTGTTGCCGCTGTCCGCACGCACCCCCGAGGCCCTTGAGGACCTGGCCCGTGCTTACACCGAGTACTTGAGTCCGCACGGAAGGGGTGCCGCGTATTCACTGCGCGACATATGCTTCAGTGCCTCGACGCGCCGTCAGCACCACCCCTATCGCATGGCGGTCGTCGCGACCTCCCACGAGGAGATGGTTGCAGCCCTCAGCGGCACCGGCGAACCGCGCCGCATCCGGCGGGGCCGTCCGGTGGTGGTGATCGCCGAGCGCTACTGCAAGGGCGAGGCGATCGACTGGCACGAGGTGTATGACCCGGGGTGCCGCTTCGTCCCGTTGCCCAGCTATCCGTGGCAGACCAAGCGCTACTGGCCAGGCGAGCAGCCCCAACTGGCAACCGGTGTCGATCTCACCGACAGCGTGCTGGGTGAACACGCGCGCACCGCCTACACGGAGACGTCGATGCTTTCCGAAATCGGTATCGACTCACTGGCGATGCTGCGGATCATCGTCGAACTGTCCGAGAAATTCGACCGCAGGGTGGAACCCGAGGAGCTGGCCCGGCTGCACGATGTGGCCGCGCTGAGGCAGTGGCTCCAGGAACTGGAGGCACAGACCGCATGAGCGATCCGCAGACCGCCTATGCCTGGTTCTCCCGCACGGCGGACCGGCTCGGCTCCGCGTGGACGGCGCTCGAAGTGGGTCAGGACAAGCTGACCTATGCTCAGCTGCGCGATCAGGCGGAGGCGCTGGCAGGCCGGATCGTGGCGGCCAACGCGGGTGTCGCTCCGAGCCGGGTCGGGCTGCTGGCGAGCCGCTCGGTGGCGGCGTACGCCGGCTACCTCGCGATCCTGCGGGCTGGCGCGGCGGTCGTCCCCCTCAACCCGGAGTTCCCCGCCGGGCGCAACGCGTCCATCGCCAAGGCCGCCGGCCTCGACCTGGTCCTGACCGACGCCCCCGCGGCCGGGGCCGAGCTGGGCGTCCCGCTGGTGGGCGCACAGCCCGAGGACGGTGCGCCCACCGCACCCGTCCCGCCGCTGCGGACCACGCCCGACGACATCGCGTACATCATCTTCACCTCGGGCTCCACCGGCATCCCCAAGGGCGTGCCGGTCCTGCACCGCAATCTCTGCTCCTACCTCACCCACCTCACCACGCGGTACGAGACCGGACCCGGCAGCAGGATGTCGCAGGCCTTCGAGCTGACCTTCGACGGATCGGTCCACGACCTGTTCGTCGCCTGGGGCTCGGGCGCCACGCTCGTCGTACCGCTGCGCCACCAGCTGATGTCGCCCGTCAAGTTCATCAACAGCGAGCGGCTGACCCACTGGTTCTCGGTGCCGTCCCTGGTGACCTTCGCCTCCCGGCTGGGCACCCTCACTCCCGGCAGTATGCCCACCCTGCGCTGGAGCGTGTTCGGCGGCGAGGCGCTCTCCCTGTCGGCGGCGCGGTCCTGGCAGGCCGCCGCGCCCGGCTCGGCCCTCGAAGTGCTCTACGGTCCCACCGAACTCACCGTCTCCTGCACCGCGTACCGCCTGCCGACCGCCGACACCGACTGGCCCTCGCCCGCCAACGGGATCGTGCCGATCGGCAGCATCCACCCCACCATGGAGTACGTCCTGCTCGACGAGGACGGCAGGCCCGGCAGCACCGGCGAGCTGTGTGTGCGCGGCACACACCGGTTCGCCGGCTACCTGGACCCGGTGAACGACTCAGGACGCTTCCTACTCATCGACGAGCACGGCGAGCCGCACCCCACCGCCGCGGGCTCGCCGGTCACCGACGCACACTGGTACCGCACCGGCGACCGGGTCACCCAGGAGAACGGCGAGCTGGTGATCCTGGGACGGATCGACCAGCAGGTCAAGATCCGCGGTCACCGCATCGAACTCGGCGAGGTCGAGGCCCTGCTGAGGGAGCAGGCCGGGGTGGACGACGCGGTCGTCTTCGCGGTGGCGAGCCGTGACGGCGAGCCCGAACTGGAGGCCGCGGTAGCGGGCGCCGACTGCGACAGCGACCGGCTGTTCACCGCGCTCGGCGATCATCTGCCCCTCTATATGCTGCCACGTCGCATCGTCCCGTTCGGCCAACTGCCGCTCAACGCCAATGGCAAGATCGATCGGCGGGCCCTGCTCGACACGCTCGACAGCACACGCACGTGAGTCTTGACCAGTACCTGACAGCCACTGCACGACCGGCTCCAGGCCTCGTCCCCCTGTGCGCAGCCGGGGCGTGAGCCGGTCAGCCGGCCATGTCCTGCCCGTCCCCCTACGACTTGTCTGTGAGGCTCGCACATGTATGACGCCATCGTGGTGGGAGCGCGCTGCGCCGGAGCTCCCACTGCCATGCTGCTCGCGCGCGCGGGCTACCGGGTCCTCATGCTGGACCGGGCGGACTTCCCCTCCGACACGATCTCCACCCACCTCATCCATCAGCCGGGCGTCGCCGCGCTGGCCCGCTGGGGCCTGCTCGACCGCATCCGCGACTCCGGCTGTCCGCCGCTGAACCGCACCGTCTACGAGGTGGCCGACATCCGCCTTGAGGGCTGCGCCCGCGGTGTCGAAGGACAACGTGCGGGCTACGCACCCCGCCGCACCGTGCTCGACGCGATCCTGGTGGACGGGGCGGTCGAGGCCGGGGTCGAGTTCCGCGACAAGTGCTCCGTGACCGATCTGCTGCGCGACGAGACCGGCCGGGTGACGGGTGTCGTGGGCAGGCACCAGGGCAGCTTCTTCACCGAGCAGGCCCGTCTGGTGATCGGCGCCGACGGTATGCACTCCCGGGTCGCGGCACTCTGCGAGGCCCCTTTTACTGAGCAGAGACCACGGCTGACGTGTGCCTACTACGCCTACTGGCACGACGTGCCGGCCGACCTCGAACTCTACGAGGCCCCGCGGAGCTGGGTGGCCGCCGTGCCCACCAACAACGCGGCGACCCTCGTCCTCACCTACTTCCCGCAGGCGCGCTTCGACGAGGTGCGCACCACCAACACCCACCACGCCTACCTGGAGCAGGTGCGCACCACCGCACCCGCTCTCTACGAACGCCTCCAGGGCAAAACCCTCGCGGAGCGCCTGCGCGGCACCGGTGACCAGCAGAACTTCTTCCGGCAGGCTAATGGCCCCGGATGGGTCCTGGTGGGCGATGCGGGACACCACAAGGACTCCATCACCGCACGCGGCATCAGTGACGCGTTCTTCCAGGCGGAGAGCCTCGTACGGCACGTCAGCGGGCAACTCGGCGGCGATCCGATCCTTCTCGACCAGGCGCTCGGCAGGTATGCGCAGGACCGGGACGCGTCACTGATGCCGGGCTATCAGGCCACGCTTGCCGCCGCACAGCTCCAGCAGCACGAGCAACGCCTTGAGCTATTGCGCGCGGTGCAGACCGACCCGGATCTCAAAGCGATCTATTTCGACATTGTCGCGGGAATTGAGACCATCAGCGCCCTCTACGTACCAAAACTTCTCGCATTGCTCTGAAAGGTTCAGTGCCGTGTCCGCAGTTAAGCTGCCCTCAGCCGCGCGGTCGCTGCCGCGCGGCTGTGGCAGCCCTGGTCAGGGGCCAGTTGGTCCAGCACCGAACACTTATGGCCATAACCAGGTAGAGTCCGCTTCGGTCGTCCGTTCGTGTCGCCGTCACCGCTCAGTGACGGCGGGCGGTCCGCCCAGCAGGGTTCAGCAGGCACCGAACTCGTATGATTAGTTCGTCCATGATCCTGGTACGGTTCATCGGGTCGTGATCAGTTGATGACGGCATGTCAGGAGTGGTGCTCCGCTGGAAAAACAAGGCATGTCGCACCATTTGCTACCGCTACCAGTTTCGCTGCAGTTCAAGGAACCAGATGCCAGCTATACGCGACCGGCACACACCTAGCAGGGCAGCTCAACGTAAATCCCTCCGTTCTTCGTCCGTTCTGCCGGTGGCTATTCCGGCGGCACTGCTCGTCGGACTCTGGGGTTACACGGCAACCGGGCTTGTCGGCGATGAGCTCCAGGTGCATGACGACACGTCACTGGCCGCCTCGGTGGGCGGACCCGCATACGACGTGCTCGCTCAGCTGCAGGTCGAGCGACGCCTGACCGCCACCTGGCAGGCGGACCACAGTGACTCGTCGCGGGCTGCTCTGGAGAAGGCCAGGACCAACACCGACGCCGCGATCGAGGACTACCGCCGCTCGTCGGACTCCGCCCTGAGCAGCAAGGACGCGAAGAGCAGCGCCAAGAACCTCAACGCCGCGCTGGACAAGCTCTCCGGGAACCGCAGCGCGATCGACCGGCACACCCTCAGCGAAGCCAAGGTCTTCCAGTACTACACGGACACCATCTCCGACCTCACCGGCGTGATCGGTGCCTCCGCGCGGATCGACGATGCGGACCTTGGCAAGTCCGGTGTCGCCGCGACATCCCTGGTGCAGGTCGCGGAGATGCTCTCCCGCGAGGACGCGCTGATGTCGGGCGCGATCGCGTCCGGCGAGATGACCGCCACCGCCCGGACGCAGTTCGCCCAGTACGTCGCCATTCAGCGGCATATCCGCACCGCTCTCCTCGACACCGACGACCTGCCCGGCAACGAGGCGGCGGTCTACGAACGTCTGGTGGGCGACCCGCAGTTCAAGTCGCTGACCACGATGGAGGACGCCGTCGCGGGCGGGACGGGTTCCGTCGCGCCGCAGCAGCAGGCGAGTGGCTGGCGCACCGCCGTGGACACCATCGGCAACGGACTGCGGGACCTCAACCAGAGCTCCTTCCCCGCACTCGCCGGCGAGGGCTCCGACCAGGCCGACGACCTGCTGATGCAGTTCATCCTGGGCACCCTCGCCGTGCTCGCCGCACTGGTCGTCACCGGTGTTCTCGTACGCCGTTCGGCAGGCTCCGCCTCGCACCGGCTCACCCAGCTCCAGCAGCAGATCCAGGAGCTCGGCGAGCGCCGGCTGCCGGAGATCCTCCAGCAGCTGGACCGCGGTGAGCACGTCGAGCAGGACGGTGCGCTGCCCGTCGCAGGCCCGAACGCCGACGAACTGGAGCGCCTGGGCGTGGCGGTCAACCGCCTCGGCCGGGAGTTTGAGTCCGCGCTGGTGCGCCAGGCCCGCGGCCGAGAGGGCACCGAGAAGGTCTTCGCCAACCTGACCCGCCGTACCCAGATCCTCGTGCACCGCCTGATCTCCCTGCTGGACGACCTGGAGCGCAAGCACGAGGACTCCGATCTGCTCCAGGACATCTTCAAGGTCGACCACCTCGCTACCCGTGTCCGGCGGCACTCCGAGAACCTGGTGATCCTGGGTGGCTCCGCCCCCGGTCGCCGCGGTATCCGGCCGCTGTCTATCACCGACGTGGTGCGCGGTGCGGTGTCCGAGACGGAGCAGTACCGCCGGGTCGCGGTGCAGTCGCTGCCGCCGGGCCGACAGGTGCTGGTCGCCGCGCGCGCGGTCACCGACATCACCCACCTGCTCGCGGAACTCATCGAGAACGGCACCACATTCTCCCCGCCCGACACCCAGGTGCAGATCAGTGCCCGGAAGGTGGCCAAGGGTCTCGCCCTGCACGTGGAGGACCGCGGCCTCGGTATGCCGCCCGAGCAGTACGAGCACCTGAACGACCTGCTCAACAAGCCGCCGCAGCCCGACATGGACGCGCTGGGCAAGGACCCGCGCCTGGGCCTGTTCGTGGTGGCGAAGCTGGCGGAGCGGCACGGCCTCAAGGTGTCGCTGCGCGAGTCCGACTACGGCGGGACCCTCGCGGTCGTGCTGGTGCCCGCGGTGCTCCTGGAGGAGCACGAGTCGACGCTGCCGAAAGAGCTCAAGGCGGCGGCCGGCTTCCCGGGCAGCAGCTCCCCGACCAGGTTCCCCGACATGCTGGTGTCCGAAGCGCCCGAAACGAAGCCCCCGGTCGAGATCCCCAGCGGAGCAGGGATTCCGAGCATGCCGGGCTTCCCGTCCGGGACGGGTCTCTCCGAGCCTGCGCCGGCTCCCCGCGTGCCGGCCGCCGCGCTCTCCGTGCCGGAGATGGCCACGGCCAACGCCACCGGCAGTTCGCCGCAGTTCGAAACCCACGGGTTTCCCGACTATGGAGGTGCAGGATTGTTGCCGTCCTCGCCGGATGGTCGGGAGGCGGCCGTCCAGATGTCGGCGTGGTCACCTGTTCACGAGCCTGTCGTGCACGAGCAGCCTGACCCGTACGCCGAACCGTACGCGCAGTCGTATGCCGGTGGAGCGGCCTACGGCGAAACGTACGCCGAAGCACCAATGGAACATGTCTCTTCATCGGCCGGCCTCCTGGGACAGGAGCCGTCAGGTTCGCTGGGAGACCCCCAGGTCCTTCCCACGAGGACACGGGGCGCGAGTCTCGCCAAGCAACTGCGGGAGGAGGCGGCCCCCCCGCGTGCGGGCGGAGGCCGTGAAGACACAGAGGAAGAAGTGAATAAGTTCACACCTGGCAGGTCAGCTGCCAACATGATGGCCATTCAGCGGGAGACGAGGCGGGCCAGGGAAGGTCAGGCTTCCCGGACCGCCGAGCTGGACGGCCCGGCAGAGTCGCGTCAACACGGCACCGACGAACTGTGAGGGATGAATCGGTAATGACTGAACAGGTCGAAACGCTACCCAGGCTGGACTGGCTCCTCGACAGCCTCGTCGACAGGATTCCGGAGATCCGGCACGCCATCGTGCTCTCCGAAGACGGCCTGACGCTCGCGAAGTCGAAGACGCTGGCCCGGGACGACGCCGAGCAGCTGTCCGCGATCGCCTCCGGCCTGCAGAGTCTCTCCCGTGGTGCCGCCAATCGCTTCCAGGGCGGACATGTCCGGCAGACGGTGGTCGAGATGGACACCGCGTTCCTGTTCGTCACCAGTGCGGGGCAGGGGGCGAGGCTGGCCGCGTTCGCCTCCGACACTGTCGACGTCGGCATGATGGCCTTCGAAATGAACACCCTTGTCAAGCAGGTGGGGCAGTACTTGAGTGCGGCGCCTCGCGTAGAGCCCTCGTTCCTGCGGTACGGCAAGGGTGCCTGACCAGCAGAGGTCCGACGTCGAGGGCATCGGACAACACGTCCGGCCGTACGCCATCACCGGGGGACGCACCCGCCATAGTGAGCATGAGTTCGCTCTGATCACTTTGGTGGTCACCCGGTCTCCGGACGGCATCGGCGAAGGATACGTCGAACCGGAGTCCGCCCTGATCCTGGACATGTGCCGGGCACGGGCGGTGGCCATTGCTGAGATCGCGGCTCATCTGGACCTACCGGTGAGTGTGGTGAAGGTACTCTGCGGCGACTTGCTGAACTCGGAGCTGATCCTCGTCCAGGCCCCGCCCAAGGAGAGCGACGCCCCGAGTGTGGAACTGATCGAAAGGGTCATGGATGGCATACGCCGCCTCTAACCCAGTCATGCCGACGGCGTTGAAGATTCTCATCGCGGGTGGATTCGGCGTGGGCAAGACCACCATGGTCGGCTCCGTCAGCGAAGTCCCTCCGCTGGAGACTGAAGAGCGCATGACGGTGGCGAGCCTGGGTTACGACAACCTGTCGGGTGTTGAGAACAAGACGGCGACCACGGTCGCCATGGACTTCGGCCGGATCACCATCGCTCCGGAACTGGTCCTGTATCTGTTCGGCACACCAGGCCAGCATCGCTTCTGGTTTATGTGGGACGACCTCGCGCTCGGTGCGCTGGGCGCCGTGGTGCTCGCTGACACTCGCCGTCTGGAGCAGTGCTTCGCTTCGGTCGACTACTTCGAGAAGCGCGGTACGCCCTTCGCCGTGGGCATCAACTGCTTCCACGGCAAGCGGGAGTGGACGACGGAACAGGTCCGCAAGGCGCTGGACCTGGGCCCGGACACGCCCGTCATGCTGTGCGACGCGCGTGATCGCGAGTCCAGCAAGAAGGTGCTCCTCGCACTGCTTGACGTGGCCCGTGCCCAGGCGATCGCGCGCGGTGCCGCCATCGCGGCCACCTCCGACGCGACCGTGCCAGGCCCTGGCACCGTCATTCCCGGGCGCTGACAGCGAGCACCGGGACGTTCGAGTAGCGTTCGAAAACCGAGGACGGGCGCCGACCACACGGTCGGCGCCCGTCCTCGTCCTATGTCCGGATTGCGTCCGGTGGCGGCGTCAGCCGGTCACCCGGGCGACTTCGACCGTGCACAGCGGGTCGGCGCGGAACGGCTCCAGCTGCTGCTCGCTCGCGCCGTCATCAGTGATCAGCGTCCACGGGTCCTCGAACCCGGCCCACCAGTACGACTCCTCGCGGCCCAGCTTCCCGGCGTCGGCGAGGACGTACACCGAGCGGGACCGGCTGATCATGAGCTGCTTCAGCGCGGCCTGCTCCGGGCGGGCCTCGCAGATACCCCGCCCGGCCACCACACCGTCGGCACCCAGGAAGACGGCCTGAGCGGTGAGCCGCGCCAACGCCGCCTCGGTCAGCGGGCCGACCATGCCGAGGCTGAGCTGACGCACCGTGCCACCCAGCACGATCAGCTCGATCCCCGGCACTCCCGCCAGGATGTTGACGGACGTGAGTCCCGGGGTGGCGACGGTGAGGCCGCCGCGCACCGCGAGCCGGCTGGCGAGCGCGCCGGCCGTCGTTCCGGCGTCCAGCAGGACCGGGCCGCTGCCGGTGATCTTCTCCTCGGCGGCCCGTGCGATGGCTGCCTTTTCCCGGCGGGCCAGCAACGCCCGCTCCTGGAGCGGCTGTTCGTCACCGGCCGCCGACGACACCGCACCGCCGTAGGTGCGCACGACCTCCCCCGACTCGGAGAGCCGGGACAGATCACGCCGGATGGTCGACTCCGAGACGTCGTATCGCCGCGCGAGCTCCGCCACGGTCAGCGGCTGGGTCTGGAGCAGTTCGCGGATGGTCGGCGCGCCGGTCCGTACTGCTCATGCCGCGGTGCCTCCCGCGGTGTCCGGTGCGCCGAGCGGCCTGCGGGGCGCCAGCTCCACCGCCTGGCGCAGCGCCTCCACCATGCTCGCCTCGTCGGCGCGGCCGGTGCTTGCGATATCGAAGGCGGTGCCATGGTCGACGCTGGTGCGGATGACGGGCAGGCCCACCGTGATGTTCACTCCGGAGTCCAGGCCGAGCACCTTCACCGGGCCGTGGCCCTGGTCGTGGTACATGGCGACGACCAGGTCGAAGTCGCCCCGTACGGCGCGGAAGAAGACCGTGTCGGCAGGGAGCGGGCCCTGTGCGTCGATGCCGTCGGCGCGCAGCGCCTCGATGGCCGGAACCACCTTGGCCTCCTCCTCGCCATGCCCGAACAGGCCGTTCTCGCCCGCGTGCGGGTTGATGCCGCAGACCGCGATGCGCGGCGCGGCCACGCCGGACGCGATGAGGGTCGCGTACCCGCGCCGGATGGTGCGCTCCACCAGGCCCGGATCGATCTTCGCCACCGCGTCGACCAGGCCGATGTGCGTGGTCACATGGATGACGCGCAGCTTGGGCGCCGACAGCAGCATGGAGACCTCGGGGGTGCCGGTCAGCTCGGCGAGCAGTTCGGTGTGCCCGGGGTAGCGGTGGCCCGGCGGCGTGCAGGGCCTCCTTGTTCAGGGGGGCGGTGCAGATCGCGTCCACCTGGCGTGCGGAGGCCAGTTGGGTGGCGGCCTCGACGTACGGTACGCGCCTTCTCCGGCCACCGGCGAGAGCTTCCCGAACGGGAGGTCGGCAGGGATGCTCGCCCAGGTCCAGGCAGTCCGACATGCCCGGCCGTCCAGGTGGCTTCGGCGACCGCGTGGATGGGGTTGATCCGCAGGTCCACGCCGGCAGAGGGTCACGGCCTGGGAGAGGCGGGCCGCGTCGCCGACCACGAGCGGCCGAAAAGGCAGCTTCGTGGCGGCGCCGGCCAGTGCCTTGACGATCACTTCGGGGCCGACGCCGGCGGCGTCTCCCATGGTGATGGCGACGATGGGTTCGGACATGGTGACATCCTTCCGCAGCCGCTGGTGCGCGGCGCGTCGGTTCCGGTCATGCGCGGGGCGAACCGGGTGGGTGGTCGGCTGGCCGGCGGTGCGAACGGGCCGGCTGGGGAGGGGCGGAGTGCTTGCCGAGGTGGCCGGGGCGGCGGTTGCGGGAGCCGGAGCGCCGTCGGCGCGGGACGCGGCGGGTGTCTGGGCTGCCTTGTTGGCGTCTGCTTCGTCTGCCCCGTCCGGGTGGGTCCGCCCGTCCGGGTCGGCCCGTTCGCTCGTGGCGGTGTCCGTCCTGTCCGGGCCGTGCAGCGAGCGCGCCGCGTCCAGCAGCGCGTCCTCATGGCCGAACGCCCCGGCCTTGGTCACGACCCGCAGCCCGGCGGGAGTGCGCATACGCACGACTCCGGGGGCCGCGTTCGCCCTCGACGGTCAGGCTCGCCACACCGGCGGCACGCAGCACGGCACGTGCCGTCTCTCCTCCGGTGGCGACCAGACCCGAGGCCAGCGGCAGCGCGCCGATCGCCGCCCGGGCCAGTGCCCCGGCGAAGTCCCCGGCCCTCGCGGGGCCGGACGGCCTGGTCCGGGTCGTGGAAGAGCACGGTGTTCCGTCCCGCCAGGAGCGCGGCGCGCAGTGCGTGGCGGCGTCCTGACGGCTGCAGGGCCCCGCGGGCAGCGCGACGGCGACCGCGGGCAGCCGCTCGACCGTGCCTGGCGCTGGGCCGTGCCTGGTCCGACGGCTGCCGACGCAGATGCGCAGGGGGCGCGCCGGACGCCGCTGCGGGCCGCCGGCGTCAGACCAGCGGTATGGAGTGCCGCTGCGGCCGCGCCGGTCCCAGGCCGCAACGGCTGTCTCGTGCCGGGAGCCCGGTCAAGTGATGGGCCAGGCCCCCCGAGCCGACCAGCAGCACGGGCAGGGACCGGCGGCCGCGCCCGAGCGGCGGCCAGGTCGGCGTCGGTAGCGCTGTCGACGACGACCGCGTCGACCCGTCCGACCAGCGGCGGCAGCGCAGCGTCCCGGCGGCCGCCGGCAGCGCGTCGAGGCCGGCAGTTCCACGCCAGGCCCGCTGCGCCCAGTTGCCGCGTCAGCGGCACCCGCGACGGGATGGGCGTGCTCCGGCGCCGCGCCGTGCAACAGCACCCGGCCGTCCTCGACCGTACGGCCGGTCGCCGGAAAGGCCGGCGCCACCACGGCGAGGGGGTGCGCGCGCCGGCGCCGGCCGTTCCCGCAGCGTGGCAGGCAGGCCGCGTCTCCGGGCCGATGTTGCCGCGCAGCGTGGAGTCGATCTTCTTGTAGACAGGGTGCGCGGTCCGGCCCTGCGGACGACGCGCGGCGACCCGGGCGGCGGCCTGCGTGGGCCGGCAGGTAGCGGCTGTCGGTGTCGACGGCGACGACGCGTGCCGTGGGGCCGGTCGGCGCGCGGCGTCCAGCGCGACCGCCGTGTCCGCTCGGTCGGCGAGGGCGGCGGCGCTGTCGGCGGCGCCGGACAGGTCGTCGGCGACGACACAGGAGCCGGCCGGTGCGCGGGCGTCGTGCGATCGTCGGGCTCCGGGGCCCGGTCTCGGTCGCGGTGGCCGCGGCGGCCGGGTCTATGGCCGCCCCGGTGACGGGCGCGGGGCCGGCCGCGGGCACGGAGTCGCCGGCCGGCGGCGGGGGCCGGCCTCGAGCAGTCCGGGCGACCGCTGCTGCAGCCGGCGGTGGTACCAGGCGGTGACACGGGCACCAGGATCGGCCGTCACCACGACGGAGGCGGCGACCAGGATCGTGGCCTTCTCGGCCGCCGTCCTTGTACGCCGGGTTGGCCGACGGCGACGAGGGCGGGCACCGCCGCGGCGTTGCCCGCGGTGCTGGCGGCGGCGAGTCCGGCCAGGCCGTTGCCGCCGATCGAGCCGGTCGGTGGCAAGAGGATGGCGCCGCTGAAGACCAGGACGAACAGGCCCAGACCGATGCCGAGCAGTCCGGCCGCCAGACGGCGCTCAGGTCGATGCCGGTACCGAGCGCGAAGCCGAAGAACGGGAATGCACACCGGGACCGCGGCGCCGAGGAAGGTGCGCATCTGCGGGTCGAGGTTGCCGAGCACCATGCCGACGATGAGCGGCAGGATCGCGCCGAGCAGCGTCTGCCAGGGGAAGGCGGACAGGCCGGCCACACCGAGGGTGACCATGGTGAGGAAGGGGCCGGACTCCAGGCTCATCAGCGAGTAGGAGGCGACGTCGCGGGGGCTTGCCGAACTGGCCCATCAGCGCCATGTACAGGCCCCCGTTGGTGTCGTTGAGCGCGGCGACCACGGCCAGCGTCGAGATAGCCCGGCGAACAGGCCGCCGTTGACCGGGCGCCTCGCCGAGGAAGTGGCCGAGGACGATGCCGACGACCACGGCCACGCCGACCTTCACCGCCAGCAGCGCGCCGCCCTTCTTCAGGATGTACGGCGTCGTGCGCAGTTCGATCGTCGCGCCCATGCAGACGTAGAAGACGGCGAGGATGGTCAGCGCGCCGGAGAACAGCGCGCCCGTGAAGGAGCCGAAGAACTCGCCGGTGCCGTGGTGCGCGGTGTTGATCAGCGCCCCGACCAGCAGCGGGATCAGCATCATCCCGCCGGGGACCCGCTCCAGCGCTCGTCTTGATCGGTATCGACATGTGGGCTCCTGCCTCCCTGTACCGGACGGGCGTGCCTGACCGTGCCCCGGCGCAAAAAGGGGACGCGAACATTCCGCCTGAGGGCGACCGTAGACCTGACTGCGCGTTTCGTGCAACATGCTCGAAACGCGCAGCCATGCTGCTCATGGGCATGCGTACGGTGCGCAGGTGCGCGAAGCGGGCGCCGCGCCACCGGCCAGCGCCGTGCGCGCTCTGCGCGCTCGGATCCGCGGATGCACCGCGTCCACCGATGCGTTTTCGGGCCCGCCTGGGTCTGTCTCCTCGACGGCCGGAACACGTCCTGCCTTGAAGATGGAGAAGATCATCATGCGCAAGCTCATCGTGTCGACATTCGTCACGCTCGACGGAGTGGTGCAGGACCCGGGCGGGTTCGGTGAGATGGAACGGGGCGGTTGGGCGATGGACCACTTCGACGAGGTCTCCATGCGGCAGGCCACCGACAGCCTGTTGAGTAGCGACACGCTCCTGCTCGGGCGGTCGACCTACGAGATTATCGAGAAGGCCTGGTCGGGCAATACCGGACCGTATGCCGAGGCGATGCACAACATTCCCAAGGCCGTTGTGTCGAGGACTCTGCGCGGCCCGCTGCCGTGGAACGCCACCGCCGTCACCGGAGAGGCGGCACAGACGGTCGCGCAACTCAAGGAGCTGCCCGGCGGCCCCGTCATCATGTACGGCAGCTTCAAGCTGATGCGCACCCTGCTGGAGCACAACCTGATCGATGAGCTGAACCTCGGCGTGCACCCTGTCGTCGTCGGCGAGGGTGAGCGGCTCTTCGTGCGTGCGCTGCCGCGTCCGCTGCGGCTCGTGACCGCGACGCCGAACCCGGCGGGCATCGTCACGCTCACCTACGCCCCGTAGGGCGTGCATCACGGGAGACTTGGCCACCGACACGAAGCCCGAAAGCCTGGTCCAGCAGGCCTACCTGCGCCGCTCACCGTGACCCTGTGAGCGGCGCTGGCCCTCGATTCCGGCGTGGTGGGTCCACCACCACGCCGGAAGAGAGCATGCGCCGCGGCCGGCCGTACGCGCTGCCCGGCTCAGCTCGCCTGGGCGGCACGCGGCAACAGCCAGTGGACGGTCAGAACTTGAAGACGTCCTGCGTCTCGGCCGCGGCGACGCAGTCGTTCTGGAACACCTCGTGGTAGGTGACCTTCACCCCGTTCCAGATGCCGTCCTCGACCGCCGTCACCGGCGCGTAGACGTTCGAACAGTTGGTGGGAACCGTGGCGAACCTGGTGAAGTCGCCGCCGACCGAGGTCAGTGCGGCACAGGCCGCCTTCGGGTCGGGGTGAGTGCCGCCGTCCGGGTCGCACTCCAGGGTCACGCTCTTGGCGGTGCCGGTGGGGTTGTCGACCGGAATGAGGCTGAGAGTGAGCGAACTGGCCGCCGCCGAGCCGTCGTCGGCTGCGGCGGCCACGCCCGCCGCGCCGAGTGCGAGGACGGTGGCGGCCGTCGCGATGAGTGCTGCGGTGCGTGATCTGAGCTTCATGGTGCCTCCCAGTGGTGGTCATCCGTGTGGTTTCGGGTGCCGGGGGAGGAGCGCACCGGTCGCGGTGAACGATGCCACCACGGCCGGTGCGCACGCATGCGCCTGTCTCCCCCTGCCCGCGATCCGTGCGGGCGCACTGAACCTAGAGCCACCTCCCACTCCGTCGGAGAGTAGGAAATCAGCCATTGATGAATCTTGCGGAACCGTGGCGGGAGAAGGCTTCGCGGCCCGGGCCGGATGGTCGGCGAGCCGTCAGACGATCCCTTCCGCGATCTCCGCCTGCTCCTGGTCGGAGCCGTACGCGCTGCCGTCGGGCGTGCCGTAGGCACGACGCGCCACGTACCACCACACACTGGCCAGGACCAGCACCACGGCGAGGGCGATCACCGCGTAGTTCATCGAGTGGACGGTGATGGGCGAGGACTGCGGCAGGCAGAACAGGACCGTCACCAGAGCCACCCAGACCACGGCCACCCAGCCGATCGGGCGGCTCCAGCGGCCCAGGTGCCACGGCCCCCGTTCGAACCGGCTCACCCGCGCGCAGCCGCAGCAGGATCGGAATGGCGTAGGCGGGGGTGATGCCGATGACGTTGATGGCGGTCACCGCGCCGTACGCCGTCGCGGAGTACAGCGACGGCAGGGCCAGCATGCCGGCGGCGACGACCGCGAACCAGACGGCCGGGACCGGCGTCTGGGTGCGGCTGCTGACCTTGCGCCACACGCCGGAGCCCGGCAGCGCGTTGTCACGGCTGAAGGCGAACACCATGCGGCTGGCCGCGGCCACCTCGGCATTGCCGCAGAACAGCTGGGCCACGATCACCACCAGCAGCAGCGCCGACGCACCGTTCGTGCCGAGCGCGTCCAGCAAGATCTGCGCGGGCGGTACACCGGTCGCCGTCTTCTGGGTGTGCGCGTAGTCCTGTATCGCGAAGGTCAGACCGGCCAGCAGGACGAAACCGGCTATCCAGGAGACCCAGATCGAGCGCACGATGCCGCGTGCGGCGCTGACGGAGGCGTTGGAAGTCTCCTCGGAGAGGTGGGCCGAGGCGTCGTAGCCGCAGAACGTGTACTGCGCGAGCAGCAGGCCGAGCGCCGCCGACGTACAGCGGGTTCGACCAGCCGGTGTCGTTGACGAACTTGGTGAACACGAACGACGGCGACTGGTGGTGGTCGCGGGACGATCGCCAGGACGGCGACGATCAGAGCGACGCCGCCCAGGTGCCACCAGACGCTGATCGAGTTGAGCACGCTGACCAGGCGGACGCCGAACAGGTTCAGCACCGCGTGCAGCAGCAGGATGCCGCAGAAGATGAGCATGGTGGTGCCGGGCGTGGGAGAGAACCCCCACTGCAGATTGAGGAACGCGCCGGTGAACAGCGCCGCCCCGTAGTCGATCCCGGCGATGGCGCCGAGCAGCCCCAGCAGGTTCAGCCAGCCCGTGTACCAGCCCCAGCGGCGCCCGCCGAGCCGGTCGGCCATGTAGTAGAGCGCGCCCGAGGTCGGATACGCACTGGTCACCTCGGCCAGCGCCAAGCCGATGAACAGGACGAAGAGTCCGACGCCAGCCCAGCCCCACAGCATCACCGCGGGACCGCCGGTACTCATACCGAAGCCGTAGAGCGTCATGCAGCCGGACAGAATGGAGATGACGGAGAAGCTGATGGCGAAATTGCCGAAACCGCCCATGCGGCGGGCCAGCACGGGCCGGTAGCCGAGTTCGCGCAGTCGCTGTTCCTCATCGCGAAGTGGAATCTCGTCCCTATGCGTACTCGTTTTTGTACTCGACCAACTGGCGCGGGACACGCTGTTACCTCCGTGTAATATCAGACAGCAAACGGAAAACGAAAACAGCAAAGGGTAGGGAAAACGGAAAGCGGTGCAGTGTGGATCCCGGCAGGGCGCTGCCCAGTCCGGTCAGCTTCCGCGAGTGCCCTCCAAAGCGGTCAGGCAGCGGGTGCGGGCCTGGACGAACAGCTCCGTCGCCGCGGCCGTGTCATTCGGCTCGGATCCGCGGTACACCCAGGGCACCGGGGCGTAGTACGGGCCGAGTGCCTGGAACACCCAGGCGGCCTCCCGGAACTGGATGGCACCCCACAGAGCATGTGCGAGATGGCTGAGGTCCAGCAGGGAACTCGCCTCGGGCGAGGCGTGGTCGAACCACTCGTAGAACGCGCGCCGAGCCTCCCGGGTGGCCTCCTCCGCCACCCAGTGCAAATCCAGCGCCGAGTCCTTGCGGTCCCCCTTGCGGCGGTACCGCTCGACATGCACGTACAGCGGCAGCACATACAGAGACGAGCCGGCCGGGGCGGTGGCGAGGGCCCAGTGGACGAAGTTGACGGCCTCCGTCAGCCGTCCTCCGGCAGTGGGCCGGGCGTACAGGAACTGCAACATCCGGTGGTAGGCCTCGCGGTTGTGCGGGTCCCGCTTGCCGGCCTGGGCGAGCAGTCCCCAGGGGCCGGCCGGCAGCATCGGCTCCGGGGGCGCGGCACGGTGCTCGGGCCACTGCTGCCACTCGTCGAGCCTGGCCAGCGCCAGGAGGCACACCCAGGGCACCGGGTCGGCCTCGTCGGCGCGGGCGGCGAGCCGGCAGGCCTCCACGGCCTGGTGCCACAGGTCCTGGGTGTGCCGGTGGTTTTCGCGGTGCGCGCGCAGCGCGCGCTCCACCGAGACGCGCGCCTGCATCACCACCGCCGCGACGCTGTGCGGCTCCTCGGCACGCCAGGCGGCCACCAGGTCGGTGCCCGCGGCGGCGGCGGCGAGGACCTGGGTGCGCTGGGTCCACACCGCCCGGCTGATGGTGGCGTCCAGCAGATTCCGCATGGACATCCATCGTCCGGCCCGCAGTTCTTGTAGCGCGGTACGCAAGTCGGCGTCATGGCCGGCCGGATGGTAAGCGGGACGAAAAGCTGCAGCGGCCATCAGCTTTTGGTCCCGGCGCGGCAGTGGGGGATGCGCTGCGCTGACAATGCTGGCAATGCTGACAATGCGGAGCTCCGCGGAAATCCATGGGGGGTGTTTCGCTGGACGGCGGCCAGTGTAAAGGCGGGCCTTCCGGTTGGAGGAAGTATCACCGTGGTTTCCCCACACATAGTTGCCGAATGGAAATGCACAGTGAGCGCACGCAGTCCCGCGAGGGCGCTTGACGGTGCCTGACGAACTGGACCAGGCTGATACGACAGTGATCACCAACGACCGCAGGGGAGTGGACCATGACGGGCCCGGTGCTCGCCATCGACCAGGGAACCTCGGGGACCAAGGCCCTCGTCGTCTGTCCGGAGCGCGGTGTGCTCGGCGCCGGCACAGCCCCGGTGAACGTCCGTCAGCTGCCCGGCGCCCGTGCCGAAGCTGATCCCGCCGAGCTCTACGCCTCCGTGCTGGACGCCGGCCGGCAGGCCCTGACGGCGGCCGGTACCGAAGTCGTCGCGGTCGGCCTCGCCAACCAGGGCGAGACGGTACTGGCCTGGAACCCGGCGAACGGGCAGCCGCTGACCGACGCGATCGTCTGGCACGACAAGCGGGCCGAGAGCGTCTGCGCCGAACTCGCCCCGCGCGCCGCCGAACTGCGCCAGATCACTGGACTGCCGCTCGACGCGTACTTCGCCGCACCGAAGATGGCCTGGATCCGCCGCAACCTAACCACCGGCGGAGTCGTCACCACCACCGATTCCTGGCTGGTCCACCAGTTGACCGGAGCCTTCGTCACCGACGCCGCCACCGCCGGACGCACCCAACTGCTCGACCTCGACACGGTCGGCTGGTCCCCGGCCGCCCTGGACGCCTTCGGCCTCGGCGGCGAACGCCTGCCCGAGATCGTCGACGCGGGCTGCCAGGCGGGCACCACCACCGCCTTCGGCACCGAACTCCCGCTCACCGGCCTGCTCGTCGATCAGCAGGCCGCCCTGCTCGCGCAGCGCGTCACCGAGCCCGGCACCGCCAAGTGCACCTACGGCACCGGCGCGTTCCTGCTCGCACCCACCGGTGCCCTACCGCGCCGCAGCGGCACAGGCCTGGTCAGCTGTGTCGCCTGGCGGCTGGCCGGGGAGACCAGCTACTGCCTGGACGGACAGGTCTACACGGCCGCGTCGGCGGTCGACTGGCTCACCGGCCTGGGCATGATCTCCGGCGCGGCGGACTTCGACACGGTCGGCTCCGCGGTCCCGGACAGCGGCGGTGTCACCTTCGTGCCGGCCCTCGCGGGGCTCGCCGCACCCTGGTGGCGCAGCGAGTTGCGCGGCTCCCTCACCGGACTCGGCCTGGACACCACCTCCGGACATGTGGTGCGTGCCCTGTGTGAAGGCATCGCCGCCCAGGTCGCCGAACTCGCCGACGCCACCGCCACCGACCTCGGCACCCCCCTGCAAACCCTGCGCGTCGACGGCGGGCTGACCCGCTCGGCGCTGCTCATGCAGGTGCAGGCGGACCTGCTGCAGCGGCCCGTGGAGGTGTCGGCGGTGCATGACGCGACCGCGCTCGGAGTGGCCGCCGCCGCCCGGCTCGGCCTCGATCCCACGCTGACGGTGCACGACGCGGTGCCCGCCCGGCGGCCCGCCGCCGTCTACGAGCCGCGTATCACGCCCGCCGAAGCCGCTGAGCGCCGCGCCGCGTTCCGCACCGCGGTCGACACACTGCTGCACCGCACCCCGGCCGTCTCATGACCGTCACGACCACAGGAGCGCTGCCCGCTCGGCCGTACGACGTGGCCATCGTCGGCGCGGGCGTGGTCGGCACGGCGATCGCCCGTGAACTGGCCCGGCACCGCGGCCTGCGGATCGCGCTGGTGGAGGCGGCGCGGGACGTCGGCGAGGGCACCTCGAAGGCCAACACCGCCATTTTGCACACCGGATTCGACGCGGTGCCCGGCTCGCTCGAAGCCCGCCTGATGCGGGACGGATCACAGCGGCTCGCCGCGTACGCGAAGGCGACCCGCATCCCCGTGCAGCGGGTCGGCGCGCTGCTCGTCGCCTGGGACGAGGAACAGCGCGCCGCCCTGCCCGCCCTCGCCGCCAAGGCCGAACGCAACGGCGTAGAGGACACCCGCATCCTCGACGCCGCCGCACTGTACGCCCGCGAACCCCGCCTCGGCCCCGGCGCCCTCGCCGCCCTCTCGGTGCCCGGCGAGAGCGTCATCTGCCCCTGGTCGACCCCACTCGCCTACGCGACCCAGGCCGTACTGGCGGGCACCGACCTGCATCTGAACTGTCGTCTGACGGGGCTCCGAGAGCATCAAGATCACCATGAACTGCGCTGTTCCCGCGGTGTGCTGCGGGCCCGTCACCTGGTGAACGCCGCGGGCCTGGACGCCGACACCGTCGACAGCCTGCTCGGCCACCGCGACTTCACCGTGACACCGCGCCGTGGCCAGCTCATCGTCTTCGACCGGTTCGCCCGTGATCTGGTCCGGCACATCCTGCTGCCCGTCCCCACCGCCCTGGGCAAGGGAGTCCTCATCACGCCCACCGTCTACGGGAACGTGCTGCTCGGTCCGACCGCGGAGGACCTGGACGACAAGCGGGCCACTCAGTCCACCGCGGACGGTCTCGCCCTGCTGCGAGACAAGGGCCGGCGGCTGATCCCAGAACTGCTCGACGAGGACGTCACCGCCGTCTACGCCGGGCTGCGCGCCGCCACCGAACACGACGACTACCAGATCAGGGCGCGCACGCGGCAGCGCACGGTGACGGTGGGCGGTATCCGTTCCACCGGTCTCACCGCATCGATGGGCATCGCCGCCCATGTCGTTGGCCTGCTCGCCGACGCGGGCCTCGTGCTGCCCGCCGCCCAGGATCTGCCGCCGCCGCGCGTGCCGCCGCTGGGCGAAGGCGTCCCGCGCCCCTGCGAGCAGCCCGCACTCGTCGCCGCCGACCCCGAGTACGGCACCCTCGTCTGCCACTGCGAGCGGGTCTCCCGGGGCGAGATCCGCGACGCACTCGCCGCGCCCGTGCCCCCCGCTTCCCTGGACGGTCTGCGCCGCCGCACCCGGGCGCGCAGCGGTCGCTGCCAGGGCACCTACTGCGGGCCGGCGGTGCGCGACCTCTTCGAGCGGTCGCGGGCGGGGCAGTCGGGTGCGGCCGGTGGCGGCGATGGGTGGCCTGCGGGTTCTGACGGCACGGGATGGGGCGGGGCATGACGCACACGCTGGCGACGCGCACCGTCGACGTCCTGGTCGTCGGCGCAGGTCCTGCCGGGCTCGCTGCCGCGGCACGGCTGGCGGCGGGCGGGGCGGGCCGGGTTTTGGTGCTCGACCGTGAACAGCAGGCGGGCGGCGTACCGCGGCACTGCGAGCACGGTGGCTTCGGGCGCCCGGGCCGCTGGTGCACCGGCCCCGAGTACGCGAGCCGGGCCGTCGAGGCGGCGGTCAGCGCGGGCGTCGACCTGCGCACCGCGGTCACCGTCCTCGGCTGGTCGGGCCCGCGCACCCTGGACACCACAAGTCCCTGCGGGCCCGAACGCATCACCGCACGGGCCGTGATCCTCGCCACCGGCGCCCGCGAACGCCCCCGCGGTGCCCGCCTGGTTCCGGGCACCAGGCCTGCGGGTGTGCTCACCACCGGGGAGCTCCAGCGGACGGTGCACGGCTACGGCCTGCCGGTGGGCCGGCGTGCCGTCGTCATCGGCGCCGAGCCGGTCAGTTACGCGGCGGTCGACACCCTGCGAAGAGCCCAGGTCCCCACGGTGGCCATGGTCACGGAACTGTCGCGCGGTCAGGCGGGTGCGGCCCGTGCCCAGCGGGTCCGGCTGTGGAGCGGTGTGCCGCTGCTGACCGGGGCACGCGTCACCGAACTCCTGGGCCGCCCCCGGCTCACCGGACTGCGCCTCGAACACCGGGACGGCAGGGCCACCGTGCTCGGCTGCGACACGGTCATCTTCACCGGTGACTTCGTGCCCGAGCACGAACTCGCCCGGCTGGGAGGCCTGCTGCTCGACCCCGGCACCCGAGGACCGGCGGCCGACCCGGCATTCCGCACATCCCGAGAGGGCGTCTTCGCGGTCGGCAGTGTGCTGCACGCCGCCGAGAGCGCGGCCACCGCGGCCCGCGAGGGTACGCTCGCGGCCCGGGCCGTGCTGCGGCAACTGGCCGCGCCCGAAGCCTGGCCGGAGCCCGATGCCGTACCCGTACGGACCGAGCCGCCGCTGCGCTGGATCGCGCCGAACCGCCTCACCCCCGGCACCCCGGCCCCGCTCGGCTTCCTCCTGCGCACCACCCGCTTCCTCACCCGCCCCACCCTGCTGGTCAGCCAGGACGGCCGCCTCCTGCACCGTGAACGCCACCAGCGCACCGCGGTCCCGAACCGCCCCGTCCGGCTGCGTGGCGAGTGGACCGCGCGGGTGGACGCCGCAGGCGGACCGGTGAGCGTCACGGTGGGCTGAGGGCGCGAGTGCCGGCGCACTGTGCGCGGCCGGCGCATCGAAGGTGCTGATCCTGCCGATCCGACCCCGACGACTGCCCCCGCCACAGCCGTCGCCCCCGCAGCCCTGCCCGGCTCAGTCCTGCCCGAACGCCCCGTGCCGGCCGGCGCCCGCGGCGAAGCGTGCCGCGCCCTCAAGTGCCTCGGGCAGCACGCCCATGCCCTGCCGGATCTCGCCTGCCAGCGCGGCCTGCTCATCCCGGCCTTCCTGGTCAAGCACCGAGGCACGGTCCGCGCGCAGACACTCCTGCGGGAACCGGGCGATCTGCGCGGCCAGCGCCTCGGCCTCCGCGCGGGCCCGCCCGGGTGACACCACGCGGTTGGCGAGCCCCATCGCCAGGGCCTCGGCAGCGCGAAGTGAAGTGCGGAAAGTCTCAATCAGGCCGCTCCTGGTCCAGCGCAGCCGTGTAATCGCAGCCGTGTGATCTCCGACTACGCGGCCTCATTACCCAGCGTTATCTGGAATAGCTCGGATGTGAGAGCAGCGGTACAGCCGTTAACGCCGAGATTGATCTCGGGGCGAGTGGCAGGTGACGCCGGGCACGCCACTGGCTGCCATCGTCAGTTCGTCAAACGTACGTAAACCCTGTGGCTGCCGAGAATGCCATCCGAGCTGGTCAGGCTGTATGGCGTGTTCGCGGAGGGCTCGGCTGGCTTGCTGGACGCCGAGGGTGACGGCACGCGCTGTTCGTTGCCGCGCGCTCCGTCGCCTATGACGCCTGATGAGTCGGTGTTCCGGTCCGTTGTGACATCGCGAGGTAGCCGACGAATCCGATGATCGCGGCCGTCCACGCGAGGGTGACCGGCGACAGGCCGAGGCCGAGGCCGCCGCGGGTGTGGCCGAGTGCCATCCAGTCGGCGAGGGAGGCCCCGAGGGGGCGGGTGATGACGTACGCGGTCCAGAAGGCGGTCACCGCGTTCAAGGCGCCGATGCGGTGGGCCAGTGCGGGTACGCAGATGCCGGCCGCGAAGAGGACGACCGAGCCCAGATAGCCGAAGCCGACGGTGGCGGTCAGGTCGCCGGCGGCGGTGCCGAGGGCGAAGGTGGCGAGCACGGTCGCCCAGTAGAACGCCTCGCGGCGGCGGGTCCGGATGGTGTGGATGGACAGGGTCCGCTCGCTTGCGTACCAGAGAGCGAAGACCGCGGCCAGCGCGATGAGGAAGGCCGACGCCGACAGGGCGTACGGCACGCCGAGGCCGATGTGCAGGACGTCGGCGGCCATGGTGCCGAACACGCTGACCATGACGACGGCGGTCCAGTAGGCCCAGGCGACGTACCGGCGCAGAGCAAACTGGACGGCCAGCGAGGCCACCAGAGCGAGGCCGCCGAGCGCGACCGCCGGTATGGGGCCGAGCAGGCGGGCCAGGAGGTCCGACGCCGTCTCGCCCATGCCCGTGGTCAGCACCTTGATGATCCAGAAGTAGACGGTCACCTCCGGCACCTTGTTTGCCATCTGGCGTACGGGGATGAGGAGCCGGTCGTCTAGGGCGTGCTTCGCGGTCATGATCCGCACGATGGCACCTCGTGCCTGAACGCAACCTGAACGGTATACGCCCGGCAGCGGAGACGGTGTAGTACCGAGGTATGACCCGACGGGTGCGGATCGGTCTGCGGTACGACCGATTCTGGGTGTTTCGCGCCCTAGCGTTATCGGTGCGGCGCCATGGGCGATGGATGGGCGCCGGTGTCCGACAGGAAGAAACGCGAATGATCGACGCACAGCAGCTGACCAAGCGGTACGGCGAGAAGACGGCCGTCGACGGCCTGGACTTCGCCGTCAAGCCGGGCACCGTGACCGGCTTCCTGGGCCCAAACGGCGCGGGGAAATCCACGACCATGCGCATGATCGTCGGGCTCGACGCCCCGACGAGCGGCTCCGTCACGGTCAACGGTCACCACTACGCCCGGCACCGGGCACCGCTTCAGGAGGTCGGCGCCCTGCTGGAGGCGAAATCGATCCACCCGGGCCGCTCGGCCTACAACCACCTGAAGGCGCTCGCGCTGACGCACGGAATTCCCCGTCGCCGGGTCGATGAGGTCATTGACCTCGCGGGGCTCGGCGCCGTGGCGAAGAAGCGGGCCGGCGCCTTCTCCCTCGGCATGGGCCAGCGGCTCGGCATCGCGGCGGCCCTGCTGGGCGATCCGCAGACGATGATGCTGGACGAGCCGGTCAACGGTCTGGACCCGGAGGGCGTCCTCTGGATCCGCAACCTGCTCAAGGGGCTCGCGGACGCGGGCAGGACCGTGTTCGTGTCGTCCCACCTGATGAGCGAGATGGCGTTGGTGGCGGACCACCTCATCATCGTGGGGCGCGGGCGGCTGCTGGCCGACACCACCGTGCGGGACCTCGTCCGCGAGGCGGGCGGCGACACGGTGAAGGTGGCCACGCAGGACCCGGCGCGGCTGCGGGAGGTACTGGCCGGGCCCGGTGTGGACATAACGGGCCGCGCCGGTTCCGAGGAACTTCAGGTGACCGGGCTGAAGGCCCGCGAGATCGGCCTGAAAGCGGCCGAGCACGGGATCGCGCTGTTCGAACTGAGCTCGAGGACGGTGTCGTTGGAGGAGGCGTTCATGAATCTGACCAGGGATGCCGTGGAGTACCAAGGTTCCACGGCCGGCATCGACACCCTCGCGGTCGATGGGAGGGCGGCATGAGCACCCTCACCGCGCCCGTCGATACGCCCCCGGCCGCTCCCGTCCGCCCCGCCTACCGGGTGACCGGACGGCGGGTGCTGTCGTCGGAGTGGGCCAAGCTGTGGTCGCTGCGCTCGACGTGGATCACTCTGGGCCTCGGCCTGCTCTTCCTTGTCGCCTTCGGGCTGATCGCCGCGAGCCGCTACAAGTCCGGGATCGGCTCCGATCACATGGACCGGGACTTCGCCGACGCGACGGCCGTGAACCTGTCCCTGTTCGGCACCAACACCGCCCAGCTCGCCCTGGGCGTGCTCGGTGTGCTGGTCACGGCGGGGGAGTACTCGACCGGCATGATCCGTTCGACGCTTGCGGCCGTGCCGCGCCGGCTACCCGTGCTGTGGTCCAAGGCGGCCGTGTTCGGGCTGGTCGCGCTGATGGTCGGCACGCTCGGTGCGTTCGTCGCTTTCGGGTTCGGCAGCGGCATCGTGTCCGGCACGCCGGCCGCGATGGGCCTGACGCACGCGGGAGTCGTACGAAGCCTGCTGGGCGCCGGGCTCTACCTCGGCCTGGTCGGCGTGATCGGCACCGCTCTGGGCGCGTTGCTGCGGTCGGTGGCCGGCGGCATCTCGGTGCTGGTCGCCACGCTGATGCTGGTCCCGGGGCTCGTCTCCTTGCTGCCCAGCTCCTGGCAGGGGGACATCAGCCCCTACCTGCCGAGCAACGCGGGTGAGTCGATGTTCGCCCTGACCCACGACAGCACGAGCCTGTCGCCCACCGCCGGACTGCTGGTCTTCCTCGGCTGGACTGCGTTGGCGCTGGCGGGCTCGGCGTGCCGGCTGATGCGTAGCGACGTCTGACGGCCAGCACCATGGGCAGGTGATCACCTTGACGACGGCCACGTCCGTCGGCGACATCGACGAGATGGGACCGCTGGTCGCCCGGTTCTCCCGGGGCGGCCAGCGGCTGCGGCAGGCGGACCGGGCACATCCCTCGGTGCTGGACACCGCGGTGGTGGTGCTGGTGTTCCTCTTGTCCTGCCTGCCGGACCTGCTGCACGTGGGTGCCGGGGACGGCGACGGGCCACGCCGGTTCCGGCTCACCTTCACCCAGCTTCCCCTGGCGGCCATGCTCCTCGTCCAGGCCGGTCTGGTGCTGCCGCTGCTGTGGCGACGGCGCAGGCCCATGGCGGCCTTCGCCGCCACGGCGGCCGTGTTCGTCCTGCAGTGGTCGCTGGGGGCGGCGCTGCGCGCGGACGTCGCCCTGTTCATCGCTCTGTACAGCCTGGCCCTGCACGGGCGGCCACGGCAGCTGCCATGGGCCTGCGGCGTGATGGTGGCCGGGATCGTGCTGGTCGCGGTGCGCGTCTCGCCGGCCGTGTCCATCTGGGACGCGCTGTTCTTCCTGTTGAGCACGGCGACCGCGGCCCTGGCGCTCGGCCTGATGGTGCGAGTCCGCCGGGCCCAGCTCGCGGGCCTGCGGGAGCGAGCCGCCCGCCTGGAGGTCGAGCGCGACCAGCGCACCCGGCTCGCCACCGCCACCGAGCGCGCCCGGGTGGCCCGCGAGATGCACGACATCGTCGGGCACAACCTCTCCGTCATCATCACCCTCGCCGACGCCGGCGCATACGCCACGGACAGCGCTCCCGAACGCGGCAAGGAGGCCCTGCAACTCATCGGCGACACCGGCCGGACGGCCCTCGGCGAGCTGCGACGGGTACTCGGTGTGCTGCGGAAGGCGTCGGACGTCCCCGCCATGGCTCCGGAACTCAGCCCGCAGCCCGGCGTCGCGGACATCGGGGTCCTGTGCGACGGTGTGCGCACCGCCGGCCTGGACGTCGTCTACCGGACCGTCGGCGAGGTGGACGCCCTGGACCGAGGGCTGCAACTGACCGTCTACCGCATCGTCCAGGAAGCCCTCACCAACACCCTGAAGCACGCCGGCGCCGGCACACGGGTGAAACTGTTGGTCATCGCCGAGGATGCCCGGCTGGTCATCCGGGTCCGAGACGACGGGCCGGCCGAGCGCTCCGGACCATGGAACGAGGAAGGACACGGCCTGGTGGGCATGCGTGAACGAGCGGCGCTTTACGGAGGCAGCGTCAGCGCCGGGCCCGCGAGCGGTGGCGGATGGACAGTGGAAGCCACTCTCGACCTGGCATCCCAGGCAGGTCCACGATGACCACGGTGCTCGTCGTGGACGACCACCCGCTCCAGCGCTACGGCTTCCGGGTGCTGCTCGACTCCATCCCCGAGACGGAGGTGGTCGGCGAGGCCGCGCACGGCGCCGAGGCCGTCCGCATGACCGCCGAACTGCGTCCTGACGTCGTCCTGATGGACGTACGGATGCCCGGGATGGACGGCATCGAGGCCACTCGCCAGATCACTGCCGCAGGCGGCCGCTCCCGCGTTCTCGTGCTGACCACCTTCGACGTGGACGAGTACGTGCACGCGGCCCTTCGCGCCGGAGCCAGCGGATTCCTCCTCAAGGACGCACGCCCCGAGGAACTCCTCGCCGGCATCCGCGCGGTCGCCGGCGGTGACGCCGTCATCGCACCGGCCCTCACTCGCCGCCTGCTGGACGAGTACGCCCAGCACATGCCCGCCAGCAGGAGTGACCCAAGCCAGGATCCACGGCTGGCGTCCCTCACCGACCGCGAGCGCGAAATCCTCGTCGCCATCGGCAAAGGCTGGACCAACGGCGAGATCGCCGACCGTTTCGTCGTGTCCGAATCCACCGTGAAGACGCACGTGGGCCGTGTGCTGGCGAAGATCGGCGCCCGCGATCGCATCCAGGCAGTGATCTTCGCCTATGACCTCGGACTGGCCCGCCCCGGCGCCGGATGAGCGGTGGATCAGCTTGGTGGATCAGCCCGTTGGGTCCGAGGCGTCACGCAGCGGCATGACCATCGTCATGACGGGCTCTCTCCGAGCATTTTCCGCAGCGTTTGCGCCTCCTGCGCGCTCAGCCCGGTCACGAAGTGCTGGAGGGCCGCGATCGGGTCCGGTCCCCGGTCCAGAGCCTCGCGCATGGCTTCGGCGGTCAGTTCGGCCGCATCCCGCGCCGGCCGGTAGGCGCCGCGCCGTCCGCCGGCATCCCGCAGCACCAGCCCTTTGTCGTACAGCCGGCTGAGGATGGTGTGCACCGTGTTGTAGGCCAGATGGCCGCCCAGTTCCGCCTGGATCTCGGCCGGGGTTCGAGGCACCTCC
The DNA here is from genome assembly GCA_963761765.1 of uncultured Actinomycetota bacterium. GTDB lineage: Bacteria > Actinomycetota > Actinomycetes > Streptomycetales > Streptomycetaceae > Streptomyces. The sequence continues at coordinate 344,525 of CAVXIJ010000023.1, forward strand.
ACCGCCCAGAGGGCGGCCAGGACCGCAGACTCCAGCTCGCCGGCACTACGCCGTTCGGACCTCTCGTGTGGGCCGCTGACCGCCATGCTGGTCACCTTACAGAGGTGGAGGGAGACGTCTTCTTACCCGTCTTCTTACCCGCCCATAACCCTACAGGCCGTAGTGTGGAATGTGACCCTACGTGCTGTAGGGGAATCGGTCCCGTGGCGTGCGACGACAAGAGGTGCAAGATGGCCGACGGATCGAACGCGACGACGGCCGGCGCCCCTCGCACCAGCCTTCCACTCCAGGCCACCCGGTCCCGGCGGACCCGGGGCGAACCTTGGCTCGCGGCGGTCACCGCCGCCTTCGTGCTCGGCCAGCTCGTACTCGTCCGGCCGGGTCTTGGCCTCGGCTGGGACGAGACGGTCTACGTCAGCCAGGTCAGCGGCCACGTTCCTGCGGCCTTCTTCAGCGCGCCGCGCGCCCGGGGCGTCCCTCTCCTGGTCGCTCCGATCGCGTCGTGGTCCGACTCCACCGTCCTCCTCAGGGTCTACCTCGCCGTCCTGTCCGGTCTGGCCCTCTACCTGGCCCTGCGGGTCTGGCGCGCGCACGTCCTGCCGCGTGTCCTGGCCCTGGCGGGCGCCCTGTTCGCCTCCTTGTGGGTGACGCTGTTCTACGGTCCCGCGGCCATGCCCAATTACTGGGTCGCCGTCGGCGCCCTGGCCTGCGTGGGCTGCTTCCTGCGCGCCCGCGCGAACGCACGGGACCGGGCAGCCTGGTGGGGCCTGTTCGCAGGGGCGGCGCTGATGGCGTGGATGCGTCCGATGGACGCGGTCTACGTGGTGCTGCCCCTGCTTGCCCTCTCCTTTCGCCGCCCGCGCCTCCTCGTCGTGCTGGGTGTCGGGCTGCTGGCCGGCGGCGGCGAGTGGGTGATCGAGGCGTACGCGAGCTACGGCGGCCTCGTGCAGCGCCTCTTTGATGCCTCTCGTATCCAGGGCGGCCTCGACTGGCACCTGGCGGTCGTCGACCAGGTGCGCAGTCTGGGAGGGCGCACGCTGTGCCGGCCCTGCGTCGGATCGGTTCCCAGCCCGGTGATGACCCTGTGGTGGTTCGCGCTGCCGCTCCTTGCCGTGCTCGGCGTGGTGGGCGCCGTTCGCGCCCGGCGCGCGCTGCCCGTCCTGCTTCCGGGGGCCTGCGCCGTCACGGCAGCCGGCCCCTACCTCTTCCTCATCGGCTACGCGGCCCCACGCTTCCTGCTGCCCGCCTATGCCCTGCTCGCTCTCCCCGTCGCCTACGGCCTCGCCCATCTGGTCACCGCCCGGGCCCGCGGCGCGGCGCGCACCCTTGCCATCAGTTTCATGGCGGCCGGACTGGCGGGCCATCTGGCCGTGCAGTACGTCGTCCTGGAACGCACCGTGCGCAACTCCGCCGCCGCCCGCGCCGACTGGTCCCGTACCGCGGTCGCCCTCCACACGCTCGGCCTGCGGCCTCCGTGCCTGCTCAGCGGCTACCAGGCCGTCCCGATCGCCTTTTACACCGGCTGTGGCTCGGCACAGACCGCGGGCCACGACGCCAGCACCACCGCGGCCGAACTGAGCCGGGCCGCCCACCGGACCCCCTTCGCCGTCCTTACCCGGCCGGGTGGCCGTCCGCCCGCCTACGCGCGTGCCTGGCCCGTGGAGCGGGCCGGTGTTCTCCAGGTGTACGTGGCGCCCGGCGTACGGTGACCGACGGCCGGTGGCGTGGGCTCTACGGACCGCCTCGCCGTACGGGTGGCTTCACCGCGCGGGCGAAGCGGCTGATGCCGGACGGCAGTCAGGATGCGTTCAGGTATTCGATGACACGGTCGGGTCTCATGACATACGAGACCTCACCGACTCCCGCGACTTCGGCGGCCGGCCCGCAGCCAGTACTTTCAGGTCGCCGGCTGCGCTGGAACAAGGTGCCCGAAGTCACCGTCTACTTCTGGATCATCAAGGTGCTGTGCACCACCGTTGGCGAAACCGCGGCCGACCTGCTGAACGAGAAGGCCGGCCTCGGCCTGACCGGCGTGTCGGTGCTGATGAGTGCCCTGCTGGCGGTCGTCCTGGTCGTGCAGTTCCGCACCGGCGCCTACCGCGCGGGCGTGTACTGGCTCGCGGTCGTCCTGATCAGCGTCGTCGGCACGCTGATCAGCGACAACCTGACCGACAACATGGGTGTACCACTGGAGACCAGCACCACCGTCTTTGCGATCGTCCTGGCCGTCGTCTTCGTGGTCTGGTACCGGCGTGAGCGGACGCTGTCCATCCACAGCATCGACAGCACCAGTCGCGAGTCCTTCTACTGGCTCGCCGTCCTGTTCACCTTCGCCCTCGGCACTGCGGCCGGCGACCTGGTGTCCGAGCGTATGGGCCTTGGCTACTGGCTCTCCGCGGTCCTGTTCGGCCTGGCCATCGCCGCGGTTGCCTTGGCGCACTTCAAGCTCGGCCTGGACGCGGTGTGGAGCTTTTGGATCGCCTACATTCTCACCCGTCCGCTGGGCGCATCCATCGGCGACTATCTCTCCCAGCCCACAGGCGACGGCGGTCTCGGCCTCGGCACCGTGATCACCAGTGCGCTCTTCCTCGCCGTCATTCTCGGCCTGGTCGTTCACCTCGCGGTGACCCGGAAGGATGTGTCGGAGCCGCAGCGGACCGTGCGACACGCGGCCTGAACAGGCGCGCGGCGGGCGTTCAGGATGCGTTCAGACGGACGCTGCCAAGATCGGTCGCGGGTGATCGCCGCTGCGCGGTGCCTGTTCTCACAGGGCGCTCGTCCCCGTCGCGGAGCGGGCGCCCTGCCGTACGACCGCACGGGAGCCCCGCCTTGGAGCAACCAGAAATCCTCACCGACCTCGACGTGGCGAGTACGACCAGGTCAGTGATGAAGAAACTCCCAGAGGTGACACTGGCGTTCTGGATCATGAAGATCGCTGCGACCACCCTCGGTGAAACGGCCGGTGACCTCTTCGCGCAGACCCTGGGGCTCGGCTACTTCCTCACCACGATCGCGCTGTTCCTGATCTTCGTGGTGACGCTGGCCGTCCAGCTCAGGTCCAGTCGTTACCACCCGTTCTGCTACTGGACTGTGATCCTTTCGACCAGCATGGCCGGCACCACCATGTCCGACTTCATGAACCGCGACGCCAGCGCCACGTACCTCTCGAACGGCGCCGCTTCCCTGGGATGGGGCCCGCAGGGGCTCGGCCTCGGCTACCCCACCGGTGCCGCGATCCTCGTCTCGGTCCTGCTGGTCGTCTTCGCCGTCTGGAAGGCGACTGGAATGACCTTCCAGATCCGCGACATCGTCACCTTCCGCGGCGAGAGCCTTTTCTGGTCGGCCATCCTCGTCTCCAACACCCTCGGCACCTCCATGGGCGACTTCCTCTCCGACAGCTCCGGCCTCGGCTACGCCGGCGGAGCGCTGCTCGTGGCGGGAGGGCTCGCCGTTCTCGCCGCGCTGATGAAGACGCCCGTGGTTTCGAACGTGCTGCTGTTCTGGATCGCCTTCGTCCTCACCCGCCCGCTGGGAGCCACCGCCGGCGACTTCCTGACCAAGCCGGTCGCCAAGGGCGGTCTGGACCTTGGCACCGCGGGCTCCTCGGCGGTGCTGCTCGCTCTTCTGCTCGGGTTGATGGCCTACGCGCAGGTCCAGGAGCGCAGGACCACCGCCTTGCACACGACGCGACGGGAGCCGGTCACTCAGCAGGCCGACTGAGACGGCAGCACGCGCGGCGACCGTCACACGCCCGGGGCCGGAAGACTCGCATGGAGTCGGCGGCCTGCTACCCGACAGGCAGGTCGACCAGGAAGCGTGCTCCTGGTGTGTGCCCGGGATCGTGGGACACCTCGCCGCCGACGGCGCGGGCCAGGCGCCGCGCGAGCGGCAGCCCGAGGCCCGCGCCGTCGTGCCCGTCGCCGAAGTCGGCACGGCGGCCGGGCTGGAAGAGGTCGTCGACGAACGTCGCTGGTACGCCGCGTCCGTCGTCGGTGACGTCGATGCGCACGCCGCCAGGCAACTCCCGCGCGGACAAGGTCACCGTGGAGCGGGCGTAGCGGAGCGCGTTGACCAGCAGCGGGCTGACGATGCGTTCGAGCAGAGCGGGCGCGACGCCCGCCTCCAGCTCCGCATCCGCCACGTCGACGACGGTCTTCACCTGCTCGCGTGCGTCCAGGTTCTCGACCAGTCGGTGCAGAACGGGTGCGACGGCAGTGGTGCCGGGGGCCGTGGAGGCGTTCTGCGGGCCCTCGCGTGCGTCGTTCAGCAGTGTGTCGCAGATGGTGCGCATGGACTGGGCGGCCTCGCCTATCACCCGGTGGGTGGCACGGGTTTCGGCGGTCGAGCGGGGGCGGGCGTGCCACCAGTCGAGTTCGATGATGATCCGGGTGAGCGGAGTGCTCAGTTCGTGGGACAGCTCCCCGGTCAGCTGCTGCTCGTGGCGCAGCACGGTGCGGATGCGGTCCAGCAGCGCGTCCAACGAGGCGCCTAGGCGGGCCAGCTCGGCCGGATGGTCCTCGGCGCCGAAGCGTGCGTCGGAGCCGACGGCGCTCCACTGGGTGGCCTGGTCGGTCATCGTGCGCACGGGGCGCAGCGCCCGTCCGACGGCCAGACGCGTCAGCGCGTAGGTGCACGCGAGCATGACGGCGTCCAGGATCAGGGAACCAAGCAACAGGGTGTCGGCCGAACTCCGGTACGGACCCAGGTCCAGGGCCGTGACCACAGCGACGTCGTGACGGCTGCCCACCAGATCCGAGCACAGGCGCACGGCGTGCGGGCTTTCGGCATCGACGGTGGAGCAGGCTCGCTTGTGCTGTGCGGCAAGCCGGTCGGCGGCCCGGGTCGGCGTGTCGTAGGCGGTGGTGGACGGCGGCTTCTCCAGCAGCCGTGTCCCGGCGTAGATCCACACGTTCGCGTCGAGGAGGCGGTCGTTGACGGTCTCCAGCACCCGCACCCGGGGACCTGTGGTGTCGATGGTCGTGGCGACGGCTGCAGCGCGGTTGCGTAGCTCGTCGTCCGCCTGGTGTTGCAGATGCCGGTCCATCATGGTGTTGAACGCCACGGTCAGGACGGTCATCAAGAGCGCGGCGGTGGTCAGTGCCACGAGGGAGAGCCGGCCGCGCAAGGTGCGGGGAGTCAGGCGGCGCACACGACCGTTCATGACAGCCGGTGTCCGATCCCGCGCGCCGTCGTGAGGCTCAGGCTGCTGCCGGCCATGCGTAGCTTGCGGCGCAGCCGGCTCAGGTACTGGTCGAGGGTGTTGTCGCTGACCTGGGCGCCGTCCGGCCAGGCGGCCCTGATCAGGTCGCGGCGGCGCACGAGGCAGCCGCCCGCGGCCACCAGCGTGGCCAGCAGGCGGAATTCCGTCGGGGACAGGTCTACATGGACGTCGTCGCCGGCCCTCGCGCTGTGCCGGGTTGCGTCCAGGACCAGATCTCCGGCCGCGGCCACGGCCGGTGGCCCGGCGCGTTTGAGCGTGGCCCGCAGCCGGGCGACGAGTTCGGCGAGGTGGAAGGGCTTGGGCAGGTAGTCGTCGGCCCCGGCGGAGAATCCGGACAGCCGGTCGGTGAGGTGGTGGCGGGCGGTCAGGAAGATGATCGGGGCGGTGAAGCCGTTGGCGCGCAGCGCCTGGCAGACGTCCCGACCGTCCGCGTCGGGCAGTCCGACGTCCAGGACGAGTGCGGCGATGTCGTCGGTGGCCAGCCGTATGGCGGTGGCGCCGTCGGCGGCGAGTACGGGCTCGAAGTCCTCGTCGCACAGGCCGCGGCGCAGCACGTCACGCAGGGCGTGATCGTCCTCGGCGATCAGGATCTTGTGGTGCATGATCCTCCGTGGGATCTTCGGCCGTCGGGGGCATGCCGGAGACGAGCGAGGTGGGCAGCCACCGTATTGAGTGCCGCCCCGACCCGCCGCCCCGGTGCTCGGCGTCCCGGACGGCGAGCACAGCAGTTGCACCGCGGGCCGACCCTGATGGCGCCACGGTCAGCCTGTTCCTCGGGCGTCTGTTCGGGCATCTGCGGCGAGGGCGCCTTGCCGGGGCCGGCCGTGGTCGCGCAGCGGGCCGACGGTGTAGCCCCGTTCCGCGCAGGTGTCGAGGATTCGAGGGAGCGCGCCCAGTGCCGAGCGCCAGGCGCCGGGGGCGGAGGTGCAGTCGGAGTCGTGGAGCAGGATCGTGCCGCCGCTGTTCAGGTCGGCCGTGACGGTGCGGTGGACGGACTGCGGGGTCGCGCGTGCCGTCCAGTCCTCTCCCCAGCAGGTCCACAGGACCGGCGTGAGGTTGAGGCGGCGCGCCGCGAGGTGGCTTGCGGCCGACATGATGCCGTACGGGGGCCTAAAGAGCGCGGGCTGCCGCCCGGTGATCGCGGCGACGGTGTCGCGGGCCCGGCCCAAGTCGTCGAAGGTGGCGCGTGGGCCGCGCAGCAGCAGAGGCCGGTGCAGCCAGCCGTGGATGCCGATTTCGTGGCCGGCTGCCGCGATCTCGTGGACCAGCCCTGGGCGGCGGTGTGCCTCGTTGCCGAGCAGGAAGAACGTGGCGTGCACCCGGCGTTCGGCGAGCAGCCGCAGGAAGTGCGGGGTGGAGTGGCGGTCTGGTCCGTCGTCGAAGGTCAGGGCGATGTGGTCCGGGCGGCCCCGGCCTGCAAGGCGGGGCATGGCGCGGTTGCGCAGCGGTCCGAAGGTGGAGATGGCGGGCGCGGCGTGGGCGGCGATGAGGGCGGGCAGGGTGGCGAGCGCGGCCGTGCGCAGGACCCGGGCGATGCTCACGAGTGGTGGTCTCCCGTTCCCGGTGCGTGGTGCGGGGCGTGGTGGTCCGGGTCGAGGCCGTGACTGATGGTGTGGATGAGGTCCGGGGCGTGGTAATTGGCCGCGACTCCCGTGGCGACCGCGCTCGCCCACACGGCGGACGCGATGGCGGCGATGGCGGCGAGCCGACGCGGAGTGCGTCGCCGTGGCGCGGCGCACCAGCGAGCGTGCTCGTGGCGGCCCGCCTGGTGAACGCGTGCGATCTCGGCCGCCGGACCGCTGTCCGGGGTCGGGGCGAACAGATCGAAGCCCGTCGCCTTCTGCCGGCGTCCGAGCGGGCCGTCGATCAGGTCGCACAGCACCGTCTTGAGGTCGGCCGGGTCGCGGATCCAGACAGCCGCGCCGGCTTCGTCCAGGGCGGCGGCGTTGGTCAGCCCATGGCCCGGTATGCAGCGGTAACTGGCGACAGGCAGGCCCGAGGCGAACGCCTCCAGCGAGGTGAGCCCGCCGGCGTTTTGGACGAGGACGTCGGCGGCGTGCATCAGGCCGGGCATGTCGTCGACCCAGCCGAAGGCGTGCTCGATACCGTCGGCGTGCAGCCGCTCGGCCAGGGCTTCGTTGCGGCCGCACACGACGACCGGGACCGCGGCGCCACACTCACGGAGTTCCAGGGCCACCTCGCGGACCGGGCCCACACCCCAGGACCCGGCGACCAGCAGGGCCAGCGGGGCGTCGCGCGGCAGCCCGAACTTCGCCCGCGCACGGTCGCGCTGCGCTGCGTCGCAGGGCCCAAAACGCGGATCGGTGACCGGCCCGCGCACCCGCACGTCCCGGGCTCCGGCGGCCCGCGCCTGGGCGGCGGGCACGGCGTGGGTCGCGAGGTGCACGTCCACGCCCCTGGCCACCCACAGTGGATGCACCGAGAAGTCGGTCAGATAAGTCAGGACAGGAACGGCCAGACGCCCGTTCAGACGCAGGTTTCCCAGGACCCGACTGGCCCCCGGATAGGTGGAGACGACCGCCCCGGTGCCCGCAGGCAGAGCGCGCAGCACCCGATCTTCCGCCGCGCGCAGCAGCGCCCGCGCCACCGGACCGCCGCCCCCGGCCCGCTCGGTGCTGGAGTAGATCCGCTGGTAGGCCCACGGGGCCCGCACCAGCATCCGGTGGTAGCTCTCCTGGACGGTGCGGCCCAGCCGGGCGGGCAGCAGGTCCAGCAGGTCGAAGAGGGTCACGACATAGCCCTGCGCGGTGAGGCGGCGGGCCAGTTCGGCGGCGGCACCGTCATGGCCGGCGCCGACGCTTGCGGAGACGATCGCGATCCGCCCCGCGTCAGGTGACGAGGCGTGTTGCTGCGGAACGGGGCGCGCGGGCGCGAGTCCGAGCGCCGTACTTGCGGCGTGGGGCATGGGCTTTCCTCGCACATGACAGGAGCGACGGAACTCTATGAGTTGTAGTAGTTCACGGTTCGAAGCCCGGACTATACCTCCTACAAGTAGTAGGAGATCGGCCGGTAGTCTCTGCACACGAGCGGACGGCGAAGGGCGGCATCCGGTGGAGGAGCAAGGGGGCGACGAGGTGCGCGGGTCATCCGGCAGACGGGCGCGCGGTGAACTGGAAGGCGATGTGCTCGCCGCGCTCTGGGCTGCGGACAGCGCTCTGACCGCCCGCCAGGTCCGGGAGGCGATGCCGGATGGCCTTGCCTATACGACCGTTTTGACGATCCTGTCCCGGCTGTACGACAAGGGCATGCTCGTTCGGCATCGTGAGGGTCGCGGATACGCCTACGAGCCGGTCAGGGACGAGGCGTCCCACACCGCCGAGCGCATGCGGTCGCTGTTGGAGGGTGGCGCCGACCGTGAGGCGGTGCTGGCCCGCTTCGTGTCGGAGCTGTCCGCGCAGGACGAGCACGTGCTGCACCAGCTGCTGTCCGGGCACGACGGGTGCGTCGAGAATGAGCGCTCCCGAGAGAGGCCATGAGCCCGTGTTGATCAGCGTCTACGTCCCGTTCGCCATCACGGCCGTGCTCGCCGTGCTCGCGCCTCGGCTGGCGCGTCTGCTGCCCCCGCGCCCCGCCTCCTGGGCGCTGGCCTGCGCCGCGCTTGTGGCGGCGGTCGGCTGGGCGGGGGCGCTGGCTCTGCTCGCCTTCACCGCTGTGGCACAGATCCCGGAAGTCGCGGAGGAAGGGCGCTGGTCGGTGGCTGCGCTGCGCGCCGAGGACCCGGTGTACGCCGTCGTCGCGGTCGCCAGTGCGCTGGTGCTGGCCGTGGGCATCGTCTCGCTGGGAGTGGCCTGCGTGGGGCAGGTCCGTCATGTCGCCTGGGCGCGGCGGGAGTCCGCCCGGCTGCCGGAAGAGTCAGAGCTTGCCGTACTCGACGACGATGTCCCGCTGGCCTTCGCGTTGCCCGGGGCGCCGGGACGGATCGTGGTCTCCCGGGGAATGCTGCGCGCGCTCGGCGACCGAGAGCGCCAGGCCCTGTTGGCGCACGAGCGGGCGCATCTACGGGGCCGCCACCACCTCTTCCAGAGCCTGTGGCGGCTCACGGCGGCCTTGAACCCGCTGCTGCGATCGCTGGCCGTCGCGGGCAACTTCGTCCTGGAACGCTGGGCCGACGAGGAAGCCGCAGTCCGGGTCGGCGATCGCACGGTCGTTGCCCGCGCCGTCGGGCGCGCCGCCCTGGCATCCGCCGGTGTGCCCCGTCCCGCCACACTGGCCGCAACCGGCGGGGCGGTGCCGCAACGGGTGCGGGCCCTGCTGGCTCCGCCGCCCCGACGCCGGAGCCTGCCTCTGGTCGTGGGCGGTCTCCTTTTGGCCGTGTGCTGCGTGAGCCTCGCCAATGCCGCATCGGACAGCGATCAGATGATGGACAGCGCCGAGTGCGCGGCGCAGTCCTCCACCACGAGCGCGCTCTCGGCGCCGGACCACCGGCAGGGGCCCGACTTCTGCCACGGCGGTCACGACCGCCCACAACGCGAGGAGGGCCGCCCGTAGCGGGGCGACGCCCGGGGCGACTCGGACGCCGGCAACCTCACCCAGTACTTCGACCCGCAGTGCGGCTCAGGTGGTCACGTCCCACAGCGAGCGTTCGAAGGCGCTGAGGATGGAGCGTGCTGTCCTCGTATCGACTCGGGCGGCGTCCGTATGGAGATGGACGTCGAACCTTTCACCGCAGTCGTTCAACGACAAGTAGACATCCGACCGGGCGTTGATCGGAGGCAGGCAGATGCCGGTCGGTTCCTGGTCGCCCAGGTGCAGTCGCAGCGGGGAATCGTGAATGAGGAGGAACCGGTGGGGCGGTTGGTGCACGCCGCGCTGGCGCAACGCGGACAGCAGGTCGGGATAGGGCAGGTGCGACGCGGACAGGGCGGCGATCACCTGCCGGCCGACCGCGGTGAGCAGCTGTCCGGTGTCGCCCGGCGGCACTGAGGACACCGACGAGGCGATGGGCACCGTGTTGATCAGGCAGCCGGCCACCTGGCCGAAGTCCGGGTTCTCCCGGTGGGCCACGGGAGTCGCGTACAGGAACCGACCGGGGTCGAGCACGGTGGTGAGGGCGGACTCGAAGCCCGCGCACACCACGGCGAAGACCGTGACGTCGGCTCGCGCCGCGGTCGCCTTGATGCGGCCGACGGTCTGCGCGTCGATGGCCGTCCGCAGCGTCGAGACCTGCGGAGAAGGAGACGGGAACGGCTCACGCCGACCGCTGGCCGCGGTGCCGGCCAGAGCGGTGGCCCGGCGAGCCACCGCGGCCCGGGAGCGCGCAGCCGTCTGGGCGGCGGCGTAGTCGCAGGCGGTCGCGGCGGACCGAGGAGGCGGCCCCACCCCGGCGAAGGCGTCTGCGATGTCCCGGAGCAGCAGGTGCAGTGACCAGGTGTCGCAGACGACGTGGTGCAGGGTGAGGAGCAGGGCGACGCAGCCCTCGGGGGTGGCGATCAGCCGGGCCCTGCCGAGCGGGCCGGTCTGAAGGTCCAGCGGTTCACGCCGCAGCTGGTCGGCGAGTGCCGTCAGATCCGTCGGCAGGGCGTCGAGTCGGTGCGTGCGTACGTCAACGGTTCGGCCCAGATGGAGGACGGCACCGGACGGGTCCGCAGTGCCCTCGACCCGGCCACCGATGGCGGGATGCCTGCCCAGGGCGGTGGTCACGGCCGTGCGGAGCCGGTCGACCGGCACCGCACGGGAGAAGACGAACAGGCACGACTCGGCGTACGCGGCCTCGATCCCCGATAGCTGCTCTTCCCAGATCAGTCCCTGCTGTGCCGGGGTGAGCAGCGCATGCTGGCGGCCGACCACCGGTCCGCGGGCCGACGGTCCGCGCGGCACGCTCTGTTCCAGTGCTTGAAGGCTGTCGGCCAGCAGAACGTCGATCATCCGCACCTGCCGTCCCGTCCGCCCGGCCAGCATGGCGGCCAGGCGGCCGGCGGTGAGCGAGTCACCACCGTTGTCCAGGAAGGAGGTGCGGGGGTCCGCGGCCGGGCCGAGCGCGCTGCGCCACAGCCCAAGCAGTGGGTGTTCGGCCGCAGATGCGGTCTTGGGTGATCGGCCGGTGCCGGGTGCGTAGCCCTGCGCCGCCAGGGCATGGCGGTCGATCTTGCCGTGCTCGGTCAGCGGAAGCGGTTCCTGCCGGATCAGGCAGTGCGGGACCGCGTACCAGGGCAACTGCTCCCTCAACCGCCGCTGGATTCCCAGAACGCCGAGGCGGACCCCGGTGGCGGCGACGATGTGCGCCACGAGCCGTTCGCCGTCGGTTCCCGACGCGGCCGTCGGAGTCTGCTTGACCACCACGGCCTCGGCGATACCCGGCAGACGCAGGAGAAGCCCTTCGATCTCCTGCGGAGCCACCCGGTAGCCGCGCACCTTGAGCATGTCGTCGACGCGGCCGAGGAAGGTGCGGCTGCCCGTGGCGTCGCGCCGCACCAGATCACCGGTCCGGTAGTACGCGCGGGGCCGGCCGTTCGGGACGGTCCGCGGATAGAAAGCCGCGTCCTGCCCCTCCTCCGGATGCAGATACCGCCCGACCGGTGTTCCGCCCACATGCAGTTCACCGCTCGGACCGGCGGGCAGGACGAGCCCGGGCCGTCCGTGTGCCGGTGCTATGACGAGCTCCGCGCCGCGGATCGCGGTCCCGATCGGCGCGCGCTGCGGACCGCTGTCGTCGGCGCTCGCCTCGTACAACAAGCAGCAGACGGTGGCTTCGGTGGGGCCGTACGCGTTGAGCAGCATGAGGTCGGGCAGAGCGCGCTTCACCGCGCCCAGGACGTCACGCGATATAGGTTCCGCGCCCACCATCATGCGTCTGAGGGAGCGCAGGTCGATGCCGAGGTCCGAAGCCTGGGCGAGGGCGGGCAGGAAGGCCGCGGGCACGTAGGCGCCTGCGATGTCCTCGTCCGCCAGCCAGTCGACGAATGCGGTGGCGTCCCATCGGCAGCCGTCCGGCATGACGCACAGTTCGCCGCCGGAGCTCAGCGAAGTCCAGGTCTCCCAGACCGAAGCGTCGAACCCCGGGCTCGCACAGGCACTGTGCCGACTTCCCGGGGCGAGCCGGCGGCGGGTCGCGAACTCGTCCAGGAGGCTCACGATGCTGTGGTGGCCGATCACCACGCCCTTCGGTGTCCCGCTCGATCCCGACGTGTAGATCACGTAGGCGTCCCGGTCGGTCACCGGAGCGGATTCGCCCCACCGTCCGCGTTCCACCGGGAGCGACGCGAGCAGGCCTTGGGCGTCGGCCACGGCGCCGACGGCCGCCAGCTCGGCGTCGCTGCCCGCGATCAGCACCGCGGGGGCCGCATCGCCGAGGATGCGCTCGACGCGCTGCCGCGGATAGCTGGGATCGATCGGCAGGTAGGGCCTGCCGCACCGCATGGCGGCCAGCGCGGCGCACACCTGGCCCGGACCTGCTTCACGGAGCACCGCGACGGGCCCCGAACGTTCCCGTGCGCAGGCGGTCAGCCGCTTGGCGAGCAGGTGGGACGCCTCTGCGAGTGTCGCGTAACTGACGCGGACGTGGCCGGTCCTGACGGCCACGGCCGCCGGGCGGGCTGCCGCCACCGTGTCGAAGCGGCTGAGGAGCGAGTCCCGGACAGGCCCCGGTATCGGGTCAGACAAGGGGTCCACCTCCTCCTCAGAACGACCGAAGCCGCTCACGCTGACGCCGGGGAGGCTCCAGGAAGCCGGTGCGGACCAGATACGACAGTGCCCGGTGCACGAGCGGTTCCCCGACCGGCTCGCAGATGATGCCGCTCTCGCGCAGGGCCCGCCAGGTCTGGGTACAGCTGAACGACTGGTTGAAGATCGCCGCGTACTCGGCGTCGGCGTCTTTGGCCTCCAGGAGCGGCAGGACCGGGTATACGGGGTGGTCGGGACCCAGGCCCGCCAACCGGTCGCGCAACTCCGGGTAGGAGACCGGCTCCACGTGGTAGCCGTAGGAGCGAAGCCAGCCATGCACATCGCGGAAGCTCGCGGGCCGGGGACTGGCGAAATGGTAGGTCCCACCGGCGCACGACACGCTCTGGCACATCCGGACCATCGCCTGGCTGACGAAGTCGACAGGCACGATGTCCAGCAGCGCGTCGCAGTCCGGGAAGACCCCCAGATCGAGGAACGTCCTGAGCATGATCGAGAGGAAGTTGTCCGCCGTGCAGGCGCCGGTCGCGGTGTGGCTCATGACCAGAAACGGCCGGTGCACACTCACCACAAGCCCACGGTCGGCGGCAAGAGCGAGGAGGCGTTCGGCCGCCCATTTGCTCTGGACATATCCGTCAGGAGTCCCCGGCGGCCTCGACGCCGCGGCCTTCTCGGTCCACGGGGACGGCGCGTCGGTGCCGCGCAGGATCCCGACCGTGGACACGTAGTGCACGGGCTTCGCACGCGTCGTGCAGGCCAGCCGGATGACCTCTCGCGTACCGCCGACGTTCGCGGAGCGCAGGGAGCCGTACGGCAGTACCAGGTTGACCTCGGACCCGCAGTGGTAGATCACCTCCACTGTGTGGGCCAACTCGGCGAAGTCCGCCGCCGACAGGCCCAGGCACGGGCGGGAGAGATCGCCGGGCAGCACCGTCGTCCGCAGACTGTTGCCGGTCAGGCCGTAGCGGCGCAGCGCCCTGGCCTGGCGCTCCTCGACGGCGGTGCGGCTGTCGGCACGCGCCAGGCAGACGATCTCCGCGTCGGTCTGCCGCAGCAGTTCGCCGAGCAGGTGGGCACCCAGATATCCGGTGGAACCGGTCAGCAGGATCCGGCGCGGCTGCCGCGGCCATGCCGTGGCCTTGCCGACTGCGGTGATGGACTCGTCCAGGTGGACATCGGCAGCGGGTCCTTCGACGGTGGAGGGCCCCGGTCCAAGCCCGGACGCGGTGCCGGCGAGCGGGACTTGCTGCGGTTTTGCGATCGCCGCGGCCAGGCTGGCGACGGTGGCTCGTTGGACGAACTCCGCCAGCGGCAGGCGGACTGCGAAACGCCGCTGGACCTGCAGCACCAGACGTGCCGCGAGCAGCGAGTGGCCGCCCAACTCGAAGAAGTCGTCGTGTACGCCCACCTCCGGCAGACCGAGAATGGTGCTGAAGACCTCGGCGAGTTCGCGTTCCAGCGCCGTGCTGGCTCGTGTCAGGAATGTGCGTGGGCCCGGTGCGCCGGCGTCCGTGACGAGAGCGGCCACGGCGCGCCGGTCGACCTTGCCCGTTTCGGCAAGTGGCATGTCAGGCAGCACGATGATCCGGTCCGGGATCATGTAGGGCGGCACGGTGTCCGCCAGCCCATGGCGAACGTTCCGGATCAACGTGCCCGAATCGATCCCGGGCGCCACGGCGGTCACGGCGGCGACGAGTTGCCGGCCGGCGGCGGACGTGCCGGCCGCCGCGACGACTGCCTGGCGGACCAGCGGATGGCCGACGATGTGCTCCTCCACTTCGGCCGGCTCGATGCGGTGGCCACGCACCTTCACCTGGTCATCGCTGCGCCCGAGGAAGAGCAGGGAGCCGTCCGGCAGCCGACGGGCCAGGTCGCCGGTGAGATAGAGGCGTTCTCCCGGGCGCGTGGCGTAGGGGTCCGCCACGAAGCGCTCTGCGGTGCGGCCGGGCTGTCCCCCGTAGCCTCGGGCGAGCCCTCGCCCGGTGATGGCGATCTGCCCGACCCCGCCCGGCGAAACCGGATCGAGGTGCGCATCCAGTACGTGGATCCGGGTGTTGGCCAGCGGCTCGCCCAGGCAGATGTCACCCACCGGAGAGATGACCCGGCCGGCCGATGACCAGATGGTGGTTTCCGTGGGTCCGTACAGGTTCCACAGCCGTCCCCCGCCTGCCAGTAGCCGGTGGGCCAGGTCGGCGGGCAGCGCCTCGCCGCCGCACAGCATCGTCAGTCCCGCGGTGGGCTGCCAACCGGAGTCGAGAAGGAGCTGCCAGGTGGCGGGCGTGGCCTGCATGACGGTCACCTGGTCTTGGGCGAGCCGGCGGGCCAGAGCCGTGCCGTCCACGGTCTCGGCGCGAGCCGCGATGGTGATATGCCCGCCCGCCAGCAGGGGCGCGAGGAGCTCAAGACCCGCGATGTCGAAGCAGACGGTGGTCACGGCCAGCATCACGTCCGAGGCCGTCAGAGGTATCCGCTCGACAACCGACACCAGCAGGTTCACCAGCGATCCATGGGTGACGTGCACCGCCTTGGGCGCGCCGGACGAGCCTGAGGTGTGGATGACATAGGCGAGGTGGGCTGCCGTCACCGTGGGCAGGGACGGCGCCTGTGGGCCCAGGGAGAGGTCGGTGCGTCCATCTGGATCGAGGACTGCCACCGGCGCTTTGCCCCAGCCCGGCGGTATCGGCGCGGTGCCGTCGGTGACCAGGGCACGGGCGCCGGACCCGGCGAGCAGCGACGCCAGGCGTCTGGGCGGGTGGGTCGTCTCCAGCGGGAGGTAGGCGCCGCCGGCCTTGAGGATCGCGAGCATGGCGACCACCAGGGCGGGAGTGCGGCCGACGCACAGACCCACGACGGTCTCGGGTCCGACCCCGAGCGCGCCGAGCCGCCGGGCCAGGTCGTCGGAGCGCTCATCGAGTTCGGCGTAGGTGAGGCGCCGTCCCGCCGCGGACACTGCGGGGGTGTCCGGTGTGCGCACCGCCTGGGCGCTGACCAGGCGGTGCAGGGGGACCTCCGTCGTTTGCGGTCGGATGGCCGCCGAATCCGCCGGTGCGGAGCGAAGGCTCAGCGGGCGGAGGTCCGTCCAGGCCAGGTCCACGAAGGCGCGGCACTCGCCTGGTGTCCCTTGCTGCCTGGTGCTTCGCCAGCCCGGTGGATGCTCCCGGTCGGCCGGCCACACGCAGTGCTGTCCTTCGTCGTTCACCAACACCTGACACAGGTCTTCGCCCATGTGTGTCACTGAAGCCCCCCCCGAGCCATGGCACTGTCTCATATCAAATCAAGCCATGGGATGAGATACCCCTTGCATATGACGTCCAGTCATATCAGGTATAAAGTCCACACATTCAGGCCAGGAGTAGGCGCATACGGAAGCGACCGAGCCTGCCTGACGCCCCACAGGACCGGTGGGGGAGGCTCGGTCGAAGACCCACTACTGGGGGTTACTGAGGCTGCTGGGGGAGGGCGAGTTCGAACCAGACGACCTTGCCCGAGGCGACGGGCCGGGTGCCCCAGGCCTGCGAGTACTCGTTGACGATGGTCAGCCCCCGGCCGCCTTCCTCCTCGGGGCCGGAGCGCCGCCGCCGGGGAACGTGGACATTCCCGTCGGTCACCTCGCAGACGAGGATGCCGCCTTTGGCTAGCCGCAGTTCGATGTCACCGTCCGCGTACCGGATGGCGTTGGTGACCAGTTCGCTGACCAGGAGCGCGGTGGTGTCCTCAAGCGAGTCCAGGCCCCAGTCGCGCAGTGCCTGTCGCGCCATGGAACGCGCCCGGGATACGGACTCGGATTCTGGCGAGAGTTTCCACCGGGCGAACGCGCGGTCGCAGCCGGACGGCACCCGCGCCATGAGCATCGCGAGGTCGTCCTCCGCGGCGGAGCGGCCCAGCGCACCGGCCACCCGCTCGCAGAGATCGTGCGCGGAGGCCGCGGGCAGCGCAAGCACGGCTCGCAGGTTCTCGATGCCGGTGTCGATGTCCTGGCCGCGGCGCTCGATCAGCCCGTCCGTGTAGAGCACGAGCGTGCTGTCCGGCGGCAGTACGAGTTCGGTGACCGCGAACTCGGGGTCACCTGTGGCGACGCCCAGGGGCATGCCCGGTGAGACGGCGATGATCTCGGTGGTGCCGTCGGCATGCTGCAGGAGTGGGGGTGGGTGACCGGCACAGATGATGCTGCATTCGCGGGTCACGACGTTGCACACGGCGTAGACGCACGTGGCGTACTGCATCGTCGTGCCTTTCTGGACGGTTTCGTCCAGATGGGCGAGCAGGTCGATCGGCTCCAGGTCGAGCTGGGCCAGGGTGCGCATGGCGGTGCGGAGCTGGCCCATGTTGGCTGCGGCCTGGATGTCGTGGCCCATGACGTCGCCGATCACGAAGGCGACCCGGTGGCCCGAGAGGGCAATGACGTCGAACCAGTCGCCTCCCACCTGGGCGGCGCGGCTGCTGGGCCGGTAGAAGTGGGCTATCTCAAGGCCCGGTGGCTGCGGGATGACCTCGTCCTCGGGAAGCATGCTCCGCTGGAGCGCGACCGCGATACGCCGTTCGTTGCTGTACACCAGCGCGTTGTCCAGACAGGTCGCGGTGCGCGCAACCAACTCCAGAGCGGTCCTGAGGTCATCGTCGGCCATCGGTGTCCGGTCCTTGGAGCGGCCGAACAACACGACGCCGAGCACCCGGTCCCGAGCGACGAAGGGGGCGACGATCAGGGAACCCAAGCGGGATTTGCGGATCAGCTCGGCGTCGATACCGCTCTGCGCCAAGGCGGCGACGGTCTCGTCGTCGATCGTCCTCAGGAGTCTGGCCTCGCGGCTCTGCATGCTCTGGTGCAGCAGCGATCCGGGTTTCTCGGTGACCTCGCTGTGCATGCGGAAGACCTCATCGGAGGCGGCGCTGTTCATCGCGTCCAGACCGGCGAGCCTACGCAGCCGGACCGAGGTCTGGCCGATCTCGGGAGCGAAGTCGCCGCTCAGGTCGACGCGTACCTTCACCACTGCCATGTCGGCGAAGGCGGGCACGGCGACCGCACTGAGCTCCCGCGCGATCTCCGGCATCTCAAGCGTCTTGCCCATCCGCGTGCTCGCCTCGTTGACAAGAACGAGACGCTGGCGGGCCGCGGACGCTTCGAGCAGGGCGGTCTGCCGGTCCGTGATGTCCACCACGATGCCGCCCAGGCCCAGGACCTGGTTCTCACGGCCGGTGAGCCGGAACAGGGACACCGACCAGGCCCGGTCGGTGTCCGGATGGCCCTCCGTGCGGCCACTCACCAGGAGACCGAGCAGTGGCTCACCGGTCCGCAGCGTGTCCAGCATGTGCTGTTCGTACGCCCCGCCGTCCTCGGTCACGACGATGTCCCCTACCCGCCGCCCAATGTGGGCCTGTGCGGGAATCCCGTTGATCGCGGCAAGGGCGTCGTTGACCAGCACGTAGCGGAGGTTCTCATCGACCATCACCAGGCCGATCGGCGACTTCTGCATGAGCTCGTCCATGAACGCCATCTGCGATTCCGTCCGGCGGCCGAGCTCCATGTCGCTGATCTTGCAGAGCAGGACCGTCTCGCCGGCGGAATCGGTGAGCGGGGTGCACGTGATGCAGAGGTGTAACAAGCGGCCGTCATCGGTCTTGACGTGCAGCAGCTGGGTGCAGGACCGACCCTGGCCCGCTCTGACGAGGGCGTCCTCCAGCTGACTGGACGCGTCCGCGTCGAACAGGGCGTTCCAGGTGAGTCCGAGTGCATCAGCGGCTGCACGGTCGAAGAGATCCGCGGCTTGTGCGCTCCACGCTGTGATATTCCCTGCGCGGTCTGTGATGAACACGGCAGTGGGAAGGTCCGGCACCACTTCAGCGAGTTCCCCCCGCCCCGGATGCGCCTCTGGCAGACCAGCGTGCGAGTCGTGACACATTCAGGATGTTCCCCTTGACCAACTGACAGCCACGATCATTCGCCCTGCGGAAGCGGTACTAAACAGAACAACTGATGCGGAGTCAGGACGCTACAGGCCCAGGACATTACAACTCTCCGACGGTCATCGCCAGCGGCCTTCTGCCGCTGGACTCCATGGGGCTCGTTAGGATGGTTCTACTTGGTTCCTGCACCGTGTTGCACGCTTCCCGACCGGGAAGGCGCGGTGGTTGCTGCTCTCCTGCCCGTGTCACGCCCGGCCGAGCGAGCGGTGAGGCACAGGCACAGCCACTCTCCGCCGGCGGACCGGCTGACGGGTGAGCCTGGTCGAGCACGAGGCGAGAGCAGCACCACCCGGGTCCGGCTCATGCGCTCGCCAGCCGCAGCACGCGGTCACCTGCCCGGATGCCGACCTCGAACCTTTCGGGCCTTCACCCCTGACATTTCGTCTGCGGTCCAGATACCGTTCGCGCGCGGCCGACAATGTGCCGTTTCCAGCTTCCTCCGCATGACGCGAGAAGCGCTGGACCTCACTTTCAGATCGCGATTAAAGGTGCCCTCGATGACGGACGAGACCAATCCTGAACCCGACAGAAACGCTGGGGAGGGTGCTCGATTCCCGCGCCGCCGCTTCCTCCAGACGGCCGGCGTGGCGGCGGGCGCGATGGCCGTCGGGCTCGATCCCGCGGAGGCGATCGCCGCCAGCGGGCGGCACCACCGCAAACCGGTCCACGTGCTGCCCAAGGGCTACAGCGGCACCATGGCCGACCTGAAGCATGTCGTGATCCTGATGCAGGAGAATCGTTCGTTCGACCACTATCTCGGCCAGCTGCCCGGTGTGCGCGGGCAGAACGACAAGCAGGTGCTCACGTTCCAGGACGGCACCACCGTCTTCCAGCAGCGTGACACCGCCGGCAACATTGTCACGCCGTTCGCCTCGACCAGTCAGGCCTCCTGCAACCACGCCTTCTACGGCGCCAACGGCGGCCGGTGGAACACCTGGGTGGTGGACAAGGGCACGAACGCCATGCGGTACTACCTGCCCGAGACGATGCCCTGGATGTACTCGCTGGCCTCGCAGTACACGGTCTGCGACATGAGCTTCTGCTCTCTGCACGGGCCGACCATCCCGAACCGGTACTACTTCATGACGGGTACGGCGAACGGTGAGACCACCAACGCCGGTCAGAACGACTACAGCCGCACCTGGCAGACGGTGCCCGAGCAGTTGCAGTCAACGGGCGTCAACTGGCGCATCTTCTCCGACAACAGCGGTAACGGCGTCAAAGGCAGCCTCCAGAACGGGTTCATCGGAGAATACGGCTGCAATGTGACGAACAGCTTCCAGGCGTTCGACCCGCGAAGTGCGAGCGACTCCGACCTCGCGGAGGGCACCGGGAAGATCTGGAAGGCGAACTCGTTCCTCTATGCCGGCACCGGCGTGGTGAACGACGACTCCGAGGAGAACCTGAACGGCGTTCTGCGTGACTTCATCGCCGCGTGCCAGCCGGGCGCGGAGCACCCGTTGCCAGAGGTCTCGTGGGTGGTGATGCCGGCGGCGTGGAGCGAGCATCCGGTCTTCGACACGGTGCACGGCGAGCGGTACATGAACAAGGTCCTGCAGACCCTGCAGAGCAATCCCGATATCTGGAACCACACGCTGCTGATCGTCACGTACGACGAGAACGACGGCATCTTCGACCATGTGCTGCCGCCGCGTCCCGAGGCCGGAACCGCCGGTGAGTTCTCCGGTGAGACACCGTACGGCTTCGGCCCGCGGGTGCCGACGCTGCTCGTCTCGCCGTGGACGCGCGGCGGGTACGTCGCCTCAGAGGTCTTCGACCACACCTCGACGATCAAGTTCCTCGAAACCTGGGCGAAGTACCTGGGAAAGCCGTTCACCAACCCGAACATCACGGCGTGGCGCCGCTCCATCGCCGGTGACCTCACCAGCGCCATCGACTTCGCCCATCCGCGGCCGGGTCCTGCGGTCATCGCCGACCCGGTCAACGGCACGCCGCCGCCCATGACAGCCGACAGGATGAAGCATCGCGGCCTCTCCTTCCATCCGCACGCCACACTCACCGAGGACCGTTCCGCCGGCACGGTGACCGCCTCGATGACCCTCGCCGGCGGGCCCGACGGCAAGGCGGTCAGCCTGCAGGTCTTCCCCGATGCCCACCAGGACTTCTCGAACACGCCGTACACCGTGTCGGCGTCGAATCCGCGCCAGTACACGTGGGACGCGCAGCAGTCCGACGGCACATACGCGTTCTCCATCTACGGCCCCGACGGCTTCCTGCGATCCTTCGCCGGCCAAGTCGTACCCGCCGCCGCCCAGAAGAACATCGGAATCCCACGCGTCGACGTCCACCTCGTGGGCGGTGCGCACGGGGAGGTCCGGCTCACCTTGCACAACGACGGGACGCAGGCGGTGCGGTACTCCCTGACGGCCAACGACTACCTCGGCGGCAGTCGGACTCGCACCGTCGCCGCCGGCAGGTCGACCGTCGTCACCTGGCCGACGCACGAGGGCTACTACGACGTGATCATCACTGCGGACTCCGGCACCGGCTGGACCCAGCGGTACGCCGGCCGGGTGGCGACGATCTGAGAAGCAGGCACGCAACGGCGGCAGCGACGCGTACAGCTACTCGTTCGCTGACGAGCGGTTCAAGCTGGCCAGCGGCCCAAGCTGACGAGCAGCATCACTCTTGAGTGCCGGGTCCGTTACGAAGGCCCGGCACTCCGAGAGGGAAGCGCCATCGCGGGCTTCTGCTCGGCGGGGTACGCCGGTGGCGCGGCCTCGTCTGCAGTCCGCGGCCCCATCGGAGCCGTTCGAGTGGGCGGAGAGGGCAGGATTCGAACCTGCGCGGACCCGCAAAGGATCCGACCCAGCAGACCAAAGGTCCGAAGGTCCCCGATAAACCGCTCCGGGCACCTCTCCCTGGTTCATCCGTTCCCGGCCCCGGTCTCCCGCTGCCGTTCACGAGAAACAGCATGCCCGGCCCCGCTGACACACCACTGACGGGGCGCGTCCAGCCCCGTCGACCCAGCCGTTCAGCACGTCCCGATGCGGACCGCCGGGGTGCGGCGCGCGGTGTGTCAGCGGGGGATGAGGTCGCGCAGGTCGGTGAAGATGCGTTCGTGGGCGGCTGCGGCGGTGGGGTCGGTGAGGTCCATGCCCTGGATGAAGCCGTGTGCGAGGCCGGGTTCGCAGCGGTGGCGGACCGTTACGCCGGCCTGGGCGAGGCGGTGCGCGTAGGCGTCGCCTTCGTCGCGCAGCGGGTCGTGCTCTGCGGTGACCACCAGGGTGGTCGGCAGGCCTGTCAGGTCGTCGGCGTGCAGGGGTGAAGCGGCGGGACGGTCGGCGGGGTCCGGGACGAACGCCTCGACGAACACGGCGAGCGCGTCGGCCTCCAGGCCGTGGCCGGTGCCCTTCTCGACGATGGACGGCTGGGCGAGTGTCAGGTCGGTGTTGGGGCAGATCAGGGCCTGAACGGCGGGCAGCGGGCCACCCTCGGCGCGCAGTGCGAGGCAGGCCGCGGCGGCGAGGAATCCGCCCGCGCTGTCGCCCGCGACGGCGGCAGGCCGCGCCCAGCGCAGGACGGCGGTCGCGTCCGTGACGGCGGCGGGGTGGGGGTGTTCGGGGGCGAGGCGGTAGTCGACGGCGAGGACGTCGACGTCGCAGGCGAGCGCGATGCGGCGGCAGGTGCGGTCATGAGTGTCGAGATCGCAGAAGACGAATCCGCCGCCGTGCAGGAACACGAGCAGCGGGCGGGGCCCGTCGGCTGGCCGGTAGCGGCGCAGCGGCAGGCCTCCAGGACCGGAAAGGTCCTCCACGGAGGCGAGTTCGGGGCCGCGGGGGCGCGCCGCGCGGCGCTCGCGGGCGGCGGCGCGGAGTCGGGTGACGAAGTCGGTGGGCGTCGGCATGGCCCCATCCTGGCCGACGCCGCGCACCGGCACCGTAGTCGGTCGACGCCCGGCGCCGGAGCACCTCCGTCGCATCGGTCAGAGCAGTCCGCACTCGCTCCGACTCGGCGCCGGGTTCTTCAAGCTGGAGTACTCGCAGGAGCAGCGTGCGGAACTGCTCGGTGCGGACGGCCGGATGCGGCTGCGGCCGAACAACTCCTTCCTCGACCAGCCCTACGAGCCCGAGTACGGCAAGTACGGCGGCCCGGCGGGCGTCGCGCTGGCCGAGTGGCACTTCCAGCACTCCAGTGATCTGGTGATCGAGGCACAGCGGAGCATGAACCTGCACCTGCGGACCATCCTGCTGGGTCTGTCGGCGCAGCTGATGATGGTCATGTCGGCGTCCATGATCTCCGACAAGGAGGCGCTCGGCGGCTTCCTCGACCGCTACCACCACTTCTGGAACCAGGCGTTCACCGGAACCAACTTCACCGCGGACAACGGGTACGACCGCGCCTACACCGCGATGGACGACGCGCTGCCCGGGCGCTTCCGGCAGGTGCGGGCGGCACTGGCGGACGGTGCGCCACAGCGGCTGCCGGGCTTCCTGCAGGGCTGGGCGGAGCACTGCGCCGAACTGCGGGGCCGCATCGAGGAGCTGGCGGTCCGCGGCGACCTGGTCGTCCGGTCCTGGGACGGAACGCGCGACATCGCCCTGTCCGAGCCCGGCCAGGCGCTGCCGATGCTGCTGTCGCCGTATCTGCACATGACCAACAACCGGCTGTCGATGACCATCCGGGACGAGGCGTTCCTCTCCTACGTCCTGGGCCGGGCGCTGCGTGAACCGACGGCGGTGGCCGCGCAGTGACGACCGGACGCCCTTCTCGCCGCCCGCCCGCGGCTCGGTCGAGCACGTGCTGCTCGGGCCGGAGCTGACGCGCGGCACGGCCGTCATCCATCTGCTCAAGGACCAGCGCGACGGCCGCCGTCTGGAGGTCGGGGCGAAGGAACACTTCATCATCGCGCGGCTGGACGGCAGCCGCGTCGCTGGAGGAGATCGGGCAGGAGTACGCGGAGCGGTTCGGCGCACGGCTGGGCGACGGCCCAATGGGGGCAGATGCTGCGGCTGCTGCACTCCCGGCGACTGCTGGACGACGGTTCGCCGGCCGGATCCGAAACGCCCAGCGCCCCGCGGCCCCGCCGTCCCCGGCCGGCCGCGCCACCCTGCTCAACGGCCACACCCGGCTGGTCGCCGACGCCCCCGCGCTCATGGACCGGCTGCATGCGGCCACCCAGCCGCCGCCCGCCGCCCGTTCGCCCTGGCCGTCCTGGGCGTGCTGATCCTCGCCCTGCTCGCCGGGATCGGCGTGCACCTGGGCGAACTGGTCCGGCAGACCGGCCGATACCGTCCACCAGCCGGTGCTGCTGCTGGCCGTCGGCTGTGTGCTGTGGGTGAGCCTCGCCCTGCACGAGCTGGCGCACGGCCTGGTCGCCCGGGCATTCGGCGGCCGGGTGGCCGAGATCGGCCTGCGCTGGCGGCTGATGACCACCTACCTGTACTGCGAAGTGGAGGACGTCAGGTTCTTCGCGCACCGGCGGCAGCAGGTGGCGACGGCAGCCGCGGGCGCCGTCGCCAACCTCGCTCTTCCTGCTGCCGTTCTACCCGCTCTGGGCGCTGCTGCCGCAGCACGCCCAGGCCCGCGCCCCGCTGGGCGCGCTGCTGCTGCTCGGCACCGCCATGGCACTGCTCAACCTCGTCCCGCTGCCGCCGCTCGACGGCTACAAGGCGCTCGGCTACGGCCTGGGCCTCATCGAACTGGCCACCGGAAGCCGGGCGTTCCTGCGGCGGCTGGCCGGTGCCGCTCTTCGGCGCGGCGCGGGCATGGGCGCCTACGGAATGCGGCTGCGGCTGATCTACGGTGGCTACGCGGTGCTCTGCGCGGCGCTGACGGTCGGTGCCCTCGCCGGCTGCGGCCCGCTGCTGCGTGTCCTGCTGCCCCGGCGCTGGTCGGGGGCGGCCGGGTATGTGCCGCTCGCCGTGGTTGCCGCCGCACTGATCCTGTGGGCACTCGGCCTGGTCGGACGGCGGCTGCGGCGCCGCCCGCAGGACGCCGTGGTCGGCTCCGGCTCCGGCTCCGGCACCGCGGCGGCGGCCAGGCCCGCACACACCCCACCCGCGCTCCCGCGCAGCGGCGCGCCCGCCGGAGCCCGTCCCCGAGGACGGCCCCGGCATCCGTTCATTTCAGCAGAGGAAAGGCGAGATGGTCGAAGACGACAAGCCGCACGGAGCCCGTCGTGGTGCTCGACAGCGTCAGCAAGGACTACGGGGAGGTCGCACGCGCTCGACGGCGTCTCGCTGACCGTGCGCCGCGGGGAGTTCTTCGGCATCCTCGGGCCCAACGGCGCCGGGCAAGACCACCCTCGTCGAGATCGTCGAGGGGATGCGGCAGGCCGACGGCGGTACCGTGACCGTGTTCGGCCAGAGCCCCTGGCCGCGCAATGTCGGCGCTGCTGCGCCGGCTCGGCGTGCAGACGCAGTCGTCGGCGTTCTTCGTGCGGCTGACCGCCTGGGAGCACCTGGGGACGGTGGCCGCGCTGTACGGGCTGGCCGCGGAAGCCGCCGCACGGGCGCTGGAGCTGGTCGGGCTCACAGGAGAAGGCGCGACACCCGGGTCGACGACCTGTCCGGCGGCCAGCGCCAGCGCCTCGCCCTGGCCACCGCGCTGGTCCACGAGCCGGAGCTGATCTTCCTCGACGAGCCGACCGCCGCCCTCGACCCGGAGGCCCGCCGCGACCTGTGGACCGTGCTGCGCTCGCTGCGCAGCGAGGGCCGCACCATCGTCTACACCACCCACTACCTCGACGAGGCCGAGGCGCTGTGCGACCGGGTGGCGATCATCGCCGGCGGCAGCCGGTGGCGCTCTGGACACCCCGCGCAACCTGATCCGCGCACTGGGCGCGCCCACCCGGCTGCTGGTGCCGGCCGCACCGGCTCACGTTTCGAGCAGGCCAGCGCCATCGAAGGAGTGGACCGGGTCATCGCCGAGGGCGACGAGGTGGTCATGGAGACCATCGTCCGCCAACCGGGTGCTGACCGCGCTGGGCGACCTCGTCGACATCGAGGCCGTGCAGGTGCGCACCGCCACCCTGGAGGACGCCTACCTGACGCTGACCGGAGCGGAGCAGCACGCGTGAGCCCCTACGCCGCACTGACCAGGGCCACCTACCTGGCGAGCCGTGCGGGACAAGACGACCGTGTTCTTCACCTTCGCCTTCCCGCTCGTCTTCCTCGTGCTGTTCGGGCTGATCTTCCAGGGCCAGAAGGTCGACGGCACGGGCCTGCAGTACATCAACTACATCGCGCCCGGCGTGCTGTCCTGGGGCATCGGCAACGCGGCGCGTGTTCGGCTGTCGCGTTCGCGCTGATGCACTGGCGGCGCGACGACATCCTGCGGCTGATCTGGCGCACCCCGACACCGCTGCCACCGTGCTGGCCTCGCGCTGACGTCGCGGCGGTGGTGGGCCTCGTCCAGACGGTGCTGTTCACCGCCGTCGCGCTGCTGCCGCGTCTTCGGCCTGCACCTGGCGGCGAGCTGGCCGCTGGCGCTGCCGCTGCTGGTGTTCGGCATCACCGCGTTCCTCGCGCTCGGCCTGGTCGTCGGCTCGCTCGCCGACACACCCGAGGCGGTCGCCGCCATCGCCAACTGCGTGATGGTGCCGATGGCGTTCCTGTCCGGCTCGTTCTACCCGGAGGACCTGATGCCCGGCTGGCTGCAGACGAGTCGCCGGGTGCTGCCGCTGCGCTACCTCAACGACGGCGCTCACCGACGCCTTCGGCGGCCGCGGCGGCGTCGGTGACGTCGCACTGGACTGCGCCGGGCTCGCCGTCTTCGCCGTGCTCTTCGGGCTGATCGCCGCCCGCATCTTCCGCTGGAGCAACCGGACATGACCACCCACGCCGCCGCCGCGCCGTGGCGCCGCCGCACGGTAGACCGCTGGAGCACGCCCGGCCGCGAGCTGGAGCGCCGGCTCGCCGCCCGCGGCCCGCGCCATGCGCTGCCCGCACCCGTGGTCGCCGTCCTCGGCGCCGCCGACGTGCTGGACGGCGCGCCGGCCGACCCGTGACGGCGGACGGCGCACCCCGGGCGCACGCGGCCGAGGTGCACCTCACCGCCGGACGCGGTCCTGGTCGGCCCGTGGGGCGCGGCATCCGGACGGCGCCCGGCGCCTGCGGGCGCCTGCCTGGCCATGCGCTGGCAGCGGCTGCGCACCCGTACCGAACGCGACGCTCTGGAGACCGGGCCTGGCGACCGTGCCGCGCGGGCGACTGGCCGCTGCTGCCCGACTACACCGTCGACGCCGTCTGGTCCCTGTCTGCTGGCCGCCGCCGTGCGGTGTGCCGGCGACGGGGCTCGGCGCGCCGGCGCGGGCGCGCGTGGCGGCCGACGCGGCACTGCCCCGGGTCACCCGGCTCGACCTGGAGACCCTGCTGGTGCGCACCGTGCCGCTGCTGCCCGAGCCGCTGTGCCCGCACTGCGCGCTGGCCACCGACACGGCACCGCACGCCGCACCCGCTGCCGCTGGTGCCCCGGCCCAAACCGGCCCCCGACGCGCTACCGGCTGCGCCGCCCGGACGCCTACCCGCTGCCGACCGAGGCGCTGGCCAACCCGGTGTGCGGGGTGCTGGGCGCCGCGCACCTGGAGCGACGTCACCTCGCCGACCACGGCGCCGGTCGCGGGCACCGTCTTCATGCGCGGGTACGCCGGTCTCACCGACGTGACGTGGAGCGGCCAGGCCAACTCCTTCGCCCCCAGCCGCGACCTGGCCTTCCTGGAGGGCTTCGAGCGGTACGCGGGCACGCACCGCCGCGACCGCACACCCGTGACGGTGGACGTCCCTGGCGAGCTCGGGCGACACCGCGCTCGACCCGCGCGCCTGCGGTCTCTACGCGCCACGAGACGTATTCGCGACGGACCCGATGGTCGGCCCCGTTCGACCCGGACCGGCCGATCCCATGGGTCACCGGCTACTCACTGCGCGACGACCGCCCGGTCCTCGTCCCGGCCCGGCTGGTCTACTACAGCGCGGGCACCGCCGCCGACAACTTCGTCTTCGAGTGCTCCAACGGCTGTGCCATCGGCAGCTGCACGGAGGAGGCAGTCCTGCTTCGGACTGCTGGAGCTCGTCGAGCGGGACGCCTTTCTGCTCGGCTGGTACGGCGGACCTGCCGCTCACCGAGATCGACCTGGGCTCCTGCACACGGCCCGCGATCGGTGCCATGGTCGACCGGGCCGCACTCCAGGCTACGACGTCCATGTCTTCGACAACCGGGTGGACCTGGCGGTGCCGGTCGTCACCGGGCTCGCGGTGCGCCGCGACGACGGGGCCGGGACCCTGGCGTTCGCCGCCGGTGCGGCCTTCGACCCGCTGAGCGGCGGTGGAGTCCGCGCGTCTCCGAGATCCTCACCTACATCCCGCACCTGCCCCGACAGGTGGCCGAGCGGCCTGCCGAACTCGCGGCCATGGCCGAGGACTTCGGACTGGTGCGCCGACTGCCGGACCACGCGGCGCTGTTCGGCCTGCCGCGCGATGACGCAGCATGCCCGCGGCTATCTCGAACCGCCGCGCGGTGCGTCCGCTGGCCGAGCTCTACGCCGCCTGGGAGCAGCGCCGGCCGCGCACCGGTGACCTGCTGGACGACGTACGGTTGCTGCGCGACGAGCTGACCGGGGCGCGGTTTCGACGTCATCGTCGTGGACCAGACCACGCCTGAGCAGCGCCGGGTCGGGCTGCGTCACGGTCTGCACGCTCGTGCCCGGGCTACTGCCGATCGACTTCGGCTGGGCGCGCCAACGCGCCCTGCACCATGCCACGGCTGCGCACCGCCGCCCGCCGCGGCGGGCTGCGCGGACACGGACCTGACCGACGCGGAGCTGCGCCGGGTGCCGCATCCGTTTCCCTGACCGGCCCCGTTTCTCTGACCGGTTCCGGCGGCGCCACGGCGGGCCGCAGCCACGGTCTCGGCACAGAAGAAAAGGTGGCCCCTGGGAACGCTTGGCGTCCCCAGGGGCCGGGCATGCCGCCGCGTCAGGCGGTGCAGCTGGTGGTGCTGGAGCACGTGCTGGTGCTGGAGCAGCTGGTGGAGGAGCCGAGCATGACCTCGCTGGCGTCCGAGTAGTCGGTGATCTCGAAGGTCTCGGCCTCCAGGTCCAGGATCTCCTGTGCGAGGGAGGCGAGGCTGTTGGCAGGCGGGTTGACCATGATGGCTCCTTGTGGGCATGGAAGGCGGAACGGCACGGCGGTGGCCGTGGCCGGTGAACCAGTTGCCGGGGCCCTCGGAGACTCCCGGCACTGTCCTTTCTACGCGCGTGTACTTGCACCACCCCTCTCCGTTCGCTGTCACCTCGCTGACACAACCCGTTGGAGATTCGGCCCATGAGACCTCCCGCCGCTTCCGCATCCCCGGGCAGACCGGACCCGCTCCCCGGTGTGGCGCCGCTCCTCGCACCCGTGGCCGGGTTCTATCTCGATCTGCACCGCAACCCGGAGCTTTCGGGGGCGGAGGAGCGCACCGCGGACCGGTTCGCCACCTGGCTGGCGGCCGACGGCTAACGGGTCGAGCGGAGTGTCGGAGGCCATGGCGTGGCGGCCGAACTGCGCAACGGGCCAGGTCCCGTGGTGATGCTCCGCGCCGAACTCGACGCACTGCCGGTGCGGGAGGCCACCGGGCTGTCCTACGTCAGTTCCGCGACGGGCACCACCGCCGACGGGCGGACCTGTCCGGTGGCGCACGCGTGCGGCCATGACGCGCATCTGGCGTGCGTGGCGGGCGCCGCGTCCTGGCTGGCCCGCTCCGCGGACCGCTGGCAGGGCACGCTCCTTGTCGTCGGCCAGCCCGCCGAGGAGACGTTGAGCGGGGCGCGGGCCATGCTGGAAGACGGGTTGTACCGGCGTTTCACACCGCCCTCCGTCGTCCTCGCCCAGCACACCGCGCCGTTCCCGGCGGGGATGGTGGCGCACGCGGACGGGCCGGTGATGGCCGGCAGCGTCACCTTGGAGGCCGTCATCGCGGGATCCGGCGGCCACGCGTCGACGCCGTATCTGGCGGCGGACCCGGTGCTGATCGCCGCCGCCGCGGTGCTGCGGCTGCAGGCCGTCGTGGCGCGCGAGACCGCGCCGTCGGAGCAACTGGTCGTCACCGTCGGCTCCCTGGAGGCCGGTCTGACCGGCAACGTGGTGCCCGACCGTGCGGTGCTGCGGGTGACCGCCCGCGGCTTCTCGGAGCAGGTGCTGGACCGGGCCGCCGCGGCGGTGGAGCGGATCGTCCGTGCGGAGGCGGCGGCGTCCGCCGTGCCCGCGCAGGTCACCGTCGACGTCGTCTCCCGCTCCACCGCCACGGTGCCCGATCCGCAGGTCACAAGCGGCGTACGGGCGGCGCACCGGGCGCTGTTCGGCGAGCACCGGGTCACCGGCTGGCCGCCGTCCCTGGCCACCGAGGACTTTGCGCTGCTCACCGGTGCCGGCGCAGAGCTGCACGGCTTCGCGGACATCAGGGCGGGCTACTGGATGCTCGGCGCGACCGGCCCCGACCAGTGGGCGGCGGCACCGGGTACCTCCGCCGCCCAGAAGCTGGCGGCGCTGCCCCAGAACCACGCGCCGGAGTACCGCCTCCACGCCCGCCTCACCCTGCAGACCGGAGTCTCGGCCATGGTGGCGGCGGCGCTCGCCGAGTTCGCCGCTGCCGGCGAGCGGGACGCACGGCAAGGGGCTCGATGGGCGGCCGGCGCACCGGAGCGCGACGAACACGCGGTGGAAGGAACAGGGTTCGCGGCGGCCCGGGACAACAACACGCCCGGGGCGGCGGACGGCGGATGAACGGCGGCGTGCCGGCCGCCGACGACCTCGACGGGCGGGTCCGGTGATCGGCCACCGTTCGGCCGCGGTCCGGCTAGGAGCGTGGGTCGGTATCCGCCATCGTGTCGGTCCAGGCGATCTCGAAGTACCTGAGGCGTTCATCTTGTCCGGCTGGGCGCATGCCGGCTGCCGTCATGACGTGCTGGGACGCGATGTTGTCGTGGCCGACGTCGCCTTTCACACAGGTGACGCCGCGTGCCCGTGCGAACAGCAGCAGTCCGCGGAGGGCTTCGGAGGCGTATCCCTTGCCTCGTGCTGACGGGATGAGGCCGTAGCCGATCGTGACGCTGCCGTTCTCGTCCGCGGGTCCGTGGAAGCCCAGGCCGCCGATCGCCTGACCGTCCTCGCAGCGACGGATCTCGTAGTTGCCGAACGGCTGGGGATCACCGGTGTTCGCGCAGGTCTCCAGCAAGCGCCTGGCGGCGAGCACGTCCCCGTCGGTGGGGTACCCGGGCGCCCATCGGGCACCGCTGTGCGACGTGCCCGCCACCACTTGCTCAGCCTCGCTGACGGTCATCGGATGGAGCACGAGCCGCGCTGTCACAAGATCGCCCATGGCAGGAGGAATATCACGCGGGGCGACCAGACCGCACGTGGATTATCCGACCTGGCAGTGCCCTGAGGACTCGTGCGTCAGGGCGCCGTGCCGCCGTCAGTCCCGGGGCTGCTCCGGTCGCTCCTCGGCGCGCTCCAGCGAATGCTCCAGACGTGCCAGCAGCGCGGCGAGCAGCCTGCGTTCGTCGCCGGACAGGCCTGCGAGCATCCGCCGCTCGTTTTCCAGGTGGCGGTCGAAGACCTCGTCGATCAGGGTGAGGCCGCGCTCGGTCAGTCGAGAGTAGACGATGCGCCGGTCCTGCCCGTCGCGTTCGCGGACGATCAGACCGTCCTTCTCCAGCCGGTCGGCGCGCAGGGTCACCCCTGCGGAGGTGATCAGCCCACTGGCGGCCAGTTGGCCCGCGGTCAGCCGGTACGGTGCGCCCGCGCGACGCAGCGCGGTGAGCACGTCGAACCCGGCCACGTTCAGACCGTGGGCGTCCAACGAGTCGGTCAGCAGCGCCTGATAGCGAGTGAAGGTGCGGTGCAACCGGGCCAGGACCTGGAGCGGCGCGGTGTCGAGATCGGGCCGCTCACGGTGCCAGTCCGCGACGATGCCGTCGACGGCGTCGACAGCATCGCCCGTGTTGCCGACACCGGACGGCGCCGGTGTCTTCGGCGTCCGCGGGGTGGTGCCGGCTCCTTGCGGGCCGGGCTGCGCCATGGGTCCTCCTGCTGCGGGGCTGCGCTGTGCTGCGTCGCGCCCCGCGTGAGGGGTTGGTGGGTGGACCACCCGTGGGGGGATCATCCGGGCCGCAGGACGGTGTGATCCTACCGTGGCTGGTGGGCCGCGGAATGTTCGAGGGACTGCTCCAAGTCGCCGAGCAGCGACGACAGGCGGCTTCGCGCCGTCGTGCTCAGTCCCGCGAGCATCCGGAGCTCGTTGGCGAAGTGCTCGTCGGCGAGCCGGTCGGCCAGCGCGAGCCCGTCCGGGGTCAGTCGCAGGTAGACGACGCGGCGGTCCTCCTCGTCCCGTTCGCGCACGATCAGACCGGCCGTCACCAGCCGGTCCGCGCGCAGTGTGATGCCGCCCGTGCTGACCAGAGAGGACGCCGCGAGGTCGCCCGCGGTGCGGCGGTAGGGCGCTCCCGCCCGGCGGAGCGCGGCGAGCACGTCGAAGCCGGCGAGGGTGATGCCGTGCTGTTCGAGGACTCGGCCGATCTGGGCCTGGTAGCGCAGGAAGCAGCGGTGCAGGCGGCCGAAGACGGCCATCGCCGACACGTCGGTGGCGGGCCGTTCGGCCCGCCACTCCGCGAGGATGCGGTCCACGGCGTCCTTAGGCGCGCGGGCGGCGGGCAGGGCGGTCAGTGCGACGTCGAGCGCGGCGGCGAGTGCGGGCTCCAGTTCCTCGGTGGGCACGGAGCGGGCGGGCTCGTGGGCGAACAGGTACCGCTCCATGATCACGCCGAACAGGATGCTGCGCACCAGAGCGGCGCTGGTCTCGGCTCCGGGGGCGTCGCCGAGCAGTTCCATGAGCGGCCTGCCGACCTGCTTGTCCAGGACGGTGCGCAGTAGGACGGCACTGGGCGGGTGGGTGAGGGCGGAGCGGATCAGGGCGGACCACGGGTCGTCCGCGGGGAGCCGGTCCCAGCGTTCCAGATAGGCGTGGGCCAGGGCGCGGGACAGCTGGTGCGGGCCGTCGCCGGCGGTCGCGACCACATCGGCGGTTATGCCCGCGCCCGCGCCGACCACCTCGCGAAAGAGCGCGTCCTTGTTGCCGAAGTAGGCCATCACCAGGCCTGCCGTGACCTCGGCCTCGGCGGCGATGGCACGGATGGAGACGCTCTCGTAGCCGTGCGCGGCGAAGAGTCGGCGGGCAGCCGCGAGAACGGCGCCGCGGTTGCGCGCGGGGTCGTGCGTGCGCCTGCGCCGTGTCGAATCGTCCTTCTTCTTGCCCCGAGAAACCACGCCGTCACTTTAACGGGTGTTCAAAATGCCCCGGAACCGGCGATTGAACGGCTGTTCAAAAATATCGCTCCGGCGTCCTCTGCCGAAGCGTCCGCTGTCCAGGGCCGGGTGGCGGCTGCGGCGTGCACCGGCGTCGTCCGCCCGGTCAACGGCAGTCCGCTTCCGCCGCGGCGCAGCGCAATGATCTCGGAGGCGATGGACAACGCCGTCTCCTCGGGCCCGTGGCCGCCCAGGTCAAGACCGATGGGGGAGCGCAGCCGGTTCAGCTCGGCGTCCGACAGGCCCGTCGCGCGAAGCCGCGCGAGCCGGTCCTCGTGGGTCCGCCGGCTCCCCATGGCGCCCACGTAGCCTGCCCGGCTGCGCAGTGCGAGCCGCAGCAGCGGGACGTCGAACTTCGCGTCGTGGGTCAGTACGCAGATGGCGGTGGCCGCGTCCACCTGCTCCTGGTGGGCCGCGAACCAGCGGTGCGGCCAGTCCACCGCGACCTCGTGGGCCCCGGGAAAGCGCTGGGGTGTGGCGAAGACCGGCCGGGCGTCGCAGACGGTGACCCGGTGGCCGAGCAGCGCACCGATCCGCACCAGCGACCGGGCGAAGTCGTTGGCGCCGAACACCCACAGGCGCGGCGGCGCGGCGAACGACTGCACCAGAACCTCGCCGGGCACCGCACACAGGCTCCCGCCCGGACCGGACAACGGCTCCGGCATCGGCGACGGCACCCCGGCCGACTCCGCGCCGAGCGGTACGGCGCCACTGTCGCCGCGCGCCAGCATCCCCCGCGCCGCGCCCGCCGCGGTGCGGTCGAGCGCCGCGTCATCGAGCGTCCCGCACACGTCGTGCGTGCCCACGGCGAGGCACGCGCCACCTCGCCCGTCCCCCTTCAGCAAGGTGACCAGGGCGACCGGAACGCCGTCCGCGACCGCCCGGGCCACCCGTGCGAGCGGTACCTGGGGGCCGATCTCGCGAACGTAGACCTCGATGGTTCCGCCGCAGGTCAGCCCGGCGGCGAAGCTGTCCTCGTCGGCGATGCCGTAGCTCTCGCGGGCCGGCACGCGCTCGGCGAGCACCTGCTCGGCGACCGCGCAGACGGCCCCCTCCACGCACCCGCCCGACACCGCGCCCACCACCGTGCCGTCCTCGGCGACGAGCATCGACGCGCCTGCGGCGTGCGGCGCCGAGGACCAGGTGCGCAGCACGGTCGCCATCGCGAAGCGGATGCCCGCACGCTGCCACTCGACGGCCTGGTCCAGCACATGTGGCATGCGTACGCACCTCGAATCGGCTGTTGCCTCTTGCCAAAGAGAGACATCTGAGGAAATCATCTTAGTAATAAGGTATATTCCGTCCCGTGGACGAGCCGTACCCGGCTGGACGAGTCGTTCCCAGCCGTCGACACGCTCGATCACGGACCGTCCGAGAGGTCAGGTGGCAGCCGGGTGAAGCCCGCTCCCTTCGACTATGTGGCTCCCGGCAGCGTGGCCGAGGTCCTCGCCCTGCTGGCCGATCCGGATCGTGACGTCAAGGTGCTGGCCGGGGGCCAGTCGCTGGTCCCGATGCTGAACATGCGGCTGGCCAGGCCCGAGGTCCTGGTGGACATCACCCGCGTTCCCGGTCTCGACCGGCTGGACATCGACGACGCGGGCGCGCTGCACATCGGTGCGGCCGTCCGGCAGGCCGGCGTGGCGGCCGACCCTGCCGTCCGCGCCGGGTGGCCGCTGCTGGCCGCCGCGATCGGGCACATCGGCCATCCCCAGATCCGTCACCGCGGCACCGTCTGCGGCAGCCTGGCCCACCACGACCCGGCCGGCGAACTGCCCACCGCCGCCCTCGCGCTGGACGCCAGCTTCGTGATCCAGGGCCCCGCCGGCACCCGCACCGTGGCCGCCGCCGACTTCTTCATCGCCACGTTCCAGACGGCGCTGGAGGCGGACGAACTGCTCATCGAGGTTGTCCTGCCGCCGCAGCCGCCGCACCGGGGCTGGGCCTTCGAAGAGCTGACCCGACGGCACGGCGACTTCGCCACCGTCGGCGTCGCCGTGCTGCTCGACCGCGAGCCGGCACCCGTGGACGGGCTCGCTGCCGCGCGCGTGGTGTTCTGCGGCGCAGGGCCGGTCCCGGTGCGGCTGCGCCCGGCCGAGTCCGCTCTCCACGGCACCGACGGCGGCCCCGCGGCCGTGGCCGCCGCCGCGCGTGCCGCGCTCGCCGGCCTCGACCCGGCGGGCGACATCCATGCCACCGCCCGCTACCGGCGCGAAACCGCCGCCCACCTGTTGACCCGAGCTTGCACCACCGCATGGGAGCGCTGCCGATGACCACGCCCGCCCGACGCCCCGTCCAGGCCCCGCCGCTCGCCGAGCCGTCCGCCTGGCACGAACTGCACCTCACCGTCAACGGCGAACAGGTCACCGCCCAGGTCGAGTCCCGGCTCCTGCTCAGCGACTTCCTGCGCGCCCGCCTCGGCCTGACCGGCACGCACGTCGGCTGCGAGCACGGCGTCTGCGGCGCCTGCACGGTCCTGCTCGACGGTGTGCCGGTGCGCTCCTGCACCACCCTCGCCGTGCAGAGCGAGGGGTGCGCGGTGCGCACCGTCGAGGACCTCGCCGCCGCGGACGCCGAGCTCAGCCCCGTGCAGCGCGCCTTCCACGAGTGCCACGGCATGCAGTGCGGCTTCTGCACGCCGGGCCTTGTCATGACGGTCAGCAGCCTCACCGAGGCCGAGGAGCGCCCTGGTGACGACGAGGTCGCCGACGCGCTCAGCGGTCACCTGTGCCGGTGCACCGGCTACCGCAACATCCGCCGTGCCGTGTGCCAGGCACTCGACGAGCGCTTCGGGAAGTGACGCCGATGACCCCCCGGACCAAGTCCTCCAGCCCCGCCAGTTCCGCCAGCCCCTTGGGGCCGGACGCGGGCGCGGAGCCGACCGGCTGGATCGGCCGGC
Source organism: uncultured Actinomycetota bacterium (assembly GCA_963761765.1). Lineage (GTDB taxonomy): Bacteria > Actinomycetota > Actinomycetes > Streptomycetales > Streptomycetaceae > Streptomyces. The sequence continues at coordinate 380,544 of CAVXIJ010000023.1, forward strand.
CGGTCCTGCGCGTCGAAGACGAGCGGCTGCTGCGCGGCCAGGGCCGCTATGTCGACGACATCGCGCTGCCCGGCGCGGCCGAGGCTGCCTTCCTGCGCAGCCCGCACGCCCACGCCCGGATCACGTCCGTCGACGCCGACGCCGCCCGCGCGCTGCCCGGCGTGTTCGCGGTCTGGACCGGCGACGACACCGCAAAGCTGCCGCCGCTGCTCAACCGTGAAGAGCTGCGCACACCCCCCGGCCTGGCAGAACTGCTCGATCCGCTGGTCCGCGAGCAGCCCATGCCGCTGCTGGCCGGTGCCAAGGTCAGCTATGTCGGGCAGCCCGTGGCCGTCGTCTTCGCCGAGAACCGCTATCTCGCCGAGGACGCCCTGGAACTGATCGACGTCCGCTACGCGGCGCTGCCCGTCGTGGTCGACCCCGACGAGGCCCTCGCTCTCGGCGCGCCGCTGCTCGAGGAGGAGTGGCCGGACAACCGCGCCCTCGCCGTCGCGACCACCGTCGGTGACCCGGAGCGCGCCTTCGCCGAGGCGCACGCCGTCATCAGCGAGACTTTTACGCGCACCGCTACGTCGCCTCGCCGATCGAGACCCGTGCGCTGGCCGCCCAGGTCGACCCCTACACCGGGCAGCTGACCCTCTGGTCGAACACGCAGACCCCGCACCGGCTCCGCGACGCCGTCGCCGGGGCCCTCGGCCAGGACGTCGAGACCGTGCGCGTCATCGCCGCCGACGTCGGCGGCGGCTTCGGACAGAAGGGCATCCTCTACGTCGAGGAACTCCTCGTCGCCCACGCGGCGCGCGCACTCGACCGCCCGGTGCTGTGGCGTGAGGACCGCAGCGAGAACCTCACTGCCGCGTCGCACGCCCGCGAGCAGGTGCACCACATCGAGCTCGCCGCCGACGCCGACGGACGCCTGCTCGCCGTGCGCGACCGGATCACCGTCAACTTCGGCGCCTACAACATGACGGGCCTCGTCGTCCCCTACAACTCGCTGTGCCATCTGCTCGGGCCCTACCGGGTGCCGAACGTCGACATCGACGTCGTCGGAGTGCTCACCAACACCGCTTTCAGCACGCCCTACCGCGGTGCGGGACGACCCGAGGCAGTGTTCGCCATGGAACGCGCCATGGACCGCCTCGCCGCCGAGCTCGGCATCGAACCGGCCGAGCTGCGGGCCCGCAATCTCGTGCAACCGCAGCAGATGCCGTATCTGACGGGACTCGTCGACCGTTCCGGCAAGCCGCAGAGCTACGACTCCGGCGACTATCCCGAACTGCTGCGCCGTGCGGTGGCCAAGGCCGGTCTGGCGGGGGTGCGCGCCCGGCAGCGCGAGGGTGCCGGGAAAGTCGGCGACGGCCGCCGGTTGGGCATCGGCTTCGCGATGTACATCGAGGCCACCGGCCTTGGGCCGTTCGAGACCGCCCGTATCGACGTCGCCCCCAGCGGCCGGATCAAGCTCGCCCTCGGCACGCCTTCCCAGGGCCAGGGGCACCGCACCTCCATGGCGCAGATCGCCGCCGACGCCATCGGTGTGTCCATGACGGTCATCGACGTGGTCGGCGGCGACACCGCGGCCACTCCGTTCGGGGTCGGCACCATCGCCAGCCGGGCGCTGGTGAACGCGGGCAACGCCACCCACCGCGCCGGACGGCTGGTACGGGAGAAGGCGATCGACGCCGCGGCCCGCCGACTCGGAGTGCCCGCCGACCGGCTCGACCTGCGCGACGGCGTGATCGGCCCCAAGACGGGCGAAGGGCCCTCCCTCACGCTGGCCAGGCTGGCCGGCCAGGCACCCCTGCCCGGCGGGCCCGAGCCCACCGACGGGCGGCACGGCACCGAGCTCAGCGAAACGGTCCACTTCCGCCCGCCCGGCTTCGCGGTCGCCGGCGGCGCCCATGCGGCGGTCGTCGAGGTCGACGAGCGCACCGGCGAGATCGAGATCCTGCACTACGTGGTGGTCCACGACGCCGGCAACATCGTCAACCCGATGATCGCCGAAGGGCAGGTGACCGGAGGCATCGCCCAGGGCATCGCCGGTGCCCTCTACGAGGAGATGGTCTACGGTCCCGACGGGCAGCCGCGCACCACCACCTACATGGACTATCTGGTCCCCACCTCGTCCGAGATCCCCGATCTCGACCTGGACGAGCTGCACACCCCCAGCCCGATGAACGATCTCGGCGTCAAGGGACTCGGCGAGGGCGGTGCGATCGCCCCGCAGGCCGTGCTGGCCAACGCCGTCGAGGACGCTCTGCGCCCGCTCGGCGTGGTCGTGCGCCGCGGGCCGCTCTCACCGGACCGGGTCCGCACGCTCATCCGCGAGGCGACAGCCGATTCCTGACCGGTGGCCGCTCGCCGACCGGCCCCGGTTCCTGACCGGCCCCGGCCGCCGACCGGCCCACATCGATCCGACCACCACCACCCGACTGGACGCACCATGCAACTCGACCACTCCTTCACCGTGCCCGCCGACCCCGGCGCCGCCTGGAAGCTCTTCAGCGACCTGGCGAAAGTCGCCCCCTGCATGCCCGGCGCCGTCCTCGACGACGTCGACGGCGACTCGTTCACCGGCCGCGTCAAGGTCAAGGTGGGCGCCGTGCAGATGAGTTACCGCGGCGCGGGCACCGTCACCCGCGACCAGCAGGCCGGGGAGGTCGTCCTCGACCTCAGCGGCAGCGAGATGCGGGGTGCGGGCACCGCAGCCGCCCGGGTCACCGCCACGCTCACCCCCGACCCATCCGGTACGCGGGTGCGCGTCTGCACCGACCTGGACATCACCGGGCGGCCTGCGCAGTTCGGCCGCGGCATCATGTCCGAGGTGGGCGACCGCATCGTTCAGCAGTTCGCGACCCGCCTGGCCGAGTTGCTGCGCGAGGCGCCGCTCGCTGAGACGGGGGCCGTGGCGTCCGCATCGTCCAGCGGGCGGCCGGTGTTGGAGTCGCGGCCGGTCGCGGAACCGGAGGCGGTGGACCTGGGAGCTGCGGTGCTTCCGGTGCTGGCGAGGAAGGCCGCGGTGCCGGTGGCGGCCATCGTGCTCACCCTGGTGCTGGTCCGCCTGCTGCGCCGCCGCACGGCCTGATGCGCACCGGCCCGCTCCATCACCTCGGGCGGGCCGGGTGGTGCGGCATCGCGTCGACGGCCTGATCGGCGCGGTGCCGGCGCGTGATCACGCGGACACCCGGTGCGGACACTTCCTGCGGAGCAGCCGCTTTCGGCGGGCGAATCCCGAAGCCGGGCATGGGTGCGCGTCTTACGGGGCTTCGGGCGCGAGGATGAAGAGCCCGGCCACCTTCTCGTCCGTGTCGAATGCGACCCGGGCCTTCATGTCGCCGGCCTCATAGCACAGCGGTATGTCGACGACCGTGTGGTCGCCGATGCGCCGGACGAACGGCTCGCCCGCACCGAAGCCCTCGAACACGCCGACCAGGCCGGTGACCGTGGCCAGGGCACTGCCCCGCACCTCGTCGGTGAACGCCGCCAGGACCTGGGCGTTGAAAGACTGCCTGGCCTCGTCCATACGGCCTTCGAGGACATCCGTGACGATCTTGATGGCGCGTTCTGCGGCGTCGGTCATGCGCACCGTCTTGTCCATGGGTTCTCCCGTTCGGGGATCGATGGGCTTGCCGAACCGCTGGAAGGCGGCTTGGCGGGTGACTCCGAGCAGGTCTCCGATCTCCTGCCAGGTGTGGCCGGCGTCCCGGCACTGCTGCACGCACAGCTTGAGGACCCGCTCCGCCAGGTCGTCGACGTCCTGAGAGCGCCGGACCAGGTCAAGGTAGGCAGGCGGCGTCAACGAGCCGCCCGCCGCCACGGCCAGCACCGAAGCCTGCTCGGCCAGCAGGGCGCTCAGGGCGGTCAGGGTCCGGGGGGAATCGTGGGACTCACGGGAATCACGAGAATCGGCCATACGTAAAGGATGTCTTTACGGGTCTCGGGCGTCAAGGAATCCTTTACGGATGGCGCCTGCTGATGGAATGCGGCCGGTGGTAGCCGTCCCTCGGAACGAGCGGCGCGGGTTCCCGGCAGAGACGTTTCAGCGTTCGTCTGCGACCGGGCGGGACGGTCGGTGCTCGGGTGGGGTGTCTGCCGCCGGTTGCTCGGGTGCGGTGTCCGCCGCAGGTTCCGGGACGGCCGCGTTTTCCGCAGGCGGTTGTACGACCGCGGCGATGAGCGCGGCGATGCCGAGGAGGACGGCGACGCAGACCACGGCCCGCAAAACGGTGAGGTGGTCGGCGAGGAGGCCGACCGCGGGCGGGCCGGCCAGGAAGGCGCAGTAGCCGATGGAGGCGATGACGCTGACCCGGCCCGCGGCGTACCGGGGATCGTCGGCGCCGGCGCTCATGCCGACAGGGAAGCCCAGCGAGGCGCCGAGGCCCCACAGGACCACGCCGGCGAACGCCAGGGGCGTCGCGGGGGCGAAGACGAACAGCAGTACGCCGGCGATGCCGAGTGCGGCGAGCGCGCGCAGCACGGGAGTGCGGCCGTACCGGTCGAGCAGCGCAGGCCCGAACCAGCGGCCGAGCGTCATGGCCGACAGGAATACGGCGAAGGTGAGGGTGCCGACCGCGGCCACGGTGTTGTAGCCGTCGATGGTGGCGATGCCGACCCAGTCGTTGCCGGTGCCCTCGGCGAAGGCGAAGGCGAGGACGAACACGCCGATCAGCAGCGTCCGAGGTTCGCGCCAGGCGGCGAGTGCGCTGCGCGGGGCGGGAGCGTCGGACTGCTCCTCGGCCCTGGTGCCGTCGGGCAGGAACATGCGCGTTCCCCAGGGAACGAGGAGTGCGACGACGGCCGCAACGAAGAGCAGATGAGCGGTGACCGGTATGTTCAGGGCGACCATGGCCGCGCCGGTGAGAGCTCCGGCGACGGTACCCAGGCTGAAGCCGGCATGGAAGCGGGACATGATCGAGCGTCCCAGATGCTGTTCGACCAGGGCTGCGTGGACGTTCATCGCCACGTCCCACGCACCGTTGGCGAAGCCCAGGAGGAACAGCCCGGCCACGACCGGGGCGAGACCGGCGAGATAGCCGAGGGCGATGGTGATCAGGCTCAGGGTCATGAGTATCGCCATGGTCGCGACGGTGAGCCTGGGTCCGAGGCGGTGCACGACCGGTCCCGAGAGCGGGAGGGCGACGAGCGATCCCGCGGCGATGGCGAGCAGGACCAGGCCGAGCCGTGCTGGAGACAGGTGGAGGTGGTCGCGGACCTGCGGGATACGCGAGGCCCAGCTGGCGAAGGCGAACCCGGAGCCGGCGAAGGAGATGTAGGTGGCCATGACGGCGCGGCGCAGGTCGTGCGAGGAAGGGGCCGTCACGACGGCAACGGCGGGAGTGGACGGCACGGTGGCGATCTCCTGGTCACTGGACGGGCAGGGATCAAACGTATCCGGGCTCGGTCTCCACGCCATCCCTCGGGTTTCACGCCTTCGAACAGTCAGGCACCGTGATGGCACGGGTCAACCAGCGTGGCGGCCGCCCTCCGGGACGGCCGAGGCCCGGCCGGAGTTGCGGGTGCGCAGCGGGCATGAACAGTGCGCCTGCCGAGAATGCCATCCATGCAGCTCAGTGGCTTGTTCCGCAGTGCGGCAGGATGACACTTGTGTTACTTCGTCTCGCCTACCTGGCCGTCACCAACACGTTGGCCGTGCTGCGGCTGCTTCCGATGAGCGATCGCGACAAGGATGCGGAGATTCTCGCCCTGCGCCATCAGATCACGGTCCTGGAGCGGCAGCTCGGCGCTAACCGGGCAAGGTTCGCTCCGGAAGACCGGGCCTTCCTTGCCGCTCTACTGGTGCCGCTACCGCGCCAGGTCCTGCGACAACTCCGGTTGCTGGTCCAACCCGACACCGTGCTGCGATGGCACCGCGACCTGATCAAGCAGCGCCACGCCCGCACGTGTCGACCGAAGAGGCCGGGCCGACCGCCCACTGTTCGCTCGATCCGTATCCTGATCCTGCGCTTGGTCCGGGAGAATCCGTCGTGGGGCTACCGCAGGGTGCACGGCGAACTCGCCACCCTCGGCGTCAAGGTCGCCGCCTCCACCGTCTGGGAAATCCTCAAGAGCGAGGACATCGACCCCGCTCCCGACCGCAGTGCCACCACTTGGGCCGATTTCCTGCGCTCCCAGGCCGAAGCCCTCCTGGCCTGCGACTTCATCGAGACCGTCACGCTTACCGGCCGACGCCAGTACATCCTCGCGGTCATCGAACACGTCACCCGCCGCGTCCGGATTCTGGGCACCACCGCGCACCCCACCGCGCAATGGGTGAGTCAGGCCGCCCGGAACCTGGTCATGGACCTTGAGGACGTCAAAGCCGCCGCCACCTATCTCATCCGGGATCGCGACGCGAAGTTCCCTGCTCTCTTCGACCAGATCCTGTACGACGCCGGCATCCAAGTCGTGCTCACAGGCGTCCGGATACCGCGCATGAATGCCATCATGGAGCGCTGGGTCCAGACCTGTCGCCACGAGCTCCTGGACCGCACCTTGATCTGGAACGAGCACCACCTGCGGTACGCCCTGCACCAGTTCGAGCAGCATCACAACGCTCACCGACCCCATCAAGCAATGAACTAGGCGGCACCACTGCGCGCGGTCCCCCAACCGATCACCGACCCCAGGCGAATCTCCCCTCTCGACATACGCCGCCGCGACAGGCTCGGCGGAGTGATCCACGAGTACCACCGTGCTGCCTGACTTCGCCGGATGAGATATTCGGCAGGCGCAGGATCTTGGTGGTTAACTTCAATTGTTAGGCAACAAGGCGTAGTTGGAGTCTTGCGAGGTGGCTGTGGTTGGTTCGGTTGAGGGGGTGGCCGTTCCACCAGGCGTTGAGTCGGATGAGGTTGAGGGCGGTGGCGCTGGTGGTGTGGTCAAGGTGGGTCTTTGCGAGGCCGCGGTAGCGGGCTCGGCGTAGGCCGGTGGTGTGGGTGGCCTGGTGGATGGTGCCTTCGATGCCGGCGCGGAGCGCGTAGTCGCGTTGCCAGGTGCCGTCCTGTTGCTGGGCGCGGGCGGCGCGGATTGCTTCGGTGAGCTCGCGGGGGTAGAGGCTGAGCCGGCGGCCTTGCCGTGAGCTGGTGCACTGCTCTTTGGCCGGGCAGGGGATGCAGTCCAGGGCGGCGAAGGCGACGACGGTTTTGGCGATGCCTTCCTGAATGACGTCGTTCCAGGTGGCGCTGGTCTTTCCGGTCGGGCAGACGGCTCGTTTGCGGTCCCATTCGATGGTGAAGTCGTGTGCGGCGAATCCTTGTTGGGCTTTGGCCTGGCGGGAGGTGTCGAGCAGGACCGGGGTGATCAGGGCAATGTTGTGGTCCTTGGCGGAGGAGATGATCAGGTTGGCGCTGGGGTAGCCGGAGTCGAGGTAGTGCCGGGCGGGCAGCAGGTGGCGGCGGCGAAGGGTCTGGTGGATCGTGTCCAGGGCCTTGCTGTCCGGGAGGGTGGAGTGAGTGGTCGTGACGCCTGTGATCAGGTTCGGGCGACTGGGCCGGTCGCCGTCGCCCTGCGGGTGGCAGGTTTCCGAGATGTGCAGTTTGTAGCCGTTCCAGAATGTCTCGCGCTTGGCGGACCAGCGGGCGTCGGTGTCGTAGGGCGAGGTCAGGCGTATCGGGGCGGGCGGTAGGCCGTCGCCGCCGTCCTCACTCCGCTCGCGCTGGCGGATCCGTTGTCTGCCGGCCCGGTCGGTGGTGCGGGTGTAGTTCTGCACCAGCACGCACCTCAGGGTCTGCACCGCGGGCAGCTCGCGCAGCCACCCTGGCGAGACCGACGCGTAGACAGCCTGCAGCAGTGTGTAGCCGTCGGTAGCGTAGGCGAGCGCAAGTTCATGCTGCTTGGTCTTGGATGCGGGCAGCTGCCAGTTGTCGATCCGGTCCGCGTAGCGGTGGCTCCAGTCCTGAACCACCAGTACCTGATCGACCCATTCGGGGCATGCGGCGGCCAGCGCGTTCAGGGCCGCGCGGACGCTCTCACCGGTCAGCTCGAGCCGGTTCAGGTCCCGCACCGCGGCAACGATGTGCGTGGAGTCGGTGCGCTGACTGCCGCCCGCCTGCACCAGATCCAGGCTCTGCAGACGCTCCAGCAGCAGATCCAGCACACGTTCCTGAAGGCCGTGGGCGACAACACGGGAGCGGAACTCTGACAGCACGGTGTGGTCGAAGCCCGGATCCTCCAGACCCAGGCCGAGTGCGTACTTCCAGGCAAGGTTCTCGCGAACCTCGTCGGCAGCCTGCCGATCGGTCAGGTTCGCCGCTTTCTGCAGCACCGTGGCCAGCGCCAGTCGTCCCGGCGACCAGCCCGGCCTGCCTACCTGGCCGAACGCATCAGCAAAGGCCGCGTCCGGGAACAGCTCCCCGAACCGGTCACGAACCTGCACCGCCAGCGGGACCTGGCGCCGGCCCCGGTGCATCGCCCTGATCGCCGCCGCGACCTGCGGATCCGGCTCAGGCCAGGACTGCGGCTGCACCGACACGACACACTCCCGATCCCCAAGAAACCACGACAAGATCAACGATCAGCATGATCCCATCCGCCGGAGCCATCGCTCCCACCGCGAACAACTTGACCTCACAGCAACGGAGTTCGAATTAGCCACCAAGATCGCGCAGTCTCGCGATGCACTCTCAAGTCCTCAGCACCCGCCTCGCTCCCCATGCGTACGACCGGCTCTGTGAGCTGGCCGAGCGTCGGGGAGTCTCCATATCTGGCCGCGGTCGGGGACGTCTTGGCTCTGATCCACTTGTTGTGGCCGCGTGACGTTGCGTTACAGACCTCTGATCAGTTGACCGTCCGTGTGAATGCAGCGTGCTCTGGACCGCCTTCTCCCACCTGAAGTCGGTCGCGGTGGAGGAGATCACGGTGGACGATGAAGCGGTGGCCGTCGCGACGCGGGCGGTGAGCCGAGAGGCACCCTGCCCAGGGTGCGGTTGCACGTCCAGCCGTATCCACGGGCGATACCGCCGACGTCTGGCCGACCTGGCGGTGGCGGGGCGGAAGGTCGTCATAGACCTCCTGGTCCGGCGGTTCCTATGCGGGACGCCGGAGTGCGGTCGCCGGACGTTCGTCGAGCAGGTGGAAGGGCTGACCGAGCGGTTCGCGCGTCGCACACCGGTCTTGCGTCGGACGCTGGAGAGACTCGCGCTGGCACCGGCCGGACGCCCCGCGGCCCGGTTGGCCGCACACCTGTCGATCCCAACCAGCGCGAACTCCCTGCTCAGACTGCTGGGCAAGCTCCCGGACAAGAACCTCGGCACGGCCCCGCGGGTCCTGGGCGTGGACGACTTCGCGTTCAAGAAAGGCCACGTCTACGGGACAATCCTGATTGACGTGGAGACCGGCGAGCGCGTGGACGTGCTGCCCGACCGCACCACGGACACGCTCACAGCCTGGCTGCGCGACCATCCCGGCGTGGAGATCGTATGCCGGGACCGGGCCAGCGCCTACGCCGAGGCCGTCCGCGTCGTCTGTCCCGACGCCACGCAGGTCGCAGACAGGTTCCATCTGTGGAAGAACCTGTGTGAGGCAGCCGAGAAGTGCGTTGGCGAACATCGCAAGTGTCTCGCCGAGCCCGCCGAGGACACGACCGCCGACATCGCCGCCGTGCAGGCCGGCACGGCAGCCGAAGACGTGCCGGAATCCATGGAAGGGCTACGCGCGATCAAGCGACGCGAGCGCCATGCCGCGGTGCATGACCTCTACGACAAAGGCGTGCAGATCGAGGTGATCGCCAAGACCCTCGGGCTCGACCGCAAGACCGTGCGCCGCTACGCACACGCCGCCACCCCTGACGATGCATCCCGCGGAACCGGCTCCCGCCGCTACGGCCACATTCACGCCTACTCGCCCTATCTGTACCGGCGTTGGAACGAGGGCTGCACGGACGCGGCACGGCTTCATGCGGAGATCGTCGAGCTCGGTTACCGCGGCAGCAAGCGGACCGTCCGTCGTCACCTGGAACAGATCCGGGCCAGTGGCAAACCCGCACCCGACAAGCCCAAAGAGCTGACCGTCCGGAAAGCCACATGGCTGATCACGGCCCACCCCGACAAGATCGACGAGAACAACGCGCTCAAGCGCAAGCAACTGCTGGCCCGCTGCCCGGAACTGGAAGCCGCCGCCGACTGCGTACGCACCTTCGCGCGAATGATGACTGAGCGCCGCGGCGGTGACCTCGACAGTTGGCTCACCCGTGCCGAGCGCACCGAGCTGAAGCCACTGCGGAGCCTGGCCCGTGGCCTACGGCAGGATTTCGACGCCGTCGCCGCCGGACTCACCCTGGAGTGGAGCTCCGGCAAGGTCGAGGGCAACGTCAACAGGGTGAAGCGGATCAAAAGGGACGGGTATGGCCGGGCCGGATTCGAACTCCTGCGACGCCAGATCCTCCTCGCAGACTGAGCATCGTTACCCTCTGCGACTGGCCCCAACAAGTGGATCAGAGCCGGATTAGGCCATTGACAGGCGCTCTCGCGCCTCTTCTTCCATGCGCCTTCGCCACGTCTCGCCGCGGTCCATCACAGCCTTCGTGCGCAGCTGCAGGTCTGGTCCCGCGGCTGTGGGAGCGGCGATGGTATGGCGTGGGTCGACCCAGATCTTGCGTTGCGATCTCTCCGAGGGCGATGAGACTCCATGATCCTGGGCGGGCAGTGGACGTTGCGACCTCTCCGAGGGGTGATGAAAACCCCCAGACCTCGACATGGTCGGGCGGTTGGCCGGAAAGGGCCATCGGGGACTCCTGGGTCAGCGGAGGGTGGTGCCGGCGGGCTGGTCGAGGAGCGCGAGGTCGCAGCGGGTCGGCAGGCCCTCCCAGTCGCCGCGGGTGGTGACGCCGAAGGCAGCCGTGGCGGTGGCCCGGTGAAGGCGGTCCTCGACGTCGAGTCCGTCGAGCAGACCGGAGAGGTAGCCGGCGACGAACGCGTCGCCGGCGCCGACGACATCGACGACGGGCACGTTGCGGGCGGGCGTGTTGACGGTGCCGCGGGCGGTGGTCGTGCTCGCGCCGTCGCCGCCGCGGGTGATCACCACTTCGCTGCGTCCTCGGGCGAGCAGCGCGGTGATCGCGTCGTGTTCGGGCAGGGCCGGGACCTCGGACACCAGGTGCAGTTCGTCGGCGGAGGCGACCAGCACGTCCGCCATCCGGACCAGTGGCAGCAGGGCCTTTCTCGCCTCGGCGGGTGGCCACAGGCGGGACCGGTAGTTGACGTCGAGGCAGACGGTGATGCCGAGTTCCGCGGCTCTGCCGGCTGCCGTGTGGACGGCCTCGGCGGCGCCGGGGCTCAGGGCGGGTGTGATCCCGGTCAGATGGAGGATGCGGACGCCGGGTTCCAGGGCGGGCAGGACGTCTGCGGCCCGAAGGGCCGATCCGGCCGATCCGGCGCGGTAGTAGGAGAGTTTCACCAGGTCGGCGATCCGGTCCTCCCGGGCAAGCAGTCCGGTGGGCCGGCCATCGGCGTCGACCTGCGCGTGGCTGACGTCGACCTGCTCCGCGCGCAGCGTGCGCAGGACGAGGGCGCCGAACTCGTCGTCGCCCACGCGTCCGACCCACGCGGCCCGGTGCCCGAGTCGGGCCAGGCCGATGGCGACATTGGCCTCCGCGCCCGCGACGGACAACTGCATCGCCGCTCCGAGCCGGACCGGGCCGGTGGCCCGCAGGGCGGCCATGGCCTCCCCGACGGTGACGACCTCGGGTCCAGCCGTGGGCGGGGTGCCGGGTGTGCCTGTCATGCGGCGATCTCCTCGGTCAGGGCGGCGCGCCAGCGGGCGATGCGCTCACGCAGCGCGCCCAGGTCTCCGCCGCCGGTGGCGTCGCCGACCAGGGGTGAGCCGACGCCCACGGCGACCGCGCCGGCGGCGAGGTAGGCGAGGGCGGAGGCGGCGTCGATGCCGCCGACGGGTACGAACGGCACCGCGGGAAAGGGGTCCCGCAGCGCCTTCAGGTAGCCGGCACCGCCCAGGGAGGCGGGGAAGAGTTTGACGGCGAGGGCTCCGCGCTCGGTCGCGGCGATCACCTCACTGGGCGTCAGTGCGCCTGCCAGTAGCGGGAGGCCGAGTTCTGCGCCTCGGCGCAGGTCTTCGCCGAGGCCGGGAGTGACGAGGAAACTCGCGCCGGCATCGGCGGCGCGGGCGGCGTCATCGCCGGTCAGGACGGTGCCGGCGCCGAGGGTTGCGTGGCGGCCGAGTTCACGGCGGGCCTGTTCGATCACCCACAGGGCACCGGGGGTGGTCAGGGATACCTCGACGGCGGTGATGCCCTCCTCAGCGAGGGTGAGGACGGTGCTGAGCGCCGCGTCGCGGTCGGTGCCGCGCACGATGGCCAGCGTCCGGTGCGGCAGTTCGGTCAGGTTCACGGGAGGAGGCCTTGTCGCTCAGATGGTGCGGGTACTGGTCGCGGTGATCTGGAGTTCCCGGCGGAGCTGCCGCCGGATGGCACCGCCGCGGCGTCGCGGGATCCTGCCTCGGCGAGGTCGGAGGACGGCCCCGGGCATGGGCTCGTCGCCGATGCCCGGCAGGGGCCGCTGCCGGGACGACGCGGAGTTGCGCCACCGGGCGACGGAGACGGGGACGGGGACATCGGCGTCGGCGGAGATCCAGGGCCGGGACCAGGTGCCGGCGCGGTCGGGGGTGTCGCGCACGGTCGGGATGCATTCCTCCGGGCCGTCCCGGCATCGGCGAAAGCAGCGCCGTGGCGGGCGGTGGCGCGGGGCCGGGGCCGCAGCCGTTCGCGCGCCGGCCCGCAGGGCGGTCCACCGGCCGCCCCGGGCCGGGTCGGTGCGGACGGCGTCGGGGAGGCCGGCGCGGGCGACGGGCGGTGGAGCGGTCACCATTCCGCGAACGATCCGTCCTGGTGGTGCCAGACGGGATTGCGCCAGCGGTGGCCGCTCTCGGCGGCGCGGCGCACGGCCTCCTCGTCGATGTCGATCCCCAGGCCCGGTCCGGTGGGCCGGGCGGCGTGGCCGTCCGTGAAGCGGAACGGCTCGGGGTCGAGAAGATAGTCCAGGAGGTCGTTGCCGCGGTTGTAGTGGATGCCGAGGCTCTGTTCCTGAATGAGGAAGTTCGGTATGGAGAACGCAAGCTGGAGGCTGGCGGCGAGGGCGATCGGACCGAGGGGGCAGTGCGGTGCCATCACCACGTCGTGGACCTCGGCAAGGGCGGCGATGCGCCGGACCTCGGAGATGCCGCCGGCGTGCGAGACGTCGGGCTGGGCGACGGCGATGCCGGAGGCGAGCACGTCACGGAAGTCCGAGCGGGAGTAGAGCCGCTCGCCCACGGCCAGCGGCACGGAAGTCGAGTCGACGAGGCGGCGCAGGTCGCGGGAGTGTTCGGGAAGGACGGGTTCCTCGACGAACAACGGCTGCAGTGGTTCCAGCAGGGGCAGCAGCCGCCGGGACATGGCGGTGGACATCCGGCCGTGGAAGTCGACGGCCACATCGCGTTCGTCGCCGAGGACCTCGCGGACGGCGGCCACCCGATCGATGACGGCCTGGGTCCGGGCGGGGGTGTCGATGGGGCGCAGCTGCGCCGAGCCGTTCATCTTGACGGCGGTGAAGCCGGCGTCGACCTGGGCCCGGGTGAGTTCGGCGACGTGGGCGGGGCTGTCGCCGCCGATCCAGGCGTACATCCGCACGCGGTCGCGAACGTGGCCGCCGAGAAGTTGGTGGACCGGAACGCCGTGGGCCTTGCCGGCGATGTCCCACAGCGCCTGGTCGATGCCGGCGACCGCGCTGGAGAGGACCGGGCCGCCGCGGTAGAAGCCGCCTTTGGTGAGGGTCTGCCAGTGGTGCTCGATGCGCAGCGGGTCCTCGCCGACCAGGTAGTCGGCGAGCTCGCGGACGGCGGCCCGGACGGTTTCGGCGCGGCCTTCGACGACGGGCTCGCCCCAGCCGGTGATTCCCTCGTCGGTGGCGATGCGCAGGAACAGCCAGCGCGGCGCGACGAGGTAGGTCTCCAGTGATGTGATCTTCATCCGGTCGCTCCCCGGTCGGCGTCGTCAATCAGGTGGTGGAGGTCGGCGGCGGCCTGGGCGAGCAGGTCGTGGACGGCGTGGGCGGCAGCCTCCGGCTCCCGCGCGCGCACGGCATCGAGGACGGCCTGGTGGGCGGGGACAGCGTCGGCCCAGTGGTCGCCACCGTGCACGATGTGGTTGCGCACCCGCAGGCCGGCCTCGATCACCACTTCCATCCGGGTGAGGAGCTCATTGTGGGCGGCGGCCAGCAGCGCGCGGTGGAACGCGAGGTCGGCCTCGATCACGGCCCGGGCGTCGCTGCCCGCGGTCCGGATCCGGTCGAGTGCCTCCTCCAGTGCGGCGAGGTCGGTCTCGTCGCGGCGCTCGGCGGCAAGCCGGGCCCCGGCCGGCTCGACGATGCCGCGGACTTCGCCGAGGTTGTCGAGGAAGGTCTCGTCAGGGATACCCAGGCCCTGCCAGCGCAGCAGGTCGCTGTCCAGCAGGTTCCAGTCGGAGCGCGGTCTGACGAAGGTGCCGCGCTTCTGGCGGGAGTCGATCAGTCCCTTGGCTGCCAGGACCCGCAGCGCCTCGCGCACCACGGTCTTACTGACCCCGAGTTCCTGCTCGATCCGGTCGGGGTGGAGCGAGGAGCCCGGGGGGTACGCGCCGCGGATGATCCGCTCGCCGATGACTTCGACGGCCTGTCCGTGCAGGCCTCGTACGGGATGGTGCATGACGGCTGCCCCTCTGCAGTTGTGCGTGGGCCCCTGGTCCGGGCATCGATCGTCCTCGGCTTTCACGAGGAGGCTTTGACGACGGACCAGCCACCGTCCACCACCAGGTTCACGCCGGTGACATAGGACGCGTCCGTGGAGGCGAGGAACGCGACTGCGGCCGCGACCTCCTCGGGCCGGCCGAAGCGCTTGGCGACGGTCTCGGCGATGCTGTCGGCCCGTCCGGTCTCGTCCACCCGGTCCCAGGCCGCGGTCATGATGGGTCCGGGCACGATCGTGTTGACGCGGACCTGCGGTCCGTACTCGACGGCGAGCTGACGGCCCATCGCACACAGGGCGCCCTTGGCGGCGGCGTACGCGGGGTGGCCCGGCAGGCCGACCAGCGCGTGCACCGACGAGGTGAGCACCACCGAGCCTTCGCTCTCCTGCAGGGTCCCGGCGAAGGCCCGGACCGCCAGCCAGGAGGCCTTGAGCGTGACCGCGAGCTGGGTGTCCCATTCGGTTTCGGTCAGCTCGTGGGCGGGTTTGACGATGACGGTGTAGGCGTTGTTGTGCAGCAGGTCCAGTCGCCCGTACCGGCTGTGCACATGCGTGACCAACTCCTC
Organism: uncultured Actinomycetota bacterium; assembly: GCA_963761765.1. GTDB lineage: Bacteria > Actinomycetota > Actinomycetes > Streptomycetales > Streptomycetaceae > Streptomyces. The sequence continues at coordinate 395,816 of CAVXIJ010000023.1, forward strand.
CCACATCGCCGCGGAGGTCACGTCGCCGTGCCGGTACTCGGCCTTGCCGCCGTCCTTCGTGATCGTCTCGACAAGGGCCTGGCCGGCCGTGTCGGCGATGTCGACGGCCACGACGTCTGCTCCCTCGGCGGCCAGCCGCCTCGCGGTGGCGGCGCCGATGCCGCTGGCGGCACCGGTGATCAGGGCGACGCGGCCCTGGAACCTACGACAGCTCTGCTCAGTCACGCCATCACCGTATCGCTTGTGATTATTTATGTAAATATATTTGCTGGCCCGCGCTCGGCCCCGAGGAGATGCGGTGCTCGACCCCATGCTTGCCCGGTCGGAGGGTGCGGGCCCTGGCCAAGGCTGGTGGCCGGCAGCGCACCGGCTCCAGCCAGGTGATCGCCCTTTACCTCGCTCTCTCGGAGGAGTTGCCGACACCGCCGACCACGACCGGGAGGGCTGCGTCGGACGGCTCCGGCGGGAGCTGAGCCGGCGTGGCCAGGGTGGCTTCGAGTACGTCGCCCTTGCTCAGCCGCACCTCGAAGTTCCGGCCGACTTTCCTGACGTCGGCGGTGGCCCATCTCGGTGCCCGCCCGTCGAAGTTGTCGCGGATGCGTACGAGGCCGTCCTTGCCGGCCACCACCTTGAACCAGACGGTGGAGTTGTTCTCGCGCTTGGCCGACACCCGATGGCCACCCTCTGCCCGCAGGTCCCTGAAGCTCGCGTCGTGCCAGCGCCACGGGACGGCGGGGAACAGACGGATGACCTCCGTGTCGCGCACTCCAGGAGTCGGACTCCAGCTCTGCAGAAGAAGTTCCTGGACGGCCTGCATAGCGGCGAAGTTGCCTTCGAGGGTGAAGGGTTGGTAGGTGAAGTTCGAGAATCCTTCGCCGGACTGGTCGCCATTGAGATGCAAACCATTCCGTGAGACGAAGGCGCGGGTGAACACATCGAGATGGCGCACGGCCTGCTCGGCGTCCCCGGTGCGCGCGCGCAGGCAGCTCATCCAGGCCCAGGTGTAGCCGCACCATTCGCCGGTTCCCAGCTCGTCCCATGCGGCGAGCGAGGCGCGGATGCGTTCCTGGTCCTGCGCGTCGCCGTCGACGGTGATCAGATTGAAGGGATGGATAGCGATCAGGTGCGAGAGGTGTCGGTGGCTCTCGCGAAGCGGCGTGCGGGCGTCCAGGAGAAGTTCGCCGTCGGCGGCGGTATGGAAATCACCCAGCTCCGCGGCTGCCCGTGCCCAACTGCTCGCGTCGGATGTCAGGTTCTGCGCTTCGGCCATTTCGGTCAGCGACAGGAACAGCGTCCTCAGGCACATGAGGTCGTAGTTGCTGTTGGGCCTGAGCCAGGCGAGCGGGCCGTTGTCGAAGATCTCCGGCGAGGAGGATCTGGGGAGGACGAGGACACCCTCGGCATCGGGCTCGAGCAACTCTCGCAGACACTGGCCCACTTCGCTGCACCACGGATAGGCACGGTCCGTCAGGAAGCTTTCGTCGTCGGTATAGCGCCAGTGCAGATAGAACAGGTGGGCGTTCCATGCACTCATCGTCGGGGACATCGCGTACTGGCCCCATCCGCCCAGCGGTTGTCCGGAGAGCGACATCACGCCGGGGGTCGCCAGGCCTCCGGTGCCGTAGAAGTCCTTGGCGAACCGGCGGAACGTGGGTGCCAGCTTCCAGAGGAATTCGAGGTAGCTGAGCCCCGACTCGAAGTTCCCGGCCGCCTGGTAGGCCATGTACGTCAACTGGGTGTTGAGATCGTTGTGGTAGTCGCCCTTCCACGGCGGGAGAGCGCCGTTGTCGGCGGTCCAGACGCCTTGCAGAGGCATCGGCGGTGCGCCGTGGCGCGAACCCGCTCCGTAGAGGTAGCGGGCGAATCGGTGGGCGCGCTGGATGTGCGGCTCAGGGACCTCGACGGACGATCGGTCCCAGAACTCACGCCACCAGGCAACATGGTCGGCAAATATCTCGGCGTAGCCCCGCTTCAGGGCATCGTGGCAGCGCGACTTGGCCAATGCCAGGAGGTCTTCGCCCGGCGCGCAGTCATGGGTGGAAGTGATGGCCACTGCCAGCCAGGTCTCTCCGGCTGCCCGCTGGGTGGCGACGCACGCGCAGTAGCGGAAACCGTCCGCCGCCTCCTGCACGTACCACTGCATGTCGTCCGTCTGCCCGAGGTCGGCCGGCGGGTAGCCGAGAGCGGCCACCGCACCTCCGCTCTGCGGACCGGTTTCGCCGCGTTCCCCGGTTGTGCCGGCCGGGCGAAGTCGCACTGCCTGTGGCGGCTTACCGGGAATCCGAAGCATGGCCACGGGCTCGTTCGCGCTGAAGAAGGCACGCGCTGCCGTGCCGTCGCTGAGCGTTGCCGTGCCCTCGGCAGCAGCCAGGTTCAGTTCGAAGGACCGGACCGTCTCGGCCTGGTCGAGTGTCAACTCCAGGAAACCGGCCGGAAGTTTTGTCGGCGTGGCGCCTTCGTAGTACTGGCTCCACGGATCTCCGTCGTCCTCCAGGCTCCGCCACGGGTGCTTCTGCCACCATGCGCTCTCGCCCGTGGTGCGTTCGTCCCAGAGGTCACCGCGGTCCAGGGAGAGACGCAGGGTGTTGTGTCCACCCCACAACAGGCCGCCCATCAGACCGTTGCCGAGCGGAATCGCGTCGTGCCACACGTTGATGGGGGCAGTGAGGTGCAGGTCGTCCTCGGTTGCCGGAGTGCGTGGAACCTCATGTCCGATCGGATCGGTCTGCGCTCGCTTCATGGAGAACTTTGCTTTCGTTCGTTGTTCGACGGGAATCGGGGTCTTGCGGATCGGTGTCGGACGGACGGGTCTCGGATCTCGCTCCCGTGGAGCCTGCGATCTCGGACATGGCAAGGAGCCGGCTCGGGTGCGGACCGTGCGCCGATGTGGCGCAAGTGATCGCCGGGCCGCCGCAGATCAAGCCAGCCCGTGCCCGGGCGGCCGGGCGGCATCCCGTCGGGGGCTGTCCCGCCAGGCGGGCCCGAGCGCCACCGGCTCTCAGCCCGGGCACGCCGACGGGGCCCGTGGTGAACGGCCTTCAGTGGGCGAGCCGTCCCAGCCCCGAACGGCGGGGGTGAGGAGGTGCGCGGTGCGTGCGGCGGTGGCAGGGCCCACGGCTGAGTCAGGGGTCGGCGAGTCGAGCGCTGTGTACATCCTCCAGCGGAGGTGTCTTTCAGGAGGGCAGGTACGCGCGTTGTTGTCGCGGGTCAGGCATCGGTCGGGAGTCCGGCATCGCCGGCCGGCGTGCCGGTGGCCGGGCCGGTGCTTTCCCGCACGATCAGGGTGGGCCGCAGCATCTGGAGCGAGTTGGTGGGTGCCGCTCGCTCGGCGAGTGAGCGCAGCAGCAGTTCGGTCGCCTGCCGGGCCATCTCCTGCTTGGGGAAGACGACTTCGGTGAGCGCCTTGCGCGCACGCCAGCTCCCCTGCATGTCGTCGTGGCCGATCACCGACAGATCGCCTGGGACCGAGCGTCCGGCCTGCATCGCGGCCTCCAGCGCGCCATGGGTGAGGTGGGTTGCGAAGATTGCGGTCAGCGCGGGGTCGGCGGCGAGTGCCGCGCGCGCGGCGGCGGCGCTGCCGGCGAGTGTCGGCTCCGACAGGACGAACACCGAAGTGTCCGCAACGGTCAGTCCGTCGCGGGCGAAGGCGCGCCGGAAGCCTTCCACCCGGGATGCGTGGGCGGGCAGGCTGGCCAGGACGGCCACCCGCTCGTGTCCGAGCTCGCGCAGATGGCGTCCGGCCAGGTAGCCGGCCTGCTCGTAGTCGATGGTGACCACCGGGAAGTCGCCGGGCGCCTCGTTCTCCCAGGCGCACAGCGCCACCGGGAAGCGGGCGTCCGCCAGCAGCGGCAGGTGGTCGATCAGGTCACTGTCGCCGGCGATCAGCAGCGCGTCGACAGAGCGGCTGGACAGACCCGTCAAGTGCCGCCGGGCGCGCTCGCCGTCGAGCCGGGTGGTGCACAGCAGCAGGTGATAACCGTGCTGCTCCAGGACGTCCTCGACCTCCTCCACGATCTCCGAGTAGAAGGGCTTGACCACGGTCGGAACGAACAGGCCGACCGTCTTCGTGGAGCCGGTCGCCAGCGAACGGGCCACCAGGTTCGGGGTGTACCCGAGTTCCTCGATGGCCGCGCGCACCCTGGCCGCCGTCTCCGGCCGCACCGGGACGCGACCGGTGACCACGTTCGAGACGGTCTGCTTGGTGACCCCGGCGAGCTCCGCCACCTCCCGCATCGTCGCCATCAGATTCCTCGTCTTTTACCGATCAAATGAATTGAGCTGGAGATTAGCCCCGCGCTCGGACTCCGTCAAGGCGGCTCCATGCCGGCTGGATCGCCCAGTTGCAGGGAAGCGGCGATGGGTTCAGATGTCCGAGACTCGGTCGTACGTGAACGAAATCAGGAGGTTCTGGCAACCATGCCGTCGCACGGTACCTACGAGCTGGAGCTGACCGGCCACGAGCAAGCGCCCCGGTAGGCCGGAGAGCAGCCCGTCCCTGTCCGACGTGAATCGTCGACCGCGGGATGTGACGGCCAGTCGGAAACGATCTTCGAGGCATCCTCTTGTTTTAGCGGTCAAATGCGTCGTACTGTTCCGACCCAGCGAGCGCCCCCGAATCCGAGGGTCCGCCGTCCACTTCGGCGTGTTGACGCCCCCTTGGAAGGAAACACCCATGCGCACCAGGAGCAAGAGAGTCACCCGGGTCGTCGAGGTGGTGACGGCAGCGGCACTCGTGCTGGGAGCGAGCGCCTGTGGCGGGAGCTCGGGCGGCGGCGCTGGGGAGAAGAGCGCGGACAGCTTCACCTACTGGTCGATGTGGCAGTCCAGCGAGCCGCAGGCCAAGGTGCTCAAGGCCGCGATCGCGCGGTTCACCGCGCAGACCGGGATCAAGGTGAACGTCGACTGGGTGGGCCGGGGCATTTCGACGAAGATCGGCCCCTCGATCGCGGCCAACCAGGCCCCGGATCTGTGGGACGGGGCAGACTCCACGATTTACGGCACGGAGGCCTCGGCGGGCCAGGCCCTGGATCTGTCCCCGGTGCTGAAGATGCAGGTCCCCGGTGAGCACACGACGGTCGGCAGCGTCATCCCGGCGAAGTACTTCGCCATGGAGCCGAAGGACCCGACCGGCTCGCACACTTATCTGATCCCCTACGAGGTCGTCTCCACCGGCCTGTTCTACAACGCGGCCGACCCGGTCATCAGGGCCGCCATGCCGACCGTGCCGACCACCTGGGCGGGTCTGCTCGGCGTCTGCGCCAAGCTCAAGGCCAAGGGGATGGCGTGTATCGCCTCCGAGGGTGCGGACTCCTGGACCAATGAGCTCTACTTCGACTATCTGCTGAACGCCCAGGGGGTCGACTTCAACACCCTGGCCTCGGATAAGACCGGTGCGTCGTGGGACAACCCGGCTGTGCTCAAGGCGGCCCAGGAGGTCCATCAGCTGGTCACCGACGGCTACGTGATCCCGGGCTATGCCGCGACCAAGTACCCGGCGCAGGAGACCAACTGGGCGAACGGCAAGGCCGCGTTCTACATGGACGGCGACTATGTGACCTCCGAGGTGGCCAAGCAGGTCCCGGCGAGCTGGAAGATGGCCTCGATGCTGCCGCCGGGCGCGCAGGCGCCCGACGCCACGCTGTTCGGTTTCTCGATCCCGAAGCGAGCCAAGAACGCCTCCGCGGCGGAGAAGTTCATCGCCTTCTTCATGCAGAAGCGGGAGATGTCGGGCATAGCGACAACCGCGCTCAATATCACCCCGCGTGCCGACATCCCGGCCCCGCCGCAGCTGGCGACCTCGCAGCAGGAACTGTCCGCGCCCACGGTGCGCCAGCCCTTCGACAGCCTCGCCGGGAACTGGTCGCCGCAGGTCCTGGACCAGAACTACCTGAACATGTGGCACGGGAAGCTGACCCCGGCGCAGTTCGTGGCGAAGTGCAAGGCCGCGCAGATCTCCTACTGGAAGTCGCAGGGCTGAGCCGTGGCGACCACGATCGACTCCCCTCCCCGGACTCCTGTCCTCCGGGGAGCGGGCCCCCGTACCGGCAGATCCCGCCCGGGGGCCTACGAGCGCCAGCGCCGGCGGATGTTCTGGCCGTTCACCCTGCCTGCGCTGATCGTCTACGCCGTCCTGTTCCTCGCCCCGGTCGGCTTCGCGTTCTGGACCAGCTTGTACAAGTGGGACGGGATGAGCCCGATGCAGTGGCGCGGCTTGCGCAACTACCAGCAGTTGTTCGAGGACCCGGTCTTCCGCACGTCGCTGATGAACACCCTCAAGCTGATGTTCATCGGGGGCTCGATCACCTTCGTGATCAGCTTCGCACTGACCCTGGTGCTGCGCGAGATGCGGGCCAAGCTCTTCGCCCGCTCCGTGCTCTTCTTCCCCTCCCTGATCAACGGCATGGTCTTCGGCATCGCCGCCGGCTTCCTGTTCTCCCCCTCCGGTCCGGTCAACCAGGCACTGCGTTTCTTCGGAGTGACCACCCCGCCGCAGTGGCTCTCGTCCGACAACCTCATACCGATGATCATCGGCACCCTGGTGTGGACCGCCACCGGCTACTACACCTCGATCATCATGGCCGCGGTCGACCAGATCCCGCCCTACCTGTACGAGGCCGCCCAACTCGACGGCGCCAACGCCTTCCAGCGCTTCCGCCACATCACGCTGCCCTGCGCCTGGGACGTCATCTCGGTATGCGCGGTGCTGTGGACGGTCAGCTCCGTGAAGATCTTCGAGCTCATCCTGCTGTTCGGCGGCAGCAGCGGCGGCGGGTACCCGCCCGCCCAGAGCTGGAACACGGCGCTGTACGTGTACGCCGAGGCATTCCCCCAGGCAACCATTCCGAGGCTGGGTACCGCCACCGCCGCCGCGATCGTCAGCCTGCTGATGGTCACCGTGGTCACCCTCGTCCTACGACGGCTGATGCGCCGCGACCCGATCGAGTACTGACCCCGATCGAGCACAGGCACCGAGAAAGGCACGACACGTGCACAGCAGACAACGATCGCCGCGTCCGGCGATGCGGATCGGCGCAGCCCTGGTCTGGGTCGTCGTGGCCGCCGACCTGCTCCTGGTCCTCTGGATCTTCCTGACCTCCCTGCGTCCCGGCCCGGACGTGCTGAACCACCCCTTCGGACTGCCCACCCACCCCGACTTCGGGCACTACAGCGTCGCCCTGGAGCAGGGGGGGTTCGGGCAGGCCGCGATCAACAGCGTGGTCGTCGCGCTCTGCTCCTCGGCCGTCGCGGTCGCCCTCGCCGCCCCGTGCGCCTACGCACTGGCCCGCCGCCGTTCGAAGACCTCCTCCGCACTGACCATGACCTTCGCCATGGGCCTCGGCGTTCCCGGCCAGGTGCTGGTGGTGCCGCTCTTCGTCGGTCTGGCCCATGTGAGCCTGACCAACAGCGACGTCGGCCTGGCCATGGTCTACGTCGGCCTGGCCATGCCCTTCACGGTGTTCCTGCTGACCGGCTTCTTCGCCGGCATCCCCGCACTCCTCGAAGAAGCCGCCGTCATCGACGGCGCGGGCCCGCTGCGCTCCTTCGTCTCGGTGGTGCTCCCGGTCGCCCGGGGTGGACTGATCACCGCGTTCCTGCTCCAGTTCATCAGCTCCTGGAACGAGACGCTGTTCGCCCTGGTCCTGACCAACAGTCAGGACAAGATCACGCTCTCGGTGGCGCTCCAGGAGTTCGCCGCCACCCAGCAGTTCAACGGCCTGGACTACGGCACCATGTTCGCCGGCGTCTGCATCATCCTCGCCCCGATGCTCGCCCTGTTCTCCTGGCTGGGGACGCGCATCATCCAGGGCATGACCGTAGGGATCGGCAAATGAGCTCGACGCTGCGCAAGGAGAACCTTCGGATCGAAGGAACCCCGGACCCGGTCGGCGGCACGCTGCCGATCCTGCGCGGACTGTCCCCGCAGGCCGTCCAGGGCGTCGGCTTCGACGAGGAGATGCGGCGCAACCTGGCCTACGGCACCCCGCACACACTGCTTCCCTACACCCCGCAAGGCGATTACGACCGGGTGCGCTCCGAGCGCGACCTGCCCGCCGTCGTCCTGGAGAACGAGACCCTCACCGCGACCTTCCTGCCCTCGCTCGGCGGACGGCTGTGGTCGCTGGTCCACCGGCCCACCGGCCGCGAACTGCTGCACCGCAACCCGATCCTCCAGCCGGCCAACCTCGCCCTGCGCGACGCCTGGCTGGCGGGAGGGGTGGAATGGAACCTGGGCACCACCGGGCACTGGCCGCTGACCTGCGAGCCACTGCACGCGGCGCGGGTGACCGCCCCGGACGGCACGCCGGTGCTGCGGATGTACGCCTTCGAGCGGCTGCGCCGACTCACACTGCGCCTGGACGCCTGGCTGCCGGCCGGCTCCCCGATGCTGTACGTCACCGTCACCGTGGACAACCCGGCGGAGCAGGAGACCCCGGTCTACTGGTGGTCGAACATCGCCGTGCCCCAGGACGCGGACGTGCGTGTGATCGCCCCGGCCGACCACGCCTTCCACTGCGACTACATCAGTGACCTCACGCGCGTCGGGTTCCCACAGGTCGACGGGGCGGACCGGAGCTACCCGGGCCGGGTCGCGCACGCGGCGGACTACTTCCTGGACCTGCCGGAGGGCGAACGCCGCTGGATCGCCGCCCTGGACGGCAGCGGCACCGGACTCGTCCAGACCTCCACCGACCGGCTGCGCGGCAGGAAACTGTTCTGCTGGGGCAACTCGACCGGCGGCCGGCACTGGCAGGAGTGGCTCTCAGGCCCCGACCACACCTATCTGGAGATCCAGGCCGGACTGGCCCGGACGCAGCTCGAACACCTGCCGATGCCAGGCCGCGCCAGCTGGTCCTGGACCGAGGGCTATGGCCTGCTGACGGTTGATCCGCAGGCGGTGCACGGAAGCTGGGAACAGGCCAGGGCCGGCGCGGCCGATGCGCTGGACCGGTTGCTGCCCGCCTCGGCGCTGACCCGGGCCCAGGCCCAGGCTGCCGAGTTCGGCGCCCCCGAGGAGGCACTCGCCACCGGCTCCGGCTGGGCCGCGCTGGAGATCGAGGCCGGCTCGCTGCCCGACTCACCGCTGCTGCCCTTCGGCACTCCCGACGCCGAGCAGCAGCCCTGGCGGGACCTCCTCGCCACTGGCACCCTGCCGGCTTCCGATCCTCCGGCGCTCCCGGTCACCGGCGGGCGCTGGCGCGACCTGCTGGAGGCCGGTGCCCGTGACTGGCACGCCTTCTACCACCTCGGCCTGGTCCGGCTGGCCGACGGGGAGAAGGAAGCCGCCCGTGACGCGTGGACATGCTCGCTCGAACAGCTGGCCACACCCTGGGCCCTACGTGCTCTGGCCTTCCTCACCGAGGCGCCGGGCGACGCCGCCGACCTGCTGGTCCAGGCGCACCTGCTCCGCCCCGACCTTCGGGAACTGACGAACGAGGTGCTGGACGCGCTGCTGCGCGCCCACCGGCCCGCCGAGGCCCTGCGGACCATCAGCGCCCTTCCCGCGGCCGACCGCGCGCACGGGCGAATCAGACTGGCCGAGGCGAGAGCAGCACACGCGACCGGCGCCGAGACCCGGGTGAGAGAGCTGCTGGCGGAGGGGATCCACGTGGACAACATGCGCGAGGGAGAGGTATCCCTCGACGCCCTGTGGCTCGCCGTCCACCCCGATCAACCGGTCCCGCGAGCCTACGATTTCCGGATGTCGGAAGGCTGACACGCACGTCCCCACGCAAGAGCGCCACACCAGGCACGTCACCGGCGCCGACACGGTCACCGCACGAGCGGAGCCGGTGGCGTGCGAGGCCGACTTCAGGCTCTGCCTGAAATTGAGCATATTGCGGATGAAAGAACACCTTCAGTCATCATCCCCCCGGCTGCTTGCCCAGCAGCGACAAACCCCACCGACCCGGCCGGTCGTCATGGACCGGCCGCTGCCCGCACCGCCGGAACACCACGCCCGACAGAAGGGACCCCGTGCCACACTTCCGAAAGGCGCTCGCGGCCATCACCGCGACCGTCCCGCTTCTCCTGGTCGGCGCGGTCGCGCCGACCACAGCGTCAGCGGCCCCCGCAGGCCCCGTCTACACCGTGTCCATCGGCTCGACCGGCACCTACGCCTACCCCGACGACACCCCGGCCAGCGGCTACATCGACAAGGACGGCACGTTCCACATCCAGTCCGCCCACGCGCTGTACGGCGCGACCGACCCCCGGCAGTGGACCTTCTACACCGGGACCGACTTCGACACCGCCGCCCCGGACAACACACTCAACCACGCGGTCAACCCCGCCAACGCCGAAGACACCAACAACGACACGACCTGGCGCTGCAACAACAGCCCCACCGGCCGGGAGGCCACCACGGCGGCGGGCTCCGGCTACTCCCAGGCCAACTACTGCGACCTGACCGGCATATGGGTGGACCCGGACACCGGCGACTGGTACGGCCTGGTCCACAACGAGTTCACCCCCAGACCCTTCGCCGACGGCCTGCACTACGACTCCATCGACTACGCCGTCTCCACCGACCAGGGCAAGGTGTGGACCATCAAGGGCCACGCGATCACCTCGCCCTACAGCACCACCCGCGACGACACCACGGCCTTCTCGAACCAGACCTACGACTACGGTGACGGCGACCCGCGGCTGTATGTCGACACCGCCTCGGGCTACTTCTACCTCTACTACGGTTCGCGGATCGTGCCCAAGGGCGGCGTCGGCGGCAGCAACGGCGGCCTGGCCCATGTCGCCCGCGCACCCATCTCCGGCAAGATGGCGACCGGCACCTGGGAGAAGTGGTACGACGGCTCCTGGTTGCAGCCCGGCGTGGGCGGCAAGGAAAGCAACATGGAGCCGGTCACCGAGGCCGACCCGACCGGCTACACCCCGGTGGCGCAGGACTACGACCCGAAGAACACCGGGAGCGTCGACCAGCAGGTGGCGGCCGGCGAACTGCCGGCCAAGTCGCCGCTGTTCATCATGAACATCACCTATGACGCCTACCTCGGCCTGTACATCGGCGAGCCCGAGGTGGTCAACGCCAGCACGCCGCAGCCGCAGCAGTTCTACGCCACCGCGAACCTGGCCACCCAGAAGTGGAGCCTGATCGGCACCTCGGGCAACCAGAAGTCCGACTCCTGGTACCGCTGGTTCGTCGACAGTGCCACCAAGACCAGCTCCGCCATCGTCGGCAAGTCCTTCCGCTCATACTGCTCCATCGCCTGCGCGAGCTCCGACGGCGAGTACTCCAACGTCACCATCACCTCCTCCCAGCCCGCCGCCTCCCCGGTCGACCCGGCGAAGACCTACCGCATCAGCAGCGGCACCGGGCAGGTGCTCGCCCAGGTCTCCGGTAGTTCGGCCACCACCTCTCAGACCGCCGGACGCCGGTCCGCGTTGCAGGACTGGTCGTTCGTCAGCAACGGTGACGGCTCGTACCAGATCATCAACACCGCCACCCGCCAGGCTCTGGGCGTCGGTACCAGTTCGACCTCCACCCGGGCCTGGGGCACCAAGCCCACCGCCACGACGATCGGCAAGAGCGGTCCCACCGTCGGCCAGGAGTGGTTCGTCATCGCCAACACCAATGCGCGCACCGGCGCGCGGACCGGCAGCTACCAGCTGGTCAACCGCTACAGCCAACTGGCGCTGGGCATGTCGTCTCAGTCCGGTCAGCAGGCCGAGACCACCCCGGCCCGCAGTTGGACCAACCACACCCGCGCCACGGTCCGCGGCACGGGCTCCGCCGCTGCTGAGCAGACCCTGACGCTGACCGGGACCGGCCGGGTCCCCGGCCCGGAGACGGTCAGCGCCTACACCCCCGGCGTGCAGACCGCCACGGTCGGCACCGCCGTATCGGTCCAGGTCAACGCGGCCGACTCGATGGGCCGCAAGCTCAGCTACTCAGCGACCGGTCTGCCGGCCGGACTGGTGATCAGCTCCACCGGGCTGATCACCGGCACACCGACCACCGCCGGTTCCTCGAACGTCGTCATCACGGCCACCTCGGGCAGGGCGAGCGGCTCGGCCACCTTCAGCTGGGCCGTCGCCCCCAACCTCGACGGCACCACCCACACGCTGACCGCGAGTGGCATGGCGCTCAACAACCCGGGCGGTAGCACGTCGCCCGGGGTCCAGCTCAACACCTGGACGCCTTCGAGCAGCTCGAACCAGAAGTGGACGTTCACGCAGCAGCCCGATGGCTTCTACGAGATCGTCAACGTCCTGTCCGGACTCTGTGCCGACGTCGAGGGCGGCGGCTCGAACGCGGGCGCCGCGATCGATCAGTGGACCTGTGTCGGCAGCAGCAACCAGTTGTGGAACGTGACGCAGTTGGCGAGTGGTGCCTACTCGATCACGAACGTGCGCAGCGGGCTGGTGCTCACGACCGCCTCGACGTCCGCTGGGGCGCTGGTGACGCAGCAAGCGAACACCGGTTCCGCGCTTCAGCAGTGGACGATCAACTGAGCGCCTCCGGGTGAGGGCGCAGATCTGAGAACGGGCCCCGTCCCGCCGGTTCCGAGGGAGCCGCCGGGACGGGGCCGACCGGATAACGCCGTGCGCTACGACCCCGCCCCGCTGCCCACCGGCCGACGCGGCCGATCGCCCTCCTCAACCCTGTGGGTGCCGGAAACGGTGTCACCCCTATGCGACCTGCGTGTATTCGTGGATGAGGCCGCCGAGCCGATCGCGTCGATGGACGCGCGTGTGGTCGTTGGTGAGGGGTTCGGGGTCGGTGGGTCGGTCCGGCGAGCGTTGTCCGAGGGATCGGTGGGGTCTGTGTCTGTTGTAGTGCTCCGTGTATTCGTTGACGACGAGGCGTAGGTGGTGTTCTCCCGTGATCAGGATGCGGTCGGTGGTCTCACGGCGGCATGAGCCGATCCAGCGTTCTGCAGTGGCGTTCATCCGGGGCACCTGCGGCAGTGTCGGGATGACTCGTACGCCGATTGCTTGGAAGACGGCGTCGAAGGTATCGGTGAAGTAGGCGCCGCGGTCCCGGATGAGGAATTTGATCGACTCGGCGTGGTCGCCGAGGTCCATGAGGTAGTTGCGGGCTTGCTGGGTGATCCAGAGGCCGGTCGGATGTCGGGTGATGCCGGCGATGTGGACGTGGCGAGTGCCGTGCTCGATGAAGAACAGTACGAACCATCGCCTGAGGAAGACGGTGTCGACGTGAAACAGGTCGGTGGCCACGATCGTGGTGGCCTGGGCTTTGAGGAAAGCGGTCCAGGAACGGTCCATGCGCTGCGGTGATGGGTCGATCCCTGCTTGCTTCAGAATGGTCCACACGGTGGAGGCGGCGACTTTGCGGCCGAGGCCGAGGAGTTCGCCGTGGATGCGGCGGTATCCCCATCCCGGTTCTCCCGCGCCAGACGGAGGACCAGTTGGCGCAGGGCCTGTGGTTTCGGTGGTCGGTCTGCGCGACGGGATGGATAGGTCCACTTCCAGGCGATCAGTCGTGCGTGCCAACGCAGGATGGACCGCGGAGAGACCAGTAGGGCCAGTTGTGATCGGCGTTGCTTGCTGACGAGCCGGAGCAGTGCCGCCATGACAGCCCGGTCGCTCCAGGAGAGACGGAGTCGCGGCTGGGTGCGTCGTGCGATGGCCAGTTGATGCCGGAGCATCAAGATCTCTGTGTCCTTCGAGGCGGTCGAACGGGCGAACAGGCCAAGCCATCGGAAGGTCTGACAGGCGAGCAGGTAGATCAGCCGTATCACCACGACCAGCATGTTGCCCCAAAATGACTCGCTGCTCCTGGATCTGGCAGAACCGAACCAGCAGGTCAACCCGGGTGACATAATTTCCGGCACCCACAGGATTCCGCGGCGTGCGGGAACTCCCAGAACTCCGGCGCCAGTATTTTCACTCAGGCGTACCAGGTAGTTGCCCGAGCAGGTGCCGACATCCCCGGCTCCGGTCTCAGGTGCGCTTGCGCGGGTGACCGGATCACATCCCGGTCACCCGCGCACCTCGCACAAAAGGCTGGCGTCACAACGCCGGAGGCGGTGCATCGCCGCGGCGGGCAGGGCCCGTCGGAGGAGCCCGGCATCGGGCCGATTCGGAGCTATCCGACGGTCCAGTGCTGGTTGCTGCTGCCGTTGCAGGTCCACAACTCGACCAGCGTGCCGTTGGCGGTGCCTGCTCCGGTCACATCCAGACAGAGCCCTGACAGGACATTGGTGACGGTCCCGTCGGAATTGATGTTCCACTGCTGGTTCGCCTGGCCGTTGCACGACCAAATGATGACCTTGGTGCCGGGGGTGGTGCCTTGGCCGTTCGCGTCCAGGCACATCTGGCTGCTGCCGGAGTAGACGGTCAGCTGGTTCGACGGAGGTGTGCGTGAACGTCTGGTTGGTGCCGCCCGAGCAGTCCCAGATCTGCGTCTGGGTGCCGCGCCGTGGTGGACGAGTTCGGTACGTCCAGGCACTTGCCCGCGCCCACCGCGTGCAGCTCGCCACTGGTGCCTCCGCTCGTCGAGCCGGCCGGAGTCAGGTAGACCGCGAAGGCGTCGTGCGAGGCCTGGAAGGTGACGGGCACCGTGACCGATCCGGCCGTGGTGCTCACGTTCTGGTTGTAGACGACCTGCGGTGCGCTGAGCGGGGACTGGTCGGGGATCCGCTCGACGGTCACGTTGACGCTGCCGTTGTTCGCCAGCCAGGGCACCGACGACAGGCCGTTGAAGGTCACCGAGGCGGCGCCGGTGTAGCCGTTGCTGTCACCGATCACGGCCACTGCCCGCTTGGCCGTGCTGTCCTCCGACGCGGAGATCGCGGTCGAGCCGACCTGGCCGGAGGTGCTGACGAGGGTCCCGGTCATGTCCGCGTAGGTGCGCAGGGCCCACCAGTTGCCGTTGGGCTGCCACGTCCCGTTGCTCTGGGTGAGGACCCCGGTCAGGTTCGGGGTCATGCAGCAGGACCAGTTGCCGCGCATCGCGTTGGTGTACCCGGACTGCGCGAACCGCGCCAAGTACCAGGCCGTCACCCCGGCCGTCTGCCGGTCCGCGGGCTGGTACTCGTTCGCCGACAGCGGGCGGGCGGATACGCCGTTGGCCGACAGCGCGTTGTTGAGCGACTGCGAGACGGTGACGGGGTCGTCGACGTCGCCTTCGTCGTGGTTGGTGATCATGTCAGGAACGGTCCCGGCCGCCTTGACGTGGGCCAGCCAGGTGTTCCACTCTCCGGGGTTGCTCTGCGGGGTGAAGGCGAGGGAAGGTCCGACGATCTTCGCGTTCGGGGCGATGCGGCGGATCTCCCGGTAGGCGGTGTCCCACATCTGGAAATACTGCGTGCTGTTCATCCCGCGGGTCCAGAACACCGAGATGTCCGGCTCGTTGTAGATGTCGTAGGCGAAGGGCAGACCCGACGCCTGGAGTGCGCCCACGGACGAGTCGATGAAGCTGACCCAGTTCGAGCAGTTGCCGTTGTCGCACGGGTACACCTCGTTCGAGGGCTGCCCGCCGTTGTTGCCCCACAGGTCGCTCAGGATGACCTGGTACTGCGCGTGGTACGGCGGCTGGGTCAGCCGCTTTGCCTGCGCGACGATCGAGGTGATGTCGGCCTTGGTGGCCGACCCGTACGAGTAGTCGTCCTTGATCCAGCCGCCCGAGAACCATCCGCCGCCGCGGAAGGCGTTGATCCCCAGCGGCTGCAGGTACTGGTCCGCCGGCTGCGTACCGTCCTGGGTGATCCCGTAGAGGAAGCCTTCCCCTACGCCGGTCGACGGCCCGCGAGTGGAGCTGAGATCCACGCTCAGCGACTTTCCGGCGGCGGCGTGCCCCGCAGTCGGCATCACCAGCAGGGCTGCGAGCCCTGCCAGGGCAGCTGCGGCTATGGCCAGACGGCCCGGTTTTTCTCTCTTCCTCATCGACTTCCTCCTACGGCTGACCGTCACTGTGCTGTGACGGGGCGTGGCGGGATGGTGAGATTCGGGACTGTGCACCGCACGCGGTACCCGTGGTCTTCTGCGGACCGGCCCGACCGAAGTCCGGCGGCGAACAGCTCGGTCGGAGGGCAACCGTCGATGCCGGACGGCTGTGGAGTACGTGACAGCGTGTGTCCGGTGTCCAGCAGTCGTCTACGGGTATCGAGCACGGTCAGTGCCCAGGCTCTCGTATGCGCGCGACTGTGAAGTGACCTTGTCGAACCGATTGGCGGAATCGGTTCGACGGATATTACGGCCAGGGGTCGGTGTGGTCAATGAGGCGTTACATGCCAATAGCCCAAGCCATGCGTGCCTTTGGAACCCCGGGGGAGGGGAGCGATGGACTGACGAATCGATGTGTCGGCTACCGGCAGTTGGGCCTTCGCGCCGCGACCCGTCGCAGTGCGGACACTGCTCCGTGCGGGGCCGGGGTGGTCAGGCGCGGGCTGTGCCGCCGGGAGTGCCCGGAGAGGGAACAGCGACAGCGGTGCGGTGAGCGGGGGCGGCACCGGTGCTGGAGCGCAGGGAGATGGATGGGGCGAGCAGGATGTGGCGGGGGGGTGTCTGCGGGGCCGCGATGCGTTCGATGAGCAAGGAGACGGCCTTCTCGCCCATCTCAAGTGCGGGCACGTGGGCCGCGGTGAGGGGCGGACGGAAGTCGTCGGTCCACAGCTGGCCCGCGACGCCGGTGACCGAGAAGTCGTGCGGCACATTCAGTCCCGCGTCAGCCAGTGCCCGCTGGATACCGGGCAGGGCGGCCTCGTTGACGGTGGTGACGGCAGTGAGGTCCGGGTGCTCCCGCAGCAGGTCCTCGATGCTCTCCTGGCCGGAGCGGGCGTCGTCCCCGCAGGTGACTTCGACGCCTTCCATGCCTCGCTCGCTGACCGCTGCGTTGAAGCCCTCCCGGGCCCTGATTGCGGGGCCGTAGCCCGCGGCGACGAGTTCGGGCGAGCGGCTGATCAGTGCCACCTTTCGGTGGCCGAGATCGGCCAGGTGGCGGACCGTATGGCGGATCAGACCGGCGTAGTCGATGTCGATCCAGCACATCTCCTGGTCGTCCATCGTGTGGCCGATTCCGACGAAGGGCAGCCGTGCTTTGAGGAGCCGGCCCACGCGGGCGTCCTCCAGGCGGATCTCCATGAGGATGACACCGTCGACCCGGCCTTCCGAGATGAGCCGTTCGAAGGACCGGTCGTGGTCGCCGCCGGACGGGGAGAGCAACACGTCCAGGTCGGCGCCGGCTGCGGACTCGACGACGCTGGCGACGAAGTCCAGCTGCATGTGGGTGAGCCTGTTGCCGGCCGGCGGGATCACCAGCCCGATCGTGCGGGTCCGGCCTTCCTTCAACGCCCGCGCGGTCGCGTTGGGCCGGTAGCCCAGCTCATCGATGACGTTCTGGATACGTTTACGAGTGCCGGGGGCGACAGGGCGTTTGCCGCTGAGCGCGTACGACACCGTGCTGCGCGACACGCCCGCCCGTCGCGCGATCTCTCCGATGTTCATGCAGCTCCTCACCCCCATACGGCATAAGGGATCATACTAGCCACGAATCGATTCGTGGCCAGTGACCACTGCCGTCCGCAATGGTCAGCGCTGCCGCACCGGCGATATGTCATCCCGTCGCTGGAAGGTTGCCGCAACAGTCTTGACGGGTATGTGCAGGCGTCTTACGTTCGCAGTCGAACCGATTCGCTGTCTTAGTGATTCGCCCCGTCCCGCAGCCGTGAGTGGCGCAGCCGTTGTCAACGGCGGGGGCGGGCAACCAAGCGAAAGGGAAAAGCGCCATGAACACTTCCGTCCGGCGGCGGTTCGTTGTCGCGTCGCTGGCCGCCGTGATGGCGGCGTCCACGGCCACCGCGTGCGGGTCGTCGTCCTCGGACGGGTCAGCCGGTTCGACCGCGGCCGGCGGCACGTACACCGTCTGGGACCCCTACCCGCAGTTCGACCGTACCTCTGACTGGGCGAAGCTGCTGGACAGCTGCGGCAGCCAGGCCGGGGTGAAGATGAAGCGAACGAGCTTCGACACCACGGATCTGACCAACAAGACACTGCTCGCGGCACAGCAGGGCGACTCTGCCGACGTCCTGATCGTCGACAATCCCGTCGTCTCCACGCTGGCCGACGCCGGTGTGCTCACCACCGCGGACGAGAACAAGCTCGACACCTCCCAGGCAGAACCGAACCTGCTGGCCGCAGGCCGGAGCGGCGGCAAGACCTACGGCACGCCCATCGGGGCGAACACCCTGGCGCTCTACTACAACAAGGACGTTCTGAAGGCGGCGGGCGTCGATCCGGCCTCGATCAAGGACTGGGCAACGCTCAACGCGGCACTGGCCAAGGCGAAGGCCGCGGGCAAGAAAGGCATCACGTTCTCCGCGATCGGCACCGAAGAAGGCAGCTTCCAGTTCCTGCCCTGGTTCTGGGGCTCGGGGGCGAAGCTGACCGACCTCACCTCGGACCAGGCCGTCTCCGCCGTCACGCTGTGGAAGGACTGGTTGAAGGAGGGCTACGCGCCCAACTCGGTCATCAACAACACCCAGACCACCAGCTGGCAGGAGTTCGCCTCCGGGCAGTACGCCTTCGCCGAGAACGGCACCTGGCAGATGGCCAACGCCAAGAAGGCCGGCTTCGGCTACGGAACCATCGCCATCCCCGCGGCCACCGGCGGCACCGCACCCGCGCCGACCGGTGGCGAGTTCGTCACCGTGCCCGTGCAGCAGGACACCGGCCGCTACACCACCTCGGACAAGATCGTCACCTGTCTGACCAATGCGAAGAACCTGCTGGCCACCGACACGACCCTGTCCTACGTCGGGCCGACCAAGCAGGTTCAGGGCCAGCAGGCCGCCACCACCCCAGAACTGAAGATATGGGTACAGGCGATACAGGCAGCCAAGGGACGCACCAGCGACGACCTCGGCACGAAGTACCCCAAGATCTCCGAACAGCTGTGGGGCGCGGTGCAGGCGGCACTGACCGGGTCCAAGTCACCGAAGGACGCCTTGTCCGCGGCGCAGTCCTCAGTCTCCAAGTAGCACCCGACCCAGTGCATCGGCCCGCAATGCGGGTGGGGCCCGGACGAACGGCCTGCCCGCGCTGCCGGTCGGCCTGCCCACCGAAGGGCCGCACCATCGATGAACAGCACCGCACCGATGCCGGACGTCCCCGCAGCGTCCGGCCGAACGGGCGCTGGCAGCATGTCTTCTCCGCTGGCCGGGGTGAGGGGCCGACGCCGGCACAGGCCACGCTCGCAGCAGTGGGCCGCCTGGGGCTTCCTGGCCCCCGTGGTGGTCTACCTCGGCGCCTTCTACGCGTACCCGCTCTACCGCAACCTCGACCTGTCACTGCGCAACTACACGGTCCGCTCCTTCGTGCAGGGCAACGCACCCTTCATCGGCCTGGAGAACTACCGGAAGGTCTTCGACGACCCGACCTTCATACCGGCCCTTGAGCACACCGTGCTCTTCACCGGCGTCTCTCTCATCTTCCAGTACGCCATCGGGCTGGCCCTGGCGGTCTTCTTCACGCAGCACTTCCGGCTGTCGGCCACCCTGCGCGCCCTGTTCCTGGTTCCCTGGCTGCTTCCGCTGATCGTGTCCGCGTCCACCTGGTCCTGGATGCTCAACAGCGAGTCCGGGATCGCCAACACCGCGCTCGGGTGGCTGGGTGTCGGGCCGGTGAACTGGCTGACCTCCCCGTCGTGGTCGCTCACGTCGGTGACCATCGCCAACATCTGGATCGGGATCCCCTTCAACCTGGTCGTCCTCTACAGCGGCCTTCAAGCGATCCCCACATCGCTCAACGAGGCCGCGGCCATCGACGGGGCGAACGCGTGGCAGCGCTTCTGGCGGGTGACCTTCCCGCTGCTGCGGCCGGTCTCCGCGATCACCTTGCTGCTGGGACTCGTCTACACGCTCAAGGTCTTCGACATCATCTGGATCACGACCAAGGGCGGTCCCAGCGACTCCTCCACCACCCTCGCCACCTGGTCCTACCGGCTCAGCTTCGGCAACCTGCTGCCGGAATTCGGCCCAGGTGCCGCAGTGGGCAACCTTCTCGTGGTGATCGCCCTCGTCTTCGGCCTGGTGTACATCCGCACCCAGCGAAAGCAGATCAATTCATGAGCGCCCACGCCAACGCGTCCGCACGTCCGTATCACCCGATACACGAGCTACGACGCCAACGCGGAAGGCGCAGCTCCCGGTGGAAGACGGCGCTGGGCCTGCTGCTGACCGCGGTGATGCTCTTCCCCGTCTACTGGATGGTGAACGTCTCCCTCACCCGCGACCAGGACATGCGCAAATCTCCACCGAACCTCTTCCCGGCGCACCTCACTTTCAAAGGCTACCGCGAGGTGTTCGACCAGCAACTGCCCTTCCTCGGCACGAGCCTGGCCATCGGTCTTGGCACGGTCGCGGTCACGGTCCTGCTCGCCGCCCCGGCCGGATTCGCGCTGGCGAAACTGCGGCCGCGCGGCGGCGGGTTCGTCAGCTTCCTGATGCTGGTGGCCCAGATGATCCCCGGGATCATCATGGCGATGGGCTTCTACGCCATCTACCTCAACCTGGGACTCCTGCACTCCGTACCCGGCCTGATCGTCGCCGACTCCACGCTGGCCGTGCCGTTCGCCGCCCTCATCTTCACCGCCTTCATGTCCGGTATCCCCGCCGAGCTCCTGCTCGCCGCGAAGGTCGACGGCGCCGGATCGCTGCGCGTCTTCCGGTCCATCGTGCTCCCGATGAGCCGCAACGCGATCATCACCGTGTCGCTGTTCGCCTTTCTCTGGTCCTGGTCGGACTTCGTCTTCGCCAGCACGCTGGACAGCGGCGGCGCCCACCAGCCCATCACCCTCGGCATCTACCACTACATCGGCAACAACAACCAGGAGTGGAACGCCATCATGGCCACCGCCGTCGTGGCCTCACTACCGGCCGCCGTCATTCTCGTCCTGGCCCAGCGCTACGTCGCTGCCGGCGTCACGGCCGGAGCCGTAAAAGACTGACCACCATGCCCTGCCAGGCCGTCCCATGGCCGAAATTTTCCACGTCCGAAAAGGATCGAGCTGCCATCGATGACCGCCACCCCCGACAGCCGCGCTTTCGCGATCCAGGAGATACCCTTCAGCCGCCAGGGATCATGGTTCAACATTTCGCCTGTCACCTCTCAGCACAGCCGGGCCGGGGACCTGCATCTGGTCTCCCACCAGAACGGCATGCACGCGGTCCTGCGCTTCGTGCCGCTCCATCCGGTGACCGGTGACCGGGCGGAGACCGCCTGGCGGACGACACCCACCACGCTGGACTGGGAAGCCGACGGCGGCGGCAGGATCTCGCTGGTCTACGAAAGCGCCGACACCGTCCGGTTGCGCGGTGAACGGCTCGACCTCGCCATCACGCCCGCGGATCGGGAACTGACGTCGTTCACCGGCACCTACCTCTACCGCGATCCTGTCGACGGGTCGTACCAGTTCACCTCGTACGAGACGGGCCGCCGCTACCGCATCACCCTTCTGACAGGCGTGGTCGCCGCCGCGGAAGGAATCGAGGGGCTTGCCGGCGCCGACCGCCGGCTGATTCTGTCCGGCCCGGCGGGTTGGGAAGCCGTCATCGAGGAGATCGACAGCGCACGGCAGCCCTACACCGCTCCGGGGGACTTCGACGCCGCGGCAGTCTCGCCCGCGGAGGCGTTCCGTGACTTCGCCGACGTCATGGCTCCTCTTCCGACCGCCAAGGCGCCCGCTGCCGAACTGGCGGCCTATGTGCTGTGGTCGGCGACCGTGCGCCCCGCCGGCTTCCTGCGGCGTCCCGCCGTCCTGATGTCCAAGCACTGGATGGACAAGGTCTGGAGCTGGGACCACTGCTTCAACGCCCTCGCACTGGCTCCGTACCTGCCGGACCTCGCCTGGGACCAGTTCCAGATCCCGTTCGACCACCAGGACGAGACCGGAGCGTTGCCGGACTCCGTCACCCACTCCGAGGTCCTGTACAACTTCGTCAAGCCCCCCGTCCACGGCTGGGCGCTGCGGCGGCTTCGCGAACGCCTGCCCCGCCTACCGGAAACCGACGAGCTGAGGGAGACCTACCGGCGTCTCGGGCGATGGACCGACTTCTGGCTCCAGGCCCGCACCGCGCCCGAGGAAAGCCTGCCGCATTACCAGCACGGCAACGACAGCGGCTGGGACAATGCCACCACCTTCGAAGGCCAGCGGGTGCTGATCACCGCTGACCTGGCGGCCTTCCTCATCCTTCAGCTGGCGGAGCTGGCCTGGCTCGCCGACGACCTGGGCGAGGCCGACGCCGCCGCCCGGCACAAGGGCACCGCAAACATGCTCCAGGATGCACTGCTGGAGGACCTGTGGTCCGGCGACCGGTTCAGCAGCCGTTCGCCGCACTCCGCCGACTCGTCCACCAGCCGCAGCCTGCTGGACCTCATGCCGATCGTGCTGGGCGAGCGCCTGCCGCGCGAGGTCGGCGACCGCCTCGCCGAGCGAATCGCCTCGCACCTGACCCCGCACGGCCTGGCCACCGAGCACATCGAGTCACCGCACTACGAGTCCGACGGGTATTGGCGCGGCCCCATCTGGGCCCCGGCCACCGTCCTCATCGAGGATGGCCTGCGCCGCACCGGCCACACCGATCTCGCCGACGACATCAGCCACCGATTCCGGGTCCTGTGCGAAAAATCCGGCTTCGCCGAGAACTTCGACGCCCTCACAGGTGAAGGCTTGCGCGATCGCGCCTACACCTGGACCGCCAGCAGCTACCTGTTGTTGGCCGACGACCACCACCGGCGCACCTCGGCTGAGTCCGGCAGCCTGACGATCCCGGTGGACCACGGCTCCACAACGTGCACGAGGCGGTCGTGGACTTCTTGATCACGCTGCCGAGTTCTAAGAGGACGTTCCGGTTGAAGACGGGATAGTTCATGGATTGTGCCAGGTTATGGGTGTTTCGCCAGTTGCTCGTTTCGCGAGGTTGGAGATCATCGCGGGGCGGATCATGCTCTCGGAGTGGGCGGGTTTGGTCTCATAGTCCCGGGCGAGGCGGCGATGCATCATGAACCACCCGAAACTTCGCTCTACCACCCAGCGCCTCGCGATCACCGAGAATCCCTTGACCTGCGCATTCCTTGGAACGACGTCGAGATCGATGCCGAGGGTGGCGCCGTGCTCGATGGCCTGGGTCTTGTAGCCGGTGTCAGACCCATGCCTTGGTGATCGTGGGGTGGTCGGCGGCGATCCGAGTGAGGAGTTCCTTGCCGGCCTCATTGTCGGAGACACTGGCGGCCGTCACGATGACCAGCAGTAACAGGCCGAGAGTGTCGACCACGATGCTGCGTTTGCGGCCCACGATCTTCTTGCCGGCGTCGGTGCCCTGGGTGTCGGTGCGCACGCTGGTGGCCGTCTTGACGCTCTGGGCGTCGATGACGCAGGCGGTGGGTTCGGCGGTACGTCCTGCCTGCTCACGGACCATTCGGTGCAGGTGGAGGCCAAGTTTCTCGATGGTGCCGTCGGCGGTCCAGGCGCTGAAGTAGCCGAACACGGTGGTGTGTGGCGGGAAGTCGTGGGGCAGGTAGCGCCAAGGGACGCCGGTCCGGTTGAGGAAGAGGATCGCGTTCATGACTTCTCGCAGGTCAGTGACCTTTCCGCCGAGGTTGAGGGAGGTCTTCTGCCGCTCGGCCCGCCAGGCCGTCAAGGCCGGTTCTATCAACGCGCAGCGGGCATCGGAGAGATTGCTCGGGTACGGCTCGCGCTGCTGCGAAGAGGTCATGGGACCACTCATGCACGAGGTCCCCAACCGGGCATATCGCTCGATCGAGCTTGTGGGGTTCCAAAACAGGGTCGCTGTGATGACCTGCGAACTTATCCGGTTCTTTCGTACTCGTTGATCAGTCCTCCGAGGATGGGGCGACGCTTGATCCGTTCCTGGTGGAGGTCGGCGATGGGATGGTCGAGGTCGGGGTGGTTGGAGGTGGCGTCCGCGGTGGGGTCTTCGTCCGTTGTAGTGCTGGGTGTATTCGTTCAGCACGGTGCGCAGATGGCGTTGGCCGAGGATGAGCATGCGGTCGGTGACTTCGGAGCGGACGGTGAGTACGAATCGTTCCGCGTACGCGTTCGCGCGTGGGCTGCGTGGAGGGATCTTGACGACCGTGATGCCGGCGCTGGCGAGGGCGGCGTCGAAGGAAGCGGTGAACTGTCCGGCCCGGTCCCGGACCAGGAACGCGAACTCGGATGCTCGGTCGCCCAGTTCCATCAGGAGGTTGCGTGCCTGTTGGGTGGTCCAGGGGCCGTCGGGGTGGGGCGTGGTGCCCAGGATGTGCACGTAGCGGGTGCCGACCTCGATCGCGAAGAACACGTACAGCCGTCGCAGGGTGAGGGCGCAGTCGATGTGGAAGAAGTCGACGGCGAGCATGGTCGAGGCCTGGGTGTGCAGGAACTGTCGCCATGTCGTGTCGGTCTGCCGTTGGGGTGCTGGGGGTATGTTCAGGCGTTTGAGGACTCTGCGGATGGTGGAGGCGCCGATGCGGTGGCCGAGCCGCATCAGCTCGCCCTGGATCCGCTTGTACCCCCAGGCAGGGTTCTCTGCTGCAAGTTGTCCGATGAGGGCGACGATTGCTTCGTCGGTGGGAGTCCGGCCGGCCTTGTGCGGGTACGTCCATTTCTTTGTCACCAGGCGTCGGTGCCAGCGCAGGAGCGTTCCAGGGGTGACCAGCCTGTGTTCGCGCAGTTTTCTCGGCAGGAGTCGGGCCAGGGCGGTGAGGATCGCGCGGTCGGCCCAGTCCAGGCGTGGCCTTCGGGTGCTGCGGCGCAGTACGGCGACCTCATGGCGTAGTACGAGCAGCTCGACGTCCTTGGATGTGGAGGAACGGGCGAGCAGCACGAGCCAGCTGAGCAGCCGAGTGGCGAGCAGGTAGAGCAGACGCAAGGTCACGAACCCGATCCTGCCCAATCAGCGGCCCTCCTTCGATTCCCGCTGGTCAGGGCCACGGCCGAATTATGGAACCCCACAGGGTGGAGAGCCGTTCCTTCTCCGCCTTCCACCGCGCCGTGCTGATCAGCGGGTCGCCATCAGCACCGTGAACAGCTCCAGGGCGTCGTCGATCGCCTTGGCCTCCAGGTGGCGCATCACCGCAGTCAGCATCGCGGTGCGCTTCGGCTCCGGGGCCCGCTCCAGACTCGTCGCCTTGCTGCCCAGGCCGTAACGGGCCAGCGCAGCCAGCCGGTTCGGCGGCAGCTTGTCCAGCTTCACCCGCCCCAGCCGGTACACCGCGATCTCGTCCACCCGCTCCAGGGCCCGCTTCATCGCGGTGCCCGACGTCTTCGTCGGCGGCCGGCGCGCGTGACCGTACGCGGACAACCGCCCTGTGGAGAGCAACTTCACCGAACCGGAATCAAAGCCTCAGACCAAGATCAACTGCTTGGCATCGATGGCTGTACCGATGTCCCCAACCCCGGCGAGCCCCGTGGGTTCAGCAAACCCAGCTGGGTACCGATCAGTGTGCATAACTTGCACCCCAGTTGACCGTCCGCTACGTTAAGTACGCAGATCGGTTTACATAAGGCCTCCTTGGGGTGAGCGCTGTCGCCGTCCTCGGATTGGTGCTGGCCGGCGTCACGGGGGTGTCGATCGCTCGGTTGAGGTGCGCGGCCCGGTGTACACGGCTGTGCCGAGCACCTCTCAATTCGGAATATCGATCAAATCAATGGAGTGATCGTGGGAAAGCTTGATGGCAAGGTTGCGGTGATTACCGGCGGGTCCAGTGGTATGGCGCTGGCTGGTGCCAAGCTGTTTGTTGAGGAGGGCGCGCATGTTTTCATCACGGGCCGGAAGCAGGACGCGCTGGATGATGCGGTCAAGCTGATAGGCCGGAACGTGACCGGAGTGCAGGCCGATTCGGGTGACCTGGCTGATCTGGACCGGTTGTACGAGACGGTCAAGCAGGAAAAGGGCTCGATCGACGTGTTGTGGGCCAGTGCCGGGATCGGTGAGCAGCGCAAGCTCAGCGAGATCACCGAAGAGCACTTCCACGACGCGTTCTGGCTGAACGCGCGCGGCACACTGTTCACGGTGCAGAAGGCACTGCCCCTGTTCAACGACGGCGGCTCGATCTTCATGACCGGGTCGAACGCGTCCCTCAAGGGCTACCCCGAATGGAGCGTCTACGCCGCGAGCAAGGCCGTGCAGCAGGCCTACGCCCGCGTATGGGCCTCGGAACTGAAGGACCGCAACATCCGGGTCAACGTACTCACCCCCGGCCAGGTCGCCACTCCCATCCTGGAAAAGGTCCTCACCCCCGAAACCAAGAAGCAGTTTGAATCCCTCATCCCCCGCGGAAAGATGGGCCGCCCCGAAGAAATCGCATCCGTCGCGCTCTTCCTCGCGTCCAACGACTCCGCCTACGTCAACGCCCTCGAACTCGTCGCCGACGGCGGCAGCTCAGCAGTCTGACACGGTCTTTAATTGCCGATTTCGGTGTGTGGCTGACAGATGCTAGTCCCGGCGGCATAACCGGTGCATGAGGTATTGCGGGGTGGCGGTTTGCATATGCGCTGGTTTAGCCCGTGCGGTGTGAGTCCACGTCGCACGCAGGGGTGAACGGCTTCGCCTCGGACCGTGGCGAAGCCGTGCAGCAGGGCGCCGGAGGGTGCGTTTACATCTCGGATAGAAGGGCGACTCAATGGCCGAGCTCCCGACCCAGGTAGTGCTGGGGTTCTTAGGTAATTTGAACGACAGTAAACCAGCGGAGGCTTTCGACCGCGTCGATCCGGACGCGACCTTCTGGCTCGCGGGCACGGAATGGTCGGTCGGCGGCACCCACGACCGGGACGGCCTCCAGAAGCTGCTCGGAGAAAAGGTTGGGCCGCTCCTCGCCGAACCGCTAGAAGTCAAAATCGTCGGGATCACTGCGGAGGGCGAACGGGTCGCAGTGGAAGTGGAGGTCAGTGGACCGACGAAGGATGGATGCCGGTACGAAAACCAGATGCACATCCTGTACATCGTGCGCGACGGAAAGATCGTCATGGTCAAGGAATACCACGACACGCTGCACGCGAGCCTGGTCATCGGACCCTGATGTCTCCGATTTAAGATAATCCAGTTTAAGGGCTGTCCCGCAATCCCTGGCGGGCGCAGACAGCTACGGCACCTCGCCGCGTTGTCGGAACGCCCGAATACATCCAGTATGCGAACGTCCCTCCGTCTTGCGATGCACCGCATCTGACGCCGCGCGCTGATCCACCAGGGATTGCGGGACAGCCCTAAACCGCCCGTTCATCCGGGGCGATGGATCGTTGCCAGGTTGACTTCCCGGACCGTTAAGAACGTCGTTCGTGAGGGTCCAGGCTCAACTGCAATCTGGCCGACGATGGTGTTGCCGAAGCCTTAACCCAAGTAGTCGGGAATCATTGAGATCTATTCTCAGTTGGCGAATTTATCTCACCTTGATGATCTGGCTAGAACCGGCTCGACCCCACGGGATGGGCGCACCAACCAGATCTCACACAACGAGGAGAACCTATGACCACGTTCGCCCAGCACCGCAGCACCGTCGAGTCCTTCGTCGACATCGTGCACGGCAGTGCGGACAAAGAAGCCCTTGCCGGCGTGCTCGCCGAGAACGTGGTGCTGTACAGCCCACTCGGCAATGAGCCACTCACCGGCTTCGATGCCGTCGTGTACGCCATCCAGACCGTCCACGGGACGTCGGCCAAGCTCATCTATTCGGAGGTCTTCAGCGGCGAAACCCACCACGCCATATCCTTCCGGCTGGATATCGAAGACGCCGGGGTCGACGGAATGGACTACATCCTGCTCGACGCGGACGGAAAGATTGCCGAGATCACCATATTTTGGCGTCCGCTGCCGTCCGGCGTCGAGCTGCAGGCGAAACTTGCACGTGGCCTCGGGATGCAGCCGTGGGAACTGCGCACGAACGGGGAGTAACGATGGAGCCCGTGCCGTGCGCCCGCACGGGCGCACGGCACGATTCCAAGGTGGGCAGGTGTTCACCGCGCTGGACGGGGGCCGCTGTCCCCGGACTGGCCGGCCAGACTCTCACCCAGCTCGTGCGGGCTTCGGGCCTCACCGGTGCGGCTGCAGGACCTGCGGCACAGGGCAGCGAGCCTGGCCCGGGCCGTGAATACCGCCTGATCAGGGTGAGCGTTTCAGGATCGGGGCCCATTGGCCCGACGTCGCGGCTTGCACGGTGCAGTGCTGCGGCCACGCTCACACTGTCCGCGTCGGTGAGCGCGCGTGGCCGGTCACGTGGCCTGGCTCCGGTCAGCATCGGCGATCCTCCGCAGGCGACGCCGACCTGCTGTGAGAGGACGTTCCGGTTGAAGACGGGATAGTTCATGGATTGTGCCAGGTTATGGGTGTTTCGCCAGTTGCTCGTTTCGCGAGGTTGGAGATCATCGCGGGGCGGATCATGCTCTCGGAGTGGGCGGGTTTGGTCTCATAGTCCCGGGCGAGGCGGCGATGCATCATGAACCACCCGAAACTTCGCTCTACCACCCAGCGCCTCGCGATCACCGAGAATCCCTTGACCTGCGCATTCCTTGGAACGACGTCGAGATCGATGCCGAGGGTGGCGCCGTGCTCGATGGCCTGGGTCTTGTAGCCGGTGTCAGACCCATGCCTTGGTGATCGTGGGGTGGTCGGCGGCGATCCGAGTGAGGAGTTCCTTGCCGGCCTCATTGTCGGAGACACTGGCGGCCGTCACGATGACCAGCAGTAACAGGCCGAGAGTGTCGACCACGATGCTGCGTTTGCGGCCCACGATCTTCTTGCCGGCGTCGGTGCCCTGGGTGTCGGTGCGCACGCTGGTGGCCGTCTTGACGCTCTGGGCGTCGATGACGCAGGCGGTGGGTTCGGCGGTACGTCCTGCCTGCTCACGGACCATTCGGTGCAGGTGGAGGCCAAGTTTCTCGATGGTGCCGTCGGCGGTCCAGGCGCTGAAGTAGCCGAACACGGTGGTGTGTGGCGGGAAGTCGTGGGGCAGGTAGCGCCAAGGGACGCCGGTCCGGTTGAGGAAGAGGATCGCGTTCATGACTTCTCGCAGGTCAGTGACCTTTCCGCCGAGGTTGAGGGAGGTCTTCTGCCGCTCGGCCCGCCAGGCCGTCAAGGCCGGTTCTATCAACGCCCAGCGGGCATCGGAGAGATTGCTCGGGTACGGCTCGCGCTGCTGCGAAGAGGTCATGGGACCACTCATGCACGAGGTCCCCAACCGGGCATATCGCTCGATCGAGCGAGGCAAAAGCCAACTTCAGGGACGTATTCGAACCGGACAGAAGGTATCGGTAGCAACCTGGGTGAAACGTAAGTCCCAGCGCGCTCCAACTGAAGAGACATACCGCCTGTTCTACCTGTACGCGGCGAATCCCGACGCGACCCAACTACCCCAAACCGGTGTATAGGTGATGCGAACGTCCTCTGAGAGGACGTCTGTACCGTGAATGCGTAGGTATGCGGTAGTTAGTGAGATTGAACTCGTGGAGTCGTAGGGGCTGACGGCTCGTGGCCTGTGCGG
This sequence comes from uncultured Actinomycetota bacterium, assembly GCA_963761765.1. Taxonomy (GTDB): domain Bacteria; phylum Actinomycetota; class Actinomycetes; order Streptomycetales; family Streptomycetaceae; genus Streptomyces. Next base: position 425,264 of record CAVXIJ010000023.1, read on the forward strand.
TATCACCGGGGTATGCGGTATTCACAAGGGGGCGGGCTGACCGTCGAACGCCAGCAGTTCCGTGCGGAGTTACGGTTTAGGGCGGCCGAGAGGTTCGCCGAGGGTGAAGCGAGTTCGGTGATCGCCAAGGACCTGCGGGTCAGCGTCCGGTCGGTGCAGCGGTGGCGGCAGGCGTGGGACGAGGGCGGTCCGCGGGCACTGCGGTCGCAGGGGCCGGCATCGCTGCCGAGGTTGAGCGAGAAACAGTTCGCGCAACTGGAGGCAGAACTGGCCAAGGGGCCGGCCGCACACGGCTGGGAGGACCAGCGCTGGACCCTGAGCCGTGTGAAAACGATGATCGGCCGACGTTTCCACCTGACCTACACGATCCAGGGCGTGCGCAAGCTGCTGGTGCGTAATGGCTGGTCCTGCCAGGTCCCTGCCCGCCGGGCCGTGGAACGCAACGACGAGGCCGTGGCCGGCTGGGTGAAGGAGACCTGGCCCCGCGCGGAAGGCTCGCGGCGGCCCGTGGAGCCTGGCTCGTCTTCGAGGACGAAGCCGGTTTCTCCATGACGCCGCCGCAGGCGAAGACCTGGTCCAGGCGCGGCCGCACCCCGGTGGTGCGGGTCCGCGGCCGTTCCCGCCGACGGATATCCATCGCCGCGCTGACCTGCTACAAACCCGGCCACCGGTCCCGGCTGATCTATCGGCCACGCCGTGACGACGGCCGACGCGACGGGCGCAAGAGCTTCTCCTGGCGCGAATACCGGGACCTGCTCATCGCCGCCCACCAGCAGCTAGGCGGCCCCATCGTGCTCATCTGGGACAATTTCAACGTCCACAAGGCCGCCGACCTGCGAAAGTTCGCCGAAGCCCGGGACTGGCTGACCATCTACTACCTGCCGCCCTACGCGCCCGACCTCAACCCCGTCGAAGGCATCTGGTCCCTCCTGCGGCGCGGCTGGCTCTCCAACGTCGCCTTCAGCACCCCCGAACACCTCGACCAGGCCATCCGACGAGGCCTACGGCATATCCAATACCGCAGTCACCTCATGGACGGCTGCCTCGCCGAGACCGGCCTGACCATCAGACCCACCTGAGCAACGGCACGACACCACGAGTTCAACCTCAGTAGTTGCTTGGCGAGTTTGCCGCTGTGCAGGTCATTTACGCGGATTATGTAGATTCTACGGCGCGCTTTGAAGTCCTCTTCGTTAGGAATTCATCCGGTAGCTCCTGTCCGGTTCGGAGATGACCCGATGAGCACTATTTTGCCTCGCTCGTTCGAGCGATGGTGGCCCGGCGGGGCGCGTGCATCAGTGTCTGTATGACTCCGCAGCAGCCTCGCCTGCCCTATCCCAGCGATCTGTCCGATGCCCGATGGGCGTTGATGGAGCCGACCTTGACCGCATGGCGGGCCGAGCGGCAGAAGACCTCGCTCAATCTCGGCGGCAAGGTTGCCGACTTGCGGGAAGTCATGAACGCCATCCTCTTCCTCAACCGGACCGGAGTGCCCTGGCGCTACCTGCCCCACGACTTCCCGCCGCACACCACGGTCTTCGGGTATTTCAGCGCCTGGACTGCCGACGGCACGATCGAGAAGCTCGGCATCCATCTCCACAAACTCGTCCGTGAGCAGGAAGGACGCGCCGCCAAGCCCACCGCGTGCGTCATTGATGCCCAGAGCGTCAAAACCGCCCCCAGTGTGCCCGTCGAGACCCAGGGCACCGATGCCGGCAAGAAGATCGTCGGCCGCAAGCGCAGCATCGTCGTGGACACTCTCGGCTTGTTATTGCTGGTCATGGTGACCGCCGCCAGCATCTCGGACAACGACGCCGGCAAGCGTCTCCTCTCCCGCGTCGCTGCCGACTACCCCACGATCAGCAAGGCCTGGGTCGATACCGGCTACAAGAAGCAGGCGATCGAGCACGGCGCCGCGCTGGGCATCGACGTTGACGTTGTCCCTCGAAATTCGCAGGTCAAGGGCTTCTCGGTGATCCCTCGTCGCTGGGTAGTCGAGCGCAGCTTCGGCTGGATCATGATGCACCGTCGCCTCGCCCGCGACTACGAGACCAAACCCGCCCACTCCGAGAGCATGATCCGCCTCGCGATGATCTCCAATCTCGCAAAACGAGCACCGGTGAAACAGTCATAACCTGGCACAAACCATGAACTACCGCTTCTTCAAGCGGAACGTCCTCTCAGGACATCCCCGACGCCGCAAGCGGATCCCATGCCCCGCTCCGCAGGAGCTCGTGCATCTGCCTCCGCCGCATCCCGGTGTTGCTGCCCTCGATCACGGGATACGCCAGAGCGTCATTGAGGTAGGTGAGGAGGGGGAAGTCGCGGCGGTAGGCCTCGACGCCCACGATCTTGACCAGGCTGGTGATGACCTCTACGCCCGTCTCGGATCCGAAAATCTTGGCGTGCAAGGCCAGCTCGGGGCCGGTGGGATGCCCGGCCAGCACCGCGTCGAGCGCTCGCCAGGACAGCAGTCTGACCGCCTCGATCTTTCCCTTCGCGTCGGTCAGGACATCCGCGACCGCCTGATGGTCGATGATCGGCACAGCTCCACCGCGCTTCTCCGTCAGCGCGAACTGGTACGCGACATCGAACGCCTTCCGCATGGCGGCTACCGCGAAGACCCCGATGGACGCCCCGCTGGCAAGGAAGGCACCTCGCGCCAGGTCGGCTCCCTGTCCCTCGGCACCGATCAGGTTGCTCCGCGGGACGCGGACGTTTTCGAGCCGGACCCGGGAGGTGAGGCAGCCACGGAGCCCGGCAAGGTCGTAGACCTCCTCGACGACGAGATGGCCGCGGAGCTCCTCGCGTTCCGCGACGATGACCGACACTCCGCCCGGCGTACGACAAACGATCGACATGATGTCCGGGCCCTGCCCGTCCCAGCCTCCCAGGTGGGAGGCCCATGCCTTGCGGCCGTTGATGACCCAGTGGTCGCCGTCGGGAACCGCGGTCGTCCGGGTGCCCTCGGCCGGTTCCGGCGCGTCGAAGTTGGCGCTGCCGCCCGGCTCACTGAAGGCCATCGCCGCCACGGGCGCCCCGGAGTCGGTGAGGAAGGGCGTCACGAACCGCTTGACCTGCTCCGGCGTACCTGCCGCGTACAGGGGAGCGAGTGCAATCAGCGGACCGGCGAGGCTGATGGTGAAATCTGGGCTCTCGCTCGCCAGCTCCTCGACGAATATCGCGGCATCCACGCCGCTCGACGCCGTTCCGCCGAACGGCTCCGGGACGAGTGCCTTCAGAAAACCCGCCGCGACGGCCTTCTCGAACACCGGTCGCGCCAGTAGTGCCCGCCGCAGCGGATCGTGCTCCTCGCGCACCGCTGCCGCCAGCTCCCGGAGATGCTCGGTTGCGAACGCCCGCACCGCCTCCTTCAGTTGTTCCTGTTCCGACGACAGAGTGAAGCTGACGGCCATGAGAATCCCTCCCGCAGATGGCCCCACCCCGCGCGTCATAGCGGCCGGGGGTTGACGGGACATCAGACTACGGACTTATGTCGGCCAAGTCACAGGGAGGCTCTCGGCTCCCTCTCACCGCCCTTGCGGCCCCGAGGCGGGCGTGAGCGAGCCGGGTACCCGGCCGTGCCAAGCCGTCCCCACGGTCGTAGCCCGCTCCGTTAGCCTCAATACCGGGACTCTGTTGGTGATCTTGTGCGGGGTGCTGACGGTGGCGCGGTAGGGTGCTTTGCTGGAGGAGTGCGGGGTGGCCTCGGGCTCTGGGGTATGGGTGCGGTGTCGTTACGGCTGGGGAGTTTTCAGCAAATCCCGGTGAGGACGGTGCGTACGGCGTGGGCGGCGTGTCCGAAGGGGACACCGGCGATGCTGGTGCGGGACCGGCTGGATGTGCTGTTCGAGGACGAGGAGTTCTCGGAGCTGTATCCGTCCGATGGCCGTCCGGGGTTCTCGCCGGGGCAGCTGGCGCTGGTGTCGGTGCTGCAGTTCGCGGAGAACCTGTCGGACCGCGCCGCGGCGGACGCGGTGCGCACGAGGATCGACTTCAAGTACGTACTGAGCCTGGAGTTGGAGGATCCGGGGTTTGACTACTCGGTGCTCAGTGAGTTCCGGGCCCGGCTTGCGGAGGGGGACGCCGCTGATCGGCTGCTGCGGGTGATGCTGCAGCGGCTGGTGGAAGCCGGGCTACTGAAGCCCGGGGGCCGCCAGCGCACCGATGCCACCCACGTGCTCGTGGCGGTGCGCACGCTCAGCCGGCTGGAACTGGCCGGGGAGACGGTGCGGGCCGCGCTGGAGGAACTGGCCGGGGCTGACGGGGAGTGGCTGCTGCCGTTGATCGAGCCGGAGTGGGACAAGCGCTACGGGCGGAAGGTGGAGATCGGCAAGGTTCCCGGCGGGGAAGCCGGGGTCACCGCCGTGGCGGAGGCCTTCGGCCAGGACGGCCAGAAGATCCTGGCCGCCGCCTGGGCACCCGACGCTCCAGCCCGCCTGCGCGTGCTGCCGCAGGTGGAGATCCTGCGGCAGGTCTGGGTGCACCACTACTACTGGGACGTCCGGGGACGGCTGCGCTGGCGCGATGGCCACGCACTGCCACCGGCCTCGTTGCGGTTCGACTCTCCCTACGACACCGACGCGCACTACTGCGTCAAGCGGGACACCGCCTGGAGTGGCTACCGGGTCCACCTGACCGAGACCTGCGACGTAGAGCGGCCCGAGGTAGTGGTGCACGTGGCCACCACGATCGCCCCGGTCCAGGACGGCGAACTCACCGAACAGATTCACGACGACCTCGCCGACGCCCGCCTGGCCCCGACCGAGCACGTGGTCGATGCCGCCTACGTCACCCCGGCCCGGATCGAACGCGCCCGCCGGGTGCATGGCATCACCCTGCTGGGCCCGGTCGTGCCCGACCACAGCCACCAGGCAAAGAGCGGCGACGGCTTCGACAAGTCCGCGTTCACCATCGACTGGGACCGTCAGCAGGCGACCTGCCCCCTGCCCCCAAGGAGCCGTCAGCCGGGAGTGGCGGCCCTTGCGCATCAGCGGCCACAACTACATCCAAGTCAAGTTCGGCAAGGCCACCTGCCTGGCCTGCCCAGTCCGTACCCTGTGCACCACCTCCACCACCCGCCCCCGCGCACTCGCCCTGCTGCCCACCCGCGAACTCCACGGGATCCAGACCCACAACCGCCTGGACCAGCACACCCAGGACTGGCAGCAGCGCTACGCGATCCGCGCCGGCATCGAGGCCACCCTCTCCCAGAACGTCCGTACCTGCGGCCTGCGCAGAACCCGCTACCGCGGCCTGCAAAAGACCCACGTCCAGCACGTTCTGACCGCGCTCGCATGCAACCTTACCCGCGTCGCCGACTGGATCGCCGACCCAACACCCACCCGAAGCCGATCAACACGCTTCCACGCCCTCTGCACCGCCACCGCATAGGCACACAAGATCACCAACAGAGTCCCGGTATTGAGGCTAACCGCACATCTTCCAGCGAACAGACCCTCACACCAGAGAAATCCCCTGACGAAACGTTCTCGCACACACCTCGCTGACCTGGGCATTCACGGAACTCCGGTCAGAGCCGTCAGGGCCTCGCCCACGCCCGTGCATGTATGCGGGTCAGGCCGCGGGTTTCGCCACCTCCGCTTCTGCGGCACGGGCGAGACGTTCGGCCCAGTCCTGGTGATAGCGGTAGAGCGCACCGGGATGCTTGTGGCCGAGTTCCTCGAGGAAGAAGGGGCCCTGTTGCGTTTCCTCGGTCAGCACGTGACAACCATTTTTCGTGGGCGTGATCACCCAGCCGTGGTACGCGCTCGAACCGGTTTCGTCGCCGTCGACCGTCGTCTCCCACGAGAGCCTGGTGAAGGGTTCATACTCCGTCACGTTGAGAGTCATGGGAAAACCCACCGTCACCCGGCTGTACGTGGTTCCGAGCTCCAGTACTGTCTCATGGCCCAGGATCTTGACCTGATCTTCGGGAGGAAAGTAGCTCGACCAGTTCTCGGCATCGACGAGCAGCTTCCATACCACTTCAGGCGGCGCCTTCACGTCGATATCGTTGAGCGTGTAGAGAGCCGACGTTTTCGGGTCATACCGTTGGGGCCAATTCACCTTGTCGTACATCCGCTGTTTTTCCTGTCCGAACGTGTTGGAGAGAACGCTTCAATGCGCCGACTGCTGTCTGAGGTGTTTGGACGGACAGTCCGTTCACCCGGCAGAGCTCAAGTTGCTTCGAGAAGTTGGTCGCTGAGGTTCGACGTGAGGCTGTGGGCGGTCCGCGGCGGGGGCGCCGCTGGAGCTGTCGCGGGAGGACGCATCCCGCTGGTACTGCGTACTGACTCCCGCCTTCGGCAGTCCGCTGTATCCGCGAGTCAGCCGGCGCGGTTGTTACGCTTGGCCGCTACCTTGGCGAGCGCCGCGAGAAGGTTCTCGTGTGTGCGCCAGAAGACTTCAGGATCCTGCTTCGCCAATTCGATCCAGAGCGGGCCCTGCATCGTCTCCTCGGTCCAGAGGTGGCTTCCCCTCGGCGTGGGTGTGATGATCCAAGCGTGGTAGGCCTTGGATGCTTCCGTCGCCTTGGGGTAACCACCCCAGGCGATACGCGTCACAGGTTGAAACTCCTGTACGGATGCGAAAACGTCCTGGCCGGCCAGGTTGGTTTCGAATCGAGTTCCGAGGTGCAGCGCTTCATGGCCGTCAAGCAGCTGGACATGTTCGACGCCCGGGTAGAAGGTGGGCCAGGTTCGGGGGTCCACGAGCAGGGACCAGATCGTTTCAGGAGAAGCTTCGACCTCGAGCTCGTTGGTGAAGTGGATCGGGGAGCGACTGGGGGCCAGGGCCTCCGGCCAATTTATCGCTTCAAACACAGAAATCTCCAGATGGCTCTTGACGTATGCCGGTTGAACGTGGACCGCTCTTCACGCGCGGCTGATGGCCACCGAGTTCCTGACGGCCGCCAGACCGGTGGCGTGCGAGACAACGGGCTCGTATCCGAGTTCGGCCACGGCCTTGTCCGTCCGCAGGGTGCACTGCTGCCCGAGGAACCACCGAGCGGGAACGGGGACTTCGCGGGCGGCGGTCTCGGCGTCCAGGTCGGGGATCGGGACACCGACGCCATGGATCTCGAACTGGGTCTCCAGGAACTCGCGAAGGGTGACACGGTGCCGGTCGGTGACGAAGTAGGCCTGACCTGGTCGGCCGCGCCGCCATCCGAGCATGAGTCCCTCGACGGCGTTCTCGACGAACGTGACGTCAGTTGTGTGCCGGCCTCCGCCGATCCAGGCGAACTGCCCGGCCTTCGCCGCCGCCGCCAAGCCTTCGACGAGGAAGCTGTCGGGACCCCAGACGAACCTCGGGCGAATCGACACCGTGGCGAAGTCCGCGGTGTTCGTGTCGAGCACGATCTTCTCGGCCACGGCCTTCACCGCACAGTAAGCGGCTTCCGAGTCGGGTCGCAGCGGCGCGGTCTCGTCGACGTCCACGAGCGGGTCACCGGCGAGGAGCGCGGCTTCGCTCCCGCAGTGGACGAACCGGGGAACGTGCGCGTGGCGGGCCGCATCGACGGCTGCCTGGGTACCGCGGACCGTCACAAACTCGTGGCGCTCACGATCAGCGGTGACGTCCGTCTCCGCAGCGAGGTGGAACACCACATCACTGCCCGTCACAGCGTTGCGCCACGTGGTCGGGTCGGTCAGCTCGCCCCGCACAGGCTCGGCGCCCAGTGCCGACACCTTCGCGGCTGATGCCTCACTACGGACCAGAACACCCGCCGAGTGCCCCTCCTCGAGGAGCCTGCATACCAGTACCTTGCCGATGAACCCCGAGCCGCCCGTGACGAATGCTCGTGCCATGGAACTCTCCTCCGTCGAGACCGGCCTCCTCGCCTGCTTCGGGGTGAGAAGGTCTCACGGGGTGAAGCGGTCTCCAGTCACGAGCCATTCCCTCGAAAAGATTCATAGTTGGACGGAGTGCGATAAAATTTTCGCATGCCTTCTCTTCGGGCGCTGGAGTGCCTTGTCGCGGTCGCGGACTCCGGGTCGGTCACACATGCGGCACGGCTGCTTCATTCGTCGCAGCCGGCGGTCTCTCACCAGCTCGCGGCGCTGGAACGCGAGGTAGGAACGGTGCTGCTCCGCCGCGAACCTAGGGGAGTCAAGCTCACTCCTGCTGGGCGCGCCGCCGTCGCGGATGCCAGACGAGCGATCGAGGCGGCTGCCTCCGCGGTCCAGTCGGCCCGCGCAGTCAGCGAGGCGACCGGGGGATCGCTGCGGTTGGCCTGCGCGCAGAGCCTCGTCTCCGTACTCGCCCCGGTCGTTCGCAAGTGGCACCATCGTCACCCCAAGGTGACGATCACATTGCGTGAATCCACGTCGGCAGAAGAGCTTCACGGCTTCATCGACGCCGACGAAGCGGACGTGGTGCTGATGCCCGCTCCGGTGCCCGACCGCTTCACGGCCACCGTGGTCGCCGACGAGGAAATTGTGCTGGCGGCACCAACGGACCACCCCATCGCCCGGCAGCCCGTCGTCCGCGTGCAGGATCTTGATGGAGTGCGCCTTGTCCACTTCGCTCCGGACAACGGCCTCAGCACGTGGCTTGACCGGTCCCTCGCCAAGGCCGGAGTCCGCCCGGAGCCTGTGATGAGGACATCGGTGACTGTCGCAGCCCCGCAACTCGCGGCCGCCGGCCTAGGGGTCGCGGTATGCCCGGTGAGCGCGATCAGCGCCGGCTTCCCGGGCGCGGTCCGATCGTTCTCACCACACTGGGTCAGGCAACTGGTGGCGGTCACCCCTACCACACTCGACCCGCTCGCCGCGCGGTTCATCGCCAACATGCGCAGGCACGGCGTGCACGTGCCCCGCGACGTGCGAACTCAACTCGGAGGGGACAACTCGACTCCCGCGAAGGCGTGACCGTCCTCCTGAGGATCGCCCCGCCGAGGCGGTAGGCGACCAGGTCGTTCGTCCGGCGACCAACAGCGGGGGCGGCGTCAGCACCCATCGACTCGGCAAAGGCCGGACCCGGACGCATCGATGCCCGCACGGGCCGGCGTTGCTGCGGCGACCGTCCGGAGGGGGCATCGGCGCCCTGCCCGACGACGCAGACGAGCCGTATGGCATCGCCGTCCCACGACTCGGCGCGCCTGGGCAGCTCCGCACGGCCAGCGGCAATCAGGCGCGCACGGCGGCGGTCCGCAGGCCAGGAGCGCGGTCCCGGCTTCGTCCTCAGAACTGCCGACTGATGCGAGATCGCCGGTTGGCGGATATGGAGACGGTGTCGAACGCGGGGTCAGGCACGCACTCCATCTCCACCGATATGAGCAATATCTATCGCAAGCCATACTTCTATCGATAGTAAGACGGGAAGGATGGCTCCCTGTCGGCAGTTGCACGGCAGACAGAGGGCGGGCTCACCGCTCGTCCTGTGCAACTTCGAGGAGCATTCGATGGCGTATTCGCTGAAGGACAAACATGTTCTGATCGTGGGGGCAGCTCGGACATCGCTGCCGCCCTGGCAACCGATCTCCTGCGCGAGGGTGCGCGGGTCACCCTCGCGGGACGGGACATCGAGAAGACGGCTGTCACGGCGAAGGCCAGCGGGGACGCGGTCCGGCCTGTCGCTCTCGACCTGTCGGACGGGGGGCGATCCAGGCAGTCGCGGATCAGCTCAGGGCCGTCGGCGCGCTCGACCACCTCGTCAGCGTCGCCACGGAGCGGGCCAGCGGGCCGGTCGTCTCCGTCGAGCGCCGCGCGCTGTTCGCGGCATTCGATGCCAAGGTCCTCGGACCCATCCTGCTGGCCAAGCACTTCGCCCCGATGATCGCCGAAGAGGGATCGGTGCTGTTCTTCTCCGGCCTGGGGGCGTGGCGGCCGTCACCGGGAGGCGTCGCGATGGCAGCCATCAACGGCAGCGTCAGCGCGCTTGCATCCGCCCTCGCGGTTGAACTGGCGCCTACCCGCGTCAACGCCATCTCGCCCGGAGTGATCACCACCAGCGCGTGGAACACCGCGGTACCCGACAAGAACGAACTGTTCCAGCGCGTCGCGGCCTCCGCGCCGGCGCGCCGTGTCGGGGAGCCCTCCGACGTCTCGGCCGCCGTCCGCGCACTGCTCACCAACCCTTTCATCACCGGCGAGACCCTCCACGTCGACGGCGGAGCGCGCTGGGCCTGACCCCCGGCGCGAGCGGCACAGGCGCGAAAGAGCGACAAGCAGGTCGCGTCCCCACCACATCTGTCACCCCTGAGGAACGAGATACATCATGAGCAACATCAGCATCATCGGCCTGGGAAACATGGCCCGCACCATCGCCGCCCGGGCGGTCGCAGGCGGCAACGCCGTCGAGGTCATCGGCCGCGACGCGGCCAGGGCCAAGAACCTGGCCGAAGCCCTCGGCAGCGGCACCACGGCCGGGACGTTCGGCACCGCACCGGCCGGCGACATCGTCATACTCGCCGTGCCGCACGACAACGCGGCGCCGGTCGTCGCCCAGTACGGGCACGCGCTGGCCGGCAAGGTCATCATCGACATCACCAACGCCTTCAACTCCGACGCCACCGATGACCCACCTGGCCACCGCCGTCCGGACCTTCGCCCCGCTCCTGAAACCCCGGCCCGAGAACGCCGACGCGCTCGACCTCTGGATCACTCAAGTCCGTACTACCGACCTGCCACACCTGCACGCCTTCACCCGCGGCCTCCAGCGAGACCGCGATGCTGTGATCGCCGCAGTCACACTTCCCTACAACAACGGCCCCACCGAGGGCATCAACACCAAAACCAAGCGGATCGCCCGCCAGATACACGGACGAGCAGGCTTCACCCTCCTCCGCCACCGCATCCTCCTCGGATAACACCACGTCAGGCTGCCGGGGCGGTCAGGAAGGCCTTGGCCGCTAGCCGGAGATTCCTGATCATCGGATTCGGGTCGCCCTTGCGGCTGACCAGGACGACCTGGCTGGGGGGAGCGCCCTCGATCGGAATGGTGACGAGGTTGGGACGCAGTGAGCTACGCCGATCGCCGACCGGTAGCACGGCGATCGCCTTGCCACTCGCGACGAGTTCGAGCTTGTCCTCATAGCTCTCGATCGGCGGCGCGCCGGGCCCGAGGATCCGGTAGGAAGCCCAGTCCGCGGTCTCGAACGCGCATGGCGCCGCCTCCTCGCCGGCCAGTTCTTCCGCGGTCACCGACGCGCGGTCGACCAAGGGATGGCCGCGCGGGACCGCGAGCATCCGGGGCTCCTCGTACAGCGGGGTGGTGAACACGTCGTCGGCGGCGAGCGGCAGCGGGGCCCGCGCGATCAGGGCGTCGACGCGCTTGTCGGACAGCGCCCCGACGTCGCGGCAGCTCAGGTACCGGGTGGTGATCTCGGCGTCCGGGTAACGGCGGCGCAGTTCCCGTACGGCGGCAGTGATCACCAGGTCTTCGACGTAGCCGATGGCGATTCGTTTGGTCTCCCCTTGTTCACCTGGGGTATGCGGTCCAGCAGCCGTACGCCGAGATATTTCTCGAGCCGTTGGATCTGGCGGCTCAGCGCCGGCTGGGCCACGTGCAAGTCGGCGGCGGCCCGGCCGAAGTGCTGGTGCGCCGCCACCACGGTGAAGTAGCGCACCAGCCGCAGTTCCAGGTCCTGTCCGAGATCGTTCACCCTTCCAGCGTACGCGTCATGCCGTTTCCGAATGATCAGGTTGCCGAACCGGTCTTGGACGGCCATGCCGTCCTGGGCCTTGGCTGAAGGAGCAACGTTTCCCCAGGAAGGCGACAGGTGCGATGAAGGCGATCCAGTTCCACGAAGCGGGCGGGCCGGAAGTTTTGCAGTATGACGAGGTGCCGGTTCCCGAGATCGGCCCGGGCGAGGTGCTCGTCCGGGTGCACGCGGCGGGCATCAACCCGCCGGACTGGTATCTGCGTGAGGGGATGAAGGTCATGCTGGCCGAGATGAGGCCAGCGCTAGAGTTCCCCCTGATCCCCGGAACGGACATGTCGGGCGTGGTCCAGGCGGTCGCTCCGGACGTGCTGGGTTTTGCCGTCGGTGACGAGGTCTTCGGCATGCTGCGGTTCCCCGGATTCGACGGCCGGACGTACGCCGAGTACGTGGCCGCGCCGGCTTCGGGCCTGGCTCACAAGCCGGCCGGTATCGACCACGTGCAGGCGGCTGGGGCGCCGATGGCCGTGCTTACGGCCTGGCAGTACCTGGTTGATCTCGGCCACGACGTGCCGTTTCCTTTCACCGGCCAGGTGCACCAGCCGGTGCCGATCACGCCAGGGATGACCGTGCTGGTCAACGGGGCCGCCGGTGTAGTGGGCCACTTCGCGCTGCAACTGGCGAAATGGAAGGGGGCACACGTCATCGCGGTGGCCTCGGGCCGGCACGAGCAGTTCCTGCGCAAGCTCGGCGCCGATGAGTTCATCGACTACACCAAGACGCAGGCCGCGGACGTGGTCAGCGGTGTGGACCTGGTGATCGACACCGTCGGTGGCCCGGACTCACGCTTTCTGACCGTGCTCAAGCGCGGCGGCACCATGCTTCCGGTGTTCTTCGCCGAGTACGACCCGGAAGAGACGGCGAGTCTGGGCATCACAGTCTCGAACATTCAGGTGCGTTCCAACGGTCCCCAGCTCGCCGAGATCGGGCGCCTGTTCGACGAGAGCAAACTTCAGGTCAGGGTGGACAGCATCTACCCGCTGCCCGAAGCGGGCAACGCACACACGCGAGCCGCGCAGGGTCACCTCCAAGGCAAGATCGTGCTGACGGTGGTCTCGTGATCGCCGAACTCCAGCAGGCGGTGGCGAAGTACGCCCAGGCCCTGGACGAGCTGAATGTGCCCGAGCTGGAAGCGGTCCTGACCGAAGACACCACCTGGACCTTCACGATGCCCGGACAGGGAGTGCTCGGCCCGGTCGCCGGACGCGCGGCGGTGCTCGACTTCGTCCGTGACGGGCACACGGTCCAGACCGGAAGGGTGCGGCACCACCTGGCCAATGTCGTGGTCACGGCGACGGACGCCACCACCGCTGAGGTGCGGGCCTATCTGGTGCAGACGAGGAACACCGGCGAGAGCATTCAGATGATCTCGACCGGGGTCTACACGTTCGGCCTGCGCCGGTCCGACGGTGGGTGGCGGATCGCCGAGCTCACCCTGACGCTGGACAACGCCTTTTAGAGCGGGGCTAGGCAGTGTGTCCGGCGGATCATCGGGTGCCTGCCGGCGGCGCCCGGTTACCGATTGGGCCGACGACGAACAGCGCGGCCCTCTGTAAGGAGATGGTCAGCCGGTCGACGCGTTGTTGAACGCCGGCAGGTTCGGCTGCCCACTGGCAGATCGAGCAGGCGGTCGGGGTGTCGTCGTACTCGCAGCCGCAGGGGTGATCCGGGTGCGGGGCTGCTCGCCCTGCGGGCGAATACTCCAACTCTCGAATACCGACACTCCACCAGTGCTGGTTCGAGAGCGCCGAGGGCATAGTCGCCGGGGTAACCGGACCTCTGGCCTCGCCGGGTACCTTGCTGATCGGCCGCTACGACGCGGCTTGGCATCTGCGGCTCGTCGCCCGCACCACCCCGCTGTCGCGGGCTGCCGCCCGGCAGCTCGGCGCGATCCTGCGCCCGGCCGAGAGCGGGCACCCCTGGGAGGGCGTGCGGTTCTCCTCCGGCTGGGGCTCGCGGGAGACCCTGGTCTTTCGGCCCGCCGAGCCGGAGGTAGTGGTGGAGTTCCGCACGGACGCCGCGATCGACGCCGGCTGGCACCGGCACCCCGTGCGGCATCTGCGAGTCCGGACCGACCTGCGCCCCGTCGACGTACCGGTCCTCGGCATCGAACACACCGACCTGTGATGAGACAGCGAGTGGCTCCGACAGAGCGACAGGTCACATAACCCCGTCGAGGACGAGGCCCTGCGGGAGCTGCCCGGCCGCGGCGAACAGGTCCCAGAAGTGGAGCTGGACGGGACTTCCGCGCCGCGACTGCAGAAGTGTGGGGCCACCCGCTCGGGCGAAGGTGAACAGCAGCGCGCTGTAGCCGTCGAACTTGACCTCGAAAGCGGGCCCGCCGGGCAGCACGCCCGGCCCGGGGAGTTTCTCACGGGCCTGGGCGAGCATCGGTTCCACGGGAGGCGTCAGCACCGTGCGGTCAGCCGGCAGGGTCCTCGGGGTGAGCCTGGGTCCGCAGCGTCTGGTACTCGCCCCAGCAGTCGGAGGGCAGCGGCGAGAAACGGTGGCCTTTCAGTGTACGTTAAGTCCGATCTTTCTCGGTTCGTGATCACTCGATCGTGTGACTGATCGCCGTGCGGGGCCGATGCTGGGCATGGACATGCCGGGATTCGGGGCATGGACAGAGAGCCGTATCCGAGCGACTTATCGGACGAGCAGTGGGCCTTGTTGGAGCCGATGATCACGGCTGGAAGCAGGGCCGCGTGGCGCGGTCGGCGAACGGCGACCCGGGGTCCTGTGACCTCCGGGAGGTCGTGAACGTGATCTTTTACCAGAATCGGACGGGCTGTCAGTGGCGCTATCTGCCGCTCGATCTGCCGGCCTGGTCAGCGGTGTTCTACTACTTCACGCTGTGGCGCGAGGACGGCCTGGACCAGCGGATCCAGGAACTCCTGCGCTGCCAGGTGCGGGAGAAGGCCCGCCGATTAGAGGACCCGTCCCTCGTGATCATCGACACCCAGTCCGTGCGCGCGGCCGCCGGTGTCCCGAAGACTACGACGGGACTGGACGTCAACAAGAAGGTGTCGGGCGTCAAGCGCGGGCTGGCCGTGGACGTTCTGGGTCTGGTCATCGGCGTGGTCGTCCTGCCGGCCTCCGCTCACGACAACGCCGCCAGATCGCCCTGCTCGACCAGGCCGCCGAACGCTGCGGGAACCGGCTGGAGAAGACCCTGGTGGACCAAGGCTTCAAGGACGAGGTCGTCATTCACGGCGTGCTGAATGACATCGACGTCGAGGTCGTCCACCGCAACCCGGACGACAAGGGCAAGGGCTTTGTCCCGCAGCCCAAGCGGTGGATCGTGGAACAGGTCAACGGGACCCTGCTGCTGCACCGGCGTCTGGCACCCGCGAGTACGACCACCGGCCCGACACCTCCGCCTCACGCGCCTACTGGGTTTCCATCGCGAATATGGCCCGCCGTCTGACCACGCCGAGCCCCGCCTGGCGCGATGATCTCGGGCTGGCCGCGTGAACGTCACCGAACTCCTCGCCGGCCTCCGGTCCCAGCACGAGGCGGCCACCGCCCGGGCCGGGGAACTCCAGGGGCAGATCGAGCACCTCACCGCCGCTCTGGCCAGACCGAGGCCCGACTCGCGGAGCTGGACATCGCCCGGAAGACCATTGCGGAAGCCGCCCTGGCAGCAACCGAACCCGACCTGCCCCAGACCGAGACGAGCACCGCTTACCAGGCCATCGTGAACACCTTCAACCAGCACCCCGGCCAGGCATTCCGGGCCCGTGAACTGCACGAACTCCTCGGCATGCCCACCGACGAGGCATCCGTCAACATCACCCGCAGCCGTCTCGGACGCCTCATCCGCCAAGGCTTCCTCACCCAGCCCGGACGGGGCCGCTACCAGAAACGGACTTAACGTCCACTCAGGGGGCGTTTGATGTTGATTTGCGCTGACCGTTTCAAGGTTCTTTGTGAAGTTTTGTCGCCAACGCGCACGACCTGCATTGCCCGGGAGCTCCGTACCAATAGGGAGCCTCTACTCCATTCCTAAACCAGACGGAATCCGAGCGACATATGCGAACTAAACGGGCGCGCTGATCATCGCCTCGGAGCGCATAAATACGACCCTACGGTGCGAAGTGTCCCAAAAGCCTCCAGCCTCAAAGGTGACGTATCTCCACTAGGCATGCCTAAACGCCCTCTCGGAACCGGCCGTGCCCGTTTCCGGGCATCCGGCTCAAGCAAGCCCCGCGGGCTCGCGGGCGGTCAGAAGTGCCGACCGCTGGCCGTTGTCGGTGTTCAGCCGACGGTGGCAGTGGGTGTGGATCAGGCGCGGGACGACGGGTTTGTCCGGCATGCCGTTGCCCGCGTCGGCGGTGATCGCGTGTTTGCGGATCGCGACGCGGGTGACCTTGAGCCACTGCTCCCACTGGTCGGGAGTTTGCGGCTCGTGATCGGCGTGCAGCAACAGCCCCCCGCAGAGCGGACATCGGCCGCCCTGTTTCTGCAGAAGATGCAGGGTGGTCTTGCCCATCCGGGCCCCGCCGAGCCTCAGACGTGAGGCCCCGGTGACAACGGACCGGTGGCCACCGCCCGTCCGTACCACCTCAGGTCACCAGCCCCTGGCGGTAGGCGTAGACGACGGCCTGGACGCGGTCGCGGAGTCCGAGTTTGGTGAGGATGCGCGACACGAAGGTCTTGACGGTCTCCCGGCTGATCACCAGGGCCGCGGCGATTTCGCCGTTGGAGAGGCCGTCCGCGATGAGGCGGAGGACCTCCAGTTCGCGTGGGGTCAGCGGAATGTCGTGCGGGGCGCCGGCGCCGGGACGGATACGGGTGGCGTACTTGCCCACGAGTTGGCGTGTCACCTCAGGGTCCAGCAGTGCGGCTCCCATGGCAACGGTCCGGATGCCCTGGAGCAGTTGGGTCGGAGGCGCGTCCTTGAGCAGGAACCCGCTGGCCCCCGCGCGCAGTGCCTCGTAGACGTACTCGTCGAGGTTGAACGTCGTCACCACGAGCACCTTGACGGGCTGCTGCACCCCGGCACCCGCCAGCAGGCGGGTCGCCTCAATGCCGTCGAGCACCGGCATGCGTATGTCCATCACCACGACGTCCGGGCGCAGCCGACCGGCGAGGTCGACCGCGGTCCGTCCGTCCCCGCACTCGCCTGCCACCTCGAGGTCGGGCTGGGCGCCGATGATCGTCGCGAGCCCGGTGCGGATCAGCATCTGGTCGTCGCAGACCAGGACCCGGATCGGCGCGGTCACGAAGGGCTCCCTGCGGGGATACGCGCCCGTACGACGAAGCCGCCGCCCTCCCGCCGGCCCGCGCTGAAGTCGCCGCCCAGGACGTCGACCCGCTCGCGGAGACCGGCAAGGCCACGCCCGCTCCCGCCGGGGACCGGGCCGGGGCCGGCGAGCCGGAACCGTCCGTGACGACCTCCACGGTGATCTCGTTCTCGCCGTGGTGCACCTGGACCGAGGTGCGGCTGCCGTGGGCGTACTTGAGGGCGTTGGTCAGCGACTCCTGCACGACCCGGTAGGCCACGAGTTCGGCGCTTCCGGTCGACTCCGCCGGCGTGCCCGTCCTCGGTGAACTCCACCGGCTGCCCGGCCCGGCGGGTCTGTTCGACGATGGTGCAGGACACTCGCCGGCGTGCGGCGTCCTGGCCTCGGTGCCGTGGTCGGGATTGAGCAGGTCGAGCAGATGCCGCAGGTCGGTGATGGCCCGCCGGCCGGTGTCGCCGACCGCGGTCAGGGTCTGGTCGAGGCGCTCGGGCGCGGCGGTCAGGTAGCGGGCCGCCTCGGCCTGCACGACCATCGCCGTCACGTGGTGGGTCACGACGTCGTGGAGCTCGCGGGCGATGCGGGTGCGTTCGGCGGCCCGGGTTTCCTCGGCGTCCCGCCGGCGGCGCTCGGCCTCGGCGGCCCGGGTGGCGCGCAGCCATGCCCCGGCGCCCCAGGCGCAGGCCAGCACCAGATAGAACGTCGCGAACTCGCCCGGTGGCTCCCCGGAACCGAGCCGGAGCAGTGCGACCGCCAGCGACACGTACGCCGCGGTGAGGCAGCAGCACGGTGGCGCGCCGGTGCCGTGCCAGATGGGCGCCCGCGCTCAGCAGGGCGATGGGCAGCGCGGCGCCCGCGAGCAGGTGGTACCCCCGGAGCTGGTCGACGACGAAGCCGAGCGACACCAGGGCGAGGACAGACGACCGGCCACCGCCTGCGCACGGCGAGCGGGAGGCACTCGAGGGCGAGCGCCACGGCGGCCAGGGCGTCGAAGGAGCGGGTCGGCAGGTCCCCGAGCTGTGTCCCGTGCCCGTCGAACCACGGCAGCAGCGACCCGCCGAGGAGAAGCAGCCCGAGCGGAAGATCGCGGACCGTGACGTCGAGTCGGCCGCCACAGCTCCCAGACTTTCCGCAGGTCGATCACTGGGGGAGCGTAGCGGCGGCCTCGCCCCGGCCGACGCGCCGACGACGGGGCACCATATGTCCGCGCCGGTGGGCCAGCCACATGAACACGATCGTCAACAGCACGCCCGCACACCACCGAGTACACGCTGCCCTCCGGGCCGAAGTCGCCGCCGGTGATCAGCTGCGGGCCGGAGATCTCAAAGTCCAGCAGCCCCTGCCGGGTGTCGGTGCCGGAGACCCCGGCGCTGAAGATGCCGGACTCGGCGAAGTTCCAGCCGAAGTGCAGCCCGATCGGCAGCCACAGCTTGCGGGTTGCCGCGTACGCGGCGGCGAGCATGCCGCCGGCCTCGATGGCGATGGCGATGGCACCCCACAGGGTGGCGTCCGGGTTGACCAGGTGCAACAGACCGAACAGCAGACCCGTCAGCGCCAGCGCGATCCAGCTGCCAGCGCGTTCTTCGACGATCCGGAACAGGATCCCGCGGAACAACAGTTCCTCGGTCACGGCGGCAGCGGCCATCAAGCCGAACAGTGCTACCGCGCCCGTCACCGAACCCAGGCCGTCGAGCTGGTACTCCGCGGCGGAGGCAATGTTCACGATCACGACCCCGAACAACGCGAGGCCGATCAGCACCCCCCGCGCCCCCGCTCCCACGGCACCCTTCCGGGCCAACTCCGTGACCGGCCGCCGCTCGGTCCGCCCCACCACCCACCTGTAAACCAGCACGCCGAGCACGGCTGTCAGGGCGCCGAGGCCAAGGGTGAGCCACGTATTCCCCTGCGCCGCGGCGACCGCCTGGTTGCCGATCAGGGCGATAGCCAAGACGGCCACAAGCTGCCAGACGATTCTCATGAGACTCCTTCACTGGATCCGCGGCAGGAGCGCCGCGGCTGTGCCCACGTTAGGGATCCAGCCGCACGGAATCGTCACCCCAGGGAGGACAACTGCACGTAGCTCGCACGGGGGACACGGCCCTCTCAGGCCGGCCCTGGACGGCATGCCGGCAGTCGCCTGGCGGATGGGGTGGTCGGCGATCCATACTGCTCGGCACCGTGCTCCCACCCGCCGACCTGGCGCAACGGGTGCACCGGAGCTGGATCCGCTTCGCCGCCACCGGCGACCCCGGATGGCCCTCCCGTAAACCCGGTCACCCCCGCACCATGCACCTGTGTTGAAGTACACGTACACGTCGTCCTCGTCGGGCCAGGCGTCGGCGATGCGCCGCGCCCAGGACGTCAACGCCTGGCGTCCGTAGCTCGGTGGCGGCTTTGCCGTGCCGCCGTGAAACCGCACGTACCCACACGACGCGGTCCGCCACAGCGGAGTCACCGGCCGGGACCCCCGATCCGCCCAGCACAGAGCGCGGCCGTTCCAGCACCGTCCGCAGCACCGGTTTCGCCGCCCACCACGACGGGTGGCGGAACTTGATGGCCACCCGGACCGAATCGGGAAAGCAGCTCAGGCAGGCGTTCAGAGCCTGAATGTCCGCCCGGAATTGTGAAGGCAGTTGCAGCAGAACCGGCCCCAGCTGCCCGCCGAGACCCGCGGCCCGGCCCACCAGCCGCTGCACCGGCTCTCCGGGATCGCGCAGCCGCTTCATATGGGTCAGGTAGCGGCTGGCCTTCACCGCCATCACGAACCCGGCAGGCGTCCGCTCCTGCCAGGAGGCGAAGACGTCCGTGGTGTGGGCAGTTGGTAGAAGGCGTTGTTGTTCTCCACGGTGGCGAAGTGCCGGGTGTACTCCTCCAGCCACAGCCGCTGCGGCTGCCGCGGCGGATAGAGGACACCGCGCCAGTCCTTGTACTGCCATCCCGAGGTTCCGACGAGCATGGGCATGCTCCGATCTCTGCCCGTGAGGACATCGGACATATCGCCTCACCCGCGCCTGGCAGCAGTGGCGGTGCTGGCCAGGGCTTCGGCGTCGTATGCGCGCATCCACGTTATGCAGACCTGTCGCCCGCGAGATGCCGGGCGTTGCGCCAGGCCGGGCGGTAGTCGGACCTCTCATCAGCGTCTCCAACGGCGCCTCTCGGGCCCGGTGACACCCCCTAGGTCATCCGTTCGACAGGGGGGAACAGTCATGCCGGGCCCGGAGGCCAGCGGCCCTCTTGCAGGACCGCGAAGAAGATAACTGTGAGAGTTCACCTGCGGCCCGGGATGGGTTACTGCCAGGCTCGACGCCGATGTTCCGGCATGACTCGCAAGATAACTGGCGCCCCGCAAGGGGCTGTCGTGCCCCCGAGATGTCTGCCGGACGCCGGCGTCGGCCTGGCCCACCCGTTGACTTGATCAGCAGCTTGTCCGCCTTGCAGCGTGACTCATCAAAGTTCCGCCACCGCGGGGACTCCACCCAGGCCGACGCCAACCACGGCCATCCACCTCGGAGGAGAACAACCGCGTGACCATGCTCGCAGAACACGTCGACGGTGTCATAGGAGTCGACACCCACCGCGACACGCTCGCCGCAGCCGCCGTCAGCCCCATCGGTGCCGTCCTGGAGACCACTGACGCCCCCGCTCACGGCCGCGGTTACCGGCGCCTGCTGGACTTCGCTCGCCGGCACGTTCCCGGACGACGCTGCTGGGCACTCGAAAGCACCGGCAGCTACGGCGCCGGCCTGGCCGCATTCCTCGAAACTGCCAGAGAATGCGTCGTCGAAGTCTGCCGGCCCAAGCGCCCCGCCATCCGCGGCGGACGCAAGACCGACATGCTCGACGCCATCCGCGCAGCCCGGGAAGCCCTCTCCACCGAACACCTCATCCAGCCTCGAACCCGCGCGAGCGCGAAGCCCTCCGCGTCCTGCTGGCTACTCGCCAGGGCGCGGTTCTCGCGTCGACTGCGGCAATCAACCAGCTCAAGGCACTGATCGTTTCCGCACCGGACGACCTGCGGGCCGAGCTGCGCAGGCTCACCCGCCCGGCTCAGATCATCCGGTGCGCTGGCCTGCGGGACCGGCCTGCCCAGACCGTCGAGCACCGCACGACGATCTGGGCCCTGCGTTCCACGGCCCAGCGCATCAAGAACCTCCAGGAGGAGGCCAAGCAGCTCGAAGTCGAAATGCTCCGGCTGGTGAAACAGGAGGCGCCCGAACTTCTCGTCCTCCTCGGCGTCGGTCCGATCACCGCAGCGCAGATCCTGGTCAGCTGGTCCCACCCGGGGAGGTTCCGCTCCGAAGCCGCCTTCGCCTCCTTCGCTGGTGTCGCCCCCATCCCGGCTTCCTCCGGTCTCACCAACAGGCACCGTCTCAACCGCAGCGGCGACCGCCAACTCAACCGGGCATTTCACACGATCACGCTGATCAGGATGCGCCTGGACCCGGCCACGAAAGAGGACGTCGCCCGTCGCATCAGCGAAGGAAAGAGCTCACGGGACGCGCAACGCTGCCTGAAGCGAGTGATTTGTTGACAGCTCTTCAAGATCCTCGAACGCAGGAGCCGACAGATCACGGGAGACATACTTCAGGCAGCTTGACACGACATAGC
Organism: uncultured Actinomycetota bacterium; assembly: GCA_963761765.1. Taxonomy (GTDB): domain Bacteria; phylum Actinomycetota; class Actinomycetes; order Streptomycetales; family Streptomycetaceae; genus Streptomyces. The sequence continues at coordinate 446,777 of CAVXIJ010000023.1, forward strand.
AGCCTCGGGGGGCATACCGACGTTGACCGGGCACTGGAGCGACGCGGTCTTCGTACCGTTGCGGCGTCTCATGGGCCTACGCATGGAACTGCTGGTCCTGATGATCGCGGAGGTGGTGGCGCTGCGTTAGTACCGCGCCCTGCGTGATGGCACGGACGACTCGCTCACCGCGGAGGTGACAGAGCGGATCCTGTCCGACGAGCAGCGCCACGTCCCGTTCCACTGCGAGCGACTGCATGCCTCCCTGGCACAGTTGCCCCGCGCAATGCGCCGCCCGGTGATGGCCGTGTGGCGACTTCATATGTTCGCGGTCTCCCTGGTCGTCGCCGCCGACCACGGCCCGGCACTGCGCCGACTCGGCACCGGGCGTCTGCGATTCGTGGCCGATGTCATGACCTCGTCCCACACGGTGGTCTCCGCAGTACTGGTGCCCGGTCCAGACACATGGATGAGCGCGGGCTGACAGCACAGCGGGCCCGGACAACAAAAAGGCCCGGGTTTATGACCTGGGCCTTCGTCGTGGAGCGGGTGACGGGAATCGAACCCGCGCTCTGAGCTTGGGCATCACAGGCGCTTCGATTATGTCTGCGCAGGTCAGCCGCTTGTGGTGGTGATGGTCGCGGCCTGCGGAGGCCGCCGTCCCGCTCCCTGGTTGCCCGTGGTGTACCGCCTCTACTGGTGCGGCAGTGGCGATCACACCCTGGCCCAGTTGCGGGTGCTGCTGCTCAACAGGGCGACGGCGGCGTAACCGCCGGTGGACAGAACCGCATCAGGGCCGTGGCGTACGAGGTGTCCGGTGGCCTGGAGGATGCCGTAACGGGACACGGTCGGATCTATGCGGTGAGTTGCACGATGAGTTCACGGATGAACTCCGCCAGGGCGGCGAAGACGTGGAAGACGAGCCGTCCGCCGGGGGTGGTGGTGTCGAGGTTCTCGTGCAGCGAGGTGAAGCCGATCCCGCGCTCTCGCAGCTCGGCGACCATGTTGATGAGGTCCTGGAGGCTGCGGCCGTAGCGGTCGAGCGAGGGGACGACAAGGGTGTCGCCGGCGTCGAGGAAGGCGTGGCACGCCTTCAGCTCCGGGCGGAGCGCGCTCTTGCCGGACTTCTCGTCCGCGAAGATCTTCCGGCACCCGGCGGCGGTGAGGGCATCGATCTGCCGGTCGAGCTTCTGCCCGCCGCTCGACACCCGTGTGTTAGCTCTGCGGTTTGAGTGTGTCTCGTAAGGGTGAAGTTCTCTCCCTCGTGCGAGTGATAGCTCTTGCTCTGTCTCGTGTCTCATTCCAGGTTCGTCCTGTGATCCTTCACTACTTCAGTTCAGCCGGGTGGGAAGAGTGGGGCCTGTACGAGCGGCCCGTCATCCGGGAGGCCATGCCCGTCCTCATCGACGAGGACCTCTGCTTCGAGGATGCTGCGGGCCCGCGTCCTACGGTGGTGATGAACCTGTGGCTTCGGGAGTTACCGGTCAGTGGGGCGCCGTCGCCGAAGTCGTGGCGGACGTACGCCCAGGCGCTCAAGGGCTGGGCGGACTTCCTCGGCACCCGCCGGATCCCCGTCTTCGCCGATCGGCAGCGGCTTCGGGACGCGTTGTCGATGTACGCCGAGCACCGGCTGTCCGGGCCGTTGGAGGTGAGGCTGAGTCCGGCGAGCTGGAATCTGGCGGTCAAGACTCTCTCTTCCTTCTACCAGTGGGCGGCTGCCGAGGGGCACTCGCCGACCGTGCCGTTCTCCTACGCACAGCAGTCGATGACTCGCCCGGACGGTGCGCGGGTGGAGGTCACCAGGAACTTGGCGACGGTGCGTACGGGCAACGCGCACGCGACGAGGAAGTACCTGGAGAAGCCGTACGCGGATCTGCTGATGCACGCTCTGGCGGGCAATGACCCGGCGGGTGAGCGGGATATGTCGTTTCGGGGGCGGGAGACCGGCCGCAACGCGGCGGTGATCGGCCTGGCGTTGTCCAGCGGGCTGCGGTCGCAGGAGTTCACGCATCTGACGGTCTACGAGGTGCCGCCGCTGCCGCGCCGCCGCACGGCGGTGCCGGTGTCGCTGGTGCTCGCCCCGCCGACGGCGAAGGGCAGGAAGGGCCGCTCGACGTGGATCGGTTACGAGGACCTGGCCCGGGTCCACGACTACATCGGCTGGGAACGGGCCACGGCGGCGGAGGGTTCGCGCTGGCGGCCCCGCGATCCGCTGTTCGTCGAGGCCCCGACCTATGACGGCGCGCTGATCAACGGGACGCGCCGCCGCTGGCACACCCTCACCCCGGCCGAGCGGCTGCGGCTGGTGGCTCCCGGCGGGGGGAGCGCGCTGTTGGCGGTGCAGTCCGGCGGGAAACCGTTCGTCGACTGGGCGACCGTTCTGCGCCGGACCGCGCAGCGGATCCGGGAACGCTTTGAGCCGCCCTTTCCGCATGTTCATCCCCATGTCACCAGGCACACCTTCGCGATGGCCACGTTGGAGCGGCTGGTGCGCGGCTACTACCAGCAGGCCGCCCAACTGGTCGTGGACACGGGCGGCGACGACGCTCTGGCGCTCTATCTGACCAAGGCCGATCCGCTGCTGGTGCTGCGTGATCTATTAGGACATGTCAGTGCAGTCACCACTCAGTCGTATCTGCATCTGCTCGACACGCAGCGGATCTACCGCGCCGCTTACGCGGCCGTCGGTGGAGCGTTGACTGCGGATGTCGCGGCGGTCGCCGAGTTCGAGGGCGAGGTCTGATGCCGGCCGAGATCCAGCAGCCTCTGGCGGTGCTGTTCACCTTGCCAGATGGTGTCTTCCATCAGGGTGTCCTGCACGATCTGCCGAACCAGCAGCTGGCCGTGGACCTGGCCGTGGGGTTGGTCGAGGCGACGCATCCGCACGGGCCGATCCGCACCCGCTCGGTGGCCCGGCAGTACATGACGACGATGCGCCGGATGGCGCGCGACCTCGACGCCCAGGGGATTCCGGGCGGCCTTGCCGATCTGACCCCGGCCACGCTGGTGCAGTACTGGCTGACCTGCGACTACCACCGTGAACGACGTATCCGCGTGGTGCTGAACGCCTTCCAGGAGACAGCCGGAGGACTGGATGCGGGCATCTGCCGTCACCTGGCCGGGCGGCGGATCAACAAGGTGGAGAAGAGCCAGCCCAACCGGCCCTACAGCGACGGTGAATGGAGGCGGCTGGAAGCCTCCTGCACCGATCAGATCGCGGCGAGCCGCCGTGCTCGCCGTCAGGCGCTGGAGGCAGCCGCCCGGGGCGCCGACCCGTCCGTCCACGGCATCACCTTCGACAACCTCGCCTGGCTCTGGCTCCACAAGGGCCCGTCGAAGGCGAGAAGGGCCGTCGAGCGGTTCGCCGAAGGGGGCTCCGGTGTCGACCGGGCCCAGTTCACGGCGATCGAAGCGGCGCTGTTCCCGACCTCGGGGACGGCATTTGCCTATCTCACGCTGTTCGCGATGCGCACGGGCATTGTCCCTGATGGCGTCGACGCCCTGCGACTCGACAACATCACCCGGGCCTCGGCGAGCACGGTCCTGCTCTCCTACCGCAAGGGCCGCACCGGGGACGAGGCACTCAACTTGCCCCGTGATGCCGTGCGGTTGCTGGACCGCTGGCTGGAACACTCGGCCCAACTGCGTGAGCACGCCGGGGATCTGGCCGGCCGTCTATGGCTCTATGTGGGCCGCGACGGCCCCGGAGGCGCACAGGGCAAGGTCTTCGATCGTCCCCGCGGCCAGCGCCAGCGCCGGGCCTGGATGGAGTCCTCGGGCGTGCTCGGCGACAACGGGCAGCCCTTGCCGGTGCACGGCGGCCGGGTCAGGGCCACCTACCACCACCGGCGCGACCGCACGGCCTGGACCGGTCGCACGACGATCGACCCCAACCACAGCGCCCGCGTCGAGGGCGATCACTACCTCAGCTCTCACACCCCGGCCCAGCTGGACGCGCTTGAGGGGGTCATCGAGCAGGCTCAGGGCGACGTGCGCCGCAAGGCCGCCCCGCCGGTCGTGATCAGCGGCGAGGACGCTGCCGCATTCGCCGCGAACTTCCCCCGACTGGTCGAGGACGCCGGTTTGGACGCGGCGGCCATCCAGGCCCTGCTCTCCGGCGAGCAGGACATGTTCGTCGCCGCCTGCGCCAGCCCGCTCAACGGCCCGCACGCCCCGGCGGGAACCTTGTGTCCGGCCCGGCCATGGGTGTGTCTGCTGTGTCCGCTCGCCGCGTTCGCGCCCCGCCACCTGCCCAATCTGCTCCGGCTCAAGGAGTACTTCTCACGGCAGGCCCAGCAGATGACCACCACGCAGTTCCTGCGGATCTTCGGCCCCTACACCACTCGCCTGGATGATGACATCCTGCCCCGCTTCGGACCGGCCGCCATCGAGGCTGTCACCCGGCAGAGCGCCGAGACCGCCGCCTTTGTGCCGCTGCATCTGGAGGAACAGCCCCAGTGACGACTGCCCATGCCGCTTCTCCGGCCCTGGCCGGGCGGCACCCTTTCCACGGTCTGCCGGTCATCGAGACCGCTGGCCTGCGGCGGGAGCCCGGCAGCCCCCGCCCCGTCTTCGACCAGGACGTCTGGGACCTGACCGGCCTCGCCGACGCCCCGGTAGTGATGAGCACGCACCGCAAGATCCTGGACTTCACGGCCATCACCAACTCTCGCTGGCAGAAGGTCGCCCGCGAGTACCTGATGGCGCGGATGGCCCCGCTTCATCCGGACGTGGCCGTTTTGCCGCAGGCGTTCCGGTTCCCGCTGAACCCGAACTCGCTCTGGTCCGAACTCAAGTACTTGGCCTTGTGGTTCAACCACCTCACCGCCGTCGGCGTCACCTCGCTGTCACAGGTCCGCCAGCACCACTGCGACGCCTACCTCGCTACCGTCTCTCGCAGCACCACCGACCCCGAGCGGCTGCTGTCGCCCGGGACCACGGTGGCGATGGTCCGCATTCCGCAGTTCCTCGCCCTCTACACAGAGATCCTCAGCGACCGTTACCAGCTCGGCTTCGCCCCGTGGCCGGGCCGCAGCGCGGACGAGGTCACGGGATACGTACGCAGCGACGAGAACCGGGTGCCGCCGGTCCCAGACACCCTGCTGCGGCCTCTGCTGGCGAACTGTCTGTACTTGCTGGAGACGATCGGCCCGCTGGCGGTGGCCGAGGCAGCTGCGGCCCGCGCCGCCGACCAGCGTGAGGCTGCCTCGCGGCGGGGTCTGCTGGTCGCAGAGATCGACGGGCTGCGCGAGGCCGTCGAGCGACGGCGAGAGTCCGGGCTTCCCGCTTCACGGGCCACCGGGTCGACCGTCACCAATCGCCTGAAGACCGGCTGGGATCCGGGCGACCCGCTCCTGCATATGTCCTGGCACCCGCTCGTCGTCGAGGCCGCGGGGGCCATGGGACACAGCAGGGATCTGGAGATTCTCCGTCCCGAACTGGAAGGGTGGGTGAGTGAGTGCGGCCTTGAGCAGCCCTGGTGCCGCGATGCGCCCCCGGTGCCCCGACACGATGACGACACGCCGGTGCCCTGGGCCCTTCCGATGGCCCGGCACCAACTGGACGCCACGGTCCATGCCGTCACTTCGGCGGCGTACTTCCTCACTTCGGCGCTTTCCGGGATGCGCTCCTCGGAGCTGGCGGAACTGACGAGCGGTTGCCGCCAGCAGGAAGAACGGCCCGCAGGCGGCACCCGCTACCGCCTGGCCTCCCGCCGCATCAAAGGCGAGGCGTTCGGCGGGACCGAGGACGCGTGGGTCGTCACCAAAGACGTGCACCGGGCCATCGCCATAGCCGAAGCTCTCACCGGCGCTGCCCCAGGTGAGCGGCTCTTCGCCAAGGCATCCAACAACAGCAACAGCCGCTACAAGGCCCTGCGTTCCTGGGTGAACGGCTCATGCGGGCAGCGGCTCGGACTGGAGTCCCTCCCCGACGGCCCGGTAAACCCCCGAGCCCTGCGGCGCACGCTCGCGATGGCCATCGCCCAGCGTCCGCACGGTCTGATGGCCGTGAAACTGCACCTCAAGCATGTCAGCGTCGCCACAGCCGAGGGCTACGCCGCCCGCCCCGGCGGACACCAGGCCGCCTTCGCCACCGAAGTCGCTGCCGAGGAAGAAGCCGAACACCTGCGACTGACCGTCGCCGCCTACGAGGACTACCAGTGCGGCATCCTGCCCACCGGACAGGGCTCCCGCGACCTCATTGCCGCCTTCAAGGCCGTCGACCAGGCTCTGGAGCGGCATGACGCCGGGCCGGTCACCGTCATCGATGACCGCCGCGTCGAGCGCGTCCTCAAGGCGAAGGCGAAGACCCTGCACCTCGGCATCGGCAACTACTGCTGGTTCTCCGATCCGGGCAAGGCACTGTGCCTGAAACTCGCCGGCACCCCAGACACCGACGAGCCCCTGATGGGGATGTGTGACTCGGCCCGGTGCCCGCAGGCCACGCATCATCCCCAGCACCGGCAGATCTGGGCCGACCACGCCGACAACACGCAGGCCGTCTTCCTCGGCAACCCCAGGCTCTCCAAGCCCGAACGGGCCCGAGCGCAGGCCGCGTTCGACCGCGCCACCCGCATCGTCACCGAGATCGACGCCGCCGGACACCTGGATGAGGAGCCGCGTTCATGACGCACAACCACCAAGCGGATCCCGAAGCCAGGATTCAGACCGCAATGCGACAACTCCTCGCTGGCCCCGTTCCCGACGGACTGAAATGCGACGTCAAGAGCCTGTGCACCCTCGCGGGAGTACCACGGGCGACGCTCTACCGCACCTACCCACACCTCAAGGCCGAGTTCGACCGTCAGCGGCAAGCCGCCCAGGAAGCCGGACAGCAGCCCGACCCACGCCTGGAACAGATCGAACGGCTCAAGACCGAGGTCGCAACCCTGCGTGAACGCCTCAACAGGAGGAACGCAGAACTCGCAGCTCTGAAGGAGTTCCAGGCCACGGCCCTGTCCCGCCTTGCGGCTCAGCGTGACGAGATCACAAAAATGCGGCAGGAGCGCGTCCTTCCTACCGACGCAACTATCCGCCGCCTACCAACTCGTTGAACTCTGACAACGTGAGACACGGCCCTCGCATCGAGCTCAACCAGGAGATTCAAGAGTTCAAGGAGTAGCCGTCACACCCACCCCGTGAACATGTCTCATGCTCGGCTATCGGGCGTACCCGATCTTGATCTCGGTGCGCACCAGCGGCTCAGCGACGAGGAGTTCGGGGTGTCCGAACGACTCCGAAACGTCACTCATGACCCCGGATCACATCAGAAAACGGTGGTCCCGGGTTCTTGAACGACCCAGGTTTTTGAAGGGGTTTTTTTGAAGGGTTCCCGGTCCTTTTCGATCTTGAAACGGTGATCTTCAGAAAACGTTCGTTTTTTGAAGGTGAGGCTCATCGACCCGCATCGTCTTCTTCGTTGGATCCGAGTGTCGGGGTAAGGGCGGTTGGCGCGATGCCGGGCCCTCATCGGCACCCCGGGCGAGACTCTGACGGCACGGTGGGCGTCAGCCCGGCGGGTACGCAAGGGCTCATCCCGGCTTCTGATCGACCACGGCGAGTCGCGCCTCCACCTGGTCCCCCAATTCGATCAGAAGGTCCATCTGCGCGGGGGTCACGTGGTCGATCAGCACATTGCGTACGTCAGCCAGGTGGAGCGGGGCGGCTGTCTCGATGAGGGTGCGGCCCGGTTCGGTGATGACCACGACTGCCCCTCTCTGGTCGGTCGCGCATCGCTCGCGGCGGATGAGGTCGCGGTTCTGCATGCGGGTCAGATGCTGCGACAGGCGACTCTTCTCCCATTGCAGCACATCCCCGAGTGCGAACGACCTCAGGCGCCCCTCGGGTGCCTCGGACAGGTGGGCCAGCACCTGGTAGTCGGCGGCGGACAACCCGCTGTGGGTGCGCAGCTGCCGCTCGATGTATTCGGACAGGCCGGCCTGCATCTTCATGAGGCTGCGCCAAGCTCGCTGTTCACGCTCGTCCAGCCATCGCGGTTCATCCATGAAGTCCACCCTACCGCTTTGGTTGACACGTTAACTAGCCCGTCGTAGTGTTTGGTTAACACCTCAACCACATTGGCCGGCGGAGGTTGGCACCGCCGACAGGAACGCGGCGACGGAGCCGCTCTGCCGTCCCGACAGCCCTTGGCAATCGACTGGAACTGGAAGCACACATGTCTACAGACACCCGCTACGCCATCGTGGGCACCGGAAACATCGGTTCGGCGCTGGCACGCCTTTTCGCCCGGGCCGGAGTCGAGGTAAGCATCGCCAACACCCGCGGACCGCGCTCGATCAGCGAACTCGCCGCTTCCTGGGGCTCTTCAGTCCGGGCCGTGACGCTCACTGAGGCACTGGCGAGCGACGTCATCTTCATGGCCATCCCGTTCGGCGCGGTCGAAACGTTCAGCAACGCCATGCCCGACTGGAACGGGAAGATCGTCGTCGACACCACCAACGCGCACTACGCGCCCAACGCGGGCGACATCCTCAAGGGCCGGCTCTCCTCGCAGTACGCGGCCGAGGTCCTGCCCGGCGCCCAGATCGTGAAGGCCTTCAACCAGCTTCCCGCCCAGACGCTCGCCGCCGAAGTGCCCTCCGGCCAGGGCAAGCGCGTGGTCTTCGTCTCCAGCGACTCCGACGAGGCCGGCTCCCAGATCGCCGAGCTCGCCCGCACACTCGGCCTGTCGCCCGTGGAACTCGGCAGGATCGACGAAGGCGGACGCCTCATCGAGGCTCCAGGCGCACTGGTGCTCAGGAACTTCACCGAACAGCCGCTCACCTGAGTGGCCGCGTTCTGCCTCCCATGGGCGGCACGGCCGGCCCCGACGAGCCGTCCCGCCTCAGTGTCCGGCGTCACCGGCCACACCGCGGCGGCTGGCTCCCGGCCCGCGGCCAGGTCGCCGCGCCGCAGCGCTCTCCATCGATGAGACCGCACTACAGCAACGCTCATGCGTGAGCAGTGAAACCCGCCGGCACACCCAATCCTCCACGGACGCCGGTCCCTCACAGCCCGGGCGGTCCGAGTTACTCTCCAGAAAGGCATGACCCGTGTATGTCTTCGCCGCCGTACTAAGCGTTCTGCTCGCCGTTGTCGGGCTGGCCGCCGGACTACCGAAAGCCCTGCTCAAGGGCAGCATCCCAGCCCAGTTGCAGTCTCCGGGAGGCCTCAGCGCCCCGCTGGTCCGGTTCATCGGGCTGGCCGAGCTGGCCGCAGCCGTAGGGCTCCTCGCCGGTCTCTTCTGGTGGCCCATCGGCGTTGCCGCCGCCCTGGGATTCGCAGTCGTACTCGTCGGAGCCGTTGGCTTCCACGCCAAGTCCGGCGACTACGCCAACCCCGAGACCCGCGGCCACTCGATGGCACCCATCATCCTCACCATCATCGCGATCGCTGCCGCCGTCACTCTCGTCCTCGCTTCCTGAGCAGGGCTGTAAGCCGCGGCGCCGCAGCTCGTCCTTACCCGGCAAAGCCGGCCGCGTGATCGCGAGATCGCCTCCACGCGGACCGTGACCGTTCATCCGCATCTGCTTCTCGACCACTGACTGAGGAAAAGAAAAAATGTCGTCTATGCTCACGGAATCAGGCACCGCCACCGAGGCCCAGCATGGGATTCGCCCGCCGGCGCGGATGCACCACAACAACTTCTACACCAACAACCTGGAAGCGACCCGGCACTTCTACGAGGACATCGCCGGCCTGCCCCTGAGGACGTTCTGGATCGAGCCCGTGCCGGAGGGCCAGGGATCGGAGTTCATCGGCCACGCCTTCTTCGGCCTGGCCGACGGCGGGTTCATGGCGTTCATGAACTACTCCGAGGCGGCCGTGCAGGCCACGATGGTCGGCACCGAGCAGCCAACGAGCGTCCACGTCGCGCTCAAGGTCGACGACGAGCAGCAGCAGGAGATCCGGGCGCGAGTGGAAGCGGACGGCTACGAGCACTTCTACATCGACCACGGGGTCCTGCGCTCGCTATACGTCTTCGACCCGAACCGCCTCCTGGTCGAGTTCGCCGTCGACCCCGACGGCCACGAGGAGATGTACCGCCTCGAGAGTGAGCGCGCCCACGAGATGATGCGCAGGTACATCGCCGGAGACCACACCCCCACCACGCCGGCCAAGAGCTAGGCCGCGAGGCACACGCACGACCACGGGGGAGCGTGGAACCGAACTCCCCTCCCGCATAGGTCGACACACCACGCGGCGCGGCTCAAGTGTGAGGTCGCCTCACGCGCTCATCGGCGCGTCGCGCGGCGCGGGACCTGTCATCGAACAAGTCCTGGACGGCTGGCATTGCAGCGCGGACGTCCTGTAGCACTGCCTGAACCGTTTCGCTGAATGGAGCGCAACGGTTGCTCACCCGCGGCGCAGGACGGAGTCTCCCGCCCATGCCTGACTATGGCCACCCGTTGCGGTTCGGAACGTTCATCTCTCCTACCAACTCTCCGGCACAACGGCCGGTCGAGCTGGCGCAGCTCAGTGAGCGGCTCGGCTACGACTTCGTCACCTTCCAGGATCACCCCTACAACTCCATCTTGCTGGACACCTGGACCCTGCTGAGCTGGGTCGCCGCGCGCACCGAACGAATCGGTGTGTCCGGCGATGAACTGAAACTGCCCCTGCGCCAGCCGTCAACATGCCCTTGATGGACGCCTGGCTCCAAACGCATCCCACAAGGACGCCCCGGCCGACCCGAAGAGACTGCCGCAGCGTGCCTCTTCCTCGCCGGCCCCGAAGCCACTTACATCACTGGCACCAGCCTCGTCGTCGATGGCGGCTGGGAAATCACCGGCTACCCCGACCTACGCCGGTTCGCGTGGAACGGACCCGCGCCCGCACGCTAAGGGTGCCGGGACCTCTGTCCATGCTTGATCACAAGCTCAAGCGCGTGTTGACATCGCGACCATCGCTGACAAAGGAGTATTGAGAAATGCGCATCGGATTCATCGGGGCCGGCCGAGTGACCCAGGTTATGGGCCGTCACCTGCTCAATGCCGGTCACACGATCGCCGTCTGCAACTCGCGAGGGCCCGAGACGCTCGCCGGGTTGATCAAGGAGTTCGGGCCGGGTGCGACCGCGGAAACCAAAGACCAGGTCGTGGAGAGCGACGTCGTGATCATCTCGGTCCGCTGGAGACAGGCCGAAGAAGCACTGCAGGGCGTCGACTGGACCGGACGGATCCTGGTCGACGCGACGAACGCGCACGCCGAGCTCGAGGGCGACATCAGCTTGGCCGGAGTGACCAAGTCGCGTGCCGTGCTGGCCGAGACCCGCTCGACGTCGAGTGAGTTGGTGGCCCAGTGGGCTCCCGGCGCGCGACTGGTGAAGTCGATCAGCAACGTGCCGATGGAGTGGATCGAGGACTTCAGCGCCGACCGGCCGCGCACGGTCCTGTTCGCGTCCGGCGACGACGCGGAGGCGAAGGGCCTGGTCATGGGAATGCTCAGCGGCGCGGGTTTCGCCGCAGTCGATCTGGGGTCGCTCGCCGTCGGCGGCGCGATGCACGAGGTCGGGGCTCCGCTGTCGGGACTCGAGCTGCACCTCATCAAGCGGATGCGCTAGCCGGCCGAGCTAAGCAGTCCCGGATCGGCGGGCCTGCCGGGTCTTGGCGGCTACCGAATCATCAACCGCGCGTTCGATGAGTGTCTCCCAGCGGTGGGCGAGCGCGGCTCGCCATTGAGCCCACGCCAACCTGCTTTCCGCTGCTCAACGGAGCTGGTGTGCTGTCTCGGTGAGGTGCTCGCGCTGGTCCGGCGGGAGATCGTTAGCCTCGGGCTCTCGCGCGCCCAGCAGACTCGGAGGTCTTTGAGATGTAGCTGATCTTGAGTCGTAAGCTCGTTGTCGCCTGCCGGTGGAAGTCCGGTCCGGGTAGCTGCCAGGAGGCCCGGTAGCAGACTGGCGGCGTCGGGGGGAAACGCCCGGCGTCGAAGCCCAGTGTCGAAAGCCCTGTAAGGGGGGAGCAAAGCAGCGGTCCGTAGCATCACGCGAAGCCTGCGGCGTCGTTAGAGGCCCGCCTCTCGGGGTGGGGACAGGGAGTGCCGAGCCCCCGAAATCAGGGCGAAGGCCATGGAAGCGGCGAAGATCCTGGGATGCAGCCGTGAGGGACTCCCCGGCGTATGGGGCATGGAACGTTGCGACGGTGACAGCGGGAACTGGGGAGGCCCTCCCCGGCCCGGTGGCCTGCGGATAGGTGCTGCCGGAAGCTGCGCGTCCTATAACCGGGTGATCCCCGGGAAGTGGGCGCGGGCCGGGTGGGCGTCGGAGGCGGCCGTAGTACCGCGATGAGCCGGCGGACAACACAACCGCCGGCCAGGGAAGGGCCGCTGCTTCGTCGATGTGCAGGTTGTCTGGAGGGGCTTGGTGAGTGCCGTTACGGCTAGTTCCGCCACGTCGGGATCCCTGAAGTTGGATCCGGTCCGAGCCTTGCAGCATGCGCTTTACCGGGCGGCCAAGGCCGATCCCGGACGGCGGTTTCACGCGCTGGGGGACAAGGTCCACCGCAGGGACGTCCTGAGGCGCGCGTGGGTGATGGTGCGTCGTAACAACGGCGCGCCGGGCATTGACGCCACCACTCTGGCTGAAGTTGAGGAGTACGGCTTGACCGCGTCCTTCGGCGAGCTGGCCGCGGAACTGCGGGAGGACCGCTGGCGGCCCGTAGCGCTTCAAAATAGGTTCACTGGCTGTGAGCTGGGGTTTCCTTTGGGTGGTCAGCTGGCTTGGTGGTACTCGTTGATGAGTCCGGCCACGGCTTGTCGGCGTTCGATCCGAGCTGTCGGCAGCGGGATGACGTTGGGGTCGTCGAGGGTGCGAGTTGGTGTCGGCCTTGGTGGGGGCGGTGGTTGTTGAAGTGATGGGTGTAGTCGTGGAGGAGTTTCTCCGCATGGCCTCTGCCGAAGATCAGCACTCGATTGGTGCACTCCTCGCGGACGGAGCGTATGAACCGTTCGGCATGCGGGTTGCAGTTGGGGCTGCGGGGAGGGATCTTGGTCACGGTGATGCCCTCGCTGGCGAACACCGCATCGAAATCCACTGTGAACTTCCGGTCTCGGTCCCGGATGAGGTGGGTGAAGTGTGGGGCGCGGTCTCCGAGCTGCCAGAGCAGTTGTCGGGCCTGCTGGGTGGTCCATGCGGCGGTGGGGTGGGCGGTGACGCCCAGGAGGTGCACGGTGCGGGTGCGGACCTCTATGACGAACAGGGCGTACAGCCGTTGCAGGCCGATGGTGTCGATGTGAAAGAAGTCGGTGGCCAGGAGACCGCAGGCCTGGGCCTTGAGGAACGCGGTCCATTCTCTGCGCGCGGTTTGTCGGTGGCGCCCGGGCATGAGTCCGGAGGCTCGCAGGACGCGGCGGACGGTGGCTGTGCTGATGGCGTGGCCGAGGCGGCGTAGCTCGCCATGTACGCGGCGGAAGCCTCATAGTGGGTTCTCGGTGTCGAGTCGGATGATCAGGTCACGGATTTCTTCGGATACCGGCGGGCGTCCCGGGGAGCGCGGTTGGGTCCACTTCTTCTTCACCAGATGCTGGTGCCAGGTGAGCAGCGTGCGTGGGGTGACGATCCGGTGGCCGCGGAGGGCACAGGGGAGGAGCTGCGCGAGCGCGGCGAGTAGTGCTCGGTCGGGCCAGTTGGGCTTCGGGGCGGGCGTCTGCCGGCGCAGCACTGCGACCTCGTGCCGGAGGATGAGTATCTCGGCGTTCTTGGCCGCGGTGGATCGGCACAGCAGAGCGAGCCACGCGAAGATTCGTGTGGCGAGCAGGTAGACCGTCCGTACAAGCACGATTCCGGATCATGCCCGACTGCAAGGGCCAACGCCCTGGTCAGCAGCAGTGAAGCAGTTTTGAAGCGCTACGGGGTGGTGCCCCAGTATCGGCTCTTCTCTCCACGAGGGCTTCCCCGCGAACAGGTCGATCCCCAACGCCATCCCACACCGAAAACCCGCAGCTCAGCAGTTCACCAAGTATCGGGCGACAGAGTCCCACAGGGTCACGTGCTGGAATGGTTGTATCAGCACGCACTTGTGCCCGCTTCTAATGGATCTTCTGCTGCTCCAGCCACCTGAAGATCTCGGTTCTCTTGTACAAGACCTTCGCGTTCCTGCCTCGGCCGAGTTTGTAGCCTTTCAGGCCGAGTTTCCCGGCCTCCCTATAGACCCAGCTCGTGGACATGTTGAGCATTGCCGCGACCTCGGATGTGTCCATGAGGAGAGGCTCGATAGCGCGATGCCTGCGAGATGGGCTGTTTCCGGAGCGAATCTTATCGGACTGCGATTGTGGTTCTACGGACAAGATGTCCCCTTTGGGCTGGCCGAAGACTGATCGTGGCATTGAATCGGGATCTTCTTCTGGCCGGGATTCCAGACATGGTTAGCGCTCGCCGCGTGCCACCGCCGCGGGTCACCCGGACGAGCTGTATCCATGGTCACGAGAATCCCCGGTTTTCCCAACCGGGGTTCTGCTGTTACATTGCCGCGCCGCCTCGACCACCAGATTTCCTGCCCGCTGAGTCATGGGTGTGCCTTCTCTTCGGGGGCGATGCGGAGTCTGGGCTCGCTGCTCCATCGCGGTGTGTGGCTCGACTGCCGGCAGACCACCCTCGCTTCCGGCTTCTGTACGGAGCGCAGGAGTGACGGTGATCACGGACGCCCTTCTCAAGTAGCTGCGTAGGCTGGTGCCGTCGTCCAGCGGAGGTGGGGAGTGAGCGTGAAGTCCTCCAGTACGCACCTGACGATGTGTCAGAAAAGTCAGCAAGTGGTCAGCATGAGTCCTGAAAAACCTAGGGAATGCTGCCCGAACACACGACTCGTTGTAGGGTAAAAAATAGCCCTTGACCTGCACATGCGCAGGCAGGGAGCCTAGTTCCAGGAGTACCTCGATGTTGCGTACCATGTTCAAGTCCAAGATCCACCGTGCCACCGTGACCCAGGCGGACCTGCACTACGTGGGCTCGATCACCATCGACGCCGACCTGCTGGACGCCGCCGATCTGCTGCCGGGTGAGCTGGTGCACATCGTCGACGTCACCAACGGCGCGCGTCTGGAGACCTACATCATCGAGGGGGAGCGGGGCAGTGGTGTCATCGGGATCAACGGCGCTGCCGCGCACCTCGTGCACCCCGGCGACCTGGTGATCGTCATCAGCTACGCGCAGGTCGACGACGCGGAGGCACGCACCCTGCGTCCCACTGTCGTCCACGTGGACCACGACAACCGCATCGTCGCTCTCGGCGCCGACCCGTCGGAACCCGTCCCGGGCGGCGACACGGTACGCAGCCCGCAGGCGGTCGTCCCGGCCCCGGTGGGCGCATGAGCCGACCCGGTGCGTCGCAGCCCGGTGAGCGGATGCCCGCCGGGCGGCGTGCGGACGACGACGGGGCCCGGCATGGCTCGGCCGACGGGCCCGGCAAAGACGCTGCCGCGCCCCGCACTCTCGCGCTCCTGCACACCTCGCCCGTGCACGTCCCCGTCTTCGACGCCCTGCGCGACCGTACCGAGCCGGGACTGACGCTCAGGCATCACGTCGACGAAGAGCTGCTGGCCCGCGCCCGCGCCGAGGGCACCCGTGCGGTGATCCCGGCCGTCGAACACGCGCTGGCCAGGGCCGCAGCGGACGGTGCCTACGCCGTGCTGTGCACCTGCTCGACCATCGGCGCCGTCGCGGAGGCGGCAGGCGAGGCGGGGCGCGCCGGTGGGCTGCCGGTGCTGCGCGTCGACCGGCCGATGGCGGCGGCAGCGGTGGCGGCCGGGCCCCGGATCGTGGTGCTGGCGACGATCGCCAGCACGTTGGAGCCGACCCGCGCTCTGATCGAGGACGAGGCGCAGCGATCCGCCCGCCCGGTCCGCGTGCGCCTGGAACTGGTACCGGGCGCGTGGGAGCGCTTCGAAGCGGGGGACGCGGACGGGTGCGCCAAGATCGTGGCCGCCCACGCCGACGCCGTCCGCGACGCCGACGCGATCGTGCTCGCCCAGGCTTCCATGGCCCCGGCCGAGCACCTGACCACGACGCGCGTACCGGTGCTGGCGAGCACCCGTCTCGGCTTCGCGGCAGCGGCCCGCGCCGTACCAGGACCACGGTCGGCCTTCGGCTGACGCCGACGGGACCCGACGGGGTGCGCGCCCGGACGGGCCCTACCTACTCCGCCTGCTTCGCGCCCGCACGCGTGGTCCCGGTGGCCTCCGACGTCAGCGGTGGCCGCCGATGCCGGCGCGCACGGGGCGAGTGGGCGTGGGCAGGTCGGGGTACGCGACCCAAGAGATGTCCATAAAGCCGTAGACCGTACGACGGTCTGGAGGCTGTCATGACGCACCCGCTCCCCGCACCTCCGACTCCGGGTCCGACGCCCGGACCCGACTATCCTCAGCCGCCGCAGCCCTACCCCGAGCCGATACCGGGACCCGACCCGGCACCAGGCCCGCGACCGACCCCGGAGCCGACCCCCTCCCCGATCCCTCAGCCGCCGGGTCCGGAACCGGTACCCGAGCCGGAGCCGCGCCCCGTGCCCTGAGCCGCGCCGCCGGCAAACGGCTCGCTACGCACCGACCTCCGACCGGTCCTGGCCCCACAGCGTGTGGAACGACCCTTCGACGTCGGTGCGCCGGTAGGTGTGCGCACCGAAGAAGTCCCGCTGGCCCTGGGTGAGCGCGGCCGGGAGCCGGTCGGCGCGCAGCGCGTCGTAGTACGCGAGCGCCGCCGCGAAGCCCGGCGTCGGAACGCCCTGCTGCACCGCCGCGACCAGCACCGCACGCCAGTCGTCCTGGGCCGCGGCGACCTCCTGGGCGAAGCCCTTGTCGGCCAGCAGGCTCGGCAGGTCCGCGCGCGTGTCGTACACGGCGCGGATGCGGTCGAGGAACGCGGCACGGATGATGCAGCCACCGCGCCAGATCGCCGACACCGCGCCCGGGTCGATGCTCCAGCCGTACTCCTCGCTGCCCGCGGTGATCTCGTGGAAGCCCTGCGTATACGAGACGATCTTCGATGCGTACAGCGCCTGCTCGACCTGGTCGGCGAAGGCCGCCGCCGCCTTCTCGTCCAACGGCTGCGCGGTCGGCCCCGCGAGATCGCGTGAGGCCGCGCGCAGCTGGGTGTGGCCCGACAGCGAACGCGCGAAGACGGCCTCCGCGATGCCGGAGACCGGCACCCCGAGGTCGAGCGCGATCTGCACCGTCCACCGCCCGGTGCCCTTCTGCTCCGCCTGGTCGAGCACCACGTCCACGAACGGCTTGCCGGTACGGGCATCGACATGCGACAGCACTTCGGCGGTGATCTCGATCAGATATGAGTCGAGCCGGCCCGTGTTCCAGGTGCGGAAGATGTCGGCGATCTGCTGGGGGGAGTAACCGGCCACGTCGCGCAGCAGCTGGTACGCCTCGGCGATGAGCTGCATGTCCGCGTACTCGATGCCGTTGTGCACCATCTTGACGAAGTGTCCGGCACCGTCGGGACCGCAGTGCGTCACGCACGGTGCGCCGTCCGCGGCCTTCGCCGAGATCTTCTCCAGCATCGGGCCGAGCGAGGCGTACGACTCCACAGAGCCGCCCGGCATGATGCTCGGCCCGTGCAGCGCGCCCTCCTCACCGCCGGAGATGCCGGTGCCGACGAAGTGCAGGCCCTGCTCGCGCAGCTCCCGCTCACGGCGCCTGGTGTCCGTGAAGTGCGCGTTGCCACCGTCGATGATCATGTCGCCCGGCTCCAGGAGCGGTGCGAACTCCTGGATCACCGCATCGGTCGGATCGCCCGCCTTCACCATGATCACCAGTCGGCGCGGACGCTCCAGCGCGGCGACGAACTCTTCGGCAGTCACGGCGGGAATGAAGTCGCCCTCGTCGCCGAACTCCTTCACCAGCGCCTGAGTCCGTGACTCGGTGCGGTTGTGGACGGCGACCGTGTAACCGTTGCGCGCGAAGTTACGGGCGAGGTTGCGCCCCATCACTGCGAGCCCGGTCACACCGATCTGGGCTGAAGTGCTCATGGCTGTGGCTCCTGGAGAGTGGAAAGCGGACGTACGGATGGCGTAAAGACGGACGGCGTAAAGATCGTGACCGCAAGTATGACGCGTGGACGGCAGTTCCCCATGGCGTTGCGACGGGTCCGCAGCCACCGTTCGCGTACCCGCAACTGCCGGGTTCCAGTACTGCTTTCAGCCGCTCCACAGCCTGGTCCGAGTGCCGGGCACGAAGGGTGCGGGGTCGTGGCGCAGCGGAGAAGGCGCAGGACAGAAGGGGTGCGAGCGGTGTGCGGAGCGAGGCGATCTAGGTCGTTGGGCCCGGAAATGAGCGACTGATTGCCCTCTTGTCCTGGCCTGTTCGCAGCATTTACTTTTGCGGCGCCCGATGCCGTGGCGTCCGGGGTGCGGTTTGTCCCCGGCCATCTGACGAGGGGACCTCCATGGCCGTACGCGGTCGTCACCGCCGGTATCAGCCGGGCCGTATCAACCGCGCATCGCTGACCGTCACCGTGAGCGGCGCGGGGCTCGCCATACCACTGATCGGCGTCACCGCCGCCCATGCGGCGGGCGTCGACACCTGGAACAAGGTCGCCGCCTGCGAGTCGGGCAACGACTGGAACATCAATACGGGCAACGGCTACTTCGGCGGGCTGCAGTTCAGCCAGTCCACCTGGGAGGCCTACGGCGGCGGTGCCTACGCGGCGCGCGCCGACCAGGCCACCAAGGGCCAGCAGATTGCGGTCGCCGAGCAGGTGCTGGGCGGCCAGGGCCCCGGAGCCTGGCCCACCTGCGGTGAGCGCGCGGGCCTCACACGCGGCGAGGAGACCCCGCACGCCGACCCGGCGAGCACCCATACGCGGGCCACCACCGCGCAGACCCACGCCCGGCACACCGGCCAGGCCAAGCGGCCCGCCGCCGATGTGAAGCCGCAGACCACACCGCAGTCACGCGCGGGCACCGCCGAGACGTACAAGGTGGTGCGCGGCGACAGCCTCTCCGGCATCGCCGAGGACCGGGGTGTCGATGGCGGCTGGCAGCGGCTCTATGCGGCCAACCGCACCGTCGTCGGCTCCGACCCGGATTTGATCTTTCCTGGTCAGCGCCTCGTTCTGGACAGCTCCTCGCACCCGGCCGCCACCCGCCACCCGGAGGAGAAGACCGCGCCCGAGCCGTCCGCGCCGCAGCACTCCGCCCCGAAGGCGCCAAAGGGCTCCGGCACCACGGATCAGCACGAGAAGACCGGGCAGCAGCATGCCGAGGCCAAGCCCAGCCAGCACGCCTCGGCGTCCGCGCGGACGACCGAACCGGCTGCCAGGCCCACGGCCAAGCCGGCCGCAAAACCGGCTGCCAAGCCCGCCGCGAAACCGGCGGCGAAGTCCCCGCACGCCACGTCAAGGACCGCGACCCACCACCTGATCGCCCCTGTACACGCCGCCATCGGCACGCCGTACCACGAGGCGGGCAGCTCGTGGTCGAAGGGTTATCACACCGGTGTCGACTTCCTCGTGCCCACCGGCACCTCCGTCAAGGCCATAGCCGACGGGCAGGTCGTCGCCGCGGGCTGGGGCGGCTCGTACGGCTACCAGGTGGTGATCCGGCACGCCGACGGCAAGTACAGCCAGTACGCGCACCTCTCGGCGATCTCGGTGAAGTCCGGGCAGCGGGTGGTGGGCGGCCAGCGTCTGGGCCGGTCCGGTGCCACGGGCAATGTGACGGGCCCGCATCTGCACTTCGAGGTGCGGACCGGGCCCGGCTTCGGTTCCGACATCAACCCGCTTGCCTACCTGCGGGCGGGCGGCGTCAGGATTTGATCCGGGCGCGGCTGCTGAGCTGCCCGTCGCCCGCGGCCTGACGTCCGCTGATGGGATGCTCCGCGGACCAGTACTCCACTGATCCGTACTGACGGGGCAGTCTGGGCAGCTGCGTCATGCCTGGCAGGTCCGCGGCCTGTGGTGCCCGCGCATCCGTCACGCCCGTCGCCGTCGCCGCGTCCGTCAGTTCCGCCGCCGTCCGTTGCACCTCCGGTTCGCGGGCCGGCATGGGCGTGACGTCCTGACGCGGCAGGAGCTCGGTGGGATCCGAGATCGGCTGCGACGACAGTACGGCCTGCTGTGCGCCCTGGAGCTCGATGCGCTGTGCAGCCCGCGGGCCGTCGTCCGCCGTCGCGGGCAGGACCGGGAGCCCGGGTCCCGCGGTGGGCGGCACCTCGGACGGCTCAGTGGAGCGGATGCGTTCCGTGGTCAGCAGGATTAGACCGCCCGCGGTGACGGCTCCGCAGCCCAGCGCCAGCAGGGTGCCGGTCCACCCGTAGCGGAAGCTCTCGCCGAACATGGTCAGGCCGACCGCCGCGGCCACCACGGGATTGGTCACCGTCACCATCGACAGCGGCACCGCGAGACCCGCGCCGCGGTAGGACGCCTGCGACAGCAGCAGGCCCGCCGCGGCCAGCACGGCGATCACGGCGACGCTCGGCAGCAGCAGGGCCAGCGCGGAGCCGCTCGACCAGTCCAGGGCGATGGTCTTCGTGAACACCGAAGCGATGCCGAAGGCGATGCCCGCCGCCGCAGCCAGCAGCACGCTGCGCATTGCCGGGTGCCGGTGCGCCGCATGCGCGCTCGCCATGAGCACCACCACACAGCCCGCCGTGATCAGCGCGATGACCATCCGCTCCAGCCCGGCCAGACTCTGGTCGTGGGCGGCACCGGTCAGCGACAGCAGGCCCGCCAGCCCGACCGTCGCCATCACCGCGCCGCGCCAGGCGGTCGCCCCGGCCCGCCGCCGTACGAAGAGCGCCGCCATCGGCAGCGCGAAGACGATGGTCAGCGCGCCCAGGGGCTGGACCAGGCTGAGCGGGCCGAAGGCCAGCGCCGCCACGTGCAGCACCGCGCCCAGGCCGTTGAGACCGACCGCGGCCCACCACGCCGGGCGGCGCAGCGGCGCATACTCGGGCTCCGTGCCGGGCGCCGCTGCGGCGACCCGCTCCTGGACGATGGCGCCGCCCGCGTACGCCATGGCCGAGATCAAGGAGAGCAGCACGGACAGCGCGAGGTTGCTCATGACAAGCCCCCCGGTGTGTGACACGACACGAGGGGCACACGGCGGGGTGGGTAACCCGGCCCTTGGGGGTCCCTCCCACGCCCTGTAGGCAGTGAGGGAGTACGGACGCGATCCATACTCTCCACGATGCCTCGCAAAACCGTTCGCGTCGTCGTACCTGAGCACGCAATGGGTC
This sequence comes from uncultured Actinomycetota bacterium, assembly GCA_963761765.1. Classification (GTDB taxonomy): domain Bacteria; phylum Actinomycetota; class Actinomycetes; order Streptomycetales; family Streptomycetaceae; genus Streptomyces. Next base: position 467,926 of record CAVXIJ010000023.1, read on the forward strand.
ATACTGCCGATGGAGTACGCCGGACCCGGCGTCCTCCCCAGGACGGGTGGCCGCAGGGCCGAGACCCTGATCACCGGGCCGTCCATTTGGCACCCCACCCCGCCGCTGACGTAAAGTTCCGCATTTGGAACGCCCGTGCGCGGGCGCTCGAAGAGCCACCGGGCGGCCATGCGGGAGACCGGTCCAGCAGACGGCCGGACCGGCAGATCCGGCAGACTATGTAGACGGACACAGACGGATAAGGAACACACGGCGGGATGACGGTGACAGACGACAGCGCCGCGCAGCAGGCAGGCGCGGCCACAAAGGACCCCGCCGACGACTTCGGGACAGCGCTGACAGTGGGCGAGTACGGCCATGGCATAGCCCCTGAGCGCCTTGCCGTCTGCCTTAGCGTGCTCGAAGAGCTCAGCACTTTGGAGATCGACCACCCTGACGCGGTCGCTGTGCGCCGCGCCACCTCCGGCATCTACCGGACGGTCAAGCAGCGCCGCCGCCAGGAGCGGCGCGCCGCCAAGACCGCGCACGACCGGGCCGTGACCGAGGCCACCGCCACCGGCTCCGCCGACCGCATCGACGACGAGACGCAGGGGCTGCTGCCGTCGTCCTCCGTGCGCGGTGAGGTCGCGGGCATCCTGCGCCGCCCGCGGTCCTGCTACACCTGCAAGACCCGCTATGTCGAAGTCGACGCCTTCTACCACCAGCTCTGCCAGAAGTGCGCCGCCGAGAACCGCGCCCGCCGCGACGCCCGCACCGACCTCACCGGCAAGCGCGCGCTGCTCACCGGCGGACGGGCCAAGATCGGCATGTACATCGCCCTGCGGCTGCTGCGTGACGGTGCCCACACCACGATCACCACCCGCTTCCCGGGCGATGCGATACGCCGCTTCACGGCGATGCCCGACAGCGATACGTGGCTCCACCGGCTGAAGATCGTCGGTATAGACCTGCGCGACCCGGCGCAGGTCGTCGCGCTCGCCGAGTCGGTCGCGGCGCAGGGCCCGCTCGACATCCTGATCAACAACGCCGCCCAGACTGTGCGCCGCTCCCCGGGCGCCTACCGCGAACTGGTCGCCGCCGAGTCCGCCCCGCCGCCCGCCGGGCAGCTGCCCGCAGCGGAGGTGATCGGCTCCTTCGGCTCCGGTGCGGTGGCGGCTCTGCCCGCGCCCCGTGGCGGTGGACTCAGCGCCCGGGACATCACCGAACTGGCCCTGGTCTCCGGCTCGGCCACGCCCGCCAGGATCGCGGCCGGCACGGCGATCGATGCCGGCGGACTCGTCCCCGACCTGCACGACAGCAACAGCTGGGTGCAGTCCGTCGAGCAGGTCGACCCGGTCGAACTTCTCGAAGTGCAGCTCTGCAACTCCACCGCGCCGTTCATCCTCATCAGCCGACTGCGGGCGGCCATGGCCGCGGCCACCACGGCGGGCGGGCGCGGCTACATCGTGAACGTCTCCGCCATGGAAGGCGTCTTCGAGCGCGGCTACAAGGGCGCGGGCCATCCGCACACCAATATGGCCAAGGCCGCGCTGAACATGCTGACCCGCACCAGCGCCCAGGAGATGTTCGACACCGACCGCATCCTGATGACGGCCGTGGACACCGGCTGGATCACCGACGAGCGTCCGCATCCGGACAAGATGCGCATGGCCGACGCCGGCTTCCACGCCCCGCTCGACCTGGTCGACGGCGCGGCGCGGGTGTACGACCCGATCGTGCGGGGCGAGGCGGGCGAGGACATGTACGGGGTCTTCCTAAAGGACTACGCGCCCGGTAGGTGGTAGCACGCCCGGGCGCTGCGCTACGGAACGCGCCCGCGTTTGCGGTACGGAACGCGGGCGCGCCCGGCCCGACGGCGCCGAACCGCGGTCCGCACGCCCTGGCAGGCGATGTCGAACATGTCGGCGTACCTCGTCCGGCAGGGCCGCGCGCCGGTACGACCCGGTGGCCGTGACCGGTCGCACCTCCCGTCTCTCACCCCCTCGGAGCAGCGCTGCCACGCGCTGCCGACGGGTATTCGGCGCCCCGCGGGCCGCCAGATCATGGCCGAATAAACGGCTGGCCGGGAGGGGGCACTTCCTCATATCCTTTGCTATCGAGCGGGTAACCGCTCATATGGTTAACCTAAAGCGCACGGATCGTGCCTGGGTCCACCCCCAGATCCCGGTCCGTCCGGAGCCAGCCCGGTCACCACGGACTGCTCCACAGCAAACCGCCGGCGCCACCGCGACCGCTTGTCAGCTGAACCCCAACCCGAGCCCCCACCGGGTGTCAGCCGCCTGGGCCGAGACTCGGCCGTGCTGCCCGGAGGGTTACCCGACACAGAAGGAGTCCGCGGTGACATCAGAGAAGCCGAAGGGCGAACTGCCCCCGAAGGAAGCCACGGAGCACGTCACGGGCGGCCCCGAAACGCTCGGCAGCCTCGATGTCTGGGCCAGATCAGCCCCGATCCGCCTGGCCGGTTACGAGGACGACCTCGCCGAGCCTCACATCCTGCCCAGCGTCGACTGACCCTGAGGGCGCCGGACGCCGCAGGTCCGGCCCGCGCGCAGGCACCGTCCTGCGCGCGGCCCGGACCAAGGGGCGCGGGGCCTACTTCAGGTACGGGCCGTCGGTGCCGATCTTGCCGGGACCGTTCAGGACGTAGGCGCGCAGATTGCCCTTGCCGGGCGCGGCGATGGAGAGCGTGCCGTCGGTGACGGTTCGGGTGTCCCCGGTGACCGCGTCCGTGTAGGTGCCGTTCGGGATGCCGGTGAAGGTCGCGTCGCCGGTGACGGTGACCGCCACGAAGCTGTCGGTGTCACCGGAGGTGTATCGCCGCTTGAAGGCCATCTGCCCCGAGACGCCCTCGGTCGAGTACTGACCCATCTGCAGGGCGGGGATGGCGCGGCGGATCTGGTTGAGGCGCTGGAGGTGCTTGACGAGGGGCTGCGCCAGGGTGGTGGCGACCTCGCCGCTCGCGCTGTCGACCACTCCGTAGTCGGAGGCGGTGACGCTGCCTTCGAGATGGTCGCCGTAGTAGGCCCGTCCGGTCGACGCGAGCGGGCAGCTCGGTCCGCAGTCGATCTGCTTGCCCGCCTGGAACTCGATCTCCGAGCCGTACAGCAGGGTCGGAATGCCGCGGAAGGTCCACATCAGCGCCATGTTCTCGGCCCAGGCGTCGGTGCCGCCCGCATAGCGGTTGGGGGACTTGTTCGGGCCGTAGTCATGGCTGTCGACGTAGACCGCGTTATACGTGGCGTCGTTGTTCGAGTCGTCCGAGTCCTTGCCGTTGTTGAAGGCGTTCTGCGCATCGCTGAAGTTCATGTGCATGCGCATGTCGATGATGTTCATGCCGGAGAACTGCGAGCGGTCCGGAGTGTGGTAGGCGTTGCCGTCCAGGAAAGCGTTGTCGCTGGTGGGCTGGTTGCCGGTGCCGAGCTGCTCCTCGTAGTTGTACTGTTCGATCGCCGCCTGTTCGTCGTCCGCGCTGTACTCCTTGCGTTCCTTCCAGGTGTAGAACTGCGCGGAGTGGTTGACCGAGCCGCGGTTCCACTTGTCGTTGACGAAAGCGCCGACCTCACCGAAGACGTAGAAGTCGGCGGCCTTGTCCGCGCCGTACTTCGCCACCAGGTGGTCGTGCAGCGCAGGCAGGAAGCGGCGGTTCCATGTCACGCGGGGGATGTGTATGGCCGTGTCGATGCGGAAGCCGTCGACGCCCATGTCGATGTACTTGTTGTATGCGTCGATCAGGTACTTCTGCACGGTGGCGTTCTCCGTGTTGAAGTCCGCCAGGTCGTCGGCGAGCCAGCAGCTGCGGGAGTCCTCGCCCTCCCAGTTGCCGATCCAGCACTGGTGGTACAGATCGGCCGGGAACATGCCCGACGTCGGGCTCGGCCACTGGCAGTTGTAGAGCGTCCAGCCCTCGGAGCTCTTCTGACCGGTGGGCGTGCCCCAGTTCTTGCAGGTGTTGCCCGCGGGCTCCTCGGTCGACCAGCGGTCGCCGTTGTACGGGTTGCCCTTCGCGTCCTCCTCCAGCGGGTCATACTCCTTGCCGTCGACCTTGTCGTCGTAGTACCAGCCCCACTGGTCGTCCTGCACCCCGTAGGCGACCGGGGTGAACAGGCCCTTGGCGCCCCACCGGGAGCTGTGGTTGTAGACCACGTCCTGGTAGATCTTCAGGCCCTTGGCATGCGCACGGTCGATCAGGTCCTGATAGGAGACCCCGTCCGACTCAAGACGCGGATCGACCCGGTAGAAGTCGTAGCCGTGGTACCCGTGGTAGTCGTAGTCCGAGCGGTTGAGGACCACCGGTGTGATCCAGATGGCGGAGAAGCCGAGGCCCTTGATGTAGTCGAGCTTGTCGGCGAGACCCTTGAAGTCGCCGCGGAACATGGGGTCGTCGTTCGCGGCGTTTCCGGAGCTCACGTGCTGGTTGCCGCCGCGGTCGTTGGAGGTGTCCCCGTCGTAGAACCGCGCGGTCATCGCGAAGTAGATGGAGTCCTTGCGCGGGTCGCCGCCGAGCATGGTGGCGGCTGCCGCCCGGACGGTGTCCGGCGCGGATACAGCGGTGGATGGCGCGATGGCGGCGTCGGCCGCCAGGGCTGTGCCGGGCAGCAGGCCGGCGAGCAGGCCCAGGAGGGCGAGACCCAGCAGCAGCCGTCGGCGGACTGCACGTCGGTGTGCTGGAGTACGCGGGCGAATGCGGATGCGCATGGCTGCTCCTTCACGTCGGTACGGAAGGCCACACGCGCCAGCGGCCGGACTGCAAAACTTTGCAGAAACTTCCCAGCACCGTAGAGGCAGGAGACGTCCGCGTAAAGGACCTGTGCACAGACGGATTAAGCGTGTGTCACATGTTATTGCAGCAACATGCTGGAAATCTTTGCGTGCACTGCCGAGCAGGTCGGACGGGCCCGGTGCGGCGCCGACGCTCCGGGTCGTGAACGAGGATTCCGGCAGGGTCCGGTGCAGCGATTTCCGTGGAAGCCGGATGAGGGGGCCGTCGGCCGGGCAGTACGGACCGTGGCAGAAGCAGTACTCCCTCTCCCACCCCCTGTCCCGTCCGTGCGCACCAGACACGTGCGCGCTGTCGGATCACATCCGTCACCCTCCGCCCACCCACCCCTCTCGAAGCGGTCGCATCCGCTCGCACCGCAGCTCACCCGCATCCCGGAACACCCGGGACGCACACCCTCGAAAACCACTTACGAAACGCAACGGAGCGCCCTCATGCATGACGACCGCACTCTGGTCGAATCCCGGCTCAAGCGGGTCCTCGACGAACGCATCAGGCCCGCCGTGTACCCCGAGTCCGTGCCCCTCGACGTCGCGGTGTGGCACGCCCCCGGCGAGCCCGTACCCGTCGCCGAGGGCCTGGCGGCCGAGCCCGAGCCGATCACGGTCGGCGAGCGGTGGGGCGCACCGTGGGGGACCAGCTGGTTCCGCGTCACGGGCCGGGTCCCCGAGGCCTGGGCGGGCCGCACCGTGGAGGCGCTGCTCGACCTCGGTTTCAACGCGAACATGCCCGGCTTCCAATGCGAGGGCCTGGTCTACCGGCCCGACGGCACCCCGGTGAAGGGCCTGCACCCGCAGAACCAGTGGGTGCGCATCGGCGCCCCCGTGGCGGGCGGCGAGGAGGTACTGCTGCACATCGAGGCCGCCTCCAACCCGGTCATCCAGGGCCCGCTGCCGTTCGCGCCGACCGCACTGGGCGACCTGGCCACCGCGGGCAGCGAGCCCCAGTACACCCTGGCCCGGATGGACCTCGCCGTCTTCGACACGACCGTCTGGGAGCTGATCCGCGACCTTGAGGTGCTCGGCGAGCTGATGCACGAGCTGCCGGCCGAGTCGGCGCGCCGCTGGGAGCTGCTGCGCACCCTGGAGCACGCCCTGGACGCGGTGGACCTGCAGAATGTGAACGCCACCGCCGCCGAGGCGCGTGCCCGGCTCGCCGGCGCCCTCGCCACGCCCGCCGAGCCCTCGGCGCACCGCATCAGCGCAGTCGGCCACGCGCACATCGACTCGGCGTGGCTGTGGCCGCTGCGCGAGACCGTTCGCAAGGTGGCGCGGACCACCGCCAACATGGCGGCGCTGCTGGAGGACGAGCCGGACTTCGTCTTCACCATGTCGCAGGCGCAGCAGTGGGCTTGGGTCAGGGACCACCGGCCCGAGGTGTGGGCGAGGGTGAAGAAGGCGGTGGCCGACGGACGGTTCGTACCGGCCGGCGGCATGTGGGTGGAGTCGGACACCAACATGCCGGGCTCGGAGGCGATGGCCCGGCAGTTCGTGCACGGCAAGCGGTTCTTCCTCGACGAGTTCGGCATCGAGAACGAGGAGGCCTGGCTGCCCGACACCTTCGGCTTCGCCGCGGGCCTGCCGCAGATCATCAAGGCGGCGGGCAGCAAGTGGCTGCTCACCCAGAAGATCTCCTGGTCGCAGACGAACACCTTCCCGCATCACACCTTCCGCTGGGAGGGCATCGACGGCACCCGGATCTTCACCCACTTCCCGCCCGTGGAGACCTACAACTGCGTGATGAGCGGCGCCGAGATCGCGCACGCGGTGCGCAACTTCAAGGACAAGGGCAGGGCACGGCACTCACTGGCTCCCACCGGCTTCGGCGACGGCGGCGGCGGCACGACCCGCGAGATGGTCGCCCGCGCGGCGCGGATGCAGAGCCTGGAAGGGGCGGCACGGGTCGTCTGGGAGAGCCCGAAGGAGTTCTTCGAGAAGGCCGAGGCGGAATACCCCGACTCGCCGGTATGGGTCGGCGAGCTCTACCTCGAACTGCACCGCGCCACCCTCACCAGCCAGGCCAAGACCAAGCAGGGCAACCGCCGCAGCGAGCACCTGCTGCGCGAGGCCGAGCTGTGGGCCGCGACCGCCGCCGTGCACACCGGCTTCAGCTATCCCTACGAGCATCTTGACCGCCTCTGGAAGACGGTGCTGCTGCACCAGTTCCACGACATCCTGCCCGGCTCGTCCATCGCCTGGGTGCACCGCGAGGCCCGCAGGACGTACGAGCGGGTGGCCGCGGAGCTGACCGGCATCGTGACCGGTGCCCAGCAGGCACTGGCGGGCACCGGCGAGGTGCCGCTGGTGTTCAACGCCGCGCCGCACACCCGCGGTGGCGTGCCCGCGGGAGCCGCCACCGCCCCCGCCGTCCAGGCCGCCGCCACCCTCGCGGCGCGCCCCGGTGGCGGCCATGTGCTGGACAACAGCCTGCTGCGGGTGGAGATCGACGCGCGTGGCCTGGTCGTCTCCGCCTACGACCTGGTGGCCGGCCGCGAGAGCATCGCGCCCGGGCAGACGGCGAACCTGCTCCAGCTGCACCCCGACTTCCCGAATATGTGGGACGCCTGGGACGTCGACGCGTTCTACCGCAACTCCGTCACCGATCTCGTCGATGCGGACGAGGTGGTGGCCTACGAGGCGCCGCGGGAGGGCGGCGCTGGTCCTGAGGTGCGGATCGTGCGCAGCTTCGGCGGCTCGACGGTGACCCAGGTGCTGCGGCTCGCGCCCGATGCGCCGCGGCTCGACATCGAAACGGAAGTCGACTGGCACGAGACGGAGAAGTTCCTCAAGCTGGCCTTCCCGCTCGACGTGCACGCCGAGCGGTACGCCTCCGAGACCCAGTTCGGGCACTTCCACCGCCCCACCCACACCAACACCAGCTGGGAGGCGGCCAAGTTCGAGGCCTGCAACCACCGCTTCGTCCACCTCGAAGAGCCCGGCTGGGGTGCGGCGCTGGTCAATGACAGCACATACGGCCATGACGTGACCCGCACGGTGCGCGCCGACGGGGGTACGACCACCACGCTGCGGGCGTCGCTGCTGCGCGCCCCGCGCTTTCCCGACCCGGAGACCGACCAGGGCGTGCACCGCTTCCGGCACGCGCTGGTGCCCGGCGCGACGATCGGGGACGCGGTGCGCGAGGGCTACCGCATCAATCTGCCCGAGCGGCGCACCACCGGCGCGGGCGAGGTGGCGCCGCTGATCACCGTCGACAACGACGCCGTGGTGGTCACCGCGGTCAAGCTCGCCGACGACGCCAGCGGCGATGTCGTCGTGCGCTGCTACGAGTCCCGGGGCGGACGTGCCAGGGCCACCCTGACCGCCGGTTTCCCCGTCGCCTCCGTCACCGTCACGGACCTGCTGGAGCGTCCGCTGCAGGACGCCGCCGTACCGGAGCGCGCCGGAGAGGCGGTGACCGTGTCGCTGCGGCCCTTCGAGCTGATCACCCTCCGCCTGCGGCGGGCCTGACACGCCCCGAAGGGGCGCGGGGAACTGCGTGCGCAACACACCGCCGGCCGACTGGTCCGCACACCACAGCCGCACGGCGACGCAGCCCCGCGCCCCTGACCGGGCGCGGTCTAATCTTCCAGTTGAACCCTCAGCCACTCCTCCACGCCGCCGACATGCGCCGCCGCCGCGGCGCGCGCCGCCTCCGGATCACGGGCGACCAGGGCGGCGTGAATGCGCTCGTGCTCCCTGCGGGTTCGCTCGAAGGCGCCTTCCTGCTGGTAGCCGCGCCAGACCCGGGCCCGGAAGGTGTGCGTCGACAGACCTTCCAGGATCGCCGCCATGGTGTCGTTGCCCGCCGCGGCCACGATGGCGCGGTGGAACGCCAGATCGTGGGCGACGATGCCCTCCCACTCCTCGGTGGCGTTCATCTCGGCCAGGTGCTGTTCCACCTCGGCCAGCTGCGGTGCGGTGATCCGGGCGGCGGCCAGCGCCGTCGCCGTGGACTCCAGGATCCGCCGTACCTCCAGCAGTTCGACGAGAGCGGTGCCCCGGGAGAGGTCGGCGACCACTCCGAAGGTCTCCAGGAGGTCGCCGGCCTGCAGTCGGGTGACGTAGATGCCCGAGCCGTGCCGCGCCTCCAGCACGCCCATCACCGTCAGGGCCCGGATCGCCTCCCGCATGGAGCTGCGTGAGATGCCCAGCCGCGCCGCCAGATCGCGCTCCGTGGGCAGCCGCTCGCCGGGCTCCAGACGGCCTCCGGCGATCAGCGCCTTGATCTGCTCGATGGCGCGTTGTGTCACCGTGCCCTTCTGCGGGGCGCTTTCGGCGGTGTCGTTCACGCGCGTCCTTCCGTTGCCTGACTGCGCGGGCAGTTTAAGCCTCCAAGTGGTCGGACCACTACCGATGTGGTCTGGCCAATGTCTGCGAAATCTCCGGAAAACTTGGCGACGAAGGGTGTTGTGTCCCCTGAGTGGTCTGATAAATATTCGTCCCGGCCGGGTAGAACATCCGGCCGGGACGCGGCACGAGCGCGTTCGCACCCGTTCACCGCTATGCGAGGAGAGTGTCCGCAGATGGCCGGCAGGACAGTGCACAGCAAGCGGATCACAGCGCGGGCGGTGCGTGCGGCGGCAGTGGCTGCCTGCGCGGCCCTCGTGCTCACGGCATGCGGCAGCACCAAGGACACCGGTGCTGCAGGCGGCAGCGACAGCAAGGGCGATGGCAAGGTGGGCGTCATCCTGCCGCTGCTGACCTCGCCCTTCTGGCAGTCGTACAACGACTATGTGCCGAAGATGGCCAAGGCAGAGAAGGTCAACGCCCTCAAGACGGTCAACTCCAACAGCGACCCCTCCCAGCAGATCACCGACATCAACAACCAGCTGAACCAAGGCGTCGCGGGCCTTGTCGTCGCCCCGCTGGACAGCGCCGCCATCTCCGCGGGGCTCGACCAGGCCGAACGCAAGGGCGTACCGGTGGTCGCCGTCGACGTCGCGCCCGAGAAGGGCAAGGTCGCCATGGTGGTGCGCGCCGACAACGTCGCCTACGGCCAGAAGGCCTGCGAGTACCTGGGCCAGCACGTCACGAGCGGCAAGGTCGTGCAGATCATGGGCGACCTGGCGTCGGTCAACGGCCGGGACCGCTCCGCGGCGTTCCGCTCCTGCGTGAAGAAGAAGTACCCGCACCTGAAGGTCCTGGAGATCCCGGCGAAGTGGGAGTCCGACACCGCCGCCGCCAAGCTGGACACCCTGCTGAACGCCAACCCCGACATCAAGGGCATCTACCTGCAGGCGGGCGGCGTCTACCTGGCGCCCACCCTGCAGACCCTCAAGTCCAAGGGAATGCTGAAGACGGCGGGCCAGAAGGGCCACATCACCATCGTCTCGAACGACGGCATCCCGCAGGAGTACGCGGCTATCCGCAAGGGCGAGATCGACGCAACCGTCTCGCAGCCCGCCGACTCCTACGCCAAGTACGGCATGTACTACATCAAGGCCGCCATGCAGGGAAAGACGTTCAAGCCGGGCCCCACCGACCACGACTCGGTCATCGTCAAGCTGCCCGGCGGCATCCTTGAGGACCAGCTGCCCGCGCCTTTGGTCACCAAGAGCAACGTCGACGACCCGAAGCTGTGGGGCAACACGGTCAAATGAGCGACCCCACCCCGCCTTCTGCGCCCCCCGCGCCCGCCGGATCTCCGCGCCCGCTGGTCGAGGCCACCGGCATTGTCAAACGCTACGGGCCCACCGTCGCCCTCCAGGACGGTCGTCTGACCGTGCTGCCCGGCGAGTCCCATGCGCTCGTCGGCCGCAATGGAGCAGGCAAGTCCACCCTGGTCAATGTGCTGACGGGGCTGCAGACGCCGGACGCGGGCAGTGTCCTGTTCGATGGCGAGCCCGCGCCGCCGCCTGCCGACCGGGGCGCCTGGCGCCGCAAGGTCGCCTGCGTCTACCAGTACCCCACCGTCGTCCCCGAACTGACCGTCGCCGAGAACCTCTTCCTCGCCGACATCCATCTGGCCGGAGCGTCCCGCCGCAGGGGCGCGCAAGGCTCCGGCGAAGCGGCCCCGGTCGGACGCCGGATCACCGGCCGCGGCGGACTGATCAGCTGGCGCCGGGTGCACGCCGAGGCCGCCGCGGTGCTGGACACCTGGGATGTGCAGGTGGACCCCGAGGCGCGCACCGCCGACCTCAAGGTCGAGGACCGGCAGATGGTCGAGATCGCCCGGGCGCTCAGCTTCGGCGCCCGGTTCATCGTGCTCGACGAGCCCACCGCGCAGCTCGACAACCGCGAGATCGAGCGCCTCTTCACCCGTATGCGCGCCCTCCAGGGGGCCGGGGTCACCTTCCTGTTCATCTCCCACCATCTCCAGGAGGTCTACGAGGTCTGCCAGACCGTCACCGTGCTGCGCGACGCCCGCTGGATCACCACCGCACCGGTCGCCGAACTCGGCCGGGCCCAGCTGGTGGCGGCCATGGCGGGCGAGGACGTCGCCGAGCAGGCCGCCGGGCCGCGGTCCGCGGTGCCCGATGCGGCGCCGGTGGTGCTCGCCGTCGAGGGCCTGGCCGGTGAGGCGTACGAGGCGGTGGACCTGACCGTGCGCCGCGGCGAGGTCGTCGGACTCGCTGGAAGCAGCGCCAGCGGCAAGATCGAACTGGCCGAGACCCTGGCCGGGCTGCGCACCCCCGACTCGGGCGCCGCCCGTGTCGACGGCGACCCGCTGCCCTTTGGCGACGTCCAGGGCGCGCTGCGGGCCGGGGTCGGCTGTGTGCCGCGTGATCGGCATCAGCAGGGCGTGATCACCGGGATGACCATCGGCGACAACAGCACCCTGAGCGTGCTGGACCGTCTTGGCCGCTTCGGCTTCGTCGGCACCGAGCGGCGCCGCACTGTCGCCCGGGACCTCATCGAACGGCTCGACATCCACGCCCAGGGCCCCGACCAGCTGGTCTCCGACCTGTCCGGCGGCAACGCCCAGAAGGTCGTGATGGCCCGCGCGCTCGCCTCACAGCCGAGCGTGCTGGTGCTGATCAACCCCACCGCGGGGGTCGACGTGAAATCCAAGCAGTCCCTGCTGGCGCGGGTGGACAGCGCACGCGAGGACGGCACCGCCGTCCTGGTCGTCTCCGACGAACTCGACGACCTGCGCCGCTGCGACCGCGTCCTGGTCCTCTTCCACGGCCGGATCACCGCCGAGCACTCCGCCGGGTGGAGCGACCGCGAGCTGATCGCCTCGATCGAAGGAGTAGACGTTGGCTGACACGCAGGCCCCGTCGGCCTCGGCCGCTTCCCGTAAAGGACCGGACACCGGGCGTGGTGGTGCCCGCTCCGTCCTGTTGCACCGCGCCCGTGAACTCGCGCTGGTTCCCGCCCTGATCCTGCTGCTGGTGCTGGGCTCCGTCGTCAACGACTCGTTCCTGAGCCAGCGGAACATAGTCTCCATCCTCAACGCGTCCGCCGCGCTGGCGATGGTGGTGCTGGCGGAGTCGCTGGTGCTGATCAGCGGCAAGTTCGACCTGTCGCTGGAATCAGTGGTCGGCATCGCGCCCGCCGTCGGCGCACTGCTGGTGCTGCCCGCGGCGCAGTCGGGCTTCGGCACCGAGCTGCCGACGTGGCTCGCCCTCCTGGTGATCCCGCTGGTCGGCGCCGCCATCGGAGCCTTCAACGGCACCCTCGCGGTCAAGTTCCAGCTCAACGCCTTCATCGTCACGCTCGCCATGCTGATCGTGCTGCGCGGGGTGCTGGTCGGCGCCACCAACGGCAAGACGCTCTTCGACCTGCCCGACGCCTTCTACACGCTCGCCACCACCACGTTCCTCACCGCGCCCCTGTCGGTGTGGCTCGCGCTGGCCGCGTTCGGCATCACGGGTCTGGTGCTCAAGTACCACCGGTGGGGCAGGGCCCTGTACGCGATCGGCGGCAACGCGGCCGCGGCGCGCGCCGCGGGCATCCGGGTCGAACGGATCCTGCTCGGTGTGTACACGATCGCGGGCGCCCTCGCCGCTGTCGGCGGGCTGCTCCAGACGGGTTATGTCGGTGCCATCAACGCCAACCAGGGCCAGAACATGATCTTCACGGTGTTCGCGGCGGCGGTCATCGGCGGCATCAGCATGGACGGCGGCAAGGGCACCATGTTCGGCGCGCTCACCGGGGTCCTGCTGCTCGGCGTCGTACAGAGCCTGCTCGCCTACGCCCAGGTCCCCGCCAACTGGATCGGCGCCATCTACGGCGGCATCATCCTCATCTCCCTGGTGATCGCCCGTCTCACGACCGGCCGCGCACAGAACTGAGCGTGCCCGCGCCGCACCGACACCCCCGCGCAGGCACCACCCCGCACCGAAAGGCCTCCCGTGACCCGACCCGTCACACCCGCCGCCCGCGTCACCGCGGTCGACACGTATGACATCCGGTTTCCCACCTCCAGACAGCTCGACGGCTCCGACGCCATGAATCCGGATCCCGACTACTCGGCCGCGTATGTGGTGCTGCGCACGGACTCGGACACAGGGCGCGACGACGGGCCCCAGGGCCACGGCTTCACGTTCACCATCGGCCGGGGCAACGACGTCCAGGTCGCCGCGATCGACGCACTGCGGGAGCACGTGCTCGGACGGTCGGTGGCCCAGCTCTGCGCGGACCCCGGATCCCTCGCCCGCGACCTGACCGGCGACAGCCAGCTGCGCTGGCTCGGCCCGGAGAAGGGCGTGATGCACATGGCGATCGGCGCCGTCGTCAACGCCGCCTGGGACCTGGCCGCCAAGTGTGCGGGCAAGCCGCTGTGGCGGCTGCTCGCGGACGCCGAACCCGAGTGGCTGGCCGACCAGGTCGACTACCGCTACCTCACCGACGCGCTCACCCGCGACGAGGCGCTCGACCTGCTGCGCCGCGGCCGGGTGGGCGCGGCCGAGCGCACCGCCCGACTGCTGGAGCGCGGCTTTCCCGCCTACACCACCTCGCCCGGCTGGCTCGGCTACGACGACGAGAAGCTGACCCGGCTCGCCGTGCAGGCCGTCGCCGACGGCTTCACCCAGATCAAGCTGAAGGTCGGCGCCGACCTCGCCGACGACATCCGCCGCTGCCGGGCGGCCCGCTTGGCCATCGGTCCCGAGGTGCGGATGGCCATCGACGCCAACCAGCGCTGGGACGTCGACGAGGCCATCGCATGGACCCGTGCGCTGGGCGACTTCGATCCGTACTGGGTGGAGGAGCCCACCAGCCCCGACGACGTGCTCGGCCATGCGGCGATCCGCCGGGGCGTCGGTCCGGTGAAGGTCGCCACCGGCGAACACGTTCAGAACCGCATCGTCTTCAAGCAGCTGCTCCAGGCGGAGGCGATCGATGTGCTGCAGATCGACGCGGCCCGCGTCGGCGGCGTCAACGAGAACCTGGCGATCCTGCTGCTCGCCGCCAAGTTCGGCATCCCGGTCTGCCCGCACGCCGGCGGAGTGGGTCTGTGCGAGCTGGTGCAGCACCTGTCGATGTTCGACTACGTGGCGCTCAGCGGCTCCACCGACGACCGCGTCATCGAGTACGTGGACCACCTCCACGAGCACTTCCTCGATCCGGTGGTGATCGCCGAAGGCCACTACCTGGCGCCGTCCGCGCCGGGCTTCTCGGCCGCCATGCGGCCCGAGTCCATCGCGGAGTACACCTATCCGGACGGCACCTTCTGGGCCGCCGACCTCGCCCAGCGAAAGGATTCAGCAGTATGACGGCCACACCTGCCCCGACTGCTTCACAGGAGTTCGCGGGAGTGCAGGCCCTGGTCACCGGGGGAGCTTCGGGCATCGGACGGGCCACCGCCGAGCTGCTGGCGGCGCGTGGCGCCACGGTCGCGGTGCTCGATCTCGACCCGTCGGACCTCAAGGGCGCGCCTGGACCCCTGTTCGCGTTCCGCGCCGACGTCACCGACGACGCCTCCGTACGCGCCGCCGTGGCCGCCGCCACCGACACGCTCGGCGGCCTCGACGTTGTCGTCAACAACGCGGGGATCGGCGCCCAGGGCACCGTCGAGGACAATGCCGACGCCGAGTGGCAGCGGGTCTTCGATGTCAATGTGCTGGGGATCGTGCGCACCACTCGCGCGGCGCTGGTGCATCTGCGCCGCGCCGCGGCCGCGGGCCGCCCGGCCGCGATCGTCAACACCTGCTCCATCGCCGCGACCGCGGGCCTGCCGCAGCGCGCCCTGTACAGCGCCAGCAAGGGCGCCGTCTACTCGCTGACCCTCGCCATGGCCGCCGACCACATCCGAGAGGGCATCCGCGTCAACTGCGTCACCCCCGGCACCGTCGACACCCCCTGGGTCGGCCGCCTGCTGGACGCCGCAGACGATCCCGTGGCGGAGCGGGCCGCCCTGGCGGCCCGGCAGCCCACCGGACGCCTGGTCACGGCCGCCGAAGTCGCCGCCGCCATCGCCTATCTGGCCGGGCCGCACTCCGGCGCCACCACCGGTACCGCACTCGCCGTCGACGGCGGTATGCAGGGCCTGCGGCTGCGGCCGGCCGGGCGGTGAGCACCATGAGCACACTGCCGGTGCGCACCCTTGGCCGCAGCACCGTCCCGGTGACCCGGCTGGCGTTCGGCGGGGCGGCGATCGGGGGGCTGTACACGCCGGTCGCTGACGACGTGGCGCACGCGGCGGTGGACGCCGCCTGGGACGCCGGGATCCGGTACTTCGACACCGCACCGCACTACGGCATCGGCCTGGCCGAGCGGCGGCTCGGCCAGGCCCTGGCCGGCCGCCCGCGGGCCGAGTACACCCTGTCCACCAAGGTGGGTCGGCTGCTGGAGGCTGTCACGAGCGAGGCGGGCGACGACCTGGCGAACGGCTTTGCGGTGCCCGCCACGCACCACCGCGTGTGGGACTTCAGCGCCGACGGGGTGCGCCGGAGCCTGGCGGCGAGCCTGGCGCGTCTTGGCACCGACCGTGTCGACGTCGTCTATCTGCACGACCCCGACGACCACGGTGAACAGGCCTTCCGGGACGCCTATCCGGCCCTGGAGGAGCTCCGCTCGGAAGGCGTCGTCGGCGCGATCGGCGCGGGCATGAACCAGACGGCCATGCTGACCCGCTTCATCCGCGACACCGACGTCGATGTCGTGCTCTGCGCGGGCCGCTACACCCTGCTCGACCAGCGGGCCGCGACCGCACTGCTGCCCGCGGCCGAGCGACGCGGTACCTCCGTCGTGGTCGGCGGCGCCTTCAACTCCGGTCTGCTCGCCGACCCGCGGCCCGGCGCCACGTTCAACTACAGCACGGCCCCCGCCGACCTGCTCGATCGTGCGCTGCGCATGAAGGCGGTGGCCACGCGGCACGGCATCAGCCTGCGGGCCGCGGCCCTCGCCTTCCCTCTCGCGCACCCGGCGGTCGCCGCAGTGCTCGTCGGTACCCGCTCGGCGGACGAGTCGCGCGAGGGCGTACGGCAGTACGAGACCGAGGTGCCCGCGGACTTCTGGGCCGAACTGCGGGCCGAGCGGCTGCTGCCGGCCCAGGCCCTGGTACCGGGCGAGGAGAAAGGACAGAATCGATGAGAGTCGCCCTGCACACCACCGTCCGCGCGGACCGCATCGAGGAGTACGAGGCGGCGCACCGCGCGGTCCCCGCCGAACTGACCACCGCGATCCGCGCCGCGGGCGCCACGTCCTGGACGATCTGGCGCAGCGGTACCGAGCTGTTCCACCTGCTGGAGTGCGAGGGCCCGGACGGCTACGCCCGCCTGCTCGCCGCGCTGGAACGGCTGCCGGTCAACGTCGCCTGGCAGGCGCGGATGGCCGAGCTGCTGGACACGGGCCACGACTACTCGTCCGCCGGTGCCTCTGCGGGCCTGCCGGTCGTCTGGGAACTGCCGTGACGGCGCGGCACGGCGCGGGTTCCCAGAGCCGGGCAGCCGCGGCGTCCCCGCCGGCCGCCGTCCCGCAGGTGATCGTCGACGCGCACCATCATGTCTGGGACCTCTCGGTGCGCGATCAGGACTGGATCACCGGGGACGCCTTGGCCCCGATCCGGCGGAACTTCAGCGTCGGCGACCTGGCCCCTGAGGCGCGTGCGCACGGTGTGCGCGCCACCGTTTTGGTGCAGACGGTCACGGTGGCCGCGGAGACCCCGGAATTCCTCGCGGTCGCGGACGGCAGCGATCTCGTCGCCGGAGTGGTCGGCTGGACGGACCTGACCCGGCCCGACGTCGCCGAGTCCCTGGCGGCGCTGCGCGCGCTGCCGGGCGGGCGGTACCTCGTCGGCATCCGGCACCAGGTCCAGGGCGAGAAGGACCCGCAGTGGCTGCTCCGTCCTGATGTGCGCCGGGGCCTGGCCGCCGTCGCGGACGCCGGTCTCGTCTACGACCTGGTGGTGATGGAACACCAGCTGCCCGCCTGCATCGAGGCCGCCGCCGCACTGCCGCAGCTCACCTTCGTCCTCGACCACCTGGCCAAGCCGTCCATCGCCCAGGGCACCCTGGAGCCCTGGGCGAGCCGGATCCGTGCGTTCGCCGCGCTGCCCAACACCGTCTGCAAGTTGTCCGGCATGGTCACCGAGGCCGCCTGGGACTCCTGGACGGTACGTGACCTGGACCCGTACGCCGCCACGGTGCTTGACGCCTTCGGGCCGGCCCGGGTGATGTTCGGCTCCGACTGGCCGGTGTGCACGCTCGCGGCCCCGTACGGGACGGTCGTGGCGGCGGCACGGCAGCTCACGGCCGAGCTGAGCGACGCCGAGCGGGCCGAGGTCTTCGCGGGGACGGCCGACCGGGTCTATGGGCTGGGCGGTACGACGGGGATGTGAGCGGCGCGGCAGGCGCCCGGGCCGCCCCGCCGCCCTCACTTTTGCCCGGCCCCCATGCCAAGGCGTGTCGGCGGCCAGAACTCGCGCACGTAGGTGCGCTGCCAGCAGGAGCCCGTGGCGCGTAGTTCGGCCGCCGTCGAGAAGCGGTACCGGTACAGCCGGGCCCGCACGAACCGCGGCGGCTCCCCGTCCGCGAACGGCTGGCCGCGCAGCAGGCGCAACGTGTCACGGTCGTTTTCGAGCAGTCGTTCGACGAAGGTGCCGAACCAGGGGCGTGCGTAGGCGGGGGAGAGCGCGGCGAACCACATCATCCAGTCGAGGCGCAGATGGTACGGCGCGAACTGGCGCGGCCAGTGCCGCGGATCTCCGGGCTTGCCCTTGAACTCGTACTCCCGCCAGTCGCCGTCCTCGCGCGGCGCGGCCTCGCGGGTGCCCGCCACGACCACCTCCCGGCGGACCCGGGTGATGCTGCCGAAGGCGCCGTAGGTGTTGACCAGGTGCAGCGGATCGAACGAGAAGTTCATGATCTGCCGGCGTGAGAAGAGATTGCGTGCGGGCCGGTAGCCGAGGACGAGCAGCAGCGCGCTCACCGCCAGGACCACGCACGCGTACCAGAGCGGTGCGGCGGGCTGGTCGCGGGTGCCGGCCGGTGCGCCGGGTCCGGCGAGCGCGGGCAGGTCAAGGGCGGACAGCGCGATCACGATGGTCAGCCAGTTCAACCAGGCGAAATTGCCCGAGAGCACCAGCCACAGCTGGGTGACGACCATGACCGCCGCCGCGCCGGAGGCTAGCGGCTGCGGGGTGAAGAGCAGCACCGGGACGATCAGCTGGGTGATGTGGTTCGCGGCCACCTCCACGCGGTGCACCGGCTTCGGCAACCGGTGGAAGAACCAGCTCAGCGGGCCCGGCATCGGTTGGGTCTCGTGGTGGTAGTCGAGACAGGTCAGCTTGCGCCAGCACTCGTCGCCGCGCATCTTGATCAGCCCCGCGCCGAATTCGACCCGGAACAGCACCCAGCGCAGCAGGAACAGCACCACGATCGGAGGCCCGGTGCGGTCGTTGCCGAGCAGCACCGCCAGGAATCCGACCTCAAGCAGCAGCGACTCCCAGCCGAAGCCGTACCAGGTCTGGCCCACGTTCACGATCGAGACGTAGAGCACCCACGGCAGCAGCCACAGCAGCATCGCGCCCCACAGCGGCAGCAGGCCGTCGGCGCCTCCCAGCAGGGCGAGCGCCACCGCGCAGCCCAGCCACGCGCAGACCGCGAAGAACCGGTCCGAGTAGTGCGCGTGGAACACGCTCGGCGCGCGCCGAAACGGCACCCGCGCCACGAAGTCGGGCACCGGCAGCATCCCGCGCGCCCCGATCAGCGCCCGGAACTGCAGGGCCGCCGCCAGGAACGCGACCAGATAGATAGCGGCGACACCTCGCTGGAAAACGAGCCTGCTCAGCCAGTAGCCGTCTGCCGTGAACCACTCCATGCGCCCAGTGTGACGTTGCGTCACGCCCTTTCGTCCCCAGGACGCGGGAACCACGGCGCCGGGATCGCTGCACGAGCGAGGGACGGTACGTCTTTGGGCGCGCGGTCTGCTGCTGGTGGACCAGCTCGCGGATGTGCGGGGTGTGCGGTCCCGGGGGAGTGGCACACGGATGGGCCGAACTCGTGGTTCCGCCGCGGGAGTGAACGGGAGCCTCCGCGCCGCCCGCCGCGCGGCCCATGTCCGGTGGCACCCTGGAGGGCATGCCGGAACTCCCCGAGGTCGAAGCGCTCAAGGACTTCCTCGGCGGCCACCTGACCGGGCACGAGATCGTGCGGGTACTGCCGGTGGCGGTCAGCGTCCTGAAGACCTACGAACCGCCTGTGACCGCCCTGGAAGGCCGCACCGTCACCGCGGTGCGCCGGCATGGCAAGTTCCTCGACATCGAAACCGACGGCCCGCATCTGGTCATGCACCTCGCCCGGGCGGGCTGGCTGCGCTGGCAGGACCGGCTGCCCGACGGCCGGCCGAAACCCGGCAGGGGCCCGCTCGCCCTGCGGGTCGCCCTGGAGACGGGCGAGGGCTTCGACCTCACGGAGGCGGGCACCCAAAAGCGGCTCGCCGTGTACGCGGTCACCCGGGCGGACCAGGTCCCCGGCGTCGCCCGGCTCGGCCCCGACCCGCTCGCCGCCGACTTCGGCGAGCAGCGCCTTGCCGCACTGCTCGCCGGAGAGCGGCGGCAGATCAAGGGCGCTCTGCGCGACCAGAGCCTGATCGCCGGCATCGGGAACGCCTACAGCGACGAGATCCTGCACGCCGCGAAGATGTCGCCGTACAAACTGGCCGCCAAACTGAGCGACGAGGAAGTGCACGGCCTATACGAGGCGCTGCGCAGCACCCTGGGCGATGCGGTCGAGCGGGCCCGCCAGACGGCCGCGGGGCGTCTGAAGGCCGAGAAGAAGAGCGGGCTGCGGGTGCACGGGCGCGCCGGAGCGCCGTGCCCGGTGTGCGGGGACACGGTGCGCGAGGTGTCGTTCAGCGACTCGGCCCTGCAGTACTGCCCGACCTGCCAGACCGGCGGGAAGATCCTGGCGGACCGGCGGATGTCACGGTTGCTGAAGTAGTCGCTGCAGCCATGGTCAACCTCTACACTCCAGCGGCATGCTGCGCGTACTGGCGGTAGACGACGAGGAACCCGCGCTGGCCGAGCTGTTGTACCTGCTGCGTGCCGATGCCCGGATCGGCCAGGCGGAAGGGGCCACCGACGCGACCGAGGCACTGCGCCGCATCGGCCGGGCACTCGACGCTGAGCTGCGTCAGGGCCAGGGCGCCCACGATGCCTGCGATGTCCTCGAAGCCTTCGATGTGCTCTTCCTCGACATCCAGATGGCCGGGCTCAACGGACTCGACGTGGCCAGACTCCTGGCGGGCTTCGCCCGCCCGCCACTGATCGTCTTCGTCACCGCCCACGACGACTTCGCCGTGCAGGCCTTCGACCTGAAGGCGGTGGACTACCTCCTCAAACCGGTCCGCAGGGAACGGCTCGCCGAAGCGGTGGGCCGCGCCGCCCAGCAGATCGCCGTCACCAGGAGCGCGGAGCGCACGCCTACCGGATGCGCCGACCGCATCCCCGTCGAACTCGGCGGCGTCATCCGCCTCGTGGCCGTCGCCGACATCACGTATGTGGAGGCCCAGGGCGACTACGCACGGTTGCACACCGGCGACGCCAGCCATCTGGTGCGCATCCCGCTGGCCACGCTGGAAGAGCGCTGGGCGCCCTACGGCTTCGTCCGCGTCCACCGCAGCCATCTGGTAGCCCTGCACCGCATCGACGAACTCCGCCTCGACGGGAGCGGCATGAGCGTACGCATCGGCGCGGCGGAACTCGCGGTCAGCCGGCGCCACGCAAGCCGGGTCCGCGAACTTCTGATGCGCCGCACCGAGACATGAGCACGGCCCACCGGTTGCTGAACCGGCCCGGCCACCTTTGGTCTTCCCATCCGGCACTGTGCTGCTTACACTCCACGCCGTGTCTGCCAGTGCCGAACCACCACCCCGCCGTGAGCGGGTGACGGGTGAGCCGCGCCGCGTGCACCGGCTGCCCGGGCACCGCACCCAGTGGGAGATCGACGAGCAGACCACGCTGGGCGCCGCCTACGTACGTTCTCTGATGCGCAGTCAGCTGCGTGCGGGTCTTGCCGCGTTCGCCCTGCTGGCGCTGCCCGTCGTCACCCTGCCGCTGTTCTTCGACGCGCTGCGCAACGCCACCGTCGTATGGGCCGTGCTCGGCTTCGGCTGCTATCCGCCGCTCGTGCTGATCGCCTGGTGGTACGTACGGCTCGCGGAACGCAACGAACATGACTTCGCCCGCCTGGTGCGCGGCGCCGACCACCCCGGGCCGCAGTGACCGCCATGAACGGCGCCTACCCGATCGGCGCGGTGACCTTCGTGGTGCTCGCCAGCGTCCTCATCGGCGGCTTCGGGCTGCGCATCTCCCGCACCACCTCCGACTTCTACGTGGCCTCCCGCACCGTGGGCCCGTCGCTCAACGCGGCCGCCATCAGCGGCGAGTACCTCTCCGCCGCCTCGTTCCTCGGCATCGCCGGACTGCTGCTCGTCTACGGCCCCGACATGCTCTGGTACCCGGTCGGCTACACCGCCGGCTATCTCGTCCTGCTGATCTTCGTGGCCGCGCCGCTGCGCCGTTCCGGCGCCTATACCCTCCCCGACTTCGCCGAGGGCCGCCTGGAGTCGGCGCGGGTGCGCAGGGTGGTCAGCGTGCTGGTGGTGGGCGCCGGGTGGCTGTATCTCGTGCCGCAGCTGCAAGGGGCGGGGCTGACGCTGGGCACTCTGACCGGGGCGCCGCGCTGGCTCGGCGCGCTGCTCGTCTCGTGTGTCGTGGTGCTCTCGGTCGCCGCGGGCGGGATGCGCAGCATCACCTTCGTCCAGGCCTTCCAGTACTGGCTGAAGCTGACCGCACTGCTCATCCCCGCCTTCTTCGTGCTGGTCGCCTGGCATCACGACGGCGCCACTCTGCCCGCCTTTCCCACCGACCCGGGGGCGGCGTGGCCCGGCGGCGGCACCGGGCAGCCGCTCGCCGCCAGCCGCGCCGGCCATCCGCTCTACGCCACCTACGGACTGATTTCCGCCACCTTCCTGGGCACCATGGGCCTGCCGCATGTCGTGGTCCGCTTCTACACCAGCCCCAACGGCCGCACCGCGCGCCGCACCACCGTCGTCGTCCTCGCCTTGATCGGCCTGTTCTACCTGCTGCCGCCGCTGTACGGCTGGCTCGGCCGGCTGTACGCGCCGGAGCTCACCGGCGCCGGGGCCACGCAGGACGCCGATGTCGCGGTGTTGCTGCTGCCGGGGCGGGCCGTCGCGGGGGTCGGCGGCGATCTGCTCGGGGCGCTGGTCGCGGGCGGCGCGTTCGCAGCGTTCCTGTCCACCGCGTCGGGGCTCACCATGGCTGTCGCGGGCGTGCTCAGCCAGGACGTGCTGCCGTCCCGCGGGGTGCGGCACTTCCGGCTGGCGGCGGTCCTTGCGATGGGGGTGCCGCTGGCGGGTGCGCTGCTGGTGGACGAGGTGCCGGTGGCGGACGCGGTGGGGATGGCGTTCGCGGTGTCCGCGTCCGCGTTCTGTCCGCTGCTGGTGCTCGGCATCTGGTGGCGCAGGCTCACTCCGCCGGGGGCGCTTGCCGGGCTGCTGCTGGGCGGCGGCTCGGCGCTGGCCGCGGTGACGATCACGGTCGCGGGGGTGGGTCCGGTGCGCGGCGGCTGGCCGCACTCGCTGCTGTCCTGGCCCGCCGTCTGGTCGGTGCCGGTCGGCTTCCTCGCCATGGTGCTGGTCTCGCTGGCCACGCCCGGCAGCATCCCTGCGCACACCAGCGCCACCATGACCCGGCTGCACCTGCCCGAGACGCTGAACGTGCGGCAGACCACCGCCGCGGCGGGCGGCGGGCTGCCGGGCCCCGACGACCCTGCGCACCCCGCGCCCGGTCGTCTCGCAGACCCTGGGCCGCCGGGTCCTGTTTGGCCCGAGGTACCGGGTTCCGCGGGCCCGGCGCGGCCCGGTCCCGAGCGGCTCGGGGAGCCGGGGTGACGGGGACGGCGGCGGCCGTGCTGCTCGCGCTGTGCCCGCTCCTGCTGGCGGGCGGCTTCTGGATCGGCCGCCGCACCGCGCACGCCCCGGGCCGCAGCGACGTGGGTTCGCCCGTCGAACGCGCCACGTTCGAGACGCTGCACACCGCGTCGCTGGCCGCACCTGCGCTGCGCGCCGGGCTCACCGAGGACACCGCCCGCAAGTCGGTGCGCAGGCTGCGCACTCTGCTGGGCACGGATGCGCTGTGTGTCACCAACCGTTCCACGGTGCTTGCCTGGGACGGCACGGGGGAGCAGCACGGCAGGCAGGTGATGGAGAAACTGGCCGGGCTGCTCACCACGGGCCGCTCGTCCGCGTTCGACTGCGGCTGCGGTGATCCGGATTGCTCCCTGCGCTGGGGGGTGGCGGCACCGATCGTCGTCGACCAGCGGGTGCTCGGGGCGCTGGTGGCGTATGCGACCCGCGACTTCGCGGTGCTGGCCCGCGCCACCGACGAGGTGGCCCGCTGGGTCTCCGTCCAGCTGGAGCTGGCCGAGCTGGACCGCTCCAGGACCCGGGTGATCGAGGCGGAGATCAAGGCGCTGCGGGCGCAGATCTCACCGCACTTCATCTTCAACTCGCTGGCGGCCATCGCCTCGTTCGTACGCACCGATCCGGAACGGGCCAGGGAACTGCTGCTGGAGTTCGCCGATTTCACCCGCTACTCGTTCCGGCGGCGCGGCGACTTCACGACGCTCGCCGACGAACTGCACTCCATCGATCAGTATCTGGCGCTGGTGCGGGCCCGCTTCGGTGCCAGGCTGGCGGTGACGCTGCAGATCGCGCCAGAGGTGCTGCCGGTGTCGCTGCCGTTTTTGTGCCTTCAGCCGCTGGTGGAGAACGCGGTCAAGCACGGCCTTGAGGGCGTCGTGACCCGCAGCAGCATCAATATCAGCGCACGGGACGTGGGCGCGGAGGCCGAGGTGGTGATCGAGGACGACGGGGTGGGCATGGATCCGGAGCGGCTGCGGAGGGTGCTGCGCGGCGAGGGCGATCCGTCGTCGGGCATCGGCCTGTCCAATGTGGATGAGCGGCTGCGGCAGGTGTTCGGGGACGATTACGGGCTTGTCATCGACACGGGGGTGGGCGCGGGCATGCGGATCACGGTACGGATCCCCAAGTACCGTGCCGGAGTGCACTCGTCACCGCCCCAAGGACCGGTCTGACGCCGGCCCGGGGACACTCGCGGGAGTCGGGACACTCGCAGCATTCCGGCGGGGCAGGCCGGAAGGCGGGGACGCGTCCTGCGGGAGGCGGGGCT
The DNA here is from genome assembly GCA_963761765.1 of uncultured Actinomycetota bacterium. Taxonomy (GTDB): domain Bacteria; phylum Actinomycetota; class Actinomycetes; order Streptomycetales; family Streptomycetaceae; genus Streptomyces. The sequence continues at coordinate 492,305 of CAVXIJ010000023.1, forward strand.
GTTCAGAAGAGGTGGATCGCCAGGTGTCCGAGCGGCAGCCCCAGCTGCCAGGCAGGCGTCCAGACCTTGGGCGCTTCGTCCTCCTCGATGACCGGGCCGCCGCCGGGCACCGCGTCGAGGTCGGGCGCCAGCAGTTCGGTCTCCTCCAGCCACCGCCAGGCTCCGGCGGCCAGCTCCAGGTCGGGGCCCGGGCCGCCGGCGACGAGGGCATCGGCGGAGAGCAACGCCATGCGTTCGCGTACCCAGTCTCGCCACGGCTGGTCATAGGCCGTCAGCGACATCCAGGTCTGCAGCCGCGAGACGCCTCTGAGATCACGTATGTCCGTGAGCTGTGCGCCCGGCTCGGACAGGAAGACCGTCAGCGCCAGCGCGTCGCGTCCGGCGCGGAATTCGAAGGAGGTGGGCGGCATCAGATCACCGGTGCGCAGCACCTCGTCGGCGACGTACTCGGCGTACAGCCATGCCATGGGGACCGCCAGTTCACCTCCGCCGGCGCCGTCCGTGCTCCCGCGGCCTCTGTGCTGCATTCCTTCCCGCCTTCCCCCGGTCCGTGCGTGCCCGGCCCGTCCGATGAGTGGAAACGTCAAACGCTGAAAACCTGAAACGCTGAAACGCTGAAAGCCTGAAGCGCTGGAACGTTGGAACGCTGAAAAACCTGAAACGCTGCTGTGGATGACACCAGCCGATTACTCAACCGGCCCCGTGGCAAGGCGATTTGCGGATTCTTTGCCTCGGTCGCGGTTTCATCCCAGGTCGGACGCGTATCCGGGCAGCACCCGACGCAGTGCGCGCAGTGCGTAGTACGCACGGGACTTCACAGTACCGGGCGGTATTCCCAGGGCCTGTGCGGCTTCCGCCACGCTCGCCCCGCGGAAGTACACCTGCAACAGGACGTCACGGTGCTGCGGAGTGAGAGTCTTCACAGCCTCGCGTACGTCGAGCATGGCCGCGGCGCGCTCCGCGTGGTCCGCGCAGACGCGGGCGTTCTCCAGGACCGCGTCGCCGACCTCGGCGGGGCGTGCCTGGCGGGCGCGCCGTGCGTCGATCGCCAGTCGTCGGCCGACCGTGAACAGCCAGGGGCGTATGGAGTCGTAGTCGGCGCGCAGTGCTTCGGGGTGCTGCCACGCGCGGACCAGGGTCTCCTGCACGAGGTCCTCGGCGCGCTGCCGGTCTCCGTCGCTGAGCCTGAGCAGCAGGGCGAAGAGCGGACGTGCGTGTGCGCGCAGCAGTTCGGTCAGCTCCCGCTCCTCGGTTGTCACCGTCATGGCCGTATGCCAACGCAGCCGGCCCAGGACGAACAGGGCGCGCACCGGGCTCTGCGGCGGGCGGTCGAAGCCGTCGACGAGCGGTGCGATGAACGGGCCACCGGGGGAGCGGGATGCCGCCGATCCAGGGACCTTGGCTGTATGGCGACTTGACTCTTTATTAATCATATATACGGATTATGGGAAAAAGCTCCCAAGCGAGAGGCCGCCCCATGCCCGAGTGCACCGCACGGATCCAGCGCCCCGCACGCCCGGCATCCGACGCTTCGGCGGGCGCCGCACATGACGCGGCCGCGGGCGGTGACACGGGGACCAGACGGGCGCGCCGGACACGGTTCGCCCGGCGCGCCGCCCGGTGGCTGCTGGTGATGCCCATGACCGTTGCGCTGGTGTGCGCCGCGGGCTGCGCGCCGGTGCGGAGCAAGCGTGCGGCGGCGCCTTCCGCGGTGCGCGGCGCGGCCGACACGCCGCATGGCTTCACCCTGATCGCCTCAGGCGACGTGCTTCCGCACGACTCGATCATCCGGCAGGCACAGACCGACGCGGGCGGCCGGGGATACGACTTCGCGCCCATGCTGGCGGGCGTAAAACCCGTGGTGTCCCAGGCCACGGTGGCGATCTGCCACATGGAGACGGTCTACGGCTCCCCTGGCAACTACACTGGATATCCCACCTTCAAGTCCCCGCCCGAGGTCGCCCAGGGCCTGCGGGCCACCGGATACGACGCCTGTTCCACCGCTTCCAACCACACGCTCGACGACGGCGCTGCAGGCATCTCGCGCACACTGGACGCGCTGGATCGCGCGGGCATCCGGCACACCGGCTCGGCCCGCACCGCCGCGGAGGCGGGCGCACCCGCCTGGCTCGACGCCGGCGGCGCCAGGATCGCCCAGCTCGCCTACACCTACGGCACCAACGACATTCCGCTGCCCGAAGGCAGGGCGTGGGCGGTCAACCTGACCGACCCGGAGCGGATCACCGCGGACGCCAGGGCGGCGCGCCGGGCGGGCGCCGACGTGGTCGTGGTCAGTCTGCACTGGGGTACCGAGTGGCAGGACGAGCCCGACGACCAGCAGTTGCGGCTGGCCCGGCAGCTCACCGCGACCACCACACGCGGGCGCCCCGACATCGACCTGATCCTCGGCACCCACGCCCATATCCCGCAGGCCTACGAGAAGGTGAACGGCACCTGGGTCGTCTACGGTATGGGCGACCAGATCGCGGGCTCCATGATCAACTATGCGGATGAGCACGACCCGCGCGGCAACCAGAGCACCCTGGCCCGCTTCACCTTCGCGCCGCCCGGGCGCGCGGGCGGCCGGTGGCAGGTGGCGAAGGCGGAGTTCATCCCGCAGTGGTTCGACACCGACGCCGGACGCGTGGTCAACCTCGGCGCCGCGACCGGGAGCGACGGGTCGAGGGCGGCGGTACGCGACCGTATCCGCCGCATCGTCCTCAGCCGGGGCGCCGCCCACGACGGCCTGGTCATGGGCCGCTGAGCACCCCGCACCTGTCGAGACGTCCGCTGAGACGTCCGCGCCATCCTCCGTGACGCTCGTGTCTCACAAGACACCCGTCCCTCACGAGGCTCCTGTGTCCGCCGCGCCCGCGTCCCTCGCATCCGCGTCCGCCGCGGGCGGCCTGGCGAGCAGCGACCGGTGGCGCGAGTAGGCGAAGTAGATGACGAGGCCGATCAGGAACCAGACCGCGAACCGCACCCAGGTCTGCCACTGCAGGAACGTGATCAGCCAGATCGAGAAGCACCACGCCGATCGGCCGGCACCACCGGCATGCCCGGGCGTACGGAAGGTGCGCGGCAGGTCGGGCCGCCGGTAGCGCAGCACGATCACCGCGACGCAGACCACCACGAACGCCAGCAGGATGCCGATGTTGGTCAGCTCGGCGGCCTCGCCGATCGGCAGGAAGCCCGGCGATCGCCGCGGAGGCGACGCCCGACGATCCAGGTGACCCGGGTCGGCACGTGCCGGGCTCGGGTGCGTCTTGGCGAACCACTTCGGCAGCAGCCCGTCTCGGCTCATCGAGAACCACACCCGGGTCACGCCGAGCATGAAGGTGAACATCACCGTCAGGATGCCGATGATCGCGCCGACCGCGATGACGTCGGCGAGGCCGCCGAGCCCCACCGACTTGAACGCCGAGGAGAAGCCGCTCTCCGGGTCGATGTCGCCGGTAGTTCTGCATGCCCGGTCAGCACCAGGCAGGCCAGCACGTAGAGCACCATCGAGATCGCCAGCGAGTAGATGATCGCCTTCGGCATGTGGCGCTGGGCGTCCTTGGACTCCTCGGCCGCGGTGCTCATCGCGTCGTAGCCGAAGACCGCGAAGAAGACCGTCGCCGCGCCGGTGAACGCGCCGCCCACCCCGAACGGGAAGAACGGGTGGTAGTTGCGCGGTGTCGATGTGGAAGAAGCCGACCACGATCACCACCAGGACGACCAGCGACCTTCAGCGCCCACCACGATCGTCTCGAACCGCGCCGCGTTCTTGATGCCCAGGTTGAGCAGATACGGCGATCAGCAGGCACAGCAGCGCCGCGAACAGGTCCACCCGGTGCCCGTCGCCCGGTGCCCGGCGCGCCCAGCATCCAGTGCGGGCAGATCGACGCCCATGCTCGCCGAGCAGGAAGCTGAAGTAGCCGGAGATGCCGATCGCCACCACCGCCACGATCGCGGTGTACTCCAGCAGCAGGTCCCAGCCGATGAACCAGCCCGCCAGCTCGCCGAGCACCGCGTAGCCGTAGGTGTAGGCCGATCCCGCCTTCGGGATCAGCCCGGCGAACTCGGCGTAGCGACAGCGCCGCCGCGCGCGCTGGCGATGCCCGCGATGAGGAAGGAGACCAGCACCGCCGGGCCGGCCGTGCCGTTCGCGACCGTGCCGGCCAGGGTGAAGATGCCCGCGCCGATGATGCCGCCGACGCCGATGGCGGTGAGCTGCCACAGACCGAGCGTGCGGGTCAGCTGCTCGCCCGCGCCGCCTTCCGCGCCGCCCGGACCGGCCGCGGTGATCTGGTCGATCGGCTTGCGGCGCAGTACGCCTTCACCATTACGGAGTCCCGCCATGAGCCCCACCTTCGCGGACGGCAGTTGGCTGATGGCCGATCATGATGTCTGACGATCGTCCCGGAGGGAAGACGGCGCACCTGTCGATCTGAGGGATTGCCGATGGCTGGTATCACACCGTGTCCGCATCACTACCAACCGTTATGACATGGCGCGCCCGCGCCCGGTCACACCGCCGCGGAGCGCCGTGTGCCGCGCGGCCCGGTGCGCCGCGCGCTCACGGAACCACGGTCACCGGCCAGCGCCCCGCCTTCACCAGGCGGATGGCCACCGAGCCGATGATGCGGTGGCCCGCCTGTTCCGAGGCGCCCACCACCACGGCGTCGGCCTTCAGCTCGTCCGCCGCGGTCACCAGGCCGTTGTACGGGTCGCCGCGGAAGGTGTGGAACTCCCAGCGCACGTCGAATATGTCCTTGACCCGCTCGGCCGCCGTGTGGATCTCCGTGGCCAGGCTCTCCGCGATCTCGTCCGTGGTGTGCGCGACCGGCACGCCGAGCGCGGTACCGACCGCCATCACCGGTTGTACGTAGACGACGGCAAGCAGTGCGTGCTGGCGCCGGGCCAGACCACCCGCGTATGCGGCGGCCCGCAGCGAGGAGTCGGAGCCGTCGACACCCGCGACGATCACTTTGGGTCCGTCGGTGCCGCGTTCGAATCCGGTGGACTGCTGTCTGGTCACAGCGCGAGGCTAGCGGAACCTGTTGCTCCGGGACCTCGACGGGTTCCGGAGCAACAGGTTCCGTCCGCCGGCGCCGCCTTGTGTGCCGTCGCCACGGCGCTTCGGGGCAGGCCGGAAAGGAATGCCGCAGCCGCCCGGGGCGGTGCCTCAGCGCACGTCGACCAGCCGCGCGAACACGACCACGTTCCCGTCGTAGCCGCGCTGCTTGGAGAAACCACCGCCACACGTGATCACGCGCAGTTCCGGCTTCCCGGTGTTGTTGTAGACCTGCTCACCGGGGAAGTTCTGCTTCTCGAAGACCTCGATGCCGTAGACCTCGAAGACGGCGGTCTTCCGGTCCCGGCGCTGGATCTCGATGTGGTTGCCCTTCTTTAGCGACCCCAGCCCGTAGAAGACGGCGGGGCCCTGGGCGTTGTCGACATGGCCGTCGATGACGGCGGTGCCCGTCTCGCCGGGAGAGACGGCCCCCGTGAACCAGCCCGCCAGGTTCGGGTCCTCCGGCGGCGGCGCGCCCACCCAGCCGTCCGCGTCGAGACCCACCGGTGTGATCGGCGCGTCCACCCGGATCGCCGGAATGGTGATCCGGTCGACCATCGAGTAGGGCAGCGGCTGTACGCCAGGCGGGGGCACGCCGAAGACGGAGCGGGTGTCCGGGGCAGCCGCGGACGCGGGCTGCGGCGGGGTGGTGTTGAACTCCCCCGACCCGTTCCTGATCAGCGCGAGACCGGTCAGCAGCACGAGCGCGAGGGCGCCCCACGGCGTGCGCCTGCGCTGCTGCCCTTCCTCTTCGGCCGACTGGGACGAAGGCATTCTCTATCCCCTCTCGACGCGGCGCGTGCGCGTCGCGTGGTGCGCATACCGGCACGTTAAAGGCATTGCCCGCGTGCGGCGACGTGACCGGTGCGAACGGGTGGCAGGCCGGCTTCGGTCGGCCATCCGAGTCCGGCTGTGCAGGAAATTTCTGACGGTAGGTGACCTGCGGTGATAGGGGTTTGCCGGAGGGCTTCCGGCGTGTCGTCTCACCGGTACGGACGAGTCCCGAAGTGCGGGTGCGTGCACCGCGTCTGAGGGTCGGTCTGGAAGGCGTTCTCGCCGATCGACCGGGGACGGTTCCCCGGGGCGCCTTCTGCGGAGGATTCCCATGCGCAGATATCGAGCCCTGGCGGTCTCGGCCGTCACGGCCGCCGTCGTCGGACTCGCCGCTCCGATGGCCGCGGCCTGGGACGACGATCACGACGATCCCAAGGCCATCACCGTCACGCCGAGCGTGATCGCCCCCGGGGGACAGCTGCGAGTCACGGTCGACACACCTGAGTGCCGGTCGGTCGGCGGCAGCATCTCTTCCCCGGCCTTCCCGAGCACCCAACTGCGTACCGACAGCAGCGGCAGGCCGTCCGCCACCGTCACGGTGAACCAGAACGCCAGCCGCGGCACGTACGACATCACGGCCCGGTGCGACGGCAGGACCATCACCAGATCGGCCGCGTTCACCGTCATCGGCGGTGTGCAGGGCGGTCTCGGCGGCAGCTCCATGGGTGCCACCGCGACCGACATCGCGATCGGTGCCGGTCTGGTGGCGGCGGCTGCACTGGGGGGCGGTGTGGTCATGATGCGGCGGCGCGCCGAGAGCAGGGTCTGAGCCCACGCTGTCACTATCGGACGCCGCACATCACCTCACCGCACGCCCTCACCCACCACCCCATCCCCATCCTCACCCGCACCGGCACGCACATGTACCGGGTGCCCGCCGACCCGCACTTCGGTCGCGTACACGCACGCAGACCGCCCCGAGTGGCACAGCCCTTCGTCCCCGGTCCACCGAAGGTCCGGGACGGAGGGCTCTGCCGGTTGACGGGGTGCTGTGTGAGGCGGCCGACGGGCGGGCGGCGGTCGGAGGGGTGGTGGTCGGTGTGCCGGGGTGGTTGGTGGTGCGGCACGGCTGGTGGTGTGGGGTGGTTAGAGGGTGGTGGTCCGTGCGCCTGGGATGGTGGTGGGTGGCTCGGCCGGTGGTGTGTGTTGTGACCGGGGGAGTGGCCGACCGCGGGGCCCGTTCAGGTGGCCGTACGGTTCGCGGGTGCCGCCGGGTCGGGGATCGGCGGGCCGGCGTCCGGTGGTGCGTCGGCGCAGTGCCGGCCGGAGTGGCGGTACGCCAGTCCCAGCGCGCCCGCCAGGAGCAGGGCGCCGACCGCGAGCTGTTGGAAGTCGAATCCGCCGAGGCTGCCGCCGGTGCCCGCGCGCACCCCGTGCTGTGGCTCTCCCATTGCCTTATGGGCCTGCGAGGCACCCTCGTCACCGTGGCCGCCGTGCCCGCCCGCGATGGTCAGACCGGCCGTGCGCACCGCTCCGTCGGCGCACTCGAACCTCACCTGGTATTCGGCGCCGGGCCGCGCGTCGTCGTCGACGGTGGCCGTGGCGGCACCTGCGTGACCCCGGATCCTGACCGTGTCGAACACCCCTGAGGACACCGTCGTATCGCCTCTGCAGCCGCTCGCGGTGAGCAGCACCTGGCCACCCGCGGCGACCACCGTCGGTGTGACCTGCGCCTGGAAGGCGCCGTCCTCGTGGGTGCTCGCCGAGGTGGGCGCCGCCGCACCAAAGCGGGCCGCAGCGGCGGCGGGTGGAGCCCAGGGGGCCAGGGCCGCGGCGCCGAGCAGCGCCGCCGAGATGGCGCGTCGTATCGCGCGCATGGATGTCCTCCAGGTCCCGAGAGGCAGTCGCGGATCTCCTCCGCTCGCGCCGGTGGGCGTGCCTCCCTTGCCTGAGAGGCAGCGGGAGAGCACCTCGATGAGCAAAACGCTAAGGAGGCGCGCGGTATGGCGCGATCGCTGTCGCGCGAACGGGGCAAGCGAGGAGGCCGATGGGGTGACACGGATGGCGTGCGGCGCGTGTCAGGAGCGCCGAGCGACGGGAACGCAGCGGGTGGGCATGCGTGTCGCGATGGGTGGACGGTCACCGTCGCGGCAGGCCGGACTCCTCGGCTCCCTTTTGTCTGTCGCAGCGCAGGGCCTGTGCCAGGGCGAGAACAAGCCATTCCGTTATACGGGAGAACTCGGCTGGAACGGTGCCGCAGGCGTCACGCAACGCGCCGTCGTCCACACCCTTTGCACGGACCGCGCGCATGCCCGGTGGTGCCGGGACGCCCCTGCTTGCCCGGTCGGCGCGCCGGAGCGGGGGTCCACCGTCCACTCAACGTCAGCCCGCACCTCCATCCTCGGCACAACCGAAGCAGCCGCATCCGTGCCGTCCGTCTGCCTTGACAGCCTTCTGACAGATTCAGCGCCTTTATGGCATGCGCTTTCCGGCACTTGCCGCAGGCAGTGACCGAGAACGGACCGCCAATTTCCGTTTGGGCTCGCCCGTTTGGCCGACGATCAGTAGCCTCAGCTCGAACACCGGATCGCCTACGTCAGGGAGACTTTGATGGACCGTCCGCCCTGGGCCTCGCGCGGCATCGCCGTCGCGGTACCCAGCGTCTCCCGTATGTACGACTATTACCTGGGCGGTTCGTACAACTTCGAGGCCGACAGGGCAGCGGCCCGCCGGGCCATGGCGTTCCTGCCGGGGCTGCCGAAGATCGCGCAGGCCGGCCGTGCCTTCATGCGGCGGGCGGTGCGGTTCGCGATGGGCGAAGGTGTCACCCAGTTCCTGGACGTGGGCGCGGGGATACCCGCCTTCGGCACCGGCACCACCGTTCACGAGATCGCCCAGCAGGCCGACGACGAGGCCCGGGTGGTGTACGTCGACCACGACCCGGTCGCCGTCGCGCACAGCCAGGCCGTCCTGCGGGACAACGCGTCGGCCGACGCGGCCACCGCCGATGTGCGCAAGCCGGGGGACATCCTGGCGCTCGAACCGGTCGGCCGGCTGCTGGACTTGACGCGGCCGGTCGCGCTGCTGCTGGTCGCCGTCCTCCATTACCTGGAGGATGCCGACCGACCTTACGAAGCGGTGCGGGAACTCCGGGACGCCATGGCACCGGGTAGTGTGCTCATCCTCACGCACGCTTCGTACGAAGGGATCCCGGTCCCGGCCGAACAGGTGGGCGGAGCCGTGGATGTGTACCGCAGCATCCGCAATCCAGTGATCATGCGTTCGCGTGACGAGATCGCGCGGTTCTTCGAGGGATACGACATGGTGGAACCGGGGCTCGTGCCGATGCCGCATTGGCGGCCTGAGACCGCTCCCGAGGACGAAGATCCCTTCGCCTTCTCGGGTTTCGCGGGCATGGGACGCACGGCGTGAGCACCACGGAGCCGGATGGACCGGAAGACAGACTGCGCCGGTTCGCGACCATCTGGAGCCGCGCAGTCTTCCCGGTGACGGCGACTTCGATGAACCGCGTCGAGTTCGAGGGACAACTCATGCCCCTCGCCCGCCGGTTGCGCGACGCGCTGCATGCACGGGTCTTCAACGCAGCCGCGGGGCAGGCGGTCGGCGCCGCCCTCGTGGACGTGCACTGCACCGACCCGGAGGCGTTGAGCCGCACCCTTGATGTGGTCGACGCGTATCTGGTGCTCTACTGCGGCGGCGACGAGCCCGGCGAGGAGCTGCGGTCCCGTTCGTCACGGCTGCAGCACGCCGCCGCCGCGGGCTTCGCCGGGGCGCTGCGCGAGCGGACCCTGGCCGAGCAGGAAGCCATAGCGCATGCCGCGCTGGACGCGCGTAGCGCGGTGGCCGAGGCCCTGCACACCAGCGAGGCGCGGTTCCGCGCGGTGTTCGAGGAGGCCGCCACGGGCATCGGCATAGCCGATCTCGACGGCACCGTCCTTGAGGCCAATGACGCTCTGATCCGGATGTTCGGCGGCTCGGACCAACTCCTTCGCGGACGCAAAGTAACCGACTGGAAGCACCCCGAGGACACTCCGCATCTGTGGCGGCTCTACGACGAGTTGGTCCAGGGCGAGCGTGAGCACTACCGCGTCGAGAAGGCCTTCTACCGCCCCGACGGAACCGTCCTGTGGACCAATCTGACGGTCTCGCTGCTGCGCGACGCGGACGGCAGGCCGCAGTACCAGCTGGCGCTGATGGAGGACACCACCGAGCGCCGGCTGCTCAACCTCCGGCTGCGGTACGAGGCGACGCACGACGCGCTGACCGGGCTGCCCAACCGGACACTGTTCTTCGAGCGTCTGGAGAAGGCCTTAGGCGCGGGTGGAGACATGCGGTTCGGCCTGTGCTACCTGGACCTCGACGGGTTCAAGACCATCAACGACAGTCTCGGCCACGCGGCCGGCGACCGGCTGCTGGTGGAGGTCGCCGACCGGCTCCAGGCCTGTGTGACGGCCCCCGGTGAGATGGTCGCCCGGCTCGGCGGCGACGAGTTCGTGGCGCTGACCCACGGGCCCGGCATCGAGAGCGACGTCGACGACCTGGCGGGCCGCATCATGACCGCGCTCGCCACTCCGGTCCGCATCGAGGGCCGCGAGCTGACCGTGCGCGGCAGTATCGGCATCGTCGAGGGCCCGGCGAAGGAGCGCAGCGCCGCCGAGGTGCTGCGCAGCGCCGACATCACCATGTACCGGGCCAAGAACGCGGGCGGCAACCGCTTCGAGCTCGCCGATCCCGAGGCTGACGCGCGCACCATCACCAAGCACGGCCTGACCAATGCGCTGCCCGCGGCCCTCAACCGCGGCGAGTTCTTCATGGAGTACCAGCCGCTTGTCGATCTCGGCGACGGCAGCGTTCGGGGCGCGGAGGCACTGGTGCGCTGGGCACACCCGCAGCACGGGGTGCTCGGGCCCGACCGGTTCATACCGCTCGCCGAGGACACCGGCCTGATCGTGCCGCTCGGCCGCTGGGTGCTGGAGGAGTCCGTACGCCAGGCCCGCGACTGGCAGGACCGGCACGCCGACGCCGGAGAGCTGCGGATCAACGTCAATCTCTCGCCCTGCCAGCTCCAGCATCCCGGCCTCGTCGCCGACACCGTCGACATCCTGGACCGCTTCGGACTCGCCCCGTCCGCGCTCTGCCTGGAAGTGACCGAATCGGCACTCATCGGCGCCGACGACGATCTGCTCAAGCCGCTGCGACGGCTCTCCGAAATGGGTGTCGACATAGCGCTCGACGACTTCGGCACCGGCTACTCGAACCTCGCCAATCTGCGCAGGCTGCCCGTCAGCGTCCTCAAGCTCGACCGCTCCTTCACGCAGGGCATGCAGCAGTTCCCGGCCGACCCGACCGATCTGAAGATCGTCGAGGGCATCGTCTCGCTCGCCCACAGCCTGAACCTGTCGGTGACGGTGGAGGGAGTGGAGACCGGAGCGCAGGCCGAGGCCCTGCGGGACATGGGGTGCGACACGGCCCAGGGCTGGTACTACGCACGTCCCGGGCCGCCGGACCGGCTCCACAAGCTGGCGCTCGCCGACGCGACGGGCTAGGGCCTCTCGTTTGGATCAGGCTGGGCTCGCGGGGCCTGGTACGCACTTCCTCACTGCCTTCAGGGCGTAGGAGGTGCGCCCAGCCGTGTGGTCGCCAGTCGCTGACGCGACGGGCTGAAGGCGCTCACCGATCATGAGTGTGCGCGGGCGGACGCCAGGACCTGGCGGAGCCCTAGCGGGCCAGCAGCATCCGCTGGAGCTCCCGTGCGCCCCGTGGCGGAGCCACATCGCTGCGGTGTGCAAGCGCAATCGTCCGGTACAGGCCCGGACGTGCGAGCGGCGTGACCCGCAGGCCCTGCCCCACCCGCTCGGCCACCATGTACGGCACCACGGCCACCCCGAGCCCGGCCCGTACGAAGCCGAGCACCGCGTCCATCTCGCCTCCCTCCACCGCGAAGTCCGGCTCGAAGCCCTCCGCGCGGCATGCGGCCACGGTCAGTTCCCGCAGGTCGTAGCCGTGCCGGAACATCACAAGGCGCTCGCCCTCCAGATCCGGCACCCGCACGAAGCTTCCCTTGCCGGGTGCGGGTGCGTCGGGGGAGGAGACCACGACCAGGTCTTCGCGCAGCAGCTCCACCGTGGTCAGTGCCGGCGACGGAGTGGGCAGGGGCAGGACGACCAGGGCGAGGTCGAGCGCCCCGCGCGCCAGCTCCCGCACCAGGTCATGGGAGCCGCCCTCCTCAATCAGCAACCTGATGCCGGGATACCGGTCATGGAAGGCGCGTAGCACATCTGGCAGCAGTCCGGTACACAGACTCGGCGTCGCACCGAGTCTGACCCGGCCGCGGCGCAGCTGCACCAGCTCCTGCACCTCCTGCCGGGCGGTGTCGGCGTCCGCGAGGATGCGCCGGGCCAGCGGAAGCAGCGCTTCCCCGGCGTCGGTGAGCGTGATGTTGCCCCGGGCGCGACGGAAGAGATCCGCCCCCAACTCCCTTTCCAGGGAACGGATCTGCTGGGAGAGGGACGGCTGTGCCACATGCACGAGCTCGGCGGCCCGGGTGAAATGCCGGGTCTCGGCGACTGCCACGAAGTACTGGAGCTGTTGGAACTGCATGAGGTGAGCATAAACACTCATAGGCATTACCTATCGAAATAAAGCGTTCCATGTCTTGGACCGATCGGCCTCCTCCGCTCTAGCGTTCTGTGACATGGCACTGGCAACGCGGACGGACCGACGGCCGTCCATGACACGCACGCTGTGGGATTCGTCCGTCGGCAAGAAGACTGTGATGGCCGTGAGCGGCCTGATCATGCTTCTGTACTTGGTCGTCCACATGTTCGGGAACCTGAAGATCTTCTTCGGTCCGGGAACCTTCAATGCGTACGCGCACTGGCTGCGCACCATTGGCGAACCGTTCCTGCACTACGAGTGGGCCCTGTGGGTCGATCCGCGTGGTGCTGGTCGCCGCCGTCGTGGCGCACGCCGTTTCCGCGTACCAGCTGAGCCGCCGGGACATCAAGGCCCGCCCCAGCAAGTACGTGCACACCAAGGCCCGCGCCAGCTATGCGACCCGCACCATGCGCTGGGGCGGGATCATCCTCGGCCTCTTCATCGTCTGGCACATCCTCGACCTGACCACCGGCACCATGCACTCCGGCGGGTTCCAGCCCGGCCACCCGTACCAGAACGTCGTGGACACCTTCTCCACCTGGTACGGCGACGTCATCTACATCGTGGCGATGCTCGCGCTCGGCCTGCACGTCCAGCACGGCTTCTGGAGCGCCGCACAGACCCTCGGCGTCGGCAGCCGCGACCCGCGACCGCACCTTCAAGATCATCGCCAACGTGCTCGCCGCTGGTGCTGACGGTGGGCTTCATCGCCGTGCCCGTCGGCGTCATGACCGGAGTGGTGAGCTGAACCATGAACCGAAGACCACGCAGACTACCGACGCACTGAGTCGACACACACCGGCGCACGCCGGTCGTCGTCGACACCAAGGCGCCCGCGGGGCCGGTCGACGAGCGCTGGGACACCCGCCGCTTCGAGGCGAAGCTGGTCAACCCGGCCAACCGCCGCAAGCACACCGATCATCGTCGTCGGCACCGGCCTCGCGGGCGGCTCCGCGGGCGCCACGCTCGCCGAACAGGGCTACCACGTCGTGCAGTTCTGCTACCAGGACTCCCCGCGCCGTGCCCACTCCATCGCCGCGCAGGGCGGCATCAACGCTGCCAAGAACTACCGCAACGACGGCGACTCGGTGCACCGGCTCTTCTACGACACCGTCAAGGGCGGCGACTTCCGCGCCCGCGAGTCCAATGTGCACCGGCTCGCCCAGATCTCCGTGGAGATCATCGACCAGTGCGTCGCCCAGGGCGTGCCCTTCGCCCGCGAGTACGGCGGTCTGCTGGACACCCGCTCCTTCGGCGGCGTGCAGGTCTCCCGCACGTTCTACGCCCGCGGCCAGACCGGCCAGCAGCTGCTGCTCGGCGCCTACCAGGCACTGTCCCGGCAGATCGCGGCCGGCAACGTCGAGATGCACTCGCGCACCGAAATGCTCGACCTGATCGTCGTCGACGGGCGGGCCCGCGGCATCGTCGCCCGCGACCTGGTCACCGGCAAGATCGACACCCACTTCGCCGACGCGGTGGTGCTGGCCACCGGCGGCTACGGCAACGTCTTCTACCTGTCGACCAACGCCATGAACTCCAACGCCACCGCGATCTGGCGGGCCCACCGCAAGCGGCGCCTACTTCGCCAACCCCTGCTTCACCCAGATCCACCCGACCTGCATCCCGCGCACCGGCGACCACCAGTCCAAGCTGACGCTGATGAGCGAGTCGCTGCGCAACGACGGCCGCATCTGGGTGCCCGAAGGCCAAGGGCGACATCCGCCCGCCGAACGAGATCCCCGAGGACGAGCGCGACTACTACCTGGAGCGCATCTACCCGTCCTTCGGCAACCTCGTCCCGCGCGACATCGCCTCGCGTGCCGCGAAGAACGTCTGCGACGAGGGCCGCGGCGTCGGGCCCCGGCGGACAGGGCGTCTACCTGGACTTCGCGGACGCCATCGCGCGGATGGGCCAGCGAGAAGGTCGCCGAGAAGTACGGCAACCTCTTCGAGATGTACGCACGGATCACCGCCGAGGACCCGTACGAGGTGCCGATGCGGATCTACCCCGCCGTGCACTACACGATGGGCGGCCTGTGGGTCGACTACGACCTGCAGACCACCATCCCGGGCCTGTTCGCGATCGGCGAGGCCAACTTCTCCGACCACGGCGCCAACCGGCTCGGCGCGTCGCGCGCTGATGCAGGGCCTGGCCGACGGCTACTTCGTGCTGCCGTCCACGATCAACGACTACCTGGCCCGCCACCCGCAGCACGACGACCTCGACGCCGACCATCCGGCCGCCGCCGAGGCGTCGCAAGCAGACCGAGGAGCGCCTGCAGCGGCTGCTGGCCGTCGACGGCGACCGCACGCCCGACTCCTTCCACCGCGAGATCGGCGAGCTGATGTGGGAGTACTGCGGGATGGCCCGCACCGAGACGGGACTGCGCAAGGCGCTGGAGCGGATCCCGCGATCCGCGAGGAGTTCTGGCGGCGCATCAAGGTCCCGGGCACCGGCGAGGAGTTCAACCAGTCGCTGGAGAAGGCCAACCGCGTCGTCGACTACCTGGAGCTCGCCGAGCTGATGTGCCTCGACGCGCTGCACCGCGCCGAGTCCTGCGGCGGCCACTTCCGCGAGGAGTCGCAGACCCCGGACGGCGAGGCCGCCCGCCGGGACGAGGAGTTCTCCTACGCCGCCGCCTGGGAGTTCACCGGCACCGGCGCCGCGCCCGTCCTGCACAAGGAAGACCTCGTCTTCGAGTACGTCCACCCCACTCAGCGGAGCTACGCATGAAGCTCACCCTGCGCGTCTGGCGGCAGAAGAACGCCGACGCGCCCGGCGCCATGTCCACCTACGAGGTGGACGGCATCTCGCCGGACATGTCGTTCCTGGAGATGCTCGACACCCTCAACGAGGAGCTCATCCTCGGGGGCGAGGACCCGGTCGCCTTCGACCACGACTGCCGCGAGGGCATCTGCGGCGCGTGCAGCCTGGTCATCAACGGCGACGCGCACGGCCCGGAGCGCACCACCACCTGCCAGCTCCACATGCGGTCCTTCAAGGACGGCGACACGATCGACATCGAGCCGTGGCGCGCCGCCGCCTTCCCGGTCGTCAAGGACCTGGTCGTGGACCGCTCCGCCTTCGACCGGATCATCCAGGCCGGCGGCTACATCACCGCGCCCACCGGCGCCGCCCCCGAGGCGCACGCCACGCCGGTGCCCAAGGCGGACGCCGACTTCGCCTTCGAGCACGCCGAGTGCATCGGCTGCGGCGCCTGCGTGGCGGCCTGCCCGAACGGCTCGGCGATGCTCTTCACCTCGGCGAAGGTCAACCACCTCGACGTGCTGCCGCAGGGCGCTCCCGAGCGGGAGACCCGGGTGCTGGACATGGTGGCCCAGATGGACGACGAGGGCTTCGGCGGCTGCACGCTCACCGGCGAGTGCGCCACCGCCTGCCCGAAGGGCATCCCGCTGATGTCGATCACCGCGCATGAACAAGGAGTGGCTGCGGGCCACTCGCAAGGCCGGCAAGCGCTAACGCTTGCGGGTTCAGCCGCGGTATTCAGGGCTTTGCACCGCGGACGAACGGCACAGTGGCAGGGGTGGGGCGTTGGGGCGCCCCACCCCTGACGCATGTCCGGCGGCCCGCCGGGTGCTGTCGTCTCCGCTTCAGCATTCGCTCATCCCGGCTCTTGACGCAGGTCATGTACGCGCCAGCAGACGGCGGAAGAACTGAACCGGTGGACCCGCACTCGCGGGTCTGCGGTCTTTCGCCCGCACCGCCTGTGACCCAGGAGTCACTCATGCCTGCCGTTCCCGCCGTCCCCACCATGCCTGCCGTCTCCGCCGTCCCCGCGCCGGCCCGCTACACCGTCAGCCTCGCCGGCGACGCATCCGATGTACGGGCCGCCCAGCGGCTGCGCCACGCCGACTTCAACGTCGCCGACCTGTACGTGCCCCGCGTCCTGTGCAGGCTCGCCGCGCTGACCGCCGTCCTGTGCGCCGGGATTGTCCTGTCCCCGCTGGCCGCCCGGTGCGCCCCCGGGCGGCGCGCGGCGCTCGTCAGGATCTGGTGCCGTGCCCTGGTGCGCTCGCTCGGGGTACGTATCCAGGTCAGCGGTGCCCTGCCCCGCACCGGCGGTGTGCTCATCGTCGCCAACCACATCTCCTGGCTGGACATCCCCGTGCTCGCCGCCGTCCGCCCGGCCCGGATGCTCGCCAAGTCCGAGATACGCGGCTGGCCGATCGCGGGCGCGCTGGCCGTGCGCGGCCACACGCTGTTCATCGCACGGGAGAGTCCGCGCGCCCTGCCGGGCACCGTCGCACGGATCGCCGCCGCGCTGCGCGAAGGCTCGGCCGTCACCGCATTCCCCGAGGGCAGCACCTGGTGCGGCAGGGGCCAGGGGAGGTTCCGCCGGGCGGTGTTCCAGGCCGCACTGGACGCCGGTGTCCCGGTGCGGCCCGTGCACATCGGCTAGGCCCACGGCCGCGGTACACCGAGCACCACGCCCGCGTTCATCGGCGAGGACACCCTGTTCGCGTCGCTGTGGCGGACCGCGGCGGCACGCGACCTCGTCGCCCGGGTGCGCATACGGCCCGTTCTGGATGCAGGCAGCCACCCCGACCGGCGCTCCCTGGCCCACGCCGCCCAGGCCGCGGCCTGTGGCCCGGGCCCGCACGGCTCCAGCGGGCGGCACACCCCGCCGGCCACCACGCACACCGCAGGAAGTGGGTGAAAGCCGATCAGACAGGGCCCGTGACCGCATCCTGCCGGAGCAGACGAGCGCCGCGCGGTGCTGCGCAGGCGGCGCGGGGCAGCGGGGGAGCGCGTGCCGGACTCCGCGAGGCCAGCCTGATCCAAACGAGCCGCAGTTGGCGTCGGGAGCCTGCTGGGGTTTGCGGGTCAGCCCTTACGCTTCCGGTGTGAATGACGACCGTAGACCGCTGGCCCTGTTCGACCTCGACGGCACCCTCGCGGACACCGCGCACCGGCAGCGCTTCCTTGAGCGGCAGCCCCGGGACTGGGCGGCCTTCTTCGCCGCGGCCCCGCAGGACTCGCCGCTCGCGCCGGGGATCGCCCTGGTCATGGAGCAGGCCAGGCGCTGTGAGATCGGCTACCTCACCGGGCGGCCCGAGCGGTGCCGTGCGGCCACCTTGACCTGGCTCGCGGCGCAGGGGCTGCCCGACGGCCGGGTCTGGATGCGTCGCAACGACGACCGGCGGCCCGCCCGCCGCACCAAGCTGGACGTGCTCGGCCGCATCGCGGCACGGCGCACCGTCGGCGTGCTCGTCGACGACGACGCACTGGTCTGCGCGGACGCCGAGCGAGCCGGTTTCACGGTGATACGCGCCGACTGGGCCACGCCGTCCGCGGCGCTGGAGCAAGCCCAGGAACAGGCCGGGCGGACCTGATCCGCACCGGCCTGCGGATGCGCGGCCAGAAGCCGCCCGGCCGGGTCGGGCTCAGTCGCCCTCCTCCAGCCGGAAGCCGAGCTTGAGCGCCACCTGGTAGTGCTCGATCTGCCCGTTCTCGATCTGACCGCGCACCTCCACCACCTCGAACCAGTCGAGGTTCCTGACGGTCTGCGAAGCCCGGCCGATGGCGTTGCGGATGGCCTGGTCGATGCCTTCGTGGGAGGTGCCGACGATATCGGTGACCCGGTAGGTGTGGTCCGTCATGGGGCGCTCCTTCCTCCCGTACTCCGCCCGCGGCGCGTGTGTCGCGGACACCCACCATGCCCCACAGCGCGCGGTCCACGCGAGACGGGTACGGCCGAGCTGACCTCTCACCCCCCCGAAGTCGTCGGGCACCTCGGGCCCAGCAGGACCTGTTCCCGGGGCGGCCCCGCGCGTGGGGCGGCCGCCGTGCCGCGCCGGCCGAGGGCCGCCACCGCCCCCGGCGTCCCTCACTTCGCCGTGCTCAGCGAGAGCGCGAACTGGCCCGCGGTATCCGTCCACCAATGGGTGCAGGTCAGGCCCGCGGCGGCCAGCTCGGCACGGAGGCCGTCCGGGCGGAACTTGGCCGACACCTCGGTGCGCAGATCCTCGCCCGCCGCGAAGTCGACCGCCAGGTCGAGCATGCGGATCTTCACCGTCTGCTCCGTACGGGACCGCAGCCGCATCTCGATCCACTCGCGCTGCGCGTTCCAGAGCGCGATATGCGCGAACGCGTCCGGGCGGAAGTCGGCGGCCAGCTCGCGGTTGACGACCGACAGCACGTTCTTGTTGAACGCCGCCGTCACCCCCGCCGCGTCGTCATAGGCCCGCACCAGCACCGACTCGTCCTTCACCAGGTCGGTGCCGAGCAGCAGCGCGTCCCCGGGCGCCAGCAGGGCGCGCACCCTGGACAGGAAGGCGGACCGCTCCTGCGGCAGCAGATTGCCGATCGTGCCGCCGAGGAAGGCCACCAGCCGCGGCCCGGGGGAGTCCGGCAGCACGAGGCCTTCGGTGAAGTCCGCGACCAGGGCGTGCACCCGGAGCTCCGGATGCCGGGCGAGCAGCGACTCGCCCGCTTGGGTGAGGGCGCTCTCGCTCACGTCCACCGGAATGTAGGTGTGCAGCCCGGTCAGCTCGTCGAGCAGGTGCCGGGTCTTGTCCGAGGACCCCGAACCCAGCTCCACCAGGGTGCGCGCCCCGGTCACCGCGGCGATGCGTGCGGAGCGCGCCCGCAGGATCTCGCGTTCCGCGCGCGTCGGGTAGTACTCGTCGAGTGCCGTGATTTCCTCGAACAGGGTGCTGCCGCGCGCGTCGTAGAACCACTTCGGCGGCAGCGTCTTGGGAGTGCGGGTCAGGCCGTCGCGGACGTCGGCGCACAGCGCGGCGCTGGTGGCGTCCTCGGGCAGGGTGCGGGTGACGTGGAAGGGACTCATACGGGCTCCTTCAGCGAGGTCAGCCGGACGTCCGCGGGGCTCGCCACGAGCAGGGTCCGCTCGGGCGCCTGGTGCCAGCGCGGATCGTCGTCGTACGGTTCGGAGGCCACCACGACCCGGGGGCCCGGTCCCGTGCGGTACCACAGCGCGTCGCCCCACGCCGTGGCCATGATCGCTGATCCGTTCGTCAGCAGCAGGTTGAGCCGCGAGACAGGTGCGGCGCGCACCACGTCCAGCACGGTGTCCGCGAGCGCCTGCCCCGCCCGGGCGTGGTGGTCGCCGTGCCGCAGCCGGTGCAGCACCAGCGCCCACACCAGTGCCGAATCGCTGCGGGCCGCGAGCGTGAGCAGGTCGGCGGGCGGCAGCGTCGCGGCGAGCGGCGCCAGGGACCCGGGCCAGCCGTCGACGACGCCGGTATGGCTGAACAGCCACGGCCCGTCCGTGAACGGCGCCGCCGCCGCCTCCCCGTCCGCGCCGCGCTGTGTGGCGTCCCGTACCGCGCCGAGCAGCGCGCCCGTGCGCACCACCCGCGCGAGGTCCGCGAACGACTCGTCGGCCCACACCGGACCCGGGCGCCGGTAGCGCGCCGGCACCGGATCGTCCGGCGCGTACCAGCCCACCCCGAAGCCGTCCGCGTTGACCGTGCCGTGCCGCTGGTGGCGGGGCGCCCACGACTGGCGGTACAGGCTGTGCGGCGGGTCCTTCAGCAGTTCTCCGAACGGCACCGGCGGCCCCAGATAGGCCAGATGGCGGCACATCAGCCGGCCTCCCCGGAGCCGCCCGGCCGGCTGCCCGCGTCCGGCACGTCGCGCGCCGTGCGGAATCCGCAGAAGATCTGCCGCCGTACGGGGTGGTCCCAGTTGCGGAACGTGCCGCGGGCCACCACGTCCGCGACCGCGAACGAGCCGCCGCGCAGCACCTTGTAGCCGGACCCGAAGAACACCTCGGAGTACTCTTTGTAGGGGAACGCCTTGAAGCCCGGATAGGGCAGGAAGCTGCTCGCCGTCCACTCCCAGACATCGCCCATCAGCTGCCGCACCCCGTGCGGCGACTGCCCCGCGGCGTAGCTGCCGGCCGGGGCCGGGCGCAGGTGGCGCTGCCCCAGGTTGGCGTGGGCGGGGCGGGGGTCCGCGTCACCCCAGGGGTAACGCATCGACCGCCGGGAGCCGGGGTCGTGGCGGGCGGCCTTCTCCCATTCGGCCTCGGTGGGCAGCCGGCGGCCCGCCCAGCGCGCGTAGGCATCGGCCTCGTACCAGTTGACGTGCAGCACCGGCTCGTCGGGCGGCACCGGCTCCGTCACGCCGAAGTGACGCCGTAGCCACACTCCGCCGTCGCGCCGCCAGAACAGCGGCGCGGTGATCTGGTGCTCACGCAGGTACGACCAGCCCTCGGGCGCCCACCAGCGCGGCTCTTCGTAGCCGCCGTCCGTCAGGAACAGCTGGTACGAGGCGTTCGTCACCGGCACCGTGTCGAGGAGGAACGGCGGCACGAGACGGCGGTGCGCCGGGCGTTCGTTGTCGAGCGCCCAGGGTTCGGTGGAGGTGCCCATGGTGAACGGTCCGCCGGGTATTAGCACTTCCGCGGGGCCCGTGAACTGCCGCGCGTCTAGCGGATCGGGCTCCGGGGCGGTCAGGACCGCGGGACCGCTGCGCAGCTGGTGGGTGATCAGCATGGTCTCGTCGTGCTGCTGCTCGTGCTGCGCGATCATGCCGAAGGCGAATCCGGCGTCGGTGAGCGGGGTGCCGCCGTTAAAGGCGGTACGGGCCAGCACGTCGAGCGCCCGCCCGCGCACCTCGGCCGCGTAGCCGCGGGCCTCCTGGGGCGCGAGCAGCGGCAGCGAGGGCCGTTCGGCGCGCGGATGCTCGAAGGCGTCGTACAGCGGGTCGATCTCCGGCCGCAGCGCCGCACGGCCCGCGACCGCCCGCAGCAGCCACAGCTCTTCCTGGTTGCCGATGTGCGCCAGATCCCACACCAGCGGTGACATCAGCGGTGAGTGCTGTGCCGTCAGCTCGGGCTCCGGCACACAGTCCGTGAGCAGCGCGGTGCGCTCCCGGGCGGTGAGCAGGGCCGCCAGGGCGCGTTCTCTGAGCGCTTCGGGCCCGGCCGGAGTAGCGGTGGTGGGATCGGTCATGACGGCACGTCCTTCCCCAAAGCGGTGAATCGGTCGATCAGGTCGTCCGCCGGGCAGCGCCCGCGGACGACATAGCGCTCGGTGTACGCCCCGACGGCGTCCAGGACGTCCCGGCTCGCGCCGAGCCGGGGCAGCGCGTCCAAGGCCGCGGCGAAGCAGACGACGGCCACGTCGTGCAGCTCCGGATCGGCCAGGGCGTGCCGTGCGGCGGCCTGCCACAGGGCATTGCACGGCGCGGGCCCCGGACCCGAGCGCTCCGCCAGCGGCTTGACCGCGCGGTAGGCACTCTCCGCGGCGGCGGCGTCGTCGAAGAGCGCGGTGGTCACCGCCAGCGGCACGATCCAGCCGTCGTCGCCCGACTGGGCGTCGATCATGCGCAGTTCCAGATGGCCGCGGGGACGCACCGGTGGAAACAGCGTGGACATGTGGTAGTCGACATCGGCCCGGGTGAGCGGCCTGGGTGCCCCGCTGCGCGCCCACGTCCGCAGCGACAACCCCTCGGGCACCAGCCACGGGCCACCGTCGGCGCGTATGCACATCACGGGCGCGTCCAGCACTCGTGACGCCCACGACGCACGCGGATCACCGTCCAGCACCGGCGCCGCCGACCTGCCGGGCTCGATCCCGGCCCACAGCGCCTGCCGGGTGGACTGCCAACCGCTCGGCCGGCCCGCGAACAGCGGCGAGTTGGCGAACGCCGCGACCAGGACAGGACCCAGCAGATGCGCGAGCCGCCAGCGCCGCCCGTGGCCGAGCGGCCCCGGCTCCTCGTACCCCGCGTCGAGACAGACCTGCACGGAGGCCGAGGAGCACATCATGCCGCGGCCCGCGGGTCCCGCACGGTCCAGGTAGGTTTCCATGGCGTCGTACCGCGGCAGCCGCAGCAGCCGCGATGGCGGGCGCCAGGGGTCGGTACCGAGCCCGGTGAGGGTGAGGTCACGGGCGCCGAGGGCCGTGCGCACCAGCGCCAAGTCGGCCGAGACGCTGGCCACGCACTCCATCAGGGACGCGGCGGGCAGCGAGCTGAGCTCCAGCTGACCGCCGGGTTCGGCGGTCAGCGCCGAACTCAGGGGCAGGTCGTGTACGGCGGCGAAGGCCGCCTCGAAACGGGCGGGAGTGAGGGGTAGATGGGGGCGGTGTGGCTCATGGACGAGCCATTCCACTTCGACGCCCACGGTGCGCGGCGGTCCCGTCTTGAAACAGATGCCGCGGACCAGCGCCTCCAAGTCGGCTTCGGAGACCGGCGGGCCGACCCCGACAGGTGCCTCTTCGGTCATGACACTGTCCTCCTGATCCTCCGGTCGAGAACCATGAGCCGGCCCGGCTGCTTCCCCGTGTCCTTCGCGGTCTGGGGGTGTTTCAGTGGGCCGCGCCGGCCACATCCGCTCCAACCAAGCCGAACCCGCGGGCCTATGCAAAAGGGCTCACCGCACGGGGGGCCGCACTCTGCCTCGTTGCGACGGTGGGCCCGACGCGTTGGAGAAGCGCCTCCCGCGAAGATGTCGCCCCGTTGGGGACGTGCCGCCCGGCGGCCGTACGACCGGGCGGCACCTGCCGCTCACTGCCAGCCGTAGCGCTCCCGCAGTCGGTGTATGACGAGGTTGAAGCGCATCCGGTCCAGGGCGCAGGCCTCGCGCCGCATGCCCTTCTCGTGCACCCGCAACACCCGGTCCACATCCACCCATGAGTCACGGCCTTCCCTGTCCCAGGGCCCGCTGCCGATCGGCACCCACTCCCGATCGCTGTCGTGCCGCTTGCTCGACAGTTGGACGGCGAGCAGGGTGCCCGCCGTCTCTCGCGCGACGACCAGGACCGGCCGGTCCTTGCCACGGCCGTCGTTCTCTTCGAACGGTACCCACGTCCAGACGATTTCGCCGGGATCGGGATCGCCGTCGTACACCGGCGCGTACTCGGTACGCACCTTTCCGACCTGTTCTGCCTTGGCCTCGGAGGTCGCCGTGGGGCCGCTGCGGCCCGGGGTTTCGTCGCTCTGCGGGTGCTCCATGCGCTCAATCACCCGCGCCACGGTAGAGGCTCACCTTGGCGCTCCCCCAAGCGGGTTGGCCCCGCAGACGGCAGCCGAGGACGCCGCGGGCCGGAAGGTTGGCTGGACCTGGCCGCAACGGTTTCGCAGAGTATCCGTGCCAGCGCCGCGCGTGAGTGGAAAAATACGGGGTGTCATGGCGCAGATACCGAAACAGCAACTTCCGCAGCAGCCCGTGGTGCTGCCCCCCGTCGCGGACGCCCTCCGGCACGGGCCGCCGGGCGTGCCCGTCGAACCCGGCGGAGCCGTACCGGACCAGCCAGGCGGGGCTCCACCGGACACCCGACCCACCGGGGCCGCGAGCGCTGCCGTCCTGACCGGGCCGCCCGCGGACGGTGAACCGCCCGTGCCACGCCCCCGGGGCACGGCGCTTCCCGCCGTGCCCACCAGCGCGGACGTCGCCCGGCTCGCCGGTGTCTCGCGGGCCACCGTCTCGTACGTCCTGAACAACGCGACCGCCATGCGGATCAGCGAGCCCACCCGCCAGCGGGTCAGGGCGGCGGCGGAGGAGCTCGGCTATGTGCCGCACGCCGCGGCCCGCAGCCTGCGGGCCGGACGGAGCCGGATGGTGCTGATGCCGTCGCCCGCGCCGCAGCTCGGCCCGGGCTACGGCGATTTCATCAACGATCTCCAGGAGGCGCTGGGCCGTCTGGAGTACACCGTCGTCCAGTACGGCTCACTCGGCCGCACCGGTGACGAGGCCGCCCGTGCCTGGGCGGAACTCAGACCCGTCGCCGTGCTGGCGGCGACCGGGCAGGGCCTCGGCCCGCAGGGCGTGGCGATACTGAAGCGCTCCGGCGCCCGGGCAGTCCTCACGATCGGCCCCGAACCGGTGGACGGCGCACACGCCCTGCTCATCGACCACCGTAAAGTCGGCCACTGCGCCGCCACCCATCTGCTGGCCCTCGGGCGCGGCCGGATCGGTCTGGTCGTGCCCGGCGAGCCCGGCCTTGAGGCCGTCTCACGGGCCGTCGCCGAGGGCATGCGCCGCGCGATCGAGGAGGCGGGCGGCGGCACCGGCATCACGGAGGTGACGCTCGCGCGCAGCGAGGAGCAGGCCGCACAGCTCGCCGGACGGTGGCGCGGCCTAGGCCTGGACGCCGTGTTCGCCCACAACGACGAGTACGCGATGCTGCTGATGCGCGCCCTTCAGGACGAGGGCGTGTCCGTGCCGGCGGAAACCGCGGTGATGGGCGCCGAGGACCTGCTACTCGGCCGATTATTAAGGCCGCGGCTGAGCACGGTACGCATCGGACTGCCGTCCGGACAGGAGTTGGCGGACCTCGTCGACCGGCTCGTACACACACCCGTCCCGCGAACCGGGGTGCCCGAGGTGCACGACTTGCTGCGCGCGACGGCCGTACGGCGCGCGTCGACCTGAGGGTTTCGTGTGCCCGGAGGCCGGGGCCCGGCGGCGCGAAGTACGCGATCCGGGCCCCAGCCTCCAGGCGGAGCCAGGCATGGTGCGTCCCGATTGCCATCCGGGCCCGCGGCGCGAGCGGCGCAGACCGTTGAAGGCGCGGATGCGTATACGGGCATACGTACACGGGCATACGGGCGCGGTCGTGCCGCCCATGCGCGGCGCGCCCGTCACCCGCGTCCGAGCAGCCCCGCTAGCATGCGCCCGCTATTTTGCGGGCCCGCTGCCGTCCGGCTGTGCGCCCTGCTTGCCCTGGGCCTCCGCCTGGGTGATCGCCTTGCGGACCTCGTCCATGTCCAGGCTTCTGGCCTGCCCGATGACGTCGTCCAGGGCGGTCTCCGGCAGGGCACCCGGCTGGGCGAACACCGCGACCTGATCCCGGACGATCATCAGAGTGGGAATCGACTGGATCCCGAAGGCCTGCGCCAGCTCCGGCTGCGCCTCGGTGTCGATCTTCCCGAACACCAGGTCCGGATTGGCTTCGGCGGCCTTCTCGTAGACGGGGGCGAACTGCTTGCACGGACCGCACCACGATGCCCAGAAATCGATCAGGACGAAGTCGTGATCCGTGACCGTCTGGTCGAAATTCTCCTTGGTGAGCTCCACGGTGCTGCTCATGTGGTGACTACCTCTTCCTGATATCCGAAGGTCCGGTCTCGACTCTGCTGAGGTGCTGCTGCTTCTGCCGGTTCCACCCAGCGGTGTGCGGACAACAGTGTCGGTCCGGTGCGTATTCCGCGCGCGTACCCATGTGGCACCCGCGCACACCTGCGATCAGACTGACCTTCATGACGCAATCCATGGAGCCGACCGCATACGACGTCGTGGTGCTGGGGGCGGGTCCGGTGGGAGAGAACGCCGCCGACCGCGCCAGGGCCGCGGGTCTGAGCGCCGCCATCGTCGAGAGTGAGCTGGTCGGCGGCGAGTGCTCGTACTGGGCGTGCATGCCGAGCAAGGCCCTGCTGCGCCCGGTGATCGCCCGAGCGGACGCTCGCCGTCTGCCCGGTCTGAGCCAGGCCGTGCAGGGGCCGCTCGACGCGCCCGCCGTGCTGGCCCGCAGGGACGGCTACGCCTCGCACTGGAAGGACGACGGCCAGGTCGGCTGGCTGGACGGCATCGGCGCCGACCTCTACCGCGGCCAAGGCCGCCTCGCGGGCCAGCGCCGGGTCTCCGTCACCGCACCGGACGGCACCGAACGGCTGCTGTCCGCCCGGCAGGCGGTGGTCGTCGCCACCGGCAGCAGGGCCGTCCTGCCTCCGCTGCCGGGACTCGCCGACGCCCGGCCCTGGACCAGCAGGGACGCCACCTCCTCCGATCATGTGCCCGGCCGGCTCGCGGTGGTCGGCGGCGGCGTGGTCGGCTGTGAGATGGCCACCGCCTGGCAGGCACTCGGCTCCCAGGTGACCATGCTGGTGCGTGGCGGGGGACTGCTGCCCAGAATGGAGCCGTTCGCCGGGGAACTGGTCACCGAGGCGTTGCGCGCGGCGGGTGCGCAGGTGCGCACCGAAATCGAGGCCACCTCGGTCACCCGCGACGGCGCCACGGTCACCGTCCGGCTGTCCGACGGCAGCAGTCTCGAAGCCGACGAGATCCTGATCGCCGCCGGCCGCGCACCGCGCACCGACGACATCGGACTCGACACGGTCGGCCTCGAACCCGGCTCCTGGCTGACCGTCGACGACACCTGCCTGGTCGAGGGCAGCAACTGGCTGTACGCGGTCGGCGACGTCAACCACCGTGCGCTCCTCACCCATCAGGGCAAGTACCAGGCACGCATGGCGGGCGCCGCGATCGCCGCCCGCGCCAGGGGCGTGCCCCTGCTGGAGACCGACCCGTGGGGCGCCCACGTGGTGACCGCCGACCACGCCGCCGTACCGCAGGTCGTCTTCACCGACCCCGAGATCGCCTCGGTGGGCCTCTCGCTCGCCGAAGCCGAACGCACCGGCCGCCGGGTCCGTGCCGTCGACCAGGACATGGCGGCCGTCGCCGGAGCGGGCCTGTACGCGGACGGTTACCGCGGCCACGCCCGCATGATCGTCGACCTCGACCGCCAGACCCTGCTGGGCGTCACCTTCGCGGGTCCCGGCGTCGGCGAACTCCTTCACGCGGCCACCATCGCCGTCGCCGGCGAGGTCCCCATCGAGCGCCTGTGGCACGCGGTCCCGTCCTATCCGACGATCAGCGAGGTGTGGCTGCGGCTGCTGGAGGCGTACCGGGACGGCGGCTGAGGGGCCGGGGCGCAGCAGGCACCTGCCTGAGTGCCTGAATGAGTGGTGCGATCGGTGCGCCCGTCATGTCGTCATGTGGTTACCACGATGTACGTCGTTACAACGATGTACCTCCGCCCGCGGTGGGCCAGAGCGCCGCGAGACCGATTCGTGATGCTCGGTACGATCACGGCGGCGGAAGGAACAGAACGTGGCGGCCAGGCCCAGGATCACGGACGTGGCGGAGTACGCGGGCGTCTCCCCGAAGACCGTGTCGAACGTCATCAACGACTACGAGCACGTTTCCGAGCACACCCGTGCCGCCGTACGCGAGGCGATCGAGGCCCTGGGATACCGGGTGAACATCGCCGGCCGGCAACTGCGCCGCGGCCGTACCGGCATGATCGCCTGCGTGGTGCCCGAGCTGGATGTGGCGTACTTCGCTGAACTGGCCCGGCACGTGATGCTGGAGGCCGACCAGCGCGGTGGCACCGTGCTCATCCATGAGACGGGCGGTCGCCGCGAACGGGAACTGGCGGCGCTGCACGGCTTCGACGCGCAGTTCACCGACGGGGTGATCCTCAGCCCGCTGGCTCTGCTGCCGAGCGATCTGACCGGCCGTGACATCCGCCTTCCGCTGGTACTGCTGGGTGAGCGGACCGCGCCCGGCGGCGCCGACCACGTGGCGATCGACAATGTGGCCGCGGCCCGCGAGGCCACCGCTCACCTGCTGGCCCGCGGCCGGCGCCGCATCGCCGTGGTGGGCGGCGCGCTGCGCGGCCCGCAGAGCACCGAGCGGCTGCGCACCCGCGGGTACCGGGAGGCGCTGTGTGCCGCCGGCGTACCTTTCGCCGCCGACCTGGTGGTACCGGTGCCCGCCTTCCACTGGCAGGACGGTGCGCGGGCCACGGCATCCCTCGCCACCCGCCCCGAACCGCCGGACGCGCTGCTGTGCCTCAACGACCACCTGGCACTGGGCGCCGTACGAGCCCTGTACGAGCGGGGCCTCGCGGTGCCCAGGGACCTCGATGTGGTGGGCTTCGACGACATCGAGGCCTCGCGTTTCAGCATCCCGACCCTCACCACCGTGGCCCCCGACAAACGGGAGATCGCCCGCGCGGCCGTGCACCTGCTGATGGACCGTATCGAGCACCTGGAAGACGCCCGGCCGCACGGGGAACACGTGGCGGGACACCGGCTGATCGTCCGGGAGAGCTCGGGCGGCTGACGGGCTCCAGCGCAGGTGCGGGGCCGCGCGGGTCCTGTCCTGCACCGCTCGCGCGGCCCTGCCCCGGCGTGCCCGCCTGCCACGGTCATTGACAGGTCACCGTGGCCTCCCTACCGTGTCGGGCCGTAGTTACATCGATGTAAAGGCGTCGCGCCCGGCACCTGCGACGGTTCTCGCCCGAGGTCGTTTCCCGGAGGGATTCCGTATGTCCGCACCGATTTCTGCGCACTTTTCCCGCCGGGCGGTCCTGACCGCCCCGTTCATCACCCTGCTGCTCGCGCTGACCGCCCTCGTGGCGGGGTTGCTGCCCGTGCCCGCCGCATCGGCCACCGCGGGGAGGCCGTCCCGGACCGCCGCGGCAGGCACACGACCGTCGTCCCCGGCCGCCGTACGGACGCAGTCCCAGGTCGCCGCCGCCGGCACCTTCCGCAATCCGCTGAACACCGGCCCCGATCCGTTCATGACCTACTTCAACGGCGCCTACTATCTGACGACCACTCAGGGCGACAGCATCAGGATGTGGCGCTCGTCCTCCCTGGGCACGTTGCTCGCGGCCGACCCCGTCACCGTCTGGACCGACAGCGACCCCTCGCGCGACCAGCACATCTGGGCTCCGGAGTTCTACCGGTTCGACGGCCGCTGGTACCTGTACTACACGGCCGACGACGGCACGGACGACCACCACCGGCTCTACGTCCTGGAGTCCGACGCCGACGATCCGGCGGGCCCGTACCACTTCAAGGCGAAGCTCGCACCGCCCAACCACGCCGAGGACTTCGCCATCGACCCGGGCATCCTGGAGCAGGACGGCCGGCTGTATCTGGCCTATGCGGGCATCAACCAGTACCAGCACAACGGCCTCAACATCGCCCCGCTCGCCAACCCGTACACGCTCTCCGGTGACGCCGTGGCCCTGGACGCGGCGGGCGGCTGCCCCGAGGTCCGGGAGGGCCCGGAGTTCTTGCACCACGGCGGCCGGACCTGGCTGACGTACTCCACCTGCGACACCGGCAAACCGGACTACCAGCTCTGGATGATGTCCCTGCCGGACGGTGCCGACCCGCTGGTGCCCGCCAACTGGACGCAGCAGCAGGGCGCCGTGTTCGCCCGCGCGGACGGCAACGGCGTCTACGGCCCCGGCCACCACGCCTTCTTCCGCTCCCCGGACGGCACCGAGGACTGGATCGTCTACCACGCCAAGAACACCAGCACCTACACGTACGACAACCGCACCACTCGCGCCCAGAAGTTCACCTGGAACGCCGACGGCAGCCCCGACTTCGGCATCCCGCTCGCCCAGGGCGCCACCCAGGACCTGCCCTCCGGTGACCCAGGATCGGGCACCTACTGGATCAACGACGACGGACGCTCCAGCGGCACCGGCAGTGTGACTTTCGCCGGCGGCACCTGGAACTCCGGCACCGGCTGCGGCGTGCAGTGCTTCTGGGGCGACGACCACTGGCTGGACCAGGCAGGCGCCACGGCCACCTTCACCTTCACCGGCACCCGCATCGCCCTGCTGTCCGTACGCGACACCGGCAACGGCTACGCGGCGCTCAGTATCGACGGCGGGCCGGAGCAGACGGTCGACTTCTACGGCGCCGTGCGCACCGGTGAGGTGGTGCAGTACCTCAGCCCCCGGCTGGCCTCCGGACAGCACACCCTGCGTGTCCGCGTGACCGGCCAGCACGACGCGGCGTCGACGGCCTCTTTCATCAGCGTGGACCGCGCCGAGGTGTACACCGACTGAGCCGGCCACCCAGCCCGCCTCACCCCACGAAGCCCCTTGTGCCTCCCCGCCCGGCCCCCACAAGAGCCCCGTGCTCCCGGTCCGGATCCCCCACGAGAGGAAGCTCCCGCATGAACCGGCTGAACCGGCTGAACCGGCTGAATCCGCCGGCCCGACCCGCCCCCAGACCCCGCCACCGTCCGGTCTTCGCGATCCTTCTCGTGGCCGCCGCTCTCGCCGTCCTCGCCACCGTCGGCCTCGGCCCGGGTGCGGGAGCGGCGCGAGCGGCCACCGGCGGTCCGGTCCTGGACCGCAACTTCCCCGACCCGGACGTCGTCAAGGTGGGCGACACCTATCACGCCTACGCCACCAACGGCGACGGCAAGAACATCCAGCACGCCACCTCCACGGACCTGGTCCACTGGTCGGTGGTGGCATCCGACGCGCTGCCCGCGGTCGGGTCCTGGGCGCTTGCGCAGTCCTCGCTGGTCTGGGCGCCCGATGTCTTCGACAACGGCGACGGGCTGACGATGTACTACACGGCCCGCGACCGGGCGAGCGGCAAGCAGTGCATCGGAGCCGCCAAGGCCTCGTCACCCGACGGCCCGTTCACTCCGGTCGGTGACAGCCCGTTGGTCTGCCCGGCGGCCGACGGCGGCGCGATCGACGCCTCCAGCTACACGGAGAACGGGCAGCGCTACATCCTGTGGAAGAACGACGGCAACTGCTGCGGCATCGACACCTGGCTGCACATCCAGCCGGTCAACGCGGACGGCACCGGCACCACCGGCAGCGCCGTGTCGCTCATCAAGCAGGACCGCGCCTTCGAGGGCAACGTCATCGAGGCCCCGACCCTGGTCAAGCGTGCCGGCCACTACATCCTCCTCTACTCCGCGGGCAACTACAGCGGTGACGGTTACGCGACGAGTTACGCCGTCTCCGACAGCCTCACGGGGCCGTACATCAAGGCCGCCGCGCCGCTGATGACCACGGACTCGTTCGCGGGCACGGTTCGCGGCCCCGGCGGCCAGGACGTGGTGGTCGGACCCGACGGTCGCGACCACATCGTCTTCCACGGCTGGAACTCGTCCTACTCCTATCGGGCGCTGTACGTCGCCGACCTGGGCTGGGCCAACGGAAATCCCGTGGTGCGCGGCAGCAAGGTGATCTACCAGGCCGAGAACGCCCTGCTCAGCGATGCCGTGATCCGTGACGCCACGGGCGCCCTGGACGGCCGGGCGGTCGGCAAGATCGACTACGCCGACAGCTACGTGGAGTTCACCGTCTTCGCCGCCTCGGCAGGCCCGCACACCCTCTCCGTACGCTTCGGCAACGGCTCCCTGGACGCGGCCGGCGCCGCCACCGCGGCCTCACACGGCCTCACGGTGAACGGCGTGAGCGCCGGGTCCGTGTCCTACCCGTACACCGGCTGGGACAACTGGCAGAAGGTGGACACCACCGTCACTCTTCACGACGGCTGGAACACGCTGCGGCTGAGCAAGGGGAACTACTACACCGAACTGGACAGCATCGAGGTGGCCTGAGTTCCGCGGCCCACGCCGGAACCGTCCCGCGCCGGGGCGGTTGAGGCGGCCGGGCGCTCGGATGCCCTGGCCGGTCGGGGCGACTTGGACGGTCGTGGCGAACGGGGGCCGCGTCCGCGGAGGGCGGTGCGGCGCGGCGGCCAAATGGTCCACCGCCCTTCACCGGACCGGTCCACTGTCTCTCCCGGGGCCGACACGACCCCCGCCCCGGCACTAGGTTGTCGGCCATGAGCAATCTGGACCGTGAGGCAGTTCCCTCGCTCTGCGGCGGCCGGGGCTTCGTCGTCGCCGACCCGGTGCGTGAACTTCTCAGCCCCAGACGGGTCAAGCTCGGCGAGTCGACCGAGGTCCGCCGGCTGCTGCCCAACCTGGGCCGCCGCATGATCGGTGCCTGGTGCTTCGTCGACCACTACGGCCCCGATGACATCGCCGACGAGCCCGGCATGCAGGTCCCGCCGCACCCGCACATGGGTCTGCAGACCGTGAGCTGGCTGCACGAGGGCGAGGTACTGCACCGTGACTCGCTCGGCAGCCTCCGCACGATCCGCCCTCGCGAACTGGGCCTGATGACCTCCGGACGCGCCATCAGCCACTCCGAGGAGAGCCCCCGCCCGCATGCCCGCCTGCTGCACGGTGCCCAACTGTGGGTCGCCCTGCCCGACTCCCACCGGTACACGGAGCCGCACTTCGAACACCATGCGCAACTCCCGTCCGTCACGGCGCCGGGCCTGACCGCCACGCTCATCCTCGGCTCGCTGGACGGCAGCACGTCACCCGGCACCACCTACAGTCCCCTGGTCGGTGCCGACCTGGCCCTCACCCCGGACGCCGACGTCCGGCTCCCGCTGGAACCCGACTTCGAGTACGCCGTGCTGTCCATGTCCGGCGAGGCGCACGTCGACGGAGTCCCGATGCTGCCCGGCTCCATGCTCTACCTCGGCAGCGGCCGCACCGTACTGCCACTGCGCGCCAGCTCAGCCGCGGGCCTGATGCTGCTGGGCGGCGAGCCTTTCGAGGAGGAGCTCATCATGTGGTGGAACTTCATCGGACGCACTCAAGAAGATATCGCTCGGGCCCGGGAGGACTGGATGACGGGGTCCCGGTTCGGTGAGGTGAAGGGATATGACGGGGCGCCGTTGTCCGCGCCGGAACTGCCTCCGGTACCCTTGAAACCACGAGGACGGGTGCGTTGACCTGCTGCTTTTCGTGACCATGGGCAGGGGAGTCAGGAGTGCCGACGCAGGGGTGGGGTGTGCCTGAACATGGTGGCTGAATGACGCTTGGGCATCCCGTTGGCATCGGGAGTCGATTCGCGGGTGTGGCTCAGCTGGGTAGTCGAAGAACGCCAGGAGCTCGTCCTCGTCGTCCGTGATCCGCTTGACGGTCCTGGGATATTTCGCCCCATAGACACGCTCGAAGTTGCGGGCCGCCTTGGCCGCCTGCTCCTTGTCTTCGGCATTGTAGATGTCCTGGATCACCCGCTTGGCCGCGGGTTGGGCCGACTTGGGAAGCGCGTCCAGAACGTTGGCCGTTTTGTGTACCCAGCACCTTTGATGACGGGTGTCGGGAAACACTCCGCTCAGCGCCTTCCAGAAGCCGAGCGCACCGTCGCCGACTGCCAGGACCGGAGCTCGCATGCCCCGGCGGGCGCAGTCCCGCAGCAGTCCCGCCCATGCCTCGGACGACTCGCGGTAGCCATCTGTCATCGCGACGGCGGCAGGATTGCCGAGGAGAACCGCTTGCGCTGCCCGGTCGCGTCGTCCACACGCTTGTCATTCACGCGTGGGGCCCTAACCCCAACTGTCCCGGCGGCCGTGGTGGCCGATCTCGGCTGGTGATAACCGTTGCGGACAACCATGCGGCGGCCAGCATCCTCCGTGCGCCCTCGTGGACGATCTCGTCGATCAGGCAACCGTCAGCATTGACTACCGTGAGCACGGGCGTGCCTTCCCGACCGACGCGCCAACGTCGGCCTACTCGATGACCTTCGCAGGATCATTCGGGAAGGTACGCCCTTCACGCGCCAACCCGAGGTTGATCCACAGACATCCGAGCTTGGTAAGAAGTCAAGCTGCGAGTGTCACTGGTGCCGTGGACGCGGCGGGGAATGCCTTGGCGGGATCGAACTTCTGTCCGGTCTGTAGGCAGTGGTGGAGGCATCCCAGGAAGCGGTTGTAGACGTTGCGCATGGCGGCGGTGTGCCGGTCCCCGAGTTCCCGGCGTCGGTCGTATTCGGCTTTGACCTGTGGGGAGGGCAGTGCGCCAAAGATCCATACGTAGCCCGCGGCGGCCAGACGCTGGTTCTTCACCCGGCGGTGGCGCACGAGGTGGCTCTTGCCGCTGGCGATGGTGACCGGCGCCGAGCCGGCATACGCTTTCAGGGCGCGGGCGTCGGCGAAGCGGGTGCGGTCGTCACCGATCTCGGCTAGAACGCGTGCACCGGTGAGCGGCCCGATCCCGGGGAAGCTGCCCAGGATTTCGGCGTCCGGATGCGTGGCGAACGCCTCGGCCGCAGCCTCGGCGAGGTCGTCGGCCGCCCGGCAGGCGGCATCCAACTGGGCCACCAGCGCGAGGGTTTGCTGCCCCATTGCCTGCTCGACGAGCGGCGGCTGGTGCAGGTAATCGTCGGTGAAAATGGTGCGCAGTCGTTCCACCCAGACCTCGATGTTCCGTTGCCGTCCGGATCTGCGCAGGGCGGCCCGCAGCCGGGCACGGGTCAGGCGGGCGGCAGTGTGCGGGTCGGGGGCCACGGCGAGGACCGCGCGGGCTTCCCGGGAGTCCAGGCCCACGCCGCGGACGGCGAACGCCGCGAGAGCGGCCGGGTAGTACTGCTTGAGGTGCGAGCGCAGCTGGTTGTTGAGCTGGGCGCGGTTCCACACCGTGTCCTGCTGGGCGCGGGCGAGAACGGCGATCGCCCGTACCAGTTCGGAGTCGGCAGGCAGCGGCCGGTGCACGTCGGCATCGGTCCGCAGGATGTTGGCCAGTGTCATCGCGTCGGCGTGGTCGGACTTTGCGCGGGCGCTGCGGTGCCGCTCGCGGTAGCGTGCCACCGCCATCGGGTTGATCGAGTACACCTTGCGGCCGGTGGTGCGCAGGCAGGCGAACAGCAGGCCGCGGGCGGTCTCCACCGCGACCGGTATCGGGGCCTGAGCGCAGTCACCGGCTTCAGCGAGCACGGCAAGCAGCTGACGGAAACCGTTCGCGTCGTCCTTGATGCGCTGCTTGGCGACCAGCTTTCCCATCTCGTCGACCAGCGCCACGTCGTGGTGATCTTCCGCCCAGTCGATCCCGCACGTGATCGTCAACTTCAAGCTCCCTACTCTTCGTGCTCGAAACAGCGTGTGAGCCTGCGCAGGGCGCGCCGCGACCTAATAGGAGGGCTCGATGGCCCGACATCCGATGAGCAGTTCGCAGCCCCAGCTCCCCGCACGGTCCCCGGTCTCTGGAAGGAGCTCGATGGCTCGCGTGGTGAGGGAGAGGTGGCCGTACGGACGGCTCAGGTCACGATCATGACGTCATCGTGGAGATGTTCGACGTGCTCCGGCAGATGCACGGTGACGGAGCCCTCTGCCTATGGAGAGGAGTCCGGCTCCAGGTCTTGAGTAGGGGTCACCCGTCACCGTGCACAGCTATTAGGTCTTGAGCATTGCTCGCTGACCACGGGCAGGACCAGGGCATGCAGTCATCAAGAGCCTGGTGGCCGCCAACGGCTGCGTCGCACCGGCTGGTAGTTGTACAGGCCGGCAAGAAGGGCATCGGCATTACCCTCTCCGTGATCGGCATCGAAGAGGGCAACTTCCGGCTCCCGCCGTGGTTCTGGGGCGCGATCGGCGACCTGACACAAGGACTGACGGAGGAGCAAAGGTGCGAAACGCTCGCCGGCCGGTGATGACTTGTGTCGTATATCTTGAGATGTTGTTGAGAGATGTGTCAGTCTCATTTCAGTTTTTCGGGGTCTCGGGCCTCGGTGGTCCTGCACGTGCCGCCGATCCCTCACGTTGAATGTGGGCGCTCACATTCATGCGGTGAGCGCCCGCGTCTCTCCCGTCAGCACTGTGCATGTACCCAAGGAATCGCTCTGACCTGGTCAAACAATCCGTAGACTCGGAACTGGGGGACCGGGGGATGGCTCAGCGACGCCGTTTCTCGTGTGAACGCCCTACGGCGACCTCCTCGCTCACAAGGCGTCCAGGCCGCTTC
Source organism: uncultured Actinomycetota bacterium (assembly GCA_963761765.1). Lineage (GTDB taxonomy): Bacteria > Actinomycetota > Actinomycetes > Streptomycetales > Streptomycetaceae > Streptomyces. Next base: position 528,131 of record CAVXIJ010000023.1, read on the forward strand.
TGGGTGGTCAGCACATAGTTGATGAGACTGATCCATCGTGCCGGCAACTGTGCCGATGTTCGTGCAGGGGAACCCGTGTTGGCAGGGCGGCCCCTGCCAGTGCTCGTCTTCCGGCAGCAAGTACACAGACGCATGCGGCCCGACCTCGCGTGTCGTTCCGCGAGGACGGCGTCGTCGCACCCCCTCTTCCCTCCGAAGGAGGCTCCGATGTACAACAGCAGGTCCATCCTCCTCACCGGCTTACGCCGCGTCAGACCCCTCACCGTGATCCTGCTTGCCCTTGCGATGGCAGCGGTGTTCATGGGCGGCGGGGCCGTCGCGAACGGTTCGCCCGCGCGGACCGCGAAGGTCGCGGCGGCACCCGCGGCCGCCGCGGCGTCTTCGCTGCCCTGTGACATCTACGCGGCCGGCGGCACCCCCTGCATCGCCGCGCACTCCACGACCCGGGCGCTGTTCGTGGCCTACGACGGCCCGCTGTACCAGGTTCAGCGTGCCTCCGACCACACCTACCGTGACGTTGGTCTGCTGGCCGTCGGCGGTTACGCCGACGCGTCGGCCCAGACGTCCTTTTGTGCAGGCACCTCCTGCACCATCACCAAGATCTACGACCAGAGCACCCGGCACAACGACCTGCCCATCTCCTGGGGTGGCTACTGGAAGGGGCCGGGCGCGAACGGCGCGGACATCGGCGCCGACGCGGCGGCCCTGCCCGTCGCCGCGGGCGGCCACCAGGTCTTCGGTGTCAAGGTGACCCCCGGCACCGGCTACCGCATCGACCATGCCGACGGCGCCCCCACCGGTTCCCAGCCGGAGGGCATCTACATGGTGACCTCGTCGAACTACACCAACCAGTGGTGCTGCTTCGACTACGGCAGCGGTGAGAACACCCACACCGACACCGGCAACGCCACCATGAACTCCATCTACTGGGGCAACGCCTGCTGGTTCGGCAACTGCGTGGGCAGCGGCCCCTGGGTCGAGGCCGACCTGGAGAACGGCATGTACCACACCGGCAGCGGCTCGAACAAGGACTCCAACAACCAGGGCGTCCACGACCCGTTCGTCAGTGCCTGGGAGAAGAACAACGGGACGAGCAACTTCACGCTGAAATACGGGGACGCCACCAACGGCGGACTCACCACCACGTACTCCGGCGGTCTGCCGAACGGTTACTCGCCCATGAAGAACGACAGCTCGCTGCTGCTGGGAACCGGCGGCGACAACAGCGTCTCCGGCCAAGGCGAGTTCTTCGAAGGCGCCATCACCGCCGGTTATCCCTCGGACGCCACCGAGAACGCGGTACAGGCCAGCATCACCGAGGCCGCCTACGGCGGAGGTTCCACGTCGGGCGGCGCCACCGCACTGCGCAACAGCAACGCCAACCGCTGCCTGGACGTGCCCAACAACAGCCAGACCAACGGCACCCAGACAGAGCTGTGGGACTGCAACGGCGGAACCAACCAGCAGTGGACGCCGACCAGCGCCAAGGAACTGCGTGTCTACGGCACCAAGTGCCTGGACGACGACAACAACGGAACGGCGAACGGGACCCACGCGATCATCTGGGACTGCAACGGCGGCACCAACCAGCAGTGGAACCTCAACTCCGACGGCACGATCACCAACGTCAAGAGCGGTCTGTGCCTGGATGCAAGCAGCGCCGGCACTGCCAACGGCACCCTGGTCCAGCTGTGGCAGTGCACCGGCGCCGGCAACCAGAAGTGGACCCGCGGCTGATCACGTGCGCGGAACCGCGGCTGACCCGCGGCTCTGCCTCAGGCACTCGAAGCCGTCTCCGGCCGGGGGCGGCTCCCTGGGACGAGTCCCCGGCCGATTTCCGTCCGAACCCCCGACCACCCGAAGAGAGAGCGAACCATGAGACTCACCCCCCGCAGACGCCTGCACGGCGGCCGCCCGCTGATAGGCGCAGCCGTCACGGCTCTGATGGCCGGCGCCGTCGTCGCCGCGCCTGCCGTGGCGGCCCACGCGGCGACCATGACCACCCTGTACGTCTCGCCGACCGGCAGCAGCAGTTCCTGCTCCACGTCGGCGCCCTGCTCCCTGACCCAGGCCGAAGCCTCCGTGGAGGCCGTGGGCGGCAGCATGACCGGGGACATCGTCGGTACAGCTTGCGGGCGGCACATACCGTCTGTCCGCCCCGCTTACGCTCGGTGCCGCGGACTCCGGCAGCAACGGGCACACCGTCGTCTGGCAGGCTGCTCCGGGAGCGAATCCGGTGGTGTCGGGCGGGCAGCAGGTGACCGGCTGGTCGCTGAAGGACTCCGCGAACAACATCTACGCCGCGTCGGTGCCGGCGGGTACGGACTCGCGGCAGCTGTACGTCGACGGAGCGCTGGCGCCCCGGGCGGCGATCTCGATATCCCGCAGCGACGTCAAAATCACCGCGCACCGGGATGACGATCGTCAACTCGGCGCTGAACTACCTGGCCTCGCTGCCCGCAGCAGAACCGGATCGAGCTGGAGAGCCAGAACTCCTTCACCGACCGCTACGCCCCGGTGCAAGTCGATCAGCGGCACGCACGATCACCATGCAGCAGCCGGCGTGGAACAACAACAACTGGGGCTACGACACGCTGGCCAGCCCCTTCGCCGGCGGCAGCCTGCAACTGGAGAACTCTTACTCCTTCCTGAAGAACGCCGGGCAGTGGTACCTCGACCCGCAGGCCGGACAGCTGTACTACAAGGCGCCCGCGGGCTGGTCTCCGGCCTCCCACGACATCGAACTGCCCCGCCTCACCTCGTTGCTGCAGCTCGGCGGCAGCTACGCCGCCCCGGCCCACGACATCGGCTTCGAGGGCATCGCCTTCGAGCACACCACGTGGCTGCAGCCCAGCACCTACATCGGCTACGCCGACCAGCAGAGCGGCACGTTCCTGGCGCGCTCGGTCTCACAGCCCTCGGACTTCCTGACGTCCTGCCAGTCCGGGCTGCCAGCTGTTCGAGGCCGCCCGCAACGACTGGAACCAGGTGCCGGCGGCCGTGCAGGTCTCCGCGGCCCGGTCCATCAGCTTCACCGGGGACACCTTCGCGCACCTGGGTCAGGTGGGTCTCGGCATCGGCAACGACGCCAACGCGCACGGCCTCGGGGTGGGCCTCGGGGCCTCGGATGTCACGGTCTCGGGCAGCACGTTCACCGACGACTCCGGGGCCGGCATCGTGGTCGGCGGCGTGCAGCCCGACGCCCACCACCCGTCCGACCCTGCCATGGTGAACCAGGACATCACCATCCAGGACAACCGGATCAGTGCCGTCGCCAAAGACTACAAGGACATGGCCGGCATCCTGTCGACGTATGTCACTCACGCGGTGATCAGCCACAACGAGGTCTCCAACCTCGCCTACGACGGCATCGACGTCGGCTGGGGCTGGGGCGCCAACGACCCCGGCGGCAGCCAGGACTACCGCAACCGCGGCCTGTACAACTACCAGCCGGTCTACACCACGGCGACCACTCTGAAGAACACCGTGGTCAGCCACAACCTGGTGCACGGAACGAAGAAGGTGTTCCACGACGGCGGAAGCATCTACAACCTGTCTGCCAACCCGGGCGCCAGCATCGACCACAACTACATCTACGACAACCAGCACACCGTCGGCCTCTATCTCGACGAGGGCTCCCGCTACGTGAACCTCGGCAGCAACGTGATCCAGGACTCCGGAGTGTGGGCCTTCACCAACGCCAACGGCAACAACAACACCAACGACAGCACCTTCACTAGCAACTGGTACAACTCCGGTGCCACCCAGGTCGCCACCGGCTCCCCGCATAACAATGTCCTGTCCGGCAACGTCCAGGTCAGCGGCACCAACTGGCCGTCCGGCGCCCAACAGGTGATCGCCGATGCCGGCGTGACGGGCGGTGGCGACGGCGGTTCTGCCACAGAGGTGCACGCCGTTGGTGCGAACAAGTGCCTGGACGTGCCCAACACGACGACCACCCCCGGCACCCAGCTGCAGATCTGGGACTGCAGCGGCGGCTCCAACCAGCTCTTCACCCACACCTCCAGCGGGCAGCTCACCGTATACAGCGGTGGCAACCAACTCTGCCTGGACGCCAGCAACCAGGGCACCAGCTCCGGCACCAAGGTCGTCACCTGGACGTGCAACGGCCAGAGCAACCAGCAGTGGAACGTCAACTCCGACGGCACCATCACCGGAGCCCAGTCCGGCCTGTGCCTGGACGTGACGGGCGCCTCAACGGCCAACGGCACCCTGGTCGAGCTATGGACCTGCGACGGCGCCTCCAACCAGCGGTGGAATCTGTCCTGATCGCCGGCGACGAGCGGCGCGTCGACCATCGAGGCGACTGTGAACGCTAACATTTTTGGATGGTGCAACACCTCACCTCCACGACAGAGATGGGATGTCTTATCGGCGATGGCGGCAATATGCGTCACGCCGTACGGCCTGCCAACCCTGGGGTTCGCCGCGGTCGAAACACGCCTACCTCGGCTTCGAGGGTGTCCGGATCGGCTTCCACTCGGAGCGGTTTTCCGCGTGCGAGTCGAGCCCCGCACTCTTGACAGAGCCATGGCGCGGAGAGCACCGTCTCCCCTCGAAACCTCTCAGTAATCCCATGGATCCACGGCACTTCCCGGCACTTTTTGGTGTGAACGCTAAAAATGCGCCCCCGACGGGGTCGCGCCGACAGGTAGGGGAGATGAGAATGAGAATCACACGTACAAGACGCCGCCCGCCGGCCCGAGGCCACGGCATCCTCCGGCTGCTCACTGCGGCGAAGCGTCCGTTTGCGGCGAGCCGCCGTTCCCCGGCAAAGGCACTGGCCCGGGCAGCCGCGGCGGTCACACTCGTGGCCGGCGCGCTCATCGGAGCGACCGTCACGGCGGGTACTGCGGGGGCGGCTACGTCCGAGCCCTGTGACATCTACGCGGCCGGCGGTACGCCGTGTGTGGCGGCGCACAGCACGACGCGCGCGCTGTACGCGTCGTACGACGGGCCGCTGTACCAGGTGCGGCGTTCGTCGGACAACGCGACCAGGGACATCGGCCTGCTGAGCGCCGGCGGGATACGCCGACGCCGCGGCGCAGGACTCGTTCTGCGCGGGGACGACCTGCCTCATCACGGTGATCTACGACCAGTCGGGCCGCGGCAACAACCTGACGCAGGCACCCGGCGGCGGCGCCGCGGGCGGTCCGGACAACCTGGCCAGCGGCGACCGCCGCACCCACGACGGTCGGCGGCCACAAGGCGTACGGGGTGTACATCCCGCCGGGCACCGGATACCGCAACAACCACACCAACGGGATCGCGACCGGCGACAACCCCGAGGGCATGTACGCGATCTTCGACGGCACCCATTACAACGGCGGCTGCTGCTTCGACTACGGCAACGCCGAGACCGACAGCAACGACGACGGCAACGGCACGATGGAGGCCATCTACTTCGGCAACATCAAGGTCTGGGGCTACGGAGCCGGCAACGGCCCGTGGATCATGGCCGACCTGGAGAACGGCCTGTTCTCCGGCGTCAACCAGCACTACAACGCGGGCGACCCGACCATCAACTACCGCTACACCACCGCCATCATCAAGGGCGGGCCGAACCACTGGGCCATCCGCGGCGGCAACGCCCAGTCCGGCAGCCTGTCCACCTTCTACGACGGCGTCCGCCCCAACGTCTCGGGCTACAACCCGATGCGCAAGCAGGGCGCCATCATCCTCGGCACCGGCGGCGACAACAGCAAGGGCGCCCAGGGCACCTTCTACGAAGGCGTCATGACCTCCGGCTATCCGTCGGACGCCACCGAGAGACGCCGTCCAGGCCAACATCACCGCGGTCGGCTACAGCAACTCCACCGGTGGTGGGGGGGACGTCGGGACCGTTGCACGCGATGGGTGCGGGCAAGTGCCTGGACGTGCCGAACTCCTCGGCCACGGCCGGTACGCAGCTGCAGATCTGGGACTGCAACGGGCAGGCGAACCAGACCTGGACCAACACCTCATCGAACCAGCTGACGGTGGTTACCGGAGGCAGTCAGATGTGCCTGGACGCCGACAACAACCAGACCACGGCGGGGACCAAGGTGGAGACGTGGCCCTGCAACGGCGGTGCGAACCAGCAGTGGCAGCTGAACTCCAACGGGACGATCACCGGCATGCAGTCGGGCCTGTGCCTGGACGTGACCGGGGCCTCGACGTCCAACGGCGCCTTGGCCGAACTGTGGACCTGCACGGGCGGATCCAATCAGCAGTGGACCCTCGGATGACGCACTGAGGGCTGCCACCCGGTGGCCGGGTCGGCCGCCCGGCCCACCGGGTGGCGGACCGTCAACTCCTGATGGCGGAGCGGCCGTAGGCCTGCGCATCTGACCGCACTCTCCACCCACCTGTGAGGAACGTCGCCAACCCCTGTCACCTTCGCCCCCTCATCCCCGAGGAACAGATAATGCAGCCCTTCTCAGTGTCACCCCGCGGTCCCGCAGCCGGCAGATCCCGCCTGCCGGTGGCCGTGATCCTCTCCGTGATGGCATTGCTGGCGACGACGCTGGCGACCGCTCTGACATGGTCGGCGCCCGCCTCGGCGGCGACTACGACCCTGGTGGGCGCGGGCTCGGGCCGGTGCCTAGACGTCAAGGGAAACACCGACGCGGCAGGAACAGCCCTGGAGCTGTGGGACTGCAACGGCCAGGCGAACCAGGACTTCGAATTCACCTCGGCCGCCGAGCTCAGGACGATGGCCGGCACTCGCTGCGTGGAGGCATCCGGCAGCCAGACGACCCCCGGAACGCCGGTCGTCATCGGGACCTGCAACGCGCAGCCGAACCAGACATGGCGGCAGAACTCCGACGGGTCGATCACCGGGGTCCAGTCCGGCCTGTGCCTGGACGCCGACACCGCGGGCACGGCCAACGGCACCGCCGTCATCCTGTGGACCTGCAACGGCCAGAGCAATCAGAAGTGGAGCATGGCTTCAACGACCCCTCCGACCTCCGGGTCCGGGCCGTGTGACCTCTATGCGGCCGGCGGCACCCCGTGCGTGGCGGCGCACAGCACCGTCCGCGCGCTCTACGGTTCCTACAGCGGCAAGCTGTACCAGGTCAGACGCTCCTCGGACAACGCGACGCGGGACATCGGCGTACTCGCCGCCGGAGGCCGTGCCGACGCCGCGGCGCAGGACTCGTTCTGCTCGGGCACCACGTGCGTGATCACCGCCGTCTACGATCAGTCCGGACACGGCAATGACCTGTGGTACCAGGGATCATCCCAGGTCCCCGGGTCGAGTCAGAGCAGCCCCGCGAAGGCGACCTCGGAGTCGCTGACGGTGGGCGGCGGCACGGCGTACTCGCTCTACATCAACCCGGGCAACAGCTACTGGCACGATGGCCACCTCACCGGGATTCCCACCGGCAGCGCCCCTGAAGGCGCGTACATGGTGACCAGCGGCACCCACGTCAACAACGGCTGCTGCTTCGACTACGGCAACAGCGAGACCACCCGTACGGCCGACGCCGCCGGAGCCATGGACGCGATCAACTTCGGCACCGAGTGCTGGTTCGGCGGCTGCTCGGGAAACGGGCCCTGGGTCCAGGCGGACCTCGAATGGGGTCTGTACTCCGGCGGCAGCCAGTCATGGAACACCGGGCAGCGCGCGTTCAGCAGCAAGTTCGTCACCGCGATGCTGAAGAACAACGGCACGTCGAGATTCGCTTTGAAGGGAGCGAACGCGCAGTCCGGCGACCTGACGACCGTATGGGACGGCGGCCTTCCCGGTGGATACAACCCCATGAAGAAGCAGGGCGCCGTCATCCTCGGCAGCGGTGGCGACTGCTGCAAGCCGGGCGGAGGCGCCAACTTGAGTGCGGGCACCTTCTACGAAGGGGCCATCGTGGCCGGCTATCCGTCCGACGCCACCGACAACGCGGTGCAGGCCGACATCGTCGCCGCCGGCTACCGCTGACTCCGGACCACTTCTGGTGGCAGAAGTGGCGGCCTCCGGCACGACCGGAAGGCCGCCGTGGGGCGTGCCCGCTACTGCGCGGACGTCCCTGCCGGTGCCGCCGGCGAACCGCGACCGCGCTCGCCGCCGGCACCGCAGACAACACCGACATCATGACTTGGGAGGTTCCCGATGCCCTCGGGCATACGTATTTTCCGATCACCACGCCGCCGCATGGGTGCGCTGACCATCACAGTGGCCGCGACCACCGCGACACTCCTGGCCGTGCTCACGGCCACCCCCGCGCAAGCAGCCTCGACGCTCCGGTCACTGGCCGAGGGCAAAGGCAAGTACTTCGGCACCGCGCTGACGGATGGTGACCTGAACATCAGCCAGGAGATGGCTGTCGCCGGGGCCCAGTTCGACATGGTGACTCCCGGCAACGAAATGAAGTGGGACACCACCGAACCGTCCAACGGGTCCTACAACTTCGGCCCCGGCGACCAGATCGTCAACTGGGCCCAGTCGCACAGCGCCCGTGTGCGCGGTCACAACCTGGTCTGGCACGCCCAGCTGCCCGGCTGGGTCAGCAGCCTGCCGCAGAGCCAGGTCCAGGGGGCGATGGAGTCCCACATCACCACGGAGGTCAACCACTACAAGGGCAAGATCTACGCCTGGGACGTGATCAACGAGCCCTTCAACGAGGACGGCAGCCTGCGCCAGGACGCGTTCTACAACGCGATGGGCACCGGCTACCTGGCCGACGCGATCCGCACCGCGCACAACGCGGACCCGAACGCCAAGCTGTATATCAACGACTACAACATCGAGGGGGAGAACGCCAAGAGCAACGCCCTCTACAGCCTGGCCCAGTCGATGCTCGCCCAGGGTGTGCCCCTGGGAGGCATAGGCCTGGAGAGTCACTTCATCGTCGGTCAGGTCCCCTCGTCGATGCTGGCGAACATGCAGCGCTTCGCCGACCTCGGCCTGGACGTCGCGATCACCGAACTGGACGACCGAATCCAGCTCCCGACCTCCAGCGGGACCCTGCAGCAGCAGGCATCCGACTACACCACCGTGGTCAACGACTGCCTGGCGGTGTCGCGTTGCGTGGGCGTGAGCCAGTGGGGCGTGGACGACGGCCATTCCTGGATCCCCGGCACGTTCCAGGGCTATGGCGCGGCCACCATGTACGACAGCAGCTACCAGCCGAAGCCCGCCTACAACGCCGCGGTCACCGCGCTGGGCGGCTCGTCCAGTGGTGGTGGGGGGACGTCGGGTGCATTGCATGCGGTGGGTGCGGGCAAGTGTCTGGATGTGCCGAACTCCTCTGCCACGGCAGGAACGCAGGTGCAGATCTGGGACTGCAGCGGACAGGCGAACCAGACCTGGACCAAAACCTCCTCGAATCAGCTGACGGTGGTCACCGGAGGCAGTCAGATGTGTCTGGATGCCGACAACAACCAGACCACGCCGGGGACCAAGGTCGAGACGTGGCCGTGCAACGGCGGCGCGAACCAGCAGTGGCAGTTGAACTCCAACGGGACGGTCACCGGGGTGCAGTCGGGTCTGTGCCTGGACGTGACCGGGGCCTCGACGTCCAACGGCGCCTTGGCCCAACTGTGGACCTGCTCGGGCGGATCCAACCAGCAGTGGACCCTCGGATGACCCACTGAGGACCCGCGGACACTCGGCGCCGGGGCGGCATCTCCTGCCGCCCCGGCGGCCGAGCCGAACCCGGCCGCCGGCCGCACCTCATGAAGACCGGCGCCACGTTGTGTCTCCCACTTTGCGAAAGGACCCTCGTGCCAGTCCTCAGACGGTTGCTCCGGCGTCTACGAACGTCGACGGCTGTGCTTGCAGCCCTCGTCATGGCCGCGGGCGGCATCGTAGCTCTGGCCGCCGAGCCGGCCAGCGCCGCCACCTCGATCACCATCAACGGCTCCTCCGACGGCCGCACGTTCGACGGTGTCGGGCGCGATCAGCGGCGGCGGTGGCAACAGCCGGCTCCTGGTCGACTATCCCGAGCCCGAACGCGGCCAGATCCTGGACTACCTCTTCCGGCCCGGCTACGGCGCCTCCCTGCAGATCCTCAAGGCCGAGATCGGCGGCGACACGAACTCCACCTCGGGGGCCGAGCCGAGCCACGAGCACACCCGCGCGCGACCTGAACTGCAACCGGGGTTACGAGTGGTGGCTGATGGAGCAGGCCAAGGCGCGCAACCCGGACATCAAGCTGTACGGCCTGGCCTGGGGCGCGCCCGGCTGGATCGGCAACGGCAACTTCTGGTCCACCGACATGATCAACTACCTGATCTCGTGGCTGGGCTGCGCCAAGCAGCACGGGCTGACCATCGACTACCTCGGCGGATGGAACGAGCGCGGCTACAACATCTCCTGGTACGAGCAACTGCGCAGCACGCTCAACTCCAACGGTTACGGCAGCGTCAAGATCGTCGCGGCGGACTCGGACTGGTCCGTGGCCAACGACATCGACTCCAACCCGGCGTTCGCCGCCTCGGTGGACGTCATCGGCGCCCACTACCCCTGCGGATACCGCTCGTCCCAGACGAACTGCACGGTGCCGTCGGCCGCGACGTCGTCCGGCAAGCCGCTGTGGGCCAGCGAGAACGGCTCGGACGACTACAACGCCGGAGCCCCGGCGGTGGCCCGCGGCATCAACCGCGGCTACATCGACGGGCGGATGACCGCGTACATCAACTGGCCCGTGGTCGCCGCGATCACGCCGAACCTGCCCTATCCGACCATGGGGCTCGCCCTGGCCTCGCAGCCGTGGTCCGGCTACTACGCGATCGGCAAGAACGCCTGGGTGATGGCGCAGACCAGCCAGTTCACCGCCCCGGGCTGGAAGTACCTCGACGCCTCCAGCGGCTACATCGGCGGCAACCGCGACCAACGGCAGCTACGTCTCGCTGAAGTCCACGAACAACTCCGACTACTCCACGGTCATCGAGACGATGGACGCCGGCAGCGCCCAGACGCTGAACTTCAACGTCACCGGCGGTCTGTCCACCGGCACCGTGCACGTCTGGTCGACCAACGTCAACTCCAACAACTCGGCCGACTACTTCGTGCACGCCGCCGACATCACCCCGTCCGGCGGCAGCTTCAGCCTGACCGTGCAGCCCGGCCGCGTCTACACCGTCACCACCACGACCGGCCAGGGCAAGGGCACCGCCACCGGCCCGGCGCAGGGCGCGCATGAGCCTGCCCTACAGCGACGACTTCGACGGCTACGCCACCGGCACCGAGGCGAAGTACCTCATGGACTGGCAGGGCGCCTTCGAGATCGGCCGCCTGCGGCGGCGGCCGCAGCGGCAGCTGCGTGCGCCAGATGAGCCCGCAGAAGCCCGATCACCTGGGACGCGCTGTCCGATCCGCACGCCCTGCTCGGTGACGTGGGCTGGAGCAACTACACCGTCTCCTCCGACGTGCTGCTCGAGACAGTCCGGATACGCCGAGCTGATCGGCCGTGCCGGCGCACAGGACTACGGCAGCACCGGACGGACTGAACGCCTACCACCTGCGGGTCAGTGACACCGGGGCCTGGTCGATCCTGAGCTCGCAACACCAACGGCAACGTCTCCACGCTGGCCCACGGCACGACCACGGCGCTGGGCACCGGCCAGTGGCACACCCTCGTCGCTCGCCTTCTCCGGCAGCACCATCACCGCCGTCGATCGACGGTGCCACGGTCGGTTCGGCGAACGACTACACGCTGGGCCGGCGGCCAGGTCGGCTACGCGACCAGCCAGGGCGAGACGGCCCAGTTCGACAACCTGTCCATCACCCCCGGCACCGGCGGCGGCGGCACGAGCGGCCGCGATCACCGGCGTCGGCTCCGGCCGCTGCGTGGACGTGCCGACGCCAGTCCCAGACCGACGGCACCCAGGTGGAGCTGTGGGACTGCAACGGCGGCAGCAACCAGCAGTGGACCAGCACCACGGCCGGCGAGCTGCGGGTCTACGGCAGCGACTGCCTGGACGCGGCGGGCCAGGGGCACCAGCACCCGGCACCAAGGTCGACATCTGGGACCTGCAACGGCGGCAGCAACCAGCAGTGGAAGCTCAACGCCGACGGCACGATCACCGGCGAGCAGTCCGGCCTGTGCCTGGACGCCACCGGCGCCGGAACCGCCAACGGCACCCTGCTGGAGCTGTGGACCTGCAACGGCGGCAGCAACCAGAAGTGGACGCAACTCTGATCCCGACCCCGCCCTGGCGCCTCGCCCGAAGCCGACCACTCTCGTCTAACCCCGTTTGGAGCCCCCGCCATGTCCTCCTCCCCATCCGATCAGCCGGCGCCGGCTGCTGGCCGCGGCCGGTGCTGCCACGGCCTCCGGCCTGCTGCGGTTCGCCCCCGAGGCCGCCGCGACCGACGGCCCCGGCAGCTACACCGCGAGCTGGTCGTCGGTCGACCAGCACCCGCCGGCGCCGGAGTGGTTCCAGGACGCCAAGTTCGGCATCTACTACCACTGGGGCGTCTTCAGCGTTCCCGCGTTCGGCAACGAGTGGTACCCGCGCAACATGTACATCGGCGGCTCGGCCGAGAACAACCACCACATCGCCACCTACGGCGATCCGTCGGTGTGGCCGTACCACAACTTCATCAACGGCGCCCGCGACAAGGCCGGCAACTTCGTGCAGTTCGCGCCGAAGCTGGCCTCGCAGGGCGGCAACTGGGACCCCGAACGCCTGGGCGCAGCTGTTCGAGGACGCGGGCGCCAAGTTCGCCGGCCCGGTGGCCGAGCACCACGACGGCTTCTCGATGTGGAACAGCAGCGCCAACGAGTGGAACTCGGTCGCCACCGGTCCCGAAGCTCGACCTGCTGCGGCTGCACGCCGCACGCGATCCGCGGGCAAGGGCCTGAAGCTTCATGGCCTCGCTGCACCACGCGTACCACTTCAACGGCTACTACGACCACGTGCCGGCCCAGTCCGACCCGACGCTGCAAGAAGCTGTACGGCCAGCTGGGCACGGCCGCGGAGAACCAGCTGTGGTACGACAAGCTGCAGCGAGGTCATCGACGGCTACCAGCCCGACATCATCTGGCAGGACTTCGACCTCGGACCTGGTCCAGGAGTCCGACCGGCTGCAGTTCCTGGCGTACTACTACAACCAGGCCGTCGCCTGGAACAAGGACGTGGTCGCGACCTACAAGGACGGCTTCGACAACAAGGGCGAGGTCTTCGACTTCGAGCGCGGCGGCCCGGCCGGGCTGCTCGACCCCGTACTGGCTGACCGACGACAGCATCTCCAGCTCCAGCTGGTGCTACACCGTCGGGCATCGGCTACTACTCGACGCAGGCCCTGCTGCACTCGCTGATCGACCGGGTCAGCAAGAACGGCACCATGCTGCTGAACATCGCCCCGATGGCCGACGGCACCATCCCCTCCGGGCAGCAGACGATCCTGCTCGGCATGGGCGACTAGCTCGGCCGCTTCGGCGAGGCCATCTACGCCACCCGCGGCCTGGACCGGCTACGGCGAGGGGCCGACCGCAGATGGGCGGCGGCTCGTTCAGCGGCCCGCGGGCCGGCACCGACCGGGACATCCGGTTCACCCGCAGCAAGGACAACACGGTGCTGTACGCCACCGTCCTGGGCTGGCCGGGCAGCACGCATGACCATCACGACGCTGAACTCGAACCAGATCAACCTCAGCACGCCTGACGTCGGCGCACAGCTGCTGGACACCACGGCCGGGCACGTACATCAACCTGCCCAGCCCGACCCAGGACGGCTCCGGCCTGCACCTCGCCATGCCCTCGTCCAACGCGCCGTTCAGCGCCCTGGCGTACGTGGTCAAGCTGACCTTCTCCGGCCAGATCCCCGCGCTGGGCGCCCGGGCGGCTCCCACCGGCTGGGTGAAGATCGCCAACGTCACCACCGGCCTGGTGCTGGACAGCGGCGGCAACGTCGCGTCCGGCTCGAACCTCAAGCAGTGGAGCTACGACGGCAGCACCAACCTGCAGTGGCAGCTGGTCGACCTCGGCAGCGGCTACTACCGCATCGTCAACCGCACCAACGGCATGGTGGCCGACAGCTGGGGCAACACCGCCAACGGCGCTCCGGCCCGGCAGACGGCGTGGAACGGCGGCAACAACCAGCAGTGGCGGCTCAACAGCGTCGGCAACAGCCGCTACCAGATCATCAACCGCGGCACCGGCACCGCCCTGGACGGCAGCGGGCAGCACCACGTCCGGCTCCACCGCGGAGCATGTGGGCGCCGAACTCCAGCACCAACAACGAGTGGACCATCACCGGCGTGTGACCACCCCGGGCGAGGGCAGGGCTTCGGCCCCGGCCTCGCCCGGGTGTGCCTGTCGAGCCGGCACGGAGTGCGGTGCTGATGTTGCAGTGCTCGCGTACTGGCTGAGAACAGTGCGCTTATGTCACGCGGTAGGCCGCGTAGCGCACTCGGTCGGCGCTGCGGATCGCGGATGCCACGAAGAGGGAGTGTTCGAGCGCGGCGAGTCGTGGTGCGGACGTCTCCAGGTGTATTGCGAGGCGGAAGTAGTACTGCGTGGGATCTACGGGTTCGCCGCGCAGCAGCGCCTGTAGGACCTCGGGCGGACCACTGCGTACTCCGAAGGTGCGCAGGTAGACGTATTCGTCGGCTGCTGTGCGCGCGGTGTAGCGGGTGTCGATCTCGATGGCTCCGTCGGGGCGGATCAGTTGCCAGTCGGCGCCTCCGGGCACGATCTCTGCCTCGAACAGGCCGCATACGCGCCCTCCGGTGATCGGCACGATGCGGCGATGGCCTGCTCTGGTGGTGCCGTGGTCTTCCAGGCGGCCGAGGTGAACTTCGACCTCGAAGGCCGGCTCAAGCCCCGGTGCGGGCGGTGTGGTGGTCATGAGGCCCACACCGGCAGATCGATCCGGGAGGGGTGGGCGGTGTCGTGGGAGATCTCCTGCTCGGCACGGACGGTGGCCGTGGCCGTGATGGCGGGTTCGCCGGTGCCCGGGTTGCGGGCGTACCGCGGATGCGCGCCTGAGCTGACCTGGATGCCGATGCGGTGACCGGCCGCAAACCGGTGGAAGGTCGGCCACAGTGGCACTTCCACCTCGGCGAAGCCGTCTTCGTCCGACGGTGGGTCGGTCGGGGCCGTGCCTATGCTTTTGATGCGGCGGATGCCGTCGCAGACGGACATGGAACGGCCGTCCGGGTGCACGTCGCAGATGCGGACGAACACGTCGGCGCTGGGAGCGGAGGAACGGAACCGGATCCGGGCGACCGGCTCGCCGGCGATGACGACGGCGTCCTCCAGCGGGATGCTGCGGAAGACGGTGACGTCGGCGCGGTGTTCGTGTGCGGCGTTGTCGACCGGCCCCGATTCCGGGTTCAGACTGGGGCCGCCGACGGCGGGTGTGGGATGGTCGGGATCGTAGGTGTATCGGGTGACACCGCCGTCCGGGGCCGCCGGGTCGAGCAGGCCGGACGCGTGCAGGTGCCAGGACCGCACGGTGGTGCCGGGTGGTGGCCATGCGGGCAGGTCGTGCCACTGCCGGGCACCGGTGAGGAAGGCGCGGACGGGCGCGACGCGGCTGCCGGGTGCGCCGGCGAAGTGCTCCTTGAGGAATGCGACGGACTCGACGAAGGACGGGCCGGCACCGCCGGTGGTGTGGTTCCACGGGCCGACCGTCAGACGCGGCGCTCGGCCGACGGCTGTGAGCTGGGCGTAGTTGCGCAGCTGCCAGGGCAGGAAGATGTCGTACCAGCCGGTGCTCATGTAGATCGGTGCGGTGACGTTGGGCACCGAGGCGGTGTGCGACTGCTGCGTCCAGTAGTCGTCGGTGAGTTTCTCGTGGCTGAGCCAGTCCTGGTACCAGCTGATCGGGTGCCCGGCGGCGGCGGTGTCACCGGCACCCAGGGGCAGCACATCGAAGGCTTCGTCCAGCTTCCGGTCGGGCAGCGGCAGGACGCGCAGCAGCGACAGGAGGCCGCGGCGGTCCTTGAGGTCCATCGACCGCGACCAGCCGAGCACGTTGCGCAGCGAAAAGGCTCCGTTGTCCCAGGTGATCGCGCCGAAGTCAGGCATCGTGTTGATCAGGCAGAGGGCGTCAGGTGCACGGTCAGGCTCCTCGCGCTGCATACGCCCAGCCACCGCCCACTGCGTGTATCCCAGGTAGCTCGGCCCGTAGGTCGCGACCGAGCCGGTGAACCACGGTTGCCGTCGCACCCACCGGTGGGTGGCCATGCCGTCACGCTGCTCGTCGAGTTGAGGTTCGAACGTCCCGCCTGATCCCCAGGTACCGCGGCAGCTCTGGACCACGACGGTGAACCCCTCGCGGGCGAACGCCGGCGCCTGGGTGAGGGAACTGTGGCGGCCGTACGGTGAGCGGATGACGAGGGTGGGCAGTGGTGGGTTCACCTCGCCGACCGGTATGTAGAGGTCGGCGATCAGTTCGACGCCGTCGTCCATGGGTACGCGCAGGTCGCGCTGCACCGTGAAGTCGTAGGGGCCTGGGGTGACTCCTTGGAGTTGCCTGGTCTGCAGCCAGCGGGACAGCGGTTGGCGGATCCCGGTCATTGCGTGTCCTTCAGTTCAGGCGCGGGACGGGTGGCCGGCGGTTGGACGGCGATGGCGTCACGCAGGCGTTCCAGCGCCGGCAGCGCGGCGGCCAGCGCTCGACGGTCCGCGGCGGGCATGGTCGCGGCCGCGTCGGCGACCAGCGCGGCGCCAGCGAGATCGAAGCGTTCGAACAGGTCCAGCGCCTTCGCAGAGACGCAGACCTGAACCTGGCGGCGGTCGCCAGCGTGCGGGGCGCGGGTAACCAGACCGGCCACGTCCATGGCGCGCAGCAGGTTGCTGACCGTGGGGCGGCTCAGGTTCAGCCGCTCGGCAAGCTCGCCCGGGGTCGTGGCGGTGCCTCGCGGCAGGGCTCGGATGATCTCGATCTGCGCGTCGGGGATCTCCGGCAAACGCTCGGCCCTGCGCGCCGCGGCCAGCAGCGTACGCCGTAGGGGCGAGATGACGGCGGCCAGCCGGGCGGGGTCGAAGTCACTCATCGGCCGACGCCCGGCGGGGTCAGTGACGGTCGGCTGTTGAGCGAGTCCGGGTCGAAACCGGCCGCCCGCTTGTACGAGGCGGCGATGTCGGCCAGTTCGCCCGGCGCGAAGACCTCGCCGATGTCACGGAAGCCGTGCGGCGCCCGTTCGTGGGCCAGCACCATGACGCGCTCTGGGCCTTGGCAGCGGTTGCTGTGCACGAGCGCCGTGGTGGCCGGGCGGCGGTCGGCCTCGTAGCGGGCGAGGGCCTGCTCGACCGTCGGCGCGGTGGTCAGGTGCAGCGCCAGCGTCCGCGCATCCAGGATCGCCTGGGACGCGCCGTTGGATCCGTTGGGGTACATGGGATGGGCGGCGTCGCCGAGCAGCGTGGAGCGGCCGAACGTCCACTGGTCGACCGGGTCCCGGTCGACCATCGGGTATTCCAGGATCTCCTCCGCGGCCGCGATGACGGCGGGCACGTCGAGCCAGTCGAAGCGCCAGTCACGGAACAACTCGACGACCGGAGCAGGGTCGACGGCCCGATTCCAGTCGGCGTTCCCACCGTCCGTGGCATTCGCACGCCGCTCGGCGATGAAGTTGACCCGCGTGTGCCCGGTGACGTCGGGCGGGCCGAGGGGGTAGACGACGAACTTCTGCTCGCCGTCACCCGCCATGATCATGGTGCTTCCGTCCAGGTAGACGGGTACGCGTGCGGTGCCGCGCCACAAGGTCAGGCCGTTCCAGCGCGGCCGGCCCTCGTGCGGATGGTGCTGGTGACGCAGGGCCGAGTGGATGCCGTCCGCACCCACCACCACGTCGGCCCTGACACGGACCACGCCGGCGTCGGTGTCGAAGCAGGCGACATCGGAATCCACGCCGTGCTCGACCACGACCAGCCGGTGCCCGGTCAGGACCGCCTCGGGACCCAGTCTGTCGCGCACTGCTTCCAGCAGCATCCACTGCAACCGCCCGCGGTACACCGACAGCTGGGGCCACCGGTAGCCGGCGTGCAGGCCGCGCGGCTCGCTCCAGATCCGCTGCCCATACCGGTTGAAGTAGGCCAGCGTGCTGGGAGCCGCTGCCAGCTCGGCAATCCGACCGTTCAGGCCCAACTCCATCAGCTCGCGCACAGCGTGCGGGAGCAGGTTGATGCCCACTCCCAAGGGACGCAGGTCAGCAACCCGCTCGAAGACGCGTACATCACGGTGCCCGGCCTGATGCAGGCTCAAGGCCGTGCTGAGCCCGCCGATGCCGGCACCGACGATCACGATCGAAATTTGAACCCCTCCCTCAGTCGGGCAGGTAGTTTTGAAGCAAAACTACCTGCTGTCAAGGGGTTCACCTGAGCTAGTGCTCTGACCACATAGGTTCACCGAGTTGAGTGCGCTCAGTCGGGCCGTGCCGCCTTCCACGTCCACGACATCCGGCGGGGCAGGCCATCCAGGTCCCCACGTCCGGTGCACCACAGCAGCACTCGGACGGGCTCGCCGGGCGGGGCATCGGGGAACAGTCGGTCAAGCACGGCCGCGCATAGCGGTGCCGGCGGCAGCCAGTCCACCCCCAGTCCGCGGGTGATGTCGTGGGTGTGCAGCAGGATCTCGGCGACGCCCATCGCCGCGAACCCCGTCGGGTCGCACGGACCCCAGTGCCAGGCCCGCAGGGACGGGTCGGCGGTGGCCAGAGCGCTGCCGAGCAGTCTGCCGCAGGCGGAGGCCACCTGCAGCACCTCGGCAGGCGAGGCGGTGGGGCGCACGCGCAGATCGAAGAGGAGGTAGGCGTCGGTCGGGCGCGCGGCGAGCTGGCCTGCGTAGGCCAGCAGGTCGTGGCCGATGTGTGAGGCCGTCTGCCAGCAGCTCCACTCCAGCGGGCCGGCTGGCACTGTCCAGTCCTCGCCCGTGCGAGGCCCCAGCACTTCCAGCATGTGCGCCATGGCTGCCTGAACGTCTTGGTGGTCCATGCGGTGCTCCTCGCAAGGCACGTTGCGGTGGGCTGTGCTGTTCGTTCATTCAGGCCGCGGCGGTGATGGGTCTGCCGCCCCATCGGATGCCTTTCTCGCTTCGGATGCGAGCGCGCTCGCGGCGCTGGGCGGCGAGGACGTCGGGGTGGCGGGCGTTCTTGTTGCGCCAGCGCAGGTAGGCGTGCAGGGCGCGTGTCTGGACGGTGTGGTTGGGGTGGTGGGAGTTGGCGACGGTGAACTGCCGTAGCAGCCGTGGAAGTAGCGCACTCCGTGGGTGCGGTGGTAGGTCGCGGGGTGACGCTCAGGGTGACTGGTAGGTGCCCAGGATGAGCCGGCGGTGGGGCGGATGCCCAGCGGCCTGAACTCGTCGAAGGCGAAGACGCGGTCCGGGAAACGGTCCAGCACCTGCTCGATGCGGTTGAGCTTGGTGTCACGGTCTGGGGCGGGGACTCTTTCCAGGTCTTGGTGCGCTGGAGGGTGATGCCGCGGCGGGCGAGCAGGCACCGTAACGCCTCGCGGCTGATCCGGATCATGTGGCCGGGGACGCGGCGCAGGTGGGCGGCGAGTTTGCGGATGGACCAGCGGGTGAAGGGCTGGCCGAGCTTGGTCGGGCGGGTGGTGGCCGTCGCCACGACGAAGTCCTCGTCGTCAGGACTGAGCAGGCGGGGACGGCCTCCCACCCACCGAGGGTCCAGTCAGTCCAGGCCGATCTCGTTGAACCGGTGGATCACGTCCCGGATGGTGTCCTCGTCGGCCTGGACCAGCTTGGCGATCACCGGGACCCGGTTGCCGCCTGCCGAGGCCAGCATCATCATCGAGCGCCGGTAGCGCACCGAAGTGGTGCTTCCCCGCCGCACGATCTGCTGCAGCCGCTGACCCGCCTGGTCGGACAACCTGCGCACACGGACAGGCTCAGCCACCACACCCCCAGAGCGGATGGAATGTCACCGGACATCCAACCGCCTGAACCGCCGACCCGGCGAACGTATGTGGTCACAGCACTAGCGGGCCGCACTCACAGCGGTGGGCGACTAGCGGCGGCACCCGGGAGCCCGGGGGTCGGCGCGGACCGGCGAGGGCGGGCGACTGCGGGGGCTGTGCTGCTCGTTCACACCGCCACCGCACAGCTGGAGAACCTGGCGGCCTGGCGCCGGCCAAGGCCTCAAAGGGATCGCACGGCACGGAGCGCATCCGAATGGGCACGATCGGTGGCCGGTGTCGAAATATTTCCACAGTCGCCTTGATGAAATCGTCGCAAGTTTCGTAGAACTTTCGAAAATGATTCATTGACTGCCGCTTTGCGTCGAGCGCATACTCTCGATCGACCGGCCCCCCCGCAACGGAGACGACTCCGTACGGTCACAGCCACCCACCTTGCACGTTCACACACGTATGCCCGCAGCTGGACGGCACGGGTTGCAGTGATCGTCACGAATTCGCACACGTACCCGATCCGCACTTGTTGCCATGGCCGGCCTGCCGCTTGAATACCCAGATCAGCGCGCGTACGGGACTCTTGGCACCCAACAGACCATTACCTTGCGCAAAATCTTCTCATTGCGTCTATGACGTCAGATCAGGGAGTTCCCATGATGACGAGGAAAATACGCAGCGCGACGGCTGTCGCGATCAGCTTGGGCATCGCACTCGTTGCCACCGGATGCGCCGGCAACGGCGACGCCGACAGCGGTAGCAGCGGTTCATCCGGCGGCAAGGCCACGGTGACCTTCTGGGAGAACGCGACAACCGGGCCCGGTGCGCAGTACTGGAAGGACGCCGCCAAGGCGTACCACGCACTGCACCCGAACGTCACGATCAAGCTTCAGACGGTCCAGAACGAGGACTTCGACGGCAAGCTGCAGACCGCGCTCAACTCAAGCTCCGCGCCGGACGTCTTCCTGCAGCGCGGCGGCGGCAAGATGCAGGCCATGCTCGACGCCGGCCAGATCCAGGCGCTGAACCTCACCGCCACTGACAAGGCGAACACAGGCGCGGCGGCTCTCGCGAGCGACTCGATCGACGGCAAGGTCTACGCGATGCCGCTCGACACGCAGCCCGAAGGCATCTATTACAGCAAGGACCTGTTCAAGCAGGCCGGCATCACCTCGACGCCGACGACGATGGACGAGCTCAAGGCCGATGTCGCGAAGCTGAAGACGATCAAGGTCGCGCCGATCGCGGTCGGTGCCAAGGACGCCTGGCCGGCTGCGCACTGGTATTACAACTTCGCCGTGCGCGAGTGCAGCCACGACATCATGACGGCGGCTGCCAAGTCGCTCAAGTTCGATGATCCGTGCTGGACCAAGGCCGGCGACGACCTGGCTGCGTTCCTGAAGGTCAACCCCTTCCAGAAGGGTTTCCTGACAGCCTCGTCGCAGCAGGGCGCCGGGTCCTCGGCCGGCATGCTCGCGAACCACAAGGCGGCCATGGAGCTCATGGGCAACTGGGACCCCGGTGTGATCGCCGGCTTGACCCCGAACGAGAAGCCGCTGCCCGACCTGGGCTGGTTCCCCTTCCCCGCGGTGGCCGGCGGCCAGGGCGACCCGAGTGCCATCATGGGCGGCAGCGGCGGGTACTCGCTGTCCAAGAACGCACCGAAGGAGGCCTTCGGCTTCGTTGAGTTCCTTGTGACCAAGGACCAGCAGGAGGCCTACTGCCAAGGCCTTCAACTCGATTCCGGTGAATAAGGCGGCGCAGTCGGTCGTCACCGACTCCTACAACGTCTCGGCTCTGACGGCCTTCAACAAGGCTGCTTACGCGATGCAGTTCCTTGACACCGAGTACGGCCAGAACGTCGGCAACGCCATGAACACCTCCGTCGTGAACCTGATGGCCGGCAAGGGCACCTCCGCCGACATCGTCAAGGACACCAACGCTGCCGCCGCGAAGGGCTGAGTAAGCAGACCATGAGCAACCCCCTGGGTACTGACACGGCCTTGGGCCGCCAGTCGCAGGGCACGCCCGGAGTCGGGGGCGCGGCGAAGTCCGCGTCTCCGACTTCGCCGCGAGCGGCTGGGCGCCGCCGCGGTCGTGCCAAGATGCGACTTGAGATCGCGGTCATGTCCGCACCGGCGATCATTATGTTCTTGGCGTTCGTGATCTTCCCGGTGGCGCTCGCTGCGTACTACGGCTTCTACCGGTGGCACGGTTACGGGGCGGCCACCGACTGGGTCGGCCTGAACAACTACAAGCTGATCCTCAGCGATCCCGCGTTCCAGCAGGTGCTGTGGCACAACGGCATCATCCTGGTGCTCTCCTTGGTCATCCAGGGCCCGCTGGCGATCATCCTCGCGCTGCTGCTCAATCAGAAGATCCGCGGCCGTTCGGTTATCCGCATCCTGATCTTCGTGCCCTACATCATCTCCGAGGTCATCGTCGGTACCGGCTGGAGCTTGATGCTCACCAGCGCCGGCGCCATCAACGACTTGCTGGACCACGTCGGCCTGGGCTTTTTGCAGGCTGACTGGCTCTCCAACCCGGACTTGGCCATCTGGACGCTGATGGGCATCATCTCGTGGAAGTACATCGGCTTCGCGGTGATTTTGATGCTCGCCGGCCTGCAGTCGATCCCCGAGGAGCTCTTCGAGGCCGCCGAGATCGACGGCGCCTCCTACTGGCAGATCCAGCGCCGCATCACGCTGCCGCTGCTGGGACCCACGATCCGTATCTGGGCGTTCCTGTCGATCATCGGCTCGCTGCAGCTGTTCGATCTCGTCTACATCATCTGGGGCCAGTACGTCTCGGGCACCGCGGGCACCTCGACCATGGCGATCTACATGCTCGCCCAGGGCCGCAACGCGGGCAACTACGGCTACGGCAGCGCCATCGCGGTCGTGATGTTCCTGATCTCGCTCATCGTCGCCTTGATCTACCAGCGCTTTATCCTGCGCCGCGACCTCAAGGGCGCCGTCACTGAAGGAGCCGCCTGATGAGCGCGACGACCGCCAACTCCTGGCCCTCCTCCGCCGTGGACCCGAACGCGCCCGCCGGCCGTCGCAACCCTCGCGAAAAGCCGGAGAAGTGGGGCAATCCTGTCACCTACTTCATCGCGCTGATCTTCATCGCGGTCTGCATCGCACCGGTGCTCTACATCGTGGTCGGCGGATTCCGCACCAACTCGCAGATCACCACGAGCCCGGCCGGCCTGCCGCACCCCTGGATCTTCAGCAACTACATCAACGTCCTGAAGTCGCAGACGTTTTGGGGAGAATTCGCCAACTCCATCGTCGTCGCGCTCGCCAGCACCATCGGCATCGTCATCCTCGGCCTGATGGTGAGCTTCGTGCTCGCGCGCTATGACTTCAAGCTCAAGGGCGCGATGTACTCCCTGTTCGCCGCCGGCCTGATGTTCCCGATGGTCATCGCGATCACCCCGCTGTACATCGTCGTCAAGGACCTCGGCCTCGTCGACAGCCTGTTCGGCGTGATCGTCCCGCAGATCGCCTTCGGCCTGCCGACGACCGTCATCATCCTGGTGCCGTTCCTCAGAGCCATTCCGAACGAGATCGAAGAAGCCGCCGCGATCGACGGTACAAGCCGACTCGGATTCTTCTTCCGCATGGTGATCCCGCTGTCGCTGCCCGGCGTGGTGACCGTCGGCATCCTCTCCTTCATCGGCAGCTGGAACAACTACGTCCTGCCCCTGTACATCCTCAACTCGCAAGCAAACTTCACCCTGCCGCTCGGCGTGCAGGCGTTCTCCTCGCAGTACTCCACGGACACCGCGAAAGTCCTCGCGTTCACCTCACTCGCCATGCTGCCCGCACTGATCTTCTTCTCGATCTTCGAGAAGAAGATCGTCGGCGGCCTCACCGGCGCCGTGAAGGGCTGAAACCGAACACCAAGAGATCCACACCGGACCACCTCGCACCTGCCCCTGCCGCGCCTCAGGCAGGGGCAGGACCAGTTGGCGTAGGGCCTGTGGTTTCGGTGGTCGGCCTGCATGTGGGAGTGCTGACGACGCAGATCGCCCTGGTCGAGAGGCCGACCGGGGCGATGCCAGGGAGGGGCCACGGGCCGTCTGACCACTGGTGCCGCTGGTGTCCCGACAGCGACGTGAGGGGCGTGCTGTCGTGAGCGCTCACTCCCCTTGCAGTCCGTCGCTGGTGCTTGTGCACGCGGTGGTCGTCGTAGGTGGTGCGGTCGAATCTCTGACGATGAGGTTCGTCGCGAGTTCCGTGCGCTTGGCGGTGGAAGGTACGCCCTCGACCTGCCGAAGAAGGGAGTCAAGGGCGGCGCGGGCTATCGCGTCCAGCGGCTGATTTACGGTCGTGAGCCGGGGAACGGACTCCTCAGCCAGGTGGGACCCGTCGAACCCGACCACACTGAGGTCTTGGGGGATGGCGATCCCGCGGCGGCGCGCCTCGGTGAGGACGCCGAAGGCGATGGGGTCGTTGGCCGCGAAGATGGCAGTGGGGGGAGTGCTGAGGGAGAAAAGAGTGGCCAGGCCGCGGACGCCGTGGTCGGCGGAGAGCTCGCCGTGGACGATGTACTTCTCGTCGACGGGGATACCGGCGGCCATCAGGGCCGCCAAGTAACCGTGCAGGCGGGCCAGATTGCAGTCGACGGCCACGGGACCGCCGACGAAGGCGATGCGTCGGTGGCCGAGTTCGATGAGGTGTTCGGTCGCCGATTTGCCGCCCGCCCAGTTGGTCGCTCCTACGCTCACAACGTCCGACGGTGTGTTGTGGGGATCGATGACCACCACGCGGATCTGCCTGTCGAGGAAGGCACCCAGGTGGGACTCCTGTATGGCGGAATTGACCACGAGGAGCCCCTGGCGTCCCTCGTCGATCATGCGCTGAGCCCTGTCCTCCGGTGTCAGAGGCCGAGCGGACACTCCGCTTGTCATGCCCACCACCGTCTCGATACCGAGCTCGGCAGCGTAGTCGAGCAAGCCCGCAAGGACTTCGGTCATATAGCCGGCGACGAGACCGTCGATCAGGATCTCGATCGCCGGAGGGCTGGTATCGATGTCTCTGGTGGCTCGTCGCTTCCGGGGAGACTCGTACTCTGTGTCCTCAAGCGCTCTGATCACCCGTGCCCTGGTCGCTGCAGCAACGTCGGTCCGGCCGTTGAGCACCTTTGAGACCGTCGGCGCAGACACGCCAGCTCGCCGGGCCACCGCGGCGAGCGTCGGTTTGGGTGCTTTCCGCACCGCATCAGGCATCAGTCGGCACCCTCAAGGATCGAAATAATTTCGGACTTGCTCAGCTTGATAGCCATCGGATGCCGAGTCAAGTGTTGCCGCTGAGCTGCGAAAACTTCCCCTCTCGGGGTGCTGCTGCCGGGTTGTGCGAGACGGGCGTGTGATTTCCTCGGCTCGACCCTCCTTGACGCTGTCTGACCTGCTCCTTAAGGTCATCTCCGAATTTCGATGTTCCTCGAAAATATTTCGAACCCTGGTGGGCAGGGCGGAACCATCCGGATCGTCCGACTCGACAGTGCCCGGCCGACTGCCGAGCGTCGCCGCCTGCTTCTACCGAAGGAGAATGTTCGACAATGCATCGCAGACAAGCTCTTGTTGTACGCGGCGGTTGGGAGGGCCATCAACCGGTCCAGGCGACGGAGCTGTTCATTCCGCATCTGAGAGATCACGGTTACGAGGTACGTGTCGAGGAGTCCCCCTCGGTTTATGCGGACGCCTCCTTCATGGCCGGTGTCGACTTGATCGTGCAGTGCATGACGATGTCGACCATCGAGGAAGCGGAGCTGCGGGGACTGCGCGCGGCCGTCGAGGCCGGCACCGGGCTCGCCGGATGGCATGGCGGCATAGCCGACTCCTACCGCAACAGCTCCGATTACCTGCATCTGATCGGCGGGCAGTTCGCCTGCCATCCCGGGGTGCATCCCGCAGAACGTGCAGGCGAGCAGTCCGACAACTACGTTCCGTACACCGTCAACATGTTGCCGGCGGCGGCAGACCATCCCATTACCCGCGGCATCGGCGATTTCGAACTCGTCACCGAGCAGTACTGGGTCCTCTGTGACGACTACATCGATGTGCTGGCTACGACCACGCAGTCGGTACGGGAGTGGGATCCGTGGAACCGGCCGGTGGTGTCTCCGGCCATCTGGACCAGGCAGTGGGGCAAGGGCCGGGTGTTCGTTGCGACCCCCGGGCACCACATGCCGGTGCTGGAGGACCCCAATGTGAGAACCATCATCGAAAGAGGGCTGCTGTGGGCAAGCCGCTGAACATCGGCATGGTCGGTTGCGGAGTCATCAGCGGCCAGTACCTTGCACAGTTCGACAGGCTGGAGACGGTGAACCTGGTCGCCGTTGCGGATCTCGCCCCCGATCGCGCTGCGGAGGTCGCCGACAGCCGCGCCGGGGTGAGGGCATGCACGGTCACAGAGCTGCTGTCCGCCACCGATGTCGACCTGGTGGTCAATCTGACCGTGCCGGACGCACACGCAGACATAGCCCTGGCGGCGATCGCCGCCGGGAAGGGTGTCTATGGGGAGAAACCGCTGGCCGCGACCACCATCCAGGCACGATCCGTGCTGGAAGCGGCAGCGAAGGCGGGCGTCGTCGTCGGCTGCGCACCGGACACGGTCTTGGGGACCGGCATCCAGACCGCCCGCGCGGCGATCGACGGGGGAGTGATCGGCACACCCGTCGCGGCGACAGCCACCATGGTCGTCCCCGGCCACGAGCGGTGGCATCCGAACCCGGACTTCTACTACAAGCCGGGGGGAGGCCCCCTCCTGGACATGGGTCCGTACTACGTGTCCGCCCTGGTCACGCTGCTCGGCCCGGTCACCTCCGTGCTCGGAGCCGCCAGCCGCACAAGGGCCACCAGAGTCATCGCGTCCGGTCCGCGCAGTGGGGAAGCGATACCTGTCAGCGTCGGCACCCATGTCACAGGCATCCTCACGCATGCGTCCGGGGTGCTGTCCACCCTCGTGATGAGCTTCGACGCGGTGGCCACAAAATCCGCGAACATCGAGGTCCATGGCGAAACCGGCAGTCTCGCGGTCCCGGATCCGAACTACTTCGATGGCGAGGTGCAGCTTCGCCGCCTCCAAGGCGGCAGGTGGGAAACCCTTCCGGTGTCCGCGGGGTACCGAAACGCCGGCAGGGGAATCGGGGTCGCGGACCTTGCCCTGACCTCGCCGGGTGAGGAGCCGCGGGCCGGGGGTGCCCTTGCCTACCACGTGCTGGACGTCCTGGAGTCCGTTCTTGTCTCGGCCACCGACGACCGCAGAGTGCCCGTGGCGAGCACAGCGGAGCGTCCTGCTCCCGTTCCTCTCCAGTCACTGGCCCATGGCGCCTCCGTCGTATGAATCAGGTGGTGGCCACATCCTGCGAAGTCCATAAGAAGAGGAGCCCCAGCCGTGCACCGGCTGGGGCTCCTCCGCGCGGTGAGTACCGGTCAGCAGATGGAGCTGCTCACCCCGTGAACCGCTCGCCTATGCGTCTGCAGACCGCACCACAACGCGATCACCGTGGATCAGGCAGGTCAGTGCTGCAGGGTGAGGACGCCCGGCCGCCAGGGCAGTTGGTCGTAGGGGCCGCTCGGCGCTGGGGGACTTGCCCTGGTAGAGGAGTTGCAGGTTGCAGGGGTCGATGGTCATGGTCTGGTCGGGGTTGTTGCGGACCAGGTCGCCGTGGCTGATGTCGTTGGTCCAGGTGGCGCCGCTGTTGGCCTTGCCCGCGAAGGGGTTGCTCTCGCTGGCGGCCTGCGGGGTCCATGAACCGCTCAGGCTGGAGGCGGTGAACGAGCGGAAGTAGCGACCGTTCGCGCCGATCGCCTCGACGATCATGAGGTACTGGTTCTGGCCCTGGACCTTGTAGACCTGCGACCGCCTCGAACAGGTTGTTCGTCGAGTCGCTCATGACCGTCGTGTACGACGAGCCGAAGCTGCCCGGGAAGTTCCCGATCGGCATGCTGGCCCGGTAGATGTTGCCGTTGTCACCGGCGAAGAACAGGTACATGTTCTGGCCGTCGCCGATCAGGGTCTGGTCGATCGGGCCGGTGCCGGAGTCGGAGATGCTGCCGGTGAACAGCGGCTGCGGCGAGGACCAGCCGTTGGGGTTGGTGGGGTCGCTCGACGTGCGGTAGATGAAGGGCCACGCACCCCACTGGTACGCCAGCACCCAGATGTTCTTGGGCGCGAAGTAGAACAGCGTGGGCGCCACCGTGGCCTGGCTCATTCCGGTCTGGCCGGCCGACGCCATGTCCGACCAGTTCGTGAAGGGACTGAACGCCATCGAGCCGTACGACGATCCCGACACGTTCGACGCGTAGACCAGGTGCTTGCCGTTGTAGACGACGTTGGTGAAGTCCTTCAGCGAGACCCAGCCCGTTCGCCGGCTGCGCCAACGCACCCGTCGACGTCCACCGGTACGTCGACGGAAGAGAGCACGTGCCGCCCGTCCGTCGCGTCGACCCCGGACAGGCCGGTCCACTTCTGGTTGCTGCCGCCGTTGCACGTCCAGAGCTCCACCGCCGTGCCGTTGGCCGTACCGGAGCCCGTAGACGTCCAGGCACAGCCCGGACTCCACGCCGACGATCGTGCCGTCGGAGTTCACCCGCCACTGCTGGTTGGCACCGCCGTTGCAGGTCCAGATCTGCACCGGGGTACCGGCCGTGGTGGCGTGGTTCGGAACGTCCAGGCATTTGTTGCCGTACACGGTCAGCTGGTTGCTGTCCGTCAACGTCCACTGCTGGTTGGTCCCGCCCGAGCAGTCCCAGATCTGCAGGTCCGCACCGTCGGTCTGGCTGGCGTTCGACACGTCGAGACA
Organism: uncultured Actinomycetota bacterium; assembly: GCA_963761765.1. Taxonomy (GTDB): domain Bacteria; phylum Actinomycetota; class Actinomycetes; order Streptomycetales; family Streptomycetaceae; genus Streptomyces. The sequence continues at coordinate 556,768 of CAVXIJ010000023.1, forward strand.
CCGGCCGGAAGCAATAGCCGCGCAGGGCGCCGGTGGAGGCCGCCTGAGCCGGATTGGCGACGAGCATCGCCGCCAGCGCGACCAGGGCCGCAACCGCGGCGGTGAGCATCACAGACAGATGTCTGCGGCTGAAACTTCCTCTGTGCATGGGGACCTCTTCGTCCTTGAGGTAGCGGTTCCGGTTGGCCCGTCGGAGGCTGTCCGGACTGTCGATGTGGTGCGGTTCGTAGCGGTCCGTGGGCTCGGGGCTGCCTCCTTGTGGCTTCCCTGTCTTGCGAGACTTTCCGAAAGACCGATGCTGCTCGTTGTTTTCGGGCCGCTGCGCAACACGCCGGCTTGTATCGGACATTGATCGTCGTGGTGCAAGCCCGCCGCACAACGCCTCGAAAGGGCTGATGAGGCCATGACATACAGCTGAGCGGCGTGCTTCTTGCGGCTCGGCCGTTGCGGTGGGCGTGGCCTGGAAGTGCCCTGCTGGGCGAGTGAAGCGGCCTTCATTGTTCGAAGGGTCAAACGAATGCCGAAGTATCGAGCATCTGGATGATATGAAGCCAGCGGGCGGCGTCAATACTTATCGCAAGATTCGCCATCAGTACCGAAAATATTTCGGAGGATGCGCGGCTGACGCCAGACGAGCTACGACCCCACTGTCCATTTCTGGTTGGTCTGGCCGTTGCAGGTCCACAGTTCAACGAGGGTGCCGTTGGCGGTGGCCGCGTCGTTCACGTCGAGGCACAGCCCGGACTGGACGCCGGTGATGGTGCCGTCGGAATTGACCTTCCACTGCTGGTTGGTCTGGCCGTTGCAGGGCCAGATGTCCACGGCGGTGCCGGGCGTGGTCTGGTTGTCGTAGGCGTCCAGGCATCTCTGGGACGTGCCGGAGTAGATCGTCAGCTGGTTCGACGAGTTATGCGTCCAGACCTGGTTCGAGGCGCCGTTGCAGTCCCAGATCTGCACCGCGGAGCCGGCTGTGGTCGTGGAGTTCGGCACATCCAGGCACTTGCCCGCACCTACCGCGCGCACCGCACCCGCAGTATCGCCGGTCCCACCGCTCGTGCCTCCCGCAAGGCGATACATCACCGTGCCGTGCGCCGGGACGGAGGCGCTGATGGTGCCCGACGTGGTGGAGGTCGCACCCGACCAGAGATCGGTCAATGTGTACGAGGAGGCTCCCGTCTTGCCCACGGCACCGACGGAGGTGGTGATGGTCGAGGTCGATCCGGTCTCGTTGAACAGCGCCACTGAGACATCGCCGTTCGCCAGCGGCTTGGCCAGCACGTCGAGGCCGCCGGCGGAGGACACCATGGTGCCTTGCTTGCCGAGCGAGTCCTGGTCCACCGCGACCACCCGGGTATTGGTGAGAATGGACAAGGTGGCGCTGCTGGCCGTGGCGATGTTGGTACCGGCGATCAGGGGCGCTGCCATCTGTGCCCACAAGCTGAATTCCGAGCGGCTCTCGGTGGCGGTCAACGAGCCGTTGCCGACCTCAAGCATGTCCGGGTCGTTCCAGTGGCCGGGCCCTGCATAGGAGGCCAGGCCCACATTGCTGTGGAAAATGGACAGCATGCTGGAGAAGCTGGCATTGATGTCGCCTGTGGTGCGCCAGCTGTTGCCGATGTTGGTGCCCCAGGTCCACACGTTCTCCTCGCCCCAGTTGCACAGGCTGAGCAGGATCGGTCGGCCGGTCGCGGCCAGGGCGTCGCGCATGGTGGTGTAACGGGTCTGCGCGGGCGTTTTGGTGCCGTTGGGGCAGCTGTTCAGTGCGCACCCCGGTCCCGCGTAGCAGTTGTCGTACTTCAGGTAGTCCACGCCCCATGAGGCGAACGTCTGCGCGTCGGTGGTCTCGTGGCCCAGGCTGCCGGGGTAGCCGGCACAGGTCTGGAGGCCCGCGTCTTCGTAGATACCCAGCTTCAGGCCCAGTGAATGGACGTAGTCGGCAGTGCCCTTGATCCCGTCGGGAAACTTGGACGTATCCGGGACCAGCCGCCCGGAGCTGTCGCGGGAGTGCGTCATCCAGCAGTCGTCGATGTTGACGTACTGGTAGCCGGCATCCTGCATGCCATTGGTGTGCATGGCCTGGGCCGTGGATTTGATCAGCGACTCGGAGACGTTGCAGCCGTAGGCGTTCCAGTCGTTGAAGCCCATCTGCGGTGTCAGCGCGAGGTCGTTGCCCAGGGCTGCGGCGGGTGGGGCCGCGGTCAGGGTTGCGGCGGACGCGGCGATGGTCAGGGTTGCGGCCAGGGCGAGTGTGCCGGTCCGCAGCCACTGTCTCGCCGAGCGGGCCAACGTAGCGTGAGAAAACACTGTCTGTCCTTTATCGATCGGTACGGAACAGTCAAGGAGCCGGGGCGTCGATCACTTTGCCGGGCAAGTGGGGCGCCGCCGTGCCACGGTCTACTTGGGCGGTGCCACGGTGGCTGCTGCGGTGAACTGCCACCAGTTCATGTTGAGCAGATAGCCGCTGCCGCCGGTGAACTTCAGGTACAGATCCTGGGTGCCCGTCGCACCGCTGACCGGGCAGGACACGCTCGTCCAGGTCTGCCAGTCACCTGTGCTCGGCACGCTGCACCGGCCCACCGTCGTCCCGTCCGGACTGCCCAGGTGCAGTTCGACGGTGCTGCCGCCGGTCGCCGAGGCCACGCGAGCGGTGAAGGACGACGCGCCCGCGCCGAAAGCCACACCCTTGACCTTGATGTAGTCGCCGTTCTCGATGTACCCGACGTCCATGCCTCCCTCGCTGGCGGGCTCGGTTTCGACTCCGGACTCCCAGGCGATCGTTTCGGCTTCCTGGCGTGTGTAGGGGTTGAGCGTGCCGACCTGGGGCGCGCCCGTGCTGGTCATATTGATCGTCGGGATCGTGCCGTCGGAGTTGTAGGAGAACTTCTCCACAGCGACCGAACGCGTGTAGCCGCTTCCACCGGCGAGGCCACCGTTGTGGTAGAAAAAGTATGAATTGCCTTTGAAATCGGTGATGCCGGGGTGGTTGGTGAAGCTACCGCCCTGCGTGGGCATGATGGTGCCCCGGTAGGTCCATGGCCCGGTCGGGCCGGGCGCCGTGGAGTAGGCGATGAACTCCGAGCAGCATTTGGCCGCGAAGACGATGTAGTACAGGCCGTTGCGCTTGTAGACCCAGGGGCCCTCTTCGAACAGGGTGGGTCGGTTGGCGTCTCCGGTGCGGGTGCCGAAGCCTGCCGTGGTGAGCTGGATCTTGCTCGGACTGCCCGTGTACGAGGTCATGTCGGCGTTCAGCTTGACGTACCACAGGTCCGGGTTGCCCCAGTACAGGTAGGCCTGGCCGTCGTCGTCGATGAAGACCGTCGGGTCGATCTGGCCGTTCTCCACCAGCGGGTGGCCGAGGGCGTCATGGAAGGGTCCGGTGGGGCTGTCCGACACGGCCACGCCGATGGCCATCTGGCCGGTCGCCTTGTCCGTCATCGGCACGTACCAGTAGAACTTGCCGTTGCGGTAGATGGTCTGGCCTGCCCAGGCGTTCTTGGATGCCCAGCTGAAGGAGGACAGGTCCAGTGGGGAACCGTGGTCCGTCCAGTTGACCATGTCATCGGAGGACCACACCCGCCACTCCTTCATGGTGTAGGTGGAGGAGTTGTCCTCGTCGTGGCCGGTGTAGAGGTAGACCCGGTCGTTGTAGACCAGTGGTGCGGGGTCGGCGGTATAGATGGTCTGCACGATCGGGTTGTCCGCTAGGGCCGTCGTGGGCTGTACGACGGCAGGGACGGCGAAAGCCAGCATGGCGCCCACCAGTAAGGCGACCGCTCGTCTGAACTTCGTGCTGGTCGACAGCGGTGGAGTCGTCCAGCGTGGTCGAACTGAGGTCATCATCGCCTCCAAGGGCTCTGGGTGACGCAGGGCGGTCGGCAGCCCGTCGCCGTGGACAGGGCACAGGGCGACGGTCGACTTCTGGCCAGGACTCGAATGATCATGTTCATGTCATATACGCATGAAGCGCCAAGGCTTCTGGACGGCACTTCGGGGCTGGTGCGCGTCTGCGGAGTCCATGCGGCAGTCGATATTTCGAACATTGGTCGGACTCTCGGACGGTTAGAATGGCAGAGGGACCCCGAAGCCTGTCAACCCTCTCGGCGACGAGAGGGGGCGTGTGTCTGCCTATCGCGACCGGTCGTGAAGGTCAGCCGAAGACGCGGCGCTGGATCTCGCGCCGGTAGTCTTCGAGCGTGTTGTCCAGGTGAGCCATGGCGGCCCGGGCTGCCGCTTCCGGATCGCCATCCCTGATGGCCCGGTAGATCGCGGCATGCTCATCCACCGCCTCCGCGGCATGGCCGCCGACCGTGCCGTGCAGCCCGATCGTGCTGGACTGCCGCTGCAGCCGGCGCGCTTCGCGCACCGCCGCAACGAGGAACGGGTTGTGCGAGGCGGTGGCGATGCCGAGGTGGAAGTCGTCGTCACCGCGGTCGAACAGGGTCCATTGCCTTGTCACATGGCCTTCCCTGCACATCTCCGCGGCAGTCTCGATGGCGCGCAACTCGGCGGGAGTCGCCCGGGTGGCGGCCAGTCGGCTGGCCGCGGCCTCCTGTACCCGCCGAAACTCGAAGAGCTGGTAGACGTGGTCCAGGTCGGTCGGCAGGAAGAAACTTCCCCAGCGCGAGGAGCCCAGGATGCCTTCGTCGTCCGCCACGTACAGGCCGCGTCCCTTCTGTGCGCGCACCCGCCCGATCGCGGAAAGGATCTTCACGGCCTCCCGTACCACCGTGCGGCTGGTGCCCAGGCGGGAAGCCAGGTCGTTCTCCGTCGGCATCCGTTCGCCGGGCTGCAACTTCAACTCGGCGATGAGCTGGAGGATCTGCTCGGCCACGCGCTCGTACCCGGGGCGATAGGGGCCCGTCGGATCGGCGTTGCGCGGCCTGGAGGGTGCCGTGTCGCCGGCCGCCGGCACGGGCTTGCCGTCCAACGGCCTGCCTCCCTCGGCGCAGAGGCCGATCGGCCCCTGCTCGGTTGAACCTTGCTTCCTGAAAATCATATACCTGCCGCTACACACAAAATGTGTCTGACTCATTCAGGGTGACAATCTGAACAATCTGTCATATGCAGGATAAAGATCTGCCTGTGCGCATCATCTCTGGTAAAAAATCTTGAATATAAGCCTGCTCATCCCGTTGACTGCACCCTGCTCGGGCCGCTCTCATGTGTGACCAAGGCGAGCGCTCCGTCCGCAGCGACCCTGGGCGGTCTGTTGCCGCATCACTCGACCGACCCATAAGCCGAGCCAGGACGTGGAAGCAACGCCGTCCGCCGACCAGGTTTCCCGCCAGTGGACACGACATCGAGTGGAGCCGTTCATGACAGCGAAGGTCCGCGCGGTCGGCGCGAAGAGATCGAGGAAGGGCCGCTGGCATACCGGACTTCTGGGCGTGGTCGGTATGTTCGCCCTGGTGGCCGTTGCCGCATGCGGCGGCGGAGTCAACACGGCGCTCAGGGCGGATTCCAGCCGGTGAAGCAGACCGACGGCACGTTGACGGTGTGGGTGGACTCCGCGCGTCTGGCCGCCGCCAAGCTGTACCAGAAGCAGCACCCCGCGGTGAAGATGGACATCGTCACCTACGACGGCGACGCCAACGGCTCGAACTACCTGCGTACCAAGGTGAGCCTGTTCAACCGCACCCGCAAGGGCTGGCCCGACGTCGTCTTCAGCTCGCAGAACAACGAGACCTCGTGGGCGGTGCGACGCGGGCTTCACCGCCCCGCTGAACAAGGGACTGATCCCCAAGTCCACCCTCGCGAAGTGGGCGAAGGGAGCCAACGACCCCTGCACGGTGGACGGCACGCTCTACTGCCTGCGCAACGACCTGGCCCAGACCGTGCTCTGGTACAACGCGCGCGCTGCATGAAGAAGTGGGGCTACACGGTGCCCGCGACCTGGGAGCAGTACCAGGCGCTGGGTCAGAAGGTCGCCACCGAGCACCCCGGCTACCTGGTCGGCTCCGCGGGTGACTCCTTCGCCCCCGAGATCTACATGTGGGCGAGCAAGTGCGGCGCCAACCACGATCACCGGGCCCAAGGCGGTCACGGTCAACACCGACCAGCGCGAACTGCACCCGGATGGCCTCGCTGCTGGACACCCTGATCAAGAACAAGACCATGTCCCTGAGCAGCGTGTTCAGCTCGGACTTCGACAAGAACTAGGCCGACAAGATCCTCATGATGCCCGGCCCGTCGTGGTACGGCGGCGCGCTGTTCCAGGGCACGCTTCAAGACCCCCGCCCACCAGATCGCGGTCGCGCCGATGCCTCAGTGGTCCGGCGACCGCGGCGCATCGGTCGGCAACGTCGGCGGCGGCACCTGGCTGCTGTCCGCGCACAGCGCGCAACCTCGAAGGCGGCCACCGACTTCCTGACCTGGGTGACCACCGTCGAACGACTACCAGGGCAAGCTGGCCCCCGGCTACCCGGCCTACGCGCCCGCGGCGAAGACCTGGCTGGCCAAGCAGGCGTCCTCCGGCTACTACGCCGGCGACATCGCCGCGCCCGCTGCAGGCCGCGGCGGACCAGGTGTGGTCCGGGTGGGGCTACGGGCAGTTCAGCCAGGAGGCCATCTGGGCGGCCACGGTCACTCCGGGGCTGACCGCGGGCAAGAGCATCGTCTCGCTGCTGCCCGACGTGGAAGAAGGCGATCGTGAACTACGCCCGCTCCGACGGGTACAAGGTGACGCCAGTGACGTGCGCAGCCCACCGCGGAGCCGGGCCGGGACCGCGCGCCCCGCGGCACGCGGGCGACCTGGTCCGGCCGGGCCGGCCACGGCTTCGTCGCCGCCTACGTGGTGCTGCTGATCGCGTTCGGTGTCGTGCCGACCGGCTACGCGGTCTACTTCGCCTTCACCGACAGCGGCGGCACGCTTCGCGGGCCTGTCGAACTTCACCACCGCGGCCGGCGACTTCCGGTTCGCCTCCGCCGTCGAGCATGTGGCGCTGTACCTGCTGTTCTGGCTGGTGGCGCTGGTGGTGTTCGTCGTCGGCCTGGCGCTGCTGCTGCACCGTCTGGCGGCGCAGCGGGGTGAGCAAGGCGCTGCGCTTCCTCTACTACGTCCCCGGCGCACTGGCCGGCGCGGCGAGCGTCATGGTCTGGCTGTTCCTGCTCGACCCCGACGGTCAGCCCGGTCGGCTTCCTGCTGCGTGCCTTCGGTCTCCACACCTTCGGCCAGGTCATCGCCCCCGGCCACCTGCCCGTCCTGTTCGCCCTCATCGCGTTCTGGACCGGCGCGGGCGGCTGGATCGTCGTCATGTACGGGGCGCTGAACAACATCTCCACCGGACATCCTGGAGGCGGCCCGCATCGACGGCGCGGGTCCCTGGCAGACCGCACGGCGCATCCAGATCCCCTTGCTGCGCAAATGGATCGTCTACATGGTGATCCTCGCCTTCGCCGGCGGCACCCAGCTCTTCGTCGAACCGCAGCTGCTGTCCCAGGCCAGCGTCGGAGTCGCCGGCCGAGACTACTCGCTCAACCAGCTCGTCCTACGACTTCGCCTTCCAGAACAACGACATCAACACCGCGGCGGCCATCTCGGTGGAGCTGCTGGTGGTCGGGCTCGTCGTCGCCGGAGTCTTCGTCGCACGGTCGGGGTTCTTCGATGCAGACTGACACCGCGGCCCGGCGGCCGCCCCTCAGGCGTCCGCGGCGAGACCGGTCACAGAGCCGGGGCGGACCGCGGCGCACCGCTCGCGGCCGGGTGCCAACCCGCTGCCGGCTCTCGTGCTCGTGTTGTTCCTGGTCTTCTTCGTGCTTCCGGTACTGTGGCTCCTGCTGGCCGCCACCAAGACCGACCAGCAGCTCGTCCACGGCAACCCGCTGTCGTTCGGATCCTGGCACGCACTGCGGGCCAACTGGGATGCGCTGACCGCATACCAGGACGACGCCGATCTTCCTGTGGCTGCGCAACTCGGCGCTCTACTCGTTCCTCGCCCTGGTCATCACCCTGTGCGTGGCGATTCCCGCAGGTTACGCACTGGCGATGACGGAGTTCCGCGGGCGGCGCATGCTGCTGGTCGCCACCCTCGTCGTGATGCTGATGCCGAACGCCACGCTGGTGGTGCCGCTGTTCCTGGAGGTCAACGCCGTCCATCTGATCGGCTCGATGTGGTCGATCATCCTGCCGTACGCCTTCTACCCGTTCGGCGTGTACCTGACCTACATCTACTTCAGCACCGCCCTACCGAAGGAACTGCTGGACGCCGGCACGGCTCGACGGCTGCTCGGAGTTCGGCGTGTTCCGCCGCGTCGCGCTGCCCCTGGCCACCCCGGTCGTCGCTCTGGTCGGGTTCTTCAGCTTCGTCGCCAACTGGACGAACTACTTCCTGCCCTACGTCATGCTGCCCGAGAGCGAGCCAGTTCCCAGTCCAGGTCGGCCTGGGCACGCTGCTCGACAACGTCCCGCAGTTCAATCCGACCGTCGGCACGCTCGCCGTTCAGCGTCCCGAACTGGCGCTGGCCACGCTGCTGGCGATCACTCCCGTGCTGGTCGTCTTCCTCTTCTCCCAGCGCTTCCTGGTCGCCGGCATGCTCGCCGGCGCCACCAAGAGCTGAGCCATCCGCCGCGACCGTACGACGTCACCAACAGCGCACCGAAACCTCGGCCGCGACGCCGGGTAGCGCCCTGCCTGAATGGAGATCTCGCATGCACCCCGTCATCACGGCCTCGGTGCCGCTGCTCGAGCCGCCGGGCTGGGCGATGGCACAGCGTGAGCTGTTCGACCTGCTCGACCACGCCTGGCGCCGGTTCGCCGACGACTTCACCGGACCCGACGGGCGGCTGAGATACGCGCGGCGAGCTCACCTCGCGCGACGGCGTGGACGACTTCTACGAGGTCTTCTTCAACTGGCCCCAGCTCTACCTGCTCGGCGGACGCCGACGACCTGCTGGCCGCAGTCCGAGCAGCACTGGGAGGGCGTCACCCGGCAGCTGACCGAACTGGGCATGCTCCACGACGAGTACGAACGCGGCTACGACTGGTTCCACCAGGGCGAGAGCCTGCTGCTGTTCTACTTCCTGTGCATGGCCGCCCCGGACCGCTGGTCCGAGCGGGCGCTGCGCTTCGCGGATCTGTACGTGGATCCGCGGCACGGCAACTACGACCCGGAACACCGCATCATCCGCCGGCCGCACAACGGCAGCGACCCGCGACGCGAAGGGCTCTTCGACGGCGACGCCTACCCCTGGCTGCCCAAGGAAGCGAGGATGTACGGCTTCCCGCTGGACTGGATCGCTGCCGGCCGGCGCCGACGAACCGCCGCTCGACCGCGATCCGCGTCTGGGCGATGAGATGCGCCGCAGGATGGGCGTCAGGCGACACCGCGGTCAACCTGGCCGCCGTCCGGGCTCGTCCTCAACGCCCTGATCCTCTCCGGCGAGCCGCGCTACCGCGACTGGATCGCCGAGTACGTCGGCGCCTGGCGGGAGCGGGCTACCGCCAACGGAGGCGTCCTCCCGGACAACGTCGCCCCGGACGGCACCGTCGGCGGACTGCTGGAGGGCCGCTGGTACGGCGGCCACTACGGCTGGTCCTGGCCGCACGGCTGGTACAGCGTCGGGCACGCCGCGATGGTCGCGGCGCTGGCCGGCGCCGCCGCCACCGGCGACGACTCCTACCTGGACCTGGTCCGTCCCGCCCTGGACGAGATCATCGCCCACGGCAAGGTCATGACCTTCACGGAGGCGGACTCCAGCCTCCAGTCCAAGTGGTCCGTCCAACTCGGCGAGGACGTGCGCACCCCCACACTTCACGTGCCGTTCCGGCACGCGGACCGCGGCTGGTTCGACTACAACCCGATGCCGCCGGCGGTGCCGATCGCCCTGTGGCACCACTCCGCCTCGGCCGCGGACCGTGCGCGCCTCGAACGGCTGCGCGCGGCCAGCGGTTACGACTGGCGCACGGTGCGGCCGTTCCGCAGCAAGGAGGAGGCCGGGCACGAGGAGCCGTGGTTCGCCTTCCTCGCCGGCGACGACCCCGGCTATCCGGAGCGGATCCTCGCCGCCGCGCAGGCCCAGGTGCGCCACCGGCTGGCCCGGATGGAGCGCTACCGCGGCACGGACGTGCCCGAGGCCGACATCCACCTGTGGCAGCAGTCGAACCCCGTGGTCACCGAGGCGCTGGTCCAGCTGACCTGGGGCGGCCCGCAGGTCATCTACAACGGCGGCCTGCAGCAGGCGCGCGTGCGCTACTACGACGCCGACGCCCGCCGCCCGGGCCTGCCGCCCTCGGTGGCGGCCCTGGTCTCCCGCATCGACCCGGAGGCCACCGTCGTCGACCTGGTCAACCTCGACCCTGATGCCGCGCGGTCGGTGATCGTGCAGGCGGGCGCGTTCGCCGAGCACACCATCCGCACCGTGCACCACACCGTCTGCGAGGACTCCTCCTGGATCGGTGACCTCTACGACTACGGCCACGGCCAGCCGGCCGTCACTTCCGCTACGGTCCAGGTCGACGGGCCCTGGCTGCGGGTGGATCTGCCCCGCTCCACCCGGATCCGCCTCACACTCCGGCTCGACCTGCGCACGCCGGCCGCCCGTCCTATGGCACACCGTTCGACGAGCAGGGCGCACAGGAGGCGTCATGACCGCATGCCGAACGGACTGCGCTGCTCCCGCGATGTCCCCGGTGAGTTTCGACGCGTTGCCATGGCGCGCCGTCCACGGTGCGTTCGCCGAGCGGGACGCCATCGCCGTCGTGCACACCGCGGTGGACTTCGGTGTCACCTTCTCCGACGTCTCGTCCAAAGGACAGCCACAGCTATGAACACGCCCGACCCGCAGCTCCGGCTCGACCGTACCGAAGGGCCGCCGCTGATCGACTCCCATGTCCACTTCTGGGACCCGCACCGGATCGGCTACCCGTGGCTTGCCGGGCTCGCGCCGCTCGACCGGCCCTTCACTCCCCGCCATCTGGCCGACTCCGCGCCCGAGCCGACCGAAGTGATCTTCGTCGAGGCAGGGTGTGCCGCGCACCAGGTCATGGACGAGATCGCGTGGGTCCGAAGCGAGGCTGGGCATCGGCCCTGGATTCGTGGCGTCGTCGCCCACCTCCCGCTGGAGGACACCTGTGCAGCGCAGGCCACGATCGGCGGCTACGCGGACGACCCCTTCATCGTCGGGGTGCGGCGCAACATCCAGGACGAGCCGGCGGGCTTCACCCGCCACGCCGCCTTCCGCGCCGGGGTCGGGCTCCTCGGCGAGGCCGGACTTCCCTTCGACGCCTGCGTGCGCGAGCATCAGCTGCAGGAGCTGATCGAGCTGGCCGCGGCCTGCCCGGACACGGTCATCGTCCTGGACCACCTCGGCAAGCCGTCCGCCGACCACCCCAGCACGGCCTGGCGGCAGGCACTGCGGGTGCTGGCGGAACACGACAACGTCGTCTGCAAGCTCTCCGGCCTGGCCACCGAGGCGGCCCCTGGAGCCGCGCCCGAGGCCATGGCCACCGTACTGCGCGAGGCCCTGGAGACATTCGGTCCCGATCGGTGCCTGTACGGCAGCGACTGGCCGGTGATGACTCTGGCCACGCGGTACGGCACCTGGCTCGACCTGGTTCGCAGCGCCCTCGCTCCGTTCGGCGACACCGCCGCCGACGCGGTCCTGAGATCCAACGCGGCCCGGATCTACGGACTGCAGAGTGCCCCCGTCTCCCTTGGCGACGGGACACCAAAAGAGCCGGCGTGAAACGCGTCGTACAGACGCAAGCTCTCCCCGGCGTCACTACCGCCCACTCGCCCTCTCACGGCGCTGCCTGGTGTCGCCCGGCCTCTTCGGTGGCTGCTCGACATGGCACCATCAACACCTGCAACACCCGTAACACCTGCAAGCCCGGCGAGTCCGGCACATCGAAGGGACTGCGCCCCGTGCGGACGTACGACAACCCCGTGATCAGCGGCTTCCACCCCGACCCCAGCGTGTGCCGGGTCGGTGACGACTACTACCTGGTCTGCTCCAGCTTCGAGTACTTCCCCGGACTGCCGATCTTCCACAGCAAGGACCTGGTGCACTGGCGGCAGATCGGCAACGTGCTCGATCGCCCCGGGCAGCTGCCCCTGCCCATCCCCGGCAGCATGGCTTCCCGCGGCCTCTACGCCCCCACCATCCGCCACCATGACGGTCGCTTCTGGGTGATCAACACCAACGTCAGCGGCGGCAGCCACTTCATCGTGACCGCCGAACGGCCCGAGGGCCCCTGGTCGGACCCGGTGTGGATCGACCTGCCCGGGATCGACCCGGACCTGGCCTGGGAGGAGGACGGCACCTGCTGGTGTGCCTTCACCGTGCCAGGCATCCACATCGCCCGGATCGACCCGGTCAAGGGCGAAGTACTGGAGGGTCCTTTTCCCACCTGGTCGGGCACCGGTCTGAAATACCCCGAGGCCCCGCACCTGTACCGCATCGGCGAGTGGTGGTACCTCCTGATCGCCGAGGGCGGCACCGAGCGCGGCCATGCCGTGTCCATCGCCCGCGCACGCTCGCCGCGCGGCCCCTGGGAAGGCGCGCCCACCAACCCCGTCCTCTCCCACAGCGGCACCGACAGGACCATCCAGAGCACCGGGCACGCCGACCTGGTCACGGCTCCCGACGGCACCTGGTGGATGGTGCTGCTCGGCACCCGGCCCCGCGGTTACACCCCAAACTTCCAGGTCCTCGGCCGTGAAACCTTCCTCACCCCCGTGGAGTGGGACGGCGGCGGCTGGCCGGTTGTGCCGCCCGTGCCGGAGCGCCATCCCGCGCCCGGCGGCGCCTGGCACCCCTTCCCTGCGCTGCCCGCCCGCGACGACTTCGACGCGCCCGCACTCGCACACCACTGGATCTCGCCCTACGCCCGCCCCGACGGCTCCTGGTCGCTGACCGACCGCCCGGGCTGGCTCACCCTCACCGCCACCGGCCCCACCCTCGACCGCCCCGTCTACACCTTCATCGGCCACCGCCAGCAGCACCACGACTGCCGCGTCACGGCCTTGCTCGACCCGGGCACCGGGCGGGGCGGCCTGAGCGTGCGCATGGATGAGGCCCACCACTACGACCTGGAGGCCGGCGGGGGAGAAGTCAGTGTCATCGCGCGCATCGGCCCGCTCCGCCAGACCGTCGTCCGCCGCCCGGTCCCGCCCGGCCCGCTCACCCTCACCGTGACGGTCCGCACCAGCGACATCGTGTCTCCGTCCCCCGCATTCCCCGGCATCGAGCCCACCGGCCCCGACACCATCGTCTTCTGGGCCGAGGACCCCGACGCCCCGGGCGCGGAGCCGCTCGCCGAACTGGAGGGGCGTTACCTGTCCACTGAAGTCGCCACCGGCTTCACTGGGCGTGTCATCGGTATGTACACCGTCGACGGCACTGTCGCATTCGACTGGTTCCATTACGAACCGGCGGCCTCCGCCTGATGCGGTGGCCGCCGGCGTCAGGCGGAGACGCTGCGCGCAGGCCGCATGGCACCGTCCGGTGTGACTGGCGTGTCCGTCGTGGAAGTCGAGAAGGCCGGTCCGTGCGGCTGCAAGAGCAGCCGCACGGACCGGCACGTACCTGGTGATCCAGGCGGCATGCCCCGCGTCGGGGCATTGTCTTCTACAGGCCGAAGAACTGGACGGCAGCGGCGGCCATGCCGCTCATGGGCAGTTGGTGTCCGGCGCCGGAGACGCTGATGGTCTCCAGTTGCACGGTGCCGCCCGAGTCGGCGTAGCGTTGCCGTGTCCAGGTCGACTGCGGCTGGTCCGTCGAGGTCGGGGTCTGGCTGAGCCCGAAGACGTTCGTCCACTGAGTGGACTCTTCCTGCATCAGCTGGAAGGGCACGAGAGTGTCGGCGGTGCCGTGCCACAGCTGCACCCGGGGACGGGTCCCGGAGAAGCTTGAGTAGGCCTGCCGGACGAGATCGCCCCACTCCTGCGCGGTCTTGTGCATGTTCCCGCCCACGCACTGGCTGGTCTGGGGCGGGAAGTCCGCCGCATTGGCGAAGCAGCCGAAGGGCACTCCCATGAAGGCGGCGCCGGCCTTGAAGACGTCCGGGTAGTCGGCCATGAGCGCGGTGGTCTCCATGCCGCCGGACGAGGAACCGGTGGCGAAGACGCGCTGTGGATCGCCGTTGTAGTGCTGCTCGACGTAGTTGACCATCGAGATGACCGAGTCCGGGTCGCTGCCGCCGTTGTGGTGCTTGGAGGCGTCGGACCACACGTCGAAGCAGTTGCTCATGGCCGTCTGCTTCGTGGCGGTCGGGTAGATGACGATAAAGCCCTTCTGGTCGGCCAGCGAGGCGAACTCGCTGCCCTGGTAGAAGCCGGGCCCTGAACCGCCGCAGCCGTGCATGGCGACCACGATCGCCGGCTGGGCCGGCCGAGAGTCCGGCACGTACACGTGCATGCGCAGGCCGCCGGGGTTGCTGCCGAAATCGGTCACCTCGACGAGCGAAGCGGCCGAAGCAGCAGGCGAGGAGAAGATGCCGGCGATGAAGAGCAGGAGGGTGCTGATGAGGGCCGCGGTCAGGGCCTTGAGTCTGGTCATGGACGCTTCCTGTCGTCTGTCCGCCCCACTCATAAGTTAGTCATGTTCATGACGGTCGTCAATAATTGACACACAGTCAGTTATGTTCGCGGCAACGGGTGATCGTCCTGCGGTTGTCACATGACCGGAGAGTCTGGTCGGCCAGATCCGCGGGGAACCGACCACGGTCTTGGAAAGGCAGGCCTGTGATGTTCAGCCACGTCCGTGGCGGTCGTGGCCAAGGCGGATCAGCGTGTCGGAATTCAGTCCGCCGGTGCGAGGGCTGTCTGTTCGTCCGGCAGGGTGTGGAGTGTTCCGGCAGCCAGCGCGTCGGCAGGTTCGACCAGCCGGTCCAGCGTGGCGCGGTAGAGTTCCTGCGCCCGGACGCCGGGCCAGTCCGGTGGCAGCAGGGCCCATGGCAGCCGGGGGTCATGGCGGATGGTGAGCAGCCATGCCGAGGAAAGCCGTATGCGCAGCGACAACTCGTCGAGCCCGGTGCACTGCTCCGCCCAGTTGCCGAGGAAGCGCAGGTGTGCCTCTGCGATCACCGTCAGGTCCCACGCCTCCCGCACGATGGCGGCCGGATCGGTCCACTGGCTCGCCCGGGCCCGGAAGACCTGGGCCCGGTCCAACAGGTCCAACTCGGAAAGCGTGCGGGAGACGTCCGTCGCCCAGGTGGATATCCATAGGCCGCTGCGGAGCGGTGCGAACCCATGCCAGTTCAGCCGGGTACGCAGGGCATGCCGGTCCGCACGCCGGGTCTCCGGCACCGAGAAGGACAACAGGGTCCACTGCCCGTCCCAGTTCCGGTCGACGACGTCGGCTTCGAGCTTGTGCAGGCCGTCGTTCAGCACCTCGACCGCGTGCGGGGTCAGTCCCAGGAACGCCTGCCTGCCCTGCCGCAACGAGCGCAGGAGTCCCCGGCGGACCATCCGGGCGATGGCGGTCCGCGTCGCGTGCTCACCGACGCCGAGCCGGCTCAGAACCGCGATGACGCTCCCCGTCGCCACGGCAACGCCACGGCCGAGGACCTGATCGCCGAAGAGGACGAGCAGATAAGTCTCGGGCCGCGGATCTCGCTGGGCACCCCCGTGCGGCACCTCCGCCAAGCGCGGCATCCGACACCACCCCTGTCTGGACCGAACCCTGTCTGGACCGGAAGAGAAACCGGTGCCCAAAGTACGCTGCGGGTAGGGAAAGGGTCGGGAAATCGGGTATGGCGCGAGGTTCGGCATCCTTGCAGCCCGCACGGTCGGACTCGCCGCCTGACGATGCGACAGGGATGTGACGGGCCTGATCGGATAGGACACCGCATGAATCAGGCCCTTAGCGGATTCCGGGGGCGCGGGGCCACGCCACGAGCACGGCACGTCGCCATGACATCGGATGTGTTCAGTCGACGTAATGCGTTGCGTATCCGCAGAGCGAGCAGCGAGGTGGGCAGACCGCAGGCCGAAGCCGCGTTCAGCAAGACGCACTGAGCGTTCGGTCGCCGAGCGGACACCTCGTTCTTTCCAGACATGGGATGTCCAACTAGGCTGACAGGCACCAATGAGAGGTGCGAATTAAACGATGTCATTGACCGACAAGGCCATCACTCGTATCCGGGAGATGATTCAGTGCGGTGAGCTCCCGCCTGGAGCCAAGCTGCCGCCCGAGCAGCAACTGGCTGCGGACCTCGGCCTGTCGAGGAATCTGATGCGCGAGGCGGTCAAGGCCCTCGTGGTCGCACGGGTCCTGGAGATCAGGCGAGGCGACGGGACCTATGTGACGAGTCTCGAGCCGGCCCTGCTGCTGGAGGGTCTGAGTTCGGCGGTGGAACTACTCCAGGGGGACACGCTGCTGGAACTGACCGAGGTGCGCAGGCTGTTCGAGCCCATCGCCACCGGACTGGCTGCCAGCCGGATCTCCGAGGATGCCCTGGTCGAGGTCAGGCGTCACCTCGACGCCATGAGGCAGGCCCGCGATGATGTCGAACTGCTGAACGAGCACGATGCCGCCTTCCACAAGGCGGTCATCGGTGCCGCCGGAAACGCCACCCTGGCCAGCCTGCTCGAAGGCATCTCCAGCCGCACGGTGCGCGCCCGTGTCTGGCGCGGACTTGTCGACGACAACGCCGGGGCCCGGACCGTCGCCGAACACGAGGCGATCTACGCGGCCCTGTTCGCGCGGGATGCTCCGCTGGCCGAGGCCACGGCCCTGATCCACGTGAGCACGACAGAGCAGTGGCTCCACGAGCACCTGCACCGCAACAAGGGCGCCGGGACGGGCCCGCAGGACGGGCAGGGCTCCGCCGAAGACACCGTATCGGCCACGTACGGGGCGGTTGCCGAGGTCCGGAGCCGCGTGTAGCGGCGAGAGGCGTGTCTTCGCCTCCGAGGGCGGTGGTGTGGTGACAGGACTGCGGCGTCGGGGCCGGCCCCTGATCAGCCCCGACGCCCTCGGCAGTGTCTTGCACGTGGCCGTGCCTTACCGAGCAGGTGGCCGCGTCACTGCCGTGTCCACTTCTGGTTGCTGCCGCCTGTGCAGTTCCACAGTTCGACCGAAGTTCCGTTGGCGGTGGCGGCTCCGGTGACGTCCAGGCAGAGGCCGGACTTGACGTTGGTGACCGTGCCGTCGCTGTTGAGGTTCCATTGCTGGTTGGTTCCGCCGTTGCAGGCATAGATGATCACTGCCGTGCCGGCGGTGGTCCCGCCTCCGGAGGCGTCCAGGCACTTGGCGCCGTACACCACCAGTTCCTTCGACGAGTTCAGGGCCCAGGACTGGTTGCCGCCGCCGTTGCAGTCCCAGATCTCGGTGGAGGCGCTGTCGGCGGTGCTGGCGTTCGTCACGTCCAGGCAGCGGTTCGAGGCGACGCCGCGCAGCACCCCGCTGGTGCCGTCGCCGGATCCGCCGCCGGGATTGGTGCCGGTACCCCAGCCCCACTGGAGGCGGTCGAGGCCGGATTGGTTGGTGATGGCCAGGGAGAGGTTGGTACCGCTGCCGCTGAGGGAGGTGATGGCACAGGAAGCGTTCTCGCAGGGGCCCGGGCCCTGCGTCTGGTTGGTCTCCTTGACACCGGTCCACAGGATCGAGCCCATGCCGAGGCTGCGCACGGTGTCGGTGATCGCGTAGAGGTAGGAGAGGTCGTTGAGTCCGTCGCGAGGGCCGTTGTAGTTGACCCCGGTGTTCATCGGCACACCGAACTCGGTCAGCACGGCACGGTCGGCGTGGCCGCAGATGTTGCTGGTGAAGTCGCTTTTCCAGGCCGCCTCCGTGGCGTGTGAGTCGCCGAACATTCCGTAGATGTGGATCGACAGCAGTGTGCCGGAAAGCCGCGAGTCGGCGCCCACCGCGCAGAGGTTCCCGTCGCTCCACAGGCCGGGCACGATCACGTGGTCGCGGGGAAGGCCGGGGTAGCGTGCCAGCCAGGTTGCCTCGAAGTCGGTCAGGTCGGTATCGCTGTACGCGTAGGGCTCGTTCATGATGTCGAAGTAGAAGTTGCTGTGTCCGCCGTACTTGTTGATGACGGTGTCCCACATCTGGTTGAAGGACGCTGTGTCGCTGACCTTCCCGCTCTGCAACCACGGTGCGACGACCACGTTCATCCCGAGGTCGGTGGCCGCATCCAGAGCGCCGGTATAGCTGTTCCACCAGGTGCCGGAGGTGGTGGCCGCGTTGAAGCCCAAGCGCACGGTGTTGGCGCCCAGGTTCTGAAAGCCCTTGAGGATCGCCGTGGACTTCGTGTACGTGGTCGCGTAGTTGTCCGACGTCGAAAGGCCGACGGGGATGTTCGGGCCGGTGATGAAGTTGTCATTGGGATCGGCCCAGTTGACCCCTCGGAACTGACTGGTCCCTGCTGCCTGGGCCGGTTGAGCGGCATGTGCGACGCCGTTGGCCACCGGCCCCAGGAGCATCAGCGCCGCGGCTGCCAGAGCGGCGATCAGACGGGGCATCCCGCGAAGGCGAGTGCCGGACCTGATCGGTCGGTGTCCGGTCCGGTCGGCCGGAGCGGACGTGCCTGGAACGCCGGCTGAGCGCTCCAGACGGCGAACTGGATGTGTCGCTCTGCTGTGCATGCGGTCTCCTGGCAGCGTGGGGAGTTGGTCGTGCCCGATGCCGGGGGTGCCAGCTTCAGGCAGGTGGACGGGCTATCAATAGAACGATATTTCGAACGCTTTTCGACTTCTCGGTGCCGCGAGGGGTGCGGCACGCGTGAGGAGCAGAACAGGGCCGTACCGTCCGGGCGGCGCAAGCGGACCTGCTGACCTCGCCGCCGTAGGTCATGGGGATCTAATCTTGCATGATCATGACAATCAATTGAATGATCGTGGCGTTCACCAAGACGGTATTGCTGTTCCCTGGCCCGGGGCGACGCGGTCGGCTGTCGCTGCTCAGGTGTCGTGAGAGGGGTCCCCGAGATCGCCGAGCATGCCTTGCAACATGGGATGCATTTATACGTCCTTGCCTAAACAGTTGTCCAGACCGAGGGCGGCGATAGATTGAAGCTGCAGCTCAGTCGCTGACTATGGTTGGCTTTGCAGTTGCGCTGTCCCGCAATCCACGTGCTTTCTCCTTGATGCATGGGATGTCTTGCTGGGGTGTTGGTGCGTACTGCGGAGAGCGGTGAGTCTGGAAGCGGCCCTGCTTCTCGCG
Source organism: uncultured Actinomycetota bacterium (assembly GCA_963761765.1). Lineage (GTDB taxonomy): Bacteria > Actinomycetota > Actinomycetes > Streptomycetales > Streptomycetaceae > Streptomyces. The sequence continues at coordinate 575,879 of CAVXIJ010000023.1, forward strand.
GGTCGGTCTCCGCAGCGAAACTCTGTGACGGCGCGTCACGAGCTCGCCGTGGCGTCCGTTCCCTCGTCGGTCCGTGCAGGTCGGGTGCTGGAGCGCGTGACCAGGTGGGTGGGCAAGATCAGTGGACTGGGCTCCCCGCCGGCGATGAGTTCGACGAGTAGGCGCGCCATCTCGTGGCCCAGTGCTTGTATGGGCTGGTGGACCGTGGTCAGTGACGGTTCGACGATCTGCGCGATGTCCAGGTCGTCGAAGCCCACGATCGCGACATCGCGGGGTACCTTCCGGTCCGCACCGCGCAATACGCGCAGTGCACCAGCTGCCATGTTGTCGTTGGCGGCGAACACCCCGTCCACATCCGGGTGTCGCCTCAGCAGTTCGGCCATGGCGGCGGTGCCGCTGGGCTCCGTGAAGTCCCCGGTGGCCGGGGCAAGCGGCTCCAGTCCGGCCAGGATCATGGCCTCCCGGTAGCCACGGTGGCGCGCGCGACCGACCTGGGTATCCGGCGTCCCGCAGATCATCGCCACCCGCCTCCGTCCGAGGGCGAGCAGGTGCTCCGTGGCCTGGCGCGCGCCACCGACGTTGTCGACGTCCACAAACCACGGCGGTTCGTGATCCACCGGGCGCCCGCCGAAGACCACGGGCAGTTCCGTCTCCTGGGCGATGGCGAGCACAGGGTCGTTCTCTCGGACTGCCATGATCATGACGCCATCGACATCCCGGGCGCGCAGCAGTTTCGCCAGGCGCTGTCGGCCGCGGTCGGCGGCTGCGAGACACAGCATCAGGTGTAGATCGGCTTCCTCCAGGGCGGCGGACGCGCCGACGATCACCTTGGCGAAGAACGGGTCTGCGAAGATCGACGGTGTCTCTCCCGAGATGACGAGAGCGGCCACGCCTTTCTGTCGGGTGGCAAGTGCTCGCGCCGTCGTGTTCGGCACGTAGCCAAGTTCCCTGATGGCCCGTTGGACGGCCTCACGCTTGTCGCGGCTGACGTGGGGCGCGTTGTTGATCACCCGGGAGGCCGCTGAACGGGAAACGCCGGCGCGCTCGGCCACCTCTGCGAGTGTGGGCTGTCGACGAGGCACATCGGCCATGGCCTGCGGGCCCTTCTTTCCTCGCTGGTTACCGGGTTGTCTCTCTTCAACTGGCCGGGAGCGCTTCCAGTTTCCTGACCTTAACGTCCCTCTGTTCTCAAGTGAAGAGCGGTTGCGTAGTGCCCCTTGACAGCTTTCAACAGTGCACACACCATACCGAGGAGCGCTCCTAGAATCTCGCCCGTGACTGGGAGCGCTCCCAAAAAGTACCTCCCGACAGCCGCCGACACGTCACTCGTCCCCGAGTGCCGCAGCTGGGCGCCGTCGCATCCCCTTGCGTCGCGGGCTGAGGACGAAAGCCGCGTGGCGCTTCCATCCCCCATGAATGAGGTACATTCATGCGTAAACTCATACGCGGGGCAGTGGCAGCATGCCTTGCTCTGCCTCTGTTCCTGGCCTCGGCGCCGTCCGTGTCCGCGCAAGCGGCGTCCAACCCGCTCGCCGCGACCAGTGGCTTCTATGTCGATCCGAATTCCAGCCCAGCGGCCTGGGTGGCCGCCAACCCCGGTGACGGCCGCGCCTCCGCGATCCGTGACTCCATCGCCAATGTCCCCGCGGCCCGTTGGTTCGGCTCCTGGAGCGGTGATATCGCCTCCGCCACCGGCTCTTTCACTGGCGCCGCCGCGTCCGCCAACAAGCTGCCGCTCCTTGTCGCCTACAACATGTACGGCCGCGACGCCTGCGGTGGGCAGTCCTCGGGTGGAGCCGCGTCCCCGTCCGAGTACGCGAACTGGATCGGGGCCTTCGCCAGTGGCATCGGCAGCCGTCCGGCCGTCGTCATACTCGAACCTGATTCCCTCGGCGACTACAGCTGCATGTCCCAGGACAAGATCAACGAGCGCCAGAACATGATCATCAACGCGCTCTCGCAGTTCCAGTCCAAGGCGCCGAACGCCTGGGTCTACCTGGACGCGGGCAACCCCGGCTGGGTCGACGCCTCGACCATGGCCGACCACCTCAATGCTGCCGGCCTCGGCCAGGCGAGGGGCTTCGTCCTCAACGTCTCGAACTACTTCCCCACCTCTCAGAACTCGTCCTACGCCGGCAGCGTCAACCAGGCTCTGAGCCAGCGGCACGGCTACAGCAAGCCGTTCGTCGTGGACACCAGCCGCAACGGCAACGGCACCAACGGCGAGTGGTGCAACCCCGCGGGCCGCAAGATCGGCACCCCCACCCAGCAGGGCGGCGAAGGTGCCGAGATGCTCCTGTGGATCAAGACTCCGGGTGAGTCCGACGGCGACTGCGGCGTCGGAGCGGGTTCCTCGGCGGGACAGTTCCTGCCGGAGGTCGCCTACAAGCTGATCTTCGGCTACTGATCTCCGTATGACAGCTGCCTCGGCGCCGGAGCACCTCGTCGGCGTCGAGGCGGGCAGTCCGCACTCTGCCGTCGAGCGTCGTATCTCTACCGGTTTGGGTGCGACGTCTTCGGTGGTGGCTGTCCCCCTGGTGCGACCGTTGTGGCTGCCGAAAGGGTGAATTCAGGTGGTCGTCGCAACACCTCGTGGCATGGAGGTGTTGCTGGTGGGTGTGGGAACAAGCAACGGGCCGTGCGGTTGTATCGCGGGCAGATTCCCTCGCCGGGGCGGCCGACGGTCGCGTGGCCGGTTGATCGCGTCCGGTACTGGCAGGCGATCGCGCGAGGACTGAGTTCGGAGGACGTCGCGGTCGTGATCGGGGTGTCCCCGGCCGTTGGGACTCGATGGTTTCACCATGCTGGCGAGGTGAAACCGTGCCTTGTCCCGATGATGTCGGGCCGCTACTTGTCGTTCGCTGAGCGGGAGGAGATCGCGTTGTTGCGCGCTCAGAATGCCTGTGGGGCTCGACAACTCATCGCTGCAGTTCAGGACGCGTATCGGTACTCGTTGAGGACGTCGTAGAAGACTCAAGTGCACAGGAGTCTGGGGCCTTCGAGGCTGTGCACGCAGGCGGGTTACTGGTGGGCGTCCGGCGGTAGCTGGTTACGGGCCCGGTGCGGGTGATGCTCGTACTCGGTGAGAACGCGGTGGGCATGGGCCTGGTTGAGGATCAGGGCGTTGTCGAGGGCCTCTCGACGGTGGGGCCCGATGGCCTTTTCGCAGTGGGCGTTCGTCCTCGGTGTCCGTGATGGCGTCTTGAGGATTCGATGTCCTCGGCCGGGAAGGCTGCGTCGAAGCGCTCGTTGTATGCGGAGTCGCGGTCTCAGATAAGGAATCGCAGTGACTCAAGGCGGATGTAGGTCACAGGCCAGGTTCCTGGCCTGCTGGGCAGCCGAGGGGCGGTCGGATGGGAGGTGACGCCGGCGATGTGGAGGCGGCGGGTGCCATGTTCGAGGAACACTAGCGCGTACAGGTGTTCGACCCTGGCAGTGTTGATGCGCAGGAAGTCGCAGGCGATGTTGGCGTCGGCCTGGGAGGTGAGGAACTGCCGCCAAGTCGGCTCCACGCGTTGGCGTGAGCAATGCTCAGGACTTGTGGATCAGCTCCTGGGAGCGCACGAAGGGCGTACCTTCCCGGGTGACTGATCAAGAAGTCACCGAGTAGACCTGCGTTGCAGCGCGGGTCGGGAAGGCACGCCTGTGCTGAGCGTAGTCACCGCCGAAGGTTCCACCGAGTCCGGCTCCCTGATCGACGAGATCGTGCGAGAGGGTGCGCGGCGGATGCTCGCCGCCGCGCTGGAGGCGGAAGTCAACCAGTACATAGGTGAGTTGGCCGCCGAGACCGATGCCGCTGGTCGCCGTCTGGTGGTCCGCAACGGGCACCACCGGCCCCGCACGGTGGTCACCGCGGCCGGGCCGGTCGAGGTCACGGCGCCCCGGGTGAACGACCGGCGCGTCGACGACGCCAGCGGCGAGCGCAAGCGGTTCTCCTCGAAGATCCTGCCTCCGTGGTGCCGCAAGTCGCCGAAGATCTCCGAGGTCTTGCCGCTGCTCTACCTGCACGGCCTGTCCACCGGCGACTTCGTGCCCGCGCTGGAGCAGTTCCTCGGCTCGGCAGCCGGGCTGTCGCCGGCCACCGTCACCCGGCTGACGAAGCAGTGGGGCGACGACCACGCCGCCTTCCAGGCCCGCGACCTGTCCGACCGGGACTACGTCTACGTGTGGGCCGACGGGGTGCACCCCAAGGTCCGGCTCGGGCAGGCCCACTCGTGCGTCCTGGTGCTGCTCGGCGTCCGTCTCGACGGTGCGAAGGAGCTCATCGCGCTGGCCGAGGGCCTACGCGAGAGCACCGAGTCGTGGGCGGACCTGTTGCGGGACTGCCGACGCCGGGGCATGCGCGACCCCGAGCTGGTGGTCGGCGACGGCGCGATGGGACTCTGGAAAGCACTGGCCGAGGTGTTCCCTGCTGCTCGCCAACAAAGGTGCTGGGTCCACAAAGCCCGGAATGTCACGAACGCACTTCCGAAGTCAGCGCAGCCGAGCGCGACGAGGGCGATGCAGGAGATATACAACGCGGAGGACCGCGCCCACGCCGAGCAGGCGATCGACGCGTTCGCCCGCACCTACGGCGCGAAGTGGCCGAAGGCGGTCGCGAAGGTCACCGACGACCGACAGGAGCTGCTGGCGTTCTACGACTTCCCGGCCGAGCACTGGATTCACCTGCGGACCACGAACCCGATCGAGTCGACTTTCTCCACGGTCAAGCTCCGCACCAAGGTCACCCGCGGCGCGGGCAGCCCCGCAGCCGCGCTCGCGATGGTGTTCAAGCTCGTCGAGTCCGCCCAGTCACGGTGGCGCGCGATCACCGGCGCCCATCTCGTCGCGCTGGTCCGTGCAGGCGCCCAGTTCGAAAACGGTGTCCTTGTCGAGCGGGAGGAGCAGGCCGCTTGATCGTCTCCAGGAGCCACCTGTCGGTGGCTGACACGCGATAACCAAGTGAACGTCATCGGCCACCCCGGAATACTGACCGCCATGGATGAAGTCAAGGTTGTTGTCGCCCATTCCGAGCGCGCAACCCTGCGGGTCGGCGACGTCTTCCTGAAGGTGGACGCCGATCAGGCGCGCGTTGACGCCGAAGTTGAGGCGATGGCCGTGGCACCGGTCCCGACCCCGGAGATCCTGTGGCGCAAGCCACCCGTGCTCGCGATCGCCGCGCTCAAGGGGGCGACGCTCGGGCGCCTCGGTGAGCCATCGACCGCGTCGCCGGCGGCGTGGGCCGCGGCGGGCGCCGCCATCCGGAAGCTGCACGACGCGCCGCTGCCGTCCCGGCCCGGCCGAGCCGGCCGCAGCATCGTCGCGCTGACGGCGGAACTCGACGACGAGTGCGAGTTGCTCGTGACGAACGCCGTCCTGCCCGTCGACCTGGTGACCCGCAACCGCCAGGTCGCTGAGGCCGCGCTACGGCCGTGGACTCCAGCGTTCACGCACGGCGACCTGCAGATCGCGCACGTCTTCATCGACGGCGACGAGGTCACGGGCATCATCGACTGGTCCGAGGCGGGCCAGGGTGACGCCCTGTACGACCTTGCCACCTTCACGCTCGGACACGAGGAGCACCTCGACGACGTCATCGCCGGCTATGGCACCGACATCGACCTCGACGTGATCCATGCGTGGTGGTCGTTGCGAAGCCTGCTGGCGGTTCGCTGGCTGGTCGAACACGGCTTCGACCCCTTCGCGCAAGGCTGTGAAGTCGATGTGCTGAGATCCCGGATGTGAGGCTGCGGGTCCGACCTCTTTTGCAATAGCCCGCGCTCGCACGTCATCTCGTCCACAGGTCTTGACTATTGCTCCGTTCATCGGCTCGTGCTGCGGTACACCGAAGTACTCTTCGGCGGTCATCGAGTCCTTCGTCCACTTGAAGAAGAACGTGCGATGTCCGAAGACCGGCGTCAGCATCATGAACTGGCACTGTTCGGAACGCCGGAATGCCTGGTGAAGGGTGTAGCGGGCGTCAATCTCGTACAACTCGATCTTGTCGAGTACGTAGTCGCAGCCCTCGAAGAACTCGTCGACGCTCTCCTCGCAGATGCCCTCAGGGAAAACGTCGATGTTCACGTCGTGGGTGGTCTCGTAGACGAGTTCGGCGACGGCCTCGGCTTTGTTGCGGCCGACGTTGCCGATCGTCGCGCCGAACTGCCTGTTGATGTTGGACACTTCGAAGGTGTCCGGGTCTGCCACCTTCAGGTTCTGCACGCCCATGCGGACGAGCCGTTCGGCGGTGGCACCTCCGATGCCACCCACGCCGGCCACACCGATCGTCGCGTCGCGCAACCTGAGCTGCCGCTCGCGCTGTTCCTCCTTGGCGTTGCCGAGCCAGCCGAGGTTTCGTTTGACCCGCTCCCAGTAATAGTCCTCGTCAGTCCGTTCGGCGACTAGGCGCTGACGGTCTGCCATGGCGTCCTCCCGGTTCTCTCAGAACGTCGGGGGCGGCACTTCACGGCGGAGGTGCCACGCTCCCCGGAACGGTTCCCACGCTAGGAGTCGGTGGCTTCGACGCGGCCCGAAGTGTCATGGACAAGACGTCAGCATCGCCTTGGGAGTGGCGGGGCCGATGGAGGCCGTATCTCTCGAATCTAGCCGAGCGGTGTCTGCAGGCCATGGTGTTCGGCCGCGGACATGACCAGGGGTCTCGACCAGTTCCTTCCGTGCGTTCACCCGCCGGTCCAGCACCGATCTGTAGGACGTGGACGGGTCGGTGAAGGCGGAGAACGTGTGGATCGCGCTCGGTCTGGGAGTTGAGCCGCGTCAGGTCGAGCCGATGCGGGGCAGGCTCAGCCGGCTCGCAGACATGCCCGGAGACGTAAATTTCACCTCATTGGATTATCCGGCTGTTAAGGTGCATATCCAATCGGGCGCGTGTTCGAGAGGGCGATGTGCCCGTCTTCTGGGAGGGGAACCCATGCATGGATCTGCCGTCAGTGCTGCCTTATCTGGCGTGCTGGCATTCACTGCTCTCAACGTCTCTGCGGCTCACGCGGACACGGTGATAGGCGATACAACGATTTCTCATGTGGTGGTGAACGGAGGCAAGGACGTCGTCATTGGCACGACGAACAGCGTGAGATTCCAGGTCACGTTCACGGCTTCGGACCCGGCCGGCATCGTGGATGGGCAGACGTACCTCTATCACGGTACGTGGGGTGACCCGGATGCCTTCTGGACCGACGACTCGGACGAGGACACCACATGCACGGCGGGTTCAACGGTCACCTGCACGTCGTCGTACACCATCGTCCCCGAGTACGACCTGCACTACAACACGCTGGCGGGCACCTGGCACTTCGGTGCGTACGCAAAAGCGCAAGACGGCGACTCGGCGAAGTACACGGATCTAGGCACCTTCCATGTGCAGCGCTACTCCAAAGTCACCGTCAATGCCTCGCCAGAGCCGGTCGCAAAGGGAAAGAAAATCACTGTCACAGGCAAACTCACGCGCGCTAACTGGGAGGATCATCTGTACCACGGCTACATCAATCAACCGGTCCAGTTGCAGTTCCGCAAGGCTGACACCAACACTTACAGCACCATCAAAACGCTGTCTACCAACAGCACCGGTAATGTGAGCACCACAGTCACCGCCTCCACTGACGGCTACTGGCGCTACTACTTCACAGGAACGACCACTACACCACCGGTCAAAGCTACCGGCGACTTCGTCGACGTACAGTGAAGCTTGATCATCCTGAAGTTGCTGGTCAGGGGTCTGGTGCGGGTGGTGTTGTGGCCCGTGATGACGGCGGGATTGTCGGGGTCAGTGCCCAGGTAGGTCGGTGAAGCCGGGCTCGGCGATCGAGCCGAGCCCGTTCACGCAGCCGCTCGACGATCTTGTTGTGACGGGCGGTGGTGATCTCACTGCAGCGGCAACCCACACACCCAACCAACTCTCAAACGAACAAAGCTCAATGAGCGCGCACGGCAGACCATTCGATGAGTGGTGGCCGCACAGCGGCGCACAGAGGTTGGCCTTTGGCGTCCGTGAGCCGCAATCGTGCGGTGAGGCAGCCGGACTGCATGGCGGATTTGATCACGTCTGGGTCGCAGGCATCGAACATCAGCTTGGCGCGGCGGAACATAGTGGAAGTCGCGGTTGTCTCGTCCACGGTGACCCAGGACAGGTAAACGAATTGTCCGCCGAGACGGCTCTGGATGTACTTGCCTTTGATGTCGGCGCCCGTCGAGGTCGGCACTGCAGTGCAGTCCAGTGTCCATGTGGCGCTCGGAGCATTGCCAGGTTGCAGACCAAGTAACTCGCCCGGCCGGTCCTTACGTTGGACTCCGACGTGAATGTTGCGGGCACCGGCGAAGTTGGGGCCGGGAGCACACGTGAGGCCCGGAAGGCCGGAGGCTTCGATACGGATCTGCATAACTCCATCCTCTCTCTTCCACTGCCCAGGCCACCTGCCAGCTGTAACGACGGACATCTCAGTTCGTAGTCGTAGACCTGCATGTCGTCGGTTCCCACCGTGGTGTGCGAGGCCGGGACGTCCTTGCGCAACCGCTACCTTCGCGGCTCTGGATTACCGGTGCGTGTCAAACTTAGAGCGACCCGCTTTTCGCGTCTGGCCCGGCAGTTCGGCCACTTCGCTGAGGTGACCGAGAAGACTGCAGAGTCACGCAGTCGACCTTCCTCACCCGGCGCCCACGACCGGGGACCAGTTCCGCAGTTCGCCCTCGAACCGTGCGCAGACCCCTTCGATGGCGGCCCGCGAACGACTGTTACGCGCGGCGGTCTTCAAATCGAGGCGTGCGGCGTGCCAGTTCTCGAGCGCGTGCTGGAACAACCAGTACTTGGCCTCGGTGTTCACCTCAGCGCCTTGGGTCGATGCCGCAAGCCAGGTGAAACTGAGCTCGACCGCGCACAGACCGTCTCCCGGCGGCCACAGTCTCGGATCCCAGTAGGCCGTGGCCCCGACTGCCCGCCCCGACGCTCGCTCCACCTGCGCGTACGGAGCCAGCTGCCCGGTAACGTTACGGGCAAACTGGGCATCGATGTACCCTCCGACCTCGGCCGTCGTAGGCACCCGACTACGGCTTCCAAGTGGTCAGTTGCGTGCCCTACGATCCCGGGAGCAAGAGGCGGGGCGGAGGCCATGGTCCGCATCTGAGACAAGAGGGCCTGGTCGCCGCTGCTCCAGAGGAGTCGACGGTCAACTGATCGAGGTCAGTCGCCGATGAACCACAGATACTGGTGAACTCGCCGCTCGACGATCCGGCACAACTCGCGCGCCTGTCCGACCCAGTCACCGCCGCAAACGGCCGGGAGCCGGTCGAGTTCCGCCAGCAGCAGCGGCATCTGGCGCCGGTTGAAGACCGCGTCGCCATACGGGTCCAGAGCCCGGAGCATCGGGAACCCCGCCGGGGTCCAGATCCGCGAAGGCAGCGGTCCACCCCGCCCTCGGCCCGAGCCACGACGTTCCCCCGGTCACCGCGCACCGACATATTGATCACCCGCCGAGCCTATCGGCGCCTCCTTCGACCGAGCGAAGGAATTTATGCCCATGACGTTTCCCAGGATCCGGCTCTGCCTGAGGAACTCGACCAGTTGATGTGCCGGATGCGCCTGCCCTGCCGCCCCGCTGATACGGAGTACCGAGCCGGCGCAGAGCCCGGCGGATCGCGGTCCGAACATTCTTCGGCGTGCCGGTCAGATGTGCGGGCTGCGCCGCGGTGCGCGATACGTAGGCCGGAACATATGCCATGGCCTGTCCACATTCGTGTCACGAACGACTCCTGGGTCTGTGATCATGCAACGAGGGTGGCAGCGTTCCTATCTGGAGGGTCAGAAAGTCAGCTCGCCAAGAGCTGTAACCCCACGTGGAGGACAACATCATGCGCGTTCGGAAGATCTCTGTGCTTACTCTCACCGCTGTGACTGTCGGCCTGGCCCTCACGGCTTGCGACACCAATGACGCCGACAAGGCCGCACCTTCCACCGCCACGAGCACATCGGCTGCGACGAGTACCCCGCAATCCCCCTCCTCCACAGCCAAGACCGCTCCGGGCTCCGCTCACAGCAAGCCGTCGGGTACGCCCAGGCAGCCCGGGGTGAAGTGCACCGACCAGATCAACTACGTAGGAGACCCGAGGTCCAACGCCGAGATCAACACGATCGGCGAGGAGACGGGCTACTGCCCGCCAGTCCAGCACCAGTGAGCCTTTCCGGCATGACCGCTCCAGGGCATGGACGGTCGCCGCGATCGACGACGACACTCGGCTCGGGCTGCGGCGATCTTCGTGAAAGACCCGCCAGGATTGAGGGCGGGAGTGTGCGGAGTTGTCGAAGGGTTCCGTGTGCACGGCCGGTGGTCGGGTGTCAGTCTGTTGCGCGTCGATCCGGTGCGGGCGAGATAGCGGTCGAGCACGGTGGAGGGCAAGCCGGTTGGCCCAGCTGGTCGCCAGGGCGGAAGCAGCCACGTAGAACTGCTTGCGGTGAGGGTGGTCAGCGGCGCGCAGCACACCGCCGACCCGCTGCCCCGTGCGTGACTGCTACCCGCGCGGCTGGGTCGGCCGTGTCGCGGTCAGTGCGAGTTCGCCCTTCAGCATGCGCCCGCCGTCGGCGGTCAGCCGCAGGTAGTAGTCGGACGAGCAGCTGGTGCCGTCCTCGTCGAGCGCGTAGAACCCGGCTCCGGCGGGCACGTCGGCGGCGGTCTCGGCGGTCTTGGCGATCTGGTTGGACTCGTTGTACTCGTCGAACATCGAGATGTAGATGCCGGCGACACCGAGCCCGATCATGTTGTAGAACTGGCGCCACATCAGGTCGCCGTGCGCCCGGTGCCGGGACTGCAGGTCGCCGGGGATGACGCACGGCTGGTAGTCGATGCCGTGCGCGTCGCAGTCCGCCTTGTCCGGGGTGTTGATGTCCCGTAGGAACTGGTCGGCCCCCGCGGTGTCCGAAATCCGGCCGACCATCCATGGCGAGATCATGTGGAACCCGTGGTACACGTCCAGGAAGCCCGGGCGTGAGTCGTCCGTGCCGGTGCGCCAGTGGGTGGGCACTCCGCCGATCAGGTAGACGCCCTGGTCTTTGAACCAGTCGACCACGTCGAGGCACTCGCCGGGGGCGAACGGGCGGCCATCGTCGTTGAAGCCGAAGCCCCAGATGCACACCACCGGCCTGCCGTTCTGCTTCGCGTACGCGCTGGACGCGGTGTGCGCCTTCATCTTCGACGTCCAGTCGTCCTTGATCTGCGACTGCATATCGGTCCAGCTGGTGACGTCGTACATGATGTAGAACTTGCGGCCGTGCGCCTCCGCGGCGGCCCGTACCTTATCGGCCATGGCGTCCCGGGTGGGGCCTTCGGCGCCGAAGGGGTTGAAGCGTTGGAGGGCCGCGGTGTCGCAGTTGTTCTCCGCCATCCACCGGAAGTGGGTGTCGACGGTCTGGTCGTCCCAGGAGGAGAACAGGGTGGCGCTCTGGCCGCCGTTCAGGTTCGCGTAGTCCGTCCGGTAGGTGTGTTCGTACTCGCGCATGTCCGGCCACGAGGTGATGCCGCCATTGGTGGTGGACGGCGGCTTGCTCATGTCCTTGCTCCAGTGCCACCAGCCATTGATCGGGGCGCCGTCACCGCCGCAGGCGAACCAGCCCTGGTAGCCGACGGTTATCTTGCCGACCACGTCGCCCGCCGGGCTGGCGTTCGGTGCTGCGCCTGCGGCGGGCGCGGGGACCGCACTCGCCTGCTGGCCGACGGCGGCACCGGTGACACCCGCGGAGGCGGCCAGTGCGGAGGCCAGTAAAGTTCGGCGTTTGATGCTCACGGAGAATTCCTCTCATTTCTGCTGGGCATGCGCCGAGTAATCCGCGGCACGGGATTCGGCGGCATGATTACCGGCCCAAAGAGGTGGGGGAACGCCAGGCGGCGGCAGCCCTGCCTCCTTCTCCGGGCGTTATGTGAAAGTAGAGCCACGGCGTGGTGCATGCCGCGAGTGCCGTACGCGCTGTGCTTGCGCTGGCCGAAACCGAGTTGTACTCGTTCGACCGGGCTTTCCGGCCCGGCATGGTCAGGGCATTTCGTTCCGGTAGAAGCAGGCGCGGCCGTTCTCACCGTTCCAGGTCAGCTGGCCGTCCGTGATGACGTCGTCGCCGGTGCCGGCGCGCCACCGCACCGTGGCTGCGAGCGCGGTGGCGCAGCGGGCCGGCTTCCGGGTCCTGCCGTGCGCGCCTGCGACATACGGACGGCGGCACTGCCGGCTCAGCCGGTGTAACCGGCGAAGACCTTGGTGAACTGCCACGGTTCCTGGCTGACGCCCGAGCAGGTGTCGTCGTTCGGGTAGGAGCCGGGGCAGGGCCGGTCGCGGTTGACGGACCAGAACGACAGACGCGCCAGGTGGTTCTGCTGGGCGTAGTCGAGGATCGTCCGGAAGTCGTCGGTGGTGACCGTCTCCTGGGTGTCCGTGATGCCGTTCATCGACGACAGGCCGCTGTGCGCGTAGGCCTCGGCATCGGTATAGCCGTAGGCGTCCTTGATGGTGTCCTTGAGGCCATCGGTGGCCTGGATCGTCAGCTGCGCCATGTCCTCGCCCGCGGCGCCGAAGTCGAACGGCATGATGGTCCAGCCGTCCACCGTCAGGCCCGAGTCGGCGGCCTTGCGGATCATGCTGTCGTCGGGGCCGCTGCGGTCGCTGGGGAAGGTGACGTAGGTGATCAGGCCCGCGTTGTCGGCCTTCACCGTCTTCAGTGCGTCGATCGTCTTCTGCTGGGTGCCCGGGTCGTTGTACGCGTCGCCCTCGATGTCGACGTCGATCGCCTTGAGGCCATAGGCGTCTATGACCTTCTGGTACGCACCCGCGAGGGCGTCGGCGTCGGCACAGGACTGCTCCAGCTTGGTGCCGCTCGCACCGCCGAAGGACGGCACCACGTCGCCGCCCTTGGCGCGCACCGTATCGATGGTCTGCTCGTCCTGACCGCCGGTCAGCGGTCGGCCGCCGTCCCACTGCGGATCGCAGCCGCCCGCGTCCAGGACGAAGGCCATGGTGAACCAGCTGACGCCGGTGGCGTCCATGACCTCGGCCGGGTTGGGCGGATTGCCCCAGCCGTTGTAGAAGTACGGGGCGACGGCAGCGGGAGCGGCCGTGACGGTGGGTGCGCCTGCCCAGGCGGCGACGGTGGTGCCGGTCGCAGTGGCGGCGACCGCCGCCGCGAGGGCGATCCAGCGTATGCAGCGGGTCCTGCGGTGGCGTGCGGTGTGGGGGGTGTTCATGGGGTCTGCCTTTCTTGTGCTGGTACCCGGCGGTGACCGGGCCGGCGGTGCTGCTGCCCGCCGGTGTGTCCGACCGGGGTCCGGCCGGCCGCACCGGCCGGGTGTCCCAGGTGAAGGTGGCCGCGGCACCTGCCCGGGTGGTGGGAGGTGGAACGAGCTCTGCGGATATGCATCGTGGGGCGCCTTCTTGCTGGTGCGGGCGGACGGCCACGCCTGCGGCGGCCCCGACGCGCGGGAGCAGGCGTCGGGCGTGCCCGCATAGGCGGCCCGGCCGGAAGGCGGCGGCCGGGTTCTCGGCCACATGGTTCGGGAGTTGAAGATGCCTCGTCAATAGGTATGCACCAATGACTGGTTCTCTACTGTCCGGGAACACCATGCCTTCAGAAAGCAAAGATGCAGAGGGGAAGATGTGGCGGGGGTGTCACGCGACGGCAGAGTTATTTTGCGAAACGGTCAGTAAGGAGGCGTCCTTGACGGCCGATCAGGAGAAGTCCCTGACGATGCTCCGTCGGCCGTCCACGCGCAGGCTCGACCCGGTGATGTACGAGGCGTCGTCGGATGCGAGGAAGGCGATCGCGGCAGCCGCCTCCTCGGGCCGTCCCAGGCGTCCGGCGGCGGTCGCGGCTCCGCTCAGGGCTCGGTCCGCCGCACCGACGCCGTCCCAGGCATCGGTCAGAATCGGCTCCGGCTTCACCACCCGCTTCACGGCGCTTCAGTTCCTGACGGACCAACAGTGATCTGACGTGCGCGGGAACGGAGCGCGGCGGAGCCCGCGCTCAGAGCTGGGACGTGATACCGCCCGCGGCCCGCTGCAGCAGCGGCGCGAGCTGCGCCGCGCGGGCCCGGCCGCCGCGAGTGCTCGGCGCGGCGACCGTCACCGCCGCGATGCACACTCCCTGTCCGTCCAGCACCGCAACGGCGAAGCCGTGCACATCCAGCACGCTCTCGTCGATGTTCACCGCGATCCCCGCCTCCCGCACCCTGGCAAGGTCCTCGTCCAGCGCGGCCAGATCGACGAGGGTGGCCGGGGTGAGCCTGTCGAGCCCGGCCGGATACAGCAGACGCACCGTCTCCACCGGCAACTGGGCCAGTTGCGCCTTGCCGCCCGCGGTCGCGTAGGCCGGCACCCGGTCCCCGGTGCGGGAGGCGACCCGCAGCGGGTGCGGCCCGTCAACACCGTCGAGGAAGAGGGCGTCGGGCCCGTCCAGGCGCAGCAGATTGCTGGTCTCCGCTGCCTCGTCACGCAGCCGCTCCAGATACGGCCGGGCGGCTTGGATGAGCTGGGCCGTGCCGATCCGGCTGCGTGACTCCACGGCCGCCCGGCTCTGCGCCAGCGCCAGCAGCACCGGGCCGAGCCGGTACTGACGGCCACCGGGCACCTGCTCGACGAAACCGTGGATACGGAGCGTGTGCAGCAGCCGGTGCGCGGTGGACCTGGCCACCTCCAGGTGATCACTGACGTCCGTCACCCGCACCGTGTCCCTGCCGCCTAGATACGTCAGGATCCGCAGCGCGTTCGCGACCGAGCTCGCGCCGTACACATCGCCCACGGAGGCCGCAGGAGCCGCAGCGGGCACGCGCTGCGAGGCCGAAGAATTCTGCATAGCAGAAATTTTAGCTTCACCTATTCCACAGAGTGAAGCTCGCTCGTACGTTGGCGGCGCCGGAGCCTTCTCTCCGAGGCTCTGACCCCGCACATTCCGCACTGCAGAACGAACTGCGGCCGCCGGCCGCGCCTCTCCTTCTGTGGCCGCTCACGGAGCAAGGAGTTTCCCAATGACGCCTGGTGACAACCCGGCCCCCACACCAGCAGCGGACGCCCCCGGCACCGGGGTGCCCGCCGGCGTCGACGACTGTGCAGGGCCACCCGCGACCGGGCGCAGATGGCAGTCCTGGCACACCCTGTGGCTGCTGCTCCTGCTCGGCTGGACCGTCAGCGCCGCGGACCGCTCGGTCACCGGACCCGTCGTCACCTGGATGATCGACAACGGTGTCGGCTTCATGGCGCACGCCGACCATCCGCACGCTCTCGGCGGTCTCATCGGCGGCCTGTTCTTCGCGGGCTACATGCTCACCCAGTTCCCCGGCGGCTATCTCGGCGACCGGTACGGGCACCGGACCATCATCGTCGTCAGCCTGCTGTGGGCGGGCATCGCCACCGTGCTAACCGGATTCCTCGGCGGCCTCGTCGCCTTCATCGTCGTGCGGGTCGCCACCGGCCTCGGCGAGGGCGCCTTCTTCTCCAACGACCGCACGCTGATCACCAACGCCACTCCGCAGCGCGACCGCAGCCTCGGCATGGGTGTGGTCATCACCGGTCTGGCCATCGGCATCACCATCGCCACCATCTTCACGCCGAACTTCATCGACTTCGGCAAGAGCTTCCTGTCCGACGGCAGCGCCTGGCGGATGGCCTTCTGGGTGCTGGGCGCCGCCACACTCGTCGTCGCCGCCACGCTCACCTGGTACTTCCGCGCGCACCTCAAGCCGGCCATGGTCGGCCGCGCGGCCCTGCACCTGGGCGGCTACTCGGCCGTCTCACTCGCCCTGATCATGGCCGTCTACCTCATCGGGGACAGGTCGGGCCTGTCCGACCTGTGGATCGCCGTGCTGGAGGTCGCGCTCGCCGTCGGCCTCGTGCTGTTCGTGCTGCTCCGCAAGGGCACGGAACTCGGGCCCGTCGTGAAGAACCGGGACCTGTTCCTCCTCTACATCGTCAACATCGCGATCCTGTGGAACCTCTGGTTCTTCAGCTTCTGGTCCGTGTCCATCGTCGCGGGTGCCGCGCACTCCTCGTTCGCCAATTCGGCCCTGACGGCGGGCTTCAACGCCGGTGCCGGAATCATCGGCTTCCCCGCGGGCGGCTGGCTCTCCGACCACGGTCTGCGGCGCGGCTGGGGCCGCAAGCAGATGATGCTGACCTTCACGGGCGTGCAGGCCGTCCTCACCGTCCTCTTCGCCTGGTACCTGAGCGCCGCGGACCATCCGTCCCTGCTGGTCATGGGCCTGTTGCTGTTCTTCGCCAGCCTCTTCTTCAACGCTCTACAACCCGTCGGCCACGCCCTCGTCGCCGAGCTCGCCCGACCCGACCTGCGTGGCTCCGCCTTCGGTATGGAGAACCTGATCGGCGAGACCGGCGCCGTGCTGGCCCCCGCGATCGGCGGTGTGCTGCGCGACTCGACCGGCGGCTGGAACGCCGCCGTATGGCTGGACGCGGGCCTCGTCGTCGCCGGTTTCATCGTGCTGTCGCAGGTCCGCGGCCAGCGCGCGGCGACCACCGTCTGACCCGCAACACCTCGGCCCATCAGGGCGACCCGCAGACCGGCCACTCGGCCCGGGCGGGTCGCCCTCGCCCGGGCCGCCGCACCACGGAAAGAGGAACCACCGCCCGATGCGCACCGTCCGTGAAGCAGCCTTCGAAGAAATGCGCAGGCACGGCCTGACCACGCTCTTCGCCAACCCCGGTTCCACCGAGGTCGCCCTGCTCACCGATCTCCCCGACGACCTGGACTTCGTCCTCGCACTGCACGAAGGGTCGGTCGTCGGCGCGGCCACCGGCTGGGCCGTCGTACGCGACGCACCCGCCCTGGTCGTCCTGCACACCACCGCCGGACTCGGCAACGCCGTCGGCGCCCTCGCCACCGCCCGGGCCAACCGCGCCCCGCTGGTCGTCCTCGTCGGCCAGCAGGACCGTCGCCACCTCGCCCATGAGCCCTTCCTCACCGGACGGTTGGAGTCGCTGGCCGGCGACTACCCGGTACGGGTCGAAACGCCCACCCGCGCCCAGGACGTGCCGGGCGCCATCGGCCGCGCCGCGCACGCCGCCCGCACCGCACGCGGCCCCGCGCTGGTCATCGTGCCCATGAACGACTGGACCGAGCCCGCGGAGGAACTGCCCGTCCCGGCCCCCGCCACCCTGCGCCGCGCCGCCGCCGCGTCCTTCGAGTCCGTCGCCGAGGTCGCCGCCCTGCTCGCGGACGCCACCGCGCCCGCCCTGGTGGTGGGCGCGGGCGCGGACACCGCCGGCACCTGGCGGGCGCTCGTTACGCTCGCCGAACGTCTCGGCTGCCCGGTCTGGCAGGAGTCGTTCGGCGCGCGCGCCGGATTCCCGCAGGACCACGCACTGTTCGCCGGGCACCTGCCCGCCGACCGCACCCGCCTGCGCGCCACCCTCGCCCCCCACGACCTGGTGCTCGCCGTCGGCGCGCCGGTGCTGCGCCAGTACCCCTACGACGAGGGG
This sequence comes from uncultured Actinomycetota bacterium, assembly GCA_963761765.1. Lineage (GTDB taxonomy): Bacteria > Actinomycetota > Actinomycetes > Streptomycetales > Streptomycetaceae > Streptomyces. The sequence continues at coordinate 593,324 of CAVXIJ010000023.1, forward strand.
CCGCTGGTGCACGAGGCCACCCGGCTCGCGCTCATCACCGACGATCCCGAAGAGGCCCACCGCGCCCCGGTCCAGCTCGCCGTCCTCGCACCGCTGGCCGACTTCTGCGCCCGGCTCGCCGCCGAGGTGCCGGCCCGCACCACCACCCCCGTACCGCCGCGCAAGAGGCCCCGCCCCCTGCCGCCGGTCCCCGGCGAGCCGCTGCGCGCCGCCCATGTGATGGCCGCGCTCGCCGAGCGGCTGCCCGCCGACACCGTCATCGTGGAGGAGACTCCGTCCAGCCGTCCGGACCTGCACGCCCTGCTGCCGGCCAGGGCACCGCTCGGCTTCCTCAGCGCCGCCATGGGCGGCCTCGGCTTCGCCGTGCCCGCGGCGATCGGGGTGCGTATGGCGGAACCCACCCGGCCGGTGGTCGCCGTCGTCGGTGACGGCTCCTCGCTCTACCAGGTGCAGGCTCTGTGGACGGCCGCCCACTACAACGTCGGCGCGGTCTTCGTGGTGCTCGCCAACGGCCGCTACGCGATCATGGACAGGCTGGCGGAGAAACAGGGCGGCAAGGCTCCCTGGCCCGCATTCGACGACATCAGTGTCGGCGACCTCGCCACAGCCCTCGACTGCCCGGTCGAACGGGTCACCGACCACGACCAGCTGATCACCGTGCTCGACGCACTCGTGCCGACCCTCACCACCCGCACCACACCCCTGGTGCTCGAAGTGGCCGTTGAGGCCGACCCGACCTTCGAGCCCTGAAGACCCCGCCGCCCTCGTCCCCTCGCCTCCCTCTTTCCCGCATCCCCGCAGGCCCGAAGACCGTCTGCCTGGCCGCTCGCCTGCCAGACCCCGCACCTCGCACCTCAGATCCCAAGGAGCACGTCATGTCTCTGCTCGATACGCACACCTGGTCGGGCAAGATCAGCATCGGCGACTGGACGGTCGCCTCGGGCGGCACCGCCCCCGTTATGGAGCCCGCCACCGGGCAGGTCCTGGAGCACGTCGGAAGCGCCGACAGCGCGGACGTGGCCCGCGCCGCCGAACTTGCCGCGGCGCGGCAGGGCGCCTGGGCCCGCGTCCCGTACACCGAACGCGCGGCCGTACTGCGCCGCGCGGGAGACCTGTTCACCCAGCACGCTCAGGAGATCCAGGGCTGGCTGGTACGGGAGGCGGGCAGCATCCCGGGCAAGGCCGCCTTCGAGACGGAGACCGCGGCCCAGGAGTGCTACGAGGCCGCCTCTCTCGCCTCCCGGCCTCTCGGGGACCTGCTGCCGTCCGCGCAGCCGCGGCTGAGCATGGTGCGCCGGGTGCCGGCCGGTGTGGTCGGCGTGATCGCACCGTTCAACGTGCCGCTGGTGCTCGCCATCAGGTCGGTTGCCCCCGCCCTCGCGCTCGGCAACTCCGTGGTGCTCAAGCCGGACCCGCGTACCGCGGTTGGCGGTGGAGTGGCGATCATGCGGGTCTTCGAGGAGGCCGGGCTGCCCGAGGGCGTGCTGACGCTGGTACCCGGCGGCGCCGAGGCAGGGGCTGCGCTGGTCGCAGAACCGCGGATCCGGGTGATCTCCTTCACCGGCTCGACCGCGGCGGGCCGCAAGGTGGGGGCGTCTGCCGCGCAGCACCTGAAGCGGGCCCATCTGGAACTCGGCGGCAACTCCGCGCTGATCGTGCTGCCCGACGCCGACCTGGAGCGTGCCGTCTCCACGGCCGCCTGGGGTTCCTTCTTCCATCAGGGCCAGGTGTGCATGACCACGGGACGGCACCTCGTCCACGAGTCCGTCGTGGACGAGTACGCCGAGCGGCTCGCCGACCGGGCCGCGCGGCTGCCCGTCGGCGACCCGGCGAAGGAGGAGGTCGCACTCGGCCCGGTGATCGACGCGGGCCAGCGCGACAAGATCCACCGGCTGGTGACCGGGAGTGTGGCGAGCGGCGCACGGCTGGCCGCGGGCGGCACCTACGACGACCTGTTCTACCGGCCCACGGTCCTCACCGCCGTCACCGACTCCTCGCCCGCCTATGCCGAGGAGGTCTTCGGCCCGGTGGCGCCCATCCGCAGCTTCGCCACCGTCGACGAGGCCGTGGCGCTGGCGACGGCGAGCGAGTACGGCCTTGCCCTCGGCATTCTCACCCGGGACGTCATGAAGGCCCTGGACCTCGCCGAACACATCCCCACCGGGCTCGTCCACATCAACGACCAGACCGTCAACGACGAAGCCCTCGTCCCGTTCGGTGGTGTCGGCGCCTCCGGCACCGGCTCGCGCTTCGGCGGTGCCGCCAACATCGAGGCCTTCACCGAGACGCGCTGGATCACGGTACGGGCCAAGGAGGCGGTGTATCCGTTCTGAGTCCAGCCGCGTTTCATGATTTGGAGAAGCCTGGGAGGTGCCCCCGTGCGTACGAGGACGACCTGCCTCCCAGGCTCCGTCCGGGGGCACCCCCACCGCCTTGCGATGGACCGCATCATGGAGGTATCTCCCAGGCCCTCAAGGCAGCGGGGGAGCCGCTCGCTGATCCACTGCGGATGACGGGACAGCCCTTAGTCGCTCAAGAGCTGACCGATACAGGTCAGGACCTGCCGAGCGCCGGATCTGTGGTGCTGATCCGCCCCGTCTCCACATGCCCCGCGAGCCGCCGCACAAAGCCGCTGCCGTCCGCCGACGCCACCGTCAGGTCGTACCAGCCGTCGGTGGTCGGCACCGTATGGACGGTGTGCTTGCCGGATGCCACCCGGAGGCGGGCCGCCCGCACACCGCCATGGCCGTCCTCGACGGTGAGGTTCACGGCCGCGCCGGAACCGTTGGTGAGCACCAGCTCCACCTGTGTGCCCCGCGCCATGTGCCGCACGCCCACCTCGGGGCCCGCCCCGGCGGTGACCCCGGTGAACTGCCGCCAGAAGCCGTTCGGCCCGTACACGGACACGTCGTACGCGCCGTCCCGCGCGTCTGCCGCGAAGGTGCCCGAGAGCTGCCCGCCCGCCGGCACGGTGTACGTGCGCGGTGCGTCGGGCTCCGCGGCGGACGTGACGTGGAAGACCGCACCGGCAGCACCACGGCTCGCGAAGTCCACACGCAGGGCGCCGGGCCCCGTCACGGTGGCATCGGCGGCCAGATCGTAAGGGAGCGGCAGGGCGGGGCGGGTGCCGGACTCCTGGCGCGGCAGTGCCGGGTCCGCGGGCGGGGTGGGCACGTAGGAGTTGTGCCGGTCGTGGTCCGGAGGCTGGTAGCCGCTGGTGTCGGGCAGCGCGGGCACCGCGGTGTCGCTGCCCGCGAAGTCGAACGCCGACGTCAGGTCGCCGCACACCGCCCGCCGCCAGGGCGAGATGTTCGGCTCGTGCACCCCGAAGCGCTGCTCGATGAACCGGACGACCGAGGTGTGGTCGAAGACCTGCGAGCAGACCCGGCCGCCGGTGCTCCATGGCGACACCACCAGCATCGGCACCCGCTGCCCGAGCCCGTACGGCAGCGGCGCGTCCGTGCCGTACAGCTCCCCGGTGACGTCCACGCCCGAGGCGCCCTGCGCAGGCGATGACGGCGGGTAGGGCGGCACTACGTGGTCGAAGAAGCCGTCGTTCTCGTCGTAGGTGATCAGCAGCGCCGTGCGGGACCACACGTCGGGGTTGGAGGTGAGCGCGTCGAGGACCTGTGCGAGGTACCAGGCGCCGTAGTTCGCGGGCCAGTTCGGGTGCTCGGTGAACGCCTCGGGCGCCACGATCCAGGAGACCTGCGGCAGCGTGCCTGCCTGCACATCCGCCGTGAGAACGTCGAAGAAGCCGTCGCCGTTCTTCGCGTCGGTGCCGGTGCGCGCCTTGTCGTGGAGCGGGGTGCCGGGAGCCGCGGTGCGGTACTGGTCGAAGTAGAGCAGGGAGTTGTCACCGTAGTTGCCCCGGTAGGCGTCCTCGATCCAGCCCCAGGACCCGGCCGCGTTGAGGCCGTCGCCCACGTCCTGGTAGATCTTCCAGGAGACACCGGCCGCTTCGAGCCGTTCGGGGTACGTGGTCCAGGAGTAGCCGGCCTCGTCGTTGCCGAGCACCGGGCCGCCGCCCTTGCCGTCGTTGCCGGTGTAGCCGGTCCACAGGTAGTAGCGGTTCGGGTCGGTGGAGCCCATGAACGAGCAGTGGTAGGCGTCGCAGACGGTGAACGAGTCGGCCAGCGCGTAGTGGAACGGAATGTCGTCGCGTGTCAGATACGCCATCGTGGTGGCCGTCTTCGCGGGCACCCACTGGTCGTAGCGGCCCTGGTTCCAGGCCGCGTGCGTGTCGCTCCAGCTGTGCGCCAGATCCTGGATGAACTTCAGGCCGAGATTGTCGGCCTCGGGGCGGAACGGCAGGACGTCCTTCGTGCCGTTTGTACTGTCCGGCTGATACCACACCGGCTTGCCGCTGGGCAGCGTCACGGGATGCGGGTCGCCGAACCCGCGTACTCCGCGCAGCGTGCCGAAGTAGTGGTCGAAGGATCGATTCTCCTGCATCAGGACGACGATGTGCTCCACGTCCTGCAGGGACCCGGTGCGGCGGTGGGCCGGGATGCTCGCGGCGCGGGCGATGCTGGTGGTGAGGGCGGTGGCGCCGGCGGTGGCGCCGGTGAGCTGGAGGAAGTGTCTGCGGTTGAGCGGGGTCATGGGGATCCGTTTCTCCGGGCATGAGGGGGCGCGGCGACGTGCGTGCCCATCTCGTCACGCCGCCGGGAACGTATGACGGCCCCGAGGTGAACGGCCCGGAAAACAAAGACAGCCGGAAGGTTTCGATCCGGTTCACCGTCACGCCCCTGCGTCGCGAGGGCATGTGGTGTCCTGACAGAACGAGTCCTGCTGGGCGCCCTCCCGTCGCACCTGCACACCGCGACGGTGGCAGGACGTGAGCTATCTGTGACAGGGGTGGACGCCGCAGAGGGTCGATCACTTACGACGTGGACGGACATAGCGAGCCGGCTCCCGACATCATCCGACTCCTACTCCGGCGCTGTCATCCGCCTGCCGTGGCGACTCGCGGTGACCGCGTGCCGCAGCCGCCGCGCCCGCGCTCGGCGCTAAGCGCTTCCACTGAGCGGAAGTCGCCCTGTTCAGAGGCGGGCGTCAGGAGCACGCTGAGCGCGGTTTCCCTTACCGGCAGCTTCGCAGGAGGACCGATGACAGCGTCCGTTGGATTTGTCCGCAATCAGTGGTACGTGGCCGCCTACGGCCGCGAGGTGAGCCGTGAACTCTTCTCCCGTACGGTGTGCGGCGAGCCGATCCTGCTGTGGCGCACCGAGTCCGGTGCGGTCACGGCCATGTCCGACCGCTGTGTGCACCGGCGCTTCCCGCTCTCCCAGGAGCCCAGCCATCTCGTCGGCGACAAGGTGGTCTGCGGCTACCACGGCTTCACCTACGGCGCCGACGGCGTCTGTGTGAGCGTGCCGGGCCAGCAACGGGTGCCGCGCACCGCCCGCCTGACGTCGTATCCGGCCGTGGAGCAGGACTCGTTCGTCTGGGTGTGGATCGGTGAGCGCGAACTCGCCGACGAGAAACTCATCCCGCGCGCGCCCTGGCTCGACCAGAGCGGCTACACCACCGTCAGCGGCATGGAGCCGCTGGCCGCCCGCTACGGCCTGCTGGTCGACAACCTGCTCGACCTCTCCCACGAGACGTATCTGCATGGCGGTTACATCGGCACACCCGAGGTCGCCGAGACCCCGATCACCACCGAGGTCGACGAAGCCGCGGGCGTGGTCCGCGTCAGCAGGCACATGGACGACGCGGAATGCCCCTCGTTCTACGCCGAGTCGACCGGTATCAAGGGCCGCATCACCCGCTGGCAGGACATCGAGTACCACGCGCCCTGCCTGTATCTGCTGCACAGCCGGATCGCCCCGGTCGGCAGCCCGCCGCCGGCCGCGGACGGCACCGACCCCGACGCCTTCCACGTGGAGATCGTCTACGCGATCACCCCGGAGACGGAGAACACCACCCACGACTTCTGGGCGGTCGCCCGCGACTTCGCCCTCGACGACGCGAAGGTCTCCGACTTCCTGCACGACAACAACCGCACCGTCGTCCTCCAGGACGTGGTGGCGCTCGACGTCCTGGAGAAGGCCCTCGCCGCGGAGGAGGACGGGTACCAGGAGCTCAGCATCAACATCGACACCGGTGGCCTCGCCGCCCGCCGCATCCTCAAGCGGCTCACCGAAGACGGCGCTGCGACCGGCACAGCGGCCCTTTGATGCACGCGCGGCACGATCCCGACGCACTGCCCGGCGGTGTCTTCCGCGTCCACTGGGTGCCCGGCACCGACCGGCTGCTCGGCGTCTGCTTCTGCGGTGCCGAGCAGGAGTTCGACGACCCGGTCGAGCTGTGGACCTGGCTGCTGGAACACCCCGGCGCGCAGCGGGCCGAGCAGCGGAGCTCGGCCGGGTCCTGACCTGCCGGTCCGGTGGCCGGTTGCCCGCGCGCTTCTGCGCACCGGCGGGCGCGAAACCGTCATATTCGTACGACAAGAGGAAGAGCACCGATGTCCATCACGCCGCCATCCTCCGCGGCCGCGCTCGAACTGGCCCTGGTGCGCAAGGAGTCCCTGGCCGACGGAGTCGTCCGGCTGACCTTCGACGATCCCCGGGGCGAGCCGCTGCCCGCCTGGGAGCCGGGTGCCCATGTCGACCTGGTGCTCCGCGACGGCCTCGTGCGGCAGTACTCGCTGTGCGGCGATCCGCACGACACCTCCGTCCTCCAGGTGGCCGTCCTGCGCGAGAGCGACGGGCGTGGCGGCTCCGCTCATGTGCACGACACGCTGACCGAGGGCACCGTCGTACGGATAGGGGGCCCGCGCAACCACTTTCGCCTGGTCGACGCGGAGCGCTACCTCTTCATCGCCGGAGGCATCGGCATCACACCGATCCTGCCGATGATCGGCGAGGCCGCGCGGCGCGGTGCCGACTGGCGGCTGGTCTACGGCGGGCGCACCCGTGCCTCCATGGCCTTCGCCGAGCGGCTAGTCGATGACCACCAGGACCGGGTCGCGCTCTGCCCGCAGGACGAGACGGGGCTGCTCGACCTCGACGCGCTGCTGGGCAGTCCGCGCACGGACACCCAGGTCTACTGCTGTGGCCCCGCCGCACTGCTCGACGCGGTGGAGCAGCGCTGCGAGGCAGGCTGGCCGGCCGGGGCCCTGCACACCGAGCGGTTCACGCCGAAAGCGCTCGGCCGGACGGACGGCGGCGGAGCCCACGGTGTGGACGAGGCCTTCGAGGTGGAGCTCGCGGGCAGCGGTGCGACCCTGACCGTGCCCGCGGACCGTTCCGTGCTCGACGTCCTGGAAGCGGCCGGGGTGCCCGTACTCTCGTCCTGCCGCGAGGGCACCTGCGGCACCTGCGAGACCGGGGTGCTGGACGGTGTGCCGGACCACCGCGATTCGCTACTCACCGCCGAGGAACGAGCCGCGGGCGACGTGATGTTCGTCTGTGTCTCCAGGGCCGTGTCGAAACGGCTGGTTCTGGACCTGTGAAAGGCCTCGGCGGCAACCCGCCGCGGCACAGTGCGGCCCACAGCCGGCGGTACGCGAGAGACTCGGCGGCGTGGCCGCAGCTGCCGTCGACGCGGTGACCGGTGGTGTCGATGTGCGCGCAGATGTCGGAAGAATTCATGAGAGAAGGGCTGGCAGAGATGGCACAGCAGGTGCAGGGCGTCGTGGCGCGGGCGAAGGGCGAGCCGGTGAGGATCGAGACGATCAACGTGCCGGACCCGGGCCCCGGCGAGGCGGTGGTCAAGGTGCAGGCATGCGGGGTCTGCCACACCGACCTGCACTACCGCCAGGGCGGTATCAACGACGAGTTCCCCTTCCTGCTGGGGCACGAGGCGGCGGGTGTGGTGGAGTCCGTCGGCGACGGTGTCACCGAGGTCGCCCCCGGTGACTTCGTCATCCTCAACTGGCGTGCGGTGTGCGGCCAGTGCCGCGCCTGTCTGCGCGGGCGCCCCTGGTACTGCTTCAGCACCCACAACGCCACCCAGAAGATGACCCTGGAGGACGGCACCGAGCTCACCCCCGCCCTCGGGATCGGTTCCTTCGCCGAGAAGACCCTGGTCGCCGCGGGCCAGTGCACCAAGGTCGACCCCGCGGCCTCCCCGGCCGCCGCGGGCCTGCTGGGCTGCGGAGTGATGGCGGGGCTCGGCGCGGCGATCAACACCGGCAACGTGGGCCGCGGTGACACGGTGGCGGTCATCGGCTGCGGAGGCGTCGGCAACGCGGCCATCGCCGGGGCCCGGCTCGCCGGCGCCGCGAAGATCATCGCGGTGGACATCGACGACCGCAAGCTGGGGACCGCCACGAAGCTCGGCGCCACCCACACCGTCAACTCTCGCGACAGCGACCCCGTCGAGGCTGTCCGCGAGCTCACCGGCGGCTTCGGCGCGGACGTCGTGATCGAGGCGGTCGGCCGCCCGGAGACCTACGAGCAGGCCTTCTACGCCCGCGACCTGGCGGGCACGGTCGTCCTGGTCGGCGTCCCCACCCCCGAGATGCGCATCGACCTGCCGCTGCTCGACGTCTTCGGACGCGGCGGCGCGCTGAAATCCTCCTGGTACGGGGACTGCCTGCCGTCGCGCGACTTCCCGATGCTGATCGACCTGTACCGCCAGGGCCGGCTCGACCTGGACGCCTTCGTCAGCGAGACCATCGGGCTCGGCGACGTGGAGCAGGCCTTCGAACGGATGCACCACGGCGACGTGCTGCGCTCGGTGGTGGTCTTCTGATGACGGCGCGCATCGACCACCTGGTCACCTCGGGCACCTTCTCCCTGGACGGCGGGACCTGGGACGTCGACAACAACATCTGGATCGTCGGCGACGACACCGAGGCCGTCGTCATCGACGCCGCCCATGACGCGGACGCCATCGCCGCGGCGCTGGGCGGCCGGCGGCTGACCGCGATCGTGTGCACCCACGCCCACGACGACCACATCGGCGCGGCGCCCGCCCTGGCCGCCCGCACCGGCGCACCCGTCCTGCTGCACCTGGACGACCTGCCGCTGTGGAAGCTGAGCCATCCGGACCGCCTGCCCGACGCGGAGCTCACCGACGGCCAGGAGCTGACCGTCGCCGGGACCGTGCTGCGTGTGCTGCACACCCCAGGCCACTGCCATGGCGCGGTCAGCCTCCACGCACCCGCACTCGGTACCGTCTTCACCGGCGACACCCTCTTCGCCGGCGGTCCCGGCGCCACTGGACGCTCGTTCAGCGACTTCCCGACGATCGTCGATTCGATCAGGGAGCGGCTGCTGACTCTGCCGCCCGAGACCGTGGTACGCACCGGGCACGGCGACTCCACCACCATCGGCGACGAGGCCCCTCATCTGGAGGAATGGATCGCCCGCGGGCACTGAGCGGGCACCGCACCGGGCCGTGCGCGGCGTGTGCGGTCCTGGCGGGCCATGAGCACGGGTACGGGGCGGATCACGGACGGTCCGCCCCGTACCCGTACCGGCCGGGTCAGATGCCGCGCGCCGGTGCCCGGCCCGACCGCCGCGCGTACCGCGTGCCGGGCACCGCGGCGGGCAGCGGAGCGCCCAGGGCCCGTGAGATGCCGCGGGCGGCCACCTGGACCAGCGGCACCAGGGTCCGCGGCTCGGCCTTGTCGGCGTGCGCGACCACCGAGACCGCGGCCACCACCTCACCGCCCGGACCGTGCACGGGAGCGGCGACCGAGAGACCGTCGGGCGTCACCTGGCGCCGGCAGATGGCCACCCCGCTGTGCCGCACCTCCGCCAGCGCCCGCCGCAGCCGCACCGGATCGCACAGCGTGTGGTCGGTGTACGCCACCACCGGCTGGGCCAGTACCTGTTCCTGCACGTCGGCCGGGGCGTGCGCGAGCAGCACACGGCCCACTCCGGTGGGCGGCAGCGCGAACCGCCCGCCGACCCGGGTCAGCACTCGCACCGAACTGCGCCCGGCGAGCCGCTCCACGTACAGCACGGACAGGTTCTCGCGGACGGCGAGCTGCACGTTCTCGCGGGTCACCTGGCCGAGGTCGGACAGGTACGGCAGGGCCAACTCGCGCAGGCCGAGGCCGCGCGGTGCCAGGGACGCGATCTCCCACAGGTGCAGCCCGATGCGGTATCCGCCGTCCGCCTCGCGCTCCAGCAGACCGTGCGAGGTCAGCTCCTTGACGAGGCGGTAGGCGGTGGTCAACGGCAGTTCGGTGTGCCGGGAGATGTCGGTGAGCGTCAGTACGGGGGTGGCCGGCGAGAACGCCTCCAGGACGCGCAGGGCCCGCCCGATCACGGATACGGTCCCGCTTCGGTGTCCGTCGTCCATGGACCCTCCCTCGAAACCAACCGCGTACACCCACGGAACCAGTTGCTCACCCGCAAGCTAGACACCCAAGTCCGACACGTCAACGGTTGACCAGGGGTTTCTATGCGAACACGGTGGGATTCCGAATGCGGCCGAACGGCATCGCGAGGCGAGTTACCCTGAGTTCGGCGGCCGGCTGTCGGCTGTGTGTACGAGGGAGCAGGGGAATGCCGGAAGAGACCTATGCGACGCAGCCCGCGAGTGCTGCGCCCCGCCCGTCGTCACAGGCCCACCCGGCCCGTGTCTACAACGCCTGGCTGGGCGGCAAGGACCACTATCCTGCCGACCAGGAGGCCGCCGAACTCGCCGCCGCCGCGAACCCGGGCATCGTGCCGGCCGTGCGCGCCAACCGCGCCTTCCTCGGGCGTGCCGTGCGCGCCCTGGCGGGCCCGGCGGGCATCCGGCAGTTCCTCGACATCGGCACCGGCATCCCCGCCGCGGACAACACCCATGAGGTGGCACAGCGGGTGGCCCCGGATGCCCGCGTGGTGTACGTCGACAATGACCCGATCGTGCTGGCGCACGCCCGTGCCCTGCTGGTGAGCGCCCCGCAGGGCGCCACCGACTACCTGGAAGCGGATCTGCGCGACGTCGAGGCCATCCTCGGCGCGGCGCGGGCCACCCTGGACCTGTCGCGGCCGGTGGCGCTCATGTTGGTGGCCATCCTGCAGTACGTGCCCGACGCCGACGATCCGTTCGACATCGTCCGGCGGCTGCTGGCCGGACTGCCGTCCGGCAGCCACCTCGTCCTCTCGCACCCGGCCTCCGACATCGCCGTCGAAGAGGTCGCCGCGTCGATGCGGGTCTACAACGAGCGCGCCGCCGAGCACGCCCTAGCCACCCCGCGTACGCACGCCGAAGTCAGCCGCTTCTTCGCCGGCACCGACCTGCTCGCGCCCGGCGTCGTCCAACTGCCCCAATGGCGCCCGGACACCGCCGACGTGACGGCCGGTCCGCTGCCGATGTGGTGCGGCGTCGGCCGCAAGGAGTAAGTGGGCCCAACCTCGTTCCACGCAACCGGGCCCCGGCGCCGAGTCAGTCGCGGCGCCGGGGCCCGGGAGGTGCGGGACCTGCGAAGAGGACGTGTTCAGGCGGCCTGGGGAGCGCTCTCCTGGTGACCTCGGATGAGGTCTGCGTAGTGCCGGCCACTGCTCTTGACGGTGCGCTTTTGGGTCGCGTAGTCGACGTGGACCAGGCCGAAGCGCTTGTCGTAGCCGTATGCCCACTCGAAGTTGTCCAGCAGCGACCAGGCGTAATATCCGTCCAGCGGTGCACCGCGGCCCGCCGCGCGGGCGCAGGCCGCCAGGTGCCGGCGCAGGTAGTCGATCCGCTCGGGGTCGTGCACACTGCCGTCCTCGCGCACCACGTCGGGGAACGAGGAGCCGTTCTCGGTGATGTACAGACTGCGCGCCCCGTACTCCTCGGTGAGCCGCATCAGCAGCGTCTCGATGCCGTTGGCGTCGATCTCCCAGTCCATGCCGGTGCGCGGCACACCGGGCCGCTCCACCTGGCGCGCGAACGGATAAGGGCCCTGCGGGTCATCCGCGACCACCGCGGGGAAGTAGTAGTTCAGGCCCAGCCAGTCCAGCGGCTGCGCGATGGTGGCCAGGTCGCCCGCGCGCTCCGGCAGGTCCACGCCGTACACCTCGCGCATGTCCGAGGGGAAGCCGCGGCCGTGCACCGGGTCGAGCCACCAGCGGTTGGTGTGTCCGTCGGCGCGCCGTGCGGCGGCCACGTCGGCGTCCGAGTCGGTGGCCGGTGCCACGGTGGACAGGTTGTTGACGATGCCGACCGCCGCGCCCGGCGCCGCCGCGCGGATGGCCTGCGCGGCGAGACCGTGGCCGAGCAGCAGGTGGTACGAGGCGTGTACGGCGGCCTTGATGTCGGTCAGGCCCGGTGCCATCCGCCCTTCCAGATGGCCGATCCATGCCGAGCAGAGCGGTTCGTTGAGGGTGGCCCACTGGGTGACGCGGTCACCGAGGCGTTCGGCGACCGCCGACGCGTAAGCGGCGAAGTGCTCGGCGGTCTCGCGTGCGGGCCAGCCGCCGCGGTCCTGGAGCGCCTGGGGCAGGTCCCAGTGGTACAGGGTGGCGTTCGGGGTGATGCCGGCTTCGAGGAGGCCGTCCACCAGCCGGTCGTAGAACGCGAGCCCGGCCTCGTTCACCGGTCCTGCACCGTCCGGCACGATGCGCGGCCAGGCGATCGAGAAGCGGTACGCGCCCGCGCCGAGCTCCTTCATCAGCGCGATGTCCTCGGGCCACCGGTGGTAGTGGTCGCAGGCGACGTCGCCGTGGTCGCCGCCGTCGATCTTGCCCGCGGTGTGCGAGAAGGTATCCCAGATGGAGGGCGAGCGGCCGTCCTCGGCCACGGCTCCCTCGATCTGGTACGCCGAGGTGGCCACACCCCAGACGAATTCCTTGGGCAGGGCGGAGAGGTCGATGGGCTCGGGCACAGCGGTCCTTCCAGAATCAGTGGTGCGGTGGCTCGGATACGTCATTTGACGGCTCCGGCGGTGAGACCGGCGACGAGATAGCGCTGCAGCAGCAGGAATCCGGCGACCACCGGAACGCTGACGACCAGCGCCGCCGCCATCACCTGGTTCCAGTAGACGTCGTTCTCGGTGGCGTAGCCCTGCAAGCCGACGGCCAGGGTGCGGGTCGTGTCGTTGGTCATGACGGAGGCGAAGAGCACCTCGCCCCAGGCCGTCATGAACGCGTACACGGCGACCGCGACGATGCCGGGGATCGCGGCGGGCACGATGATGCGAAAGAGCGCGCCGAGCGGGCCCGTGCCGTCCACCAGGGCCGCCTCGTCCAGCGAGCGCGGCACCGAGTCGAAGTATCCGATCAGCATCCAGATGGAGAACGGCAGCGAGAACGTCAGATACGTCAGGATCAGACCGCCGCGCGATCCGAACAGGGCGATCCCGGTCGCGTTGCCGATGTTGACGTAGATCAGGAACAGCGGCAGCAGGAACAGGATGCCGGGGAACATCTGGGTGGACAGCACGGTGACCGTGAAGACCCGCTTGCCCGGGAAGCTGTACCGGCTGACCGCGTAGGCCGCGAACACCGCGATCACCACCGAGCAGACGGTCGCCGCGCCCGCCACGATCGCTGAGTTCACGAAGTACTTCGCCAGCGGCACGGTCGACCAGATGTCGATGTACGGACGGATGGTCAGCTTGCTCGGCAGCCAGCGGAAGTCCCCGGAGACGTCCTGTAGCGGCTTCAGCGAGCTGCTGAGCATCACATAGACGGGCACCGCCACGAAGACGGTGAGCACGGTCAGGAAGATGCGTCGGCTCCAGATGAACGACCTGGGCGGTGCGGTGGGGGAGCGGCGGGCCGGCTGCGCGGTGGGCGTGCGGTGGGCGGTCTTCGTGCCGGCTCCTGTCGTGCTAGACATCGGCGGTCTTCCTTCCGCGGGAGGTCAGCGCCAGATAGACGGCCGTCACCACCAGCAGGAAGAGCAGCATGAGCACCGACATCGCGGAGCCCGTGCCGAAGTCCCAGGTGACGAAGGACGACTGGTAGATGTGCACCGAGATGAGGTCCCCGGCCTCCGGCGCCGACTTGCCGAACAGCACGAACGGCGTGTTGAAGTCGTTGAAGGTCCACAGGAAGAGGACCAGGACGAGCACCTGGTTGACCGAGCGCAGCGACGGCAGGGTGATGCGGCGGATCTGCTGCCAGATGCCGGCGCCGTCGATGGCGGCGGCCTCGTAGAGCTCCTGAGGGATGTTCTGCAGCCCGGCCATGATGATCAGGAAGGCGAACGGCCAGCCCTTCCAGACGGAGACCGTCAGCAGGGCGACGAAGCTGTTGTCGCCGATCAGCCAGAACGTCTGGCCGTTCGTCAGTCCCAGCTGGTCGCCGAGGACATGATTGACCAGGCCGTTGTCGTGCTGGAACATGAACGCCCAGGTGATCACGGCCGCGTAGACGGGCAGCGCGTACGGCGTCAGGAACAGGGCGCGCAGTACACCGCGGCCCTTGAAGTTCTCCTGCATGAACACCGCGGTGGCGGTGCCGATCAGCCAGCACAGGACGACCGACGACACCGTGAACGCGCAGGTGATGAAGAACGAGTGGAGCAGGGCCTGTCCGACGGGGGCGCTGAAGTCGACCGACAGGCGGTAGTTGTCCAGGCCCGCCCAGGGCGCGGTGCTCCAGTCGCGCAGATACTGCTGGATGAGTTCCCTGAAGCTCATCCAGATGCCGACGACCATCGGTATCAGATGGACCAGGAGCTCCAGGGCCAGCGCGGGCAGCAGCAACACGTAGGGCAGGGTGAGGCGGCGCAGCCGCCCGGGCAGGCGGGACCATCGAGGTCCCGACCGCCCGGAGGGCCGGCCGTCGCCGTTGTCCGGCGGCGCGTGCTGGTCTGCGGTGGTGGTGTCGGTCATGTCGGGCTCACTTCTTCGGCATCTGCTGCTGGGCCTTGCTGAGCGCCGCCTTGACCGAGTCGGTGGTGATCGTGCGGCCCGCGGCCACGTCTGCGAAGAGGCCCTTGATGGCGGTGCCGACCGCCGTCTCGTACTGCGACTCGTTGGCCACCTGCGGCAGCGGCACGGCGCTGTTCAGGAGCGTGTTCTTCAGGACCGTCGTCTCGGGCCTGCTGAAGTACGGGTCGTTCTCCGCCGCCTTGACCGGCGGGATGGACCCGTAGGCCTTGCAGAGCACCTTCTGCTCATCGGTGCTGGTCATGAACTTCACGAAGTCCGTGGCGCCGGACACGTTGTGGGAGTTCTTGAAGACGGCCATGTTGATGCCCGCCACCATCGAGTTGACCTGCGTGCCCGCGCCGGGGGTGCCGGAGGGCACCGGCACCGGAGCCACGCCCCAGTCGCTGTCCTTCATGCCGTGCGCCTCGAAGGTGGTGGCGGCGGCCTGCCAGAGCACCATCGCCGTCTTGCCCTTGGAGAAGTCCTGGAGGGACTGGTTCTGCGCGTACTCGGCGTTGCCCGGCGCGATGATCTTGTCCTTGGCCATGAAGTCCACGTACTGCTTCACGGCCGCGACCGCAGCGGGCGAGGTGAAGGTGGGATTGCCCTGGGCGTCGAAGAAGTCGCCGCCGTGCTGCTTGGCCATCACATAGGTCTGGTGGATGTTCTCGACCGGGTTCGACCCCTCGGCGCCGAGTCCCCACTTGCCGCCCTTGGCTATCTTCTTGCCGTCGGCGACCAGCTCGTCCCAGGTCGCCGGGGGGTTCGCGATGCCGGCGTCCTTGAACATCTGCTTGTTGTAGTAGAGGGCGAACGCCAGCGAGTACAGCGGAACCGCGGCCGGGTCCTGGCCCGCCGCCCCGGTCGAGCCGACGGCGGCGCCCGCGAACCGGTCCTTGCCGCCGATCTTCGCGTACTGCTTGTCGTCCCAGGGCAGCAGGGCGCCGGTGGCCTGCAGCGAGGCCGACCAGGTGTTGCCGATGTTCAGCACGTCGGGGCCCTGGCCCGAGGTGGTGGCGGCGAGGATCCGGTTGAGCAGGTCGGACCACGGCACCACTTCGAGCTTGACCTTGATGCCGGTCTGCTTCTCGAACTTCTTGAGCTCGGGCGTCAGGATCTTCTTGTCGGCTCCGAGGCTCGGGCCCTGGTTGGAAGCCCAGTAAGTGAGCGTCTTGGGGGAGTCGTTGCTCCCCCCACCGGTGCTGGTGCCGCCGCCGCAGGCAGTGGCGGTGGCGGCCATCGCGGTGACCGTGGCGAGGGCAGCGGCGACTCGAAGTCTGCGCATATCGGATATGTCCCTTTCTGGGGAAGTCCTGTGGATGGGTGTGTTCAGAGATAAAAGTTTGTCATGGCTTAATTTAGGACGTGAGTTAAATCCTGAGAGAAGGTCGCGTCAAGGGTTGTAACAGAGGTATCTTGCGGGAAGGGAAGGAGCCACATGGCTGAGCGCAACAGACGGACCGTGCGTGACCTGCGACGAGGCAATCGCACCGCAGTATTGCAACGGTTGTATTTCGACGGCCCGATGAGCCGCCAGGCCCTGGGCCCTGCCACCGGGCTGAGTTCGGGTTCCGTCAGCAACGTCGTCGCGGAACTCACCGCGGACGGGCTGCTGGAAGAGGCCGGTGTCGTCGAGTCGGACGGCGGCCGGCCGCGGACTCTGTTGCGTGTCGCGCCGTCCAGTGGCCGCCTCATCGGCGTCGACGTCGGCGAGACCCGGGTCCGTGTTGAGGCCTTCGACGTCGCCTTGGAGGAGCTGGCCCGCACCGAGCGCCTGCTCACCCACGACGGCTATGACGTCGAGCTGATCGTCCGGCATATCAAGGACGGCGTCGCCGAGGTGATGGACGAGGCCGGCATCGATCCGCAGAGCCTGCTCGGCGTCGGCGTCGGCGTGCCCGGCATCGTCGACCGCGCGGCACCCCGCGGCGCGGTGGTGCACGGCCAGACCATCGGCTGGGACGCCGTCCCTATCGAGCAGCTGCTGCGCGCCGCCGTGGACCTCCCCGAAACGACCGCGTACTACATCGACAACGGTGCCAAGGCGCTCGGCCAGGCCGAGATGTGGTTCGGCGGCGGACGCGGCGCGCGCGACGCCGCCATCGTGCTCTTCGGCTCCGGGGTGGGCGCGTGCATCGTCACGGACGGCGCCTTTCACGGCGGCCCGCACGGCAGCCCCGGCGAGTGGGGGCACCTCACCGTCAGTGTGCGCGGCCGGCGTTGCCGCTGCGGGGCACTGGGCTGCCTGGAGGCCTACGCGGGCGCGGAGGCGCTGCTGGAGCGCTGGCAGGAGGCGGGCGGGCGGCTGCCGAAGGGAGCGAGCGAGGAGAGCGGTGTGACGGCGCTGCTGGCCGCCGCGCAGCCGCCGGACGGCTCCGCGCCCGATCCCGTCGCGGTCGCCGTGCTCGACGAGACCGCCGAGTACCTGGGTGCGGGCATCTCCGACCTGATCAACCTGTTCGGCCCCGAGCGGGTACTCATCGGCGGCTGGGCAGGACTCCAGCTCGGCCCGTACATGCTGCCCAAGGTGCGCACCTACGCCCGCGGTTACGCCCTGCACCACCCCGCCGCCCGCGTCACCATCGAACTCGGCAGGCTCGGCCCCGACGCGGTCACCGTGGGCGCCGCCACGCTTCCGCTCGCCGACTTCTTCGCCCGCGGCGGGCGGCGCGCGGAGCAGGAGCGGCACACGGGCGAGGGGGCACCCGACTGGCAGACCGTGCTGGAGAGCCGAGTGCCGCGCTGAGGTGCCGCGCGGACCCGTAGGCGCTCACGCCGAGGCGCGCACCACCAGTTCGGGTTCGAAGATGACCGACGTCACCTCGTCGTCCTCGTCGCCCGCTCCGTCTGCACGGCCCTGGCCCTCGATGCGCTGCTGCAGCAGCCGGGCCATCTCGGCGGCCATGTCCTCCACCGGCTGGCGCACCGTGGTCAGCGGCGGGTCGCACGCGGCGGCGGCACTGCTGTCGTCGAAGCCGACCACCGCGACGTCCTCGGGAATGCGCCGCCCGTGCGCGCGCAGCACCCGGCAGGCACCCTGCGCCATCAGGTCGTTCGCGGCGAACACACCGTCCACGTCCGGGCACTCGGCGAGCAGTCGGGTCATCGCCTCCTCCCCGCTGTCCCGGGTGAAACCGCCCTCGACGACGGGAACATGGCCGTGGCCGTGGCGTGCCATCGCGTCCCGGAAGCCGGTGAGCCGGTCCAGACCGGCGGGCACGTCGAGCGGTCCGGTGATGGTCGCCACGCGCCGGCAGCCGCGCGCCAGCAAGTGCCCGGCGGCAAGCCGCGCACCGTCCTGGTGGGCCAGGTCGACATAGCTGATCGGCACCGGGCGGGCCGGGCGCGCGAAGAGCACCGCCGGCAGCGCGGCGGCGGCCAGCATCGGCGGCAGCGGGTCGTCGGCGTGCGTCGACACCACCAGGGCCCCGTCGGCACTGCCCTGTCGCAGATAGGACACCACCTGATCGCGGGCCGCGGTGGTCTCCGCGAACATCAGCACCGGGTGCATCGAACGCGGTCGCAGATAGCCGATGACGCCGCTGGTCACCCGCCCGAAGAACGGATCGGAGAACACCCGTGAGGCGAACGAGGCCTGCTCGGCCGCCAGTCGCCGCCCGCCCCCGACACCACGAGCGCGATGGTCTCGGCGCGGCGGGTGACCAGGGAGCGGGCGGCGCGGTTGGGCAGGTAGCCCGTCTCGGCGACGGCCGCGCGGACCGTCTCCTGGATGGCGGGGTCGACATTGCGGACGCCGTTGATGACCCGGGAGACCGTGGCCCTGGACACCCCTGCCACCCGGGCCACGTCCTCCAGCGTGGGCGGCCCGGCCGCCACCCCCCGCGACTTGCTGTTCATGAACGTACTGTACCGGAGAGGAGAGCGCTCTCCGATACTACCGGGGCAGTGCGCAGACGGCGGACGGCTGCGGGAAGGGCGCACCGGCGCTCGTCAGGTCACCGGTCGCCGGATCGACATGGAAGACGGTGATCGTGCCGGAGTACTGGTTGGAGGCGAAGAGCAGGCCGTCGTCTGGCGAGAGCGCGAGATGACGCGGCCAGGAGCCGCCGACCGGCACCGTGCCCAGCAGCTTCAGCTGCGCCCCCTGCGCCTCGACGGCGTACCGGGCGATGCTCTCGTCGCCCCGGTTGGACAGGTATACGAAGGCGCCGTCCGAGGTGGTGACGATCTCCGCCGGGGCGTTCGAGTCGGACACCGCCCCGGTCGACTGCGGCTCACCCGGTGTCAGGGCGCCGGTGGCGGCGTCGTACCCGCACACCACGACGGCGTCGCCGAGCTCGCAGGCGACGTAGGCGAAGGCACCGCTCGGATGGAAGACCAGATGCCGCGGGCCCGCGCCCGACTGGAAGGAGGCGTACGAGACCTGGGTGAGCGTGCCCGCGTGCTGGTCGAGGGTGTAGGTGTACACGGCGTCGGTGCCGAGGTCGACGGCGAGGATATGGCCGCCGTCAGGACTGGTGAGGATCTGGTGGGCGTGCGGTCCGCCCTGGGGTCCCGGCGGCGGGCTGACGTGCTTGACCAGGTCGGTGTACGCGCCGAGCGACCCGTCGGCGGCGATCGGGTGCACGGCCACACTGCCCGAGTTGTAGTTGGCGCTCAGCAGCCAGGCTCCGCTCGGGTGCACGGACAGATGCGTGGGGCCGTCGCCGCCTGTGCTCTGCGGCGTGCCCAGCACTCGGCCGCCGTCACCGGTGAGCGCGATGGCGGTCACCGAGCCGTTGGACTGCTCGTTGACGGTGTAGAGGGTGTTCCCGGACGGGTGCAGCGCGAGGAACGACGGGTTGGAGACCCCGGCGATGGTGGTCCCCGCGGTGATCTCACCGCTGGCCCCGTCGTAGCTGGCGACACCCACACCGGAGCCGTAGGTGCCGAGGTAGAGGGTGCGCCCGGCCCGGGGGGACGCGCCGCGCGGGCGGGCGGCGGCGGGAACAGTGGCGGAGGCGGTAACGGCGGCGGCCGTGCCCGCGGCGAGCGCTTCGAGGAAGCGTCGTCGGCTTGAACTGGTCATACGAGGCACCTCTGTGGGGGTCGAGGGGATCGGTTGCGTCGGATGTTTTGCGTCAGATCGGTTGTGCCGGACGAGGCACCACAGTGGCTCCGGTACGCGTGCGCCTGCAAGGGGCAGTAGTCGTGACTCGGACACCGAGAAACAGGCAACTCGCCGGTAGCCTGCGGAGGTTCACCTGCGCCGACGGGCGGCGCCCGGGTCGCGCTCGGCTGCGTGCTGGGCGAGCGCGTTGACGCCGGGCGCTTGTGCCTTCCCAGGGCTCGCGCGGGGCATGCCGGTATCGGCCGCGTCGCCGCGGAGCGCGTCCGGCGCATCACCCGGTGGGCCGCTCCTGGTCGCTTGGTCGTCGCCGTGGCGCCTTTGGCGCACGGCTGTTCGCGGCGGCGGGCACCGCAGTGCCCGCCGTCTCGCACCTGGCGGCGGCCTCGGCTCGCTGAAGGAGCGTCCGGTCGGCCGCCGCCGAGATGAACACCTGACCCGGCCCCACCACCGGGCGCCGAACCTGGCGCAGAGCCACCGCCCCGGCTCCTGACCTCGTGTCCCGGCGACCAGTCCGGGGCGGTGACGGAGCGTCCGGTATCCGCCGCCCGGACGCGAGAGCGCGGCGCTAAGCCACCGTGAGTTCCACGGTGAGCGGTTCGAACGTGATGCGGGTCAGGGCGCCGTCCTCGGTCCACCGCACCTCGAAGCTGTCCGCCGTTGCCCGGGCGTCGGACACCGCCTGCGCCAGGGGCGCCGGATCGTCCTGGGCCGTCAGTGTGGCGAGTGCCGCGCGGACGCTGGTGCCGCCCGCGTCCCGCGCGGTCAGGCGCGGTACGAGGGCCCAGTGCGTGAAGGCCGTGCCCTGCGGCGCCCGGGTCTCGTCCGCGGTGTCCCAGCCGTGCAGCGGATGGAGTGCGGAGCACAGCTGTTCCCCGACTCCGGTGGCCCAGCCGGTCTGCCGCAGCACCGCACCGTCCGGTGCGCCGACCACCCGGTGCACCCGCAGCTCGTATCGGCCGCGCACCACGGTGACGCTCTGCACCCGCAGCCCCGGCACCATCGGAGCGCCCTTCAAGAACACCGGCCGGTGCCAGGACGCGGCCCAGCCCCAGCCGTCGCCCTGCCCGGCGCCCAGCGGACGGATCCGGCGGCGGGTGCTCGGCACTCCGGCGAGCTCGACGGCCAGGTGGTTGTCGGGGGCGTTGACGGCCGAGGTGGGCCCGGTGCGCGTCGAGTAGGCATCCCGGTCGTAGTGCGGATCGTCGGCGATACCCCTCTCGCCCTCGTGCGGGCGGACGTGGTCGCTGCCGTGGTTGTGCAGCCGTACGATCCCGTCCGCGCGGGTGCTGTGCACCAGCAGTCCGGGCCCGGGCAGCGCGACCACCCGGTCAGGGCCCTCGCTGGGCGCTTTCTCCTCGGTGGCGGTCCACAGCGGGTGGTCCGCGGGGACCAGCAGCGCCAGGAACGCCTTCGAGGCCCAGTACGGCGAGGCCGGGCCCGAGTAGTTCTGGACGGTCGGCTCGTGCGCGCCGTGCCAGCCCAGGCTCAGCAGCCCGTCGGGGCCGCTCGCGCCGCGGTCCAGGAAGTACCTGAGCGCGCCGCTGATGATGCGCCGCGAGGCGCCCGGCGCCAGCGGCGTCTGGCCCAAGAGGGCGCCGAGCGCCACCGCCGCCCCGGCCGCGAAGCGGTACGTCATCGAACGGCCGAAGTACAGCGGCGCACCGTCGCCGCCGAAGAAGAGGCCGAAGCTCTCCAGGTGCGCGGCGAGCCGCGGCCCGTACTGGGCCGTCAGCGCTTCGTCGCCGCCCAGGTACGCGTCGAGCACCGGGTACAGGTGCAGCGCCCAGCCGTTGTAGTAGTCGAAGGCGCGGCCGTCGCCGTCGGAGTACCAGCCGTCGCCGAGGTACCAGCTCTCCAGCAGCTCCAGTGCACGGGTGCGGGCGCGGGCTGTCTCGTGGTCACCGCGGCCCACGGATTCCAGGAAGCCCGCCACGGTGAACGGGAACAGGTACCAGTTGTTCGGCGCGGGGGTGTGCCGCAGCGCGCCGCGCAACCAGGCCTCGGTCCGGTCCTGCACCCCCTCGTCCAGCTGGTCCCAGAGCCAGGGCCTGGTGAGCCTGAGGCCCAGTGCCACGGACGCGGACTCCACCATGGGCTGGCCCGCCACGGTGTGGTCGAGGATCAGCGGCCAGGACTCGGTGTCGCCTCGGCCCGGGGTCCTGGTGCCCGCGTCGAGCCCGGCCGCGTACCGTTCCAGCCAGCCGTGCGGGTCCTTCCCCGCGCCGCCCGCCACCCGAAAACCGGCAGCCAGGAACGTTCGCGCATAGCCCTCAAGTCCGTCCGAGCGCACTCCCGACCCCGAGGGCCGGCCCGGCAGGTCGAGCAGGGCGCTGCCGGGGGTGGCCCACTGCCAGGCGGCGCGCAGCAGACCGTCGGCGGCGGCTTCCCAGTGGGCCCGGGTGTAGCCCGTGTGCGGGCTCCTTTCACGGTCGTCGGCGGGGAGTTCGAGAGGTGAGCTCATGCGAGGAACGCCAGCCTTTCGCGTCGTACGGGATGGGCGAAACCGTCGCCCGCGGCCCACCGCCCGACCTCGCCGATCGCGAGGTCGGCCAGGCGCTGCCACTCGTTGCCCTGCGACCCCGCGAGGTGCGGGGTGATGAGCGCGTTCGCGCAGTCCCACAGCGGGTCGTCGGGCGGCGGCACCTCGGGATCCGTGACGTCGAGCACGGCACGGATACGGCCCGCGCGCAGCACGTCGACGAGGGCGTCCTGGTCGACGACGGCGCCACGGGCGGTGTTGATGAGGACGGCGTCCTGCCGCATCGAGGTGAGCAGGGCGCGGCTGACCAGGCCGCGGGTGGCCGGCAGCAGCGGGGTGTGCACGCTGACGATGTCACTCTCGGCGAAGAGCTCGGCGAGAGTGACCGGGCGGACGCCGAGCGCACGGGCCTCGGTGTCGGGGACATACGGGTCGTGCAGCAGGACGTGCAGGTCGTAGGGGCGCAGCAGGTCGATGACGCGGCGGCCGATCAGCGAAGCGGACAGGATGCCGATGGTGCGGCCGTAGTTGCCCACGGTGGCGGAGGTGCCCAGCGGCGCGGCACGGCGCCTGGCGGTGCGATAGGCGTGGGCGCGCTCCAGGACCCGCTTGCCCGCGAGCAGGATCATCGCGACCGTGTACTCCGCCACCGGCAGCGCATTGGCCGCCGCCGCGGACGACACCTCGATGCCGCGCTCCCAGCAGGCCTCGGTGATATGGCCGCGGACGGTGCCCGCGGTGTGTACGACGGCCCGCAGCCGGGGCGCCGCGGCCAGGGCCGGCGCGTCCAACGGCGGGCAGCCCCAGCCGGTGACCAGCAGGTCGACCTCCGCGAGCACCGCGCGGGCCCGGTCGGTGCCGAAGTCGTCGAGCACGGGCCCGGGCGCGAGCGCGCACACCGTGCGCAGCGCGTCCATACGGGGCGGGGTGAGCACGGCCGTGGCGGCGTCCGGGCTCATGGCCAGTGCCGCACGCGGAAGGGGACGGTCACTGGGTGGTGCGTCGGGCATTCTTCTCCTTTACGGACGGCCCCGGCCGGGCCGCGGGGTGTGCGGCACGGCTTATTTGACGGCTCCGGCGGTCAGGCCGGAGCGCCAGAAGCGCTGCAGCAGGGCGAAGGCGACGACCAGCGGCAGCACCGCGAGCAGCGAGCCCGTGATGACCACCGGGTAGTAGTCAGGTGTCACGGTGGCCTGGCTGTTCCAGGTGAACAGGCCGAGGCTCACCGGGTACAGGTGCTGGTCGGAGAGCATCACCATGGGCAGGAGGAAGTTGTTCCATATGGCGGTGAGCTGGAAGAGGAAGATGGTGACCAGGCCGGGCCCCAGCATCCGCAGGGACACCTTCGCATAGGTAACCAGCTCGCCCGCGCCGTCCACGCGTGCCGCCTCCAGCACCTCGTCGGGCACATACCCCTGGCTGAAGATGCGTCCGAGGTAGACGCCGAACGGATTGAACAGAACGGGGATGAAGACCGCCCAGAAGGTGTTGACCAGACCGGTGTCCGACGCCATCAGGTACAGCGGCAGCGCGAGCACCGTCTGCGGCACCATCACCGCGGCCAACACCAGGCCGAACAGCTTCTCCTTGTGCCGGAAGCGGTACTTGTCGAAGGCGTAGCCGCAGGCCACGCTCACCAGCGCACCGATCGCGGCGCCCAGCACGGCGTACAGGAGGCTGTTGACGTACCACCGGCCGTACACGCCGCCGTCCATGGCGAACAGTGCCTTGACGTTGGAGATCAGCGAGAACTTGCCGGCCAGCAGATCACTGCTGAACAGTGCGTCGCGGCCCCTGGTGGCGGCCAGCACCAGCCACAGCACCGGCAGCACGGTGTAGAGCACGGACAGGGCCACCAGCACATTGGCGGTGGAGCGGCCCAGTATCCGCGGGCGCAGCGCGGACGGGGCGGCTGCGGATGTGGTCACAGCGGTCATGCTGCCGCCTCCTTGCGGGCGTCGACACGGCTGGTCCAGCGGGTGACGCCGTAGGAGAGCGCGATCGTGCACAGCAGCATGACCACCGAGGCGGCTGCCGCCAGACCGTAGTTGTTCCGGGTGAACGCGGCGTCGTAGATGTACATGCTCGGCGAGAAACGTGTGTTGATCGTCGGTGTCGCCTGGCCGAGCAGCATGGGCTCGGTGAACAGCTGGAGGGCGAAGATCAGAGTGAACATCGCCACCATCACGATCGACGCCCGGATCAGCGGTGTCTTGACCTGCACCGCACAGCGTACCGGGCTCGCGCCGTCGACGACCGAGGCCTCGATCACCTCGCGCGGCACGGCCTGCAGCGCCGCGTAGAAGACGACCATGTTGTAGCCGAGGTTGCTCCACAGGGCGATGTTCACGATCGACGGGACCACGGTGTGGATGCCGAGGAAGTCCACCGTGAAGCCGGCCTTGCCGAGCAGGTCGATCACCGGGCTCAGGCCCGGCGTGTACAGATACAGCCAGATGAGGGCGCCGATGATGCTGGGCACCGCATGCGGCAGGAAGAGCCCGAGCTGTGCCCACGACCGCAGCCGCACCACCCCCGAGTCCAGCAGCAGCGCCAGCGCCAGTGCGCAGAGCACCATCAGCGGAATGTAGATCACGCAGTACAGGGCGACGGTGCCGAGGCCGCCGAGGAAGGTGGGGTCGGTGAGCACGGCCGCGTAGCTGCGCAGGCCGACGAAGACGGTGCGTTCCGGGCCGAAACCGAGGCCCGGCTCGTCCGCGCTGAAGAAGCTGAGCCACACTGCGGTCCCGACGGGGATGAGGAAGACCGTCACCAGGAGGGCGAAGAACGGCGTCATCAGGACGCCGCAGGCGCCGAGTTCGCGGCGCCGTGCGGTGCGGCGGGCCCCGTGCGGGGCGTACGCCGTGGCCGGGGCGGGGCGCTCGCCGGCGGCCGGGGGAGCGGTCGTGGTCATGGGTGTCACCTGCCTTTGAGCGGTGGTCGGCTGCGCTGCGCCGGGGCGTTTGGCGCGGGTGTCAGGTGCTGTGCTGAGTGGTGGCGAGTCCGAGCGCCTTGAGGTCGGGCATGGTGCCCCGCTGTGCCGCACGCACCGCGTCGATCACAGAACCCCGACCGCCGCCGGCCCGTGCGAAGCCGTCCTGCATCACGGTCACGGTGGCCCGCATACGCGGCCCCCACTGCCAGCCGTCGCGGATCTTGTGGGCCTCGTCGATATAGAGGCGGTAGATGTCCTGGCCCCCGTAGTACGCCGGGTCGAAGGCCTTCCTGTCGACGTCCACCAGGCTGGGCACGGCCGGGTACTGGCTGCTCGCGCCGCTGGAGAGCCGGGCGCGCAGCGCGGCCGGGTTGGAGACCTGCCAAATGATGAACTCCATGGCGGCCTCGGGATCGCGGCAGTCCTTGGAGACGGCGAAGGTGGAGCCGCCCTGGGTGCCCAGGGCGGGACGGTCCAGGTCCCACTGCGGCAGCGGTGCGATCCGCCACAGACCCTTCATCGCGGGCTGTGCGTTCATATGGGCGCCCGCCTTCCAGGCGCCGGCGAGCAGGGTCAGCACCTCACCGCTCGCGATCTGCGCGTCGCTCAGCTTGCCGTTGCCCGGATTGGTGAAGACCAGGTCCTCGTCGATCAGCCGCTGCCAGAACGCGGCGATCCGGCGGGTCGGCTCGTCGGCCAGTGAGACGTTCCAGGCGCCGCCGCTGGTGTCGAACCACTGGGCGCCCGCCTGCCAGGCGAAGGAGCCGAAGGTCTCCGCGCCGTCGGTCGGGAAGATCCCGAGGCGCCGTTTGGGTGACTTGTCCCGCACCACCCGCGCCGCCTGCACGAACTCGTCCCAGGTGCGCGGTACTTCGATGCCGAACGCGTCGAAGAGGTCCTTGCGGTAGAACATCACGATCGGCTCGACGTCCAGCGGCACGCTGAAGGTGCGCTTCTCGAAGGTGGTCAGGCCGAGCGCCTGCGGTAGCAGCTTCGCCCGCAGCGAGTCGTCGAGCAGTGAACTGATGTCGCGGGCCACGCCGTCGATGGCGAAGCCGGGCACCTCCGGATACTCGATGGTGCACACGTCAGGGGCGTTGCCCGCCCGGGCGGCGTTGCTCAGCTTGGCGTATCCGCCCCGGTCACCTGCCGGGATCTGTTCGAACACGACCTGCAGCCGGTCGTGGGTGCGGTTGAACTCGTCGACCACCTCCTGGCTGCCGCGCAGCGCCGACCAGAAGGTGAGGGTCTTCTTTCCGCGCACCCCGCCCGAGGCCGGACTCCCGCCGCTACTGCAGGCGCTCAGCGCGCCCGCCGCCGGCAGTGCGGTCAGTGCGGTCAGCACGGTCCTGCGCCGGTGCGAAGCCGCCGGTGCGAACGGCCCGGACGATCCCGGTGCCGCTGACCCGGACGCGTCGGACGGCTGGGGTGAGACGGCCGCTGCGTTGGCTGCGGACAGGGCAGGCAGTGCAGGCAGTCGACTGGACATGGTGTCCTCCCGCGGCTCCGGTGTGAGACACGGGCATCTTGATCGCTTGACCAGACAGGGTCAATAGATCGATCAGAAGAAATCAAAACGGTCAAACGCTCATGCCGGAAACGCGGACACGGCCGGCACGGCGAGCGCGGAGCCGCGCATCTTCAGCTCGGGCAGCAGCTCGACCCTGCGCACCGGCGCGGTGGCGCCCGGCGGCTGTTCGAGACGGCGCAGCAGCAGCTCGGCCGCGACCCGCCCGATCTCCGCCTTCGGCGGTGCCACGGCCGTCAGTGGCGTACTGCCCAGGGCCGCCACCCCGTCGTCGTACGCGACCACGGAGCAGTCCTGTGGCACCCGGACACCGCGCTCCATCAGCCGCTGCACCAGGATCAGCGCGTCGATGTCGCCGTGCAGCACCGCGGCGCTCGCCCGCCGCTCGCGCAGCAGCGCCGCGAGGTCGAGCGGGCCCGGCGTGAAGCCCGGGCCGTGCTCCGCCCCGTTGGTGCCTGCGGTGCCGGGTGCCCCGTCCGAGCCCGGCGTCGCGTCCGGCGAACTCAGCGCCACCGACCAGTCGGTCACCTCGGGCCGGGCGGCGGCGATCTCGGCGAACGCGGCCCGGATCGCCCGGGCCGTGGGACTGTCGTTGCGCGCGGCCAGCACGAGCCGCCGGTGGCCCAGGGAGACCAGGTGGTCCACCGCCAGGTGGATGCCGTACCAGTGGTCGGAGCAGACCGAGTCCAGCGCGTGCAGGGCGCTGCCGTGGCGCGGGCGCCGTTCCATGAGCACGGTGGGCATGTCCAGCGCGGCGAGCCAGCCGTAGTCGGCCTGCTCCATGGCGGCACTGCGCCACCGCGGTGCGATGAGCAGACCGCACGCACCGTCTGCCAGCGCCCGTTCCACCAGGGGGCGTTCGGCTCCGGTGGCGGGCGGTGCGATGTGCAGGGCGATCCGCAGCCCGGCCGCTTCCAGGACGCTGCGGGCGCCGTGCAGCGCCTCGTAGAGGTACGAGTGGCGCTCGGGGACGATCACCGCCACCGCACCGCCGGCCCCCTGCCGGCCGGGGCGCCCCTCGGCGGCGGCAGTCAAGGGATCCGCGCCGACCGCCACCAGGGAGCGGACCACCCCGTGGCCGCGGGCCAGCTTGCCCGCCCGCTCCAGATCCTCCACGTCGCGGCGTACCGTGACTACCGAGACCCCCAGCTCGGAGGCGAGTTCGGTGACCCGGGCGGTGCCGCGCGACTCGATCGCGGCGAGGATGCGCCGGTGCCGTACGTCGACTGTCTCCCGCATGCTGAACGCTCCCTCGCCTGCGCCGATATCATATTGTTCGTTTGAACGCTTTGGGCAGCATAACGATCGGCTCCGCGCCCTTGTCCAGCAGGCGCCGTCGAAGCTGACGGCCACTCAGAACAAGCCGGCCAGGAGTGCCGTCCGGAGGTGGGAGACACCGTCCGCGGCGGTAGGGAGCCGGGCGCGGGGCAGCCGGAGGCTGGCGGCGCTCAGGACGAACCGCGCACCACGAGCTCGGTGGGCAGGACCAGGTGCCGACGCGGGGCTTGGGGATCGGCGATCTCCTCCAGCAGTACCCGGGCGATCGTCCGGCCGATCTCCTCCACGGGCTGGCGCACGCTCGTCAGCGGGGGACTGGTGTGCCGGGCGATGATCGAATCTTCGAAACCGACCACCGCGATATCGTCCGGAACTCGCCGTCCCTGCCGCCGCAGCTCCAGCAGGGCACCGGCCGCCATCACATCGGACGCGGCGAACACGGCGTCGAGGTCCGGCGCTTCGGCGAGCAGGGTCCGCATCGCGCGCTCGCCGCCTTCTTCGGTGAAGTCGGAGACCGCCACCAGCGGATCGGTGTCACCCGGATGTTCCCGCCCGGCCGCGGCCAGCGCCTCACGCCAGCCGCGCAGCCTGCCACGGCCCACGTCCATGTCCTGCGGCCCCGCGATGGTCGCGATCCTGCGGCGCCCGCGGGCGAGGAGATGGCGCACGGCAGCCGCCGCACCACCCGCGTTGTCGGCGTGCACATGGCTGAGCGATTCATGCGCGGAGCGCCGCCCGGCCAGCACGGTGGGCAGGCCCATCTCCTCCAGCAGTCCCGGCAGCGGATCGTCCGCGTGCACGGACACCAGCAGCACCCCGTCCACCCGGCGCGCCGCGACGGACGCGGTCAGCTGGTTGAGCTCGCCCTGATCGCGAACGAGGACCAGCTGGAGCTGCGTCCCGGTGGCGGCGAGTCCCGTGCTGACGCCGCGGATGACCGCGGAGAAGTACGGCTCGGCGCCGAGCCGGCTCTCCGACTCCGGAATGACCAGGGCGATGGCGTCGGTCCTACTGGTCACCAGACCCCGGGCCACCGAGTTCGGCACATAGCCGAGTTCGGCGATCGCCGCGAGGACCGCCTCGCGCGCCTGGTCACTGACCAGATCCGAACCATTGATCACACGGGAGACCGTGGTGCGTCCGACCCCGGCGCGCGCGGCCACGGTCTTGATGGTCGGCCGCCGCCTGCCCGCCATCGCCCCTCCCCTTACACCGCGTTCGTGTGGTGCTTGTCACCAGCGCATTGTGCCAGAGCGGCGACGTTCACCTGTGCGCTGGGCGGTGCCGTCACGCGCGGCGCAGGCAACGAAGTCCCGACCCGTCCTTGACAGGTGCGTCGATCGCCCGCCACGCTTCGGGCACCGCGTTGGGAACGTTCCCACCTCGCTTCTGACACTGAATGGGAACGTACCCACCGCAGTGTTCGAGCCACCCAGCAGCAGGTCCCGGAGCGTGGACCCGTGGTGCGTCAGCGTCGCCGCCAGGAGGACCGGATGAGCCAAGACCGCAGGAAGATCCGCAGCCGAACCGCCGCCGCCGTCGCGGCCGTCGCCGCCCTGGCACTCGTCGCGGGGTGCGGCGGGAGCAGTAGCGGCACCGGCGGAGGCAAGAAGAACGGCAAGACCGTGATCACCATGGGCCTGTTCGGCGTCATGGGATTCAAGGAATCCGGGCTCCTGGACACGTACATGAAGGAGCATCCGGGCGTCGAGATCAAGGCCGATATCGCCGGTGACGAGCAGACGTACTACACCGCGCTGCAGACGCACCTGGCCGCGGGCAGTGGCCTGAAGGACATCCAGGGCATCGAGATAGGCCGTGCCAAGGAGATCACCGACACCCAGGCGGACAAGTTCATCGATCTCGCCGGGATTCCGGGCACCGACCATTTCCTGCCGTGGAAGGAGGGCCAGGTCACCACCAAGGACGGCAAGGTTCTCGGGCTCGGCACGGACATCGGCCCGCTGGCCGTCTGCTACCGCAAGGACCTCTTTGCGGCGGCCGGTCTGCCCACCGACCGCGACAAGGTCGGCAAGCTGTGGGCGGGCGACTGGAAGAAGTACGTGAGCGTGGGCGACGACTTCAAGGCCCACAACAAGAACAACAAAGTCGCCTATGTGGACAGCGCCAGCGCACTGTTCAACGCGATGGTCTACGGCGACCCCGAGCAGTTCTACAACGCCAAGGGCGATCTCATCTACAAGACCAGCCCGTCCGTGCAGGCGGCGTGGAAACTGTCCGCGCAGGCCGCCACCAGCGGGCTCACCGCCAAGCTGCGGCAGTTCCAGCCCGGCTGGGACCCGGGCCTGGCCAACAGCACGTTCGCGACGACCGTCTGCCCCGCCTGGATGCTTGCCCATATCGTCGAGAAGGCGGGACCCAAGAACAAGGGCAAGTGGGACATCGCCAAGGCCCCGAAGACCGCCAACTGGGGCGGTTCCTTCCTGGGCGTGACACAGGCGAGCCCGGTCAAGGCCGAGGCGAAGAAGCTGATTGCCTGGCTGACCGCGCCCGCGCAGCAGGAGTTCCTGTTCAAGAAACTGGGCTTCTTCCCGTCGTCACAGCAGGCGCTTGAGTCACCCGGCGTCCAGAACGCCACGTCCGACTACTTCGCGGGCGCACCGATCGGCAAGATCTTCTCCGCGGCGGCCCAGGCGATCCCGGACCACCAGGTGCTGGGCCGCAAGGACGGCACCATCAAGGACATCTTCTCGCAGGGCCTGCAGCAGGTCGAGTCGCAGGGCACCGACCCGGCCAAGGCCTGGGACACCACCGACGAACGCATCCAGAAGGCCGTCGGCTGACGGCGCAGGGCACCGGTGGCCGCCGCAGGACGTGCGCTCACCGGGGCCCGTTGCGCGCCTAACCCACCGCATACCCAGGAACGTGCACGGAAAGGAGCCCTCGGGTGACCGCTTCGGCCCCCACCTCCCCGCCGGGCCCGCCGACCCCCGCCGCCGCGCCGACCGCGCCCGGCGCCGCGGGCCGCGGCGGACCCGGCCGCGCGCGCCGCAGCGCGCTGCTGCACCGTCTCGACCTGCGCGCGGCGCCCTACGCGTATGTCGCCCCGTTCTTCGCCGTCTTCGCCGCCTTCAGCCTCTACCCGCTGCTCTACACCTCGTGGATCTCGCTGCACCACGTCGAGCTGTCCACGCTGAACGTGATGGACTGGGTGGGGCTGCACAACTACACCGAGCTGTGGCATGACGACCGGTTCTGGAACGCGCTCGCCAACACGTTCACCATCGGAGTGATCTCCACCGTTCCGCAGCTGCTGATGGCGCTCGGTCTCGCGCATCTGCTCAACTACCAGCTGCGCGGCTCCACCTTCTTCCGGGTGGCCGCCCTCACGCCGTACGCCACCTCGGTGGGTGCCGCGGCGCTGGTCTTCACCATGCTCTTCGAGCGCGACTTCGGCATGATCAACTGGTTGTTGAGCCTGGCCGGCTTCGACCACATCGACTGGGAGAGCAACAAGTGGGCCGCCCAGTCGGCCATCTCGTCGATCGTGATCTGGCGCTGGACCGGCTACAACGCCCTGCTGTACCTGGCGGCGATGCAGGCCATCCCGCTGGATCGCTACGAAGCGGCGGCCATCGACGGCGCCTCGCGTTGGCAGCAGTTCCGCATGGTCACCGTGCCCGGCATCCGCGCCACGATCGTCTTCACCATCGTGCTCTCCACGATCGGCGCCACCCAGCTCTTCGGCGAACCGCTGATCTTCGGCCAGGGCCCCAACGGCATCACCGGCGGCGAGGACAACCAATACCAGACACTCGGTCTGCTGCTCTACGAGGAGGGCTGGAAGAACTACCAGATGGGTCGGGCAGCCACCGTCGCCTGGGCGATGTTCCTGCTGCTCGTCCTCGTCTTCGCCGTCTCGTACGTCGTCCGCCGCCTCGTGGCCCGCCGCGCAGCCCGCCATGACGGACGCCGCATGGCCCGCCGCCCTGACGGAGTGAACACACCATGACTGCTGACAGTCTTCCGGCCGAGGCCGGCGTACGTCCCAGGCCGCGCTCCGGCTCCGCGCGCCTGCCGCGTCTGCGCCTCGGACCGCGCGCCGGACGCCAGCACCACGCCGGGCCCGTCGCCTACGTCCTGCTCATACTGGCCTCGCTGGTCTCGCTCTTCCCGCTCTACTGGACCCTGGTGGCCGCATCCAGCGACAACACGCGCGTCACCCAGACTCCGCCGCCCTTCCTGCCCGGGCCGCACCTGCTGGCCAACCTCGGCAAGGCCTGGCAGGACGCCGCACTCGGCAAGGCCATGGCCAACAGCCTGATCGTGGCCGGAGCGATCGCCCTGTCCACCGTGCTCTTCGCCACGCTCGCCGGGTTCGCCTTCGCCAAACTGCGCTTCAAGGGCCGCAACATCCTGCTGATGCTCGTCATCGGCACGATGATGGTGCCGCCGCAGCTGGGCGTCGTACCGCTGTTCATGATGATGACGCAGCTGGGCTGGAGCCAGCAGCTGCCCTCCGTCATCTTCCCGACGCTGGTCAGCGCGGTCGGAGTGTTCTTCATGCGGCAGTACCTGGGTGAGGCACTGCCGGACGAACTCGTGGAGGCGGGCCGGGTGGACGGCGCGCACTCGCTGCGGATCTTCTGGAGCATCGTGCTGCCGGTGGCCAGGCCCGCCATGGCCGTGCTGTTCATGATCACCTTTGTGCACGCCTGGAACGACTTCTTCTGGCCGTACATCGCGCTCGACATGGAGAACCCGACGGTGCCCGTCGCGCTCACCAAACTCAGCGAGGGGTACATTCGCGACGACTCGCTGATCATGGCGGGCGCCCTGCTTGGCACCCTGCCGCTGCTGGCGCTCTTCGTCGTCTTCGGACGGCAGATCGTCGGCGGCATCATGCAAGGCGCCGTCAAGGGGTAGCCCGCCGGCCTGCATCCACGGCCGGATTCCCGGGAATGCCGCCCCTGTCATCCCCGCCGCCCCGCGGCCCTGCAGCCCGGCACCACCCACCGTCCCGCCAGGACGGACGCTCACCCGGAAGGACGCCAGTGACCACCGTCATACGCCACACAGAACCCGACCCCGCCGCATCCGCCGCGCTCACCTTCCCGCAAGGGTTCACGTGGGGCACGGCCACCGCCGCCTATCAGATCGAGGGCGCCGCGACCCTCGACGGGCGCACTCCGTCCATCTGGGACACCTACTCCCACACTCCCGGCAAGGTGAAGAACGGCGACACCGGCGACATCGCCACCGACCACTACCATCGCTGGCGCGAGGACGTCGCGCTGATGGCGGACCTCGGCGTCGGGGCCTACCGCTTCTCCCTGTCCTGGCCGCGCATCCAGCCCACCGGCCGCGGTCCCGCCGTCCAAAAGGGCCTGGACTTCTACCGGCGGCTCGTCGACGAGCTCCTGGACAAGGGCATCGAGCCGGTCGTCACGCTCTACCACTGGGACCTGCCGCAGGAGCTCGAAGACGCGGGCGGCTGGCCCGAGCGCGGCATCGCCGACCGGTTCGCCGAGTACGCGAGCCTTGCGGCAGAGGCCCTCGGCGACCGGGTGCACACCTGGACCACCCTCAACGAACCCTGGTGCAGCGCCTTCCTCGGCTACGGCTCCGGAGTGCACGCGCCGGGCCGCACCGACCAGGTGGCCGCGCTGCGCGCCGCCCACCATCTCAACCTCGCGCACGGCAAGGCCGTCCAGGCACTGCGCGCGACCCTGGCGCCGACGGCGCGCCTGTCCCTCACCCTCAACGTCCACCATGTGCGGCCCCGCACCCAGGAGGCCGCCGACGTGGACGCGGCCCGGCGTATCGACGCGGTGGCCAACCGGGTCTTCACCGGACCGGTGCTGCACGGCGAGTACCCCGCCGACCTCCTGCGGGACACCGCCCACCTGACGGACTGGTCCTTCGTGCGCGACGGCGACACGGCGATCGCCCAGCAGCCCCTGGACTTCCTCGGCGTCAACTACTACTCGCCCACCCTGGTGTCCGCCTCGGATATGACAGACGAGGGCACCCACACCTCCGACGGACACGGCAAGAGCGTGTTCAGCCCCTGGCCGGGCGCTGACCGGGTCACCTTCCACCAGCCGCCGGGCGCCACCACGGCCATGGGCTGGGCGGTGGACCCGAGCGGGATGTATGACCTGCTGCTCCGCCTGCACACCGACTTCCCCGACCTGCCCTTCATGATCACGGAGAACGGCGCCGCCTTCGACGACTACGTCAACCCGAACGGCGACGTGCAGGACCCCGACCGCATCGCCTATCTGCACGGCCACCTCGCGGCCGTGCACCGGGCCATCGAGGCGGGCGTCGACGTACGCGGCTACTTCCTGTGGTCGCTGCTGGACAATTTCGAGTGGGGCTACGGCTACAGCAAGCGGTTCGGCGCCGTCTACGTGGACTACCCGACCGGCAAGCGGATCCCCAAGTCCAGCGCGCGCTGGTACGCCGACGTGGCACGCACCGGCACGCTGCCGGCCGAAGACGGCGCCGCGGGCTGACCGGACCGCCCGCCGCCGTGCCGCGTCCACCACACGCGGCCTGAAACCGTCTGCCCGGACACCGCCCGGGCGGACGGTTTCGGCCGTGGCCGGCAGCCAGGCCACGCGCTGCGCGCAGACAGAACGACGCGCGCACCCAGCCGAACCCGCCACCTACCGGACCGCGGCCCCGGCAGGCGCGATGATGAGCAGCGCGGGAGTTGAGCGCGCGAGGGAAGGCCGGGCCGAGTGAACGCAACTCTTGAGGCGCTGTCGGCCGTCCTGCTCGTCGCCGTCCTGGCGGGCGCCGTGCTGCGGCCCTTCGGCCTTCCGGAAGCGGTCGTCGCGGTGCCCGCGGCCATCGTGGTGCTGGCCGCCGGGGCGCTTCCGCTCGACCACGCCCGCGAGGAGGCGGCTCGCCTGGGCCCGGTGGCCGGATTTCTCGCCGCGGTCCTGGTGCTCGCTCGGCTCTGCGACGACGAGGGGCTGTTCCGGTGGTGCGGCGCACTGATGGCCCGGGAGGCGATGGCCCGCGGGCCCGGGCGCAGCCCGCGGCGGCTGCTGGGCGCGGTGTTCGTGCTGGCATCCCTGATCACGGCGGTGCTCAGCCTGGATGCCACCGTGGTCCTGCTGACACCTGTGGTGTTCGCCACCGCCGCCGCACTCGGCGTGCGTCCCAAGCCGCACATCTACGCCTGCACCCATCTGTCGAACACGGCGTCCCTGCTGCTGCCGGTCTCCAACCTGACGAATCTGCTGGCCTTCACGGCGGCCGGGCTGAGCTTCACCCGGTTCGCCGCGCTGATGGCCCTGCCCTGGCTGCTGGCGGTGGGGGCCGAATACGTCGTCCTGCGGCGCTTCTTCGCCGGCGACCTGAGCGTCGGCGCCTCGGTCGGCGCCGTGCCCGGCCTGCCGCCGACTCCGATGTTCGCGCTGGTCACCGTCGTCTGCACACTCCCGGCCTTCGTGCTCGCCTCCGTGTTCGGGATCGCTCCGGCCTGGGCTGCCGCCGCCGGGGCGGCCGCGCTCGCGGTGCGCGCCCTGATCCAGCGTCGGATCGGCCTGCGCGGTCTTGCGGGCGCGCTGGCACTGCCCTTCCTCGCCTTCGTGTTCGCGCTGGGCATGGTGGTGCGTGCGGTGGTCGACGGCGGCCTCGGGCAGGCACTGGGACACATCGTGCCCAACGGCAACGGCCTGCTGGAGCTCTTCGCCGTCGCGGCGCTCGCCGCCGTACTGGCCAATGTCATCAACAACCTGCCCGCGGTGCTCGTCCTGTTGCCGCTCACCGCCGATGTGGGCACCGGTGCGGTCCTGGCGGTCCTGCTCGGAGTGAACATCGGACCGAACCTCACCTACGCGGGTTCGCTCGCCACTCTGCTGTGGCGGCGGATCGCGCACCGGCACGCACACGACATCGACCTGGGAGAGTTCACCCGGCTCGCGGGGCTGAGCGTGCCGGCCGCCCTAGTGGTGGCGGTGCCCGCGTTGTGGCTGTCCCTGCTCGTCCTAGGAGGGTGATGGTGTGAGTGTGATCGTCTGGATCGTCGAGGGCACCTGGCCGGCATGTGTCGACGCGGCCCGCGGACACGCCCCCGAAGGCGGCGAGGAGATCGTCCTGCTGCATGTGCGCGGGGACGACGTGCCCGGCGTGGCGCACGGCGCGTTCGCGGGGCTGCTCGGCCGCAGCCGGGTGGAGCGCGATCCCGCGCCGGACCTCGCGGACCTGGGCGCCTCGGCCGGATGGCAGTTGCTGAACGCCGCCGCACAGCGGTTCGGGCTGCCGTGTACCCGGGCCGAGCGGCATGGGCGGGTGGAACGGGAGGTGGTGGCCGCGGCCGAGGGCGCGGAGCTGCTGGTGATGGCGCGCGACGGGCTCCGCGACCGGCTCGGACCACACAGCCTGGGCCCCGCCGGACGGTTCGTCGTCGACCACGCGCCCTGCCCGGTGCTGTTGGTCTGGCCCGAGTCGAGCCCGGACCTCACGACCATGCCACCGCACCCGCCAGGCCCGCCCGAAGCTGCGCACCCACCGCACCCTCACCACCCGCCCGACGCCCCGCACCCGCCCCGGCCGCCGCACCCGCCCCACCACCGCTGACGCCCCGGCGCACTCCGGGTGCCGTGCGTGTGCTCCGCGTACGCGGGCGTGCGTCATGGTGCAGAAAGAGCCGATTCGGTCGTATACAACCCCTGTCAGGGGTAATCGGTCTGTTTCCGTGACCGCCCCTTCTGGGCGGCGAGGAACACGAACCGAAACGGGGGCACGTCATGTCCCGCACCGACACCCGCCCGACCCGTACGACCACCCGCCTGACCGGCACCGAAACCGGCACGGGCACCGGCACCCGCACCGACCACCGCGCGGTCGGTGTCCGCGCGGCACTCCACACCCGGCTGCCGGTCCGCCGCGCCGCCACCGCGGCCGCCGCCTGCGCGGCCGTCCTCGGACTCTGCGCGGCGGCGACCGCCCCGGCCACCGCCACGCCGTCCACCATGAGTGCCGGGGCCGGAACTGTGGCCGCATCCACCACCGCTGCCGACCAGAGCGGCCGGTACACGGCCCACGAGATCCGCACCTTCTTGAAGGTCTTCTACGGCGAGCACGGTCCCGGCCGGTTTGCCCGTATGTACGGCGTCTCCGACGCGCTGAAGGAGAAGGCCGCGCAGCAGCCGGACTACGACGTCCTGCTCTGCGCCCAGAACACACCGCAGGCCATCGACATCGGCCCGGTCACCACGGCACAGTCCGCGGGGGTCGGCTGGGCCACCGTCACGACCCACTGGGCCGCGGGTGCGACATACACCGGCGTGTTCACGGCCTATGTCGACCTCGACGCGTCGCGGCCGATCCAACTGCTCGACGTCGTCTGCGACACCGAGGACTGAGCGGCCCCACCACCCGCACGTGCCGGCGTACCCGCACCGGCACGTGCGGCGCGCAGCCGCGAGCGCGCGGCACGGATGTGTTCCGCGCCGCGCACCGTCTGCGCCGCTGAGTCCGGTGCGGAGGGAGCACCGGGCCCGGCGGCACAGCACCGCAGGTGGGGGTCAGCTGGTCGTGACCGAGATTTCGTCGACGACGAGCTTCTGCGGGAAGGAGGTGCTGCCGTCGGGGTCGCCGGGCCAGTCGCCGCCGACCGCGAGGTTGAGGATGAGGAAGAAGGGCTTGTTGAACGCCCACTGGTTGCCGCCCACGTCGGACGGGGTGCGGGTCTCGTAGACGTTGCCGTCGACGGACCACTTGATGGAATTGGGCGCCCAGTCGACGGCGAAGGTGTGGAAGTTGTCGGCGAACGCCCCGCTGGAGAGGTTGTAGGCCGCGCCGATGCCGTTGGCGCCGGAGTAGCCGGGGCCGTGGATGGTGCCGTGCACGGTGGCCGGTTCCTTGCCGATGTTCTCCATGATGTCGACCTCGCCGCAGTTGGGCCAGCCGACGCTGTTGATGTCGGTGCCGAGCATCCAGAACGCGGGCCACATGCCCTGGCCGCGCGGGATCTGCATCCGGGCCTCTACGTGGCCGTACTGGGCGCTGAATTTGCCCGAGGTGTTCATCCGCGCCGAGGTGTACTGGCAGGTCCCGTACCAGCACTGGTAGTTGTTCGGGTTCTCCTTCTTGGCGGTGATGACCAAGTGGCCGTTGCCGTCCAGCGCGGCGTTGTTGGCACCCGGGGTGTAGTACTGCCGTTCGTGGTTGTTGCCGCTGTTGTCGCCGGTCTCCTGCACCCACTTGGAGGCGTCGACGGCCGATCCTGCCGGTCCGTCGAAGGTGTCGGAGAATGTCGCGGACAGTGCGGGGGCCGACGCGCCGTTGGCCGCGGCGGTGGTGCCCGCCGATGCCGGGATGGCGAGGGCGGGGGCCGCGAGCAGGGTGGCTAGTGCAGCCATGAGAAGGCGACGGCGCCGTGCAACGTGCGGAGAGTCCATGACTCTGCCTTCCGGTGTGGGGGGAACTTTCCCGTACGGGCGTACCTGTATCTGTACCTGTCATGTATCTGACAGGTAAGAGGGCAGGCGTATCCCTGGCGAGATACGGCGGCTCAGGTGTGCGGGATAGCGTGGTCGACCTTGATTTAAGGAATGAAGTAAGGCACTGTCAAGAGTTGGTACACACCTCGGTGCCGAACGCCGTGGTGAGTGTGACGGATCCGGGCACATCTTCGGCCGTACTCACCTCGGAACTTCACCTCTTGATCGCACCATGTGGCATCTGTCTCCGGTTCCGTGAAATCTCGAATTTCGACGAGCGAGCAGTGCAGGGTAAATGCCCTATGTGTTACCGATTCTGTTGATGTGTCACGCCATATCGAGCGCGGTCCGCGGAGTCAACGACCAGTCCGTGCACAACTCTTGACGAGGCGCTCCGTCGGGGCGCACGATCCACCTGCCGACTGAGAGCGCTCTCTAAGACGAGGCGGCAGCCCGCACCCCCCAACCTCCAGGAGATCTCCGACATGCATTCTCCCCCACACGACCCGGTGGAACCGGGCAGCGCACGTCCGAAGCCCCCTCGTCGCCGCGCCTCGTTGACCGCGGTGCTCACGGCGGCCGTGACCACGGCCCTGCTGGCTCTCGTGCCGAGTCTGGTGCCGGGCTCCGCGCAGGCGGCCGTGCTGGCGGGCGGCGGTGACCTCGGCCCGAACGTCATCGTCTTCGACCCGTCGACGCCGAATATCCAGAGCACGCTGGACAGTGTCTTCAGCAAGCAGGAGACGGCGCAGTTCGGCGACGGGCGCTACCAGTTCCTGTTCAAGCCGGGCACCTACAACGGCCTCAACGCCCAGCTCGGGTTCTACACGTCCATCTCTGGTCTCGGCCTGTCGCCCGACAGCACCTCGATCAACGGCGATGTGACGGTCGACGCGGGCTGGTTCAACGGCAACGCGACGCAGAACTTCTGGCGCAGCGCCGAGAACCTGTCGCTCACTCCGGTGAGCGGTACGGACCGGTGGGCGGTCGCCCAGGCAGCGCCGTTCCGCCGGATGCACGTCAAGGGCGGTCTCAACCTCGCTCCGAACGGCTACGGCTGGGCGAGCGGCGGCTACATCGCCGACAGCAAGATCGACGGTTCGGTCGGACCGTACTCGCAGCAGCAGTGGTACACCCGTGACAGCTCCATCGGGGGCTGGGGCAACGGGGTGTGGAACATGGTCTTCTCCGGGGTGCAGGGTGCTCCGGCGCAGTCCTTCCCCAACCCGGTGTACACCACGCTGAGCACCACACCGGTCTCCCGCGAGAAGCCGTTCCTCTACATGGACGGCAGTGACTACAAGGTGTTCGTGCCCGCGAAGCGGACCAACGCACAGGGTGTGACCTGGGCCAGCGGAACGCCGGCGGGCAGTTCGATTCCGCTGGACCAGTTCTATGTGGCGCACCCCGGAGACTCCGCGGCAACCATCAACGCCGCGCTCGACCAGGGCCTGAACCTGCTCTTCACGCCGGGTATCTATCATGTGAACCAGACGATCAACGTCAACCGTGCCAACACGGTCGTCCTGGGTCTGGGGTATGCCACGCTGGTGCCCGACAACGGTGTGACGGCGATGAAGGTCGCCGACGTGGACGGCGTCAAGCTGGCCGGATTCCTGCTGGATGCGGGCGCCACCAGGTCCGACGAGCTGCTTGAGGTCGGCCCGCCCGGCTCCTCCGCGGACCACTCGTCCAACCCGACGTCGGTGCAGGACGTGTTCGCACGCGTCGGCGGTGCGGGCCCCGGCCTGGTCACCACCGCGGTGACCGTCAACAGCAACAACGCCATCATCGACCACACCTGGCTCTGGCGGGCCGACCATGGCAGCGGTGTCGGCTGGGACAGCAACCGCTCGGACTACGGCCTGGTGGTCAACGGCGACAATGTCCTCGCCACCGGTCTGTTCGTCGAACACTTCAACAAGTACGACGTGCAGTGGAACGGCGAGAACGGCAAGACGATCTTCTTCCAGAACGAGAAGGCGTACGACGCTCCCAATCAGGCAGCCGTCCAGAACGGCAGCGTCAAGGGATTCGCGGCCTATAAGGTCGCCGACTCCGTCACCACGCATGAGGGCTGGGGTCTCGGCAGTTACTGCAACTACACCGCCGACCCGTCCATCGTGCAGGACCACGGCTTCGAGGCACCCGACAAGTCGGGCGTGAAGTTCCACGACCTGCTTGTGGTGTCGCTCGGCGGCATGGGCCAGTACAACCATGTCATCAACAACACCGGGCCGGCCACGTCCGGAACGAGCACCGTGCCGTCGACGGTGACCTCGTACCCGTAACGGGTACTCCGTCCGTTAAGGACACGTCCTTCTGGCTCACCGCAAGCCCACAGGCGCCGCCGGCCACCGAGCCGCGGCGCCTGTGACGTGTGTGCTCCGGGTCCCTTCCACCGCTCTGCCGCCGCCCGCGGTCCACCGCTCACCCGGCGGGTGCCGCGCTTCGGTGGCCTTGGCATGTTCTTTGCTCGCCACTCCGTGCTGAATATCCTATTTATATGCTTATCGGACATATGGTGCGCTTGTCAGAGACAACTGTGCACAACGTGTCCGGCACGGCCACGGGTTGGGATGCCAGTGAGCGAGATCAGCCGGAGAGCGGCAGTGGGGCTGGGACTGGCCGCCGGCGCGGCGGCCGTGGGTATGGCGGGCTGCGGCACACACCGGGAGTTGCACCCACGCACGGAGCGGCACCACCGGGCGGCCCCCGGAGCGGGTGCGGCGAAGAGTGCGCCGGAGCTCATCGGCGATGGTTCCACCGCTTTCACGGGTCCTCAGCCCCGGCAGCCGCCCGCGCCCGTCGCCCTGGAGGCCGGACAGCCGCCGCCGCAGTTCGCGGTCTTCTCGTGGGACGGCGCGGGCGAGGTGGGCACCGGCCTGTTCCCGCGCTTCCTCCAGCTCGCCCGGGACTACGACGCCCGGATGACCTTCTTCCTCTCCGGCCTGTATCTGCTGCCCGAGTCGGAGAAACACCTCTACCAGCCGCCGAACAACCCCGTCGGTGCCTCCGACATCGACTACCTCACGAACACCCACCTTAGACAGACCCTGCGGTGCGTGCGGCAGGCCTGGCTCGACGGGCACGAGATCGGCACCCACTTCAACGGGCACTTCTGCACGGGCGGTGGCTCGGTCGCGTACTGGACGCCCGAGCAGTGGCTCAGCGAGATCGAGCAGGCGCGCGGCTTCGTCAAGAACTGGCGCACCCACACCGGCTGGCACACCGAGGAGTCGCTGCCCTTCGACTACGACCTCGAACTCGTCGGCGGCCGCACCCCCTGCCTGCTCGGCCAGGAGAACCTGCTGCCCGCCATCCGTGAGCTCGGCTGGCGCTACGACGCGTCCTCGCCGGGTGGTGTGCAGCGCTGGCCCGAGCGGCGGGAGGGGGTGTGGGACCTGCCGCTGCAGGGCATCCCGTTTCCCGGCCACACCTTCGAAGTGCTGTCCATGGACTACAACATCGTCGCCAACCAGTCCCAGAACTCCACGAAAGCCCCCGCCTACCACTACGCCGCCTGGCGCGAGCAGGCCACCGCGACGTATCTCGCCGGTTTCGATCGTGCCTACCAGACCAACCGCGCGCCCTTCTTCATCGGCAACCACTTCGAGGAGTGGAACGGCGGGATCTACATGGACGCCGCGGAGGAGGCCCTCAAGCGCATGGCCGGGCAGCCGGACGTGCGCCTGGTCTCGTTCCGTCAACTCGTGGACTGGCTGGATGCCCAGGATCCGGCCGTCCTTGCGAAACTGCGCTCGCTCGACGTCGGCGAACGGCCGACGGACGGCTGGTCCGCCTTCCTCGCCCAGGCCTAAGTAGGCGCCGGACCCGGGCCCGGGCGGAGCGGCGCTGCCGCCGCACGAGGGTCGTGCGGCGAGGCGAGCGCCCGCTCGCCCGCTGCCCTTGGCCGGAGCCCAAGCCGACGCCGCGTCGGCCGTGCACGTGGGAGGCGCACGCCCGGCGGTCTCAGGAGGAGGCGGACCCGCCCGCGTTGGCCTCGGCGCCCTGGGCGGCCTTGGCCGTTTCGTCGGATGCGGCGCCGACGGCGGAGTAGAACACCGACTTCAGCTGCTTCGAACGGTGTGCCTGGCCCTTGGCGACGAGGGCTTCGAGGGTGTTGCGGATCACCGTGGCGCTGACCTTGCGCTCGGGGTGCGACGCGGCGAGCGCGGAGGTGACCTCGGCCGCGGAGCGCGGTTCGTCATGCGAGGCCAGCAGCCCGCTGACGATCTCCCGCAGGGTGTCACCGCCCGATGTCCTCCGGCGTGCACCGCGCTCCTTGACGGCCCCTGCCTGCTTGCCCTCCACGCTCCGTCCGGCGCCCTTGGCGCGCTTCGTGCCCTTGTCCTGCACGGTGTCCTTGGGCCCCCGGGCCCTGGGCAGCCGGGCCTTCGGCGCGCTGGTGGCGGTGGCCGCCGGTCCGGCCGGGAACGCGGCCTGGGGGCCGGCGGCGAGCGCCTGCTGCATGCTCAGCAGCAGCGCGTGATCGTGCTCCAACTCCTCCAGTTGGCGCTGCAGTGCGGCAACGTCGGAGCCGATACGTTCCTGCTCTTTCGCGTTGTTCTCCAGGTCAGCGGTGACCTGTGCGGCGTACTGGGTCTTGAGGTTGGTGGGGTCCGAAACGTTGTCCGGCATACCGTCCCCGCTTTCTCGTGGTGCGTTGGTGTGTTGGTGCCGGATGCTACCCACTTTGGGCGGTCGGCATCGCGGCGTCATGTCTCTCGTACTGGGCAGGACACGTGTGTACGGCCGTTCTGCCGGAGAAGACACCACCATCGAGTGGACTCTGTTGCACCTAAAGAGTGGTGTCTCAACCTTGACTTGAGGATGAGACATTGCGGCGGCCGACGCTTCGGCCCAGGGCCGCGGAAGAGGGGCGGGCATACGTCGCACGGTGCGCGGAAGGCGGTTGCCGTGGCGGAATCCGACTGCCGCGCCGTGGAGATGTCGGGGCGGGGGAGCCCAACTGATACGGCTCCGACGGCGCGGCAGTCACACCGGTGTGCGACCTTGGAAACACACACCGACGCAACGACTGTAGGGAGCAGGGATCTGACCGGCACTCGTACGGGTGTGCGCTTGGCCGAGAGTGTTCCCCGATGTCGGACTGCAGAGGTATCACGGTCCGTGAGAGGCCCCCGCGGCCTGGTGGGCGGATGCCTCTGTTCCCGGGGAGAGCGTGGTTACCTATGGTAACTACACGGTCACGTAGCACGCTGCAGTGCAGGTCCACGGGGTGCGGGTGCTGCAGAGATTTGGCGTGAATGCGGTGTGGGAGGCGCCTCTGTCGTCCCGTGCTGCGGGTGGTGGTGGCCAGTGCGGGGGCCGGCGGTGCGCCGCCGGGTCCCTTGTTCGGATGCCCGGGGGCTGCGGGCATGCGGCGTAGGGCACGCGTGCCGCGCACGGCAGGGCAGGGCCACGGGCTCCGCTGCCCGTGGCCCTGCCGTCGGATGGTGCGTGGGTCAGCAGCTGAGGTTGGAGCCGGGGTCGACGCCCAGGATCTGGGCGTAGGCGGT
The DNA here is from genome assembly GCA_963761765.1 of uncultured Actinomycetota bacterium. Lineage (GTDB taxonomy): Bacteria > Actinomycetota > Actinomycetes > Streptomycetales > Streptomycetaceae > Streptomyces. The sequence goes on from CAVXIJ010000023.1 coordinate 637,313, forward strand.
GTACTTGTTGACCCGGTCCTGGACCTCGGCGGGGTTGCCGCCGTTGCATTCGATGCTGCCGTTGATGCTGCGGATGGTCTCGCCGAATCCGGCGCCGTTGACCATGGCGTTGTGGGCCGTCATGGAGCCGGGACCCGACTGAGTGTTCCAGTACCAGAGCCCGGTCTTCCAGGACACCGCGGAATCGTTCTGCACGAGATCGGGATTGTCGAGCAGATCGATTCCCAGGGCATCGCCCGCGGCCTTGTAGTTGAAGTTCCAGCTGAGCTGGATGGGACCGCGGCCGTAGTACTTCGCGACACCTGCGGGGCCGCCGTACGGCTGGCTCGTGTCGCAGTAGGTCGGATAATTCGCGGTGTTCTGCTCGACGATGTACACCAAGCCGCCGGTCTCATGGCTGACATTGGCCAGGAATGCCGCGGCTTCCTGCTTTTGCACCGTGTCGCTGCCGGTGTGGGTGAAGCCTGGATATGCGCTGAGTGCGGCGGTCAGGCCGCTGTAGGTGTAAAACGCGTTCCGGCTCGGGAACATGCTGTTGAACTGGGCTTCGCTGACGACGAAATTGTCCGCCGCGGCGTCTTTGTGGATCTGGTGGTCCTGCTGCGCCGAGGCCGTCGGTGCCAAAGAGAGCACCGAAAGTGTCACCGCGGATGCGGCTGCGGTCAGCAGCCCGGTCATACGCCTGCGCAAGAGTTGCTCCTGCCTGCCGCCCTGGAGAGGCGGCTTGGTACGTGTGGGGGGTGGGACGTGCGGGTGAGTGACCAGGACAGTGCCTGGTCACAGATCTGCGCGAATCAGCCGATGTTGACGTCGACGCAGCTGTAGAAGGCGTTCGCGGTGTCCGAGATGTTCCACACCGCGAGCACCTTCTGGTGGCCGCGCAGGCTGCCGAAGTTGACCTGGTGGACCGTGGTGTCACCGGGCGGCTGGCTGTTGCCGGCGAATTCGGCGAGCTTCTGGCTGCCCACGAAGTACTGCCAGTTGAGGGTGGCGTGCCGTGCGGTGTACGTCCACGAGAAGGTGGCCGTGGTGCCCACGGACGTCACCGTCCAGCCCTTGGAGTCGTCGTCCAGGTCGGCGAACCGTGAGTTTCCACCGCTGCAACTGGTCAGCCCCTTGGGGCCTTCCACGCTCTGCGGCTCGTACTGGATGTCACCACAGCTGACGGTTCCCTGGGCGCACTGGGCCTGACGGCTCGGCGGACTGGAAATGTATCCGTGGGCGCTTGCGGAGCCGGCCGGCAGGCTCACCGCGATCACCGGGGCGATTGCCGCACCGATGAGCGCGGCCAATCTCTTCTTCTGCATGCGTATCTCCTTCACATCTGGTCTTCCCGCGCGAATGCGTTCGTGGGGAACCCGGAATTCGGCAGGTCGGCCTCTCAAGTTGTGGGGCCAAGAGGCGCGAAGGGCGGCGGCATAAACCCGTGACCGTTGCCGCAGGAGTTACGAGCGGAACGGCGCGAGTTCTGCTGCTTGGACTAGACCATACCTATGAATGTGTACGCGTCAAGAGAGCGGGCATGCCGCGGGCTGACCGGGCCTCGCGGGATCCGGGGCGGTGAAGAGGCCCCTGAGCAGGGAGAAAAGCATGCGCCGGAAGGGAATGGGGCGGGGCCCGGCGCCGGCCCATGCCGGAACCGGGCCCCGTGGGGACCTGATGGGAGCTCAGTCACTCGGTCGCAGAGGCGTCGACCGCGGTCAGACGCCCACCGTGCCGTCGATGCCCTCGCGCAGGAAGTCGGCGTGGCCGTTGTGCCGGGCGTACTCGTGGATGAGGTGCAGCATGACCATGCGCAGCGAGACGTCTCCGTCCCACTTGGGACAGGGGACCGTGCTGTCGAGGGACTCGGCTTCCCGCTCGATGCGGCGGGCGTGTTCGATCTCCTCCTCCCAGGCCGTGAACGCCTCGGCGCGGGTGGCCTTCTGCGCCTCGTACGCTTCCTGGAAGTCGCCGGTGTCCGACCAGCGGAGCGGCAGGTCCTCTTGGTTGACGATCCGGCGGAACCAGGCACGTTCCACCTCGGCCATGTGCCGGACGAGACCCAGCAGGCAGAGCGTCGACGGCGGCATCGACGGGCGGCGCAGGTCCTCGTCGCTCAGCCCCTCGCACTTCATCGCGAGCGTCGCACGGTGGTAGTCCAGGAAGGTGCGCAGTGTCTCGCGCTCGTCGGCGGCCAGCGGGGGGCCGATGCGTTCCATGGTCATCCGTGCTTCCTTTCACCGTTCACCGTCTTTTGTGCCCTGGGACGGTATCCGGCGTACGGCTGCCTCCGGCGCGGAGCAGCTCTTTGAGATCTTTCACTGGCCCCGAGACGATATGCGAGCCGCCGACGTGCGAGAACACCGGTATCCCGCATCGGTCGCGGCAGCGCGCCGTACCGGCCGCGGGTGTGGACGGATGCCGCGCGACGGTCACCGGGACAGCACGTCGACGTCGGCCTCGGCCGCGCCGAGGCGTTGCAGCAGGGCTGCGTTGCGGGCGCTGCAACGCACCCGGACGGCCTGCGGGCCTCGGTCGCCGCCGAGTACGTCCACCAGGTCGGCGGCGCATTCGGTGCCGAGGAAGGTCAGGCCGGTGAGGTCGACGGTCAGCCGAGGCGCGGCGGTGGCGCCGGACAGGCCGGTGGCGAGGGCGCGCAGGAAACGGTCGCGGGTGGCCACGTCCGCCTCGCCGATCAGGCGGATGCTGCCGGTGTCGTGCAGGGCGTGCAGCCGGCCGAGGGCCGGCAGGAGGTTGCGAGGGTGTACCCGGCACACCTCGTCAAGGAAGTCGGCCGGGAAGCGCCCTTGGTCGTAGGCGCAGATCTCGCTGTAGAAGCCGTCCGTGAACAGCCGCCCGGCGCGACGCTCACCGTCCATCACCGAGTCCAGGCCGATGCCGAGGTCGTCGGCCCACCCCATGTCGATGTAGACGCGTAGTCCCGCGTAGCCGTCGCGGCGGGCCGCTTCGGTCTGCTCGCGGATGCACTGCCCCTGCCGCTGGGCCGTGTCACGCTCCCCGTGGCCGATCAGCTCGCGCATGCTGGTGAGCTGGAGCTGGCCGGAGGCGCGGCCGGTGGCCAGCAGCGGTCCTGGCGCCTGCTGTATACGGGCCCACACTCGCTGCTCGGGCAGCCCGGGCGGTGGGATGACGAGTACCTTCTCGCCGTGTGCCAGTCCTGACCAGACAAAGGCGGACAGCACGTCCCAGCCGTCGGCCGCGGCGCCATGGCGCGGGCCCTGGTCGTACGGGGTGCCGTAGCAGAGGAACGCGTGGTCCCCGGGCCGCATCTGCTCCACCGCGAGGGTCCCGGTATGCCGCTTCCCAACGACCACGCCCCACCGCTCTCTTCATACCGCTCCTGCCGCGCGCCTTGCCCGTGCGGCCGTTTTGAGGGTATGCCCCACCCGCCCCGCTCCGTGGGGTTTGGCCCACAGCGATCGACACCAGACAAGACCGGGTGCACTGTGATGCCGTGACAGGCGGGTTCGATCATCTCTGGGCGGGCGATGCCCGGCCGGGCACACCGTTTGACGGGTGTACGGGGCCGGGCACAGCGATGGCCGGTCCGCGGGGGTGCGGTCCGGCCGTGGTTATCAGCTCCGTTCGTCGTTCGTTGTCACGGTGCTAGACCGATGGTGCGCGTGCGCGCCTGTGTCGTGCTTTGGCCGATGCGGCGGCACACAACAGGCCCATCAGGATCGTCATGCCGCCGAGGGCGGCATTGAGGGCGATGACGCCTCGATCGGGGTGGGTGCCCACGAGCCACGAGGAGATGACCAGCCAGGTGCCGATGGCACACATGCCCCAGCTCAGGCCGTACATCCTGTGTGGCGTCGTGGCGAAGCCCCAACCCAGCAGAGCGATCGCGATACCGATGATCACGTTGTGGACCACAAGGGCCGGCTGGTTGGTGGTGAAGTGCAGTACCCAGGGGGAGACGGCGCAGAAGAGGCCGATGAGGAACACCGGTGTGTCCATGAGCGCCACATCACGCCCGCCGAGAATCCGGTTGTAGCGGGTGCGCATCTCGTCGGCGTCGGGGTGTGCCGACAGATCGTCCCTGGGGTGTGAGACTTCGGCCACGGAGCTCTGCTGTCGTGAACCCCTGTGGTACGAAGCGTCATCCGCGGAACTTGACTGCCTCGTTCCCCTGCTGCGGTACGAAGCGTCCTCCGACGTGCCCGACGGTTGCGCTCGCCGGTGGTGGAAAAGGCCGGCCATAGGACTCGACTCCTTCGCGGTCGCGTATAAGGCCTTTACCCCAGTCTGCCGTTATTTGTTCTTTATGTATAGGCGAGCGGGCGATTCGTTCGCAGCGGGATGTGCGGCCGTCCGCCGGGGCGCGGCTGCGCGGACGGTGCCGGGCCCCGGCGGCGGGCGGACGCGGCGTCAGCGGGCGAGGCGGGCGAGCAGCGAGGAGGCCGCGATGATGCCCGCTATCGCGGCCACCACCAGCACCCCGTAGTCGAGACCCAGGTGGGACGGCGTGCCCAGCAGCAGGCCGCGCAGCGCGTCGACCTGATAACTCAAGGGGTTGACCTTGCTGACGACCCGCAGCCAGGACGGCATGACCGACAGCGGATACAGGGCGTTGGAGCCGAAGAAGAGCGGCATCGTGATGGCCTGCCCGATGCCCATCAGCCGGTCGCGGGTGAGCACGATTCCGGCGATGGTCATCGACAGGCACGAGAAGAACGCCGAGCCGAGGACCACCGCGGCGGCCACGCCCAGCAGCCGCAGCGGGTTCCAGGTCATCGCCACGCCCAGCAGCGCCGCGATGACGAGCACCACGACCGCCTGGATCAGCGCCTTCACTCCGGCGGCGAAGGCCTTGCCGGTGATCAGCGCGGACCGGGGCGTCGGCGTCACCAGCAGTTTGGTGAGGATCCCGGCGTCCCGCTCCCAGATGATCATGATCCCGTAGAAGATCGCGATGAACATCGCCGACTGGGCGATGATGCCGGGGGCCAGATAGTCGAGGTACGGCACGTTGCCGGTCGGGATGGCTTTGATCCGGGTGAACGTCTCACCGAAGATGAGCAGCCACAGCGCGGGCTGGATCGCCCGGGTGTACAGCTCGGTGCGGTCATGGCGCAGCTTCTGCAGCTCGACCGTGCACATGGCGGCGACCCGGGCGGGCATCACCCGCCAGTCCGGCGCGGGCCGTGGGCGGTGTCACCAGCAGGTCAAGGCCCCCCGGAGGCGTGGCGCCGGGCGCCACGGCGCCGGGGCGGGGTCAGCCGACACGCGAGGCGGTGCGGCGGGTGCGTCGGACATCGCGGAAGTCTCCTGACTCATCGTCAGGCCGCTGCCGGCGACGTCCCTGAAGACGTCCTCCAGCGTCGGCTGTGCGGTGGTCTGCTCGCTGGTGGCCTGGCGTCGGGCGTGCAGCTCCGACCTGAGTTCGTCGGGCGTCCCGAGGGCGCGGATACGCCCGCGGTGCATCAGTGCGACGCGGTCGCAGTACTGGTCGGCCTCGTCCATGTAGTGCGTGGTGACCAGCACCGTCATGCCGGTCGCGGCGCGTACCGCGTTGATGTGCTCCCAGACGCTGGTGCGGGCGATCGGGTCGAGGCCGATCGTCGGCTCGTCGAGCATCAGCAGCCGTGGCGCGCTGACCAGCGCCTGGGCGAGTTCGAGGCGGCGGATCATGCCGCCGGAGTAGGTCTTGGCGAGCCGGTCGGCCGCGTCGGTGAGGTCGACCGCCGTCAGCGCCTGGGCGACCCGCGCGGCCCGCTCGCGGCGCGAGACGTCGAAGACCCGGGCGAAGAGTGCGACGTTCTCCCGGCCGGTGAGGCCCGGCGTCGGCGGACAGCTGCTGCGGTACGTAGCCCAGCAGTCGGCGCACGGCCATGCGCTCGCGCGCCGCGTCATGCCCGAAGACCCGTACATGCCGGCCGGCACGGGCAGCAGGGTGGTCAGGCAGCGGATCGCGGTGGTCTTGCCCGCGCCGTTCGGACCGAGCAGGCCGAAGACCTCTCCCGGGCGCACTGCCAGGTCCAGGCCGTCCACGGCTTTCGTCGTCGCCGAAGGCGTAGCTCAAGGCTGGTGCAGGTGACCGCGTCGGGGCCCGGTGGGTCCTGCGCACGAGGTGCCCGCGGGGCCGTGGTGCCGGCCTGGTGCGGGCCGCCCATGGGGGCATCGGCCGCGGTGGCTCCGGTCGTCGCCGCGGCGGTGGCCGTGGCGTCCGTCGCGCCCGGCTCCGGAGTGTCGGCCGTCCTGCTCATCTCCGCCTCCGGTGTGTCGCTCATAGGCCCTCTCCTCACTCGGGCAGGTCCCCGTGCAGATTCCGCGCGAGTCTTTGCAGGGCGGGCACGGCCGCGGCGATGGCCGCCTGGTCCGCCTCGCTTAGCCGGGCAACTTGCTCGCGTACGAGTGCACTGCGTCGCGCCTGCCAGTCCCGCAACCGCGCTGCCGCGGCCGGCGTGGGCCGCAGCAGGGCCGAACGACGGTCCTCCGGGTCGGTCTCGCGGACCAGGTAGCCCGCCGAGCTGAGCTGATTGACCAGGGTGGAGACCGAATTGCCCGCGAGGTACAGCTCCTTGGCCGCGGCCGACACTCGGATACCGGGCCGCGCGACGACCAGCCGCAGCAGCTCGACCTGCGCGCCGCGCAGCGGCGGGTCGGGCATGCTCCTGCGCACCCGCCGCCGGATCAGCCGCTGCGATCCGGCCAGCGCGTCGGCGAACGCGTCCGCGAAGTCGTCGGTGGCCATGGGAGAAGGTTAGCTCTGACAAAGAGGTATTTCCATGGGTCGGGCAGAGGTCTGGGCGGGTACCCGTGCGGAGCCGGGCCGCCCACCGGTGTGCAGGACCGAGCGGCACGCCGTCGCAGCTCCGCCCCGGGCATCAGGACCGGTGGACCGACTGCTCCACCGCGTGTCACTCGGCGGCGACGACGAACTTTCCCACCATCGCCGATCCCTCCACGGCCCGGTGCGCCTCGCGCAGTGTCTCCGGTGTGATCGGGGTCAGCTTCCTGGTCAGCGTCGACTTCAGGACGCCCGAGTCGAAGAGCCGGGACGCCTCGTCGAGCAGGTCGCGCTGCGCGGTGGAGTCGGGGTCGAAGAGCGGGCGGGTGAACATCAGTTCCCAGTGCCATGTCTGGCTCTTGGACTTCAGCGGCAGGGTGTCCAGGCTTGGCGGCTCGTCGATGGCCACCACCTGCCCGTGGACGGACATGATGTCGGCGTACGTCTGCACATTGCCCTGCGAGAACGGCGACAGGATGTACTGGATGCCGCCCGGCGCGACCGCGCGCAGGTCCTCGCGCAGGGTGCGGTGACCCACCACGTGATGCGCGCCCAGTGACGTCACCCAGGCGCGGGACTGCGCGCGGGAGGCGGTGGCGATGACAGTGACGCCGGTGAGCTGCCTGGCGAGCTGGATCGCCATCGATCCGACGCCGCCGGCCCCGGCCAGCACCAGCAGATTGCCGGTGCTGTCCGTGTCCAGGTTCATCCGTTCGAACAGTGCCTCCCAGGCGGTGATGGTGGTCAGCGGAACCGCAGCCGCCGCAGCGAAGTCCAGCGACCGGGGCTTGTGCCCGGTGATCCGCTCGTCGACCAGGTGGTAGTCCGCGTTGGCCCCGCGGCGCGCGATCGAGCCCGCGTAGTACACCTCGTCGCCGACCGAGAAGGCGCTGACCGCGGAGCCGGTGGCCACCACGGTCCCGGCCGCGTCGAAGCCGAGCACCTTGGGCGCCTCGGTGGGCCCGAAGGCGACGCGGACCTTGGTGTCGACCGGGTTGACGGCCACCGCGCGGACCTCGACCAGCAGGTCATGCGGTCGCGGCGCGCCGAGTTCGATGTCGACACCGACGAACGAGGTGTCCGCGTCGACGGACCCGGGGGACAGGGCGGCGATGGCGTGCGCGGTGGGTGGCACGCCGGATGCATTGCTGTGTGTGGTCATGTCGGCACGCTACGGCAGCGGCCCGGTATGCCGACCGCATCGCCGGGCACCTGCCTCACCCTGTGTCCGCCGTCTCTCACGAAGATGCCGACGCTGGCCGCCTCCGACCCGGACGCGGCGTGGCGCGCGGCGGCACTGCTGCACGCCATCGTGCGCCTTGAGCCGCTGCCGCACCTGAACTCCCTGTACGCGGCCCTGGTCGCCGCCCAGTACATGAACCAGTCGGGCGAGGGCATCGACCCTCCGTACGGCGCCCTGTCCAGCCTGGTGCGCAAGGTGCGCGACGGTGACACCGATGTCTACACGGCGGCCGGACAGCTGCGCGACTGGCGGATATAAGCACCGCGGGCCCTGCCTGCCACGGTCCGCAGCACCAAGTCCCCTCACAGCAGTGGAAAGAGCCGGGTGACCGCCGCGACGGCCACGGCGTCCGCCGGGCGTGTCGCGGGGTCCTTCTCGCGGCCCTGGTAGCCGGCCAGCAGTCGGCGGACGTCGGCGGCGAGCGCCGCCCGCTCGGCCCAAGTGAGATGGACGACGGCGGAGAACGACACATCGTCCTGCCACTGAACGGGCAGCCGCTGCCGTCCGGACAGCCAGCGCTGATAGCTCTCGTCCTCAAGCCCCCGGGCCAGCGCGGTGAACTCCGCGTCCTGCGCTCCTGCCTGCGCCGCCGCGGCCTGCTCGCCGGCAGAAGCCCAGCGCAGCTGCCACGGCCGCGCCCGGCCGCCGCTGTGCGGCGCCTCTTCGATCAGCCCGTACCGGGCCAGCTGGCGCAGATGGAACGAGCAGAGCCCCGAGCTGTACCCGAGGCGTGCTGCCGCCTCGGTGGAGGTGACCGTACCGGCTTCGGCGAGCAGGTCCAGCAGGGCGATGCGCACCGGATGGTCGGGCAGCGGCTGCGGGACGCGGCCGGACGAACGCGCGGTGCCGCCCGGGGTGTCGGCCGGGGAGTCGCCGGTGCGGTGCAGGTGGTCTTCAGCGTCGAGTCACTTTGCAAAGTATGGTACTTTGCAAAGCATTTGGCAAGCTCGGTCGGGACCGGCAGCGCGGTCCCGACCGGGTCCGTTCGCCGACCGGCCCGCCGGCTGGGGCCGCGGTATGAGTGAGGGTGGGGGAGCGCGCCATGACGGTCCGGTTCGGTGGCGAGGGCACGCCAGATCGCCGCGTGCGGGTGCAGGGGGTGCCCGCGGACACCTATCCGCGGATCTCGCCGGAGGCGGACCGGGGCGCGGTGCGCCGTGTCACCGTCGTCGGGGAGGAGGTCTTGTACCGCCGCTGCCAAGAGGTGACCGACTTCGGCACGCCGGAGCTCGCGGATCTCGTCGACGACATGTTCGCCACCCTGCACATCGCCGAGGGCGCCGGACTCGCCGCCAACCAGGTCGGCGTCGACGTTCGGCTGTTCGTGTGGGACTGCACCGACGAGTGGGGTGTGCGGCACGTCGGGCACCTCGCCAACCCCGTTCTGGACGAGGTGCCCGCGGCGCGGCGCAGGCTTGCCGAGGAAGCAGAAGGATGCCTGTCGGTGCCCGGCCCCTACCGGGTCGTGCCGCGCCCCGATCACGCCGTCGTACGGGGCCGGGACAAGGACGGCGCACCGCTGGTGATCGAGGGCCGTGGCTACTTCGCGCGCTGTCTGCAGCATGAGACCGACCACGTCTACGGCCGGCTCTACCTGGACCGGCTCGCCCAGCGCGAGCGCAGGACGGTGCTGCGGGAGATGGCCCAGGCGCAGGACGAGGTCTTCGCCCGGCGGGCCGCGCGCGCCATCCGGCTGGGAAAGTGACCCGTGGCCAGCGCGTGGGCCGCACGCTCCGAGGCGCGGCCCACGCGCTGGCCACGGGTCACTCCCAGGGCGGCGGGCCCTCGGGAATGAGCTGGTGGACGTCGAAAAGCACCGCCGCCTCGACGCCCATGGAGCGGCCCGCCATCCGGGCGGACCAGGTGAGGAAGGGCCGTGGCTCGAAGGACTTCTCGCCGAGCCCCTCGGCGTAGGCGGCGTGGGCAGCGAGGGAGTCGATGCAGCGTTCCAGGGGGTCGCCGGTCACGTCCACGCCGTGCGTGGGATGTTCGGCACCGGCGAAGCACACGAACCGGACGCCGTCCCATGGATCGAGGCCTTCGTCGGCGAGCTCGGGAAAGATCCAGCGGTTCCCGGCGTCGCGTGCCGCGTCGAGCGTGGCGAGGCCCACCGCCCGGTGGTCCGCCTGGTTGGTGAGGCCGAGCACCATCCGCACGGTGAACGCGCCCGCCACCACGATCTCGGGGCGGTGGGTCCGTACCGCACGCACGACGTCGCGGCGCAGCGGCAGCCCGTACTCCACAGCACCGTCCCGGTGGCCAAGGAACTCCACGGCGTCGACGCCCGCCGCCTGCGCTGCCGCGCGCTGTTCCTGCTCGCGCAGCGGCCCCGCCTGGTCGGGGTGCACGCTGTCGATCCCGGCCTCGCCCCTGGTGGCCAGCAGATAGCGGACTTGTTTGCCTTGGGCGACCCAGCGGGCGACCGCCGCTGAGGTGCCGTACTCGATGTCGTCGGGGTGGGCCACCACCACCAGGCACCGTTCCCAGTCCTCGGGCAGCACGGGCAGCTGACTGCTCTCTGCGGTGCCCGGTTCGTTCATGGCACTCATACCGCCATCGTGGCCCCGACACCGCCCGCGCGATACCGCTCCGCGTCCGGGCGGGGCCGTCCGCGCGATCGGGCGCCGCGGCCCGAGGTGTGTGCGACAGTGCTGACCTGCAATGACTGTGCTTGCCGCGGATAGGGCCGGCGGTCAGCCGGGCAGGGCGCCGCGACCGCGCCGGGCACCGCCGCCGCCCGTGCGCCGCGCCCTCACAGCCCCGGCGCGCCCCATAGCGGGAACCACCGGCTGAGGTCGCGCTCGATGCGGAGGTCGTTCGCCAGCGTCGCCCTGATCTGCAGCTCCAGGGCGTTGTCGCGCTGCTCGCCGGTCAGTGGCGCGAAAGGATAGAACGTGCCGCGTTTGTACAGGTACACCAGCGCGAGGCGGCGCCCTTTCTCGTCGTTGAAGCCGACCAGGGAGCACAGTAGCTGGGGGCCGAATCCGCCTTCGTGCAGCGCCGTGTTGACCGCGTGCAGGTCGCTGACGACGGCGGGCAGGTCGTCGGAGACGCGGCGGGAGATCAGCCATGCGTAGCCGTAGCTGTCGCGTTCGGACTCGATGGGCGGCCCGCTGCGCTCGATGTCCGCGTCGAGCAGCTCCCGCACGTCCTTTTGGACCTGTGCGAACTCGGCGCCCTCCACGCTGGAGAAGCAGACCGAGCCGACGCCGGTCGGAGTGAAGGAGGCGGCGGCCTGGAGGGTCACCGCCGCGGACGGCAGCGCGAAGAGTTGGTCCAGGTCGGGCGCGGCCGGTTTGCTGCGGCCCAGCAGGGTGTCGAGGAATCCCATGCCGCCTCAGCTCTGGTCGTCCGTGACCGGGCCCAGCTGGGCCGAGATCCTGGCCAGCTGGTCGAGGCGCTGCTCCAGGCTCGGATGGGTGGAGAACACCCGTGACAGGAACGGAGTCGTCGTACCGAGCGCCGGCGTGAAGTAGAAGGCGTTGAAGGCCTTCGCGGTGCGCAGGTCCCGGGTGGGGATGCGCGCGATGTCGCCGGTGACCTTGGTCAGTGCGGAAGCCAGTGCGGACGGTCGCCCGGTGAGCATGGCACCGGCCCGGTCCGCGGCGAGCTCCCGGTACCGGGACAGGGCCCGGATCAGCACGAAGCTGATCGCGTACACGGCGATGGACACGCCGATCACCATCCCCAGCAGTGCCGCGGTGTTCTGGTCGCGTCGACCGCCGAACACGTTCGAGTAGAACGCGAACCGTATGGCGAGCCCGGCGATCACACCGAGGAACGAGGCGACGGTCATCACCGCGACATCGCGGTGTGCGACGTGCGACAGCTCATGGGCGAGGACGCCCTCCAGCTCGTCGGGCTCCAGACGGCGCCGCAGTCCGTCCGTCACGCAGATCACCGCATGGTTGGGATTGCGCCCCGTCGCGAACGCGTTGGGCATATCCATGCCGGAGACGGCGACCTGCGGCTTCGGCATGTCCGCGGCGGCGCACAGCCGGTCCACGACGCCGTGCAGCCGCGGTGCCTCCTCGCGGGTGACGATCCGGCCGTGCATGGCGTACAGGGCGATCCGGTCGGAGAACCAGTACTGCGCGCCCAGCAGCAGCGCGGCGATGACGACGACGACCACGACGGATTTCAGCAGCACGATCAGTGCCGCCACAAAGCCCACGTACAGCAGGCCCAGGAGAAAGAGTGTCACCAGCATCCGCGCCGTCAGGCGCCGATCAGGCTGGAAACGGCTGCGCATCGCCATCACCCCGGAGTGAATGAGCAGGTCAGGCCATGACCGCGCCGCTCTTCACGCGCCGCAGCCCGGCCGTGTCCCTTCCATGGTCCGTCATCACGGATCAATAACACGTTAAGGCATCAACCGGGTAAACGGTCCGGATCTGCGCACTGTTCGCGCGCCGGTGACCGGTCGTTACGCGCGGGCGGCGACCGTCCACCCGGGGTGACGGGTGCCGCGCGCAGCGCGTCCAGGCATCAGCGGGCCGCTTCGGGCTGTCCGGAGTGAGGGGTTGTCGGTGGTGGCGGTGACCGTCGGCGACGCGGGGTGTGCTTGTGTCGTGGCCCGGTGCGCCGTGCTGGCAGCCGGTGTGAGGCATCCAGTGGCTGGCAACCGGTAGTTCGTGTTCGTCCGCGGATCAGGCGGGAGCCGCCGGGTCGGGGCCGGTGGGGGGCCGTGCCGGGCGGGAGAGGTGAAAGAGGGCCCGGAGTTCAGGGCTCTGGTTCGGATCGGGGCCCGGTGGGCTTTCCGGGGTCAGTCGGGGCCGGTGCACAGGGTCCCGGCCAGTAAGGGCATGGCCCGGTGCATCCGCAGTGCGTCGACCGATTCCGCGAGTAATTCGTATTCCGTCGTGTCATCCCGTGTCGCGAAGCGCACCAGGTGTCCCGCGGCGAGCTGTTCGGCGACGATCTCCTGGTGCCCCGCATCGGCGCACCAGGCCCGTAACGCGCTCGGTACATCCGGTACGGTGTCCGCCACGGGGGCGAGGGCGGCCGCCGGAAAGAACGGGTCGGCCGGATTTGGATCCAGCCGGTTGGCGATCCAGGCCGCGCGGTCCCGCAGCCACCACAGGGCTAAGGGGAGCGTCGGCGCTCGGTACGTACCGAGCGGGACGCCCACGCGTATGCCGCCGCAGATTCCGTAGGCAGTGACCTGGCAGAGGATCTCGTCGTGCACGGCAGCCCCCATCGCATGCACTCCGCTGCCAGGTGAGCGGAGCGTCACGCCTGTTGAACTTGTTGTGATCAGACGACGAATATCGATATTACGAGGTGTTGTCAGCGGGGCGTTCTCGCCACGCCGCCTCCCTTGGCTCTGTCATATGCCAATTGGCTGAAGCGGGCCACTTGCCTTTATGTGGCGGACACAAGTGTCGAGCGTGTCGCGGCGGACGAAAAGGATCACATTTCGGCGGATCGAGGAAATGGTCCGAAAACGATGTCACGCGTTCGAGTGCGATGAGTGATCAGTTGTTCGACAGGTCGTCGGTTGCGGGCGCTCTGGATTCCGCGGCCGGATTCTCTCGCGGCCCAGCTTTATCACCTGACACAGGTGCCCCGTACGCCACAGGTGTGGTTCGTCCCGCTGTGGATACGCGGCACAGGGAGGTCTTGTGTAAGAAGCCAGCAGACGGACGAAGGGCCCAGGACATGCCAACCGAGGATCCGAGAGGCGACGACGTCTACCAGCCCGACGCCCCCGACGACAGCGAGGTGCCCGACCACGAGGGCATCCGGGACTGGGAGGACACCCTCATCGACCGTGGCGCGGACCCTCACGACGAGGGCGCGTCGCCGCCCGAGCGGCCACTGGCCGTCGAGCACGAGGGAACCACACCGCGTGAACAGTACGAGGGCGAATCCCTCGACCAGCGGCTCGCGGAGGAGGAACCCGACCCGGCGCTCACCGGCAGCGCGGCCGCGGATGACAACGGCATCGGCGACCTGCCCGGCGGCGCCGGCGAGCCACGCGACGACGAGGTGGGCGACGGCCGCGCCGGACGCCTGGTCGCCCCCGACGAGGGCGCCCACGAGGACGAGGAGAAGGACCTGCTGGCCCAGGACGTCGGCATCGACGGCGCCGCGGCGTCGGCCGAGGAAGCCGCCGTCCACATCGTTCCCAACCCCGACGAACAGCGCTGAACTCCCCGGCGCCACCTGGTCCAGCGAGCCTCCCCCGAGCTCTCAAGGAGCAGGGGATGCCCCCATCCGAAGAGGTGAAGCACCGTGTCCCTGCGCCCCGCCGCCTCCACCCCGCACGCACCGCACGGCCCCGGCACCGGCGCCCCGGGCGAGGCGGGGGACGCCACGCACGCGCGCATCACGCTCCGGGTCAACGGGACGCCGCGCACTCTCGTCGTCGACAACCGCACGACCTTGCTGGACGTGCTGCGCGAACACCTCGGCCTCACCGGGGCCAAGAAGGGCTGCGACCACGGGCAGTGCGGCGCCTGCACGGTCCTCGTCGAAGGACGCCGTGCCAACAGCTGCCTGCTGGTGGCCGTCGCCCAAGACGGCTACGACATCACCAGCGTCGAAGGCCTCGCCGCCCGGGACGGAGCACTGCATCCCCTGCAGCGCGCCTTCCTCGACCGGGACGCCTTCCAGTGCGGCTACTGCACACCGGGACAGCTCTGCTCCGCTGCCGGTGCCCTCGGCGAGGCCGCCGCCGGGCACCCCTCCGACGTCACCGACCCGGCCCGCGCCACGGACGGACCCGTGCCGCTCACCGCGGCGGAGATCCGCGCCCGGCTCAGCGGCAACCTGTGCCGCTGCGGCGCCTATCCGAACATCGTCGCCGCCGTGCAGGACGTGATCGAATGAAGCCGTACGCCTACGTTCGGGCCGCCACCGTCGACGAGGCCACCGCCGCGCACGCCGCGCACGCCGGGGCGCACTACCTCGGCGGCGGCACCAACCTCGTCGACCTGATGAAACTGGGCGTGGCCGCCCCCGGCACGCTCGTCGACATCAGCCGCCTGCCGCTGAACAGCATCGAGGAGTGCCCGGACGGTGCGCTGCGGATCGGCGCCACCGTACGCAACAGCGACCTCGCCGCCCACCCGGTCGTCCGCGGGCGCTGGCCGGTGCTCTCCCAGGCACTCCTCGCGGGTGCCTCAGCGCAGCTGCGCAACACCGCCACCACCGGCGGCAATCTGCTCCAGCGCACCCGCTGCCCCTACTTCCAGGACATCACCAAACCCTGCAACAAACGCCGGCCGGGCAGCGGCTGCGCCGCCCGCGACGGCACGCACCGCGACCACGCCGTCCTCGGCCACTCCCCGCACTGCATCGCCACCCACCCCTCCGACCTGGCCGTCGCGCTGGCCGCCGTCGACGCGACGGTGGAGCTGTACGGCACGGACGGCGAACGGTCCGTGCCGGTGGCCGACTTCCACCGGCTGCCCGGTGAACGGCCCGAGCAGGACACCGTGATCCGGCCGGGCGAGCTGATCACGGCGGTGACGCTGCCCCCGCACAGCGGCGGCCTGCCGTCCGCCTACCGCAAGGCACGCGACCGCGCCTCGTACGCCTTCGCGCTGGCCTCCGTCGCCGCGGTCGTCGACGTGCACGACGGCCGGGTGCGGCACTGCGCCGTCGCCTTCGGCGGGGTCGCCCACCGGCCGTGGCGCGCCCGTCGCACGGAGGAGGCTCTGCACGGCGCCGAGCCGACCCGCGAGGCCGTCGAAGAAGCCGTCGACGCCGAACTCGCCCGGGCCGAGCCGCTGCGCGACAACGCCTTCAAGATCGGCCTCGCCCGCAATCTCGCCCGCGAGGTGCTCACCAGGCTGGCCGGGGCCGGCTGACCGCCGCCGCCTCCTCGGGCGCGGTAGCCGGTGCACCGCCACGGACCGCTCGATAGGCATCACCCTGCACCAACGGCGCTACGGAAGGAGCTGGCGATGCGTCACACCACTGCGGAGCCCGGCGGTGCGGCACGCCGTCCGGCGGGCAGGACGCCTGGCCCGGCGGACGGCACAGCGCTCGGCACACCCGCTGAGCGCTGCGAAGGCCGGGACAAGGTCACCGGTGCGGCCCGGTACGCGGCCGAGTGCCGGCCCTCTTCCGGGGCGGCGCGCGCCTACGCCTGGCCGGTGCCCGCCGCCATCGGCCGCGGACGGGTCCTGCACGTGGACGACAGGGCGGCCCTCGACCAGCCGGGTGCGCTGGCCGTGCTCACCTCGGAGTCGGCCCCGCGCCTCGGCGACGCGGGCGACCCCACCCTGGCCGTGCTCCAGGACGACCGGGTGCCGCACCGCGGCTGGTACGTGGCCCTGGCCGTGGCCGAGACGCTGGAGGCGGCCCGGGCGGTCGCCGCCGAGGTCCGCGTCGACTACGAGAGCGCGCCCCACGATGTCACCCTGACCACCGGCCACCCCGACAGCTATGTGCCCGAGCTGGCCATCGGCGGCTCGCCCGGCGTGCGTGAGCGCGGCGAGCCCGACGCCGCCTTCGCGGACGCCCCCGTGCGCGTCGACGCCGCCTACCGCGTACCGCCGGAGCACAACCATCCGATGGAGCCGCACGCGGCCACCGCCGAGTGGCACGGCGAGCGGCTCACCGTGTACGACTCCAGCCAGGGCGCCAGCACGGTCGCCACGATGCTCGGTGCCCTCTTCGGGCTGCCCAAGGACCACATCACCGTCGTCTCGCGGCATGTCGGCGGCGGTTTCGGGTCCAAGGGCACACCGCGGCCCCATGTGGTGCTCGCCGTCATGGCCGCCCGGCACACCGGCCGGCCCGTCACACTCGCGCTGCCGCGCCGCCAGCTGCCCTGCGTGGTGGGCCACCGTGCGCCGACCCTGCACCGGGTACAGCTCGGGGCCGGGCACGACGGTCGGCTGACCTCCATCGTCCACGAGGTCACTACGTACACCTCGCGCGTCAAGGAGTCCGTGGAGCAGGGCGCCGTTCCCACCCGTGTCATGTACGCCAGCGAGCACAGCCGCACCCGGCACCACGCCGTCCCCCTCGACGTGCCGACCCCGTCATGGATGCGCGCTCCCGGCGAGGCGCCCGGCATGTACGCGCTGGAGTCGGCCATGGACGAACTCGCCTGTGCCCTGGACATGGACCCCGTCGAGTTGCGGATCCGCAACGACACCGACCGCGAGCCGGACAGCGGGTTGCCGTTCAGCAGCCGCAACCTCGTCGCAGCCCTGCGCGAGGGTGCCGAGCGGTTCGACTGGGCACGGCGCGATCCGCGGCCCGGCGTGGACCGCAGGGGAGCACTCCTCATCGGCAGCGGCGTGGCCGCCGCGACCTACCCGGTCTACCGGATGGCGTCCCAGGCCAGCGCCCATGCGTATCCCGACGGCAGTTACGCCGTGCGGGTCAACGCGACCGACATCGGCACCGGAGCCCGCACCGTCCTCACCCAGGTGGCGGCCGACGCGCTGAGGGTGCCGATGGCGGCGGTGCGCACGGAGATCGGCAGCAGCACACTGCCGTACGCGCCGTTGGCCGGCGGCTCGTCCGGCACGGCGTCCTGGGGCTCGGCCGTGCACGCCGCCTGCACCGCCCTGGCCGGGCGGCTCGCCAAGCACACCGGACCGCTGCCCGCCGACGGGCTCACCGCCCAGGCCGACACCACGGACACGGTGAACCACGAGGCGGCCTGGGCACGGCACGCCTTCGGCGCCCACTTCGCCGAGGTGCAGGTGGACACCGACAGCGGCGAGATACGGGTGCGGCGGCTGCTCGGCGTGTTCGCTGCCGGACATGTGCTCAACCCCCGCACCGCACGCTCCCAGTTCATCGGCGGCATGATCATGGGCATGGGCATGGCCCTGATGGAGGGCGCCACCATGGATCCGGCCTTCGGCGACTTCATCGAGTGCGATTTCGCCTCGTACCACGTCCCCGTGCAGGCGGACGTCACCGGAATCGAAGCGCACTGGATCGACGAGGACGACGATCATCTCAACCCCATGGGCAGCAAGGGCATCGGTGAGATCGGCATCGTCGGCACGGCCGCCGCGCTCGGCAACGCGGTGCGGCATGCCACGGGTGTGCGGTTGCGGGAGCTGCCGCTGACGCCGGACCGTGTCCTTGCGGGACTCGGCTGAACGCGCGGCCCGCGGCCCACGGCCCTCGTCATGGTGCGCCGCCCGCACCCGGGACGGATGCGGGCGGGCGCGATGTGCGCGGCGGCTTCGGGCGCGCCGCGCAGGGCCGCGTGCTCAGTGCGGTTGCGCCGCGCGCTCCAGGACGAAGACCGGGATCTCGCGCGCCGTCTTCGTCTGGTAGTCGGCGTAGTCGGGAAACGCCTCGACGGCCCGGCTCCACCACCGGTCCTTCTCCTCGCCGGTGACCTCACGCGCCGTCATGTCCTGGCGCACCGGGCCGTCCTGCACCTCGACCCGAGGGTCGGCCACCAGGTTGTGGTACCACACCGGATGTTTCGGGGCGCCACCCATCGAGGCGACGACGGCATAGGAGCCCTCGTGTTCCACCCGCATCAGCGGTGTCTTGCGGACCTTGCCGCTCTGCGCGCCGTGCATGGTCAGGATGATGACGGGCATGCCCCGCATCGTCGTCCCTTCTCTGCCGCCGGAGCTCTCGAACAGCTCGACCTGCTCGCGGGCCCGCTTTTCCGGGCTCGGTTCGTACTCACCGACAAGTGGCATGTTCTCGTTCCCTAGTCATCCGTGCGCTGTTTGCCGGGCCGCGGTCCCGGTGGACCACGGCCCCGGCCGCCCGGCGCCGCATCGGCGCCCGTGGGCCGCCCGGTCATCCTTGCGCGCCGCGCCGCCCGATGCGAGGACCCTGGAACGCCGAGGACGCCGGAGGCGCAGGTGCGGGCGGGCGACGACCGGGTGGTGCGGCGCCGGTGAGTGTCAGGGCGCCGATCGGGTGCGGGTCCAGGTCAGCAGGTCGTCGGCCGACCACGTGGTGATGATCCGTTCCACGGGCACCGCGCATTCCTCGGCGCGGGCGCAGCCGATGATCTGCCAGTCGAGCTGGCCAGGAGCGTGCGCGTCGGTGTCCACCGCGACGAGGGCGCCCGCCGCCACCGCGCGGCGCAACAGCCGCCGCGGCGGGTCGCGCCGCTCGGGCCGGCAGTTGATCTCCACCGCGGTGCCCGCCTCGACGCAGGCCGCGAAGACGGTATCGGCGTCGAACGAGGACTCCGGGCGGCCTCGCCCGCCCGTCAGACGGCCCGTGCAGTGCCCCAGGACATCCGCGCGGGGCTGGCGCACGGCGCTGACCATCCGGCGGGTCATCGCGTCCGCGGGCATCCGCAGCTGGGAGTGGACGGACACGACCACCACGTCAAGACGGTCGAGCAGGGCGGGGTCCTGATCGAGCGAGCCGTCCGGGAGTATGTCGCACTCGATGCCGGTGAGCAGCCTGAACGGCGCCCACCGTGCGTTCAGCTCGGCCACTACCGCCAGCTGCTCGCGCAGCCGCTCGGCGGACAGGCCGCGGGCCACCGTCAGCCGGGGCGAGTGGTCGGTGAGCACGGCCCATTCGTGCCCGAGCCGAGCCGCCGTCCTCGCCATGTCCTCGATGGGGCTGCCGCCGTCCGACCAGTCGGAGTGCAGATGGCAGTCGCCCCGCATCAGGCGCCGCAGCGTCTCACCACCTGCTGCGAGCGGCGCCTCGGCCTGCCGTTCCAGACGCGCCAGGTACTCGGGCAGCCGGCCCGCCAGCGCCTCCTGTATGACCTGCGCCGTCTTCGGCCCGATGCCGCGGATGGACTCCAGCGTCCCCGCGGCGGCGCGCTCGGCTGCCTCGTTCTCGGCGAGAGCGGCGACCACCGCGGCGGCCGTCCGGAAGGCGCGGACCCGGTAGGTGGGGGCCTGCGCCCGCTCCAGCAGGAACGCGATCCGTTCGAGCGCGTCGACGGGAAGCATCACCACCTCCTGCGTCCAGCGTGGCTCAGCCCCGGTCGGAACGCATGACGGCGCTGATGGACTCCTCGGGCAGCGGCCTGGTGCCCTCGTCCACGGGACCGACTCCGGCGATCGGCCGGGACTCGGGTGTGAACGTGGTGGCGGCAGGGTCCGGCGGCACGTCCACGGGCGGTGCCTTGGCGTCGGGCGTGCCGGACGCGGTACGCGTGGTGTCCAGGCTGCCCGGTACCACGGGGCCCGCGCCGGTGCTCGCGGGCGGCCACACCGTGGCCGTCAGGACACCTCCCAGTGTGAACGCCGAGGCGAGACCGACCCCGGCGAGCAGGACCTTCGCGGCGATCCGGGCGGGCGGTCCAGGGCTTGGCGGCAGGGCCCCGGGCACCAGGCGGTGCCGCCCCGGCCGCTTGCTGCGGGCCTCCCGGGGCGGCTCGGCGGCGGGCTCGGTGCGGGGCAGCCGCCGACCGGGCCGCGAGGCGAGGTAGTCCTTGGCCGGGCGGCCCAGCACGGCCTGCGCCAGCAGCAGCCCGAGCCGTCGTTCGAACAGGTTCAGCTGTATGGCGGCGCCCGCGCAGCGCGGGCAGACCAGCAGATGGTGCTGGACGTGCGGCGGGAAGGCCTTGCCACGCCGGGTGTGCGCGTCGAGCAGACGGCCGTATACGCGGCACTCGGCCGGTGCGGCGAGCTCCGCGTGGGAGCGCAGCAGGCCCGACCGGAACTGCCCGCGGGCCGCCTCCAGTTCGGTCAGCGCGGTGCCGATGTCCAGGGCCAGCAGTGCCGCGGGGAAGGAGACAGGTTCGGCTTCCACCGCGGTGTGCCACAGCAGGCACTGCGCTGTGGGCGGCAGGGACTGGAAGGAGCACAGGGCGAGACGGCTGGCACGGGCCGGAGTCCGGTCACCGGTGGGGCCGGCGGAGTCGTCGTGCGTGGCGGGAGTGTCGTGTGTGTCGGCGGCGGGTGGCGGGGTGGTGGGGGGGTGTGCGGCGGGCGGCAGGGAGTGTGCGGGTACGGGGGCGGTGTACGGGTCCAGGGACCAGGCCGCGGCGATGTCCCGTACCGAGGTGAGGAGACGGGGCCGCAGCGCCGCGCCGGGACCGGAGCGTTCGAGGCCCCTGAGCACTTGGTGCACGGCGGCGGCGGCCAGCGCCGCCGCACTGCTGCCGGTGGACGGCGCGCAGAGCACCGCGTAGTCGTACACCGGCTCCCAGTGGCGCCCCAGCAGAGCCGCGAGAGGATACGGGTCCGCGGCCCAGGAAGGCGATTTGAGCGACGCGGCGAGCCAGAGGTCGGACCCTTCGGCCAGGGGTTCGGGATCGGGGGGATAAGGCGGGCGCGGTGGGTGGGGGGTGAGCACAGAGGCTTTCCTTCCGGGGCGAAGCAAAGCACGCAGGAGTTCCGGCCGAACAAGAGGAATTTCCCCGAATGGTGACTGCCTTGTCGTTTTCCGGTGGCGGGGAACCAGTCCGAAGAGTGGAAAGCCGTGAGCGGGGCGCCGTATGCCTTGTGGGCACTGACTGAAAAACAAAGGGCACCAGGTCGGCCTTGGTTCGTGCGGATACGGGCTCACCCTGACACAGCCAGCTCACCGGGAACAAGTGAGGTGGGCAAGGGCTACCGTCCAAGAGTGAGAGGAGAGTTGAGTATGAGCACAAGGGCTCGTACGTGAATGCGAAAATAGGAAATGCCTTTCGAAGGAATTCACTCTCTGTGATACACGGCATGTCCATGCTGTGATGCCGTTCCGGTGTCCGGGAACGGTCCGCGCTGGGACGGGGCCTGCCGCGCCGCTGCTCTGCGCACTGATCGCAGCCGCGGACGGCACGGACCGCCGCACACGGTGGGTGGCGCCTGGCGCCGGTCGTTCGTTCGGACGGCTCCGCTTTGTAGCGTGATCGCGTGGACGTCCTTCACCGGGGCGGCGGGCTCGCGGGCCGGCGGCCCGGATACCTGGCATGGCGGCGGTGTTCGCGGTCGGCATGGCCGGCATGACATTGCCGACTCCGCTGTACGGGCTCTACCGGGCGCAGCTCGGATTCTCCGAGCTGACGGTGACGGTGGTCTTCGCCGCGTACGCCGTCGGGGTGATCGGCGTACTGCTCCTGGTGGGTGATTCTCGGACGAGGTGGGGCGGCGGCCGGTGCTGCTGGCGGCCATGGCGCTGTCCGCGGCCAGCGCCCTGTGCTTCGTCTTCGAGGGCGGCCTGCCGCTGCTGTTCGCGGGGCGGGTGCTGTCGGGCTTCGCCGCCGGGCTGCTGAGCGGCACGGCCACCGCGACCGTGCTGGAACTGGCCGCCCCGGAGCGCCAGTTGCGCGCCGGGTTCGCCGCGACCGCGGCCAACATGGGCGGCCTCGGCTGCGGCCCGCTGCTGGCCGGGCTGCTCGCCCAGTACGCGCCCTGGCCGCTGCGCCTGCCGTTCCTCGTGCATCTCACGCTGGTGGCCCTCTCCTGCCTGGTCAGCGTGCGGCTGCCGGAGACCGTCGAGCACGCACATCCCGCGTGGCCGCGGCGACCGCCGGGGTTCAAGCTGCCGCGCGAGGTGCGGGGGGTGTTCACGCCCGCGGCCCTCGCCGCATTCGCCGGTTTCTCACTGCTGGGTCTGTTCACGGCGGTGGCGCCGAGCTTCGTCGCCCAGACCCTGCGGCATCATAACCTGGCTGTCTCGGGGGCCGTCACTTCTCGGTGTTCCTGGGGTCGACGCTCGGTCAGTTGCTGACGGGCCGGCTGGGCGTCCGCGCGCGCGCTGCCCGCTGGGTGTCTGGTGCTGGTCGGCGGGCCTGCTGCTGGTGGCTGCCTCACTGGCCGTGCGGACTCTGGACCTGCTGGTGGCGGGTGCGCTGTGCGGGGGCTTCGGCCAGGGGCTCGCGTTCCGCGCCGCGCTGACCACGGTGAGCCATGCGGCTCCCGCGGCCCGCCGCGCCGGCACGATCTCCTCGTTCTTCGTCGTCGCCTATGCGGGCATCTCACTGCCTGTGGTCGGTGTCGGGGCCCTTGCCGTCCGGGCGGGGCTGCGCACCGCGGGCCTCATCTTCTCGGCGTGCGTGGTGGCCCTGGCCGCGGGCGTGGGCCTCTATGTGCTGCACAGGCCGCCCGAGGTGGAATGAGGCGGAATGAGGTTGGGTGAAGTGAAGGAGAATGAAAAGGAATAAAGGTGAATACGGAGGAGTAAGAGAAACAAGGCAGAGTGCTGTGGGATGACGGAACGGGGCGTAACGAGGCGGGACGGCCCTGCGAATCGGGCCGCGGTCCGGGCGGAGAGTCCCCGCTGTGTGCCGTCCCGTATTGGATTTTGGCCGCGCGAGGGCCGATGTCCCGTCATCTCGGTGCCGAGGGCGGGGCCGTGTGCCCGGCGCCTGGCTGTCCGCCATTGCGGGGTGCCGTGCCGGACACGCTCGGGATGATCACCGGATCGGGGCGGGATGAATCGTAGGTTGACGCCGAAGACGAGCGCCGGGTTCGGATGCGTACGCGCTTGCCGCCCGGTGCCGCGCCCGGCCAGCGCGGCGGCAGACGGTCCGGGAGCTCGGCAGACGACGGGAAGTCCGAGGTGAGTGCCGTGTCCGAGCAGCGTGCCGCCACATCCATCGCCGAGCCGGCCACTGTGGAGACCCGAGGGCCGGACAGCGTCAAGTACGAACTCTCCGTCAACGGTGTGCCGCACGTCGTGGATCTGGAGCCACGCGTCAGCCTCCTGGACGCGCTTCGTGAACACTTGGCTCTCACGGGCACCAAGAAGGGCTGCGACCAGGGAACCTGCGGGGCGTGCACGGTCCGGGTGGACGGGCGCAGGGTGCTGTCCTGCCTGACGCTTGCCATCGCGTGCGAGGACATGGAGGTGGCCACGATCGAGGGCCTGGCCGACGGCGCCGAGCTGCACCCCCTGCAAGGCGCGTTCCTCGAACACGACGCCTTCCAGTGCGGATACTGCACACCCGGACAGCTCATGTCCGCCGTCGCCCTGCTGGAAGAGGGCCACGCCGACACGGATGCCGACATCGCCGAGTGGATGAGCGGCAACCTCTGCCGGTGTGCGGCCTATCCTCATATCCGTTCCGCCATCCGTGCCGTACGCGACCAGCAGAGCCAGCAGACGGGGCAGTGACATGCGCACCCTCAGTTACAGCCGTCCCACCGATGTGTCCAGCGCGATCACGGCGGTCTCCGGCGATCCCGGCAGTTCCTACCTGGCGGGCGGCACCACCGCCATCGACCTGCTCCGCCTCGACGTGCTGCGCACGAGCCGCCTAGTGGACGTGGGCCGGTTGCCGCTGCGCGGCATCGAGGAACTCCCCGGCGGCGGTCTGCGCATCGGCGCGCTGGCGCGGATGAGTGACGTCGCCGAGGCGCCGGCCGTGGTGCGCGCCTTCCCGGTGCTCTCCCAGGCACTGCTGCTCGGGGCCTCTCCGCAGCTGCGGCACATGGCTTCGATGGGTGGCAACCTCATGCAGCGCGTGCGCTGTTCCTACTACCGCGACCCGGAATCCGCCTGCAACAAGCGGGTGCCGGGCAGCGGCTGTGCCGCCTTGGACGGTGTCAACCGCGGCCACGCCATCCTCGGCACGAGCGAGCACTGCATCGCCACCCACCCCTCGGATCTGGCGGTCGCTCTCATCGCTCTCGACGCCGTGGTGCATGTGCAGGGCACGGGCGGCCCGCGCGCGATCCCCGTGGACGACTTCTTCCTGCTGCCGGGCGACACTCCCGGGCGGGAGCATCCGCTCACGCCCGGCGAGCTGATCACCGCGATCGAGGTGCCCGGGCTGCCGATGGCGCGCCGCTCGCTGTACCTCAAGGTGCGCGACCGCGCGTCGTACGAGTTCGCGCTGGCCTCCACGGCGGTGGCGCTGTCCCTGGAGGACGGTGTGATCCGTGAGGTCCGCCTCGCCCTCGGCGGGGTGGCCACCAAGCCGTGGCGGGCCCGTCGGGCGGAAGCGGTGCTGGCCGGGCAGCGGGCCGCACGCGAGCTGTTCGTCCGTGCCGCCGCCGAGGAGCTGGCACCCGCCGACACCCGCCCGATGAACGCCTTTAAGGCGGAACTCGCCCGGCGGACCATGGTCCGCGCCCTGGAGACGGCCGCCGCGACGGGAGAGACGGCATGACGATGAGCGCCACCCTGGACGTCGTCGGCAAACCCCTCGACCGCGTCGACGGACCCGCCAAGATCACCGGAAGGGCCCGCTACTCGGCCGAGATCACCCTGCCCGGTACCGCGTATGCCGCCCTCGTCGGCGCCCGCACCGCAAGTGGCCGCGTGACCGGCATCGACATCAGTGCCGCCGAGGACGCCGCCGGTGTGCTCGCCGTGTTCACGCACCGCAATCTGCCACGGGTGAACCCGCCGCACCTGCTGCCCTCGCTGGCCGGTCACGCCGCCCCGGGAGAGAGTTTCTTCCCGATGCAGGACGACGTCGTGCACTACTTCGGCCAGCCGGTGGCCATGGTGATCGCCGACTCGCTCGAACGCGCCCGGTTCGCCGCCCGCCAGATCCACGTCGACTACGCACTCAGCAGCTCCATCACCACCGTGGAGCAGGGCCGGGACCAGGCCTACGAACCCGATGCCATCTTCGCGGGGTTCATTCCGGCGCGCAGCGTACGCGGTGATATCGAGGCCGGTTTCCACGAGGCCACCGCACGGGTCGACGCCACCTACCACTTCGCCGCCAACCACCACAACCCGATCGAGCCGTCCGCCACCACCGCCGTCTGGGACGGTGACCTGCTCACTCTCTACGACGCCACCCAGGGCATCGTCGCGAGCCAGAACACGGTCGCCGCGCTGCTGGGTATTCCACCGTCGAAGGTCCGGGTGCGCACCGACTACGTCGGGGGCGGATTCGGCTGCAAGGCCATGATCTGGCCGCATGTCACCCTGGCGGCCATGGCCGCCAGGCAGGTGCGGCGGCCCGTGAAGCTGGCCCTCACCCGCGAGCAGATGTTCACCTCCTGCGGTCACCGCGAGGAACAGGAGCAGCACGTCGAGATCGGCGCGACGGACGACGGCCGCCTCACCGCACTGCGCCATCACAAACTCTCCCTCACCTCACACTTCGACGAGTGGGCCGAGCCATCGCTGAGCGTCGCCTCGATGGCCTACGCCTGTCCCCACTACGAAGGTGTGTACCGCCTCATCCGCAGCAACACCATGACCCCCACCTTCACCCGCGGTCCCGGCGAGACATCCGGCATGTTCGCCCTCGAATGCACGATGGACGAGCTGGCCCACCAACTCGGCATCGACCCGCTCGAACTGCGGCTGCGCAACCACGCCGTGACCGACCCCAACAGCGGCAACCCCTGGTCGAGCGACGGAGCCGAGGAGTGCTATCGCCGTGGCGCGGCACGCTTCGGATGGGACGCCCGCAACCCGGAACCGCGCTCCCAACGCGACGGCAACTGGCTCATCGGCAAGGGCATGGCCACCGCCGGATACCCAGTCTTCTTCCCCATGCAGCCGCAGCGCGCCCGGGCCCGCCTGTACGCCGACGGGAACGCCGTGGTGCAGTGCGGCACGCAGGACATCGGCACCGGCGCCGGCACCGTCATGACCCAGGTCGCCGCCGACGGGTTGGGCCTTTCGCCAGGCGCCGTCCGGTTCGAATACGGGGACACCGACCTGCCGAACGCCGCGGCGGCCGTCGGCTCGGCCGGCTCCGGCATGATCAGCGCGGCCGTGTACACCGCGGCCACCACCCTGCGCGACCAGATGATCGCACAGGCCGTCGCCGACCAGCAGTCCCCGCTGCACGGCGCCGACCCGGCCACCGTCGTCGTGCGCCAGGGCCGCATGGAGCTTAAGGACAAGCCCGGCACCGGCGAGCGCTACAGCGACCTGATGCAGCGCCACTTCATGACCGACATGGACGCGCTCGGCAGCTGGCATCCGCCACAGCCCAACGTGCCGTACGGCCTCATCACCTTCGGCGCACAGTTCGCCGAGGTGGCCGTCGACCCCGACCTGGGGCTCGTCCGCGTGCGGCGCATGGTCGGCGCCTTCGCCCCGGGCCGGATCCTCAACGCCAAGACGGCCCGCAGCCAGGCCATGGGCGGCATGCTCTGGGGGATGAGCCAGGCACTTCTGGAAGGCACTCTCACGGACACCCGTGACGGCCGCTGGGCCAACGCCAGTCTCGGGGAGTACCTGGTGCCGGTCAACGCGGACGCCCCCGACGTCGACATCGAGTTCATCGAAGTCGAGGACTCCGTCGTCAATCCTCTGGGCGTCAAGGGCCTCGGAGAGGTCGGCATGGTCGGCGCGGCTGCCGCCGTCGCCAACGCCGTCTTCCACGCCACCGGATTCCGCGCCCGCGAGCTCCCCATCAGGATCGAGCACCTGATCCGGACGGGCAGTGCAGCCCGCGCGCAGAGCTGATCCCGTAGCGCGCGCCTCGCGCTGCGGCGATGGCCTGAGGTCGTCGTCCGGACGAGGACGTGGATGTCGCGGGCGGGCTATGCGCGGCCGGGTGATCAGTCGTCGTGGTGGATGGTGCCGTGCTCGTCCAAGGTCGGGTGGATCTTCGCCGGGGCGTCGCCGTTGCGGTCCGAGGGCCGGGGGAGTTCCGGTCTGTCGGGGCCGGATCGGACCAGGCGTCCGAGGCGGCAGATGCGGTAGCGGTCATCGCCCACCCGCACGTCATGGGCGCGGCTGGCGGCCTTGAACTCCTCGGCGGCGCTGGTGTAGGCCGCCTTCTCCTGCTCGTCGAAGCCATAGAGCAGCGGAAAGGTCTCCGTCATCCATCCGTACAGCAGCCGCCGTGCCTCGTGCGGGGTCGACAGTACGGTCCCGCACGGCTGCCAGCCCTTGTCGGTCTGCTCGGCGATACCGAAACCGGCGGGGAGAAGGACGATGTCCGGGCAGCTCTCGACCGCCTGTCGCGAGTCCCTGCGCGCGGCGGGGGAGAAGCGGTGATCGGAGTAGGCGAAGGCGCGCAGTCCCAGTTTCATGGCGCCCGCCATGAAGCCGTCCTGCCGACCGGGGTCGAGGGCGAAGCCGACGTCCGGTGAGGCGATCTTGTCCCGGATGTCCCAGGACTGGCCGGCCGGGTCCACATCGGTGGGGCGGGGTGGTTCCAGATCGTCCTGGTCGTCACTGCGCGCGAACGCGTCCCCGCGCACCATCCGGTAGCGCACACCGAGGACTTCGAGTTCGTTGACCCGTTCGCGTTCGAGTACCGCCACCGCCGCCAGCAGGGCACGCCGCTCGGCGGGGTCGCTGGCGGTGTCCCTGGCCGTGAACCACAGCAGGGAGTTTTAGTTCGTTGCGGACCTGCTGGGGCGAGCCGTGTCTCATCGGCTTCACGAGCCGCCAGTGCGGGCAGGTGCGGGGATCGAGGGCGGCGAAACCGAAGACCGGTCCGCGCAACGCGAGGTAGGGATATCGGCAGGACGCGTCCACGGCGTCGGCCTCGGTCACCCATGCGGTGGGGTCATCGCTGCGCAGCAGGGCCGCGTGGAGCTCGCCCACTGGTTGCTTCCAGTCATCAGCCATGCGCACATTGTTGTGGAGGTGAGTCAGGTGACCGGCCGGAACGCCGCAGGCGAGCGCGAGCTTTCGAGCGTCGGGGTGGCGGGCCCGCACACGGCGTACTCTGTGCCCCTCGCCCAAGTCACCGAAGAACACGGCCACCCCGAGTGCGCCGGGCCCGGCCACGGGTGCGGGTGCGGCCAGGCCGGGCGGCTGTGTCGGATGGGAGCCGCCCGGCCCGGGCAACCGGTTCTACAGCGTGTGCGCGAGGCGGTTCGCCAGCACACGTGTGAAGCGTGCCGGGTCGCTGAGTTCGCCGCCTTCGGCGAGCAGGGCCATGCCGTAGAGCAGTTCGGCGGTCTCGGTCAGTGCGGCGTTGTCGTTCTCCTGTCCGGCGGCCTTGGTGTGGGACGCACGCAGGGCGGTGACCAGCGGGTGAGTGGGGTTCAGTTCGAGGATGCGCTTGATGGGCGGCAGCTCTTGGCCCATCGCCCGGTACATCTTCTCCAGGGTCGGGGTGACGTCGTGGGAATCGGAGACGATGCAGGCAGGTGAGGTGGTCAGACGCGCGGAGAGCCGGACCTCCTTCACCTCGTTGCCGAGCGTGGTGGTCAACCAGGCCAGCAGCTCGCCGAAGTCCTTCGCCTGCTGCGCGCGCTGCGGGTCGGCGGTCTGCTCGTCCTCATCGGCGTCGAGGTCGACCTGTCCCTTGGCGATGGACTTCAACGGCGTGCCCTGGAACTCGTCGACGGAGTCCACCCACACCGCGTCCACCGGGTCGGTCAGCAGCAGCACCTCGAAGCCCTTGTCCCGGAAGGCCTCCATATGCGGGGAGTTCTCGATGACCGGCCGTGACTCGCCGGTCAGGTAGTAGATGTGCTTCTGGCCGTCCTTCATGCGCTCGGTGTACTGGCGCAGGCTGGTGAGCCGGTCGGGGTCGTGTGTGGACGCGAAGGAGGCGATGTCCAGGATCGCGGCCCGGTTGTCGGGGTCGCCGAGCAGCCCCTCCTTGACCACCCGGCCGAACTCCTGCCAGAACGTCCCGTACCGCTCCTCGTCGCCGGCCATCATGGTCTTCACCGTGGACAGCACCTTCTTGACCAGCCGTCGGCGCATCAGCTGGATCTGGCGGTCCTGCTGGAGGGTTTCCCGCGACACGTTCAGCGACAGGTCCTGCGCGTCCACCACGCCCTTGACGAAGCGCAGGTAGCCCGGCATGAGGTCTTCGCAGTCGTCCATGATGAACACGCGCTTGACGTACAGGTGCACACCGCGCTTGCCGTCCTGCATGAACAGGTCCAGCGGGGCGCGGGACGGGATGAAAAGCAGCGCCTGGTACTCGAACGTGCCCTCCGCCCGGGTGTGGACGGTCTCCAGCGGGTCGTTCCAGTCGTGGCTGATGTGCTTGTAGAACTCCTGGTACTCCTCCTCCTTGATGTCGTCCTGTGCGCGCGACCACAGGGCCTTCATCGAGTTGATGGTCTCGGTCGTGCGCGTGGTCTCGCCGTCCTCGGTGCGCTCCACCTCCAGCCTGATGGGCCAGGGGATGAAGTCGGAGTGCTGCCGGACGATCTCCCGGATCTTGTGCTCCGCCGTGTAGTCGAACAGGCGGTCGTCGATATCGACGGTCTTGAGGTGCAGGGTGACCTCGGTGCCCTGCGGCGCGTCGTCCACCGTCTGCACGGTGTACGACCCCTCCCCGGTGGACTCCCAGCGGGTCGCCACGTCCGTACCGGCCCGCCGGGTCAGCAGGGTCACCTTGTCGGCCACCATGAAGCTGGAGTAGAACCCGACACCGAAGTTCCCGATGAGATCGGCCCGGGCCGCGGCGTCCTTCACCTCTTTCATCTTCTTCAGGAACTCTGCCGTGCCGGACCTCGCGATGGTGCCGATGAGGTGCACCACCTCGTCGCGGGACATCCCGATGCCGTTGTCGCGCACCGTGAGCGTGCGGTGTTCCTGGTCGGCCACGAGGTCGACGTGGAGATCGGACACGTCCGCGTCGAGTTCGTCGTTGACCAGCGATTCCAACCGCAGCTTGTCCAGGGCGTCGGAAGCGTTGGAGATCAGCTCCCGCAGGAAGATGTCCTTATTGGTATAGATCGAATGCACCATCAGCTGCAGCAGCTGACGCGACTCGGCCTGGAACGCGAGTGTCTCGACCTGCGAACTCACGATGTTCCTTTCACGCAGACTCAAAGCGGCGAACGACGCCCTGGGGCCATCTCGGGCCTGAGGCAGGGCCGTCTGCGATCAGCATAAATGTGAAGGGCCGGCGGGTGTCCCGAGTCCGGACACAGCGAGACCATCGGGTGACACGCCGTGCTGCCCGGCCCGTTCGTCCGCCCCTCCGCTCGTCCGGCCCGTTCACCTGCGTGATCGGATCCCCGGCGATCAGGTCGGTCCCTTCGCCGTTCGAAGCTCCGGCCGGCGTATCGCCGCGAGGGCCGTCACATGGCCGTAATGTGCCACCAGTAACACTCCACGAAAATGTATGTGCGGGGCAACGAATTACCTTGCTCTTGTTCTTTCCGATCACGCATCTCCCGCGTCTCCGTGACCTTATTCGCACGGAAAGGAAAGCCTCGTTCGGTGCAAAGGAAGTGCGGATATCCGGGCGTCCGGTTCGACCAGGAAGAATGAACGCCGTCGGCGCCGGGGTCCAGGTGCGCAGGCACCTCTGTCCTTGCAGGCGCAACAGGCGCGCCAGTGCGGGGAAGGGTGCGCGGTGTCATCGGCGATCCGCTGTCGATCTTTGACGAATAGCCGCTGGTGCGGCACGTGAACAGCGTCTTTGAGTCATTCCGCGACAACCGTTTGAGCGCTCGGCTGACGCACCCTATGCTGAACCCCGCTCTCGCGTTCGTATCGCATCGCGATCACTGTAACTGCCGTCAGGACCACACCCCGACGGTATGGCGAAAAGATCGAAAAGCGCCTCCCGAATTTCCGCCGGAGCACCTCCGGAACACCTGCCATGGGCGCGTGGACAGCACGGCTCCCGACACGCACCCGCACGGCTGCTCCGACGCACGGTGCACCAGCGACGCGCACGGGCGATCCGAAATTCCGCACAGCATGCGCCAGCGTCCCTCCATCAGCCACCGCACACCGTGCGGCTGCTGTCGATCAGTGCCGCCCCGCCGTTCCTGATCCTGTGCCCGTTCGCTGTTGCGCTGCCGGCGACGACCGCTCCTCACCGCCACATTCCGGTGTCCCACGGGAGGAATAGCTCGTGCCCCACGCGATCCAGGCCCCCGGCTTCGCCGGACCGCACACCGCACGCGCCGTGGAGACCCAACTCGTCCAGGACCGGCTCCAGGCAGTGGCCTGGGACATGGCCACGGACCGGCGCCAGGTGATCACCGCGCAGCCGCACGGCGTCGACACCAGTGAGATCGAACCGGACGGCAGCACCATCTGGTGGTTCGACGCCGACACCACCGGCGAAGGCACCTGGCGGCGCCAGTCGTTCACCGGCGACACACCGGCGGCCCCGGCCCTTTCGGGCGTACCGCGTGGCCGCCCTTACGGGATCGCCTTCGACGCCTCGGGGACGCTGGCGGCGATCAGCATCGGGGTCGGCGGCGCCTCGCACTGCTACCTCGGCGCGCCGTCGGGACCGGCCCGGCTGCTCGGCTCGGTCCCCGGCTATCTCAGCCTGATCGACATGACATCCGACGGGCGGCTGCTCGCCCTCGCCGGGGCGCCCGACGGCGACGACGCGGTGGTCCTGTGGCCCACCGACGGCGGCGACCCGGTCCGGCTGCCCGGCGCGGACCGACTGCGGCTGTGGCCGATGGAGTTCCACCCGGACGGCGAGAGGGAACCCGAACTTCTCCTGGTGGCCGAACAGCACACCGCGTACACCCTCGCGACCTGGCGGCCGTCCCAGGGCCTACGGCAGGTCACCGGCCCGTCGTTCGCGTCGGAGATCTCCGCCCGCTGGTACCCGGCCGCACGTGACGTGCTCATCCAGCACGAACAGGCCGGCCGCAGCCGGCTGGTCGTCGCCGACCTCGATCGATCCCGCACCCGGGACATCTCCGTCCCCGGCGGCACGATCCACGACCTATCATGCGCTCCGGACGGCGCCCTGCACTGCGTGTGGAGCCGGGAGTCGGTGCCGCCCCGGGCTCTGGTGCTCAGACCCGGCACCTCCTCCGCTACCGCCGCAGAACCGGAGCGGCCCGACGCCGGCGCACACCGCAGCCGGCGCTGGACACCGCGGTCCTACGGGCGCATCCACAGCTTCGTCACCACACCGCCGGGAACCGGGCCCTGGCCGACCCTGCTCCTGGTGCACGGCGGCCCGGCCACCCACGACCGGGACAGCTACGACCCGCGGGTCGACCTCCTCACCCGGTCCGGTTATGCGGTCGTCCGCACCAACTACCGCGGCTCCACCGGCTACGGCGCCCGCTGGCAGCACCACTGGGGCCACCGGGTCGGCCTCGCCCAGATCGAGGACCTGGCCGCGGTGCGCGACGCCCTCGTCGACGAAGGTGCGGCGCGCGCCGACCGCACCGGCCTCTGCGGCTTCTCCTGGGGCGGCTATCTGACCCTGCTCGCGATGGGCGCACAGCCCGACCGGTGGTCCCTGGGCATGGCGGCCCACCCGATCGCGGACTACGTCGCCGCCTATGAGGCCACGACGCCCGCCGTGCGCGAGACGGACCGCGAACTGTTCGGAGGCACTCCCGACGAAGTCCCCGAGCGCTACCGTGCCGCCTGCCCCATGACCTACGCGGACCGGGTGTGCGCCCCGCTGCTGCTCGTCGCCTCGGTGAGTGACGACCGCTGCCCGGCCGCCCAGGTGATCCGGTACACCGAGGAACTCCGCCGCCGCACGGTGCCGCACGAGGTGGTCTGGGTGGGCGGCGGGCACCGCAGCCGCCGCGCCTTGGACCACGCCGCGGTACTCACCGCGATGCTGCAGTTCGCCGAGCGCGCCTGGCCAGGCGCCTCCCCCGACAGCCCGGGTGCGACCCGCAGCCGGGTGACCCACGAGCCGGCAAAAGGAGGTGAAGAGCAATGAAGCGACGCAGCGTTCACCACGACCCGATCAGCACCCCGGAGCGCGACCGCGGCGCGGTCGTCACCACGTTCACGATCGACATCACGAAGGCCGCCCCGGTCAAGGCAGCCACCAAGGCACTGCCGAAGACGGCCCCCGAGAGCAAGTGAACACCTGCCGTTCCGGAGCACTCAGGTGCTCCGGAACGGCACCGGGCGACGGGCCATGGCCCACCCGCTCGCCCGAAACGGCGCCAGGCATCCGTACGCCCGGGCCGCACAGGCTTACCCGGGCATTGCCGCGCGACGGAGGTGACCATCATGCGTATCGCTTTGGTGCAGATGCCGTGGGGTGCGATCGACATGCCGTCGCTCGCGCTCGGCATCCTGCACACCGCCGCCGCCGAACACGGCCACGACGTCGAAGTGCGCTACGCCAACCTGGACTTCGTGGACTGGGCCGTCGCCAGGAGCGGATTCGATCTCGACTCCTACACTTATTTCGCCGAGAAGTCCTATTTCCAGGGCGCCGGCGACTGGGCGTTCGCCGGGGCCCTCTACGGTGACGACGCCGCGACCGAAGGCCCCGGCGCCACCACGGCGCTCGCGCCCGACTTCGGCCGCTACTTCGAGTTCCTCACGGCCAACGGGGCGAGCGAGCAGGAAAGGGCACTCACCCGGAACATCCGCGCGATCGCTCCTGAATTCGTCGCACACCTCGTCGCCGACCTCGTCGCGGACCCGCCCGACGTGGTCGGCTTCACCACCACGTTCCAGCAGAACACGGCGAGCCTCGCCGCGGCCCGGCTGCTCAAGGAGGCCTGTCCGCAGCTGACCGTCGTGTTCGGCGGCGCGAACTGCGACGGCCCGCAGGGCGCGGCCCTGCACCGCAACTTCCCGTTCCTGGACTATGCCGTACGAGGAGAAGGGGAGGCGGCCCTCCCGGCACTGCTCGACGCACTCGACGCCGCCCGCGGCACACCGCAGCGGCCGGACCTCTCGGCCATACCCGGGCTGTGCTGGCGTACGCAGGACGGCACGCCGAGAGTCAACGGCATGGCTGCCCGCCCCCTGCCACCCGCGGCGATCCGCCCTCCGCGCTTCGACGGCTTCTTCGAACGGCTCGACGCCTGTGCCGCAGCCAACTGGGTCGCCCCCAGGCTGGTGCTCGAAGGCTCCCGCGGCTGCTGGTGGGGGCAGAAGCACCACTGCACCTTCTGCGGGCTCAACGGCTCCGCCATGGAGTTCCGCAGCAAACGGCCCGAGGACTTCCTCGACGAAGTGCTCACGCTCGCCGAGCGTCATCAGCTCCTGGACGCCTATGTCGTCGACAACATCCTGGACATGGGCTACTTCGACACGGTACTGCGCACCCTCGCCGGGCTGCCGGTCGATCTGCGGCTGCACTTCGAGGTCAAAGCCAACCTGCGCCGCAGCCAGTTCCAGATGCTCGCCGACTCGGGCGCGGTCCAGGTGCAGCCGGGCATCGAGAGCCTGAGCACACGGGTGCTGCGCCTCATGGACAAGGGCGTGACCGGCTGCCAGAACGTCCGCGCCCTGCGGGACGCCCAGAGCGCCGGTGTCTCGGTGGCCTGGAACTACCTCTTCGGCTTTCCCGGGGAACAGCCCGCGGACTACGAGCCGATCATCCGCCAACTGCCCCTGCTGCACCACCTTGATCCGCCTCTCGGTGTGGGACGGATCGTCATCGAACGCTTCAGCCCCTACTACGACCGTCCGGACATGGGCTTCGACATCACCAGGCCCGCCTTCCAGTACCGCGAGACCTACCGGCTGCCCGAGAGTGAACTCGCCGACCTGGCCTACGTCTTCACGGCACCGCTGCGCGGCATCGGCGCCACCTTGGGCGATACGCTCAGCAAGGCCGTCGACACCTGGTGCGAGCAGTACCCGGACAGCAGGCTCACCTATCTGGACACCGGCGAGCGCATCGTGCTCGTCAACACCCGGCCGGGTTACGACTGGCATATCACCGAGCTGACGGACCCGGTGGAGCTGGCCCTCTTCAGGCTCCTGGACCAGCCGCGCACCCCGGCCGCACTGGCCGCCCGCATCCCAGGCGGCGCAGCGGCCGTCGCCCCGCTCGTCGGGCGCTGGAGCGAACTGGGCCTGCTCT
The DNA here is from genome assembly GCA_963761765.1 of uncultured Actinomycetota bacterium. Taxonomy (GTDB): domain Bacteria; phylum Actinomycetota; class Actinomycetes; order Streptomycetales; family Streptomycetaceae; genus Streptomyces. The sequence goes on from CAVXIJ010000023.1 coordinate 672,773, forward strand.
TTTACGACCACGGCAGCTACCTCCAGGTCGCCGTCGAGTCGGACAACCAGGTGCTCATGCGGATGGCGCACCGGCACCGACCCGCACCCGCCGCAGCCGACACCCAGGAGGCGCCCCATGCGGTCACCGTCAGCTGAGGAGCACGGCACGGCCGTCGAGACGTGGCTCGACCACGATCCGGCCGTCCGGCGGCTGCCGGGCATGAGCCTGGGCACCCGTGTGGTGCACGGGTCGGTACGCGCTAGCGTCACCGAGCTGCACGAGGCCGGTGTCCGCTGCCTGCGCCTGCCGGCCCCGGTGCTGTGCTCCGACGCCCCGACCGGCGCCGCACGGGCCCTGCTGCTGGTCAGGGAGGCGACCAGCCGGGGCATCGTCGTCGTGTGGACGGCGGAGTGCGACGACGGATGCGCGGGACGCCGCCTCTTCCACCACCTGTACCCGCCCGAGCGCGTCAAAGGCGCACCAAACGACGTCATGGCCGACTGGCGCACCACGTACTTCCCGAGCAAGTGCATCTTCCGGCGCGGCCCCGGATTCATCGAGGTGCGCGACCGCCGCTTCGGAAGGCTTGAGCTGTTCACCATCGACGAACCAGGCCATCTCGAACGGCTCGACGCGCTGGCCGACTCCGCCGACATCACCGCCGACGCGCTGCCCGACGCCGTACGCCGGGACTTCGCCGACGCCGCACTGATCGCCGAACACACCGGACGCGTGTGGTGGCTTCCGATGCGGGTGCACCGGTGGCCCTTCCCATCCCTGACCGTGTAGGAGACGCCCACCATGACCACCACGGTCGACGACGCCGGCGCACGCATATCCGCGTTCATCCGTGACCCCTATCCGACGCTCGCCCGGATCCGCGCCGCCTCCGCGGTGTCCACCCTGGAGTACGAGAACGGCCTGCCGGTGTGGATCGTGACGCGGTACCACGATGTGACGGCGGCCCTGAAGGACCCGCGCTTCGGACAGGACGTGCGCCGCGCCCAGGCCATCGCGGACCGCCGCTCACAGGGCGCCACGCTCGGCTCCGACGTCCGGCACATGCTCAACAGCGACCCGCCCGACCACACCCGGCTGCGCCGTCTCATCCAGGGCGTCTTCACCCGCAGACGGGTCGAGCTGATGCGGCCGGCGGTGCAGCGCATCGCGGACGGCCTGCTGGACGGCCTGCGCGGGCGGGAGAGCGCCGATGTGGTGACGGACTTCGCCTTCCCGCTGCCCATCATGATCATCTGTGAGCTGCTCGGCTTCCCGCCGGAGGACCTGCACGCCTACCGCACCTGGTCCACGGCGATCCTCACCCAAGGCGGCGACCTCTCCTTCGCACAGGCGACGGCGGAGATGAACGCGTACCTGCGCCACCTGATGGCGGCCCGGCGGACCGAGCCGAAGGATGACATCCTCAGCGACCTGGTGTGCGCCTGCGACGCCGGAGAACTCACCGAGGAGGAAGTCTTCTCGATGGTCTTCCTGCTGCTCATCGGCGGCCACGAGACCACCGTCAACCTGCTCGGCACCGCGACCCTGGCCCTGCTGCACCACCCCGACCAGCTCACCTGGCTACGCGCGCACCCCGAGGCGATGCCCATGGCCGTCGAAGAGTTCCTGCGCTACGAGTCACCAGTGAGCATGGCCACCTTGCGGTTCACGGCACAGGAAGTGACGGTCGACGATGTGGATATCCCCGCGGACGAACTGGTGCTGCTCTCCCTCGGTGCGGCCAACCGCGACCCCGCACGCTTCACCGACCCCGACCGGCTGATCCTGGACCGCGGCGACCCCGGCCATCTGGCCTTCGGCCAGGGCCTCCACCGCTGCCTCGGCTCGTTCCTCGGCAAGCTGGAGAGCGAGATCGCCCTCGGCGGACTGCTCGACCGCTTCCCGCGCATCGAACTCGCCGTGGACGAACGGACCCTGCCCTGGCGTAACACCGTCATGCTGCGGGGCCTCGAATCGCTGCCGGTGGCCCTGCATGGCTAGCCCCGCCAGGGCCGCACAGCCCACCAGCCGCTTCAGGCCCCGGCTCAGTCTGCGCCCGCTGCGCTTTCGCGGCTATCGCCTGCTGATCACCGGGCAGGCCACCTCGGAGTTCGGCAATGCGTTCCAGACGGTCGCCCTCCCGCTGCTGATCTACTCCTTCGCCGGCGGATCCCGCGCCCTGGGCGTGGTGGTGGCGGCGTACGGGGCGTGCAGGCTCGGTGCCACACCGCTCGGCGGGGTGTGCGCCGACCGCTGGGGCGCCTGGCGGGTCATGATGACCGCCGACCTCGGCAGGCTGCTCGCCACCGGCGCGCTGGCCGCGGTCGCCGCCACCGGTACCGACAACCTGCTCCTCATCGGCGTCCTCGCCGGCCTGGTGGGCGTGGGCGCCGGACTGTTCCTGCCTGCCGCCTGGGCCATCACACCCCGGCTGCTGCCTCCCGAGGAACTGCACGCGGGCAACTCGCTCAGCCAGACCGTCACCTTCGCCGCCGGACTGATCGGCCCGGGCATCGCAGGCCTCGTGGTGGCCTTCCTGGACCCGGCCGCCGCGCTCACCGTCGACGCGCTGACGTTCGCCGCCTCCGCCGTGACCCTGCTGATGATCGGACGCGGCCCGTTCGTCGCCCCGGCGAAAGACGTCGCACAACGAGCCGCGGTACCCCGCAACTTCCTCGCCCTGCTGCGCCAGTCGCGGCTGCTGCGCACCGTGCTCACCGTGACGGTGGCCGCGAACCTGACCGTGGGCGGCATGACCCGGGTGGCCCTGCCGTCCCTGGCCACCGACGACTTCGGCGCCGGCGCGATCGGTCTCGGCTCGCTGCTCGCCGCCTTCACCGCAGGTGCGCTGGCGGGCGGTCTCGTCTCGGCCGGGCTTACCGGGCTGAGCTCCCGGGGCCGCTGCGCGATGCTCAGTGGTCTGGTGATGGGGGCGGCCGTGGGGCTCGTGCCGTTCACCGGACTGCCCGGCGCTCTGGTGATGCTGTTCGTGGCGGGCGGCGCCAGCACGATCACCAATGTGCTGATCATCACCGGCATACAGAAGAACACACCGCCCTCGCTGCTCGCCCGGGTCATGGCGGCCGTCACCTTCTGCGCGCTCGGTGTCTTCCCGGTGTCGGTGCTCGCGGTCGGCGCCGCCGTGGACGCCTTCGGCAGCCGGATCGTCTTCGTCGCCACCGGTGTGACACTGATGGGCGCCTTCGGCTACGCACTCACCCGACGCGTGATGCGCGACCTGTAGGCACCGGCCGCGGCGCACCCTGACCGGTGGCCGCGGCCGTCATTCCAGGACGGCCTTGAGGAACATCGGCGCAGCTCGTGTCAGGATGCTCGGCATGTCTGGTCGCGCACTGAGCTTCGGATCGATGGCTGTTGCATACGAACGCTTCAGGCCTGGGTATCCCAGGGAGCTTTTCGCCATGGTGATGGAGTACGCGGGTCAGCCGGTTCGGACGGCCCTTGAGATTGGCGCCGGGACAGGCAAGGCGACGCGCCTGTTCGCTCAACGAGGGGTCACGGTCACCGCGACCGAGCCTGACGGAGCCATGCTCGCCGAGCTGCGCAAGCACGTTCCAGCACATGTCAGGACGGTGCAAGCCCCGTTCGAGGGCTTGCGACCGGATGAGAGATACGGGCTGGTGTATGCGGCAGCAGCGCTGCATTGGACGAACCCGGAGGGTCGGTGGTCACGCATGGCCACGTTGCTGAAGCCGGGCGGCGTGTTCGCCTCGTTCGGTGGTTCGATCCAGCTGGCTGACCCCGCTGTGGAGGAAGCTGTTCGCGCGGCGCGAGCACCGTTCTTGGAGAGCGACGATATTCCGTCTCCAGACGGGACGCCTCCGGAAAATGCCATGCAGTGGCCGGGTACGGAGCTCCAGCGCTCCGAATGGTTCACCGGTGTGCAACAGCACGTGATCGAACGGCGCTTGACGATGAGCGCGCGCGACTACATCGGTCAACTCTCGACTATCTCGGCCTATCTGGTACTGCCGGCAGGAGAGCAAGAGCAGGTTTTCAGACAGATCACGCAGGTTCTGCCTGAGACGGTCGAGATTATCGCCGACATCACGGTTCATCTCGCACGTCGGCACTACGAGCAGTAGCACCCCGGCCGACCGAGGCGGCGGCGACCGGTCACCGAAGCGCGTGGCGCACGTACTCCCGCAGCAGCGTGGTGTACTCGTCGGCGAACCGCTCGCCGGTAGCCGCCTCGAAGAGGTCCATGGCGTAGACGAGGACCATCTCGATGCCGTCGTCATCCGGGGTCAGGACCAGGCACAGGTCCGATTTGGAGCCGCCCAGGAGGAGGTCGTGGACCTGCGCCGTCAGGCCCGGCAGGTCGAGTACCGGAACTCCCTGGCTCTCCATCACGATGATCGCCCGCGGGAAGGTCGGCGCATTCGGGGGGAAGTGGCCGACGCCGTCCGCGAGGAGCATGGCGAGCGGGTACTCCTGGTGGTCCGCCGCCGCGAAGAAGGTCTGGGCGGTGGCGGCGAGCGCGCCGGTGAAACCGTCGTCGTCCGCCGTGCCCAGGCGCAGGGCGACGTTGTTGGTGAACATGCCCACCAGCGGCTCGTGTTCCTGACGGGTCCGGTTGGCGATGTTGCAGGCGACCACCACCTCCCGTTGCCCGGACAGGCGGCACAGCAGGGTGCCGTAGGCACTCAGCAGGACCGTGAAGACCGTGGTGCCCCGGGCCCTGGCCACCGCCGCGATGCCGTCCGTCAACTCCCGTGCCAACCGCACGGACACCTGCCCGCCCCGCCCCGACCGCTGCTCGGGGCGCGGATGGTCGTACGGCAGCACCGGGATCATGGGCGCCCCTGTCAGGGCCTGCCGCCAGTAGGACCGCAGCCGGTCGAGCCGCGGTCCCGACAGGAGCGCACGCTGCAGACGGGCCGCGTCGGCGAAGGAGACGGCTAGCGGCGGCAGCGCTGCCTCGTCGTCGGTGGGCGGGCGCGCTCCCGGTACGCGCAGCGCTGCCGCGTACAGTGCGCCGAGGTCGCTCAGCAGAACGCCGAGTCCCCAGCCGTCGACGACGGCGTGATGGACCACCAGGGCGAGCGTCCAGGACGCTTCGTCGGTGCGCAGCAGGTCGGCCCGCAGCAAGGGTGCGACGGCCAGGTCGAACGGCGTGTCGGCGTGCCGTCGCAGCCACTGCCCGGTGCTGCGCTCGCGCTCGTGCGCCGTCAGTTGGCGCAGGTCGGTGACGTCGAGCCGGACCGCAGGCAGGGGCATCACCTCCTGGACGAGTTCGCTGCCGTAGCGGGTGAACCGGGTGCGCAGGGCGCTCTGGCGGCGCAGCAGCGCGGTCAGCGCACGGCTCAGCGCGGCCACGTCGAGACGGCCGGTGAGCTCGATGCGCTGGGCCACGTTGAACGTGGCGGGCTTGGGGCTCACCAGGCACTGGTCGTGCATGCGCCGCTGGCCGAAGGTGACGGGGCCACTGGACTCGGGCTGCGGCTCACCCGCGTGCGCGGCGAGGAAACGCAGCAGCTCCGGTTTGTGCGTACGCAGCAGCGCTAGCAGGTCGTCCGTGACGGCGTCACCCGGGGCGTCGTAGTGCAGCGCGTCGCCGTCGGCACTGAGACGGACGTCCAGGACCCCCAGGCGGGCGAGGAGGTCGAGCAGGGCGGCGGACCCGGCGGCGGCCAGGGGCGGCACGCCTGCGGCGCGCAGGGGATCGGCGGAGGTCACAGGGTGCCTCGCAGCCGGCCGTCGGACGCTCCCGGTCGGCGGTCGTGCGCTGGTGGCGGCGTGCCCGGGGATCCCGGTGGCTCGGGCGCAGGCCGGCCGGTGGGCTGGTGTCTTTGCCCCTGCGTCGCTCCCGAACCGCCGTCCGTGCCATCGTCGCCCGGCCCGTCGGGCGTCCCGTGCGCCGCCTCGTCCGCCTGCCGGGCCAGCAGTTGCGCGGTGTCGCGGATGGTCGGGGCGCGGAAGAAGTCCAGGACCGAGACCTCACCGCCGAGCTGTGCGCGTATCCGGTTGAGCAGCCGCAGCGCGTTCAGCGAGTGGCCGCCCAGTTCGAAGAACGAGCGGTCCACGGCGATCCGTTCCACGCCGAGCTCGGCCGTCCACAGGGCGTGCAGCCGCTGTTCGACGGCGGTCACCGGCGGCGCGTCGGCGGCGCCGGCGGACAAATCCGGCCGAGGCAGGGCCCTGTGATCCACCTTGCCGCTGGAGTTCAGCGGAAGAGCGGCCAGGAAGACCCAGACGCGCGGCAACAGGTAGTCGGGGAGCCACCGGGCCAACTCGTCCGTGATGCGGCCTTGCACGGCCCGCTCCGAGGAGGCGTCGGGCACACCGCCGGCGAGGACGGCGTAGCCGATCAGACGGGTCCTCTCGCCGTACTCTGCGGTGTCCGTGGCCGCGGCGGTAGCGATGTCAGTCGCGCTAGCAGGATTATCGGAGTAATCAGTGCTCTCTGTGCCTTCTGCGTTCTCCGCACTGTCGGTGTTGTCGGTGTTGCTCGTGTTCTTTGCGTCTTTCGTGTTCTCCACAGGTGCCACGACCACGGCCTGCCGTACCCAGGGCAGCCGGTGCACCAGCGTCTGCTCGATCTCGCCAGGCTCGACGCGGTGGCCGCGGACCTTCACCTGGCGGTCGACGCGGCCCAGGAACTCCAGCTGCCCGTCGCCCCGGCGCCGCGCCAGGTCGCCCGTGCGGTACAGCCGCCCGCCACCGTCCGGGTCCGTGACGAACCGTTCCCGGGTCGCCTCCGGCCTGGCCACATAACCCGCGGCCACCTGCGCCCCGCCCACGTACAGCTCGCCCTGCGCGCCCACCGGCACGGGACGCAGCCGGGCGTCCAGCACCAGCGCGGAGGTTCCCGGCACAGGGCGGCCGATGGGGACCGGGCCGGTCCTGGTGGCCTGCGGCGGCACCTCGGTCCAGGTGGAGGCGATGGTGTTCTCGGTCGGACCGTAGATGTTGACCAGTCGGAAGGGCGCGTCTTCGGGCGCCCAGCGGCGCAGCCGGTCGCCACCGGTGAGCAGCAGGCGCAGCGCGGTAGCGGCGGGCCAGTCGAGAGCGAACAGCAACTCGGCGAGCGGAGTGGTGAAGAAGGAGCTGCTGATCCGCTCCCTGACCAGCCAGTCCCGCAGCCCCTCGGGAGAGGTGCGCACGGCCTCGGGCACCGCATGGAGACTCGCCCCGGCCGCGAGGTGCGGCCACAGTTCAAGACCGAAGGCGTCGAATCCCGGACTGGATGTCCAGCTGGCCCGGTCCCCGGGCGCGGTGCCGAACTCGCGGTGGTGCCAGTCGACGATGTTGGCGAGACCGCCGTGCCGGACGGCGACCCCCTTGGGCCGGCCGCTCGACCCGGACGTGTACAGGACGCACACCGTGTCGTCCGGATCCGGCTCGTGCTCCTCGAACGGCGCGTCGTCGTCCGCTCGGTGCTCCTCTTCGTGCGGCTGCGGGCCGTGGCCGACCCGCAGCACGGGCAGGTCCACCCCCGGCAGGTGGGGCACGACGCCCGGGCCGTGCGGCTCACCGTCCGCGGTCAGCAGCAGCGACGCACCGCTCTCCTGGAGCATGTGGGCGAGGCGCTCGGCGGGATACGTCGGATCGAGCGGCAGATACGCCGCGCCCGCGCGCAGCACGGCCAGGAGCGCCACGGCGGCCAGCGGGCCGCGCGGCAGCAGGACGCCCGCCACACCGCCCCGGCCGCAGCCCGCGGCCCGCAGGTCGCGGGCCAGCGCCGCCGAACGCTGCGCCAGCTCGCGGTAGGTGAGGCGGCTGCCGTCCTGCGCCACGGCAAGCGCATCAGGCGCCGCCGCCGCGGCCCGCAGGACCCGCAGGTGCACCGGTTCGCCGGGCTCGCTGCCGCGGTGCGCACCGCGGTACGGGGCGGCCCGGTGAGCCGTGGCCAGCAGGGCACGGTCCGCGGCGGTGAGGGCGGTTTCGGACAGTGGGCGTCCAGGACGCTCGACGCCTTCGGCGAGCGTGTGAGCAAAGTAGTCGAGGAAACGCCGCGCAGTGTCCTCGTCGAACAGATCGGTGCTGTACTCCAGCCGGCAGCCCAGCCCGTCGTCCAGGTCGGTCAAAAAGAGCGTCAGGTCGAACGGTGCCTTCTGGGTGGGCACATCCAGCGCGGTGGCGGCGATGCCGGGCAGGCTGAGAACGAGTGGTGCCGCGGTCTCGTACTCAAGGCATACCTGGACGACGGGCGAACGGCCCGTGTCGCGTTCCGGGTTCAGCTCGCGCACCAGCACCTCGAACGGGAAGTCCTGGTGCTCGTACGCCTCGAAGGCGGTGGCCCGGGTCCTGCCCAGCGCTTGGGAGAAGGTAGGCGAGCCGCTCAGGTCGGTGCGCAGCGCGAGGGTGTTGACGAAGAAACCGACCAGGTCGCCGGTGCCCGCCGGGCGATTGGCCACGGGAGTGCCGATGACCAGGTCGTCCTGGCCCGTCAGCCGCCGCACGGTCGCGTAGAAAGCGGTGAGCAGCACCATGAACGGGGTGGCACGCGCGCTCCTGGCCAGCTTTCTGACGCTCCGGGTGAGACCCGCGTCGAGACGGGCGTGCACCGAGCTGCCGCGGCCGGTGGCCACCGGCGGGCGGGGGCGATCGGACGGGAGTTCCAGGTACGGGGGCGCGCCGGCGAGCCGCTCGCGCCAGTGGGCGAGACTGCGCCTGCCCGCCTCGCTCCTGATCGCCTCCCGCTCCCGGACCACCTGGGCGCGCGCGTCACCGGTGAGCGGCGGCAGCCGGTCGGAGCGGCCCTCGACGGCGGCGGCGTAGTACTCGGCCACATCGCCGCTGAGCACCGCGGCCGAAACGCTGTCGAAGACGATGTGGTGGGCGGTCAGGACGAGGATGTGCCTCTCCCGAGCTCCCGACCCTGCTCGACCAGGGGGCGCCTCCATCGGTGCGCAGCGCAGCAGCCGGGTGCGCAGTAGTGGGCCGTGTGCGAGGTCGAAGCGGTGCGCGTTCTCCTGCGCGATGATCCGCCGCAGCGCCTCGTCCTCGTTCTGCCCGGTGACATCGACCCATTCCGGGCCCTGGTGCGGCGCGTCCAGCACCAGTTGCCGGGGGCCCTTTGGCGTCTCTCGGAACACCGAGCGCAGCGCGGGGTGGCGGACCACCGCCCGGGCCAAGGCGGTGCTCAGCGCCGCCACGTCGAGGGGGCCTTCGAGCCGGACGGCGGCGCACTCGTTGTAGGTGGTGCGGCCGGGGTGGAGACGGTCGAGGAACCACAGCCGCTGCTGAGCGAAGGAGAGCGGAGCACCCGCCGCCTCTGCCGCGTCCGCGGGATGCGCGGTGCCGGCGACGGCTGCCGTGTGCGTGGTGTCGGTGGAGTCCGCGGTGTCGGTGGTTTCTGTGGTTTCCGCTGTGCTCACCGGGCGCCGCCCGGCCGCCGGGTCCGTCGCCGCCTGGCCGGCCGGTGGACCCTCGCTCGCGGTCGGCTCCTGGTAGCGACGGCGCAGCGCCTCCAGGTAGGGCAGTCCCGCGTGGGCCTGCTCCGGTGTGACACCGAAGTCGACGAAGTAGGCGATCTCGTCCACTCCGGCGGCCAGCAGGGCGTCCACGACGGGCACGGCGCTGTCCACGGTGCCGATCAGGGCGCGGTCGGTGCAGTACCGCCCGTAGGCGCGCGCCAGCAGGAAGTCCAGGTCGTCCTCGGGCGTGTTCTCGTAGTCGATCTCCAGGCCGAGACTGTTGGAGACCTGGCCGAACAGAGAGAGCGAGGAGCGCATATAGCGACTGAACGCGGGCAGCGCCTCGGCCCGTACGCGCTCCAGGTCGTCGCCCAGGTAGCTGTGCAGCAGCACCACGACGCGTCCGGCGGCCGGATCGAGCCCCGCCGCGGCACGCTCGCTGCGGTACAGGGCGATGTTCGCGGTCAGGTCCTCGACGGACTGCGTCATCAAATTGGTGATCACGCCGATGTCGTGGCGCGCGGCGGCGCGGTAGCTGTCCGGGTTCGAGACGACCGCGGTGAACAAGGGCGGCATCTCCTGCACCGGACGGGGGTAAAGACGTACTCCCACCTCGTCGCCGTGCCCGTTGCGGCCCGGCACCTCCTCGCCCCGCCACAGCCGCTGGACCGTGTCGAGGTGCTCGTACATGACGTCCTTGTGCCGCCCGTAGTTCTCCGGCCGCAGCACGAAGTCGTTGGCGTGCCAGCCGCTGGCGCAGCCGATGCCGACCCGGCCGCCGGAGAGGCGGTCGACGACCGACCATTCCTCGGCGACCCGGATCGGATGGTGCAGGGGAAGCACGACACATCCGGCGTTGATGCGTATCCGGCTGGTCTCGCGGGCGAGCGCGGCGCCGAGCACGGAGGGGTTGGGGAAGACGCCGCCGAAGGAGTGGAAGTGCCGTTCGGGCAGCCATACGGCGTGAAAGCCGTGCCGATCGGCGAAGCGGGCGCTGTCCAGGACGATCGCGTACACGTCCGCCTGGTCGCGGCCGTCGTCCTGGCGCGGGTAGTCGCCGAAGAAGTACAGGCTGAAGTCGGGCGAGCCCGCCGCACGCGGCACCGCAGTGGAGGCGGGCCGTGGCTGAGGCTGCGTGCGCTTGTGGACGGGTGCGTGGTCCTGGCCCGTGAGCGGCGGGACCTGCGGTGCGGGGGCGTACGGGGGAGTGGGGCGCGGGGCGCCCGCTGGGGTGAGGAAACCGCCGCGGCGCATGTCGAAGAGGGCGTTCTGCACGGCGTGCACCAGGAACGCCACGTCCTGCTCGGTGTGCGCGGTGGACAGGAAGAAGTTGCGCCACTCCCACACGTACACGCCGCGCAGCAGCAGATGGTGGAAGAAGAGTTCGAGGTTGCCGCGGTACTCGAAGCGGAAGAGCGAGCCGAAGCGCGCGATGCGGACCGGGAACTCCTCGGCCGTGAAGAACTGGTTGAGCGTGTCCACCAGGCGCTCGGTGGCGGCGTTCAGGCCTTCCTGGAGCCCGGGGCCGCTCTCTTTGAGGTGACCGAGCACCGCCTGTGCCGCCGCCATCGCCACCGGGTGCTGGATGTAGGTGCCGCCGAAGAAGGTGGTGTCGCGCGGCGGAGTGCTGTCGTCGCCGTAGCGCCAGAATCCGCCGTCGATGCCGTCCATCAGGTCGGCCCGTCCCGCGATCGCGCCGATCGGATAGCCGCCGCCGATGCACTTGCCGTAGGTGGCCAGGTCAGCGGTGACACCGAAGACGCCCTGTGCGCCCTGCTGGTGGGGACGGAAGCCGGTGAGCATCTCGTCGAAGAGCAGTACGGTGCCGTGCCGCCGCGTCAGCTCGCGCAGCCGGTGCAAGAACTCCCTCGGCTGCAGCCCCGGATACCGGCTCTGCACCGGCTCCACGAGCACCGCGGCCACGCGCGGGGCGAGCTGTTCGAGGGCTTCGAGCGAGTTGTCGGCCCCGTACTCCAGGACGACCAGATCGCCCACCGCGCCGGCCGGGATGCCCGAGGAGACCGGCATGGTCGTCCGCTGTCCCTCGGTGCTGACGGAACGCCCCAGGACGTTGTCCGCGTGACCGTGGTAGGAGCCCTGGAACATCACCACGGTGTCCCTGCCGGTGGCGGCGCGGGCCAGCCGGATCGCCGCGGAGTTCGCCTCCGTACCGGAGTTGGCGAACGCCACCCGTTCGAAACCGGTCAGCTCCGCGAGGAGCTCCGCGGCATGCCCCGTCTCCTCGCTGCGCGGCCCGAGCCGCAGCCCGCCGGACAGGTAGCGGCGCACGGCGTCGTTCAGGAAAGCGGGCTCATGGCCGAAGAGCAGCACACCGAAGCCCATGGTGATGTCGACATAACGGTTCCCGTCGACGTCCTCCAGGTACGCGCCGCGCGCCGCGCGCGCCGCCAGCGGATACTGCATCTCCTTGGTGGCGCTGCGGAACCCGACAACGGCACGGCTGTCGGCGAGCACCTTGCGGTGCCGCTGGGCGATCTCCTTGGACGTGGCGGTGCGCGCGTTCAGACGGCGCGTCAGGTCGTCCAGGTGCGCACGCTGCTGCCCGGTGAGCGCGCCGGACGCCATGCCGGAGGAACGGGGGACGGTGACTCGGGGGCCGTGCAGGGCGGGTGCGGCGACGGGGACGGGAGCGGGAGGTGACGGGGGGAGAGCGGGGGGTGGTGGTGTGCGGGGGACGGGGGGTGCGTAGGGCGGTGCGGGAGGTGCGGCGGGTGTGGTGCCCAGGACGGTGAGCTGGTCCTGCATCAGCCGGGCGAAGCCGGCCATCAGGTCAAGCTGCCGGTCCACCACGCGGGCCACCTCGCCGGACGGCGGTGCGCCGGGGGCCGTGGTGGGACGGGGCGGTGCCTGAAGCGGTGGCGCCGGGAACGACGCGGCGCCGCCGACCGGCGCCGGCGCCGTGCGGTCCGCGGGGGCGGGCGGGGCTTCGTGCGCGCCTGGCTGCGCGCCGTGCACCGGCGCGGACGGTACGGGCACCGGCGGAACCGGATCGGGCGCCGTGCCGTCCGGCGCGCCCGGAGCACTCACCGACGGCGCACCGGGAGCGGGTCCGGACGCCCCGTTCGGATGAGGGGCGTCCTGGGCGCCGCCCGTCGCGGCGGCCCGGAGCTGTGCGGCGCGGTCCGGTGTGATCCGCTCGGTGATCAGCGCGGTGAGCCGCTGTGGACTGTCGGCGTCCTCGAACAGCTCACGCATCGCTATCCGCACTCCGAAGGACGTCTCCAGCCGGCGGATCATGTTGATCAGGAGCAGCGAGTCGGCACCGAGGTCGAAGAACGCGACATCCGCCGCGATCTCCTCTACGGGCAGCGACAACTGATTGGACGTCAGCTGGCGCACCTGCTCCAGAACGGTTTCCGTCAGCGCGTCCTCAGTGCTGGCAGCCTCGGTGGCCGCGTCGTCGGTTGTCATCGGATGGCCTCCGGTCGGCCGTGCGGGAACAGCGGCGCTGATCCAATGGGAGGTGCGCTGGAAGGGATAGGGCGGCAGCGGAATGTGACGGCCCGGATCGTCCGCCAGGACGAGACCGCGCCAGTCGGGGCCCAGACCCCGGCAGTACAGGTGGGCAACGGCCCGCAGCAGGCCTGGTGTGCCCGCCGCGCCGGCCGGCTGCGACGCGAGGTGGTCTGTGCCGGGCAGCGCGCGTCGCCCGATCGAGGTCAGCGTGGCGTCGGGACCGATCTCCAGGAGGGTGCCCGCGCCGTGTTCGGCGCACCGGTCGAGCACGGCCGCGTAGTCGGCGCGCTCGCGGGCCTGCCGTACGAAGTACTCCGGGTCCGGCACGTGCCCGGCGGGCAGCACCGTGCCGCCCAGGTTGCTGAGGACCGGGATGCGCAGGGGCGCCATGCGGACGCCGGCCAGGTGGCTGCGGAACTCCGCCAGCATCGGTTCCACGAGGCGGCAGTGGAACGCCCGCTCGCCCGGCAGCGTCCGTACCGAGTGCCCGGCGGCCTCAAGACGCCGTACCGCCTCGGCGACGCCGTCCGGCGGCCCGGCGAGCACATGGCTCCCAGGGCCGTTGACGAGAGCGAGTTCCACCCCCGCCACCTTGTCCATCGCCTCGTCCACCGCCGTGCGGTCCGCGAGCACCGCCGCCATCGCGCCCGGTGCGCAGCGCCGCCGCATCAGCCGGCCGCGCACCGCGGTCAGCTGGAGGCCGTCCGCCAGGGAGAACGCTCCGGCGGCGCCGAAGGCCGCGTACTCGCCGACGCTGTGCCCCGCGACGAACTCCGGGCGCACACCGAGCGACTCCCAGAGCCGGATCAGGGCCGACTCGAAGGCGAACAGTGCGGGCTGCGCACGATCCGTGGTCCAGCCGGTGCCGCGCCCGCCGGTGTCCGCGCTGAGGAGCACTCCGGTGAGCGAGTCGCCCCAGGCGTCCTGGTAGAGCTCTTCGCACGCATCCAGGACGTCGCGGAAGACCGGGAACCTGTCGTACAGCTCCCGTGCCATGCCGCGCCGCTGGGTGCCCTGGCCGGCGCAGAGGAAGACGAGCGGGCCGTGCGGCTCGCGGGGTGTGCGGCCGTGGATCCAGCCGGCGCGGGCGGACGCCGGGTCAGGTGCGGGGGCGGCCAGGAACGCGTCCAGGGACCGGGCGAGCTCCTTCGGTGTGCTGCCCAGGACCGTGAGCCGGTGCTCGTGGTGGGCGCGGCGCAGCGCGGCCGTCGCGAAGACGTCGGCGGCCCGTGGCGGGTGCGCGGCGCGCAGCCGGTCGCGGTGCGCCGCGGCGAGTTCGGCCAGCGCCCGGGGCGTGCGGGCGGACAGCGGCAGAAGGCCGGGTCCGTGCGCGCCGGGCGGTACCGGCGGTTCCTGCGGTTCCGGCTGTGGGGCCTCCTCGATCACCACGTGCGCGTTGGTGCCGCCGACACCCAGGGCGCTGACCCCGGCCCTGCGCGGCGTCTGCGCCCGCTCCCAGGGCCGCCCGGACGCGGACAGCAGGAACGGGCTGCCGTCGAGTTGCAGTGCGGGGTTGGGCCGGGTGAAGCCGGTCAGCGGCGGGATGTGCCGGTGGCGCAGCGCCAGCACCGTCTTGATCAGTCCCGCGAGCCCCGCCGCCGTGTCGAGGTGGCCGATGACCGGCTTCGCGGAGCCCAGCGCGCAGTACGCCTGACGGTCGGTGCTCTCCCGGAAGGCTTCGGTCAGCGCCTGGAACTCGATCGGGTCGCCCAGTTCGGTGCCGGTGCCGTGCGCCTCGACGTACTGGATGGTCTCCGCGCCCACTCCGGCCCTCCGCAGGGCCCGGGCGATCACCTCGCGCTGTCCGGCGACGCTCGGGGCGGTGAAGCCGACTTTTCCGGCGCCGTCGTTGTTGACGGCGGAGCCGAGCAGCACCGCATGCACGGTGTCGCCGTCGGCGAGCGCGCGGTCGAGGCGTTTGAGGAGAACGGCGGCCACCCCGTTGCCGCTGACCGTGCCGTCGGCCGCGGCGTCGAAGGCCCGGCAGGAGCCCGTGCGGGACAGGATCGACCCGGGCACATAGCGGTATCCGGCGTGCTGCGGGACGTGTACGGCGGCGGCGCAGGCGAGCGCCAGTTCGCTGTCGCCACTCAGCAGGGACTGGGCCGCGAGGTGCACCGCGACCAGGGCGCTGGAGCATGCCGTCTGCACGCCGACCGCCGGGCCGTGCAGCCCGAGGCGGTAGGCGACCCGGCTCGCGGCGAAGTCCGCCTGGTTGCCGATGGCGAGTTGCAACGCGGTCACCGGGTCGGCGAGGTCCTGGGTGGGCACGAGGTCGTGGAGCAGATACGTCTGCAGGGCGTGCAGGCTCATGCCGGTCGCCGCGTAGACACCGACCGGCGTGTGCTCCAGCGGACGCGCGTAGCCGCCGTCCTCCAGAGCCCGGTGGCAGACTTCCAGCAGCAGGCGCTGCTGCGGCTCGATCGTCTGGGCCTCGCGGGCGCTGATCCCGAAGAACGCGGCGTCGAACAGGTCCACACCCTCCAGTGCTCCGCCCACCGGCAGATGGTCCGCCCGTGCACGGTCCGCCTGGCTCACCCCGGCCGCCGACAGTTCCTCGTCGGTGAAGGAGCGCACGGCGCGCTCGCCCGAGCTGACGAGGCGCCAGTACGCGTCCAGGTCGTCGGCGCCGGGGAAGCGGCCCGCCATGCCGATCACCGCGATGCGCCGCTCGGCGGGGCGCCGCCGATCCGGCGCCGCGGCGCCGGCCCGCTCGGGGGCGGCCGGGGCGCCGTCCCGGGCGAGGTGGTCGATCACGTCCGTGGCCGTGGGGTACTGGAAGAGCAGCGTGCGCGGGATGCCGCGGCCGAGGGCCCGTTCGATCCCGGCGTGTGCGCGCATCAGCTGGAGGGAGCCGAGGCCGCTTTCGTAGAACGCGCGTGCCTCGTCCACCTCTTCACCGGCCGCGTCGGCGAGTGCGGCGAGCACGAGCCTGCGGATGCCGCCGCGGTCATGGCCCACCGCAGCGGTGGCCGCAGGGGCGCTCTCGCCGGTGGTGCGCGCCGTGACGGCAGGCGCGGGCGCCGTGGATGTGGTCAGCCGCGTGCCGTCCGCCCCGGCGCGCCGGTCACGCTCCACCACAACCTCGTGTCCCCGTGCGTCCCGCAGCACCGGCAGCGAACCCGTGCCGCCGCGTGCCATCACCCGCTCAAGCGCCGCGGGTTGCGCGGGCCGCAGCAGCCCGCGCAGCGCCGGCGCGGTGTCGTCGAAGCCGACGTAGTAGCGGCCGGGCCGCTGGGCCAGCACCACCCGGGCCAGTTCGCGGCCCTCGGCCGCGGTCAGTGGCAGCATGCCGCGCCGTCGCGCCACCGCCTCGTACGGGTTGTCGCGGTTGATGCCCACCCCGTGCCACAGCCCCCACGCCACGCAGTGGCCCGGCACGCCCTGCGCGGCGAGCTGGTCCTGGTACGCCTCCAGGAAGCGGTTGGCCGCGATGTAGGCGGCCGACTCGGCGGCGGGTGTGATGGTCAGCAGCGAGGAGAACGACACGAAGCGCGCCCCCGGCCGCTGCCGCATCAACTCCGCGAGGCGTACCGCGCCGACGGCCTTGGTGCTCAGCGCCGACCACCACTGCTCGGGGCTCTCGTGCGCCAGTAGCCGCGAGGAGTAGGCGCCTGCCAGGTGCAGCACCCCGTCGAGCGGCCCGCCCCACTCCCGCTCGGCCGCCTCGACGGCCGCCGCCACGGCCGCGCGGTCCGTGACGTCGACGGCGCGGTAGCGGACCTCGCCGCCCAGCGTGGCAAGGCGGTGCAGCGCGCGGGCGGCGTCGGATTCGGGTTCCGCGCCGGCCGGACCACCCGGTGGGCCCGCGGCGGGTGTTCCGGGGGCGTCCAGGGGCGTACGGCCGAGGATCAGCAGCCGCAGCCGGAAGCGCTGCAGGAGCCCGGCCAGGACCTCGCGCCCCACTCCGCCGAGGCCGCCGGTCACCACGAGGCACGAGCCGTCCCGCAACAGCGGCGGCAGCGGCGGTCGCCGCCTGCCGCGGCAGGCACGGTCTTCACGAGCCGCTGCCGCAGGACTCTGCCGGAGCGCACCGCGACCTCCACACCCAACCCCGCGGGCCCCGGCCAACTCCCGGCCGGCCGGCCCGCCGGCGCGGCGAGCGCCGTGCACAGCTCGTCGGCGTCCGCGTCCACCGCGCCGCCCGCCAGGTCGACATGGCGGACCTCGGCGCCGGGCCACTCCAGGGCAAGACACTGGGCCACCGCACCGGTGAGCGCCCCCGGGCTGCCGGCCGGTTCGCTGCCGGTCACCCGGTGCACACCCCGGCTCGCCGTCACCACGCGCAGCGGCGCGTCGTTGCGTTCCCGGTGCGCGCGCACGGCGAGGATCAACGAGGTGCTCGCGGCCGAGAACAGCGCCTTGAGGCGTGCGTCCGGCAAGCCGTCCGGCACCGGAGCGGCGTAGCCCGCGAGATGCAGCAGCGCAGCCGGGGTGCGGCCCGACTCCCGCAACGCGGCCCACAGGGTGTCCCAGTGGCCGAGGTCGGCGAAGTCCAGGGTGTAGCGGCCGGGGCCCTCACAGGCGTAGGCGCCGCCGTGGCGCGCGACGACGGACCGGTCGAAGGGGCCGCCCGGGCGGGTGAGGCAGGCGGCGAGGCCGAGTTCGTCGGCGACGACGAGGGCGGTGGCGGGGTTGAGCGGCTCCGCTGGCTCCACCGGCTCGGTCACCGGCTCCCACACCGCTTGGTACACGGCGTCCGGGACCGTGTGGGCATTGCCTTCCGCGACGTCCAGGGCGCGCAGCACGCCGTCGAAGCCGCCGTCCAGGAACCTGCTCCGCAGGGCGGTGCGCTGGATCTTGCCGCTGGTGGTCCTGGGGAACGCGGCGGCGGTGACCGGTACGACCCGCCATGCCGAGAGCGCGAAATCGCGGGCGAGTTCGGCCCTAATCCGGCGCACGGCGTTGGCCACGGCGCCGCTCACCGGGGTTGCGGATGCGGCGGCGGGAGGCTCCGGGGCGCCGTGTGGCTGCCCGGCCGGGGTGTTTGCGTCGCCGTGTCCGATGTCCGCGGCACTATCCGCCGGCACGAAGAACACCACCAGTCGTTCGCTGCCCGAGCCGGGTTCCGCGACCCCGCAGGCGGCCACCGACCCCACCGTCACCCCGTCCAGGGCTCCGACCGCGTTTTCGAGTTCGTGGCAGAAGTAGTGGCTGCCGTTGATGATGATGACTTCCTTGCGGCGGCCGGTGATCACCAGTTCGCCGTCCTTGAGGAAGCCCAGGTCGCCGGTGTCGAACCAGCCCGCGCCGCGGAACGCTTCGGCATGGGGATCAGAGGTGTCCTGCGGATGGCCGAGGTAGCCGGGCGTGACGCGTCCGGAGGCGACCTGGAGCCTTCCGATCCGGCCCTCGGGCAGCACCCGGTCGGCGTCGTCGCAGATCCGCAAGCGGGCGCCGGGGGCCGGCGGGCCCATGCTGAGGAAGGTGGTGCGCTCGGCCGCCGGCAGCTCCTCGCCGGTCCACTCCAGTGCGCTGGCCAGCGACGACTTGCGGATGTGGTGCACGGCGCCGGGTGCGGTCAGGCGCTTGTAGGTGATCGCGGTGCAGGTCTCCGCCATGCCCCAGCCCAGCAGCATGGCCTCGGGGTCCAGGCCGTGCGGGGCGGTGGCGGCCAGGAAGTCCGCCATCACCGGCAACGTGCACTGCTCGCCCGCGTTGACGAGCGAACGGACCGAGGACAGGTCCCACCGCCGCCCAGAGTGCTGCCGCAGCGCCTCAACCACCAGCCGGTAACCGAAGTTCGGCGACCAGGAATGCGCCCCGCGGTACTGCTCCAGTAGGTCGAGCCAGCGCAGCGGGTCCGCCACGACCAGCTCGGTCGGGGTGTGCACCGCCGTGCAGCCGAGCACCGTGTCCCGCAGGTGGAACATGACGAGACCGCCCACATGGTCGAGCGGCAGCCAGTTGACCGTGGTGTCGTGCTGATGCACGGCGCCGCCGTGGTGCGTGCGGGCCCCGGCCGCGTACTCCAGCACACCGCGGTGGGTGATCTGGATGGCCTTGGAGTGACCGGTGCTGCCCGAGGAGAGCTGCAGCAGTGCCGTCTGCGACGGGTCGGCGGGGTGCGGTCCGGTGACCGGCTCCGCCTGTTCGAGCCGGGCCGCGTCCAGTACCTGCACATCGGTCATCGGGTAGTGGCCGGCCATCGCCCGCACGCCCTCGACCGCGGCCCCGCCGCAGAGCACGGCGGGCCTGCCCAGTGACTCCCAGGCGTGGTGCAGCTTGTCGGTCACCGGTCCCGGTGTGGCGTAGTGGGGCGGTCGGGCGACCGTGACAGGCAGGATGCCGCCCAGGAGGCAGCCCCACAGGGCGGGGAAGTACTGGTCGAGCGAAGGGAGCTGGAGGAGGGCCCGGTCGCCTGCGCGCAGGCCCGCGGCGGTGAGGCCGCCAAGTATCCGCTGAGCGCGGCCGAGCAGCTCCGGATAGCTCAGGAAAACGGTCCGCTCGGCATCGAGCACCAGGTGCAGGCCGGCCTCGGGCCGTGCGGCGGCCGTGCGCAGCAGTGCCTCGGGCAGGGTGCGGGGTCCTTCGGGATCCGCCGTCAGTGCCGGGCCGCTGCTCAGGGCCGGCGGCCTGATGCGGTTGCAGGGGACCGCGGTCGCGCTCGGCTGGGCATCGCGGGAGGCGTTTGCGTGCGCCGCAGGGGCCGGTGCCTCGGCGGCGAGCCCCGCCAGATGGAGCCGGCCCGGTGCGCGGACCACGGGTTCGAGGTCCACGTCGACATCGAGACCGGCCGCCGCGCACTGCCGGCGGTACTCCAGCAGGTGCGGTGCGCCGAGGACCGGCACCGCCGCCAGGGCGGCCTCGTCCACGGTTTCGTCGCCCCGTCTGGGTATGTCGTCGACCAGGACCGCGATCAGCTCAGTGCCCGCCTCCACGGCCGCCGCCGTCAGCCGCCGCTTGAGCCGTGTGGCATCCGCGCCGGGCGCCGGGACGACGAACGCGGCGGCCGCTCCCGCCGCGCCCACGGGAAGGACCGCGCAGTCGAGCACGTCGCGCAGCCGGCGCAGCCGTGCCGCGAGACGGGGCGGCGAAAGGTCCATGGCCGATGGTTCCTTCCTGGTTCGTGGTGCGCCGGGCCGTCGGGAGGCGGTCCGGCGCCGTTGCGGGCCGGGGCCGTTGCGGGCCGGGGCCCGGTGGCCCGTGTGGGTCAGTCCACTGCCACGGGGGCCGCGGTGTCGTCACCGGCCGTCCCCGGGCGGCCCGTGCCCGCACCGGGCGGCCCGGTGTCCCCGCCGCCCCGCGCGCCCCGTGCGCCCGGCGTGGGGAGGGCGAGCAGCAGTGTCAGCAGGGCCAGTGCCAAGACGATGGCCGTTCCGTGCGCTACCGACACCACCGTCAGCGGCGCGAAGTGATCGAGGAGCGAGGCGCACACCACGGTGCCCACGCCGAGGGCCGCGGTCTCCGCCATCGCTGCGAAACCGAGCACTTTGCCACGCTGCTCGGTGGGTAGCGACTGGAGGCGGGAGTTGTAGACAATCTCCGTGAACCCGTCCGCCAGGCCGGCGCACACGGCCACGGTGAGCAGCGCAGGCAGCGGCAGCCCCGTGAACGCCAGGATGAAGAAGGCGGACATCAGGCAGGTCCCGACGGCGAAGGCCCGCTCCTCGCCGCCCCCGCCCTCCTTCGCTCCCGCCCCGGCCCAGCGGGACACCGCGGGCACCCGGGAGACCACCTGGTGCGCGAGCAGACAGCCCACCGCCCACACCGCGTAGAAACGGCCGACGTAGGCCGCGGCGCCCGCCGGGTCGATCTGGGCGGCGAAGACCGGCAGGCCCACCTGGTGGGAGGCGGAGCCCATGTTGTCCACGGCGCGCACGGCCACCAGGCCCACCACGACGGGCGCGACGCGCAGCAGCCGGGCGCCCGGCAGCCGGCGCGCGAGCCCGCGCCGTTGTGGCTCCGCGCCCTGCCCGGCTCCGGTCCCGCGCCCAGTGGTCTCGGGCTTCTCCTGCGGCGCCGGGTCCGTCTGCGGGGCGGAATTCCGTACCGCGGACGAGCCGGCCATCCGCGGCAACAGGGCATACGTCCCGGCGGAGAAGAGGAAGCTACCCGCGTCGACCAGGAACGCGGACGTGTACCCGGCCGCGGCGACCACCACGCCCGCCGAGGCGAAGCCCAGCACCATCGCCAGCGAACGCCCCGTCACCAGCAGCCCGTTGGCCCGCACCCGCAGATCCTGCCCGACGATGTCCGGCACGCTGCTGCGCAGGGCCACACCGGAGAGCGTGGAGCACCACCCCATCACGGCGGCCAGCCCGTACAGCACCGTCCCGCGAGCGCCCGCGGACATCAGCGCGAATCCCAGCAGGCACAGCGCCTGGGTGAGGTCGCCCGCGATCATGAGGTGCTTGCGGCTGAGGCGGGAGACGAGCCGGGACGCGGCGTAGCCCGCGCCGAACGAGCAGCAGATACGGGTGATCAGGAAGATTCCGACGGAGAGCGCGCTGCCGGTCGTCTTCAGTACGAAGAGGTTCAGCGCCACGAGGTTCAGATAGGTGCCGTACGCCGAGACCGCGTTGCCCATGACCAGATAGTGGAAACGTCGCCCGATCCGACCTGCCATCGGTACTGACGACATGTGGCTCCCCCATTGGATCCATGGGATCCCGCCCAGCCTGCACGCTTTTGGGCGGATCACCGGCCCGACATTGGTGTGATGATACGAGGACTATCCGTCGTCCGCGCAAGACAACGGAGCACCGTTGCAGACCCGCGGATACGACGCGCACACATCCCGGTGCGGACGGCAGAGCAGCACGGTCCGACCCAGCCCCGCCGGGCCGGACCGCGCGCCCCGTACCGACTGCCGCACCAGCTGGGGCCGGTTCACCGCAGGCCGTCGTCCACACCGGTTTCGGACGGACGTGTGCGGTGGTGCAGCAGGCGGCCGTGCGCGGCATGCGAGTGGCTGACGACGTGCACGTCGATGTCCTCGCCCGATCCTTCGATGATGGACGCGCCGGTGCCGCGGCCGAACAGTTCCCTCAGGCGGCTGCGCCGGGTCGCGCCGATGACGATCTGGCTGGCGTTGACCTGCCGGGCGAAGCCGAGGACGGCGCGGGCGGGATCGCCGCCGGGGACGGTGTGGTAGCTGCCGCCGAGTTCCTCGACCAGGGCGCGCTGGGCGGCGAGGAGCCGCGGGGCAGCGGCGGTCAGTCCGTCGGCGTGCTGGACGTGGACGGCCAGGAACTCACCGCCCGCGCCGTGCGAGGCGGTGCGCTTGGCGCGCCGGATGAGGGTGTCGCCCTCGGGGCCGCCGGACAGGGCGACCAGCACGCGTTCGCGGGTGCCCCACGGATGCTGGATGCCGTGGTCCCTGCGGTAGCGCAGCAGGGCTTCCTCGACCCGGTCGGCGGCCCACAGCATCGCGATCTCCCGCAGGGCGGTGAGGTTGCCGGTGCGGAAGTAGTGGGACAGCGCCGCGTCGATCTTCTCCGGCGGGTAGACGAGGCCCTGCGCCATGCGGTGGCGCAGGGCCTCGGCCGGCAGGTCGACCAGTTCGAGCTGGTCGGCACGGCGGACCACGTCGTCGGGTACGGTTTCCCGCTGCCGCACGCCGGTGATCTGCGCCACGACGTCGTTGAGCGAGGCGAGGTGCTGGATGTTGACGGTGGAGATCACGTCGATGCCCGCGGCCAGCAGCTCCTCGATGTCCTGCCAGCGCCGGCCGTGGCGGCTGCCGGGGACGTTGGTGTGGGCGAGCTCGTCGACCAGTGCGAGCTGGGGGCGGCGGGCGAGGACGGCGTCGAGGTCCATCTCGCTGAAGGCCGTACCGCGGTAGGGCAGCGTTCGGCGGGGCACCGACTCAAGCCCCTCGGCCATCTGCCTGGTCAGCGGCCGTCCGTAGTCCTCCATGAATCCGACGACCACGTCCGTGCCCCGTGCAGCGCGCCGCTGCCCGTCGCTGAGCATGTCGTAGGTCTTGCCGACGCCCGGGGCCGCCCCGAGGTAGACCAGCAGCTTGCCGCGCGGCACGCTCCCTCCTCTCCGGACGCACCTGGAACCGCCGCACCCAACGGGCCCCGCGGACGGGTCCACCCGATGCCGGATCGCTGCCGACGTCGCCGGCCGCACCAGTCATCTCTGCCGAGTGAGCCCGTCCAATGCCACGTTCAGCTCCAGGACGTTCACCCGCGGCGCACCCAGGAAACCGAGCATCCTTCCCTTCACATGGTCGCTCACCAGTGCCGCCACGCGCTGCCGCGGCAGGCCACGGGCGCGGGCCACCCGGGCGCCTTGGCGGCGGGCGTAGTCGGGCGAGATATACGGGTCCAGGCCGCTGCCGGAGGCGGTGAGGGCGTCGGGCGGTACCCGTGCGGGCGGGATGCGGTCCCCCACGGCGGCTGCCGCCCGGCGTTGGCGTACCTGCCGCAGCAGCGTGGCGTTCTCCGGGCCAAGGTTGGACGCCCCGGAGGCCAGCGCGTCATAGCCGTGCGGGCCCGCCGCGGACGGCCGGGGATGGAACCACCGCGCACCGGCAAAAGACTGGCCGAGCAGTGCGGAGCCGACGGTACGGCCCTGGGAGGTCACCTGGGAACCGTCTGCCTGGCCGTGGAAGGCGAGCTGGGCGACGGCCCACACGGCGAGCGGGTAGAGCGCGCCGGTGAGCACCGTGAGGGCGAGCAGGACGCGCAGCCCCGCCATGGCCTGGCGGAGGAAGGCGGTGGGCATGGACGCGGGTCACCTCAGTCCGGGCAGCTGTGAGACGACGAGGTCGATGAGCTTGATGCCGGCGAACGGTGTGACGATGCCGCCCAGGCCGTAGACGGTGAGATTGCGGCGCAGCAGGCGTGCCGCGCTGGTCGGCCGGTACCGGATGCCGCGCAGCGCGAGCGGGATCAGGGCCACGATGACGAGCGCGTTGAAGACGACGGCGGACAGGATCGCGGACTCCGGGGTGCCCAGACGCATCACGTTCAGTCGGTCGAGCTGCGGGTAGGCCCCGGCGAACATCGCCGGGATGATCGCGAAGTACTTCGCGACGTCGTTGGCGATGGAGAACGTGGTCAGCGCGCCGCGGGTGATCAGCAACTGCTTGCCGATCTCGACGATCTCGATCAGCTTGGTCGGGATTGGAGTCGAGGTCGACCATGTTGCCGGCCTCTTTGGCGGCGGCGGTCCCGGCGTTCATCGCGACACCGACATCGGCCTTGGCGAGTGCCGGAGCGTCGTTGGTGCCGTCGCCCGTCATGGCGACCAGCCTGCCGCCCGCCTGCTCCCGCTGGATCAGCGCCAGCTTGTCCTCCGGAGTGGCCTCGGCGAGGAAGTCGTCGACCCCGGCCTCGCCCGCGATGGCCCGCGCGGTGAGCGGATTGTCGCCGGTGATCATGACCGTGCGGATGCCCATCCGGCGCAGTTCGCCGAACCGCTCCCGCATGCCCGCCTTGACGATGTCCTTCAGATGGATGACGCCCAGCACGCGGGCCGGCCCGTCGGACACACGCTCGGCGACGACCAGCGGAGTGCCCCCGCCCGCGCCGATCGCGTCGACGACACGGCCGACGCCGGCGCGGGGCGCGCCGCCGTGATCGCGGACCCACCTCAGCACCGCGGCGGCGGCGCCCTTGCGCACCACGCCGGCCGTCGCAGGTCGACGCCGCGACATCCGGGTCTGGGCGGTGAAGGGCACGAAGTGGGCGCCGCGGATCAGGCCCTCCTCGCGGGCCCGCAGACCGTAGCGCTCCTTGGCCAGCACGACGATCGACCGGCCCTCCGGGGTCTCGTCGGCGAGGCTGGCCAGCTGGGCGGCGTCGGCCAGGTCCGCCACGGCGACGTCCTCGACGGGCACGAACTCGGTCGCCTGCCGGTTGCCGAGGGTGATGGTGCCGGTCTTGTCCAGCAGCAGCGTGTCGACGTCGCCGGCGGCCTCGACCGCCCGGCCGGACATCGCGACCACGTTGCGCTGGATCAGCCGGTCCATGCCGGCGATGCCGATGGCGGACAGCAGCGCGCCGATGGTCGTCGGGATCAGGCAGACCAGCAGCGCGACCAGGACCACGAGCGGCTGCTGCGCGCCGGAGTAGACCGCCAGCGGCTGGAGGGTCGGCCACGGCCAGCAGGAAGACGATGGTCAGCGCCGCCAGCAGGATGTTCAGCGCGATCTCGTTCGGCGTCTTCTGCCGGTACGCGCCCTCGACCAGCGCGATCATCCGGTCGACGAAGGTCTCGCCCGGGCTGCTGCGTGATCCGCACGACGATCCGGTCGGAGAGCACCTTGGTGCCGCCGGTCGACGGCGGAGCGGTCGCCGCCGGACTCGCGGATGACGGGCGCGGACTCGCCGGTGATGGCCGACTCGTCGACGCTGGCGATGCCCTCGATCGACGTCGCCGTCGCCGGGGATGACCTGGCCGGCCTCGACCACCACCACGTCGCCCTGCTGCAGCCGGGCGGCGGGCACCTCTTCCTCGGCCCGTCGGCGCGCTGCAGCCGGGCCGTCGTCTCGTGCGGCCTGCCGCAGGCCGCGGCCTGCGCCTTGCCGCGCCCCTCGGCGACCGCCTCGGCGAGGTTGGCGAACACCACGGTCGCCCACAGCCAGCCGCGATGGCCAGGAGAACACGTCGGTGCCGGTCGTCGCGGCGAGGACGGTGGCGAGGACCGAGCCGACCCACACCACGAACATCACAGGCTTGTGCACCTGGTGGCGGGGGTCGAGTTTCCTGAACGCGCCGGGCAGTGACGCCGAGCAGCTGGTCGCGGGCGGAGAGCGCCGCGCCGCACGCCGCCGGGGCCCCGGAACCGGTGGCGTGGCACGTCGTCATGACAGCCCTTCCGCGACCGGGCCCAGCGCGAGCGCCGGGAAGTAGGCGAGGGCGGCGACGATGAGCGACGACCGCGACCAGCAGCCCACGAACAGCGGCCGGTGGGTCGGCAGGGTGCCCTCGCTGACCGGGGCGGCCTGCTGCCGCGCGAGCGCGCCCGCCAGCGCCAGCACGAAGACGATCGGCAGGAACCGGCCGAACAGCATCGCAAGGCCCGAGCGTGGTGTTGTAGAAGACCGTGTCGCGCGCGAGCCCGGCGAAGGCGCTGCCGTTGTTGTTGCCCGCCGAGGTGAACGCGTACAGCACCTCGGACAGGCCGTGCGGCCCCGGGTTGAGGCATCGCCGGCGCGGCCCGCCGGCAGCGCCAGCGCGATGCCGGTGCCGACCAGGACGAGCGACGGCGTGGTCAGGATGTACAGCGGGGACGAAGGTCATCTCGCGCTGCCCGATCTTCTTGCCCAGGTACTCCGGCGTCCGGCCGACCATGAGCCCGGCGACGAAGACGGTCAGCACGGCCAGGACCAGCATCCCGTACAGGCCCGAGCCCGACGCCGCCCGGCGTCACCTCGCCGAGCATCATGTTCAGCAGCAGCACGCCGCCGCCGAGCGGCGGTGTAAGCTGTCGTGGACGGAGTTCACCGCACCCGGTCGACGTCGACGTGGTCGCGTCCGCGCACAGAGCGGAGCTGCCGGACCCCGAACCGCGGCCTCCTTGCCCTCCATCGCCGCGCCCGGCCGCCTGCGGCGCCGTCCCGGGTGCGCGCACCTCGGCGCCCGTCACCGCCGCCACGGCGACCGGCCCAGACGACGGCCATGGCGCCGAGGATCGCGCAGCCCTGGCGGCGTGTCGCCGACCATGCGGCCGAAGGTGCGCGGCAGCGCGAAGGGGATGAGCAGGAGCAGGAAGACCTCGAAGAGGTTGGTGAACGGGTTCGGGTTCTCGAAGGGGTGCGCCGAGTTGGCGTTGAAGAACCCGCCGCCGTTGGTGCCGAGCTCCTTGATGGCCTCCTGCGAGGCGACCGGCCCGCCGACGAGCCACTGCACTGCGCCGCCCGAGAGTGTGCACCTGCCGTGCGGCGGCGAAGTTCTGCACGACGCCGCCGGCCGACCAGCACCAGCGCGGCGACGCAGCACGACGGGCAGCAGGATGCGTACGGTGCCGCGCACCAGGTCGACCCAGAAGTTGCCGATCCGGTCGGTGCGCGTGCGGGCGAACCCGCGCACCAGCGCCGCCGCGACGGCCATGCCGACCGCCGCGGACAGGAAGTTCTGCACGGCGAGGCCCGCCATCTGCACCAGGTGACCCAATGTCGACTCGCCCGCGTACCACTGCCAGTTGGTGTTCGTCACGAACGACACCGCGGTGTTGAACGCCCCGTCGGCAGGCACCCCGCCGAACCCCAGCGACAGGGGCAGCACGCCCTGCAGCCGCAGGAAGCCGTAGAGGAAGAGCACGGACACGGCGGAGAACCCCAGCAGGGACAGCGCGTAGGCCGTCCACCGCTGCTCCGCGTCCGGATCGACCCCGGCCACCCGGTACACCGCCCGCTCCACGGCGAGATGCCGCCCGCTGCCGTACACCCGCGCCATCCAGTCGCCGAACGGCACGTGCGCCACCGCGAGCGCGAGGACCAGCACGCCGATCGTGAGCAGCCCCGCGCCGGCTTCGCCCATCAGAACCGCTCCGGGAACACCAGGGCGATCAGGAGGTAGACCAGCAGGACGACCGCGCAGCCCAGACCCACTCCGTTCTCGACGCTCACCGGCGTTCCGCGCCCGCCACGACCAGCAACAGCAGAGCGAAGAAGACGACGATCAGGGTGATGAAAGCCAGGTCGGCCATAGGTGGTCTCCTCGGGCACGGCAGCACAGCGACAGCACGGCGCACGGTCACCCCTCACGCATACCGCGCCCCGAACGGAAACCCGCGACGACTGCGCCGTCGCGGGCACGGCTGTCACTAGCAGGGCGTAGGCACTTTCGCGCTGCCCGAGCTCTCGGCTCCGTCCGCGCCGGGCGAAACCCTCATCGTCCGCGCCGACTCCTCCGGGAGCGCCGCGCACGTCCGCGAGGCAGCGGGACGCACCGGACGCCGCTGCGGGACAGGCAAACACCACCTGCCGCGGCACCAGTCGTCAGGCAGCGGGAATCCGGCCACCGCGAACCGTCCCGCACGCAGGCCGCGGTGCGGATGTGGCCCTGATCACGCGGTACAGACGTCGCCCTGATCACGCGCGATGATTTGTCAGGCAGCGCATAGCCGACGTGCTGGAGCGGTACGGCGACACAGCCGAGAAAGCCGGCTCGCGCACGAGCGAAAGAACCACCGCGAGACTCCCGACGGGCAGGGGCACGCCAACGCCCGCGGGTGTTCTGGACCTTGGCGTGCAAAACCGCAGAGGAGATCGCCTTGCGCATTGGTGTGGTGAAGGAATCCAGATCAGGGGAGACGCGAGTGGCCGCGACGCCGGCCTCAGCGGCTCAGTTGCTCAAGCTCGGCTATGAGGTGGTGGTTGAGCCGGACGCGGGTACGGCCTCCAGTTTCTCCGATGAGGCCTACCTCGACGCGGGAGTCGGCATCGGCGACGCGCTGTCGGCCGACATCGTCCTGGGGGTCAACGCGCCATCGGCGGAGCAGATCGGACAGGCTGCGCGACGGCGCCACGCTTGATCAGCCTGCTGGCTCCGGCGCAGGACCCCGCATTGCGGGCGGACCTGGCCCGGCGGCCGATCACCGCGCTGGCGATGGACGCGGTGCCGCGGATCTCGCGGGCCCAGTCGCTGGACGTGCTGTCCTCGATGGCCAACATCGCCGGCTACCGAGCGGTGGTCGAGGCGGCGCACGACGTTCGGCCGGTTCTTCACCGGTCAGGTCACGGCCGCGGGCAAGGTGCCGCCGGCCAAGGTCCTGGTCGTCGGCGCCGGTGTGGCCGGGCTCGCGGCGATCGGCGCCGCGGGCAGCCTGGGCGCGATCGTCCGCGCCACCGACCCGCGGCCCGAGGTCGCCGACCAGGTCAAGTCGCTGGGCGGGGAGTACCTGGCGGTCGAGTCGCCGAGGACGGAGGTCAGCGCGACCGGCTACGCCAAGGAGATGTCAGACGACTACAAGCACGCGCGCCGCCGCGATCTGTACGCGCGGGCAGTGCGCGGACGTCGACATCATCATCACCACCGCGCTGATCCCGGGGCAGCCGGCACCGCGGCTGATCACCGCCGAGATGGTGGCGCAGCATGGCGCCGGGCAGCGTGATCGTCGACATGGCGGCGGCCAAGGGCGGCAACGTGGCGGGCACCGTCGCCGGGCAGAAGATCGTCACCGACCAACGGGGTGACGATCATCGGCTACACCGATCTGGCCGGCCGGCTGCCTGCCCAGGCCTCCCAGCTGTACGGAACCAACCTGGTCAACCTGATGAAGCTGCTGACACCGGGCAAGGACGGGCAGTCTGGTGCTGGACTTCGACGACGTGGTGCAGCGCTCGATGACCGTGGTCCGCGACGGGCGAGCTGACCTGGCCACCGCCGCCGGTGCAGGTGTCGGCGGCGCCCGCGCCGGCGGCGGCCACGGCGCCCGCTCCCGCCGAGAGCCCGGCCAAGCAACCGATGCTCGCCCGCCGAGCGGTTCGGCGCTGGTCGCGGCGGTCGGCGCGCTGCTGTTTCTGCTCGCCGCGCTCTCGCCCGCCCAGCCCTGCTCGGCACATCTACGGTCTTCGTGCTGGCGATCGTGATCGGCTACTACGTGATCGGCAATGTGCACCACGCCCTGCACACCCCGCTGATGTCGGTGACCAACGCGATCTCCGGGATCATCGTCGTCGGCGCGCTGCTGCAGATCGGGCACGCGGCGACACGGCCGTCACGGTGCTGTCCTTCGTCGCGATCCTGCTGGCCGGCATCAACATCTTCGGCGGCTTCGCCGTCACCCGGCGCATGCTCGGCATGTTCTCGAAGGAGCTGACCAGACCATGACTGTCGACCACCGCCGCACAGGCGGCCTACATCGTCGCGGCCCTGCTGTTCATCCTGAGCCTGGCCGGGCTGTCCAAGCACGAGACGTCGCGCGGCCGGCATCGTCTTCGGCATCGCCGGCATGGCGTCGCGCTGGCCGCCACCATCGCGCTGGCCATCGACGCAGGACATCGCCGCGACTCCGGACTCGGCCTGCTGATCGCGTCGCCATGGTGATCGGCGCGGTCATCGGCCTGTGGCGGGCCCGCGGCGTGGAGATGACCGGCATGCCGGAGCTGATCGCGATCCTGCACAGCTTCGTCGGCCTGGCCGCGGTGCTGGTCGGCTGGAACGGCTACCTCGATGTCGAGGCGGACGACGGCGCCGGAGCGCAGGCGCAGGTCGCCGTGGACCTGCTGGGCATCCACCACGCCGAGGTGTTCATCGGCATCTTCATCGGCGCGGTGACCTTCACCGGCTCGATCGTCGCCTTCCTCAAGCTGTCCGCGCGGATGAAGTCCGCGCCCGCTGATGCTGCCGGGCAGGAACGCGCTCAACCTCGGCGCGCTGGCCGCGTTCGTCGGCGCTCACCGCCTTGTTCGTGGTCGAACCGAACCTGCTGGCTGCTGGTCGCGGTCACCGCGGTCGCGCTGCTGCTCGGCTGGCACCTGGTCGCCTCGATCGGCGGCGGCGACATGCCGGTCGTGGTGTCGATGCTGAACAGCTACTCCGGCTGGGCCGCGGCCGCGTCGGGCTTCCTGCTGGACAACGACCTGCTGATCATCACCGGCGCGCTGGTCGGCTCCTCCGGCGCGTACCTGTCCTACATCATGTGCAAGGCGATGAACCGGTCGTTCATCTCGGTGATCGCCGGCGGTTTCGGCATCGAGGCCGGCCCCGGCGGCGACACGGACTACGGCGAGCACCGCGAGATCAACGCCGAAGGCGCCGCGGAGCTGCTCTGCGAGCGCGACATCGGTGATCATCACTCCCGGCTACGGCATGGCGGTCGCCCAGGCGCAGTACGCGGTGGCCGAGCTGACCCGAAAGCTGCGCGAGCAAGGGCGTCGAGCGTCCGCTTCGGCATCCACCCGGTCGCCGGCCGGCTGCCCGGGCACATGAACGTGCTGCTGGCCGAGGCCAAGGTGCCCTACGACATCGTGCTGGAGATGGACGAGATCAACGACGACTTCGACGGCACCTCCGTGGTGCTCGTGATCGGCGCCAACGACACCGTCAACCCGGCCGCCACCGACGATCCCAGCAGCCCGATCGCCGGCATGCCGGTGCTGCGGGTCTGGGAGGCCGACGCACGTCATCGTCTTCAAGCGTTCGATGGCCTCCGGCTACGCCGGCGTGCAGAACCCGCTGTTCTTCCGCGAGAACACCGCGATGCTCTTCGGCGACGCGAAGGACCGGGTCGAAGACATCCTCCGCGCACTCTGACACCGCACTCCATGGGGGACTTGCCTCGCTGCGACCGGTCGCCGTCGCCCGGCAGCGGCCCGCGGCTGTGCGCCGACCGCCCTGACGACACGGGCGGTCGGCGCACAGCCGCCGCGGGCCCGGCCTGCCTGCCGGTTTTGGATCACGGCCTCGGTCATTCGCTGCTGTGGACGGTGAGTCCGGTCCACGCATGTTCCGTCGTCGTGCACGGATGCGGATGTTCGGACAGCGGCGGCGGGTGCGGACGGTCGGGCCGGGTCTGCGGCGGGCGAGGGGTGCGGGTGCGGCGGTCGGCGGCGCTGCGCAGTCTGTTCGTGGCCAGGTGGAGGACGTTCACGACCAGGATCGCGGGGGCGATGATGCCGATGGCGGAGGGCAGCAGGGGCTGAAGGAGCAGCGCGAGGATGATCGCGGTGATGCCGTTCTGCTGGCTGAGGCACAGCGACCAGCGATCGCGCCGCGGCAGCCCCCAGGTGACCACCGCCCCGACGGTGAGCTGCGCGGCGAAGGTGGCGCAGCCGAGGACCAGCCCTGTGAACGGGTGCACCCCGCGGGCCAGCAGCACTCCGAGCAGGAAGGTGGCGGCGTAGAGGGCGACATTCGTGGCGCGGGGGATCCAGCGGTCCAGCGGCGGCCGCAGGAACAGCGCCGAGACCGCCAGACCGAGCATGAGGAAGTGCCACACCGCGACACCCGCCACCGCGACCAGCAACGCGCACTGCGCGAGAACCCGGATGTTCGACGGCCGGCGTGCGGCGGACGGCGCACCGGCGGCCAGAACTCCCCGGTGCGGCGCGCTGCGGCGCCGGCCGACCGCCCACCAGCCGACCGCCGCCACGGCCACCAGGGCGAAGTTGAGCACCAGTGTGCTCGCGTAGGACAACGTGCCCGTGGCGGCGCCGGCGGCGCCGGGCAGGACCAGTGCGCTCATGTACACCACGAGCACCGTGGTCACCGGGTCGTCGAAGGATGCCCAGGCGGCCAGCAGGGATTTGGCGCGCGGTGACATGTCCCGGCTGTCGAGGAGCGCGGAGACGGACAGCGGATCGATCTGCGCCATCGCCACCGCGAGGACGATGTACTCGGGCCTGTTGCGGAAGACCAGGATCAAAACGCCGGCGACGAGGGCCGCCTTGGCGGCCACACCGAACGTGATCGCGACGACGATGCGGTACACGTCGGCCCGTCGCTCCGGCCGGGTGATGCCGTACGCGCTCCCGTACAGGCCGACGGCGAGCAGCCCGTAGGTCAGGTAGGAATATCCGCCGCCGCCGGACTGTGTGTCGACGGTCAGCCACCGGCCCGCCAGGCATCCGACGCCCGCCACGGCCAGCGGAAGCAGCAACGGCAGGAGGAGGGCCTTGGCCGCTCCTGTGTCATGGAGTAACCGGCTCACGAATCCCCCTGTTCGTACGTTCCGACCCGACACCGGTCACCCGGTCACCCAGTAATCCGGAAAAGACGGAGCGAGGCCGGTCATTTCGGAACGTGTTCTGCTTATGCCAATGCTTCCAGTTCCCTTACCGTGCGCGTTATCTGATCATCCGATTCGGCCACTCTGGACTGGTCCAGCGTCACGCCGACGAGGAAACGGGACCCGGGCAGCGTATGGAAATACACGGCGCCCTGTTCCACATCCAGGACCACACGCACCAGTTCACCTCGCATGACGGCGCGCAGCGATTCGTTCATACGGTGTATGACGCTGGGCAGGAGAGCCCCCATCCGTCGGTACCGGGTCCGGCGGTGGTCGGGTGTGGCGCTCCGGAAGAACTTCTGCAGGTCCGGTTGCTCGAAGATGTCGATGACCTCGGGCGACGACGGGTGCGGGTAGTAGGCCAGGTAGTGCAGGCCGTCCGTGCGCAGCGCCCGCCGCAGCGCCGCGAGGACCGAAGTGCCCTCGTCGTCCCCGCCGCGGCCGGGCCAGGCGGGCGCGGTGCGGGGGGCGCCGGAGGTGTCGGGCGCGGCCTGTGCGGGAACGGTCTCCCGCGCGGTGGGCGGGAGCTCCGAGGTCAGCCGTCTGCTCCGGTAGGAGCCGAAGTCGAGAGGGGAGTAGCGGACCACCGTTCGCAGGTCGTTGACGATCTCGGCGATGGACTCGTCGAGTTCCTCGATCTGTTCGACGGCGGCGGTGGCCCCGTACAGATGGATTCCGGGCTCGACCATGTAATAGAAGACGGCCCCGTCCGGCAGGCGCAGGACCGTGCGGATCAGAGCCCCGGTGCGCAAATGGGCGAAATCCGGTTCAAGGTCCTGGAGAACGTAATAGAGGTCCCGGCCGGTCCGCTCATGAGCCGCCGACACGGAACCGTGCACCTCGCCGGAGAGCGCGAGAGCAATTTTCGTCGCATCTTCGTCGTACAGTACGACGTGGTCGATTCCGAGGGGTATTAATCCTCGTAGCCGTTCCGTGAGATCGGTCAACGATGACATCTCCCCATCCGGATATCGCACATCTATCGTTGTATCAGACACCCCAGACCTCCAGATCGAAACCGAGCCGACGGTAGACCGGGGCGGTGAGCGCGGCGGTCAGCGGCGAATCGTCTCCGATGCACTCGGCGCCGACCTGCGCGACGGCGTCATGGGCGACGGCGGCGCGGAGTTCGGCCCCGGTCTCGGGCTGGGACGCGGCGAGGTTGGCCGCGGCGATGAGGGTGACGGGGTGGTGGGTCCCCCAGTTGTAGTCGGCCTTGCAGAGGTCGTGGATCTCCTGATCCTCGCCCGCGATATCGAAGCTGGTGCCCTTGCCCAACGCCACCGCGCAGTTGTTCCGGTTGATCCTGGCGACCAGCGTGTAGCGGTGGTCGTGGCTCAGCGAGTCCCGCAGCCGGCGCACCGCCTTGCCCGCGATGTCCCAGGCGCACTCCGGCTCGTTGGCATCGAGCAGATACAGGGCGAGGTTGCTGCGGCAGATGGCGGTGAACGGGTGGTCCTCACCCCATACCGCGATGTGCCGTTCCAACTCCGCCTTGGTGTATTCGGCCGCGTCGCCCGAGCAGTTGTCGGCGTGCAGCGCGGCGGCCAGCGCGAGGCGGCAGGCCATGGCGCCGGGAGAGGTGTCGCCTCCGTTGCGCTGCATCGCGGCATGGGTGTCCTGCAGCAGCTGCATGGCCGCGGGCAGCGCGCCTCTGCGCACCCAGGTCATGCCCAGGTGCCAGAGCGCCCTGAGAGTCGCGGAGGCGTCCGGCCCCGCCAGCTCCACCAGGCGGTCCCTGGCTTCGGTGAGATGGTTCTCGGCCGTCCGCAGCTGCCACATCTCCCGGTGGTAGCCGCCGAGGCTGGTGTACGAGTGCCAGGTCAGCGGGTGACGGTCGCCCAGGACACGGCGGCGTGTTTCGAACGTCGTCTGGTCCTGGCGCAGCGCATGCGGCACGGACTGCAGGTAGAACTTGGAGATGGCCAGGTTGTTCGAGGCGTTGAGTGTTTCGTAGTGGTCGTCGCCGAGGGTGCTCACCATGTCCCGGTAGGTGCGCTGGTGCACATCGTCCGCGTCCTGGAACCGTCCGGCTGCCCGCAGATCGGCCCCGTAGCCGTGCTGTGCGATGAGTGTGTACGGGTCGCGCCGGTTCTGGCGCTGCTGCGTGGTCGCCGTGTGCTCGCTGAGCTTCAGCGCCGGGCGGTACTTGCCCAGGTGGCGGTAGGCCGGGGCGACCTGCGACTCCAGCCGCAGCACGTAGGCGTTGTCGGTCCCGAACTTCTCGCGCCACTGGGCCAGCACCCGCTCGCCCAGCTCGATGGCCGATGCCCAGTCCTCGCCGAAGAACCAGCGGTAGCGGACCTGGGTGACGGTCCAGGCCAGCACGGCGGGATCGTCACTCGCGGGCGCTTGGGTCACCTCCAGATGCCGGTCCAGCTCGGCGAGGATGTCGCGGTGCTCCGGATCGTCGCGCTCGATGTCGGTCGGTGCCATCGCGGCCAGGATGGTCAGGGCCTGCGCGCGGGCTTCGGCCCGCTCGTCCGGGGACATCCGCTCACGCAGCAGGTCCTGCACCAGGCGGTGCACCTTGAGCGTGCGCGTCAGCGGGTCCGCGACGGCCAGCGCACCGACGGCCAGCGCGTTGATCAGCACGCGCAGCCGGTAGCTGCTCTCCAGCTCGGGGTCGAGCTCCGCCAGCCTGCTGAGCATGCCCCGGGACTGGACGACCTTCATGCTGATGCCGTCGGGCGACATAAAGGAACACAGGTCGAGCAGCTTGGCGGCGGCCGGGAAGCGCTCCTTCAGCTGCTGGTAGGCCCGCAGGTAGGTGTCGACGAAGTGCTGCCACTGCGGGTCCTCGACGGCGGCGGGTGGTGCGGCGAGGTACTCGTCCACCGACTGCAGGCCGGTGACCAGCCATTCGGCCGCCACGTTCACGCCGATGGGGAGGTGGCCGAGCCGGTCGGCGACGCGCAGCAGGTCGGCGTCAGCGAAGCCGGGCAGCCGGTGGGCGAGCAGACCGAGGCTCTCCTGCGCCTCGAAGGTGTTGATCCGGTGGGCCTCGCACGCGCTCCACTGCGGGTTGCGCGAGGTGATCAGCACATGTCCCACGCCGCCGGTGAGCACCGACACCCAGTCCTGGACGGCCTCCCACGACGGGGCGTCGTCGAAGACCAGCAGCCAGGAACGGCACGCCGTTCCGCGGCGCAGGACGTCCAGCAGCCTCTGCGCGTCGCCGCTGGGCAGGCCGCCGGGATCGGACGACTGGAACTCCTTGGTCAGGCCGGCCAGGGCGGTGCGTATGCCGCTGGTCTCCGATGCCGGGATCCACCACACCAGGTCGTACTGCGACCGGAAGCGGTGGGCGTACTCCAACGCGATCTGGCTCTTGCCCACCCCGCCCATGCCGGTCAGCACCAAAGAACCGCGCGGGCTGGCCGGCTCGGAGCCGAAGTGCTCCCTGATGGCGCCCAGTTCCTGCACCCGGCCGGTGAAGGAGACATTGCGTACGCCCGCGTTCCACCGCTCGGTCGGATGGTCGGGAAAGCGCGGGCCGCCGGAGCCCGCGGCGTACTCCTTGGCGCGCAGGCCGAATCCGGCCAGCAGCGCGGTGCGGGCCCCCTCCTCCGCCTGGCCCGCCAGGTACAGGGCGTCCGGCCAGTCGAGGTGTTCGGGCAGCCGGGCGTGGTCCAGCCGGACGCCGATGAGCCGGTGCTCCCCGCCCGAGCCACCGGGCAGGGGAGTGGCGAGCCGCTCCACGGTGGCGCTGACGGGTGACTTGGAGAGGTTCGCGGAGAGCAGCACCATGAAGGAGTGGGCGGCGGGCAGCGCGGCACCGTCGAGTACTCCGGCCCCGTTGACGGGTTCCGTCACCTTGATGCCGGTCTGCCGCAGCTGGGCGCCGATCCACTCGGCCCACATCTGGTCGTGCGGCGCGTAGAGCAGGCTGACGGTGCGGCCGTCGGGGGGTACGTCGATGTCGTCAAGGTGCGGTCGGGGCCGCAGCGGGGTGAAGCCGGTCACCTTGCCGTCGGTGATGCGCCGGACCGCGTTGACGTACTGGCCGAGGACGCCGATCGGCTGGCGCGGGTTCTCGGTGAGGACGGCCAGTTCCGCGCCGTAGGAGTAGAGGGACAGGTACGGCACCTGGACTTCTTCCCAGTACGAATCCAGGTCGTCGTCCGGGACGTCAAGGAAGGGCCCGAGCGCACGCCGGGCCTGCCGCATGCGCTCCTTCAGCCGGTCGCTGATCTCCCCGATGCCCGTCGGCAGTACATGGATGCGGATGCCGCGGTGGTGCTTCGCGATGCGCTGCGCGACCCGCTTCGCGCCCTCGATGGCCTGGACGTGCATGCCCAGGCTGAAGACGACCGTGTCGGGCAGGGCCAGGGTGCAGATGTCGGTGCCGTCGCACCAGCCGGACCCGCTGTCGATGAGGACGTAGTCGTAGCCGCTGTCCTGCAGCCGGGTGCGCAGCACTTCGAGGAACGCCCTGCCCTCCTCGCTGGCGTGGAACGCGCCCCAGTGGAAGCTGCGCACGCGCTCGGCATAGGTGTCGTCGAGCTGCCCGGGCCCGACGTACTCCAGGCGCCCGCCGCCCGCGAGGGGCAGGTTGAGAGCGACGGCGTAGGGGCTGAGGTCGGCGTGCTGCCCGTACAGCTCGCTCAGGTCCGCGAGCGGTTCACCGTCGGCGTGCGCGGCCTCGTCGAACCCGTGGAACATGTCCAGCAGACCGGCTCCGTTGGCGAGGTCGGGGTCGGGCAGGAAGGCCTTGTAGTACAGGTGCAGTCCTGGTGCGTCCAGGTTCCAGTCCACGACGAGGACGGACTTGCCGCTGCCGGCCAGGATGCAGGCGATGTTCGCGACGGCCATGGTGCGGTCGCCGCCGCCCATGTACGAGTAGAACGAGATGATCTTCGCGGGTCTGGTCGCCGTCGCAGGTCTCGGGGCCGTACTCATCCGCTGCTCCGCAGGTCTTCCGGCACCATGCCGGAGAGTAAGGGGCCGCGTCCCGACGAGCCGGACGGGGCGAGGCGTGACCCGGGCTGACGGGTCGCCCAGGCGGCGCGCTCCCGCTGCCTGCGGGTCAACCGCTCGTCGGGGCCCTCCAGCGACAGCTCGCCTGGTATGACCGGCGGGGTGTACGGGCGGGCGTCGGCAAGCGCGCCGATCACGGTGTGCGCCAGGGCCTCGGCGCTGCCTGCCTCATGGTGCGGCGCGTCGAGTTCGCTTGCGGGGGTGCGGGCCAGGGCGCGCCGCAGCCGGGTGGCGTTCCCCCAGGTCTCCTGGTCGCTGCGGGACAGCACGACGATGACCGCGGCGACGTAGGACGCGTGCCGGCGCAACTGCATCCACAGGGCGGGGAACGTCGTGTCGGCCGTCATCCAGGGGTCGACGAGGACGACGACGGGCGCCCGGGCGCCCGGCCGGCCGGCCGCTCCCGGGGCGGCGTCGGCCGGGTCTTTCGCGGCGGCAGGTGCCGCGGTGTCCTCATCGGGGACGACGGGGCCCGGTGGGAGCGGCATCACCGTCATCCGGTCGATGTCGCACGCGTGCAGGGCGCGCTGGACGATGGAGACGGCCGATTCGTCGTCCTGCGGTCGAAAGGGCCGCCAATCCTCGGCGGTGTCGCCGTAGGCCGCTACGCAGTGGCGCAGTTCGGCCATGCGGGAGCGTTCGCCGGTGACCAGTGCGACGATCACGTGCCGGCGGTCCGCGGGAGGCTTGTCGGGTAAGGCGGTGAGCGGTGACCGACTTGCCGGCGGGGGCGGTGCGGTGGGCTCGGGCGGTGCGGCGCGGCGTGCGCGGGGCCGGCCGCGTAACGCCTGGGCGGCGCTGGTGGACGCGGGCCGTCCGGGGCCGAAGCGCGGGGCGCTCGCGCGGCTGTCGGACTCGGTCATCTCCGGCAGCGGGGGGCCGGCCGCGAGGCGGGTGATCTGCTGGGCGGCGCGCCGTACGAGCAGCCGGTAGCCCTCCTGGCCGACCGGGTCGCACATCAGCCCCAGGGCGCCGAGACCGCCGTATCCTTCGCCCACGTCGTCGAGGATCGTGCCGGTGTCGGCGACGATACGGGGGAGTACGAGACCTTCGGGCCGCCACAGCACACCGATCAGGGACGCCGGCCGCTGCCCGGTTCTGCGGGCCTCGCGGTCCATGCGCGCAAGGAAGATGGACCATTCGGCGGCGCACTGTCCGTCGCGCAGATAGGCGGCCGAGTACAGCGCGATCATGGCGCGACAGGTCAGCACGGCCGGGTCGGGACCCGAGCGGGGCGCTGCCCTTTTGAGCAGGCCGTCGGTTTCGGGGCCTCTGCCCAGAAGACTGTGGATTTCGTGCTGGACATCCGAATGGAAGCGCTGGGCCTGACCTCTGTCACCTGTGGAGCTGGCGTAGCTCACAAAGAACAACGGTCTCACCGCAACCCCCAAGGGCCTTCCCCCGAACTGATTTCTCGCGGCCCGCCTCTTCTGCCACTGGCAATTATTCTATGGAGTAATTCCCCTTACGAAGCTTCAAAACACGTCAACGGCCCAAACCTCAGTCGAACGGGGTAGACACGGCGGCTTCTTGCAGGTCCGGCCCGGTACGGCAGGGACGGGACGGGCCAGTTGGCGCCATCGTCACGTCGCATTGCGCACGTGGTGAATGACGTGCTTGAGGTCGCCGCAGTACACGGTCGGATTGTCGAACCCGCGGCCGAGCCCGAAGCGGTGAGCGCGCATTCCGCCACCGCACACGTTCACCACGGAGCAGGTGCGGCAGGTGCGGCTCAGGGATGCGGTGCCGCTTTCCGGTGCGTCGGGCAGGGCCAGGACATCGTCAAAAGAGTGGCTGAATATCGTCGCTCCGGTGGCGGCGGCGCCGTCGGAGACGGCTCTGAGGGCGTCGGTCCACGCGAGTGAGCCGTCGGCCTCCACCACCAGCGCCGCTGCCGGCACCAGGCCGGTCACCTCGCTGCCCGCGCCACCGCCGCCCGCGCAGAGGTCGACGACGGACTCGAACAGCCTGACCCGAGGGCCACGTCCGCTCTCCCGCCAGCGGTCGAAAGCGGCCACGAGCCAGTGGCCGTAAGGTGTCTGCCCCGCCTGCACGCCCGGCGGCGGCCGGTCCCAGGTGCCGTGCGGCAGCAGGAAGTCGATCGACGGCGGATGATGCGAGGCGAGGGCGTCGTAGCAGGCCACCGGGTCGTTCGCGGTGTCGACCGTGCACAGCAGGCCCTCGAAGAGATGGCGGTAACGCGGGCGGCGGAGCCGCTCCAGGGCGGCCATCACGTCACGGTGGCTGCCGGCTCCCGTCAGGCGGCCGTCGTCCGGCGCGGGCGGGTGTCCGGTGGCCGGCCGGCGGCGGGGGTGGTGGCGACGGTGCCGGTCGTGGGCCTGCGGACCGCCGTCGAGGCTGAGGCCGACTCCGATGTCATGGTGCAGCAGGGTCTCCAGCATCTCGTCGCCGAGCAGTAGTCCGTTGCTCTGGACGACGAGGTGCGGGGTGGCGCCGGAGCGGCGGATGGCCTGCCGTACCTCGGCGGCGAACTGCCCGATCGCCGGGGCCCCGGCCAGCAGCGGCTCGCCGCCGTGCAGGATCACGCGGACGTCGGTGAGCCCGTGCCGCCCGGTGTGCTCGCCGATGCGGGTCACCACCCGGTCGCGTACATGCCGAGGCATGGTGCGCGGACGGGAGCGCCAGCCGGTGTCCTGGAGTTCGTAGATGGAGCAGTAATCACAGGCAAGATTGCATCTGCTGTGTAATTTAACGACAAACTGATCAAATGCCTTTGGCGTTACCGCGCCATTCGCGCGCACCGAGAGTTGTGGTTCCGGCCATGCGCAGCGCGGAGGCGTGGTGTCGTTGAAGGTCGGGCCGTGCCGGTGGGTCTGGAGGATGTGCCGGTGTGACTGATGCCCGGTCCTCGGCCGTACGCGGTCGGCGGGAAGGTAAGCGGGCCCGCCGTCACCACATGCCTGATCCGCCACCCTCGCCCCCTCTTTCACTCCATCTGTCCCGGAATCGTAGGCGCGTGAATGTGACGGTGGTGAGAGGGCGGTCGGCCAAATAAGAATGATTTCCGGAATTAATCTGGGGAATAGGGGGCAAGACGGCGCAGGAGTGCGGCGCGCAGGCGCGGGTGAGCGGGGATGCGGCTCCTGCGTCCTGACCACCGGGGATGGTCACCGGGCCGTGCGGGGCGAAGGGGTAGGGCGTGGCGCAGTTCTTCTTCACGAGTTGTGCGGCTACGGAGAATCGGGCCTATGCCGCGCGATTCCACGCCGATCTGCTGAAGGAGTTGCAGAAACTGACCGGCGCTCCGGTGAGCGCGGCCTTGCGGACGAGCGGTGGCACCGCCCCTAGGGCCGCCCCGTCGGCCCTGCCCGCCGGGACCGGTACCGCGGGCTGCCCGGGCGGCGTGCCCAAGCCGGCCGGCGCGGCACGCACCGCGGCGGCCACCGCCGCGGTGATGGTCGCGCTGTGTTCCGACGCGTACTACGCCGACCCGCAATGCGGCCTGGACTGGGCACTGTTCGACCAGCGCCTGCGCCTGCGGCGCGCAGCCCTGCCCGGCACGCCCGAACCGCGGGTCCTGGTCCGCTGGCGGCCCGTCGACCCGCCGCACGGACTACCACGGCCACCGTTCCACTCCGGCGACGTCCTCGGCGACTACGCCCGCATCGGCCTGTACGGCATCATGCACGGGCGCGGCCTCGGAGCACCCGCCTACGCCGAAGCCGTGCGGCAGGTCGCACGGTGTGTCCAGGACGCCCGCAAGGCCGCGCCGCCCGCCCTGCCGGAGGTCGCAGCCGCCCTGCTCGTGCCCGCCTTCCCCCTCCGCCGTCCGCCCGTGTCCGGCCTGCTGAGGCCACCTGACCTTCCGCCGCACGCCCGGCCGGCGGCCGTGCCGGCGCCGGGCGGGCGGCTGTTCTACATCAGTTACGCCGCACCCGACCTGCGCTGGGCCCGGTGGGTGGAGTTCCATGTGCGCAAGCTCGGCCACCGGACCGAGATGGACGTCTACGACTGGCAGCCGGGCTCGGACGCCGGCCACCACCGGTCGCAGGCGCTGCGGACGGCCGACCGGGTCATCGCGCTCTTCTCCCGCGCGTATTTCCGCGTGACGAGTCCCACCTTGACCGACTGGAGCGACGCGTTCCAGTACCGCGGCGAGGATGGCTCCCCGCGACTGGTGCCCCTGCTCATCGAGGACGTCGCACTGCCCGCCGGACTGCGCGGCCTGGTCACCGCGGAACTCACCGGTCTGGACACCATAAAGGCCCAGCAGGTACTCGCGGCGGCCGTGAGCGGCCAGGGCACGCACGAACGCCCCTGCGGCGAACCACCGTTGCCACGGTCCTGACTCCCGGGCCGCCGCAGCACACCTAGAGCCATGAGGGGACGAGGGGACCATGGAGCCCGGATCGCTGGACTTCTTCATCAGTTACGCCACGCCGGACCGCGAGTGGGCGACATGGATCGCGTGGCAGCTGCAGAGCGCCGGTTACACCGTGGAACTGGACGCGTGGCACTGGGCCGCCGGCATGAACTTCGTCCTCGGCATGTCCGAGGCGATCAGACGCGCCCGCCAGGTCATCGCGCTCTTCTCGCGCAGATACTTCGAACCCCAGCGCTTCACCACCGAGGAGTGGACGGCGGTGATCGCCATGGCGCACAACGACCCCGGCAGGCTGTTGCCGCTGGTGATCGAGCCGATGCCGAAGGACGTCATTCCGCCGGTGCTGCGCCCGCTCATCAGGGTCGGCCTGCACGGGATGTCCGTGGAGCAGACGAAGGAGGTGCTGCTGGCCGCGGTGGACCGGGACAGGGGCCAGCCGGAGGGCGAGCCCCGTTTTCCCGGCGGCCCGCCCGGCGGCCCGGACCCGGCCGGCTCCGCAGCGGCCGAGGACGAGGCCGAACCGGTGTCCGCCGCGCCCGCGACACCCGGCACCTGTGCGGGGGTCTACGCGGCGGGCGGCACGATCAAGTCGTCGCCGGTGGTCGCCGATGACTTCGTCATCGTGGGCAGCGGCGACGGACGGCTGCACGCGGTGGCCCGGGCGGACATGGCACCGGTCTGGCAGGCCCCTTTGGACGGCGACCCGGTGCACGCCTCGCCGGTGGTCAACGGTTCGCAGGTGTACGTGGGCGCACGGGACGGGGTTCACGTCCTGCGGCTGGACTCCGGTGCGGCCGTCGGCACCTTCCTGGCGGAGCCGGTGGGCTCACGGCCGCTGGTGCGTGACGACACCGTGTACACCGTGACCGACGCCGGACGCGTGATCGCCGTACCGCGATCCCGCCCCGCGCAGCAGCACTGGCAGTGGGACCACGACGGCACCGCGCCCGCGGCGGCACGGGAATCGGTGCCGCTCTCTTCGCCCTGCCTGGCGGACGGCACGCTCTACGTGGGCACCCCGTACGGCGAACTGTGCGCGATCGACGCGGCGACCGGCGTCGCGCGCTGGTCGACACGCATCGGCGACTGCGTCTCCTCAAGTCCGGCCGTGGCCCATGCGGTCGTGTATGTGGGCAGCGACGACCGGCAGGTCAGAGCGCTGTCCGCCGCTGACGGACGGACCCTGTGGACGCACGAGACCGGTGGCCCCGTCTACTCGTCCCCCGCACTGTGCGGCCCCCTTGTGTATATCGGTAGCAACGACGGCTCCCTGTACGCCCTTGATGCACAGACCGGTGTCCGACGGTGGGCCTTTCCCACCCGTCGCGGCATCCTGGGCACCCCCTTGGTGGACGCGGGCACCGTCTACGTGGCGAGTTACGACGGCTGCCTGTACGCCATCGAGGCGGGAACAGGGCGCTGCAAGTGGCGGTTCGCCACGGGCGGTGCGCTGCTCTCCTCGCCCGCCCTCGCCAACGGCCTGGTGTATGTGGGCTCGCTCGACCGACACCTCTACGCCGTCCACGCCTGACCGGCAACGGAAGGGCGCCCTCGCAGGTCCTTCGCGGGCACGCGAGTGGGTGCGTCGCCGGACCATCGCGTCGCCGTCTTTGCGTGCCGAGGCCGCCGGGCGCGGTCGCCGGCACTGCGGGTGCCGCTGTCCGAAGCCACGGCACACCGCCCACATCACACGGCCCGATGGGGGGACATGACACCGGAAGACGGGAACGGCAGGGTGCGCGGCCTGACGTTCGGCGCGGCGGCCGAGGTGTACGACGCCACGCGCCCCGGCTACCCGGCCGAGCTGATCGCGCAGATCATGGCGTACGCGGGGCCCGGCGGCCGGATGGCCGTGGAGGTGGGCGCCGGCACCGGCAAGGCCACGGTCCCGCTTGCCGCGTACGGCGGCGAGATGCTGTGCCTGGAGCCCGACGCGCGGATGGCAGCCGTGTTGCGGCGCAGGACGGCAGCCTTTCCCCATGTCCGCGCCGAAGAGGTCACGTTCGAGGACTGGCGGCCGGCCGGCCGCCGCTACGGACTGCTGGTCGCCGCCACGGCCTGGCACTGGCTCGACCCGCGCCGACGCTGGGACCTGGTCCACGAGGCGCTGGCACCGGGCGGCACCCTCGCCCTGCTGTGGAACCCGCAGGGCGTCGTCGACCCGGCCCTGCACGCCGCTCTGGCCGTCGTGGACGCACACCATGGCATGGCCGACTCACCGCACGCCACGCTCGCGTCGCAGCTCGGCGCCGCCGCGGGGCACTGGGGCGGCGAGGCGGGCTGGC
Organism: uncultured Actinomycetota bacterium; assembly: GCA_963761765.1. Lineage (GTDB taxonomy): Bacteria > Actinomycetota > Actinomycetes > Streptomycetales > Streptomycetaceae > Streptomyces. The sequence goes on from CAVXIJ010000023.1 coordinate 716,861, forward strand.
CGGCGGCCGACTGCCGCAGGGACGGCCGCTTCCACGATCTGCGCGCCCACCGGCTGCGGCGCCAGAGGCACTTCGACACCAACGAGTACCGGCTGTTCCTGACCGCCGTGTCGGCGTACCGGCTGCTGCCCGCGCGGCGCCGCGCCCAGGTTCTCGCGGCGACCGCCGAAGTCCTCGACGCGCACGGCGGAGGCATACGCGTCGAGCAGGTCTGCGATCTGTTCCTGGCCCGGGTACGGTGCCGGGACCGCCCGTCATGACGGCGGACTCCACCGGCTCCTGTGAGCGCCCGCCGGCCCTTCGGCTCGGCGCCCGGTGGGACGCGGCGCTGCACCAAGAGGCTCACGTGCCGCTGGAACGGCGCAGGAACCGGTCCCGCAGGCCACCGGGCCCGCGCACGACCACATTGCCGCTGCGCAGCCGCCCCGACACGGTGACCAGCAATCGGACCGGGAGGCTGGGATCCCGGTGCGCGTACTCGCGCACCGAGCCGCTGCGGATGGCGACGTCAGCGGCGTCCACCGCGACATCGGGCGGCACGATCAGCCTCAGGTTGCCGCTCGTCATCGTGACGGTGAGGTCCAGCGTGGGGTGGGTGATGACGGCTTCGGTGAAGTCGAGGAACACATTGCCGCTGCGCACCTCCACACCCAGGCGCAACGGCACGCTCCAGGCCCCGGCCCGCCGGATGTTGCCGCTGCGTGACTCCAGCCGGACAAGCTCCTTGGCGGGCCCGGACGGCACCGCCGGGCGCGCGTCGACAACCGGCAGGTCCACCAGCAGTGTGTCCAACTCGCCATACGTACGCGCCGTCAACGCCGACTCCAGGCGACCGTCGAGCTCCTCCGCGGTCAGACGGCCCTCGACCGCCGCGACCTGGAGGCACTCGACGATCCGATTGCGGTCATCGTCGGAGGCGCGCAGGTCGCGTTGGTTCGGCATCGGCTCTCCTGGTGTGTCCCCGCACATGACTCCGGCGGGCCGTGAGGCGAGAGCCTAGCGCCTCCCGTTTGGATCATGCTGGGCTCGCGAGATCTGGCACGCACTCTCCCGCTGCCTTCAGGGTAGGTGCCTTTCTTCCTCCCGGAAGGGCAGAAGTTGCAGCAGATCGTGCGCCAGGGCAGTACGAGTTCGGTGCGCTATCGCCGGTCGATGATGCTGCCGGCGTCCGCAGGCGGAAACCGGGTCCCGGTGATCACGCAGCTGGTCCAGGCCGACGAGGACTTCGTCATCCAGACGGCCACCACCCGCTCCACCAAGCTCGGCCAGCCCTTCACCCGTTGGTCGGTCCGCAAACTCGCCGCCTACCTGCGCCGCGTCCACGGCCGCGTCATCCGCGTCATCCGCATCGGAGTGCGTTCGACGAGTTCGGGCCCCTGGAGATCCGGCCCACCGCAGGCTCGTGCTGGGCCGAGCAGGGCAAGCCCAACCGTCTGCCGGCAACCTACCGCTGCACCCACGGCGTCACCTACTTCCACGGCTGCTACTCCGTCGGCGATGACACCCTCTGGGGCGTCAACCGACGTCGCAAGGGCATCGGCAACAGCCTCGCCGCGCTGAAGTCGATCCGCGCCGCCCGACCCGACGGCGCCCCGATCTGTATCATTCTGGACAACCTCCCCGCTCACACCAGCACGGACATCCGCCGCTGGGCGAAGAAGAACAAGGTCGAGCTGTGTTTCACCCTGACCTATGCCTCCTGGGTCAACCCGATCGAGGCCCACTTCGGCCCGCTGCGGCAGTTCACCCTCGCCAACTCCGGCCACCCCAGCCACCCGGCCCAGACCCAGGCCCTGCACGCCTACCTGCGCTGGCGCAACGCCAACGCCCGCCACCCCGACGTCCTCGCTGCCCAGCGCAAGGAACGCGCACGTATCCGCGGTGAGAATGGCATTCGCTGGGGAGGACGCGCCAGATCCCTGGCCGCGTAAATGGACAGCAAACGGCACGGCCCAACCGCACAGCACGCACCTCGCCAGGAGCTCCGCATGGATCACCAGGACGTCGGCACGGCCGTGGCAGAGATGCTGCGGGTGCTCAGCCCACATACGGCCGGGGACTGGACGGTGCCAGCGGGGTCGCTCGATTGGACCTGCTGGCAGACAGCAGCGCACATCGGCCACGATCTGCTGGCCTACGCGGGGCAGCTGGCGGCACAGCCCGCCGACGCCTACCTTCCCTTCGACCTCAACATCCGCCCCACTGCCTCACCTACTGAGGTACTGCAGGCCGTCACCGCCTGCGGCGGGCTACTCAGCAGCGCGTTGGCCACAGCCAGCCCTACCCTGCGGGCCTGGCACTGGGGCCCGTGCGACCCCGAAGGATTCGCAGCGATGGGCGTGGCCGAAACCCTGTTGCACACCCACGACATCACGCAGGGACTGACCGTGGACTGGCTACTACCAGCACCGCTGAGCGCAGACGTACTCGACCGGCTCTTTCCTGACGCCCCGCCCGGAGACCCGGCCCAGGTACTTCTCTGGTGCACCGGTCGCGGACAACTCGACGGCCTCCCCCGCCGAACGTCATGGACATGGAAAGCTGCGCGACCGGACTGATCGAGCTGACTCCGGCGAACGTCAGCCCATGAGCCGGCGTCTATGGCGTCTACAGCGACGTCCTCTTCGCTACCGACGCAAAACTCACGGCACCAGCAAACGAGTTGCTCACGGTCCTGTGCGTCCACGACTCGGCCCTGGCCCTCTGGGCGCGACTGCGGTGGTGTGAGCGTGCCGAGACGCACCAACGTCTGCCAGCCATATGAGGAAGCTGTTTCTGATCACGCAAGAGCTTTCCTCGTCCACTGACTGGCCCGCGGGATTTTGCGGGCCAGACGTCGGGTCATCATGGTGATGCGTGCCCAGTTCAGGTGAGCTTCGGAGTGCTGGGAAGCCGCTCGTAGTCGCGGGCGTTTCGGCGGGCGTTCATGCACCAGCCGCCATGTCGTTTGCGTCCTTTATCTTGAGTCAGCGTGCTTCGCGGCCCGCTGACCTCGTGCGATGTGTGGTGGACAGTGTCCTCGACGCTGTCGTCAGCCGAGCTCGTCGACGCGAGGTGTGTGTCGGACGAGGTCGGCATTCGCAAGCCCGAACCGAGAATCTTTCACCTCGCCGCGACGCGATGCGGGATGCCTGCGGATCGCACCAGCTGGATGATCGGCGACAGCCTCACTCTCGACATCGCCGGTGGCCGGGCGGCCGGACTCCGCACCGTTTGGATCAACCCGTCGCAGTGTGACGTGCTTTTTGATCAGCACGGTCCGGACTTCGCTGTTGCTTCTGTGGCCGAAGCGGTTCAACGCCTCATCGACGGTTGACGCGGCGGCCTGGGCGGCACAGATTGCTTTTCAGCAGGGCCCGATGACGGAGGCGCAGCTGACCAGGCCGGACAGCGCCAAGACTCCGGTGGGCGCGTGCACCGACAGCACGTGGTGCACCGACACCGTCGAGTTCTACTCTCCCGATGCCACCCGCATACGCGCCGGTGCCGCGTTCTACAAGGTGCGGGTGTGGAGTCCGTATTACAGCGTGATCGACGCACCCCTGCACGGCACGGTGCGGGATCGCACACGCGGGGCGGACGGAGTCTGGGCGGCGTCGGCGGCCCAGATCGACGGCAACGCGTTGCTCACCACCGCCTCGGCCGCCGCGCTGCCGGACGGGTCGCCGCACGTCCTCTCGGTGCTGCCGGACAGCGGCATCTGGGACCGCACCCGCAGCGCATCCGGGACGTGGTCCTCCGCGGTGAAGATCGACAGCAACGTGTCCGTCTCGGAGGTCGTCGCCGCCGCGACACCGGACGGCGTCCTGCATCTGGCGGACGTGGTGCCCGGCAACGGTATCTGGTGCAAGTCGCGCAGCCCCGGTGGTATCTGGTCCGGGCGACGAAGATAGACACCAACGGATGGATCACCGGTGTCGCGGTGGCTGCTTTGCCGGACGGCTCCGTGTCTCTCGCGGACGTGGTGCCCGGCAGTGGCGTCTGGTGCAAGGTTCGCAGCACCGGCGGCGCCTGGTCATCGGCGACCAAGGTCGATACCAACGGCAGCGTGCTAGCCGTCTTCACCGCCGGACTGCCCGACGGCACCCTCCACCTGGGCACCGTTCCCGACCTGCCCTGACCTCGTCACCGTCTCCCCGCACGGTCGCGTCGTGCGCCGCTCGTCCGGTCCGGTGAATGGGCGAGCGGGCCGCCGGCGGTCGGTGCGGGGCGTAGGGTCTGCGGCGTGGATGGGCCGTCCTACGTGCAGGAGACCCGGGCGTCGTATGACACCGTTGCCGTCGACTACGCCAAGCTCGTGCGCCCCGCGTTCGAGAGCGACCTACTGGTCCGCCCCATGCTGGGAGCGTTCGCCGAACTCGTGCGGGCCGCCGGTGACGGCCCGGTCGCCGATGTGGGATGCGGCCCTGGCCATGTGACGGCGCACATGCACTCCCTCGGGCTGGCCGCGTTCGGTGTCGACCTGTCGCCAGGAATGGTGGACGCAGCCCGGCGGGACCACCCGGGCCTGCGGTTCGACATCGGCACCATGACAGCGGTCTATTGGCTGCCGCCCGACCGTGTCGCCGAGCTGGCGACCCGCACCGGGCTGACGGTGCAGGCCACACTGGTGAGAGAGCTGGAAAGCAACCGAGTTCCGCAAGCGTGCCTCTTGATCCGCAAACCAGTGAAGCTGTGAACACGGAACGCCGAATGCCGAACGTCGAACGCGGGGCGGTATCGGCTGAGGTAATCGCCTTCCGCGCGGCCCGCTCGGGCCTGTTCGCCGCGGGATCTGCGGGTTTCGCGGTCCCGGCGGGGCAATGGCTACCAGGCGTCGATCAGGAGCCGGGTGAGTGCGCCGGTCTCCAGGACGCGCGGGTTGGGGTACGGCTGGGAGACCACCCGCTCGGCGATGGCGGGCAGTTCGTCACGCGGTACGCCCAGCGCGCCGAGCGTGGTCGGCCCGGTGTGGCCGCGGGCGAGCTGCGACGTGACAGCGACCGGATCGCCGCCTGTGATCCGTTCGAGCCGGGCGGCTGCCTTCGGTGCGGCCGGCAGGTTGAAGGCCAGCACATGGGGCAGCAGCAGCGCGTGTAGCTCGGCATGGGGCAGGTCGTAGGTTCCTCCGAGGACATGCGCCAACTGGTGGTGCAGTCCCATCCTGGTCTGCGCGAGGCAGAGACCGGCGAGCCAGGCCGCCGACTGCAGCCGCTCACGGTCCGCCACCCCGGGCGGGTCCGCCAGTGCCGCCGGAAGCCCGATGAGGATCCCTTCGGCGGCCTCGGTGGCGAGTGCGTCGGTCACGGTCGTCGCATCGGGCGCCCACAGTGCCTCGACCGCGTGGGCCAGGGCGTTCAGGGCGCTGGTCAGGGTGAGGCCGGGCGGCATCGTGAGGGTCAGCTCGGCGTCGTACACGACGGTGCCGGGGGCGAGTGCCGGATCGCGGCGTGTCGTCTTCACGCCGTTCTCGGTCTCGCCGAGCACCGGGGTCACCTCGGATCCGGCGTAGGTCGTCGGGACGGCGATCTGAGGCAGGCCGGTGCGCGCGGCGATCGCCTTGGCCAGACCGATCGCGGAGCCGCCGCCGATGGCGACCACACTGTCGGCCCCGGATTCCTCGACCACGGTCATGGCCTCGGCGGTCACCGGCACCGGGGTGTGCGCCACCGGCCGGTCGAAGCGTTGGGCCAAGCGGGAACCGAGGGCCGTGGCGAGTTCGTCGGCGGCAGCTGCGGCGGAGCCGGTCGCCACGAGCAGCACCCGCCGGGCGTCCAGCCGTTCCACCTCGCCCGGGATCTCCCGGCGGGCGCCGCGGCCCAGCAGGACCCGGCAAGGAAGACTCTCGTGAACGATCACGTGGGCGGGGCAACGATCAGACATGGGGTCTCTCGTGATCGGTTCGGCAGCAAGGTCACAGGACTCGCGGGTGCGGCTGACGCCAGCAGAAGGTACCCCGCTGTCGCAGATCACACCGACAACGATCCCGAGCGACCTGCCTCCGCCGAGGACGACACGTGCGGGGGAGTCGGGCGGTGCGCTCGGGGAGCGCGGCGGCGGCCGGCTCGCTCATGCGCTCATGGTCAAGCCTCCCGGTGCACCGTGATCGGGAAGTCGACCCACCGGAACGGGTTGGGCAGGCCCTCCTCGGCAGCCCGCGCGGCGTCGTCGACTTCGGCGAACTCGCGGATCAGGCTGGCCTTGACCCCGAAGACCGCGTCGGAATCGAGGTAGGGCGAGCCCGCCACGAAGAGGTGGGTGGTCAGGGTGCGGATCCCGGGCGCGGACACCTGGACGTGAAGGTGCGCCGCCCGGTTGGGGTGCCGTCGCGTGGCGCCCAGCAGGGCACCGACCGGACCGTCCGTCGGGATCGGGTAGTGGCGCGGCACCACGGTCTTGAACGTGAACGTGCCGTCCTCGTCGGCGGTGAACAGGCCGCGCAGATTCAACTCCGGTACCTCCCCGGGGCGCTGGACGTCGTAGAAGCCGTCGGCGTCGGCCTGCCAGACGTCGACATGGGCGCCGGGGACCGGCGCGCCAATGGAGTCGGTGACCCGACCGGTGACCAGGCAGGACTCGCCGTTACCGGTCTCATCGATGGTGTCGCCGAGCGCCCGCGGCGGTGACGCGACCATATGGAAGGGCCCCTCCACGGTCGACTCGGTGAGACCTCCGTCGGCACGGTTGTCGAGTGTCTCGACGAGCATGGAGATTCCGAGGACGTCGGAGAGCAGGATGAACTCCTGCCGGGTGTCGCTGCACTCTTGACCGGTCTCGGTCAGGAAGCGAATGCCCTCGGCCCACTCGTCGACGGTGAGTCCCACGTCCTTGACGAACGCGTGGGCGTGGTGCACCAGCGAGGCCATGATCTGACGGAGCCGGTCGTTGGGGCTACCGGCGAAGCTGGCGGCGACGATCGCGGCGGAGTGTTCCTCGTCGAACAGGCCTGCGTGGACGGCCGTCAGGTTGTCTGCCCCGGCGGTCGGGTCAGGGCGGCGGGTGGTCATGTGCTGTCTCCTCGGTGGGATGTGCCGTGCCATGGCCGGTAGGGGGAGCGTGATTTGGCCGGTGCCGGGCCTGCTCCTCTTGCCCAGCCATGTGCGGAGCCCGGCCGCGTTCGCGCCGAGCCCGAGTAGGAGACAGCCTCGGTGGACCGGCGCACCGGCACCGGCACCGGCGTCCGCCGGCCGGCGCCGGGCACCGGTCGCGCTCAGGGCCGGCCCACGGCCGGGATCTCCTCCGCCGCGGGCACCGGAGGCGGCGGTGTGCCGTCGCCGAAGGGACGCCCGCCCAGCTGCTCGCGGTGGTGCGGCGTCAGCCAGGTCCCGAGCTCGGGACCCAGGGCGACGATGCCGGACGGATTGACGCCGGTGTGCACCTGGTAGTAGTGCCGCTTGATGTGGTCGAAGTCGACCGTGTCACCGAATCCCGGTGTCTGGTACAGGTCTCGTACGTACGCCCACAGCACCGGGTCCTCGGCCAGCTTCCAGCGGTTGCACTTGAAGTGGCCGTGGTAGACGGCGTCGAACCGCACCAGCGTGGTGAACAGCCGGATGTCCGCCTCCGTGAGGGTGTCACCGACCAGGTACCTGCGGTCCGCGAGCCGCTGCGACACCTCCTCAAGACGTCGGAAGAGCGCCAGGCAGGCCTGCTCGTACTCACTCTGCGTGGTCGCGAAGCCGGAGCGGTACACGCCGTTGTTGACGTCCTCGTAGATGCCCTGCATGACGTCGTCGATCTCGTCGCGCAGCGGCTCGGGATACAGGTCCGGCGCGCCCGGCCGGTGCAGCGCCGTCCATTCGGTGGCCAAGTCCAGGGTGATCTGCTGGAAGTCGTTGGTGACGAGCTTGCCGCTGGGGATGTCCACGATCGCGGGCACGCTGACCCCACCGGGGTAGCCCGTCTCCCGGGCGTCGTACGCCTCGCTGAGGAAGTGGATGCCGAGGACCGGATCGCGGTCGTCCGGGTCCAGCGTGAAGCGCCAGCTGCGGTCGTCCTGGATCGGGTCGGTGACCGCCAGCGAGAGGGCGTCTTCGAGGCCGAGCAGCCGTCGGGACACCAGGGCCCGGCTCGCCCACGGACAGGCTCGGCTGACCACCAGGCGGTAGCGCCCGGCCTCCACCGGCCAGCCGTCTCTTCCGTCGGCCGTGATCCGGTCGGCGAAATGGCTCTTGGACCGTTTGAACGGTTTCTTTCCGTACGCCTTGTTGCCGACCCCGTCCGTGGTGGTGCTGCCGCTCATTTGCCGGGCTCCTCTCCGAAGGCGCGGCACCGGGTGTGGCTGGCCGTGTGCCGCTGCTGGCCAGGTCGTGACAGTGCGAAGGGCGCGTCCCGCTCCCGCCAGGTCGTCCGCGGGTACGGCGCGCACCGTCCGATCATGCCCAGCCCGCCCCGGCGCACGCCCCGCACGGGCCGCCGGTGACTCGGGCATCCGTCTGTCTCGACCACGAGTTCCCGGGTACCCGCAGGACATGACCGCACTGAGCATAGAGACCGGCAACGCGGTGGTCGTCGCTTTTCCGCACGTCCTGGCCGTGGTGGGTTCCTTCTTCGGCGCGCTGATCGTGGCCGCGGCACTGGTATGGGCCGTCCAGATGGGGATCAAGACGATGATGCGTCAGCCGCCGGTGCCCAAGTCGCAGGAGCACGGGCACCTGCCCGACACGGGCCCCGTCCATGAGTCGAGCGAGCGCCGGGAACCCGAGGAGGTACCGGAGTACGAGGAGCGGGACCGGCTCACTCCGCACCAGATCCCGGGCTTCGGCAACACCTCCAGCAAAACCAGCACGGACCAGAAACCGCGGAAGTGGAGCCCCGGCACCAGCGGATCCTTCGGCAGCGGTGGGGCCGGCGGCCGCCACTGACGCCGTAGCCCCGGGCCGGTCGACCGTCCAGCTGACGGTCGACCGGCCCCCGGGGCCCGGCGCGGGGTAGACCTGTGTTCCGGGCGCGGCACGGTCCCGGCCTCGGGCACCACCGGAGTCGGCCGCCTTGCGGCGCCGGGCGGCTCAGCGGACGGCTTCCAGGAGCGCCGTTTTGAACTCGTCGGCCCGTGTGGTGACGATGCGGGGGCTGTCGATGAGTGCTGCGTCGATCACCTGCGCCAGCCGCCGGGGCACCACGGCATGGCGTTTGCGTACCGGCACGGCCGGTTCTTTCAGCAGGACGGCGAGAGGGTCGGCGGCGGGCGGGAAATCGCGCGGGGTGGCGCCGGTGAGCATGCGGTAGAGAGTGGCCGCGGTGGCCCACACGTCGTCCTCGGGGCAGGTGTGCCCGGTCACCTGCGTGCGCGGCTGGTAGGCGACGGTGCCGGCGAGCGGCCCGGTACGGGTCAGGCCCGACAGGCCGGTCCGGTCGAAGGCCTGGGCGAGACCGAATCCGGCGATCTTGACGGTGCCCGGCGCCGCGCCCGCGGTGCCTTGGCGGCGGCCCGCCGCGGCGTCGGTGAGCAGGATGTTCGACGGCCGGATGGCGCCGTGCACCAGAGGGTGCGGTGGGTGCCGGGCGGACGGGTGCACGGGGGTGGCACCGCTCGGCGGCTGCCGGAGACGGTGGGCGTGGGCGAGCCCGTCCAGGATCTGGACGGCGAGGCCGACCGCCTCGTCGGGCGGCAGCGTGCCTCCGCGCTGGGCCAGCAGCTCCCGCAAGGTGCCACCGGGACAGTATTCGCAGATCAGCCAGAAGGCCGCACCGTCAGCCCCGGCGGCACGGCAACCGGCGATGTTCCCGTGCCGCAGTCCGCGTACCCGCTCCGTGGCGCGCAGGAAGTCCGCGCGGGCCCCGGTGCCGACGGCGACCTCGGCCAGCAGCACCTGCAGCGCCGCGGGCTCGCCCGTGCCGCGATGCCGGGCCAGGTACACCATCGCGGGACGGCCGCGGCTGAGCTCGCGCACCACCTCGTAACCGCGCAGCCCCGCGAGGCCCTCGTCCCGTTCGGCGCGGGCGAGCAGCCCCTGTAACAGGAGGAGCGGCTGAGCACGGCACGCGGAGCAGATCATGTCGCCGGCCCGGCCGGGCGCGGTGGCGGACAGCTGACGGTCGCAGTGGGCGCAGTAAGGAAGCACGGGCGTACGTCCCGCGGGTCTGATGCCGATCCGCAGCACGGTGGCCCCGAGGCGCACCTCGTCACCATCGGCGAGATCCCGCTCGGGCAGCCTTGCCCCGACGGTCCCCGGCCCCGGGGCCGGGCCGGACGGCCGGCTGCCGACCTCCTCGCCATTGACGAACGTGCCGTGCGGGCCGCCGAAGTCGCGTACCCGGACGTCGGGCGGATTGATGTCGATCAGGCAGTGGTGCCGCGACACCCGCATGTCGTCCCTGGGCAGCCGCGGCCGGCAGTCGACCGCGCGGCCCAGCACGCAGGTGGCGCGCTCGTCGAAGGTGAACTCGCTGCCCTGCGAAGGACCGCTCAGCACGGACAGGGTGACCCTCGCCTCGGCGGTGTCGTTCACGATGCTCCCCGGGAAAGTCGTACACAGGTTGCCGGGACGGACGCGCGGTCACGCCGCCCTTGGCCGTGCGGGGGTACATCGTCGGCCACCTTCTGCTGTCCCGTCCGGTGATCCACTGATGACGGCTACGGCCCATCCTGCCCGTCATCACCCCGTCCGGCCAGCACCTTCCGCGAGCGGACGGATGTGCGGGGAGGAACAGGCGGGTCCGCGACCGCCAGCGGTGTACAGCGAGTATCGGACACCGGGACCGCCTGGCGCTCGGCTCCGCCCCGGTCCGGCATGACACGGTCGCGCGGTCAGGGCCGCCGCGCCGCGCCGCGGCACGGTGGGCAGGTTTCGCCGTGTGTAGGAGAGGAAACGCGCGCCGTGGCCGCCAGCAAGGACCAAAGATGCGAGGATCCAAAGATGCGTGCCGGTCCGCGCCGCCGCTTCGGCCCGCGTTCCGCCGGGCGGCGGAGAGCCGGCGGCCCGCCCTCGAACTGCCGGTGCCGCGGGCCGGGCCGAGACCGGACAGCTACCCGCGCTGAAGGCGCTGTGCCGGCGACGGCCCTGCCTGCCGCCCCGACCAGCCGCAGTCGCCTCCGCCCACCCAGTCGACCGAGCACACAGGAGACGCCGATGGCCGTTGCGGAATACACCCTCGTCGCCGTGGACTGTCCCGATCCCGCCGCACTCGCCGACTTCTACGCGGAAGTGCTCGGCGGGGACGTCACGCACGACTCCGACGACTGGTATGAACTCGTGGCGCCGTCGGGCGCGCGGATCGCCTTCCAGCGGGCCGAGGGGCACCGCCCGCCCGAGTGGCCGCGGGCCGAGGGCAACTCCCAGCAGCTCCACCTCGACTTCCAGGTCGGCAGCATCGCGAGCGCACAGCAGGCCGTGCTCGCCCTCGGTGCCACCCCGCTCGACCTGGACGACCAGGACGGTGCCCGCAGGTTCCGGGTGTACGCGGACCCGGCGGGCCACCCGTTCTGTCTCTGTTGGTGACGGCCGGCCCGCGACGGCGGTCTGGGCGACGTTTCGCGTCCGGCCCCCGAGGTACCCGTACGTTTCGACACCCGCCCACACCGAGAGGGGACGAAGCACTGTGGCCGACCAACGCCGCACGGGCACGCGGGAGGACCGAACGGCGGCTGCGGACCGGCGGCCCGTTCCGCGGGATCCGCCCGACCAGCAGTCGGGAATGGGCGAGGACCCCTGGGACACGCCGGGCGAACGCGAGCCCGGCGACGATGAGTCCCTCGACGACGAACTTCCGGACACCGACGAGTCCGGCACGGGCAAACGCGGTGCGGCCCGCTCCGGCGCAGTGCACCCCGAGCACCTGGTCCCGGACGAGCCGTCCGCCTGACATGGCGAAGTAGCTGACAAACGCCCTGGTCGGCGTGCGTGCCGGGCCGCGCGAGCCCATCCACACGAGCCGCCCTAAGCCCGTTTCGCGCGTCTCCTCTTCCGCCAGTCCCACGGCCCGGACCACCGGCGGACTTGGCGCAGCGCCTTCTTCCGCAGCCGCATCAGGCGGGGATAGCGCTCGTGCAGCAGCCGGGCGTCGCGGTCGAGCTCCTCCATGAGGCGCAGTGAGCGGTGTTCCATGTCCAGCTCGTCGAGGATGCGGTTGATCTCGGCGAGCAGGGCGCCGTGCAGCTGCCACTGCTCCGGGTTGCTCTGCACCAGTTCCAGCAGCAGTTGCGCTGTGGTGTCGCGGGTCGAGGTCGCCGCGGCCAGCTCGCTGCGCAGCCGGTCCTCCGCGGTCGCCGACTCCTCGGTGGTGTGCGTGGTGACCAGCACCGCGAAGCTGACCAGCGCGTCGGCGATGTGCCCGAGCAGTTCACGCACCGCGACCGACACCCGGGGATCCAGCAGCCACTGCTCCTCGCGCTCGCGTGCCAGGTCGGCCAGCGTCCGGGCGATGACCCGCAGAACCACCGCGCAGATCTCCAGCGTGTCGAGCCCGGTGCGCAGCACGACACGGTGCAGCCGCCCCTCCCGTACCCGCGGATTGAACCGCAGACTGTCCTCGGCCTGCCGCAGCGAGCCGTCCACCTCGCCGATGTCGTTGTCGAGCTGGCGTGCCTCCTTCAGCCGGGCTGTGGCGTCCTCCAACGCCGTGCTGCTGTCGAACTGGTCGGCGAGCCGCAGCAGCAGCCTGCGCATCCGGCGGGCCAGATCCTGGATCGAGTCGCCCGCCGTCTCCACCCAGACCGGCGGCGCGAAGACGAGGTTGAAGAACAGGCCGGTCACGGTCCCGATGATGGTCTCCAGCACCCGTTCCCAGGCGTTGGAGGCGTGCTGGGTCACGCCCAGCACCAGCATGGCGCTGATCGCCACCTCGGAGACGAACTCGTCGACGCGCACCTGGTGGCCCACGATCAGCGCGGAGACGATGATCAGGGCGAGGCTCCACCAGGTGAGCCCGACGAGCGCGCTGAACCCGATGGCGATGAGCACCCCGACGACCACCGCGTTCACCCTGCGCACGCCGGTCTTGATGGTGGCGTACAAGGTGACCTGCACGACCAACAGCGCGGTGAGCGGCGCGGTGAGCGGCGCGGGGTTCCGGGTGAGATGGAGGGCGGCGACATACGCGATGGTCGCCGCCGTGGTCGCCCGCAGTTCCTGGGCGATCACCGGATTGCGGAGGTGTTTTTTCACCTGGGCCCGGGCTGTGGCGAGGTAGTCCGCTACCACAAGCATCCCTGGTCACTTCCCTTTCGCCGTCGCCCGGACACCTGTACGCTTCCTCGATAAGGTGACGAGCCGTCAGCGTCCGGCCTGCCGACTGCCCCTGACCGGTCGGGCACGCCGTGCACTCCCGGGGCGTGTCGCGTTCCGTCCGGGCGACCCTGGGGACACGGCGGGGCGCTCGCGCGGCCCGTGCGCCCACCGCACCATTCTGACCGGCCGCAAGGTGCCCACGACGCGCGGCACACCGGCCGGGCCCGTGGCGACCCACTGCCGTGGGCCCTTGCGCTGCGTGGCTGCCGCACGGGCCGCTCGCGTGCGCCGCGCCCGCCGCCGTCGTCCGGCCGAGTGGCGGCCGTCTCCATGCGGCCGGACGGGTGAACGAGGCTGGGCGACTGGACCGAACGGGTGGCACCTGCCGCCTGCCTGTCGGCCGCCAGGGAGGTGTTTCGCCGCAGCCGCATGCGGTACCCACAGCCCGCATGGCAACGGACGCTCACCTCGCAGAGCACGTCGCCGCGGGTCACCCTGGTGGTGCGAGCGTCCGCAGCCGCACTCACATCAGCCGACGGGCAGGAGGAACACGATGCGTGTCCGCACCCGGATCGGCGAGACGGCGTGGGCGCCGCGCGACGAGACCCGGCCGAGGAGAGGAACGAGAGCTATGAGGTGGGGGACCACGGCAGTGCGGGCACGACACACGAGGCGGGAGCGGAAACGGTGACGGAGAGCGCCACGACTGACGAGCAGCAGCCGGGAACCCAGGTCATGATGGAGGTCAGCGGCTGCCACGAGAGCGACGCACAGGCGGTCTTCGAGGCCCTGCGCACCGTGTTCCCCTCCGACCGCGCCGCGGACGACACTCCGCACCAGGCCTCCGCGGACCATCCCACCATCTGGGCGGCCACCTTCGACGTCGGCACTCGGAAGGGCACCGCCCGCCCGCCACGGCTGGCGGCACCGGTGACGCTGGACGTGGCGGGCGGCTACCACGCGGTGGACCTGCTGCGGTCCGCCCTGTCGGCCGCCTTCGCGGTGCAGATCGTGGGCACGGCCTCCGGGGATCAGGAGAACGAGGTGCAGCTGCGGCTGGAGAACAAGCCGCCGGAGAAGAACGGGTGACGCACGGGGGACAGGCCCGGGCTCTGAGCTGCTGGCCCTGAGCTGCCATCACTGGGCCCGAGCCCTTCGGCGGCCCGCCCAGTCCACCTACCGGCCCTGCCCCGCAGGCCGTTCCCGTACGACGTCCCGTGCTGCCTTGTCGTCGCGCAGGCCCAGGAAACGCGGATGGCGCAGCATGCCGTCGCGGGTCCACTCGGTGAACGCGACCTGGGCGACCAGCTGCGGCTCGGCCCAGTGTGGCGTGCGTTCGCGCACCGGATCGTGGAAGGGCGAGGTGGCCCGGCCCGCCGCGTCGAGCCGCGCACGGATATCGAGCAGCGTCCGCCGGTCGTAGCCCGTGCCGACCTTGCCCGCGTACCGCAGCCGTCCGTGGTCGTGGTAGCCGAGCAGCAGCGCGCCGAAGCCGGCCCGGCTACCGGCCGGTTCGGTGAACCCGGCGATCACGAACTCCTGCGCCTGGGCGCACTTCAGCTTCAGCCAGTGCGAGGAGCGCCCTGGCTGGTAGCGGCTGTCCGCCCGCTTCGCTATCAGGCCTTCCCAGCCGCGTGCACATGCCTGCTCCAGCAGTTCGGCGGCGTCCGGGTCGTGGGTCGGGCCGGTATTGCGGTGGGTGGTGAAACGCAGCGGCGGTCCATAGCCGAGCGCGTCACGCAGCAGGGACTTCCGGGTGCGCAGCGGCAGCAGCGTGGTGTCCGCACCATCCAGACGCAGCACGTCGAAGAGGTAGTAGAAGACGGCCACCGTGCTCGCCTGCACCTGACGGGGCCGGGTGAGCCCCATGCGCTGCTGGAGTCGGCCGAAGTCGGTCCTGGAGCCGGCGAACGCGACCAGCTCACCGTCCACCGTGAAGTCCTGGCACTCCTGCGCCTGAAGTGCCGCCACCACCTCCGGGTAGGTGGCGTTCAGCCGCCGGCCGGAGCGCGAGAAGAGTCGGACGCGATCCTGCTCACGGACCGCGAGTACACGGATGCCGTCGAGTTTGCGCTCCAGGAGCCAGCCCGCGGGGAAGCCTCGGCGGTCGCTGAGCGTGGCGAGCATGGGGTCGGCGGCGAGTTCCACGCCGGAGCGGGCGGCGCGCAGCCGGGCGCGCTGGTCCGCGGGCAGCCGCGCCAGCAGCCCGCCGCCGCTCTTTGGCCCGGCAAGCTGCTCCTCGACATCCCGGGCCCGGGGGGCGTCCTTCGAGTCCAGAGGGCCGCTCATCGCCGGCTGCTTCGCCAGGTAGCCTCGGGATGCTCGGCGACCTGCCGCAGGGTGCGTCCACTGCGGGCCGAACGGGCCCGGCGTGGATCCGGTGTGGCGCCTGGGCCCTGCCGGGCGCGCGGGTCGTCGGTCTTGACCAGCAGCCAGGCCTCGCGCTGCGTGCCGTCGCCGTCGCGGATCCGGGTGAGTGCGTAGCCGCCACGCAGCTTGGTGCCGTCCAGCCGGAAACTGGCGTGTCCGCGCTCCAGAGATTCCTCGAACGGCACGGGCCGCCCGCGGCGGTCATGGCTGAGCGGTCGGTAGGTTCCCTGGTCCCAGACGATGACGGTGCCCCCGCCGTACTCGCCCTTGGGGATGACACCTTCGAAGGCGCGGTACTCCAGCGGATGGTCCTCGGTCGGCATCGCGAGGCGTTTGTCGTGCGGATCGGCCGAGGGGCCCTTCGGTACCGACCACGATTTCAGGACGCCGTCCACTTCGAGCCGGAAATCGAAGTGCAGGGTGCTCGCGTCATGGATCTGCACCACGAAGCGCGGCTCACCGCCATGGTCCGCACCACTGCCGCGGGGCTCTTCGGTCCTCTCGAAGCGGCGCTTAGCGCGGTAGGTGCGCAGCGCGCCGTGGTCCGCGCCCTCCTCGGTGGTGGCGCGCCGGTGCCGGCCGCTCGCCCGGTTCTCCTGGCCGCCCACAGCCGCCTCCTTCCGCCCGCCCGGGGTGCGGGATCCGGCGCCGCGGGCCGGTGCCGTGTCGTACGGCGGGCTTCCCGCGTACCCACGAGCGGCGCCTTCGCACCCCGGGCGCCGCAGCCGAGGGCCACGGAACGGGACTGGCGGCGGAAGCCCGGCGCAGCCGTCAGGCCTCCATGCCGACCGGCGCGGTCTCGTTGATGGTGAAGAGTCCGCCGTCGGGGTCGCGCAGGGTCGCCTCGGGTCCGCCGGCCCCCGTCTCCTGCCCGGTCACCGTCCCGCCGTGCTCGGCTGCCGCACGTACGCACGTCTGTACATCCGACACCCGGAAATGTACCTGCCAGTGCGGTCGGACCAGCGGATCGGGGGCGGCTTCCAAAGCGCCCGAGGAGAGGCGGGCCACGATGTGCGCGCCGCTGCGCAGCAGGACCTCCTCGTTCTCGTACTCGACCTCGCAGCAGCCGGGGCGGTCCGTCGCCCACTCCAGGACCTCGCCGTAGAAGATCGCCGCTTCGAAGGCGTCACGGGTGCGCAGCGCAATCCAGGCGGGAGCGTGGTCGCGCCACTCCTCCCAGTCCGCCAGCAGCTGCCCCTCCCAGATACCGAAGGCGGCTCCATCGCGGTCGGCTGCCAGGACTCCGCGCCCCAGTACGAAGCGGAGCGGGCCCACCGCTATCGTGCCGCTGCGTTCCATGATGCGTGCGGAGGCCTTGTCAGCGTCGGCTACGGCGAAGTACGGCGTCCAGGCCACCGCGACCTGCAACGCGGGCGCCAGCGCTCCCATACCGGCGACGGGGATGCCGTGGGAGAACGCGACGGTGAAGTTCTCACCCAGTTTTCCCGCCCGGAACTCCCACCCGAGCACGGCACCGTAGAACTCCTGGGAGGCTTTCAGGTCGCGCGCCAGCAGGCTCACCCAGCACGGGGCGCCGAACACGGCGTCGGTCGTGAGGGGCCTGGCAGCAGCCGGTACTGGTGTCGTGTGTTTGTCCATCGCAGGGAGTGTTCCGCTCGTACGGGTGGGTGTGGCTACGGCGCGCCGGGGCGGGCGGCACCGGTGCTTCGGTCCGCTGACCTTCCGGGACGGCCGGTCCGTTCCACAAGCCTGTGTCCATTCTGGGGCAGCGGCGCGCGCACTGCCCACCGGCGACGCCAACCGACACCGTGTACCCGAAGGGCCCGGTCGGAACCCCCACGCATGACCGGCCACCTCAGGGGCACCCGAAACGGTGTACGCCCGGGTCCACCATCCCACCATGACACCCGACGCACCCCACATCACGACCTCTACATCACGACCCCCCACGACGGCGCGCCCCAGCGTCGGTAACGCCGGGGACGCCAGGGGACGTCGCGAGAAAGGAAGTGCACAAGCATGACTGAGATGCAGAGCCTGTTGCCCGACGACGACCGTCAGGCCACCGGGAACGCGCTCCAGGGCGCGCTGGTGGACCTGCTCGACCTGTCGCTGGTCGCCAAACAAGCACACTGGAACATCGTCGGCCCGCGCTTCCGTTCCATCCACCTTCAGCTGGATGACGTGGTCTCCACCGCACGCGGTTACGCGGATACCGTGGCCGAACGCGCCGCCGCGATCGGTGTCCCACCCGATGGCCGGGCCGGCACCATCACCCAGACCACCCACCTCACCGGCGTCAAGGACGGCTGGATCAAGGACGGCGAGGTGGTCGATGTGATCGCGCGCGCACTGCGCGAGACGATCGGCCGGATGCGTGAGCGGATCAATCTGACGGACAAGAGCGACCTGGTGACGCAGGACGTCTTCATCGGGCTCACCGCTCAGCTTGAAAAGCACTACTGGATGTTCCAGGCGGAGCAGCAGCAGAGCTGATCAGTCGGTACCTGGGGCTGTGGCGGACCCGCACGACGTGCGGGTCCGCCACAGCCCCAGGTACCGACTGCACGCCGCGGTCAGACCGCGGCGTGGAACGCGCGCAGTGTGTCCACGACCTCGGCGTCGCTGACCTGGTCGAAGTTCTCGTACCACTGCCCGACGCTGCGGAAGTGCTCGGGTTCGTGCAGGCAGATCACCTCATCCGCGTAGTCGCGCAGGCTCAGCGCGACATCGGGGCTGCCGACCGGCGCGGCCATGATCAGGTGGCCGGGCTCGTGGCGGCGCAGGTGGCGCAGGGCCGCGCGGGCGGTGGCGCCGGTGGCGAGGCCGTCGTCGACGAGGATGACCGTCCGGCCCCGCAGATGCGGCGCGGGCCGCCCCTTGCGGTAGCGGTGCTCGCGGCGGCGCATCTCCTTACGCTCCCTGGCGATACCCGCGCCGAGCTCGTCCTCGGTGACGCCGAGGACGTCGAGTGTCGCGTGATCGAAGATGGGCGGCTCGTCGGCCACCAGGGCGCCGACACTCATTTCGGGGCGCCCCGGCAGGCCGATCTTGCGGGCCACCAGGATGTCCAGTGGTGCGTGCAGCGCCTGCGCGACCTCCGCCGCGACGGGTACGCCGCCGCGCGGCAGCGCCAGCACGACGATGTCGGTGAGCCGTTCGGTTGCGGGCCATTCGAGGAACCAGGCGGCAAGATTTCTGCCCGCCTGCCTGCGGTCGTGGAATCGCATGGGGTCGCTCCCTGGGGGTCCCCCTGCTCCTCAAGAGCGCGGGGGAGTCACTGAAGGGTCCCGGTCATACGGTCGTATGTACCTGCGGTGTTCCTTCCAGTTTCGGTACCGCGGGCGCGGGCCGCATCTTCCGCCTCCGAGTTCCCCCGCGCCGGACCGTCAAGCGCGGCACGGTGCCGGAGGCCGAGCACGGCCCGCGCAGCCGGGCAGCCGCGGCCCCAGCGCCAGGGCGTACCTGCGGATCGCCTCAGTCACTGTCCGCCGCTGCACGCAGGGCGGCGACGTCGATCTTCTGCATGGCGAGCATCGCCCTCATGACCCGCTGGGAGCGGCCCGGGTCCGGGTCGCTCAGCAGCTTGCCGAGCTCGACGGGGACGACCTGCCATGACATGCCGTACTTGTCCTTCAGCCAGCCGCACTGGGACTCCCGGCCGCCGTCCGCGAGGAGGCGGCTCCAGTAGTAGTCAACCTCGTCCTGGTCGGCGCAGTTGATCATCAACGAAACCGCCTCGTCGAAGGTGAACTCGGGGCCGCCGTTGATCGCGGTGTAAGGCTGGCCGTCGAGTTCGAAGTCGACGGTGAGCACCGTGCCGGCCGGGCGCGGACCGGCCTCCCCGAAGTACGAGACATTGGTGATCTTCGAGTTCGGAAACACCGAACAGTAGAACTCGGCGGCTTCCTTGCCCTGGGTGTCGAACCAGAGGTTGGGGGTGATCCTGGGCATCGCGCTCTCCTTGCTGGTCGGGCTGGGTCGGACCGCCGTGCCGATCGCCGGGCACTCCGGCCTGCACGGAATGTCCCCGCCCGGCACCGTACGGCCCACCCGGCTCCCTTGTTGACCGGCGCGCCGCCCGGAACTCATCGCCGTCCCGACGTCGCTTTCCGGCCAACGGGACCGCCGCCGATTCAGGACCCGGAGCAACTCCGCCGGCCACGCACCTCGGGCCCAGGCGACCCAGGGCTCACGCCTCCTTGGTCCGCTGCGGCACGACCGTGCGGACGTAGTCCTCCACCGCAGCGTCCAGGCCGACGTCGTGCTGCGCGCGCTGGGACAGGTACCAGCGGTGTTCCAGCAGTTCGTGGTAGAGCTCGGCCGGGTCGAGGGTGCTGCGGACGTCCTCGGGCACGGCTCGGACCGTCGGCCGGAAGACGTCGCGGACCCATCGGTGGGCCAGTACCTCCGGGCGGGCGCCCATGGAGCCCTCGCCGTCCGCGTCCAGTGGAGAACTCGCGGAAGGATCGCCCGGCAGGTAGTCGTCCTGGCTGGCCATCCAGCTCTCCAGGTCGCCCAGCAGCCGCCGGGCCTGGTTCTCCTCGGTGTCCAGGCCGGTCAGGCGCAGCAGCTGGCGCTGGTGGTGGCCCGCGTCGACGACCTTCGGCACGAAGGTCACGGTGTCGCCGTTGGCCTCGTGGGCTATCTGCATCTCGGCGATGTCGAAACCCAGGTCGTTGAGCCGGCGGATGCGGCGCTCCATGTAGTGGCGTTTGCCCGCCGGATAGACCGAGGCCCGGGTCAGTTCGTTCCACAGGTCGCCGTAGCGCCGCCCGATCTCCGCGCCGAAGGCGATCGGATCGAGCGACGGGTGGAGCGCTCCGGAGGCCTCCAGGTCCAGCATTTCGCCGCTGATGTTCATCTGCGCGAGCTCGATGTCGTAGCCGCGCTGCCCGTTCGAGAGCCTCGGGTGCATCTCTCCGGTCTCGGCGTCCACCAGGTACGCGGCGTACGCGCCCGCGTCCCGCCGGAAAAGGGTGTTCGACAGCGAGCAGTCACCCCAGGCGAAGCCCGCCAGGTGCAGCCGCACCAGCAGCACCGCGAGCGCGTCCATGAGCCGGTGCACCGTGTCGGGGCGCAGGGTCGTCTCGAACATGGAGCGGTACGGCAGCGAACCCCGCAGATGACGGGTGATCAGCACCGGCTGCAGCGGTTCCTGCTGGGCGTCCGTCCGGCCCGTGACCACGGCCAGCGGGTCCACCGCGGGGATCGCGAGGCGGTCGAGGGTGCGCAGCATCTCGTACTCGCGCACCGCCGGCCGCTCGGCGAGCTCCTTGACGGCGATGACCTCGGCACCGGCGCGCGCGTAACGCACCACGTGCCGGGAGATGCCCCGGGGGAGCGGCACCAGGTATCTCTCCGGCCACTCTTCGAGCGGCAGGTGCCAGGGCAGGTCGAGCAGGAGCGTGGGGTGCTCCGGGTTGGTGGCGCTGATCTGCAATGCCATGGTGTGCCTCGCGTCGGTCGGGGGCGGTGATATCCCGGGGCCGTTCCCGGCACCGGTGTGCCGGTGTCGTCGGCCGCGCTCGGGGCCCCATCGCCCGCGACGCCGCTGCCATTATGCTCTGGCCCGCCCGGCGGGCCGTCCCGTGCCCGTCACCGGACCGGTCGAGCGGTGAGCCGGGCCGCGGGCCTGTACGTTCCCGTTGCGAACAGATGTGCGGGCGTGGTGTCAGTCCCGGCTGCTACGGTCCGCGGCATGGTCAAGATTGTGCCGTACACCGGCGGCGAGAAGGAAAGCCTGCACAGCAGCCTGGACCGGCACCGCGATGCCGTGCTCTGGAAGGTGGAAGGGCTCGACGACGAGCAGCTGCGGCGGCCCATGACCCCGTCGGGCACCAATCTGCTGGGGCTGGTGAAGCACCTCGCGGCCGTCGAGTATGGCTGGTTCTGCACGGCGTTCGGGCGGGAGACCGAGCCGCTGCCCGTCGACCCGGATGACGACGACGCGGATCTGCGCGTCACGCCCGAGGAGAGCACCGCGGACATCCTCGCCTTTTACGGCAGAGCCCGCGCCGCCGCCGACCTGGTCATCGGCGAGCTGGACCTCCAGTCCCTGGGCACCGCCTGGTACGGCGAGCAGGTGACGCTGCGGTGGGTGCTCATCCATATGATCGAGGAGACCGCACGGCACACCGGGCACATGGACATCATCCGCGAGCTGATCGACGGCAAGAGTGGCGATTTCCCCTGGGACTGATCCCGCCCGCCTCTCCCGCTCTCCTGGGACGATCCCTGCCGCGCCACGCGCCGGCCCGTCAGCCCGCCCTGCCGTGCCGCCCAAGGGCGCGGTCACCGCATGGCCCGAGTCCTCAGCCGCCGTCCAGCGCGGCCAGCCGGGCGTCCGCTCGGTCGGGCGCGTACAGGTGCTCCACCACCATCGCCGTGGCTCCTTCCAGCGCCGCGTACTCGCCGAGCTGCGAGGTCACCACATGGAGATGGGCGGTGGTGCGGGGCATGGCCCGCTGGTAGAGCAGTTCACGCACCCCGGCGAGGAACGGCGTCCCGGCCAGATCGCCCGCGAGCACCAGCACGCCCGGATTGAGCACCGTCACCACGCGACGAGGACCTCACCGACGCGCTGCCCCGCCTGTCTGGCCAGCCGCACCGCGTCCGGCTGACCGGCCGCCAGATGGCGGCGCACATCGGACCCGGACGCGGCCAGCGTGCCCTCGGTGGTGAGCCGCGCGGCGATGGCGCGCCCGCTGGCGACGGCCGCCAGGCATCCGTACGAGCCGCACATGCACAGCGCGTCGGGCTCGTCATGGAGCCTGATGTGCCCGATGTCGCCCGCCCCGCCGTCGATGCCGCGGTAGGGCTGGCCGCCCACGACGAGTCCGGCGCCGATCCCGGTCGCCACCTTCACCAGCAGGAACGCGGCGCAGTCGGGGTAGAAGCGGCGCTGCTCGGCGTACGCCATCAGGTTGGCGTCGTTGTAGACGAGTACGGGCACGGGTATGCCGTCGTCGGACACATGGCGGCGGTAGGCCTCCTGCATCCGCTTGGGGATGGGGTACTGGTCCCAGCCCGGCATGATCGGCGGCTGGACGACCCGGCCGGTCTCCCAATCCACCGGGCCCGGCACTGAAAGACCGATTCCGCAGACCCGCGACGGATCGCTGCCCGCCTTGGCGAGCAGGGGCGGGAACCACCGCGCGAGCGTGTCCAGGACCTGCTCCGGGCCGTCCGAGATGAGCAGCGGCGCGGCATGCTCCGCCAGCACCTGCCCCGCCAGGTCAAGCGCCGCCGCTTGGCCGTGCCGGGTCCCCAGGTCGACGGCGAGCACCACCGCGTGCGAGGAGTCGAACTCCAGGTGGGCCGAGGGCCGCCCGGTGACCGTCCCGCCCGGGACTCCGCTGGTCTCGCGCAGCCAGCCCGCGCCGAAGAGCTGATCGAGACGGTGTCCCACGGTGGACCGCGACAGACCCGTGGCCTGCTGGAGCTCGCCGCGCGTGGTGGCCCGGCCGCTGCGGATCAACTGCAGCAGATGCCCTGCGCTCGCCTGACTGGCCGGCATCATCTCTTCGGTACTCCTCGCTTGTTCGGCGGCGCCCGGTGGCGGCAGCCCCGGTGCGGGGCCACCGACTTCGGTTGCCGCGTGCGGCCCGCCCCGCCTACGTCTTGTCGGCGCCGCTGGTCAGACCCTCTATCAGCAGCCTCTGAGCCGCGTAGAAGAGCAGCACCACAGGAACGGTCAGCACGACGGACCCGGCCATCAGGACGGTCTTGGGCACCTCGACACCGCCCGCGAGCTGCTGGAGGCCCAGCGGCACCGTCCACCTGTCAGGAGCAGCCGCGAGGAACAGCAGAGCGAAGAGGAACTCGTTCCAGGCGATCATGAAGACATGGAGTCCGGTGACGGTCAGGGACGGCAGGCTCAGCGGCAGGACCACTTTGCGCACGGTCTGCAATCTGGTGCAGCCGTCCAGGGCTGCTGCCTCCTCGATGCTGTACGGGATGGTGACGAAGTAGTTCTTCATCATATAGATCGACACGGGAACGGTCTGTGCGATGTATACGATGGCCAACCCCACCAGATTCCCGGACAGCCCCATTTTGGCGAACATCACGAACAGGGGCACCGCGAGCAGTGTGGCGGGAAAGAGGTACACGGCGAGGAACAGCGCGCTGACCTGGCGGCGCCCGAAGAACCGCAGCCTGCCGATGGCGTACGCGCCGGGCACCGCCGCGGCAAGGGTGAGCACCACCGTGCCGAGCGCCACCAGCGCCGGTTGGCCAGCATCCGCAGGAAGCCCTGCCCGCCCTCGGAGACGGGCCTCAGCACACTGCGGTAGGTGTCCAGGGTGAAGTCCTGGGCCGACACCCACAGGAGCCAGGGTCGAGCAGCAGGGCGTCGATCGGTTTCACCGACAGCAGCACCATGTAGCAGAAGGGCACGAGGGTGATGAGCGCCAGCACGGCGATCGTGACCCAGCGCGCCGCGCCGAAGAAGCGCTCCTCGAACTGTGCGCGGGTCAGCACGCCGCTGTCTCCCCGGTGTCCCGCGTCTTCCTGGCGAAGAACGCGAAGTACAGGCCGAGCAGCACCGTCAGCGCCACGGCCGACACGAGCGCCTGCGCACATGCGGCGCCGACGTCGAAGCGAGCGGTCAGGAAGTCGTACACCCGCACCGCCACCACATCGGTGCCAGAGCCACCGCCGGTGAGCAGGTACATGTCGTCGAACTTGTTGAACGTCCAGATGAAACGCAGCGCGCACAGCAAGGCGATGACGGGCATCAGCTGCGGCAGCAGGACGTAGGAGAAACGCTGGGTGGGGGTGGCCCCGTCGACCCGGGCCGCCTCCTCCAGCGCGGCGGGCACCGCCTGGAGCCTGGCCAGCAGGAAGAGGAAGGCGAAGGGGAAGTACACCTGGTCTCGAACGCGATCACGGTGAACAGCGCGGCCGGCGCGCTCGGTGTGCCACCCGAACAGGCTTACCGCGTAACTACGGGTGGACAGGAAGGCGATGGGATCGTCCCAGCCGAACAGCCGGGCACCCCACTCGTTCACGATGCCGTACTGCGGGCTGAGCGCGACCTGCCACACGAAGGTGACCGCCAACAACCGGTGCCACGTACGGCAGCAGCATCGCACCGCGCAGCAGGCCCCGGCCGCGAAACGGGCGGCGCAGCGCGAGAGCGGCGATCAGGCCCAGCACGACGGAGCCCGCGGTGCCACCCACGGTGTAGAGCAGGGTGGTGAGCAGGCTGGAGAAGAGGCCGGGTGAGGTGAAGACGTGTGTGAAGTTGCGCAGCGACCTGTCGCCGAACAGGCCCATGCCCTGGATGTCGACCAGGCGGGCCCGCTGGAACGCCAGCAACACGGTCCACAGGACCGGCACGATCACGACGACGAAGACCACCACGAAGGTGGGCCCTACGAAGGCCAGGCCGGCGCGGTTCTGGCGCAGTGCGGCGGTGCGGGGACGGCGTTCGGGCGGGCCGCCCGCCGGGCGGTGGTCGGCGTCGGAGGCTTCGCGTGTGCGGGATACCGGAGTGCTCATGGGGATTCCTCCGCGGATCGGCGGACGGCTACTGAAGAGACCTCTGGAGGTCAAGGACGTCACCCTGCGCGGTGTGCGCGGCCTCGTCCGGTGAGGTCTGGCCGCTGGCCATCGCGGCGATCGCCCGGGACACCGAAAGCTCCCCGTTGACGGCGCCGACCAGGGCGCCCTGGCCCTGCGCGATGCCCCAGCGCTGCATGGTGCCGATCCCGGCGATCAGCCGTCGCCAGGGCCTTCGGATAGACCTGGTCCATCGGCTTGCGGGTGTCCACGCCGATCTTCCCTGACCGCCAGGCCCGCTGGTATGTGTCCGGATCTGCGGTGGTGCCCTTGCGGACCGGAATTTTTCCCTCGGGAGCCATGCCGAACCACTCCCTGTAGCCCGTGCTCATCATGTACGTAACAAACGCACGCGACGCGGCGGTCTCCGCGGTCCTGGTGACCGCCCAGGAGGTCACCTCGCCGAACTCGGCGGGGGCCGCGTGATCCGGCCCCGACAGGGCGGTGATCAGACCGCTGTGGGCGGCGAGGAAGCTCTTGTCCTTCTTGCACTCAAGGCAGCTCGGGCAGCGCGTCGGAGCGCAGCCCCGCCAGCTCGTCGAGCAGGAACGACGACCACAGGATCATCGAGGAGCGCCCCGGCGAAGTAGGTCGCACGGGTGGAGTCGACCGTCTGGGTACCGGGGGCGCCGTAGCGGCGGCCGAGCTGGTCATAGGTGCCGAAGGCGGTGCGGCAGGCGGCGGAGCCGAGGGCGACCGTGCCGTGGTCGTCCACCAGCCGGCAGCCGTGGGCGAGCGCCAGGTCCTCGAAACTCTGCTGGGTGAACACATCGGCGGGGTCGGTGGCCGCCGACATGCCGTACCGCCCGTTCCCGGTGAGGGCGGCGGGGGCATGGACGAGCGTGTGGTAGCTGTCCCAGGACGGCAGGTGCGCCCGGGCGAGACGGTCCTTGCGGTAGACGAGCAGTTGCAGCCAGGCATCGGAGGGCACCGCGAGCCAGGGTGCGGTCAGTCGGACGTCAGCCGCAGCGCGTTCGCGTCGAAGGTGGCACTGCCCAGGGCGTGCACGACCTGTCCGCTGACCTGCGTGTTCAGCAGGTCGTTGCTGTACATCTGCCAGATGAGGCCCATCGGCACCGCGCCGATCACATCGGGCAGTGTGCCCGAGGCTGCTGCCGACATGACAAGTTGCGGAAGCTGGGCCTCCGCCACTCCGACCAGTTTGACCCTGATCCCGCTCTGCCGCTCGAACCGATCGACGACCTCGTTCGTGACGGTTATCCGCGGAGGGAGGTTCTCCAGCGACCAGACGGTGATCGAGCCGTCCGGCGCGGCGGGTCCCGTGCGGGCGGTGCACCCGGCGAGGAGCCCCGCGCTCAGTACGGCCGCGAGGCCGGCGGCCAGCGGCGTGCGGGCGGACCGTGTCCATCGAGCTAATCGTGACAAAAATGTCGATCTGCTCATTCCTGGCCGATGTGCATATCCCTGCATGCGGTGTCCTCCCCCTACTTACGCTGGGTTGTGGCGCATCTCAACCTTACTTTTGGATATTGACAAGACGTAACTTACGTATATCGTCGACGTTACTGAGGAGCTGTTGC